>NZ_BAAGWT010000006.1:0-76676 GCF_054780215.1 Leifsonia lichenia
GTTCTCAAGGATCGGACGCTCCCACCATCCCGCATCACACGGTCAAAATGGGGCAACCTGTCAACCCTACCACTCGAAGCTTCCTTGTCAAATCAGCCGGTCGCAACCTGGCCGCCTGAGAAAGGCAACCGATCACACGACCGAGCATGACAATCAACTCAGCAAGTGGAGGATAACCACCCTCGGATAATCGAGAAGAAAACCGGGGATGTGGTCCCGCTTGAGGCCGGGGAGCAGTTCCGCTCTCCCGCACCTTTGGGGTGACAAGTAAGTACTTTACGCATTACCGCGAATGCTCGCAAATCAAGGTTGCATCCCGGGCGCGTCGCGAACCTCGTGCCCGTTCTGCGCGTGGAAAACGGCCTGATCCGACGCGGTTCGCGCCGGATCGGGCCGTTGGAGGACGCGCGTCAGTGCAGCGAGATCGTCGCTTCGCGTGCGCTGCGCGCGTGCCTGCTCTTGGACCCGATGCGGGTGGCAGCGACGGCGGCCGCCACGACCATCCCGATCGCTGCGCCGACGAACACGGCGGAGTAGCCGGCGGTGAGGGCGGGCAACGACCGCTCGCCGCCGCCGACGGCAGCGACGTACACCGCCGTGAACACCGAAAGGCCGATGGAGCCTCCGATCTGCATCGCCGAGTTCGCCGTGGCGGATGCGGCGTGAGAGCGGTGAGCCCCGGATGCGAGGATGCTGGTGACGACGCACGACGAGCGCCGCGCGGAAGGAGCGACCGATGGCGACGACACCGGATGCGACAACACCGGATGCGACGACACCGGATGTCCGGGTGCGCCGGGTCTACGAGGAGCCGGGCGCTTCGGACGGCACGCGCGTTCTCGTCGACCGACTCTGGCCGCGCGGGCTGAGCACGGAGCGCGCCCACCTCGATGAGTGGTGCAAGGAGATCGCTCCGTCGACCGAACTGCGAACCTGGTACGCCCACATCCCGGATCGGTTCGACGCGTTCGCGACGCGGTACACGGCAGAGCTCGCCGAACCGCGGCGGTCCGCAGAGCTCGACCGGCTGCGGTCGATCGCGGAGAGCGGCACGCTCACGCTGCTGACCGCGACGAAGGATCCCGAGATCAGCGAGGCAGCGGTGCTCGCGCTGCTGATCCGTGAGCGACGGGGTGTCGCACGGTGAGCTTCACCCGCGCCGAGCTGCTGTCGTACACGGGCGCATCCCTGCCGGACGTGATCAGCGACGGGGTGCAGCTGCTCTTCTGCGGCATCAATCCCGGCCTGCGCAGCGCCGCCATCGGGGCGAGCTTCGCCAATCGGGGGAACCGGTTCTGGCCGGCACTGCACCTGGCGGGGATCACCGATCACGTCATCGACTCGTCGGCCGGGTTCGATCCGCGTGACATCGCCGATCTCGCACACCGTCGCGTCGGGCTGACGACGCTCGTGAACTACGCGACGGCGAAGGCGTCGGAGCTGACAGACGCGCAGCTCGTCGCCGGGCGAACCACTCTGGAGCAGACCGCGGAGACGTACCGTCCGCGCGTGATCGCGCTGCTCGGAGTGACCGCGTACCGCATCGCCTTCGAGGAACCGCGCGCGGCGCCAGGGCGGCAGGACCGGACGCTCGGCGCATCCGCTGTCTGGGTGGTGCCGAGTCCGAGCGGCCTCAACGCGCACTACTCGCTCGCCCAGTTGGCCGCCGCGTACCGCGAGGCTGCGATGGCCGCCGGGATCGAGCTGGGCGAGCGCTAGGAGTGCGGCCGCGCGCTCATGCCGCACGGCCGGTGACTGCGGTCAGCGTGTGGCGCGGGCGACCTGGTGGCCGTCGATGAAGGAGCCGAGACTCTCCTCGATGTGGAACTGGGTGTGCGACAGGCGCGCATCCCGGAGCTGGACCAACTGCTGAGCGGAGCGGCGGCGGCCATTCAGCTTGTTGAGGGACACGGCGAGCTGGATGAGCACCACCGCGCCCACGACGACTCCCGCCCAGGCGACGATGAAGCCGCTGTTTCCGAGGAGGCTGGAGTTCAGCACGCCCCAGACCATGACCGCGTCGCCGACGAGGAGGAACGCGGCGATGGCCAGCGGCGCCCAGACCAGCGTCGCCGGGCTCGCGGCGAGCAGCGCCCTCGCCTCCGCGAGCTCGCGCTCCTGCTGGCGGCGGCGGTCTTTCGCCCACTGCAGGTCGCGCTCGTGACGGCGGAGCTGGCGGCGGGCCTCGTCGTGGGCGTGGTTGTAGGAAATGGTGTTCGGGTTCACAGCGTGTCCTTCGGGTTGACGTGACTGCGTTTCGGTCAGAGCCTAGCCAGAATGGACCGTCTGTGGGTCAAATGGAGGACACGATTTTGTACCCCAGTTCGGGCGACACGCCCGGGCGTCAGGCGAGGAAGGTCGGGCGGGGATCCGAGCTCAGCACGGACATCAGAATCGAGTCCACCCACTCGCCGTCCCAGAACAGGGTGTGACGCTGACGGCCCTCGACGACGAATCCGGCCTTCTCGTACGACCGCTGGGCGCGCGGATTGAAGGAGTACACGTCGAGGAAGACGCGATGCAGGCCGAGTGCGGAGAAAGCGTGGTCGAGCACGACGGTCGTGGCCTCCGCTCCGTAGCCGCGGCCCGGCGCCCCAGGGGCGAGCGCGATCCGGAAGTTCATCGACGCATCCGCTTCGTCCAGCTCGTTCAGGACGATCTCGCCGACGTACTCCCCCGATGCCAGGTCGACGATCGCCCAGTCGGCCCGATCCGGTGCGGACGGAACGGCCGCGAGATGGCGGGCGACCGCATCCACGTCGAAGGTGGCGCGCGTGCCGGTCAGCCGCATGGTCTCCTGGTCCTGGAGCCCTGGCCAGACGGCGTCGAGGTGCTGCGGACCGAGCGGGTCCAGCCGGATGCGCGGGCCGAGCAGCGTGCTGACGTTCGCGAGGAGGGACGCCTCTACGACGGGGAGCGATTCGGTCACGGGTCGACAGCCTAGCGAGCCGATTCCACCCAAAACGTTGTGCACAATTCAATTGCGTGCAACTATGGTGAGATGCCCGTGACCGATGAGATGGTGTGCTTCTCGCTCTACGCAGCCACCCGCGCGACGACCCAGGCCTACCGCACGCTGCTCGAGCCGTGGGGAATCACATACCCCCAGTACCTCGTGCTCGTGACGCTGTGGATCGAGGGCGACCAGACCGTCTCCTCTCTCGGCGACCACCTGCAGCTCGACTCCGGGACGCTGTCCCCGCTGCTGCGCCGGATGGAGCAGGCCGGGCTCGTCTCGCGCGAGCGGCGACTGCCGGACGAACGCGTAGTCACCATCACGATCGGAGACCGCGGACGCGAGCTGCGGCCCGAGCTGGCGCACATCCCGGCCAGGATCGCCGCCGGCACCGGCCTGCCGGACGAACAGTCGGCCGCCGCCCTCATCGGAACACTCCACCACCTCACCGAGACGATGCACGCCGTGAGCGCGCAGCGTCCGGTCGAGCAGCACTGAAAGCACGAGAAAGGCAAGAATGAACGTCCTCTACACCGCAGAAGCACTCTCGACAGGAGCGGGACGAGACGGGCGGGTCGCCACAAGCGACGGCTCGTTCGCCCTGGACCTCGCCGTCCCGAAGGACATGGGCGGCTCCGGAGCCGGCACGAACCCCGAGCAGTTGTTCGCTGCCGGATACGCCGCCTGCTTCCACTCCGCACTGCAGGCCGTCGCCCGCAGTCAGAAGGTGAAGCTGGAGGACTCGTCTGTCGGAGGCCGCGTGCAGATCGGCCCGAACGGCGAAGGCGGATATCAGCTCGCCGTGCTGCTGGAGGTCGTCCTTCCCGGTATCGAGCCCACGCAGGCGCAGGCCCTCGCAGATGCCGCTCACCAGGTGTGCCCGTACTCGAACGCGACCCGTGGCAACATCGACGTCACCATCACCGTCTCGGAGGACTGAGCCATGACCGCAGACAACAGCGCAGAGTCGATGCGCGCACTCGTCCACCCCTCGTTCGGCGACCCCGCAGCAGTGCTCGCGGTCGAGGAGCGACCGCTGCCGCAGCCCGGCGCAGGCCAGGTGCGGGTGCGGATGCTGCTCTCCCCCATCCACAACCACGACCTGTGGACCGTGCGCGGCACATACGGATTCAAGCCGACGCTGCCTGCGCAGGCCGGCACCGAGGCGCTCGGCGTGGTGGATGCGCTTGGCGACGGCGTGGACGCGCTGACGGTCGGTCAGCGCGTCGTCACGGGTGGGACGTTCGGCGTGTGGGCGGAGTACTTCGTCGCGGACGCGGCCGGGCTCATCCCCGTGCCGTACGCGCTGCCGGACGAGGCAGCCGCTCAGCTCGTCGCCATGCCGTTCAGCGCGCTGAGCCTTCTCCACTCGCTCGATCTGAAGGAGGGCGACTGGCTGATCCAGAACGCGGCCAACGGTGCGGTCGGGCGGATGGTCGCTCAGCTCGGCGCCGCTCGCGGGATCAACGTGGTCGGACTGGTGCGCCGCGCTGCCGGTGTCGACGAGCTGCGCGCGCAAGGGATCGAGCGCGTCATCGCGACGGACGGAGTCGGCTGGCGCGAGGAACTCGCCACGATCACCGGTGGCGCGCCCATCCGCGTCGGGATCGACTCGGTCGGCGGCTCGTCCGCAGGGGATGTCCTGTCGACGCTGGCAGTGAACGGAACGCTCGTGGTGTTCGGCGCGATGGCGTCGCCGACGCTCGAGCTCGCATCCGGAGACGTGATCTTCAAGCAGGCAACGGTGAAGGGCTTCTGGGGCAGCGTCGTCAGCAAGGAGATGGCCGCCGACGTGCGCGGAGCGCTGTTCGGCGAGCTGATCGCCCGCGTGAGCGACGGCACGCTGACGCTCCCGGTCGCCGGCACGTTCGGCCTGGACGAGATCGCAGCCGCCGTCGCGGCGAGCGACGCGCCGGGACGCGTCGGCAAGGTGCTGCTGCGCCCGTGATACGCCGGCGGGCGGTCGCGACGCTCTGTCGCCTCCGCCCGCCTCCCGGCTAGGCTCGACGGAGTCGTACGGGGAGAAGCATGTTTCACAGGGGGAAGACGGGTTGCGCGGACGCGGCCGAAAGACGGACGGGCGCGCGGATCGCGCGTTCTGCGCGGATCGCGCGCCGAGCGCTTGCCGTGACGGGCGTCGTGCTCGCTGTGCCGGCGCTGCTCGCCGGGTGCGCACTCTTCGGCGGCGGCCCGGCGGCCACGCCGTCGCACACGAAGCACGCGGCACCGAAAGCGACAACGACGCCGACAGCGCCGCCGACGGCGGCTGGTGCGATCGGCACTGCGACGCCGTCCGCCGCGCCCGTCCCGCCCGCGACACTGACCCCGGTGCCGCAGGGCACGGTCGTCGCAGAGGGCAGCGTCGCATCGCCCAAGGGGAGCATCCACTTCCATTACCGGATGATCGCGAACGGCAACAACACCTACACCGCCGAATACTCCGGCTTCACCTCCTCTGTGCCAGTGCCGATCTCGGTAACGCTGCTCGAAATTGCGCCGGCCGTCGGCGACGGGCTCACCTTCCACGGTGTCGGCGACCATCCGCTCGGCGGCCCGACGAACGGCGCCGCGGCCACATCGACCACGCTCCTCGGCGACGTCGGACAGCCCTCATACCTCGGCACACTCGTCACATACTCGTCGGCGCCATCCGCCGACGGCGTGCCGGTGGAGCTCGGGCCGGACAAGGTGCTCGCTGTCGACAGCATCCACTGGGCGGTGCCGGTGCGGCCGTCGAACGTGCATCCGGTCGACGGCGGCGCTCGGCCGGGCGCGAACGGGTCGGTCACGACGACGACGGCGAGCGGGGCGCCCAAGCGCTACGTGGTTGCGCAGGGCGACAACCCGACCGACGTGGCAGCGCGGTTCGGGATCCCGGAAGAGTATCTGCTGTGGCTGAACCCGGACCTGCCAGGGGACGGCGGCAATCAGTTCCTCTACGCAGCCACGTCGTTGAACCTGGACCCGGACAGTCTCTGACGCGGCGGTTCGCTCAGCGACGACGGCTCGCGCTCAGCGACGGCGCCAGCCGGAGAACAGTGCGTGCAGCAGGGGCAGCACCGACACGACCATCAGGACGGTGCCGAAGACCGCATCCCCGGTGTGGAGCACAGCGCCCGCGATCAGCAGCGCGCCGAACAGGACAGCGGAGACGAGCCGTCTCGCGGTGCGGTCGAGCGTGGCCACCCGCTGCTCGAGGCGCGGGGAACGGACCTCGACCGTGCCGTCGTCGATGCGGTCGAGGAGCGCATCCACCCGTTTCGGCAAGCGCAGTGCGATTCCGGCGAGCTCGACGGCCTGCTTCGCGATGTCCTGCACCACGTTGCCGCGTTCATCGCGGAGAAGCTGCGCCGCATACGGCTCGACGGAGTCCCACAGGTTGAACTGCGGATCGAGCGCGCTGCACACCCCGGACGTGAGCGACATCGCCCGGATGATGAGCAGGAAGTTCTCCGGGAGCTGGAACGGCAGCGAGCGCACAACATCGCCGAACTGGGCGGCGAAGTCGCGGAACTCGCGCGGGTCCACCTCGCGCAGCTCGGCGAATCCCATGCCGCCGAACCGGGCGAAGAGGTGCGTCATCGCCTTCTCCAGCTCGGTGGTCTCCGCGGACGGGAGGAGCACGCCGACGTCGCGCATCGCATCCACCAGGCCGCGTCCGTCGCGGGAGGCCGCCGCGATCAGGAGTTTGCGGAGGCCGCTGCGCGTGGTGGCTGGAACCTCGCCCATCATGCCGAAGTCGATGAAGGTGAGCTTCCACGGGTGCTCGGCCACGGATGCACCCGATGCATCGGATGCATCCGATGCGGCAACGGAAACAGGGGTGACGAAGATGTTGCCCGGGTGCGGGTCGGCGTGGAAGAAGCCGTTCGTGAACAACTGGTCGAACATGACCGAAGCGAAGACCGGCGCGACCTGCGCTGGATCGATCCCCGCGGACGCCAAAGCGGCGGTGTCGGTGATCTTGATGGCGGTGACGTCCTCGAGTGTGAGCACGCGCCTGGTGGTGCGCTCCCAGACCACCTCCGGCACGGCCACCCTGGCGTCACCGGCGAACTGCTCGGCAAATCGCTCGGCGTTCTCCGCCTCGTGCAGGTAGTCGATCTCCTCCAGGCTGGTGTGCGCGAACTCCTCGACCAGGGCGGGCATGTCCACCCTGTCCGACACCAGTCGCACGCGACTCAGCCAACCGCCGACCCTGCGGAGCGCGGCCAGGTCGACGTCGACGATCGCGCCGATCCCCGGGCGCTGCACCTTGATGACGACACCGTCGAGACCCGTGTCTGCCGCGTCGGTCGGCGCGAGTCGCGCGCGGTGCGCCTGCCCGAGGGATGCGGCGGCGACCGGCGTCTCGTCGACCTGCGCGAACGCCCTGTCCAGCGGGATGCCCAGCTCGGCCTCCGCGAGAGCGCGGATCGCAGCGAACGGCACGGGAGGAACCTCGTCCTGCAGCCCTTCCAGCTCGGCGGTGATCTCCGGAGGGAGCACGTCGAGCCTCGACGACATGAACTGGCCGACCTTGATCATCAGGCCGCCGAGCTCCACCGCGAGCCCGTGGAATCTCTGGGCGAAGCGCCGCATCCGCTTCGACCGGGTGCGCTCTGCGACGCTCTGCAAGCCGATGCGCGGAAGGAACAGCTCGTACCACCAGGTGACGGCCAGATTCCAGCCCGCGAACCGCAGGATGCGGCGGTAGCGTGCGCGCGTCGACCCCGCGCCCTGCGTGCCAGCGCGATCGGGACGAACCGACGACACCCGCGTCAGTCCTGCGCGAGGATCGCGTAGAGCTTGCGGCGTGCGTCATCGAGCACGGTCGCCGCCTGGTCGACCTGCTCTGGGGTGCCTGTCCTGCGCACCTGGGCCGCCGCCTGGGCGAGCTCGAACGCGGCCTTCGGCAGGGCGCCGACACCAGGGCCGTCGCTGCCGGCGCCTGTGGACTCCCACGGGGCGGGCCCGGCAGCTTCCGCCTCGGCGCGGCCGCTGTCGGTGAGCGCGTACGTCTTGCGTCCGTTGGACTCCTCCGAGACGATGAGCCCTTCGTCCGCCAGGAGCTGCAGCGTCGGATACACGGACCCGGCGCTCGGCTTCCACGAGCCGCTGCTGCGCTCCTCGATCTCGCGGATGATCTGGTAGCCGTGCATCGGCTTCTCCGCGAGCAGCGCGAGGACGGCCGCGCGGACATCGCCACGCCCCATCCTCGTGTTCACGCGTTTCTCGAACGTGGAGCGGAGCTGTTCGAACGCCTGCCACATGTTCTCTGCGGTGGCGCCCGCGCCGGGGCCTGCGCCGAACGGGCCGGATGTTCCGGGGAATGACGTGTTCATGATGACCTCCGTGAGGATCGCAACGATAGCTAACGATATATCGTTATGGCCTGCGACGGTAGTGCGGCACGAGCAAAACGCCCCTCGACGCGGATCGTCGGCGTCGATAGGGTGTGCTCGTCTGACAGCAACCAGGCTGCGGCGACGAAGGAGACGAACGATGGCCGGGAAGTTCGAGATCTACCAGTCCAGCAACGGCGAATACCGCTTCCGGTTGAAGGCGGGAAACGGCGAGATCATCGCGGTGTCGGAAGGCTACAAATCCAAGGCGTCGGCGAGGAACGGCATCGAGTCGGTTCAGAAGAACGCGCCGGGCGCCGCCGTGGACGACCTGACGGAGTAGAGGGGTCTACGCGGCGGTCGGCCGCGAGCGGAACAGGGCGAAGTTCCCGAGAGAGAGCACCAGCAGCAGGACCGCCGACGTGGCGGCCACCGCTGCTGCGCCGGACGGGACGTTCGCCTGCACGAGCGCGCCCGCGATGGCGGAACCGAGGGATTGCCCGAGGATGAGGCCTGCGCCGAGCAGCGTCATCACGGTGGTGCGGTCCGCAGCGCTCGACCGCGCCGCCGCAGCGCTGAAGGTTGTCACGAGCGCCGGGCCGATTCCCGCCCCGGCGACCGCCAGCACGACAGCCATAGTGGGGAGCGACGAGACGAAGGCGATGGCGACGGCGGCGCAGGCCGTGATCGTGGCGAACAGGATCGACCGCGCCTCCAGCGAGAACCGGTCGGGCACGAAGGTGACCAGCAGTGCGAACACCGCAGAGCCGACGCCTGTGCCCGCATAGACCAGCCCCGCCAGTTGCGGAACGCCGCTCGCTCCGGCGAAACGCGTGACGTCGATGAGTGTCGAGCCGAAGAAGCCGCCGATGGCCAGGAGCGACAGCGCGAGCACCAGGATGCGCGGATGCGCCCAGGCCCACGTCGAGCCCGTCGCCGGGGTCGCCTCTTCCGCCGGCCGCACCGCGGCTCCGCGCACGAAACGCGCGGTGGGGTGGCAGGCGAATGCCACCCCCGCCACCGCGGTGAGTGCGGCGGCGGCGATGATCGGCACGGCCGTTCCGAACGCGAGACTCACCACGCCGACTGCTGCGGGGCCGATGACGAAGGTGAGCTCGTCGATGAACGACTCGACCCCCAGCATCGTCCGCGTCGCGGGAGTGACCTGCGCGAGCGGCAGCGTCTGCTCCGCCATCGCGGCCAGCCTGCTGCGCGACATCGGCGACACCTGGGGCGACGCGAGCCCGATCACCGCGGCGGTCGCGAGCACGGCCGCCTCGGGCGCGCCGATCGTCACCAGCCAGATCAGGCAGAGCAGGGCGAGCACGTAGACCGCGATGTACGGCAGGAGCACCCTGCGCTGCCCCCACCGGTCGACGGCGCGTCCGAGGAGCGGACCGCCGACAGCGGCGCCGACGCCGATCAGCGCCGAACACCATCCGGAGAGCTCGTACGAGCCCGTGCTGATGACGAGGAAGCCGACGACGCCGACCACCGCCATCGCGAAGGGCAGCCGCCCGACGACGGCGACCGCGTAGTACGTCCACCCTGCCTCGCGAGCGAGGCGGGCGAACGGGCGGTTCCACGTCGTCGGGCTGCCGCCCGCGTCGGCGTCACTCATACCGTGGCGTGCGCCTGGACGTGCTCGCTGAGCCAGCGGCTGGTGACCAGCGCGCTCTCCCAGGGGTCCATCGACGCTTTGTCGACCTCGATGATGATCCAGCCGCCGAAACCGTCCGGCAGGGCGCGGAGCACGCCGTCGAGATCGATGTCGCCGAGACCTGGCTCGAGGAACAGTCCCCGGTCGGAGGTCGCGCGGTACGAGGTGGGCTGCAGCCTGCTCGACTCTGCGACCGACAGGTCCAGGTCTTTGAAGTGGAGGTCGACCAGGCGATCCGCGTAGGCCGCGAGCATCTCTTTGGCGTCGATTCCCGCCCACTCCAGGTGCCCGATGTCGAACGATGCGCCGAGAACGGATGCGTCGATCTGCCCGAGGACGTAGTCGATCTCGTCCCTGGTCTCCACCCAGGTGCCGACGTGGTTGTGCAGTCCGGGACGGATGCCCTCCGCCTGCAGCACCTCCGCTGCGTCGTTCAGGTACTCGGTCACCCGCTCGAGCCTGCTCTGGTCGAAGTCGGCGCCGACCGCTGCGGCGCGAAGGGTGCGGGTGCTGCTGTCGAGCCAGTGCACCTCCGGCGCCAGGAAGATCGTCTTCAGCCCGAAGTAGTTGGACTCCTCCGCCTTGCGGCGAACGCTGTCGAACCAGCGGACCCACTCGGCGCTGCCGCGTTCGAGCGTCACGCCGTGCTCCTCCGGCAGCGCGATCTGGCAGTAGCCGGGCGCGAGCCTCAGTCCGGAGTCCTCGATCATCGACGCGTAGTTCTGGAGGGTCTGGGTGTCCAGGACCTCCATCATGACGGCGTCGAAGCCCGCATCCTTCACCTGTGTGAGAACGCTCGGATAGTCGGCACGGAAACTGGGCTCGCGGTAGAGCCACAGGTCCTCGCTGTTCGGGTCGGACGGGTCGGCCTTCACGTTGATCCACTGGATCGCGTTGAGGGCGATCTGGTCACGGCTGATGGTCATGGGATTCCTTTCGATGTGTGCGGCTGAGTTCTGGGTTCGCCCGGGTTCGCTTGGCCCGGCTACTTGAGGCCCGCGGTCGCGACGCCCTGGATGAAGTAGCGCTGGAGGAAGACGAACAGGATGAGCACCGGCAGAAGCACGACGACCGCTCCCGCGAGCAGGATGCCGAACGCTGTGGTGTTCGACGCCTGCGAGGCGACGGCGAGGCCGACGGGCAGTGTGTATGTGCCCTGCGACTGGGCGACGATGAGCGGCCAGAGGAAGTAGTTCCACGAGTTGAGGAACGTGAGGATGCTCACGGTCGCGATCGCGGGGCCGACCAGAGGAAGGAAGACGCGGAAGAAGATGCGGAACTCCCCCGCCCCATCCACTCTGGCCGCCTCCAGCAGCTCGTCAGGCACGGACATCGCGAACTGCCGCATGATGAAGATCGACAGCGGCATCACCAGGATCGGGACGACGATGCCGGTCAGCGTGTTCACGAGACCGAACTGCACGATCACCAGGAACTGCGGCACGAAGACGGCCACATACGGGATGGTCATCGAGCCGACGACCGCGAGGAACACCCAGCGGCGACCGCTGAAGTCGATCTTGGCGAGCGCATACCCCGCCATCGAGCTGAAGAACACGTTGCCGAGCACGGCGACGATGGACACGATGGCGCTGTTGGCGAAGTAGAGCCCGAACGACTTCTCCGTGAACAGCACGATGTAGTTCGAGAAGTTCGCGAAGGTCTCAGGGAGCCACGCGCCCGGATTCGAGATGAACTCGTTCTGCGTCTTGAACGACCCGAAGAGCACCCACGCGAACGGCAGGAGCATCAGGAGCACGACACCGACGAGCAGGAGGTACATGCCCGCGCTGCGGGCGATGGATGGCTGTCTCACTGTTTCGGCCTCAGCAATCTGAACTGGACGACGGCGACGACCGCCACGAGGATGAGCAGGATGAACGACCCCGCCATCGAGGCGGCCACGTTCCCGAAACCGAACTGCTCGTACACCCAGAGCGCGATCGACTCCGTCGAGCCGAGCGGTCCGCCCTTGGTGAGCAGGTACGGCTCGTCGAAGATGTTGAGGAACGAGACCGTCATGAGCACGCTGACCAGCAGCGTCGTCGGACGCAGCAGCGGCAGCGTCATGTTCGTCAGTCGCCGCCAGTGGCCTGCGCCGTCGATGGATGCGGCTTCGTACACCTCCTCAGGCACGGCCTGCAGTCCGGCGAGGAACAGGACCATGCAGGTTCCGATGTTGCGCCAGACGCCCAGGATGATGACCGTCGGCGGCGCCCAGGACGGGTCGCCCAGCCAGTTGGGTCCGGTGATCCCGAGCGTCGCGAGGCCGGAGTTGACCGGACCGTTGATCGTGAACGCGTACTGCCAGATGACGGCCGCGGCCACGATGTTCGTGATGACCGGCAGATAGATGGCCGCCCGGAAGAACGTGCGCAGCCGGGCGATGCCGGTGTTCAGGATGACCGCCAGCGCGAACCCGATGCCCATGCTGAGCGGCACGCACACGACAACGAAGAGCGCCGTGTTCGCCACACTGCGGAGGAAGGTCGCGTTCGTGAGCACGTTGACGAAGTTGGAGAATCCGACGAAATCGACGGAGAACGGGTTCCTGATGTCGGCTGCCGTGATGTCGGTGAAGCTCATCCCGAGGGCGCCGAGCACCGGAATCGCGGTGAGGACGACGAAGAGGATGAGGAACGGCGCGACGAACAACCAGGCGACGCCCCGCTGCTTCGTGACGCCGGGCGCTGTCGCCCTGCGCCGGGCCACAGAGGGGCGACTCGAGGCCGCCCCTCTGGTCTTGCTGATGACGGAGGTCATGGCTGCTACTTGACTCCCGTGCCGATGGCCTCAGCCTGCTGCTGGGCGTCGTCGAGCGCCTGCTTGGCGGTCGCTGTGCCGCGCGCGACGCGCTCCATCTGCTGGCCGACGATCTTGCCCACCTGGCCCCAGCCGGGGACGGTCGGGATGGAGACGCCGTGAGCGATCGCATCCCGTACCGGCTTGAGCATGGCGTTGCCGGCGATGGACTCGTCGTCCCAGCCCTTTTCGACAGCGGGCAGGTTCTTGAAGATCTTGTACCAGGCCACCTGCGTGTCCGGCTGCGCCATCCAACGGGTCAGCTTCCACGCGGCGTTCGGGTTCTTCGCGTCTTTCAGGACGGCGAGGCTTCCTCCGCCGATGGATGCCGCCCGGGACCCGTCCGGGCCGGCGGGCGGTTCGACCACCGCGAGGTGACTGTCGTTCCAGGTCGGCCCGTTGGCGTCCTCCAGCCAGCCGGGCAGCCAGGGCCCGTTGGTGATGCCGGCGATCTTGCCCGAGCTGAGGAACGGCACCGTGTCGAGGAAGGTCGGCGAGTCTGCGGAGGCGTAGCCGTCCGTGATCAGCGAGCCCCAGAACTCCAGCGCCTCGATGTTCTTCGGGTCGTTGATCGTCCACTTCTTCAGGTCGGAGCTGATCAGGCTGCCGCCGTTCTGCTTGGCGTACGCGGTGAGCTCCTGTGCGGAGTATCCGTCGTAGGAGATGGACAGGCCGAGCGGGTTGGCGACGCCGTCCGCCTTGAGCTTCTTGGCGAACGTCACCAGCTCATCCCAGTTCTGCGGTGCACTCGCTCCGGCCTTCTGCGCCAGATCCTTGCGGTACATGAAGACGTTCGCGTACGTGTACCACGGCACGGCGTACGCGACACCGTCCACTTCGGCGGCCTTCTGCATCGCAGGGAAGAACGACGACGGGTCGACGAGGCCGTCGGGCACCGGCGCGAATCCGTTGGTCGCCAGCAGGGTCGGCTGGTCCTGCGAGTACAGATAGACGAGATCGGGGACCGTCCCGGATGCGATGGCAGCGGTGAGCTTGGCGGCGAAGTCGCCCTCGGGGATCTGGGTGATGGACACCTTCACCTTCGGGTTGTCCTTCTCGAACGGCGCGAGCAGCTTGGGCAGATCGGCGCCGTCCGCGCCGTCGGCCCAGATGTTGATCGTGCCCGTCGCGGGCTTGTCGTCGATCTGGAGCGTCGACGCTGCGGGGGCGGCGCCGGAACCGCGCCCGCATCCGGTCAGCACGAGGGCTGCCGCGACGAGGGGGACGGCTGCGGTGATGAGCGAGCGATGGATCTTTCGTGGAGAACGGGTCATTGTTCTCACGTTCCTTTCTCGAATGGACTGCAGGGGGTTTTACTCGGGTGCGTGAGTGATGCTCACGCCAGGACGCTTCTGGCGGTGCGAACCGACAGGGAAGCGCTGGTCAGGGTTGCGTTGCAGGTGAGGGCGGTGGGGATGACGCCGTTTCCGGCGACGAACAGGTTGTCGAAGCCCCACACGGCGCCGCGGAGGTCGCACACGCTCGTGCCGTCGTCGGCCGCGCCCATCCGAACGGTGCCGGTGTAGTGCAGGGAGGCGCCAGCCGGCAGGAGGGCTGCGTTCTCCTGATCGAAGTCGCCGACGGCGTTCGCCGCAGCGCGCTGGATGCCGCGGGCGAACTCGATGCGCTCCAGGTCGCGATCGGAGTACGAGAAACGCGCGGTGATGCGCGGAAGGCCGACGGCGTCCGTCGCGTGCTCGGAGAACTCGAGCCGGTTCTCCGGCCGGATCTCCGTCGAGACATACCAGCCCATCCCGATGGTGTGGCCGGTCTCCGCGCTGTTCTGCTCCATGAGCTGGCCCTGGGTCGGCTGGCCTGCGCCGTTCGACGGGCTCCAGTACGCGCCGATGAACGGCTCGTCCAGTGGATGCTCGGGGATGCGCAGCCCCGCCGCCCCGATCCGGACCGGGTCGACCACCACTCCCCCGTCGATGGAGGCGTGCTCGTTGAGCCGCACGCCGAGCGCGTCCGGCCGGATCCCGGAGGCCCAGAGCAACTGAGGGGTGCGCAGCGCATCCGCCGCCACCACGACGGCGCCGGCCGCGACCTCGACCTCCTGGCCGGTCTGCACATCGCGGAGGACGACGCCGGTCGCCGCCCCGTCGCGGTGCAGGATCGCGGTGCAGAGAGCGCCGGTCACCAGGCGGGCGCGGTTGTCGTCGGAGAAGAGCTCGGGGAAGATGTCGCGTGGGCCCGTGCGGCGCACCTTGCCCGTCGGGCCTGGCACGCCCGCGATCGGCATCGGCTGGGCCGACCGGTCGGCGGAGGCGGACGGGATGGCGGAACGCAGCGCATCCAGTACGGGATGCGCGAACGGGTTGGCGGCGAACACCGTCTGGTCTACGCGGAGCAGGCGCTGCGCCGTCCGCAGGTCGTCGTCCCAGTCGCCGTCCCCTGCCGGCGGGATCTCCGGGCCGAAGGGCCGTGGGCAGGCGGCCGTCCAGTGCACCCCCATCCCGCCGATGTTCCAGGCCATCGCCGCACCGGGGAACTCGCGCATGTCGTTGCCGAGGTAGGCGGCGGGGACGATTCCCACCTCTTCCTTGGTCCAGAGCGTCTCGGTGAGCTGACGGTCGGCGGCGGAGCCCTGCACGTATTCGATCTGCTTGGCCAGGCGCATCAGGCGCTCGTACGCCTGTCGCGCTTCCTTGTCCGGCGACTCGATCAGGTGCTCGCCCGCGTTGGCGCTGATCTCCGGGCCGGTCTCCACGACGAGGATCGACACGTCCTTGCGGCGGCGGTACACCTCGTTCGCGACGATCGTGCCGTTGGGGCCGCTGCCGACGACGATCAGGTCGAAGCGGGCGGGCAGCGGGTGAGTGAGCGTGGTCATCTGGTGTGTGTCTTCCTCGTGGTCGGTGGGTGGGAGTCGGATGGGGAGGGTCGAGCGTCGCCGGGCGCGGTCAGGCGGGCACGGCGACGGGTTCGGCGACAGATTCGGCGGCAGGTTCGGCGGGGACGTCCTTCCATCGGCCGGTGCCCGCCGACGCAAGGACCGCCTCGGTGAGCCGCACGGCACGGGCTCCGTCGCGGAAGGTCGGAAGGCCCTCCGGCGACTCCCCCGCGATGGCGCGATAGGTGTCGGAGACGAAGGCGTTGAAGGCGTCCTGGTAGCCCATCGGATGCCCGGCGGGCACCAGCGAGAGGCGAGCCGCATCCGGGGAGAGCTGGGACGCATCCCGGTGGAGGATGGACGAGCTGTCTGCGCGGCCGAGCCACACGGTCTCCGGCGACTCTTGATCGAACCGCAGCGACTCCCGATCGCCGGAGAGCTCGACGACCAGACTGTTCTTCCTGCCTGGGGCGACCTGCGAGACGAGGAGGGTTCCCACCGCGCCGCCGTCGAGTTCGACGAGGAGGGCGGCGAGGTCTTCTGTCGCGACGTTCTCGAACCCGCCGCGCTCGGCGTGGACCGTGCGCGTGACCGCCTCCAGTCGTGTGATGCGCTCTCCCGCCACGAATTCGACGAGGTCGACCAGGTGCGAGCCGATGTCGGCGAAGGCTCGGGATGGTCCGCCCAGTCGCGCATCCACTCGCCAGTCGGTGTCGGTGCTGCTGGCGAGCCAGTCCTGCAGGTAGTGGCCCTGGAGGGTGAGGATGCGGCCGAGGCGTCCTGCCGCGACCCGCGCCCTGGCCTCCCTGACCATCGGGTGGAAGCGGTACGCGAACGGGACCGTGGCTACGAGGCCGCTCGAATTCGCCCTGTCGGCGAGCAGGAGCGCCTGTTCGAGGCTGGTGGCGAGCGGCTTCTCGCAGACGACGTGCTTCCCGGCGGCGAGCGCGGCCAGAGCGAACTGGGCGTGCGTGGTGTTGGGCGTGCAGATGTGGACGACGTCCGCGTCGGAGGCGAGGAGGTCGTCGACGCTCGTGAAGGAGCGCTCGGCGCCGATCGCCGCGGCGGCACGCTCTGCGCTCGCAGCCGTCGAGGATGCGACGGCTGCGACGGTCGCACCGGCGGCGCGTGCCGCCCTGGAGTGGACGGCAGCCATGAACCCGCCGCCCACGAATGCGGTGCGGAGCGTCCTCGTTTTCATCTCGACGTTGAGTGCCATGTGCGGAATATTGACATGAAACAATTCGGTTTCGCTACTTCAAAAGCAGAATTAGTTCAAAAAAACCTTTCTTTTGCTCTTGTAAAGGCAAAAGTGCTCGTGCTTGACTACCCGAGTGCGAGACAGCGAAGAGTTGCGCGAAGCGACAGGACGACGGGCCGGAGAGCTTTTCCAGCTCTTCCGCGACGGCCGCCCCCGAACCCGCGCCCAGTTGTCGGTGGTGACCGGGCTCTCCCGCTCCACCATCGTCTCGCGTGTCGGCGACCTCCTCGATCTCGGCCTCCTCGCCACCGTGGGCGACGCTGTCTCGAGCGGCGGCCGCCCTCCATCGCAGATCGCCCTCAACCCTCGCGCCGGTGTCGTCCTGGGAGCCGATCTCGGCGCAAGCCACGGGACCATCGCCCTCACCGACCTCGCGGGTGACATCCTCGTGCGGCGCAGCGAGCCCGTCGCCATCGACACCGGCCCCGCCGACGTGCTCGGCTGGCTCGCCGGGGTCTGCCGAACGATGCTGACCGAGATGGGCCGCCCGGAGTCCGACCTGCTCGGCATCGGGATCGGGGTTCCCGGCCCGGTGGAGTTCCCCGCTGGGCGGCCGAGCAACCCGCCGATCATGCCGGGCTGGGACGGCTTCGACATCCCCGCCTGGGTCGGCCGCGAGTTCGATGTGCCCGTTCTCGTCGACAACGACGTCAACCTGATGGCCCTCGGCGAGCGCGCCGCCAACCCGCGCGCCCGCGAGAACCTGCTGTTCGTGAAGATCGGCACCGGCATCGGAGCCGGGGTGATCGCCGGTGGTCGACTGCAGCGCGGAGCCCAGGGCACCGCGGGCGATATCGGCCACATCTCGATTGCGCGCGCCGCCGACACCGAGTGCCGCTGCGGCAACACCGGCTGTCTGGAGGCGATCGCATCCGGACCCGCCATCGCCGGCGCGCTGCGCGCATCCGGAGTGGATGTGCGCACGGGACACGACGTCGTCAGCCTGGCGACGCGCGGCTCCATCCCGGCGGCGCAGGCGATCCGTCAGGCCGGGCGCGACATCGGCGAAGTGCTGGCCGGATGCGTCAGCCTCATGAACCCGTCGCTGATCGCGGTCGGCGGCTCGCTGGCCAGCGCCGGAGAGCATCTGCTCGCCGGAATCCGCGAGGTGGTCTACGCCCGCGCCCTGCCGCTGGCGAGCGAGCATCTGACGATCAGCCAATCGCGCGCCGGCGACGAGGCCGCCGTGCTCGGCGCCAGCTCTCTCGCAATCGACGAACTCCTCTCCCCCAGGCGGATCGACGAGATGCTGGCAGTCTGACGGCACGGACGGGATGCGGCCTCAGCGGTGGCCGAGCTGTGATTGTCTAGTCACATGACCGCTGCCGAGCTGCGCCACGACCACCTCAGCATCATCCGTGCGCTCTCCGGCGCCGAGCAGTCCCGCGCCGACCTCGGTCGCACCCTCGGCTGGGCGCGCAACACGGTGAGCAGTCGCCTCGACGATCTCCTCGCCGGCGGCTGGATCGTCGAGTCGGGCGACCAGCTCTCCGGCCGGGGACGCCCGAGCGCGCTCTTCCGCCTCAACGAGGACAACATCCTGGTGTTCGTCGCAAGCTTCGGCAAAGACCAGGTGACCGCGACGCTCGCGACGATCGGCGGCGCTGTGCTCGCCCGCCGCGTGGTCGAAGGGTACTCGCTGGGCGCGGCGGAGGCGGACGGGCCGGTGGACGCCACGCGACTCCGGGACGAGCTGGTGGCGGAGGCTGGCGTGTCGGCCGACCTCATCCGGATCGCCGTGGTCGGAGTGACCGGCCCCGTCGAAGACAACAAGAGCATGCCGATGTACGCCGACCTCACCGTCGACGGGGCCTCGTTCGAGCGTGCCCTCGGCGTGCCCGTCGTCGTCGAGAACGACGCCAACCTGATGGCGCTCGGCCTTCTCCCCACGCTGGATGCGCAGAGCCGCTCTCTCGTCTTCGTCAAGGTGGCGACGGGGATCGGCGCCGGCCTCATCATCGACGGCCGGTTGCACCGCGGCCTGCGCGGTCTCGCCGGCGAGCTGGGGCACATCCCGGTCGCGCACGGCGACGGCATCCCGTGCAACTGCGGCAACCACGGCTGCGTCGGCGAGGTGGCCTCGGCCCCGGCGATCCTGAATCAGGTGCGCCAGGACGGACTGGACGTGGCCTCGCTCGACGAGCTCCAGCCGCTCGTGGCCGCGGGCAACCAGGTCGCGATCGCGACGCTGCGACAGGCCGGCCGCGACATCGGCGAGGCCATGATCGGACTCGTCACCGCCATCGCCCCCGACGTGCTCGTGATGGGCGGACGCGTGGTGGGGCTGGGCGACCACCTGATGACCGGGCTGCGGGAGACGCTGTACTCCCGCGCGCTTCCCGCGACCACCTCCCGGCTTCGCATCGAGTCGATCCGCGATGCGGAGGACGCAGCGGTGCGGGGCGCTCTGGTGATGGGCTTCGACCGGCTGTTCCCGCACGAGCCGTCGGTGACGGCCTGACGGCCTGACGGCCTCGTGGCGTTGTGGCCTCGTGGTCTTGTGGTCTTGTGGCTTGATCGGGCTCGTCGCCGACATATCCTTACCGGATGAGCGCACACCCGGACGACCAGAATCCGGCACGTCGCGCAGCGTTCGTGCTGAACCCCACCAAGGTGGATGCGGGAGTGCTGCGTGCGCGCGTGGCGGCACAGGAGGCGCGGGGCGGGTGGACCGCATCCCAGTGGTTCGAGACGAGCGCGGACGACGACGGCCGCTCCGCGGCGCAGGACGCGGCCGCCGCACAGCCGGACCTGATCGTTATCGTCGGTGGAGACGGGACGCTGCGGGCTGCGGCGGATGTGCTCGCGGGGACGGGCATCCCGATCGGTCTCGTGCCCGCTGGGACGGGCAACCTGTTCGCACGGGAACTGCGCCTCCCGATCAACAACCTGACCGCCGCAGTCGATACCGCGTTCACCGGCGAGACCAGGCGGGTCGATCTCGGCCATGCCGTGCTGGTCAGAGCGGACGGCTCTGAGGAGCGGCGCGCCTTCCTGGTGATGGCCGGCATCGGGCTGGATGCGCACATGGCCGCCCACACGAACCAGCGCCTGAAGAAACGCATCGGCTGGCTGGCATACTCGGATCCGATTGCGCGCAGCATCCTGGGCAACAAGCAGTTCGACATGGTCTATCAGCTCGACGACGCCCCCGAGATCGCACTGCGCGCGCACACGGTCATCGTCGGCAACTCCGGCAGCCTCACCGCCGGTCTGCTCCTCATCCCGGACGCGACGGTCGACGACGGCCTCCTCGACGCCGTGGTGCTCCGTCCGCGCGGAGGCGGCGGCTGGACGAACATCGGCTACCGGCTCACGTTCAACCGGCTGCTCCACCGCACGGGCTTCGGCCGGTTCGTCGGACGCATCACGCCCCAGGCGCGGGCGATCCGATATGCGCAGGCCAAGCGGATGCGCGTGCGCTTCGAGGACGAGCAGGAGATCCAGTTGGACGGCGACCCGAACGGGAGCGTCGTGTCGGTGACCCTGACGATCGAGCCGGGGGCACTGGGGATGCGGGTGCGGACGCCGCGTCGTCGCGGCCGGGAGCGGGTGCTCGCTGCGGGCGCGGCCCGGTAGTACGGACGGGGCACGCCCCGCTGCGCGTCGTCAGAGGGTGGCGTTCTCGACGCTGACCTCGGCGGGCGTCATTGCCCGGTACTGGCAACTGGACGGCCAGTCCGCCTGCTCTTTCAGGGGCACGGCCCAGCCGCTCGTCGTCGCTCCGTAGCTCACCGTCTCGAACCGAACCCGCGGCTGTGGCTCTCCGTTGATGGTCTCTGCCACCGCGACGACCGTCTTACCGCTCGGCATTCGCATCTGCGCCGTATATAAGTGTTCCATGTGCTGACGGTACGCCCCTTTTGACGGCGGCGGTGGCGCATGTCTCGCCCCGCGCCGCATCCCGCCTCCCCGTCGAGAGTCGCGCCCTACCGAAGGTAGACGTAGAGCGCCGAAATGCGCCCGTCGCGGATGAGCGCGACATCCGTCCCGTGCACGACGGGTTCGGCGCCCGCCGGCCCGTACGACCACTCGACCGTGGCGAGCTCCTGCACCTCGTAGAACCGTCCAGGTACGAACTCGAACCCTGGCGTCCTGGCGTGCAGCTCGCGGATCTTCTCATCGATGGCATCGGGCCCGACGGCCACTCCGTCGTGATCGGCGAAGCCTGCATCCGGTGCGTACAGCTCGGTGAGCAACGGACGTCGCCGCGACTCGTCGCGCTCGTTGAAGACGCCGAGCAGGTTGCGGTGGAGGAGCTCATCGAAGGTGGTCACGCCTCTGTCTACACCCCCGCATCCCTCTGCATCCCCTGCCGGGCAGGGACGCGACGATCTAAACTTCCGGGATCGGCTGACGGAAGGCAATGACGCTATGCGGAAACTGGTCTACGGCATGAACGTGACGCTCGACGGCTACATCGCCGCCCCCGGCGACGACATCGGCTGGAGCGTGCCGAGCGACGAACTGTTCCAGTGGTGGCTCGAGGAGGAGCAGGCGATCGACCTGTTCCTGTACGGCCGCAAACTCTGGGAGTCCATGAGCTCGTACTGGCCCACCGGCGACCAGCAGCCGGGCGCCACCCCGGACGAGATCGCGTTCGCGCGCAACTGGCGTGACACGCCGAAGGTGGTGTTCTCCTCCACGATGTCGACGGTCGACTGGAACGCGCGCCTGTTTACGGGCGATGCGCTCCCGGAGATCGCTCGACTCAAAGCCGAGGACGGCGGGCGGATGCGCGTGGGCGGCGCGACCCTCGCCAGGGCGGCCATGCGGGCAGGGCTGATCGACGAGTACACGGTGGTGACGCATCCGGTGCTGGTGGGCGGCGGTACGCCGTTCTTCAGCGGGCTGGACAGGTGGGTGAACGTCGAGCTGGTGGAGACGCGCACGCTGCCAGGCGGGGTGGTGGTGAGCAGGTACGAGACGAGGCGCGCGAGCTAGGTCGATGCGGCGCCAAAGCAGGCGTACGGTGGCGACATGCTTATCTTGGTGATCGTTCTGGTCGTGCTGTGGATCATCCTGGCGATCGTGGGGTTCGCGATCAAGGGGCTGCTGTGGTTGGGGATTATTGGGATCGTGCTGGTGATTGCGACGGTGATTATTGGGATTGTGCGGCGGGCGGCTAGTTCAGGCAAGGGGAAGTAGGTGCCCGGGCGTTCGCCGCGCCGCCGATTCCCTCTTCCTGCAAGCCCTGCTGGGCAGCATGCCAGGAATGGAGAGCACGCGCCGTCGGAGGAATCCGCCGGGCGCTCCAGCGGACCAGCGTCCCTGGGTGGTCTTGATACGTCACCGGCAAACGCGGTTGAGTCGGCTTCTGGTTGTGCGCTCACGTGAGGCTAGAAGAAAGCCCCGGGAACACACGACTCCGCGTGATTCAGTGGCCGTCCCGTCGGGCTGCCCCACACGCTCCCCCAATAGTCAGCAGGGAGTAACGTTCCTGCTGACGACCGCCCGCGCGCCTTCGCGCTCCGCCGTGCTCGTCATAAGTAGCCTATTCATCCAGTTGCTGGAGCCTGACAGCGCCGTGGTCGCCGGCAGCGGCGAGCCCGTCGACGATTTGGTGGTAGTGGCTCCTGACGTTGCCGACGATCGCGCCGGCACTATGAAGGTCAGTCAGCCATTCTTCCAGGAGCCAAAGGTGGTTAGCGATCAGGTCGAAGCGGCCGTCGATTATCGTCTCGATCCAGGTAAAGGCAACAGTTGTCTGCCATTCCGAGGTGGCACCTTTCGAGAATCCGATGACCGCATCGACGGCCTTGGCCTGACCGCGCGCGATATGCAGCCAGCGGTCGGGGAGCTCGCCGAGAGCGGTCGGTTGAATCCAGGCCACACGACATCTGGCCAGCGTGCCGTCGATGTCTGGGTCACTCAACCTTGGGCTGGGGGTAGGGAGCAGGGCCGCTGCCATGTAGTCAAACCAGTGGCGTTGCGATCGCAGCTCGGTTCCGTCCCCGAGCGCATCCAGGGCAGTCTTGAGCGCCCAAGGCCAGAATTCGGCGATGCGCAGCCGAAGATCCTCGTGGTACGTGAAGATCGTTGCGAAGCCGTCGAACAGGAGACGCAATGAATTCGAGTCTGCTGTGAGTGTCTCGATGTGCGCACCGATAGTGTCGCGGTCACCGTCTAGCGCAACCTCGATCATCCGGCGAGCGATGGGTTCGTGGGTGATGTGTGCGTGTTGGTCGAAACCTTCCTTCCACCAGTGGGCGAGGCCTCGCCGGTGGGCGTCCCACAGCGGTGCCCAGAGTTCGGCAACTTCACGTTGCAGGCACGCGACGTTGCGGGCGTCAATCATGCAGACCAGCGGCATGCGTAGTCGGTTGACGGGCAAGTCATGGTCGGCGACGCGGGGAAGGGACTCGTTGAAGGGTGGCCGTAACGGATCGGACTCCCGTCGCTGTCCCTCCCTATTCCATGGGCCGAGCCGGCTGTCCATCAGGCCCGCGGTTGCCGCAAACCATGCCGGTCCATGCCTGCGGCAACGCTTTGTGTCTGCGTCGACGTCGCACGGCGCGGCCCAAACGGGTTGGGTGCCCTTGCAATAATTTGCTCGTACCTCGTCAAATATGCTGGTGCCAAGGGATCGTAGACAGTTCTCTATCTGCTGCCGGTCCAGATCCAGGCCGTCGAACGGCGCAAGGAGAAGCAGTGGCACAGATGCGGCGGCGGCTCTGTCGGCGCCCATCGAGAACATCGAGCCGCTGAATTCCATCCCATCGCTCTGCGGATTCTCGCCGGCCCAGATGACGGCGCCAGCGGCCCAGGCTAGGTTCGATGGGTCTAACGCGGTCAGGCCAAGGGCGTGAGCGTGTACGGCGGCCGCCGCGACAGCCACTAGGGAGTTCTCGGGTCCGTAGAAGTTCTGCGGGACGGTTCCTTCATCGTTGATCCGTCGAGCGATGGCTAGGTCCTCATCGAGGTGGTCTACCGGCCAGCTCTCGGGATCATCGTTGTAACGACCGTAGCGATTCTGGAGCGTGTACATCAGGTTGACGGTCTGCAACTCTTGGTTGCCTGGCGCGAGGATCTGCTCGATCTCGGTCGGGCGCTCAAACTCGATCATGATTCCGTCGGAGGTTGAGCTCGCGCGGTAGTTCGTGAATCGGAACCCAGCGGCCCAGCTCTCGATCATCGCGACGTATTCCGCGTCGCCCGTTGCCCCGGTGAGCGCCGTCCGGGCATTCTCCACAAGGTGGGTCCCCACTTCTGCGAGTTGGGCGAGACGCCTCTCATCTCCGTTGACCCGCGCGTTGACAACCATCGCAGCGACGGTGTGGTGCGGGGTAGATGACCGGCGCTCTCTTCCCGCGAGCTTGTCTGCGTCGGAGTCGCGCACGTTGAAGTGCTCGCCCACCACGCGTGAGGTCTCGAGATGCCAGATCTCAGGGTGCTCGAGGAACGCGTCAAGAAGTTCACCGGCTTGGTCGGGATGCCTGGTGAGGAACCCGACGAGCAACCCCGGAACGGCGAGGTTGTGACAGTCGCGAAGGAGCAACTCGAGGATCGTTTGCACCGGGATGTCCCAGTTCTCCAGCATATGGTCGATGAATCGCTCGAGAGCAAGCAGCGCACTCATACATGGGTATGGTCCGACGCTCGATCCCCGATACCACGCCCAGACGTGGCTATCGCCAACGTAGCGACGCACCCCGATACCCGCGACATCCATTTCGATACCAGCGAATTCTGCTGGGTCTTTTGAGTTGTCGACGAAGTCGTGGGTCCTCTCGACGCGCACCCTGGCGGCGTGGTTGAGCATTCGGTTAATGAAGCTGATTGCCTCACGGGGGGTCGTGTTCAGCAACCTGAAGAAGGGGCCATAGTACCAGGCAGCTCCCGGCGTTCCGAATCCGATACCGGGTCCGTGCTTGAAGTCTCGAATGCCGTCGTCGAGACGGCTCCCGCCCCAGTGATCGTCCGGATCGGGAAGCTCGATGTAGTACGCCTCAGCGAGATCTAGAAGCAGCTTGGGTCGAGCTTGCGACATGCTGGCGACGACGGCGAACGACTCCACTGCCGCGTTGAGGTCTTCGGGTCGATCGCTGCCGACCTGTCGGAGCCACGCCTCAGCCTTGTCGTCGATATCTGGCCCGAGGGAGGCGAGCGCCTCGATAGCGAATTCGTCGTAGAGCGACGGGTTCCCGTCGAGGATGATGTCGCGGACTTTTTGGCGGAGAGCATCTGGTCGCAGACTGACACTCGCCATCCCGCGCAACCAAGCCAGGACGATATCCCGGATGACCTCGTGGATGGTTCGGTAGCCGAACTGCGGACCATGCTCGATCTTGAGCCGATCACAGAATACGACCTTCACCAGTGGCGCGAGGGCGAACGCGTCACCGATCGTTCCGTTCACGTATCGCACTTCGGCGAGGCGAAGCAGGATGCCGAGACCGGCTGAGTCATGGTCGGTCAGGCTCCCCCACAGCTCGCGGAGGGCTGGCTCCGCATCTCCCAGAGTGAGGAGGGCTTCGTAGGGAACTTCCAACCATCGATCCCCCTGAGTGCTGGCGATCTCGCCGAACTCCGTCGAGAGATTCCTCCAGGCGCTCAATCGGCTGGGGTCGAGCAGTGCGGCCTGGCACCCGAGGCGGGCGGCGCGGATCGACCAGCGCGGAGCTCCAGCCGAGCGTAGAGCCTCCCACCCCTGCGTGATGAAGAGTCGACACAATGCGAAGTCGCGGAACAGATCGGACGCAAACTCATCGCCGGGTGTGAGTGCGGGGTTGTTGGGCACTCGGAGGATACCGTCGGAGCGCAGTTCAGCAGCGCCGGTTCCATACGGAGCGTCGGCGGCGATGCCAAGGGTTCGCTTGGCGACGCTCAGGGCGGCCTGATCGCGGTCATCCGGGGACGCGGATCCCACCTGGTGTATCTCGTCGCGTCGAATGAGATTCCGCCACACTGTGGCGTACACGTCCGCCTCGCACAGCAGATCGCCAGGGTCGAGTGCCGAGCCGGTCCGCAGGAGAGCATCGACCAGTCCCGGCCGTCCGAGTACCCAACTGGCGCGTGAGTCAACGGCCAGGCGAGCAAGGGCTGTGAATGCGTCTGGAAGAGCCTGACGCTCATCATTGGTCAACGGTCCGACAGTGTACGTGCCCGGCGAACGGCTTGACTCCGTGAGTTCGAGTGCATTGGCCACCTCCTCCCGGACTAGGCGAGAGCCGTCGGTGCGAGTGACGCTCACCACGCCGAATCCTGCCCGCAGGCCAGCCGCGACGAACGCGCGGAACATCTGCGCCTTGCCTTCGAGTACAGACTCGGCGCCGTCCACCAGGAGAAGGCGGACAGGTCGCACTGCTCCCGCGGCCATGACATCGTCGAGCGCGTGGCCACCCAGCTGCCCCTCGAGCTCCATCACGGTGACCGGGAGGTCACGCAGGCTGAGACTCACGATGGCCGCGCCCTCCCGTTCAAGTGTCTCGACCGCCCGCAAGGACAAAGCCGACTTCCCTACATCGGGGTCGCCCGTCACCACTAGGGCGCCAACGGACTCACCCACTGACCGCATGGCTTCGACGAGCCGCTCCCTTTCGGCCGGGCGCTCAAGCTCGAGCACCTGCTGGCCCGATCGCAGAGCTGGGCGAACGGACTCACGAAGTCGAGTCCCGAGTCGGTCGAACGATCCCCACGCCGATGCGAACGATGCAGACCTCGCCAGTGGGTAGTTTCGGAGCTCTTGTCGCACCAGCGCTTGAGTGAGCACGGCCGCCTGGGGGGCCCATCCACCGACAAGCTCCTCGATACGAGAGAACAACGCATCGGCCACGGCTGGGGTGCCGTCGGTGAGCACTCGCTGCAGCGCGTTAACCGCAGCCGTACGGTCGGCCCTATCCGTCCGCTCGAGGCGAAGGCTCCGTATGCTGAGATGCGAGACGAGCCGCCACGTCAACTCCTCCGCAGTCAGCCCGTTGGCTGGAGGGAACCCCTCCGATGCCCGCGCCACCAAACGTTTGAGGTGGTCATAACGACCACGAACGCGGGCATTGGTCCTTCCCGCCTGCGTCAAGCGGGCCGCCAGTTCAGCCGCGGTCGGGAGAGAACGAGCGAGCTCTGCCAATTCGGCGAGTTCGGTGATCGCGTTCGCGTTGGTCGATACCGCCAAGACAAGCTGCCACCTACCTGAGGACACCTCGGGCCAATGATCTGTCACGATCGCCAGGAAGTCGCGAATGAGGGGGACGGACGCATCGTCGCTGGTGGTCAGGGCCGGACTCCTTCGCACGGCAATCGATGCGCGGTGCCCCTCACCGTGAGCGTCTCGACCCTCGACCACGATGTCGTCAGCATCGCTCAAGTCGCTGGCCTGGAGCCGAATTGAATCCACCGATAGGGCGTCGCCGAGTTCGGGAAGGGTGTCACCCGCGAGGAGGCCAGCAATCAGGCACGCAGCGTACGAGTGCTCCAGACGGACGCCGCCCCCGCCGGTCGAGTACGGGCTTGACCCCGTGGAGCGTACCTGGTCAACGGGCACGGCTTCCGCCAACCATGCGCTGATGGAAGGGTTCGAGACAGCGAGCTGCCAAAGGGTTGCCCGTCCCGACTTCCGTGAGGTGGCGAAGCCCGCTTTCGACAATGTAGACAACGCGTTGTTAGCCGTCGTTGGCGATATGCCCAAGGCCGTCGCAACTTTACGGCCGGAAAGAGGGATGGTGCTCTCGGAGAGCACCCTCAAAGCACCGAACTCAGCCTCACTGAGTGTCACCTTGAGCGTCTCTCCCGCCGTTGCCATCACGCACACTTTACGTCTATGTCCAGAAATGCCGGACATAGGCGCGCGGCGAAGAGCCCGGAGTGTTCCAGACTGGTCCCAAGCCATCGTTCACTACGACAGATGGCGTATTCATCAACGAAAATACGCCGCCCGATTAGGTTTTCATTGGTCGGGCTGCGCCCCACACGCTCCCCCAAACGCCGCGCCTCGCTTTGCTCGGAGCGGCGCCCGGGGCCCCTCGCGGCGGGGACCCCAATAGACAGCAGCGAGTAACGACAAAAAGTAGAGGGCCAGAGGTTCGCATCGCGAACCTCTGGCCCTACTTTTTGTCGTTACGTCGGGCTGACAGGATTTGAACCTGCGACCCCTTGACCCCCAGTCAAGTGCGCTACCAAGCTGCGCCACAGCCCGAAGTCGCTTTGAGGGTGGAGCCCCAAAGCAACTTGTCCATACTAGCGTGTCCCGGCGGGTGCCAGCGCCACCTACTCGAAGACCAGCTCGCGCACCTCGACGCCGTATGGGTCGAGGGTGACCGAGCTGACGTCGTCGCCGGTCAGGGTGCGGAGGGCGCCGGCAGCGCGGGGCGTGATGGTGGTCGTCGTCGCGTGCTGGGAGACGAAGAAGACGAAGCGGCGGCCGTCGGCGTGCACCAGGGTGTCGGTGAAGACCTGGGGGTCGTCGAGGCGGATGTCGCGTTCGACGTCGGCCAGGTCGGCGAGGGCGTCGTAGAGGCGCCAGGTGTCTTCGGGGTTCACGCCGGGGAGCTGGGAGGCGAAGTACTCGAGGGGATACGTGGAGAGCACGGCGCGGCCGGAGCCGTGGGGCTGGGAGATGATGACCGGGCGGTCGTGCGCATCCACTGCGATCACCGTGCCCGTGGTCGCCGTCACCGGGAGGTAGGAGCGGGAGTGCTCGTTGCCCGCGGCGGCGAAGGAGAGGACCGTGCCCTCGGCCAGGCCGCCGAACGAGGCGAGGAAGCGCACCGTCACCGTGTCGTCGGAGACGGGCGGCACCAGGCCGTATGCCGACTCGCGCTGCACGCCGAACAGTTCCTCGGTGTATGCCCACCAGGGGCCGCGCTGCACGCCGATGTCGCCGACGCAGTACGAGGCGTAGATGGTGGCGCCGTCGGAGGCGAGGTCGATGAGCTGCTTCCAGGTGGGGCCGCAGAGCTGCTTGACCGATGGCAGCAGGTAGAGGCCGTAGCCGGACGGGATGCCGCCGTCCTCCGCCTCGCGCACCACGGCGACCGGCACGTGCGCCTCGTGCGCCGCGACGTACGCCTGCTCCCCCGTCGCCACGATGAGCGCCCGCTCCGGCTCCTGGGTGAACGGGTAGTCGGCGGCGAGATGCGACGGCACGACGATCGCCGCATCCACCGGGGAGCGCGTGACGGAGGCGACGTCGATGGATGCGAGGTCCCCGGCGAAACGGGCCAACTCCAGCAGCGGGGGCTTGGGGGCTCCCGTCGCGTCGGTGATGCCGAAATGCATTTCGAACGGGTGGTGCGAGTACGGGCGCTGGGCGATCAGGTCGTCGTAGTCCGTGTTGTTCCAGGCGATCCAGCCCGTCGCCCCGGCCAGCAGCGTGTTGTAGAGCAACTGGCGGTAGTACGAGGCAGCACCGGATGGGGAGACGAAGTCGCTGGTCAGGCCGAACTCCTCCATGATCACCGGGAGGCCGGCGATGTGGCAGAGCTCGGCGATGTACGCGGCCTTGAGGTGCTGGCGGGTCTGGTCGGACTCCATCCGGTAGACGTGCGGGCCGACGAAGTCGGTGAACGCGGCCAGGTCGGTGGTCGAGAAGCCGTTGTCGTGGCCCGTCGTCTCGATGCCCCACGCGCCGTCGCCGACGGAGACCGGCTGCGTCCCTCCCCCGGCGCGCACCGCATCCACCAGCAGCGACGCCCACGCGTCCACGATCGGGCGCGGCGCCTCCCCGCCGTAGATCGGGACCTCGTTGGTGAGCAGCCAGCCGGCGACGGCGGGATGCTCGGCGAAGCGGGCGGTCAGCTCGCGGACGTACCAGGCCTGGCGTCCGACGAACCAGATGTCGCTGTAGAGGTCGCGGCCGTCGCGCCACGCCGGGTCCCAGTTCTCGCCGGACATGTGCCCGACCAGGAACGTCGGCACCGTCGTCATGCCCGCATCCACGTGGGCGTCGAGAAAGTCGTGGAAGTTGGCGATGCACTGCTCGTCCAGGGTGTCCGGGGTCGGGTGGAAGTCCGGCCAGTAGAAGAACGACCTGGTCATGTTGAGGCCGTGCTCTGCCAGGACGGCGAGCTCGGAGCGGACGACCTGCGGGTCGTACCGGGTCCACATCAGCGGGCCGCCCGACCGGGACCAGAAGTTGGCCCCGAGCCAGATGGCGGGCGCGCCGTCGACGGCGAGCAGGGGGGAATGGCGTTCCATGATTCCTTTCGAAACGACGAGAAGTCGCGAGAAGTCGAGCAGTCGAGCAGTCGGAGCAGAAGACGGCAGAGGCGGCTACTTCACCGCACCCGCCGTCAGCCCGGCGACGAACGAGCGCTGCAGCAGCAGGAACGCCACGACCACGGGGATGCTCACCACGAGCGAGGCGGCCATGATCTGGTTCCAGTACACGTTCGTCTGGGTGGAGTAGAGCTGCAGGCCGACCGCGAGCGTTCTGTTCTCGTCCGTCGTCATCACGGATGCGAACAGCACCTCGCCCCAACTGGTCATGAACGAGTAGATGGCGACCGCGATCAATCCGGGGCGGGCGGCGGGAAGCACGACGTGCCAGAGCGCGCCCATCGGCCCGCTCCCGTCGACCATCGCCGCCTCGTCGAGGTCGCGCGGGATGCCGTCGAAGTACCCGGCGAGCATCCAGATCGAGAACGGCAGCGCGAACGTCAGATAGGTGATCACGAGCCCGAACCGCGTGCCGACGAGCTGGATCCCCACCGCCTGGTTGATGTTCACGAAGATGAGGAACAGCGGCAGCAGGAACAGCACGCCGGGGAACATCTGCGTGGACAGCACGGTGGTGGTGAACACGCTGCGACCCTTGAACCGGTAGCGCGAGACGGCGTACGCGGCGAACACCGCGATGACCAGACTCAGGATGGTCGCAGAGCCGGCGACGATGAGGCTGTTCACGAAGTACGACGCCAGCGGCACCGTCGACCACATGTCGATGAACGGCTGGAACGTGATCTGGGTGGGCCACCAGGTGAAGGCGCCCTGCACATCCGCCAGGGACTTCATCGAAGAGGTGACCATCACGTAGATGGGCACGGCGGTGAAGATCGTCAGGATGACGAGCACCACCCAGCGGAAGGCTTTCGAGGAAACGGTCTCACGCACGACGGGACCTCCGGTTCAGCACGAGCAGGTAGATGCCCGTCACGATCAGCAGGAAGATCAGGAGCAGGACGCTCATCGCGGCCCCGGAGCCGAAGTTCCAGGTGAGGAACGAGGCGTTGTAGATGTGGAACGAGATCAGGTCACCGGCCGCCGGTTGGGCGTTGCCGAACAGCACGAACGGTGTGTTGAAGTCGTTGAACGTCCATAAGAACATCACCAGCAGCAGCACCGTGTTGACCGGGCGCAGCATCGGCAGCGTGATCGAGCCCCACTGCCTGGCCGGCTTCGCGCCGTCGACCGCCGATGCCTCGTAGACCTCCTCCGGGATGGACTGCAGCCCGGCCATCAGCATCAGGAACGCGAACGGCCACAGCCGCCAGATGGCGACGATCACGATCGACCAGAAGGCGTTGCCGCCGATCAGCCAGAACGGCTTGTCGCCGGGGAGGTTCAGGTTGTCGAACAGGAAGTGGTTCACCGCGCCGGTGTCCTTCTGCAGCATGAACTTCCAGGCGATGATGCCCGCGTACATCGGCAGCGCGTACGGCACGAGGAACAGGGTGCGGAAGAAGCCGCGGCCCCAGAACTTGCGCTGCAGAGCGACGGCGGCGGACATCCCGAGCGACCAGGAGATGCCGACGACGAGGATGGTGAATCCGCAGGTGATCAGGAACGACTGCAGCAGCGCAGCCCCCACCGAACCGTTGAAGTCGAGGGCGACCGCGTAGTTCTTGAAGCCGACGAACGGGGCCTCCGACCAGTTGGCGATGTAGAACTTCGTGAGCTGGACGAAGCTGATCCAGATGCCGGTGAGCATCGGGATGACGTGGATGAGGATCTCGAAGATGATGGCGGGCGCGAGCAGGGCGAGCGGGATCCACCAGCCCTTCTGCCTCTTGCGTTTGCGCGGAGGCGCGGGCGCCGGCGCGGCCGTCGCCGTGTCGAGCACGCCCGTGCCGCGCGGAGTGTCTGCTGATGTCGTCGTCGACATGGTGACCTCTGTCTGGTCAGGAGGATGGTCTGTGGATGCTGGGGGGTGCGCCGGGTGCGGGATGTGCGGCGAAGAACGCGCATCCCGCACCCGGCGCCGGCGGCGCTAGCCGCCCATGGACTGCTTGACCTGGTCCTGCGCCGATTGCAGCGCGGACTTGATGTCGCTGTCGGAGACGGTGCCTCCGGTGGCGATCTTGGCGAACATGTCGTTCATGGCCTTGCCGACCGTGTTCTCGAACTGGTCTTCGGCCGGAACCAGCGGAAGCGGCTTGGACATGGTGTTGTAGATCTTCTGGAAGGTGGCGGCCTCTTCGGCGTTGTCGGTGAAGTTGGCCTTGGCGCCGTTGAGCACCGGGAGCGTGGCGTACGGCTTGCCCAGGGTGGTCTGGGTGCTCTCGCTCGTCATGTACTTGACGAACTGCAGGGCCGCATCCTTGTTCTTGGTGTTCTTCATGATGGAGAGGTTGATGCCCGCCACGTGGCTGGCGACGTCCTTGCCTCCCGCTGGTGCGGGGAACGGGACGACGCCGTACGCGTCGGTCTTCATGCCGTTGGCGTTGATCGACGAGTCGGCGTTGTTCTGGCTGAGGATCATCGCGACCTTGCCCGTCGCGAAGTCGTTCACAGCCTGGACGCCGTTGTCGTACTGGGCGTTGGAGGTGTTGACGACCTTGTCGGTCTGCATCAGGTCGAGGTAGCGCTTGATGCCGTCGACAGCTCCGGTGGAGGTGAAGGTGGGGTTGCCCTTCGAGTCGAAGAACTCCGCGCCGTTCTGCGCCGCCGTGATGAACGCGAAGTGGGCGTTCTCGGTGTAGCTGCCCGCGGCCAGGGAGAAGCCGTAGGTGGAGCCGCTGGTCAGCTTCTTGGCATCGGTGACGAGGTCTTCCCAGTTGGTGGGCGGCTGAACGCCCGCCGCCGTGAACATCGACTTGTTGTAGTACAGCCCGTATGCGAGGCCGTAGAGCGGGACGCTGGTGACGGTCTTGCCCGGTGCGCCGCCGGTCTCGAGCGCGGTCTTGACGAACTTGTCCGATCCGCCGATGGCCTTCATGTTGGCGTCGTCGAAGGGCAGGAACGCGCCCGTCGCCTGCAGGGACGCCGCCCAGGTGTTGCCGATGTTGAGCACATCGGGACCCTGGCCGCTGGTCACGGCGGTCTGGATGCGCGTCTGGAGATCGTTCCAGCCGATCACTTCGAGCTTCACCTTGATGCCTGTCTTCTTGGTGAAGTCGTCGAGGACTGGAGTGAGGACCTGCTTGTCGTTGTCGAGGCTGGTCCCCTGGTTGCTCGCCCAGTACGTGATGGTCGATCCGCTGGCCGAGCTTCCCGATCCTGAGCTGCTGCAGCCCGCTGCGACGAGCGCGACCGCGGCGGCGATGGCGCCCGCGACTATGGCGCGTTTCTTCATAGTGACTCCCTTGTCTCTTGGTCGTGGCGCACACGCCACGACCACTACGCTAACTGAACCGGTTCAGTTGTCAAGGGGGTGGACCAAAAATTCTCCCCTAGTTCGGGAGGGCGACTACGCGGCCCGGATGCTCGTGGAGCGCACGACGAGCTCGCTCGGCTTCGCGGTGGTGACCTCGGACGGCACACCGGCCAGCGCATCCAGCAGCATCCGGGTGCTGCGCCTGCCCTGCTCCTCCGGGAAGCGGGCGAGCGCGGTGATCGGCCGGGAACCGAGGCGGCAGACCAGCGAGTCGTCCCAGCTCACCAGGGCCACGTCCGAGCGGCCGAGCCGGTCGAAGCCCGCCGCTGCGCCGAGCGCGAGCATGTCGTTCGAGGTGACCACCGCGGTGATGCCGGCGTCGGCGGCGAGCCGTTCGACCGCGATGCGCTCCCCCGCGTCGGACGAGTAGTCGGAGGCGGCGAAAACCGTGCTGATTCCGCGGGCGAAGGCCTCCGCCTCGATCGCTGCACGCCGGTCGTGCTCGTGCTCGAACTCCAGCGGCCCCGTGATGTGCAGCACCCTGCGGTGCCCGAGACGGGCGAGGTCGCCGACGATCAGGGCGGAGTCGCCGCGGGCGTCGTACAGAAGCACCCGCCCGGGGGCCACCTCCGCCCGGTTGCCGTGCACCACGAAGTCCAGGCCGAGCTGATCGAGCAGAGCGGGCCGCGGGTCGTTCACGCTGATGTCGAACAGCATCACGCCGTCGACCCTGCCCTGCGCGCTCCAGCGGCGATAGGTGTCGAGATCCTGGCCGACTCCGGTGCCCACCATCCGCAGCATCAGCGCCTGGTCGGTCTCCGCCAGCACGCTCTCCACCCCGGCGAGCAGGCTCATGTAGAACGGCTCTGCACCCAGCAGGCTCGGGTCGCGCCGCAGCACGATGCCGATCGCGTCCGTGCGGGAGCGGGACAGCGCCCTGGCGCTCGCGCTCGGATGCCAGCCGAGGTCGTTGGCGAGGTCGAGCACACGCCTGCGGGTCTCGTCGCTCACGCCGGGCTGGCCGTTCAGCGCGTAGGAGACGGAAGCCTTGGACAGCTTCAACTGGGCAGCGAGCCCGGCGATCGTCACACGCGTCACGTCACCCTCCTTGTCGAGTCAACAGTACTCACAGGCGGTATGCGAACGTGCCGACGAGCGCTCACGGGCTCGCTACCCGAAAGTCCGCCCGGCACTCGTCGGCACGTGTGCCAGTGGATGCGACCCGACAGTGTGCCGCATCCACTGGATGCCCAGAACCTCCGCCCCGCAGCGGTTGTCCGGGTCTGGTCGGCGACGGGATGCGTTCAGGGGGGAATCTGCATCCCGCCGCCGAGTCTCACTGAGCGGCGGTGCCGCCGCTCAGAATGGTGTTGATCTCGTCCTGGGTGAGCGGGGCCCAGGGCGACGAGTCCGGGTTGGCGCTGGCGGCCTCCGGGCTGTCGCCCTGCGTCCACCACTTGGCCTCGAACGGCACGCCGTCGAAGAGCACGCGGGCGCCCTTGTCGAACTGCGCCGTGCCCGTCCACTCCGGGTACGTCCCCGCGGGGAGCGTCGGCTGCGGGATGGGGGTCTCGCCCGGCAGCACGGGACCGACGAGCTCCCACGGCGTCTCCCACGCGTTCAGCACGGGGTCGTCGGGGACATCGCCCTTCGTCCACCACTTGGCCACGTAGACGTTGTGGTGCCAGACCACCTTCGTGCCCTTGAGGTACGAGTTGGTCGTGGTCCAGATCGCGTACGGCGAGGTGGCGGGGTCGTCCTTGGTGACCGTCGACGTCGGCTCCGGGGTGGTGACGGCGGATTCGCCGAGCGAGATGTGGCCGTCGAAGCCCTTCGACAGGGCGGCGGCGAAGGTCTGCTTGCCCTGCTTGACGCCGCTGCAGGCGTCGGAGACGACGGATGTGTCCACGTAGTTCGACCCGCAGGTCTTGTCGCGGTTGGCCGACCACATCGACATCCTGCCGACGCCCTTGGACACGGCCCAGGCGTTCAGCGCCTTGGCGTCCGCCAGGGAGAAGACCTCCTTCTCCACGTCGTTCTGGCCGATCATCGGCGTCGCGCCCAGCTTCGACCACAGGCTCGGGTCCGACTGGTGCAGCTTGGCGCGGTCGTAGAGGATGCCGAGCTGGCGCTGGGTGGCGGTGAGCGCATCCTGTGACGCGTCGGACATGGACTGCTTGGCCGCTTTGGCGTCGCCGAAGTCCATGGTCATGACGTTGACGCCGGCGATGTCGACCTTGGCCTTCAGCATCGCGGCGACAGCATCCGTGCCCTGGCTGGTGAGTCCGGTCGGAGACACGGGGAGCGTCAGCCAGACGGCGAGGCTCTTGCCTTCGGCCCTGCGCTCCTTCTGCAGCGCGGCGATGGTGGATGCGCGGCGCGCGTTCGCGTCGGCGTCCGCCAGCCCTGCGCCCTCCAGGTCGAGGTCGATCGTGCCGATCTTGTACCGGTCGATGACGGAGGCGTACGCGGCCTTCAGCTTCTCGGGGTCGGTGCAGGCGACGGCGAGCTCGTCGTTCAACTGGCCGCCGAACGACACCGCGACCGTGCCGCCCTGCTGCTGCAGCCGGGCGATGCGGCGGTCGAGGTCGAGAGAGCCGCGGGCCTCATCGAGCGTGTATGCGTTGCCCCAGGACGGCGTGCATCCCGAGGACGAGTCTGCGACGATGAACGACAGGACGGCGTCCTTGTTGTTCGTGGTGCCGAGGTTCTCGAAGGCGAACCGCGGGGTGGCTGTCACGTCGACGTACGACGCGAACCACGGCTGCGCCTCGACGGCCGCTTTCGCGGTCCACCACTGGAAGCCGACGACGCCGACGCTGACGACCACCGCGGCGACGAGCGCTGCGCCGATCACCCGGAGGGGCGAGAGGCGGCGGCCGCCGTCGGTGTTGCCGCCGGACGGGGCCTGTGCATCCGCGGCCTGCGCATTCTTGGCCTGCGCATCCGGGGTCTGCGCATTCTTGGCGTTCTTCCCGGCCATCAGGCAGCCTGCTTCTCAGCAGCAGCGGCGGGGAGAGCGACGCGCTCGACGTGCGGCAGGTCGCCGCCGGTGTGGCCGTGGTAGAGCACGGAACGCCAGTCGATCACGTCGGCGGCGGGAGCGGTCGTGCTCGCCGCCGTCTTCCGCTTCTTCTCGACGTACAGCGGCCGGGTGAGGCCGAGCCAGATGTCGACGATGGCGTTGCCGACGCCGATGTAGGAGACGATCGCCCAGATGGCGAGGGTCGCGTTGAATAGCGCGAACGCGGCGTTGCCCCAGTTCTGCGCGTTGACGTCACGCCACAGGGTGAACGCGGAGAACGCGACGATGAGGAACGGGGTCACCACGTAGAGCAGGGGCGACGCCGTGCGGTTCTTCACCTTCGGGGTGCGGACGAACGGGATCTTCTTGCCCGTCAGCGACTGCTGGATCGACTTGAGCACACCGGCCAGGTTCACCGGGAGCAGGATCAGGTTGAAGCCGTAGATCCGGAAAACGTCGGATGCCTTGTATCCGGCGTAGCGGAGGTCGCTGGCCATCGCGATGAAGTACGGCAGAGCCGCGAGCAGCACGACGGGGCTGAGCAGACGGCCGTCGTACGGGTACGCCAGCAGGAAGATCAGGCCGAAGCTCGCCCAGGCGATCGACGCCATGTAGTTCACCCGGAGCAGGAGCTCCGTGCGGGAGATGACCTCGCCGCGGCGCTTGCGCTCGCGCACCTGACGCCAGAGCTTCGGCAGGATCAGGAGGCCGCCGTTCGCCCAGCGGCGGCGCTGCACGATGAGCGAGCCGAAGTCGGGCGGGGTGGCGGAGTAGCTGAGGCGCTCCGGGTAGTTGACGAGCGTCCAGCCGTGGGTGCCGAGGTCGATGCTCGACTCGGTGTCCTCGATGACCGTGCGGTCCTGCACGTAGCGACGCACCTCGAAACCGCCGACGAACTCGGTCTCCACGATGTCCTCGATCGCGCGCTTGCGGATCACAGCGTTCGCGCCCACCCAGAAGGTGGCGCCGTAGAAACTCATCCCCTGGTGCAGGATGTGCTGGATGTCGGTGGTCGCACCGGCCAGACGCTCGATGCGGGTGCCTGCGCCGCGGAAGGACGAGTACGGCGTCTGCGTGACGGCGACGCGGGCGTTGTCCGGCTGCTGCAGCAGATAGGTGAGGCGGAGGCAGTACTCGCGGAGCAGGATCGAGTCGGCGTCGAGCGTGAGCAGGAAGTCGCTGTCCGGGATCACGATGTCGCCGGGGCGACGGGTGCTGACCGGGTTCAGGATGGGGCCGTCCGGCGTCTCCTCGACCCGGTACGTGCCGCCCATCAGGCCGATGTACGCGTTCAGGTTCATGGCCTTGTTCGCCTCGTGCGACAGCGACGCCCACTGCTTGCGCTCGAACACGTCCAGCTCGGCGTCGAACGTCCACGCCAGACGGCGGTAGAGCTGCGCGACGCGCTCGGTGGAGAGCGAAGCTCCCTCTTCGACGGCGGCCTCGATCGCCTGCGCGGTGAGCACGAGTTCGTCGCCCAGCGCGCGGAGCACCTGGTCGGCGAAGAACAGGTCGACGTGGTCCTCGACACCGTGCGCATCCGCCTGGTCGTGCAGCCACTCGGCCGCCCAGGTGTAGTGCGCCGCCAGCTCGATGGCGTCTGCCTCGGACGCGAACGCACCGTTCTCGGACAGCTCGTAGTGCAGCAGCGCGTCGCCGAAGCGGGTGCGCGGCTCCGCCAGCAGGGCGGCGATGTCCGTGCCGAGCGCGCGGGTGGCGTTCAGCCTCTCCGCGACGGCCTGGTCGGTCGGGTTGGGGTTGTCGTCGAGCAGCAGCACGACGCGCATCGACGGGAACTCCTGGAGGGCGGCAGAGAGCAGCGTCATCCGCACGACCTCCGGCTCCTCGGCGTACGAGGGGACGAGGACGGTGATGGACGGCTGGTTCTCCGCGAAGTGGCGGTCGAGCTCGGCGCGGGGAACCCGCACGTGCTTCTGGAACCGCTGCAGTGCGCCCTGCCGGGCGACCAGGTACATCAGCGCGGAGAACGTCAGGAAGGTGACGACGATCAGGTAGCCGATCGCCTCCATCGTGAACCGGAAGTCCTGCGTGCCGAGCACGAGGAACTGCCGGATGATCGTGGTGACGACGTAGATCGCCCAGAAGAGCACGGTCGCGACGATGGCGACGCGGCTCCAGGTGACCTTGCGGTCGGAGGGCTTCGGGTGGACGGTGGGAAGCGGCTCTGTGCGCTTCTCAGCGCCGAGTTGGCGTTTTCGGGCAGGGGTGTATGAACTTGTAGAACTCATGATCGGGTATGCGTCCTTGAGGTAGAGAGCCCGCGCTTTCGGGTCGCGCGGTCGGGTAGCTCTCACTGTCCACAATAGTGAGGACAAGCCGGGGTACAAACCCCCCTTTGTGGTCATGTCACCGATCGGTGGCCCGCCCGCGCGCCGAGCGCTAGGGTTGCGCCATGGACAGCGTCGCGGGTCGCCTGCGTTACGACCACGAGCCGGTCGCCAGCGACCGGGAGCAGTACGAGTTCGGCAGGGACGCGAGGAAGCGCATCCCCCGGTCGGCGCACGCCGCTTATGTTCCGGATGCGCGGCGCGACCCGCTGGGCATCCTCGAGAAGCAGAACGCGAGCCGCCTCCCCAGCCTCGTTCCGCTGCGCACGGCGCGGATGCTGCAGGATCCGTTCGCGTTCTATCGAGGCACGGCAGCGCTCCAGGCCGCCGATCTGGCCGGCGGCGCGGTGACCGGTGCGAACGTGGTGGCCTGCGGGGATGCGCACATCGCCAACTTCGGCATTTTCGCGTCACCGGAGCGGCGCATGGTCTTCGACCTGAACGACTTCGACGAGGCGACCGTCGCGCCGTGGGAGTGGGACCTCAAGCGGCTGGTGACGAGCGTGGTCATCGCCGCCAGAGCCCGCGGGGCGTCGGAGACCGAGGCCGAGGAGGTGGCGCTGCTCTCGGCCGTCGCATACCGGGACGGGCTGCGCGCCTCCGTCGGGCTCGACGTGACCCAGCGCTTCTTCGAGGCGGCCGTCATCCACGGGGGCCGTCAGTACGGCAAGGCCACGCAGCGCCTGGTGAAGAAGACCGTCGCCGCCTCGGAGAAGCGCACGTCGGCGCACGTCGTGTCGCGCATCACCGAGCTGGCGGACGACGGCTCGCGCCGCATCGTCGAGAACCCGCCGAGGCTCACCCACGTTCCCGCCGAGATCGAGGCCAGCATCGGCGAGGTGCTCGCACGGTACAGCAGGACGGTCTCCCCCGACATCGCGCTGCTCCTCGACCAGCACACGGTCACGGACATCGCCCGACGCGTGGTCGGCGTCGGCAGCGTCGGCACCCGCTGCTTCATCGTGGTGCTGACCGGTCCGCGGGGCGAACCGCTCGTGCTCCAGGTGAAGGAGGCGACGGAGTCCGTGTTGCACGAGTTCGGCGGCGTGGCGACCGAGGACATCGCCGGCATCGACCGCGCGACGCTCGCCGAGCACCACGGATATCGGGTCACAGCCAACCAGCGCATCCTGCAGGCGGTGTCCGACCCGTTCCTCGGCTATGTGAGCTTCGAGGGCTTCGGCTTCTACGTGCGCCAGTTCCGGGACAGGAACGTGTCGTTCGACATCCCGGGGATGCCGGACGAGCCGTTCGCCGACTACGTGCGCACCTGCGCGACGATCCTCGCCAGGGCGCACTCGCGCAGCCCGTTGAGCGCATCCATCGCCGGATACATCGGCAGCTCGGACGCGCTCCCCCGCGCGGTGACGGCGTGGTCGCTGGCGTACGCCGACCAGTCGCTGGCCGACTTCGAGGCGCTCGGAGAGGCGGCCGAGGCCGGGCGCTTTGCCGTCAGCGACGTGCTCTAGCCTTTCTGGTTCGACAGGAGACTCGCCACGACGCGCCGTCGGTTTCTCCTTCCGAACGGAGAAGTGAGCCGAATCCGCCCAGATCTCCTCCCCAACGAAACGGTCGGGATGCCATGGGGCGTTGGTTCCGAAGGAGAAAACGCGCGACGCCGCCGGAATCTCCGTTTCGCAGGAGATTCCGACGGCGTGTCGAAGGTGCGCTCCGTTCGGACGGAGAAGCGCAGCTAGCGCTTGCGCTTCTCGCGGACGCGCATGTTGAGCGTGATCGGCGTTCCCTCGAAGCCGTAGATCTCGCGCAGCCTGCGAACGATGTAGCGACGGTAGCCGGGGTCGAGGAAGCCGGTCGTGAACACCACGAATGTCGGCGGACGACTCGACGCCTGCGTGCCGAACAGGATGCGCGGCTGCTTCCCGCCGCGCACGGGGTGCGGGTGCGCCGCCGTGAGCTCGGCCAGGAAGGCGTTGAACTTGCCGGTCGGGATGCGGGTGTCCCACGACTCGAGCGCGAGCTCCAGAGCGGGCACCAGCTTCTCCAGGTGGCGTCCGGTGCGCGCGGAGATGTTCACGCGCGGAGCCCAGGCCACGTGGGCGAGGTCCTGCTCGATCTCGCGCTCCAGGTAGCGGCGGCGGTCGTCGTCGAGGAGGTCCCACTTGTTGAACGCGAGCACGAGCGCGCGACCGGACTCGAGCACCAGGTCGATGATGCGCACATCCTGCTCGCTGATCGGCTCGGAGACGTCGAGCACGACGACGGCGACCTCCGCCTTCTCCAACGCGGTGGATGTGCGAAGCGACGCGTAGAAGTCGGCGCCCTGCTGCAGGTGCACGCGGCGGCGGATACCGGCCGTGTCGACGAAACGCCACACCTTGCCGGCGATCTCGACCTGCTCATCCACCGGGTCGCGGGTGGTGCCGGCGAGCTCGTTGACGACCACGCGCTCTTCGCCGGCGGCCTTGTTGAGCAGCGACGACTTGCCCACGTTCGGGCGCCCGACGATCGCGACGCGGCGCGGTCCGCCGACCTCCTGCTTGGCGACGGCGGAGACTTCCGGCAGCTTCTTCAGGATGTCGTCGAGCAGGTCGGCGACGCCGCGCCCGTGCAGAGCGGAGACGGGGCGGGGTTCGCCGAGGCCGAGCGACCACAGTTCGGTGGCGTGCGGCTCCTGGCGAAGGTCGTCCACCTTGTTGGCGGCGAGGAAGACGGGCTTCTTGGTCTTGCGCAGCATCCGGACGACGTGCTCGTCGGTCGCCGTTGCCCCGACGTTGGCGTCGACCACGAACAGCACGGCGTCCGCGAGGTCGATCGCGATCTCGGCCTGCGCGGCGACGGATGCGTCGATGCCCTTGGCGTCCGGCTCCCAGCCGCCGGTGTCGACGATGGTGAACCGGCGCCCGTTCCACTCCGCCTGGTACGAGACGCGGTCGCGGGTCACACCAGGGGTGTCCTCCACGACGGCCTCGCGGCGGCCGAGGATGCGGTTGACCAGCGCCGACTTGCCCACGTTGGGGCGGCCGACGATGGCGAGCACCGGCAGGGCGGGGAGGTAGGTGATCGCGTCGGGATCTTCGCTGACGGTCTCGAGGATGTCGAGGTCCGCCTCGTCCAGCTCGTAATCGTCCAGCCCGCTGCGGAGGGCGGCGGCGCGCTGCGCGGCCAGCTCCTCGTCGAGCTCGGACAGTCGCTCGACCAGGTCGTCGGCGCCCTGGGGCTCCTCAAGTTCTTTGTCAGACATGCGCGTCAGGCGCCTTTCCGGATTTCGGTCTGTACGACATCGATGACCGCGGCGACGGTCTGCTCGAAGTCGAGATCGGTTGAATCGACGGTGGTCACACCGTCGGCGGCGTTCATGAAGTCGACGACCCGGGAGTCAGCCAGGTCGCGGCGGTGTAGCTGCTCGCCGACATGGGCGGCGGAGTGGCCGACGAGTTCCGCGGAACGCCTGGCTATTCTAGCCGCTTCGCTGGCAGTGAGCAGGATGCGCACGGGAGCATCGGGCGCGACCACGGTGGTGATGTCCCTGCCCTCCACCACGATCCCCGGCTTCTCGGTGTTCCTCATGATGCTGCGGAACAGCTCGGTGAGGAAGGTCCGCACCTCCGGCACACGGGCGATGGCGCTGACGACGGCGGTGACTTCCGGCTCGCGGATGGCGTCCGTCACGTCGTGGTCGCCGACGAACACGTGGTAGGTGTCCGGGTCGGTTCCGATGCGGTAGTCGAAGTCGGGCAGCGCATCCACGACGGCGTCGGAGTCGGAGGGGTCGAGCTTCCGCGCGACCACGAACCAGCTCAGCGCGCGGTATGCGGCGCCGGTGTCGAGGTAGGCGTAGCCGAGCTCGCGGGCCGCCGCCTTGCTCACACTGGACTTGCCGCTTCCGGCTGGGCCGTCGACCGCGACGACCGTCGGCGTCGCTTCGTGGGTCTCGATCGCGCTCATCCGGCGATCCTCCATCCTCTGTCCGTCAAGTCGTCGATCGTGCGCTGGAGCACTTCGGGAAGCACCGCGATCTCCGCGAGACCCACCTGAGCGCCCGGCGAGTGCTCCAGGCGCAGGTCTTCGAGGTTCACGCCGATCTCGCCCAGCTCCGTGAGCAGCCGCGCCAGCTCGCCAGGGCGGTCGTCGACCATGACGACGATGGACGCGTACCGCTTGTCCTGACCGTGCTTGCCAGGCAGACGGGATACGCCGACGTTGCCGCCGGCGATCTCCTCCGCAATGGTGCGCCGCGCGCCGGAGGCGTCGACGTCGCCGAGCGCTCCGAGCATCCGGTCGAGGTCGTCGCGGTATGCGTGCAGGATCTCGACGATGGCCGGGGCGTTCGCTCCGAGGATCTGCACCCACAGCTCCGGCTCGCTTCCCGCGATGCGGGTCACGTCGCGCAGGCCCTGACCGGCGAGCGCGAGGGCGGCGTCCGTCGACCCTGCCAGCCGCTTGGCCATCAGGCTCGCGACGATCTGCGGAGTGTGCGACACGAGCGCGACGGCCGCGTCGTGCTCCGTGGTGCCCATCTCCACCGGCGTCGCGCCGAGGTCCAGGATCAGCGCCTCCACCAGCGAGACCGCCGCGCGGTCGTTCTCCGGCCGTGCGCAGACCACCCACGGGCGGCCGACGAACAGGTCGGCGCGGGCAGAGCTCGGCCCTCCGCGCTCCCGTCCGGCCAGTGGATGCGATCCCACGTACCGCGACAGGTTGGCGCCCGCCGCCTCCAGCTCCGACAGCGGAGCGACCTTCACGCTCGCGACATCGGTGACAATCGCATCCGGATGCGCGGCGAGCTCTGCCAGCACCACCTGCGCCACGAGGTCCGGCGGCACCGCCACCACGATCAGCGCGGGCGACGTCGTGCCGTCGTCCGCCCGGCCGGCGCCGTAGTCCGCGGCGAGCCTGAGATGCGCCGGCGACGCGTCGGCGAGCAGCACGTCCACGCCGTCGGCGCGCAGGCCGAGGCCGACCGATGCGCCGAGCAGCCCTGCACCGACCACGCGGACGGGCGCGGTGAGGCGGGAGGCGGTGTCGTTCACTTGGTGTCTTTCTGGCGGGAGATCGTCAGGAGCTGGCCGAGTTCCACCTTAGTCAGGTCGCGCATCTGTCCCACCCGGAGGGTGCCGAGGTGGAGCGGCCCGAACTGGCGTCTGACCAGCTCGATCACGGGATGCCCGACCTCGGCCATCATGCGGCGCACGATCCGGTTGCGGCCGGAGTGCAGCGTCAGCTCGACCAGGCTGTCTTTGGCGGACGAGCTGCGTTCGAGCAGCCGCGCCTTGTCTGCGGCGATCGGGCCGTCCTCCAGTTCGACTCCGCGGGTGAGGGTGGCGATGGTCTGCGGGGTGACGACGCCGCGCACGCGGGCAATGTACGTCTTGGTCACGCCGAAGCTGGGATGCGCGAGCACGTGGGCGAGCTCGCCGTCGTTGGTGAGGATGAGCAGCCCGGAGGTCTCCGCATCCAGACGACCGACGTTGAACAGGCGCTCCGGGTACTCGGAGGTGAACCGGGACAGGTCGGGCCTGCCCTGCTCGTCGCGCATGGAGCTGACGACGCCGACCGGCTTGTTCAGCATCACGTAGCGTCGCGACGTGTCGAGCTGCACGGCCGAGCCGTCGACGGCGACCAGGTCGGTGAGCGGGTCGATCCTGCGCCCGAGCTCGGTGACGACCTCGCCGTTCACGGTCACCCTGCCAGCGGAGATCAGGTCTTCCGACACCCGTCGGGATGCGACCCCCGCTGCCGCCATGACCTTCTGCAGCCGCTCCCCCTCCGGGCTGCCGTCCGCCTGCTGTGCGTGTGCGTTCTTGCCGTCTCTAGCGGACATCGCCGTCGAATCCATCCGTTCCGTCCGCCAGCAGCGGGGAGATCTTCGGCAGCTCGTCGATCGAGTTGATGCCGAGCTGGGTGAGCAGGAGATCGGTGGTGCCGTAGTTGATGGCTCCGGTCTCGCTGTCCGTGAACATTTCCGTGATCAGGCCACGGCCGAGCAGAGTGCGCACCACGGAGTCGACGTTGACCGCCCTGATGGATGCGATGGCGCCGCGGCTGATCGGCTGCTTGTACGCGATCACGGCGAGCGTCTCCAGCGCGGCCTGCGACAGCTTGGTCGGGTTCTGGGCGAGCACGTAGTCGGCGACGACGGGGTCGAACTCCGGGCGCACATAGATGCGCCAGCCGCCGCCCACCTCGCGCAGCTCGAAGCCGCGCCGGACGCCGTCGTCTGCTCCGTCGAAGTCGGCGACCAGCGCATCCACTGCAGCGCGGACGCGCTTGACGGGGGCGCCGACCGCCGTGGCGAGGGTGACGACGCTCATCGGCTCGTCCGCGACCATCAGGATGGCCTCGAGCGCGCGCTCCACCGCGACGCCGTCCGGCAGGCCGGGGCGCGCTTCTTCGGCCGCCACGGCCTCCTGCGGCATCACCGCGCCCTGCGGCGCCACGTCATTCTCAACCGTCATAGTCCGCTCCCAAATTCGACAGATTCTCCTCCGACCAGTGCTCCGCCGTCCAGCGGAGCGTCAACTCACCGAGGGGTTCGAGCTGCTCGAACGCGATCGCCGCGTGCCGGTACAGCTCCAGGACGGCGAGGAACCGCGCGATCACGACACCCTTGAGGTCTGCCCCGGCCACGAGCTGCCGGAACGTCACCGTCTCCCCCGACCGCAGCATCCCCACCACGAGAGCTGCCTGCTCCCTGATGCTCACCAGCGGGGCGTGCAGGTGGTCGAGACCGACGACAGGGATCTCCCGCGGCGTGAGCGCGAGCGTGGCGATGGCGGCGAAGTCGCCCGCGGTCAGCGTCCACACCAGCTCCGGCGTGCGCTGCCGGTACTTGTCCTCCAGGCGGACCGTGCGGGTGTGCCTGGTGGCCTCCGCCTCCATCCCCGCCTGGAACCAGGACGACGCCTCCTTGAAGGCGCGGTACTGCAGCAGCCGCGCGAACAGCAGATCGCGGGCTTCGAGTAGTGCGACGTCCTCCGCATCCACCAGCTCCCCCTGCGGGAGGAGCCCAGCGACCTTGAGGTCGAGCAGGGTGGCGGCCACGAGCAGGAACTCGCTGGCCTCGTCGAGGCTGTCCTCCGAGTCGAGCGCGCGCAGGTAGGCGATGAACTCGTCCGTGACCCGGCTCAGCGAGATCTCGGTGATGTCGAGCTCGTGCTTGGTGATGAGTGACAGCAGCAGGTCGAACGGCCCCTCGAACTCGCCGAGCGCGACGCGGAACGTCGCGGGCTGGACGGTTTCCTGCGCTTCGGCCACCTGACCGTCTGCGGCGTCCTCGCTCCCCGTGGCGCTAGGCGACGGCGCCACGCGCGATCAGTTCCCTGGCGAGCTGGCGGTACGCCTCTGCCGCGGAGTGCTCTGGCGCGAACTGCGTGATCGGGGTGGCGGCGACGGAGGCGTCCGGGAACTTCACCGTGCGCGAGATCACCGTCTCGAGCACCCGGTCGCCGAAGGCATCGACGACCCGCTCCAGCACCTCGCGCGAGTGCAGCGTGCGGGAGTCGTACATGGTGGCGAGGATGCCGTCGAGCTCGATCGCCGGGTTCAGGCGCTCGCGCACCTTGTCGATGGTCTCGATCAGCAGGGCGACGCCGCGCAGCGCGAAGTACTCGCACTCCAGCGGGATGAGCACGCCGTGCGCCGCCGTCAGCGCGTTCACCGTGAGGATGCCGAGCGAGGGCTGGCAGTCGATCAGGATCACGTCGTAGTCGCCGCTCACCTTGCGCAGCACGCTGGCCAGGATCTGCTCGCGGGCGACCTCGTTGACGAGGTGCACCTCGGCGGCGGACAGGTCGATGTTGGCCGGGATGATGTCGAGGCCGGGCACGCCGGTCTTCTGGATGGCCTCCGCCGGGTCTTTCGAGCGCGACAGCAGCAGGTCGTAAATGGTGGTGACGTCGTGCGTCTGCGCTCCGAGGCCCGCGGAGAGCGCGCCCTGCGGGTCGAAGTCGACGGCCAGCACGCGGCGGCCGTACTCGGCGAGGGTGGCGCCCAGGTTGATGCTGGTCGTCGTCTTGCCGACGCCGCCCTTCTGGTTGCACAGCGCGATGATGCGCGCAGGGCCGTGACCCTTGAGGGGAGCGGGGACCGGGAACGACCGCAGCGGACGGCCTGTCGGTCCGAGCGGCACGGCGAGGGATGCGTCATCCATGCCCGGAAGCTGGGTTCTGACCTCGTCGTTGCGCGTCACCTGCGTGTTCCTCGTCCCTTTTGTCGCTGACTTACGTCAGTTGCCCATCCTACCGACGCAACCCCCATCTCGCGGGGCGCACCGCCGCTGTCAGCAGCCTCACGGTTCGTGCGAATCGTGCGGTCTCGCGCGCGGCAACCGCACGTTCCGCACGAGTCGTGCGCTCGCGCCCTGGCGCGGCTCGTGCAAAAGGTACGGTGCGAGCGGCGCGCACCGCGCGTTCCGCACGAGTCGTGCGCTCGCGCGGGCGCGCGGTCAGCGGGCGCGTGGATGCGCGGACGTGTAGACGTCGCGGAGGGTGTCGGCGGTGACGAGCGTGTAGATCTGCGTGGTCGCCACCGACGAGTGGCCGAGCAGTTCCTGCACGACCCGCACGTCCGCGCCGCCGGCGAGCAGGTGCGTGGCGAACGAGTGCCGCAGCGTATGCGGCGACACCTCGACGCCGAGCTGCGCCCGCTCGGCGGCGGCCCGGATGATCAGCCAGGCGTTCTGGCGCGACAGCCTGGCACCGCGCATCCCGAGGAACAGTGCGGGGGTCGCCCTGCCCTTCAGCGAGAGCGCAGGGCGGGCGCGCACGAGGTAGGTGTCGATGGCCGCCCTGGCGTAGCTGCCGAGCGGCACGATGCGCTGTTTGCTGCCCTTGCCGGTGAGGCGCACGATGTCGTCGTCGATCACGTCGTCGACGTTGAGGTTCACCGCCTCGCTCACGCGCGCGCCCGTCGCGTAGAGCAGTTCGAGCAGCGCCTTGTCGCGCAGGGAGGCGATGCCCTCCCCGTCCGTCGCCGCCAGCAGCGCCGACACCTGGTCGACGCTGATCGCCTTCGGCAGCCGGCTGGACAGCTTCGGCGGCTTCAGCTCGTGCGCCACATCCACCTCGACCACGCTCTCGTCGAGGAGGAACCGATGGAAGCCGCGCACGGTCGACAGCATCCTGGCGAGCGACGACGAGGTCAGCGGCGACTCGGCGCGCGAACCGAGGTGCACGGTGAACTCGGAGATCATCGGCGTGGTGATGTCGGCCGGGTCCGTCACGTTGCGGGAGGTCAGCCACTCCGCGTACACGCCCAGGTCGCGGCGGTACGCGGCGACCGTGTTCGCCGACAGGCCGCGCTCGATCGAGACGTGCCGCAGGTACGAGTCCGCGGCCGTCTCGACCGTCATGCGCCGAGCTTCGGGTGCCGCGGCCACGGCACGTCAGCCGCGCCGAGCTTCGCCCAGCCGGTCTGCCTGCCGAGCTGCGCCGCGAGCACGCCGATGGTCAGCGACGGGTTCTGGATGCGGCGGTCGAGCACCGCATCCACTGCCTCGTCGAGCGGCACCCAGCGCACCTCGATGTCGGCCTCCTCGTCGAAGCGGTCGAACGCGGTCGCGGTAGGCCGCAGCCCGCGTGCGAGGTAGATCCGGATTGCCTCGTCGCTTCCGCCGGGGCTCGTGTAGAACTCCGACAGCACGTTCCACTCGTCGGCCTCGACGTCGGCCTCCTCTGCCAGTTCGCGCTTGGCCGCATCCAGGGGATGCTCGCCGCGCACGTCGAGCAGACCGGCCGGGATCTCCCAGTCGCGATACCGCACGGGATGCCGGTACTGCTTGATCAGCAGCACCCTGTCCTCGTCGTCCAGCGCGAGCACGGCGACGGCGCCGGTGTGGTCGACGAAGTCACGTCCGATCACGTCGCCGTTGTAGCGGAAGGTCTCGTGGCGCACGTCCCAGACGCGACCGGAGAACACCGTCTCCGACGACACGATCTCTGGCGAGACCGGGTCGTCGGTGAGCTCCTCCGTCGACGGGACCTCGGCAGACTGCGCCTCGGCCGCCATCAGGCGTCCGCGGCCACTTCGAACAACATGCTGGCCTTCTGCCGTTCGAGCGCGGCGCCCACGAGCCCGCGGAACAGCGGGTGCGCGCGGTTCGGGCGGGACCGCAGCTCGGGATGCGCCTGCGTGCCGACATAGAACGGGTGCACGTCGCGCGGCAGTTCGACGTACTCGACCAGGTGGCCGTCCGGCGAGGTTCCGGAGAACCAGAGCCCGGCGTCCGCGATCTGCTCGCGGTAGTTGTTGTTCACCTCGTAGCGGTGACGGTGCCGCTCCGAGGCCTCAGGGGCGCCGTAGAGCTCGGAGACGATCGACCCTTCGGCGAGGAGCGCCGGGTAGAGGCCGAGCCGCATGGTGCCGCCGAGGTCGCCGCCCGCGATGATCTCCACCTGCTCCGCCATCGTCGCGATGACCGGGAACTCGGTGTCTGGGTCGAACTCCGACGACGACGCGCCTGCCAGACCGGCCTCGTTGCGGGCGTACTCGATGACCATGCACTGGAGTCCGAGGCACAGGCCGAGGGCCGGGATGCCGTTCTCGCGAGCGAGGCGCAGCGCGCCGAGCTTGCCCTCGATGCCGCGGACGCCGAAGCCGCCAGGCACGCAGATCGCGTCCACGTCGGCGAGCTGGGCTGCCGCGCCCTCCGGGGTCTGGCACTCGTCGGAGGCGATCCACTTGAGGTGCACCTTGGTGTTGTGCGCGAAACCGCCAGCGCGGAGCGCCTCGGTGACCGAGAGGTACGCATCCGGCAGGTCGATGTACTTGCCGACCAGCCCGATCGTGACCTCGTGCTTGGGGTCGTGCACGGCGTCGAGCAGTTCGCTCCAGCCGTCCCAGTTGACCTCGTCCGCCTTGTCGAGGCCGAGCTGGTCGATGATGTATGCGTCGAGGCCCTGGTCGTGCAGCATCGTCGGGATGTCGTAGATGCTCGGAACATCCACCGCGTTGACCACGGCCGACTCGTCCACGTCGCACATCAGCGCGATCTTGCGCTTGTTGGACTCGGAGACCGGGCGGTCGCTGCGGAGCACCAGCGCGTCCGGCTGGATGCCGATGGAGCGGAGGGCGGCGACGGAGTGCTGGGTCGGCTTGGTCTTCTGCTCGCCCGAGGCGTTCATGAACGGCACGAGCGAGACGTGGACGAAGAAGCAGTTCTTGCGGCCGAGCTCGTGGCGCACCTGCCTGGCGGACTCGATGAACGGCTGCGACTCGATGTCGCCGACCGTTCCGCCGATCTCGGTGATGATGACGTCCGGCGCCGGCTCGCCGTCCGGTCCAGGCTGGGCCTGGAGGCGCATCCTGCGCTTGATCTCGTCGGTGATGTGCGGGATGACCTGCACCGTGTCGCCGAGGTATTCGCCCCTGCGCTCCTTGGCGATGACGTTCGAGTAGATCTGCCCCGTGGTCACGTTGGCCGACTGGCCGAGGTTGATGTCGAGGAAGCGCTCGTAGTGACCGATGTCGAGGTCGGTCTCCGCGCCGTCGTCCGTCACGAACACCTCGCCGTGCTGGAACGGGTTCATCGTCCCAGGGTCGACGTTGAGGTACGGATCGAGTTTCTGCATCACGACACGGAGGCCGCGAGCAGTGAGAAGGTTGCCGAGGCTGGCCGCTGTAAGACCCTTGCCCAACGAAGAAACGACACCACCCGTCACGAAAATGTGCTTGGTAATGCCGTTCGAAATGCCCGCGTCTGATTTATCCACCACGGGCTTTTATCCTATCACCCTGCGGACCCGGCCATCTCCACCAACTCGCGCGCGTGCGCCAGCCCGCTCTCCGAGTCCGGCAGACCGGAGAGCAAGCGGGCCATCTCGGCGATCCGTTCGTCGCCGCCCAACTGACGGACACTGGATGCGGTCACCGAGCCGTCGCTGCCCTTCACCACCGTGAGGTGGTTGCCGGCGAACGCGGCGACCTGCGCGAGGTGCGTCACGACGATCACCTGCGAGCTCTCCGCGAGCTTGGCGAGCCTGCGGCCGATCTCGATGGCGGCAGCGCCGCCGACGCCCGCGTCGATCTCGTCGAAGATGAACGTGGGCACGGGGTCCGTTCCCGCGATGACGACCTCGATCGCGAGCATCACCCGGGAGAGCTCTCCCCCGGACGCGCCCTTGCCGAGCGGCCTCGGCTCCGCGCCGGAGTGCGGTTGGAGCAGGATCGAGACCTGGTCGCGGCCCGCCGCCGTGAACTCCTCGCGCTGGATGACCTCGACGACCACGCGCGCATCCGCCATCGCGAGCGCGGTCAGCTCGTCGGAGACGGCCGTGCTCAGCCGCTCGGCAGCCGAACGCCGCTGTGCACTCAGTCCGTCCGCGAGTTCGGTGGCGAGGGCGGCGTCCGCTTCGACCTCCGCGCGCAGCTCCTCGATCCTGTCGGAGTCGCCGTCGAGTTCGAGCAGCCGGGAGCTTCCCGAGTCGAGCGCGCCGATCACGTCGTCGAGCGTTGGGCCGTATTTGCGCACGAGGGTGGCGAGCTCTGCGCGCCTGTCCTGCACCAGTTCGAGCTCGCGCGCGCCCTCCGTGTCGAGCGTCGCCAGGTAGGTCGAGAGCTGAGCGGCTACGTCGGAGATCAGGTAGTTGGCGTTCGCGACAGCCTCGGCGACCGTGCCGAGCGCGTGGTCGTGCTCGGCGACGCGCTCCAGGTGCCGCCTGGCGCTGTCGAGCAGGCCGAGTGCATCGGCGCCCTCCGACTCCTCCGCCGAGAGCAGTTCGCGAGCGCTGGCCGCTGCCAGGCGCAGCTCTTCGAGGTTCGACAGCCGCTCTGCGCGCTCGGCGAGTTCATCGTCTTCGCCGGTCTGCGGAGCGACGGCCTCGATCTCCGCCATCGCGATGCGCAGATCCTCCGCCTCGCGGGCGCGCCTGTCTTGATCGGCCACCAGTTCGTCGAGCTCCGCGCGGTTGTCGCGCCAGCGGTGGAAGACCTGCGCGTACGTGTCGACGGCAGCGGCGAAGTCCGGCCCCGCGAACCGGTCGAGGGCCTCGCGCTGCGCCACGGCCGACCGCAGCCGGATCTGGTCGGACTGGCCGTGCACCACGACGAGCTGGCCGCCCAGCTCGGTGAGCACGCTCACCGGAGCGCTGCGTCCGCCGACGACCGCGCGCGATCGTCCCTCCGACGACACGGAGCGCGTGAGCACCAGCTCTGCTCCCCCGCCGCCCAGAGGATCGACGTCTCCGCCCGCATCCCGCACCCGCTCGACCACGTCGCTCGACTCCGCGATGCGCCAGCGGCCCTCCACCCAGGCCTGCGCGCTGCCGAGCCGCACGGCTCCGGTGTCAGCGCGTTCTCCGAGCAGCAGCCCGAGGGCGGACACGACCATCGTCTTTCCGGCGCCCGTCTCTCCGGTGATCGCCGTGAACCCCGGTCCGAGCGGCAGGGAGGCGTCGGCGATGACACCCAGGTCTTTGATCGAGATCTCTTCGATCCCACCACGGTTGTCAGTCACGGTCGGCCGGCCCCCTCCATCCGGTGACGGGAAGGTTGAACTTGTGCACCAGGCGGTCGGTGAACGGTCCGGGATGCAGTCGCGCGAGACGCACGGGGATGGGCGACCTGCGCACCACGACGCGCGCGCCTGGCGGCAGGTCGAACGCCCGGCGACCGTCGCACCAGAGGATGCCGGCACCGCCCGTGCGGTCGAGCAGCTCGACGGCGAGCGAGGAGTCCGCGTCCACCACCAGGGGCCGCGCGAACAGGGCGTGCGCGCTGAGCGGAACGAGCAGCAGTGCGGCCACGCCGGGCCAGACCACGGGTCCACCGGCCGAGAACGAGTACGCCGTCGACCCCGTCGGCGTCGACATCACCACGCCGTCGCAGCCGAAGCTCGACATCGGCCGCCCGTCCACCTCGATGACCACTTCGAGCATCCGCTCGCGACTCGCCTTCTCGACGGTCGCCTCGTTCAGCGCCCAGCTCTCGTAGACGACCTGCTTGCCGAGCTTGACCCGCGCGGAGAGCGTCATGCGCTCCTCGACCTCGTAGTCCTTCGCGAGCCCGCGCGCGACGGCGAGCGCCAGGTCGTCCCTCTCGCTCTCGGCGAGGAAGCCGACATGGCCGAGGTTGATGCCGAGCAGCGGGGCGGAGCATCCCCTGATCAGCTCGGCGGCGCGCAGGATGGTGCCGTCGCCGCCCAGCACGATGACCAGCTCCAGCTCGTCCGGCTGCACATCGACGCCGAGCACGGCCACGTCGTCGAAGCTCGGGTTCGCGGCGAGCACGTCGCGCCGTTCGTCTTCGCTGAGCACGGGAACGACGCCCGCCGCGATGAGCTGCGTGCAGACCTGCACTCCTGCTTCGAGGGAATCTTGGCGACCAGTGTGCGCGACGACGAGGATGTACCTGGCGGGTGCATCCATTGGCGTCACGCTCCGTTCTGGTGGTGGAATCCGGTCTTCCCATTCTGTCGGTTTTCCGCGCGTCTGTGTGAGCGCGCGACAGGTTGGGGAAAGCTCTCAGGCTGTGGAGAGCTGGGTCGACCTCGGGCCGCGGTCAGTGGTTCGTGGCCGACTGCACCTCGGCCAGCCACTCGGTCGGATTGGCGCCGGACGCGCTCAACCAGACGAGGTATTCGCGGTTGCCCTGGCTGCCCGCGATCGGCGACGCGACGAAACCCTTCGTGCCGAGCCCGAGGTCGTGCGCCGCCCACAGCACGCCGGTCACGGCGTCCGAGCGGAGCCCGGCGTCGCGCACGATCCCCTCCTTGATGCCCGTGCGCCCCACCTCGAACTGCGGCTTGACCAGCAGCACGAAATCGGCGCCGCCCGCCGCGGTCTCCGCGAGCGCGGGAAGCACCTGCGTCAGCGAGATGAACGAGAGGTCGCCGACCACGAGGTCCGGGCGCACCTCCTCGCCGAACAGCCCGGCGAGACTGCTCGCGGTGAGCGTGCGCACGTTGACGCCCTCGAACGACGACAGGCGCTCATCGCCCGCGATCAGCGGGGAGAGCTGGCCGTGGCCGACATCGACGGCGATCACCCTGGCCGCGCCGCGCTCCAGCAGCACCTGGCTGAACCCGCCGGTGGATGCGCCGGCGTCCAGCGCGATCCGTCCTGCGACGTCGATGCCGAACGCATCCAGTGCTCCGACGAGCTTGTGGGCGCCCCGGCTGACATAGTGGTCGGCGCCAGCGACCTCCACGACCTGCTCGTCGCCGACCTTGTGCGATGCGCGCGTCACCGGCACGCCGTCCACGGTCACCAGACCCTCGGAGATCACCGTCGCCGCGTGCGTGCGCGAGCGGGCGAGACCGCGGGCGGCGAGCGCCACATCCAGCCGGGACTCAGCCACGCTGCACGTCGCCGCCCTCGAGCTGTTCGCGCAGTTCGTCGTGCACCTGCGCGTACGCCTCCGCCCGCGCGTCGAGCGCCTGCTCCTCGATCACCGTGAGGCGGGAGACGAGGCCGTCCTCATCCCTGTCTGTCGCATCCATGCTGTCAACGGTACGCGACTGCGCTCCGTTCGAAGAGCTCCCTCCCCGGCACGGCCGCGAGCAGCTCCTGGGTGTACGGGTGCTGCGGGTTCGCCAGGAGGTCTGCCGCAGGCCCGGACTCGACCAGGACGCCGCGGCTCAGCACGGACACGTGGTCGGCGATCTGCTCCACCAGCCCGAGGTCGTGCGAGATGAACAGGTAGGTGAGGTCGTGCTCCGTCCTGAGGTCGAACAGCAGGTCGATGATCTGCGACTGCACGGTCACGTCCAGCGCCGATGTGGGTTCGTCCAGCACCAGGATGCGCGGGGCGACCACGAGGCTGCGGGCGAGGGCGACACGTTGCCGCTGGCCTCCTGACAGCTCGATCGCGCGGCGGCCGAGCACGGTCTGCGGGAGGGCGACGGAGTCGAGGGCGTCGACGACCCTGGCACGCCTGGCGCGCGACGAGCTCGCCCCGGCCTTTCCACCGATCCGGAGCGGTTCGGAGATGATCTGCTCGACGGTGAACCGCGGGTCCACTGCGGCGAGCGCGTTCTGGTAGACCAGCAGCAGGTCTTCCGGCCGCTCGTTGAAGGCGGACGCCTCCCTGGGTCGTTCGTGGCCGTGCACCGTGACCGTGCCGGAGGTGTACGGCGTGATCCCCGCGACGATCCGCGCGAGCGTGGTCTTGCCGGAGCCGGACTCCCCCACGATCGCGTGCACGGCTCCGGCTGCGACGTCGAGCGTCACCCCGTCGAGCGCGGTGACCCCTTCGCCCTTCGCCGAGCGCGCCGCGAACACCTTGCCGAGGTCGCGCAGGCTGATGACAGGGGGATGCTCGTCCCTGCCGACCAGCCGCAGGTGCGTGTACTTGCCTGGCGTGGCGGCCGGAACGTCGGAGAACAGCCGCTGGGTGTACTCGTGCTGCGCCCCGCTCAGCAGGTGCTCGACCCTGCGGTGTTCGAGGAGGTCGCCGCCGTTCAGGACGGCGACGTGGTCGCTGCGCTCCGAGGCGAGCGCCAGGTCGTGCGTGATGAAGAGCACGCCGAGGCCGCGTTCGGCGCGGAGCTCGTCGATGAGGTCGAGGATGCGCTTCTGCACGGTCACGTCGAGCGCGCTGGTCGGCTCGTCGGCGATCAGGAAGGCGGGGTCCGCCGCGATGGCGATGGCGATCAGGACGCGCTGCAACTGGCCGCCGGACAGCTCGTGCGGATACGACGAGAGGCGTTCCTCCGGGTTCGGGATGCCGACGCGGTCGAGCAGGTCGACGGCCCTCGCCCTGACCTCTGCACGGGTGCCGGCGTGCCTGCCGACTCTGATCGCCTCCGCCAGTTGACCGCCGATGCGCTGCAACGGGTCGAGCGAGCTGAGCGGGTCCTGCGGCACGTAGCCGATCGTGGTGCCCCGCAGCGGCCGCCAGTCCTTCGGACGGAAGCCGGTGACATCCGTGCCGTCCAGGACGATGCGCCCTGCTGTGACGCGTCCCGCCTCCGGCAGGAGGCCGGAGACGGCGCGGGCGATGGTCGTCTTGCCCGAGCCGGACTGGCCGACGAGTGCCAGCGTCTCGCCGCGCGCCAGATCGAAGCCGACGCCGTGGACGACCTCGGTCTCCGCCCGACCGCTCCGGTATGCGATGCGCAGGCCGGTCACCTGGAGCAGGGGCGCGGTGTCGTATTCAGCCACGGTTCCGTCCGTTCCTCGCTGTGTTGCTGAGCTGGTTGATCGCCCACACGGTGAGCGCGATGGCGATGCTGGGGAACACCACGAGCCAGGGCGACGACGTGATGTACTGGCGTCCCTCCGACACGAGAAGCCCCCACTCCGGCTCCGGTGGAGGGGCGCCGTAGCCGAGGAAGCTGAGGGCCGAGATCCACAGGATGGCGGTGCCGAACTGGAGAGCGGCGAGCGAGAGCACCGCGGAGAACGAGTTGGGGAAGACGTGCCGCCACAGCACGTAGCCCGGTCGCCCGCCGATGTGGCCGGAGGCCTCCACGAACGGCAGGTTCTTCACGGTCAGCACCTGCGACCGCATCAGCCTGGTGAAGGTGGCGACAGAGGAGACTCCGACCGCGATGGCGGCGTTCAGACTGCCGAAGCCGAGCGAGACGACCACCACCATCGCCAGCAACAGCCCTGGGATGGACAGCAGCGCGTCGACGACGCGGCTGATGACGGCGTCGGTGAATCCGCCTGCCGAGGCCGCGATCAGGCCGAGCAGCGTGCCGACGCCGAGCCCGACGATGACCGCGACCGCCGAGCCGAGGAGGGTCCTTCCCGTGCCGAACACGATGCGCGACCACAGATCGCGGCCGAGGTAGTCCGTGCCGAGCCAGTGCTGCGCGCTCGGAGCGGCGAGCACGTTCGCCTGGTCGCCCGTGAGCGGGTCGTCGTGGGCGAGCAGTCCCGGCGCGACCAGCGCGGCGAGCAGCAGTAGCAACAGCGCGGCGGCGATCCAGTCGACCCAGCCGAGACGGCGAGCGAGCGCGGAGAGGCTCCCCGCGATCGCCGCCCGCCGTCCGCCCCGGTCGCCCTGGCTTCGGCTGCTCTGCTGCGGCCTGAGTGCGGCTTCGGCAGTCATGCGGGCACCTCCGTCTTCTTCTGCGTTCTGCGACGCGCGCCCGCCCCACTGGCCCGATCCGTACCGCCGCCGCTCCCCTGGGTGATCCGCGGGTCGAGAGCCGGGTAGACGAGGTCGGTGATCAAGTTGATCGACAGATACACCGCGGAGACGATGAGCACGATCGCCTCGATAGTCGGGGTGTCCTGATCGCGCACGCTCGTGTACGTGAAGTAGCCGAGGCCGGTGCGGTTGAACACCGTCTCGACGATCACGGAACCGGCGAGCACGTCGCCGACGATCAGCGCGAGCAGCGTGATCGACGGGATGGCCCCGTTCTTCAGAACGTGCCGGAGGACGATCCCGCCCCTCGACACCCCTTTCGCGGTGAGCACGGTCACGAACGGCTGGCTCGCCGCATCCCCCAGCCCCTGGATGAGCACCTGGCTGAGCGCGCCGCTCGACGCGAACGCCAGCGTGATCGCCGGGAGCACGAGCGAGACGAACCCCTGATCGGTGATCGACGACACCCAGCCGAGCTGGAACGAGAACACGACGATCAGCACGTACCCGACGAGGAAGCTCGGCGAGGAGATGGACAGCACGGGGACGGCGCGTGCCGCATCCCGCACCGGCTTCCACGGCGCGAAGGTCGCCGCCAGCGCAATGGCGAGCGACAGCACCACCGTGAACAGGAGGGCGAGGGCGGCGAGCGGCAGCGTCTGGCTGAGCGCCTGCCCGATCAGGTCGGCGACCGACTTGCCGTTGGTGAGCGAGAACCCGAGATCGCCGCGCGCCAGCCGTGTCAGCGACAGGAAGAACTGCACGATCGCCGGCTTGTCGGTGTTGTAGTACGCCCGCAGGCCATCCGCGGTCGACTGCGGCAGCGGGCTCACCGGGTTATTGATCTTGTTGTCGATCGGGTCTCCCGGCAGGACGAACAGCGCGATGAACGTGATCGCGTACACGATGAAGATCACGACGAGCGACTGCCCGACCCGCCGGAGGACGTATCCGAAAGACGGCATGATCAGCTCGGCACGCTCACGTTCGAGAACAGCGGAAGCGCCCCGTCCGACAGCTCGAACCCGGTGATCCCCGGCCGCACGACGAACACCTGGCTGTCGTTCAGGATGGGGATGACGTACGCCTTCTCTGTCACCAGGTAGTCCTGAGTCTGCTGCAGGAGGCTCGACCGCTGGGCGTCGTCGACGGCCGTGAGCTGGTCCGCGAGCAGCTTCTCCAGCGTGGCGTCCGAGCCCTTCAGCCCGAGCAGGTCCGACCCGGCCTTGCTGTAGTACTCCACCAGCCCGACGGTGGGGTCTGGATGCGGCCAGCCGACCCGCAGGAATCCGACCTCCTTGTCCGCGAACGCCTTGGCCCAGTAGCTCGAGTAGTCGAGCTTGTTCAGCTCGAGCTCGATGCCGAGCTGCTTGAACTGGGACTGCACCGCCTGGAACAGCGCGTTGCCGGTGTTGTCGTACACGTCGATGTACGTCTTGAGGTGCAGCCGTGTGCCGTTCTTGGTGCGGTAGCCCGCCGAGTCCTTACCCGTCCAGCCCGCCTCGGTGAGCAGCTTCTCCGCTGCGCTCGCGTCATAGGCGAACGCGTCGGAGACGTCCTTGTAGCCGAAGGTGTGCGGCGAGAGGACGCTGGTGGCAGCGGTCCAACTGCTGGTGTAGATGTCCTTCAGAATCTGCTCGCGGTCGATCGCGTGCGAGAGCGCCTGCCGCACGCGGATGTCGTCGAGCGGCGGGGTCGTCGTGCGCAGGAACCACTGGTTCGACAGGCCGACACCCGTCTTGGCGACGATCGTGAACTTCTCCTTCGCGAGAGCGATCTCGTCCTTCGGCTCGACGTAGCGCAGGATCCCGGCCTGACCGGACTTCACGGCGCCGAGCCGCACAGCGTCGTCCTCCGTGGGAATCCAGACGATCTTGTCGAGCTTCGACTCTCCCTGATTCTTGGCGCTCGCCGGAGCCCAGGCGTAGTCGGCGCGGCGTTCGAGCACGTACTGCTTGCCGTACGTCTCGGACGACACCCGGAACGGCCCGCTGCCGATCAGCTTCGTGTACTTCACCTGCTGGTCGTGGGATGCGTCGATGGTCGCGTTGGCGACGAGGCCGGAACTCCACGAGGTCAGCACGTTGAGGAACGGCGCGTACGGGGTGTCCAGGTGAACGTGCACCTCGCGCTTGACGACATCGGTTGTGACGGAGATGGCGCGCGGGAACTGGCTGTTCGCCGAGATGCCGTTCGCGCTGTCGCCGTTCACCTGCCACTCCAGGTTCTTCTTGACACTGGCGACGTCGAGCGGCGTGCCGTCGGAGTACGTGACGCCCTCGCGGATCACGAACGTGTAGTCCCGTCCGTCCGCCGAGGTCGTCCAGCTCTCCGCGATCCACGGTTCCAGTTCGAACGTCTTCGGGTTGCGGTTGATCAGCCGGTCGGCCAGGTTCTGGATGAGGTCGCGGGTCTGCCAGGTGCCGGACTCCTGCACCTGCGCCGAGGTCGGGATCTCCGGATCGAGGTAGGTCAGCGTCCCGCCGCGCGTGCCGGTGGCAGCGACGGGGGTGCCGTCCGCGGCGCACCCTGCGAGGATCGTCGCGCTCGCGATGCCGATGGCGGTGGCCGCCAGGAAGTTGCGTCGGCTCAGCGCTCGTGCGCCGAGAGTATCGAGGGGCGAGGATGCCATCGGTCGTCCTTTCAGGGAGGGGTTCGAGCGACGACTATCGCGGCGGGCTGGAGCCGTGTACGAGCCAGATTGCGGATTGTGACGTTCCTTACGCTCCGTGACGGCGGAGGGTGACGGGCGGCGTCCCGCCTGCGTAGCCTCGCCGACCATGGCTGCATCTACGACCGTCTCCGCCCCGCCCCGCGTCCGCTTCTCCCGCCCGTTCGACGGGCTCGACCTGGCGATCGACGAGCTCTCCGACGAGCTCGTCGACACGACCAGGGAGCGCGAGCGCGACCGCGTCCTGCTGCACGAGCCCGTGCGCAGACTGCTCGACGCCGGGTTCGGCGCGCTGCGGGTCCCCGTCGAGCACGGCGGCCTCGGCGGCTCGCTCGAGGACCTGTTCGAACGCCTCATCCACCTCGCGGCCATCGACCCGAACCTGGCGCACGTGTTCCGCGGCCACATCGGCTTCGTCGACGGGCTCGTCATCGACGGCAACCGTGCCTGGGCCGACGCGTGGCTGGCGCGCTCCGCCACCGGGATCCTGGTCGGCAACGCCCAGTCGGAGCGCAGCGACACCGCGGAGGTGGCGGCCGTGGTCGAGCCGACCGCCGACGGGCTGCGGCTGTCCGGCACGAAGTACTACACCACCGGCAGCATCTACTCCGACTGGATCCTCCTCACGGCCCGTCTCGGCGACGACAGGGTGAACGTGGTCGCCGACGCGTCGCATCCCGGCGTCTCGTCTTTGGACGACTGGGACGGCTTCGGCCAGCCGCTCACCGGCAGCGGCACGACAGTCTTCACCTCCGTCCCGATCGAGACAGCCGATGTGATCTCCTGGAGCGACGAGGACGACGGCGCCGGCGAGTACGTCGCCGCTGTCTTCCAGCTCACGCTGCTCGCCGTGCAGGCGGGCATCGCGGCCGCGGCGCTCCGCGACACCGTCGCGTTCGTGCGCCCTCGACGGCGCATCTTCGGATTCGCGGGCGAAGCGCTCCCCCGGCACGACGCGCTCGTGCAGCAGGTGGTCGGCCGGGTCAGCAGTGCAGCGGATGCGGCGAGCAGGCTCGTGCTCTCGGCTGCACGCGAACTCGACACGCTCCGCACGCGCGACGACAGGGGAGCCGCGTACCGGGAGGCGGCTCTGGGCGTCTTTCGGGTGCAGCAGATCCTGCCGTCGATCGTCCTCGACGCGACCACCGAGCTGTTCGAAGTGGGAGGAGCGAGCGCGGTCGGTCTCGGCTACGGCCTCGACAGGCACTGGCGCAACGCGCGCACGCTCGCGTCGCACAATCCGGCGAGGCAGCGCGAGCGCAGCATCGGCGAGTTCGAGCTGAACGGCACCTTCGCGACCTGGGGCCGCGAGCACACACCGACAGGGGCGGCAGCGGCACCGGCCGCCACCGCCCCCGGCGTCTGACTACTCCACGAACAGGCCGGCGAGCGTCTTCTTGCCGCGGCGGAGCACGATGAGGCCGCCGGGGAGCACCAGCTCGCCGACTGCCGCATCGCCGTCGTCCACCTTGGTGTTGTTCACGTAGACACCGCCCTGCGCGATAGCGCGGCGCGCCTCGCCGAGGCTCGACGTGAGGCCGGTGTCGACCAGTGACTGGGTGATGGTCGCGGTCGGCGCCGTGGTGGTGTTCGGCAGTTCGCGCAGTGCGGCTTCGAGGGTCGACGCGTCCAGCGCCGTGAGCTCTCCCTGACCGAAGAGGGCCTGGGCGGCCGCGATCGCCGCATCCGTCGCCTCCGCGCCGTGCACCAGGCTGGTGACCTCGTATGCGAGCCTGCGCTGCGCCTCCCGTTTGAACGGCTCGTCGGCGACGGCCTGCGCAAGGCGCTCGATCTCCGCCCTGGTCAGGAACGTGAACACCTTGAGACGGTCGATCACGTCGGCGTCGTCGGTGTTCACCCAGAACTGGTACATGGCGTACGGGCTCGTGAGCGTCGCATCCAGCCAGATGGCGTTGCCCTCGCTCTTGCCGAACTTGGTGCCGTCGCTGTTGGTGATGAGCGGGGTGCCGATGGCGTGCACGGACACGTGCTCGACGCGGCGGACCAGATCGGTGCCGCTGGTGAGGTTGCCCCACTGGTCGCTTCCGCCGGTCTGCAGCACGCAGCCGTATGCGCGGTAGAGCTCGAGGAAGTCCATCCCCTGCAGGATCTGGTAGCTGAACTCGGTGTAGCTGATGCCCTCGTCCGAGTTGAGGCGCGCGGCGACCGCGTCCTTCTTGAGCATGGTTCCGACGCGGAAGTGCTTGCCGATGTCGCGGAGGAAGTCGATGGCGGACAGCGGCGCGGTCCAGTCGAGGTTGTTGACGAGGCGCACCGCGTTGTCGCCCTCGGAGCTGAGGAAGCGCGAGACCTGGCCCTGCAGGTAGCCGACCCAGGTGGAGACCGTCTCCTTGGTGTTCAGCGTTCGCTCGGCGCTCGGCCGCGGGTCGCCGATCAGGCCGGTGGAGCCGCCGACGAGCCCGAGGGGCTTGTGACCGGCGAGCTGCAGCCTGCGCATGGTGAGGAGCTGCACCAGGTTGCCGAGGTGCAGGCTCGCCGCCGTGGGGTCGAAGCCGCAGTAATAGGTGACCGGCTCGCCGGCGAGGAGCTGTTTGAGCGCTGCTTCATCCGTGGAGACCTGGATGAGCCCGCGCCACACCAGCTCATCCCAGACGTCGTCGAAGGACGGATCGTTGGTCTGTGCGTTGAGCGTTTCGGAGTCGGACACGCACTCAGATTATCAGCGGGATAGCAGGGGTCCGCGCGGGACAACATCAGGGCTGTAGACCTGATCGAGGTGGAATCAGGTCTGTAGACCTGATATGCTCCCGATCAGGTCCTCAGACCTGATGAAAGGAGCACTCGCGTGTACGTCATCACCGCAGACCAGGTGGACAGCAGAAGCCGGCCGGACATCGTCGCCGAGACGGTCGACGACCTCAACCGTCGATACTCCAGCCGTCTCGCCCTTCCCGTCGACCGCAACGCGGGAGACGAGGTCCAGGCGCTCACCGCGTCGGCCGACGCCGCCGTCGACCTCGCGCTCGAACTCACCAGGCGCGACGCGTGGAGCGTCGGGCTCGGCATGGGCGCCGTGCGCACCCCGCTGCCGCAGGAGACGCGCGAGGCGGCAGGGGATGCGTTCATCGCCGCCAGGGAGGCCGTCACCAGGGCCAAACGCACCCCCACCCGGTTCGCCGCGGAGTCCCTGGTCTCCGCCCAGGCCGCCTCGGATGCGGAAGCGCTGCTGAATCTCCTCCTCACCATCCGCGCCGGCCGGTCGGACGCGGGCTGGGAGCTCTACGACCTGATCGTGGCCGGCCTCACCCAGGCGGAGGCGGGCGCTCGCCTCGGCATCACGCCGCAGTCCGCCAACGACAGGGCGCGTGCGGCGAACCTCCGTGTCGAGCTGGCCGCCGTGCCCGCGCTGACTAGGCTGGTGGCGCGCGCCGACGGAGACCCGGGCGCCGATGCAGAGCCGCGAACGGAGAGAGCGTGACCACCATCCCCATCCACTCGCTGTTCGGGGTGATCGGGCCGGTCGTGGCCTGGTCGTTCGCCCTCCTGCTCGCCATCGCCTCCCTGTGCTGCATGATCGCCACCCTGCGGTCGCCGCACCGCCCTCTGGTCTATGTCGCGTCCGGGCTGCTGGCCATCGCCGTCGTGCTCGTGATCCTGCCCGGCCAGCACGCGCCCCTGCTCTTCCAGGTGCTCATCGGCATCGTCGCCATCGCGCTCAGCGTTGCGGGAGGTGGACCGGCGTCTCAGGTGGTGCTCGCGCTCGCCTCCAGGGCCACCGTCGCAGGAGCCAACGGCGGCATCGTCGTGCACGATCGCGTGGACGGCCACGACGGCACCCGCGAGGTGCTGCGCGGCGGCACGACGATCGGCTTCCTGGAGCGCTTCGCGACGACCGGGGCGATCATGGCGGGCTTCCCAGAGGCCATCGCCGTGCTCGTCGCCATCAAGGGCGTCGGCCGCTTCACCGAACTGGATGCGGCGGAGGCGCGCGAGCGGTTCATCATCGGCACCCTGACCAGCCTCGTCTGGGCGTGCGTCTGCGCCGCCCTGTTCCGCATCGCAGCGGGGTAACAGACCGCCCAGTGGGCCACGCCCTAGTCGTGCGCCTTCGGGTGCCGTTTGTACGGCGACACCGAGCGCTCCCCCGGCAGCCAGTACCGCCACGGGAACGCCGCTCCCCCTCCTGCGCCGGAGACCCCGGTGCGCGGACCGGTCTCGTGCGGCAACGGGATGCGCGGCAGCAGCAGCGAGAACGGCGGGGCGTAGAGGTCGGCTCCGTCGTCGGCGAGGGTGATGCCCGCGGCGACGACGAGACGAGCAGGTCCCCTGCCGAGGTCGCGCGGCGGCACGGCGCGGCCGGCCGGCCCGGAGCGGCGCAGCGTCGCCAGCGCCTCGCCTTCGACGACCTCCGCCCCGCGCAGCAGCACGGCGGAGGCCTCTCCCGGCGGCGAGCAGACCACGTTGGCGCAGACGTGCATCCCGTAGGTGAAGTACGCGTAGAGGTGGCCCGGCTCCCCATACATCACCGCGTTGCGCTTGGTGCGCCCGCGGAAGGCGTGCGAGCCGGGGTCGAGACCGTCGCCGATGTACGCCTCGACCTCGGTGATGCGGAGCGAGACGGCACCCTCCGGCGACTCGTGCCGGAGGACGCCGCCGAGCAGCCGAGGGGCGACCGCGATGGACGACGCCAGGAAGAACTCGCGGTCGGGCAGGTAGAGCCCGTCCGTCGGTTCCTCCTGGCCGCCGTCCGTCATGCGCCGTCCGTCATGCGCCGTCCGTCATGCGCCGTCCGTCATCGCAGAGCGCGCCGTCAGAAGATCCGGCCGCCGACGGCGAGCGTGACGATCAGCCCGACCACGATCACCAGGCTCGCCACCACGACGATGGCGGGGATGATCCACGGATACTTCGGGGACTTCTTGTCCGGACGCGAACCGCTCATCAGCCGAGGTCCCTTCTGGCCGCCACGAACGCCGAGGTCAGCACCCGCACCCGCTCGGTGAGCGCGGCGAGCTGCTCGGCGACGCGCACCGGAGCCGTGCCGCCGACGTTGTCGCGGCTCGCGACGGAGCCGTCGATGGTCAGCACCTCGCGCACATCCGGGGTCAGCAGCGGCGACACGGATGCGAGACCGGCGTCGTCGACGTCGCTCAGCTCCAGACCGCGCTCCTCCGCGAACTTGACGAGGTTGCCCGTGATCTCGTGGGCGTCCCTGAACGGCACACGGCGCTTGACCAGCCACTCCGCGACATCCGTCGCGAGGGAGAACCCCTGCGGTGCGAGCTCGGCCATCCTGTCGGTGTGGAAGCGCAGCGTCGCCACCATTCCGGTGAACGCCGGCAGCACGACCTCCAGCGTCGTGACGGAGTCGAAGACCGGCTCCTTGTCCTCCTGAAGGTCGCGGTTGTACGCGAGCGGGAGGCCTTTCAGCGTGGTGAGCAGCCCGGTCAGGTTGCCGATCAGGCGTCCGGCCTTGCCGCGGGTGAGTTCCGCGATGTCCGGGTTCTTCTTCTGCGGCATGATCGACGAGCCTGTCGAGTACGAGTCGTCGAGGGTGACGAAGCCGAACTCGCGCGTGTTCCAGAGGATGATCTCCTCCGCGAAGCGCGACAGGCCGACGCCGATCTGGGCGCAGACGAACGCGAACTCGGCGACGACATCCCTGGCCGCCGTTCCGTCGATCGAGTTCTCCGAACTGGCCGCGAAACCGAGGTCGCGGGCGACCAGCAGCGGGTCGAGCCCCAGAGTGGAACCGGCGAGGGCTCCTGAGCCGTACGGCGAGACGTTTGCGCGCTTGTCCCAGTCGGCCAGGCGCTCCAGGTCGCGCACCAGCGGCCAGCAGTGCGCCAGCAGGTGGTGCGCCAGCAGCACCGGCTGCGCGTGCTGCAGGTGCGTGCGGCCAGGCAGGATGGCCGATGGATGCGCGTCCGCCTGAGCCGCGATGGCGTCGATCAGGGCGATCAGCCGCTCGGCAATGACCCCGGCGTGGTCGCGCAGGTACAACCGCACCAGGGTCGCGATCTGGTCGTTGCGGCTGCGACCGGCGCGCAACTTGCCGCCGAGCTCCGTCCCTGCCCGCTCGATCAGGCCGCGCTCCAGCGCGGAGTGCACGTCCTCGTCGGTCTCCAGCGCCGTGAAGGCGCCGGAGGCGACATCGGCGTCGAGCCTGTCGAGGGCGGCGAGCATCCCGTCGAGTTCCTCCTGCGCGAGGTAGCCCGCTGCCGCGAGGGCGCGGGCGTGCGCACGGGAACCGGCGATGTCGTACGCCGCGAGCTGCCAGTCGAACTGGGTGGACTTGCTCAGCGCCGCGAGCTCCGGCGACGGCCCGCCGGCGAAGCGGCCGCCCCAGAGGGCGCCTGCCTCGCCGGCGCGGTTGCCTGCGGCCGGCTGATCGTTCTGATCAGACACCGTACTCCCTACTGGGCCTGGTCGCGACGGGCCGAGATCTTGCTCGGCAGCGACCACAGCTCGATGAAGCCCTTGGCGAGCGACTGGTCGAACGTGTCGCCGGTGTCGTATGTCGCCAGGTTGAAGTCGTACAGGCTGGTGTCGCTGCGACGCCCGGTGACCACGGCGGAGCCGGCGTGCAGCTTCAGGCGGATGTCGCCGTTCACGTACTTCTGGGTCTCGTCGATGAAGACGTCGAGGGCGCGCTTCAGGCCGGAGAACCAGAGGCCGTCGTAGACGAGCTCGGACCATTTGGCCTCGACCGTGCGCTTGTAGCGGGCGACGTCGCGCTCGACGGTCATGTTCTCGAGCTCCTCGTGGGCCGCGATCAGCGCGATGCCGGCGGGAGACTCGTAGACCTCGCGGCTCTTGATGCCGACCAGGCGGTCCTCGACGATGTCGATGCGGCCGACGCCCTGGCCGCCCGCGACGGTGTTCATCAGCTGAACGGCCTCGAGCGGGGTGACCGGCTTGCCGTCGATCGCGACGGGGATGCCCTCGCGGAACGAGATGACGACCTCGGTTGGCTCGCGGGTCACGCTCGGGTCCTGCGTGTAGGTGTACAGGTCCTCGATGGGGGCGTTCCACGGGTCTTCGAGGAAGCCGGTCTCGACGGCGCGACCCCACACGTTCTGGTCGATCGAGTACGGCGACTTCTTCGACTGCTCGATGGGGAGGTTGTGCTCCGCCGCGTAGACGATGGCCTTGTCGCGGGTGAGCGCGAAGTCGCGCACGGGAGCGAGCGAAGTGAGCTCGGGGGCGAGAGCGGCGACCGCTGCCTCGAACCGCACCTGGTCGTTGCCCTTGCCCGTGCATCCGTGGGCCACGCTGTCTGCGCCGAGCGCCTTGGCGGTCTGCGCGAGGTGCTTGGCGATCACCGGGCGGCTGAGCGCCGACACCAGCGGGTAGCGCTTCTGGTAGAGGGCGTTGGCCTTGAGTGCCGGCATGATGTAGTCGTCGGCGAACTCGTCCTTCGCATCCACGACGACGGACTCGACAGCACCGCAGTCGAGCGCGCGCTGACGGATGGCCTCCATGTCCTCGCCGCCCTGTCCGACGTCGACCGCAAGGGCCACGACCTCTTTACCGGTCGCGTCCTTCAGCCAGCCGATGCCGACCGAGGTGTCGAGACCGCCCGAGTACGCGAGAACAACACGTTCCGCCATGATTCTCCTTCAGCTTGTGGTTCGTAAAGATTCTAGGGAGTGCCGCTAAGCGGCGTTCTTCGCGAGCAGCCAGACCAGCAGAGCCTTCTGGGCGTGCAGGCGGTTCTCCGCCTCGTCCCAGATGACCGACTGAGGGCCGTCGATGACGTCGGCCGTGACCTCGTAGCCACGGTCGGCGGGAAGACAGTGCATGAACAGGGCGTCCGGCTCGGCGAGCGCCATGAGGTCGGCGTCGACACGGTAGCCGCCGAAGACGGCGATGCGCTCCGCCTTCTCGTCCTCTTTGCCCATCGACACCCAGGTGTCGGTGATCATCACATCGGTGCCGGCCGCCGCCTCGTTCGGGTCGGTGAACAGCGTCACGGAGCCCCCGGTCTGCGCGGCGATGGCGTTCGCGTCCGCGATCACCGCTGCGCTCGGCGCGTAGTCGGCTGGGGATGCGATGCGCACGTGCATCCCGGCCGTCACCCCGGCGAGCACGTACGACTGGCCCATGTTGCTCGCGCCGTCGCCGAAGAAAGTGAGCGTGAGCCCGGCGAGCGAACCGCGCTTCTCCTGGATGGTGAGCAGGTCGGCCAGGATCTGGCACGGGTGGAACTCGTCGGAGAGCGCGTTGACGACGGGGACGGTGGTGCCCTTCGCCATCTCCTCCAGCCCGGCCTGGGCGTACGTGCGCCAGACGATGGCCGACACCATGCGCTCCAGCACCCGCGCGGTGTCGGACGGCGTCTCCTTGCCGCCGAGCTGGCTGTTCGCCGTCGAGATGATCAGCGGGCTGCCGCCGAGGTCGGCGATGCCGACGGCGAACGAGACGCGCGTGCGCGTCGACGACTTGTCGAAGATCACGGCGACCGTCTGCGGACCCGCGAGCGGCTTGGCGCCGAAGCGGTCCTTCTTGAGCTGGGCCGCGAGGTCGAGGATCTCGGCCTGCTCGGCGGGGGTGATGTCGTCGTCGCGCAGAAAATGCCTGGTCATGATTTCTTTCCTGTGGTGTGGATGGAGGCGAGGGCTCGGCCGAATCGCTCGCGGAACCCGGCGACCTCCTCGTCGCCGACGATCAGCGGAGGGGCGAGCCGGATGCTGGACTCGTTGGGGGCGTTGATGATGAGGCCGTTGGCGATGGCCGCATCCGACAGGCGGTGCGCATCCCCCTCCGTCAGGCCGATGCCGATCAGCAGTCCCTGGCCGCGCACCTCGCCGATCAGCGGGGAGTCGTATGCGCGGATGATCGCGCGCAGTTCCTCGCCGCGGCGCTCGGCATTGCCGACCAGGTCGGCGCGCTCGATCTCGCCGAGCACGGCGTTGCCCGCCGCGGTCGCGAGCGGGTTGCCGCCGAAGGTCGAGCCGTGCTGGCCCTGCGAGAACAGCTCGGACGCCCAGCCGAAGGTGACCAGCGCGCCGATCGGCACCCCGCCGGCGATGCCCTTGGCCACCGTGACGGCGTCGGGGAGGATGCCGGCGTGCTCGTAGGCGAACCAGCGTCCCGTGCGGCCGACCCCGGTCTGGATCTCGTCGATGACGAGCAGCACGCCGTGCTGTTCCGTGAGCTCCCTGGCGCGCTTCAGGAACCCGGCCGGCAGGTCGATGACCCCGGCCTCGCCCTTGATCGGCTCGACGAAGAGCGCGGCCACGCGGTCGTCGATCGCCGCTTCCAGCGCCTCGATCGTGGTGTCGATGTGCTCGACCCCGGCAGGCAGGGGCTCGAACGCCTCGCGCATCGGCGGCTTGCCGGTGAGCGCGAGAGACCCCATCGTCCGGCCGTGGAAGGCGTTGTTCAGCGCGAGCACGCGCGTGCGGCGCCCGCCGGACCTGTTCAGTCGTGCCAGCTTGAACGCCGCCTCGTTCGCCTCGGCTCCCGAGTTGCAGAAGTACACCCGCCCGGAGTCGCCCGCCCCGGTGATCCGCGTGAGGCGTTCGGCGAGCTCGAGCTGTGGCGGGGTGGCGAAGTAGTTGGAGACGTGCGCGAGGGTTGCGATCTGGCGGCTGACCGCATCCACCAGCACGGGATGCGCGTGGCCGAGCGAGTTGACAGCGATCCCCGCGAGGAAGTCGAGGTATTCGTTGCCGTCGACGTCCCAGACGCGGCAGCCGTCCCCGCGCGCCAGCATCAGCTTGGGCGTGGCGAGGGTGCGCATCATCGTGTGGCCGAAGCGGTCGGTCCAGTCCGTGGTCGTGCTGGTGCTCACGATGGCACCACCTCCGTTCCGATCCCCGATTGGGTGAAGACTTCGAGCAGGATCGAGTGCGGGATGCGCCCGTCGATGATCGCGGCCTTCGCGACGCCGCCGTCGACGGCGTCGAGGCAGGCGGACATCTTCGGGATCATGCCGGACTCGAGCGACGGCAGCAGGGCGCGCAGCTCGGACGCGTCGATCTTCGACAGCAGCGAGTCACGGTTCGGCCAGTCGCTGTACAGACCGGCGACGTCGGTCAGAATTACGAGCTTCGCGGCTCCGAGGGCGACGGCGAGCGCGGCAGCGGCCGCATCCGCGTTGACGTTGAGCGAGTGGCCGGGGTCGTCGATGTCCGGCGCGATCGACGACACCACCGGGATTCGCCCCGCGTCGAGCTGGGCGTGCACTGCCTCGGGGTTCACGCCGATCACGTCGCCGACGAGCCCGAGGTCCACCTCGACGCCGTCCACGACCGTGCCGCGCTTGCGACCCTGGAACAGCCCGGCGTCCTCACCGGAGATCCCCGCCGCGAGCGGCCCGTGCTTGTTGATGCTGCTGACGAGCTCTCGGTTGATCTGGCCGGTGAGCACCATGCGCACCACATCCATCGCCTCCGGCGTCGTCACCCGGTAGCCGCCGCGGAACTCCGACTCGATACCGAGCCTGTCGAGCATCGCCGAGATCTGCGGCCCTCCGCCGTGCACGACGACCGGCCGGATGCCCGCGTAGCGCAGGTAGACCATGTCTTCGGCGAACGCGTGCTGCAGCTCCTCGCTGACCATGGCGTTTCCGCCGAACTTCACGACGATGATCTGGTCGTGGAAGCGCTTCAGCCAGGGAAGCGACTCGATGAGCGTCTCCGCCTTGGCGGTGGCGTCCCGCCGCTCGTCGGCCTCTGTTTCTGCTGTCGTCTCGTCGCTCATGTCAGCTCGCGTACGCACTGTTCTCGTGCACGTAGTCGTGCGTGAGGTCGTTGGTCAGGATCGTCGCCGTCTCGACACCTGCGTGCAGGTCGATCAGGATGCGGACGGCGCGCGGCGTGAGGTCGACGAGCTCGCGCGGCCGGTCGGGCTCCCCCGCCGTGCAGATCTGGATGCCGTTGATCGCCACGTCGATCCCGTACGGGTCGAACTCCGCATCCGTCGTTCCGACCGCGGCGAGCACGCGACCCCAGTTGGGATCGTTGCCGAAGATCGCGGCCTTGAACAGGTTGCTGCGGGAGACGGCCCGTCCGACGGTGACCGCGTCGTCCTCGCTGGCCGCGTTGACCACCTCGATGGCGATGTCGTGGGATGCGCCCTCCGCGTCCGCCTGCAACTGCTCGGCCAGGCTCCGGCACACCCCGGTGAGCGCTGCGGCGAACTCTGCTTCGTCCGCTGCGACGCCGCTGGCACCCGAGCCGAGGAGCGCGACCGTGTCGTTCGTGGACATGCAGCCGTCCGAGTCGAGCCGGTCGAAGGTGACGCGCGTCGCTGCTCTGAGCGCCGCATCCAACTGGGCGGAGTCGAGCACGGCGTCTGTCGTGATGACGACGAGCATCGTGGCGAGGCCCGGCGCGAGCATCCCAGCGCCCTTCGCCATGCCGCCGACCGTCCAACCCGCAGGTGAGCGGTGCTCTGCCTGCTTCGGGATGGTGTCGGTGGTCATGATGGCCTCCGCGGCGGCGAGCCCAGCGTCGGCCGAGCTCGCATCCGCCGCGAGCGCAGCGCCGGCCTCGGCGACACCGGCCGTGAGCTTGGCGAGGTCGAGTTGGTCGCCGATCAGCCCGGTCGAGCAGACGAGGACGTCTCCGGCCGAGACGCCGAGCCGCTCGCCGACGGCCTCTGCGGTGGCGTGCGTGGTCTGGAAGCCCTGCGCGCCGGTGTAGCAGTTGGCGCCACCGGAGTTGAGCACGATCGCGGAGACCACGCCGTCCTTGATGACCTCCCTGCTCCAGATCACGGGGTTGGCCTGGCACCTGTTGGTGGTGAACACCGTGGCGGCCGCGCTGAGCGGGCCGAGGTTCTGCACGAGCGCGAGGTCGCGCTTCCCACTGGCCTTGAGGCCGGCGGCGACGCCCGCTGCGGCGAATCCGGATGCTGCTGTGACGCTCACGGTGCCACTCCGTTCACGGTCAGGCCCGCGGTCTCTTCGAGACCCAGGGCGATGTTGGCCGACTGGATGGCCGCTCCGGCCGTCCCCTTGTAGAGATTGTCGAGAGCCAGGACCGTGACGATACGACCGGCCTCGTGGTCGACAGCCACGCCGATCAGCGCGGTGTTCGCGCCGAGCACGTCAGCGGTGCGCGGCACCGTTCCCGCCGGGAGCACCTGCACGAAGGTCTCCCCCGCGTACGCCGCCTCCCACGCCTGCTGCACCCGCTCGGCCGTGACGCCCGGCTTGAGGCGAGCCGTCGACGTGGCCAGGATGCCCCGCGACATCGGCACCAGCACAGGAGTGAACGAGACCGTGGGATGCGCGGCCCCGGCCTTTCGCAGGTTCTGCTGGATCTCCGGGATGTGCCTGTGCGTTCCGCCGACCGCATACGGGTTGGCGGAGCCGAGGATCTCGCTGGCCAGGTACATCGGCTTGAGGCTCTTGCCCGCGCCGGACGGCCCGACCGCGAGGACGGCGACGATGTCCTCCTCCTCGATCAGTCCGGCCGCGATGCCGGGCGCGAGCGCGAGAGAGACGGCGCTGGCGTTGCAGCCGGGCGCGGCGATCCTGGTGGCCCCGGCCAGCGCATCCCGCTGCTTGCCGAACCCGTCCTGCGCAGTGCCGACCGGGAGCTCGGGGACGCCGTACGCCCACGAACCGAAGTATTCGCCGCCGTAGAACGCCGCCCACGACTCCGGGCTCTCCAGCCGGTGGTCTGCGCCGCAGTCGACGACGACCGTGTCGGCGGGGAGCTGGGCCGCGATCTCGCCGGACTTGCCGTGCGGGAGGGCGAGGAACACCACGTCGTGACCGGAGAGGTTCTCCGCCGTCGACTCGACGAGGGTGAGGTGGCTGAGGGAACGGAGATGGGGCTGGTGGGCGATGAGCGGCTGCCCGGCGTTCTGATGCGCCGTGACGGTGCGGATCTCGAAGTCGGGGTGACCGGCGAGGATCCGCAGGAGCTCTCCTCCCGCATAGCCGGATGCTCCGGCTACGGCTACCTGGAAAGTCATGCTTCTACCTTATTGAGTGGACGACAGGGGCCTCGATGAAGGCGGCACCCACGGTCCCCTCGCACACAGGGTCGCGCCAGCGCCGCCTAGATTCGGCGGTCGCGGAGGCGTCGGCGCATGGCGCGGGCGGCGGAAGCCGAGCGCGTGTCCTCACTGCACCGAACTGAAAGCATGGGCCAACCATATCGCCCCGTGCCAGCGCCCCACCAATCGCGCACCCGCCGCTCCTGCTCACCTTCGCCGCTCACGCGCGCTCCGGCGCACGATTCGTGCGAAAAGCGCGGTCCCCGCGAGGGGGACCGCGCTTTTCACACGAGGAGCGCGCCGATTTTCAATCGCGGATGTGGGCTCCGAACAGCTTGCCGGCACGAGCCGCACCCGCCAGCTTGGCCTCGGAGGCCTCGGCCGCGGTGAGCGTGCGGTCGTCTGCGCGGAAGCGCAGCGCGAACGTCAGGCTCTTGCTTCCGGCCGGGATGCCCTGGCCCCGGTAGTCGTCGACCAGCCGGATGTGCTCCAGCAGCGGCCCGGCGCCGTCCTTCACCGCGCGCTTCACGTCGCCGGCCGGGATCTCCTGCTGAACGACGAGCGAGAGGTCCTGGGTGGCGGCGGGGAACCCGGCGATCGTTCCGGCGACGATGTCGGAGGGAGCGACCGCGATCAGCGCATCCAGGTCGAGCTCGAACACGGCGACCACGCGGGGCAGGTCGAGCTCTTCGGCCAGAGCGGGAAGCAGTTCGCCCGCGTAGCCGACCGGCACGCCGACGCCGTCCGCGCCCCTGGCGACGAGCTGCGCCGTGCGGCCGGGGTGCATCGCCTGGTGCGTGCTCTGCACGGGGTCGACCTCCAGGCCGAGCGCGGCAGCCGTCTGCGCGACCATGGTGAGCGCGTCGGCGACACCGGCCGCGATCGCCTCCTGACCAGGCTGCTTGAGCACGGCGTGACCGAGCACGAGACCGGCGAGGTGGCGCGGCTGGTCCGGGATGCCCGCGTTGAGACCCGCAAGCACCTCATCCGACGGAAGGACCGCCCCGGGCGGGAGCGTCTCGCTGCCGATGGCGTCGCCAGACGGACGGAAGACCGTGCCGAGCTCGTAGATGCTCAGGTCGACCAGGCCGCGGGCGAGGTTGCGCTTCGCCACGTCGACCAGGCCGGGGAGCAGCGCGGTGCGCAGGTACGGTGCCGTCGCATCCAGTGCGTTCGCCAGCTTGACCGCCGAAACGCCGCCGGCGACCGGCGAGCCGAACAGATCGTTCGCCTTCTCGCTGACGAACGGGAACGCGAGGATCTCCGTCGCCCCGTTGTCCGCCAGCGTCTGCACGACGGCGCGACGCAGCTTCTGCTCGCGGGTCAGCCCACGACCGGGAGGCGCGACGGGCAGCACGGACGGGATGCGGTCGTAGCCGACGATGCGCGCCACCTCCTCCGCGAGGTCCGACTTGTCGCGCAGGTCGGGGCGCCAGGTCGGCGGAACGACGAGCAGATCCGCACCGTCCTCCGATACGGCTCCGCCGATCTCGGCGAGCGCTCCGCGCACCTCGTCGTCGGTGAACGCGACGCCGACGAGGGACGCGATGTACGTGCCAGGCAGGCGGATTGCCTCCGGCGCCTCTGCGGCGTCGAGGACGGAGCCGAGCTCGTCGGCGTGCCCGCCTGCGAGCTGTTCGAGAAGCTGCACGACGCGTCCGGCCGCCGCGACGGCGACGCGAGGGTCGACGCCGCGCTCGAAGCGCTTGGACGCCTCGCTCGGCAGCTTGTGCCTGCGCGCGGTGCGGGCGATCGACACCGGGTCGAAGTTGGCTGCCTCGACCAGCACGTTGCTGGTGCCGGAGCCGATCTCGGTGGATGCGCCGCCCATCACGCCCGCGAGGCCGATCGGCCCCGAGTCGTCGGCGATCACGAGGTCTTCCTCGTCGAGCGTGCGCGTCTGGTCGTCCAGCGTCACCAGCGTCTCGCCGGGGTGCGCCCTGCGCACGACGATGCCGCCGCGCAGCTTGTCGAGGTCGTAGCCGTGGATGGGCTGGCCGAGTTCGAGCATCACGTAGTTGGTGATGTCGACGACGAGCGAGATGGAGCGGATGCCGGCGAGCTTGAGCCTGGCGATCATCCACGCGGGTGTCGTACGGGAGCCGTCGACGTCGCGGACGACGCGGGTCACGAACACCGTCGCGCCGGAGCGGCCCCGGATCGGGGCGCGGTCGTCGATGGCGACACTGAACCCGTGCGCGTGCGCTCCGGAGGGCAGGATGCCCGCGGCGGCCGCCGGGTCGCGGAACGCAGCGCCGGTGGCGTGCGAGTACTCGCGGGCGATGCCGCGGATCGAGAACGCGTATCCGCGGTCGGGGGTCACGTTGACCTCGACAGCGGTGTCGTCGAGACCGAGCAGCGAGATCGCGTCCGCGCCGACCTCCGGGTCGAGCCCGAGGGTCGCCAGGCGCAGGATGCCGTCGTGCTCGTCGCCGAGCCCGAGCTCGCGGGCGGAGGCGATCATGCCGTCGGAGACGTGACCGTATGTCTTGCGGGCGGCGATGGGGAACGGGCCGGGCAGCACGGAGCCAGGCAGAGTCACCACCACCTTGTCGCCGGGGAAGAAGTTGCGGGCGCCGCAGACGATGCCGTGCACGGCGTCTCCGCCGTCCGCCGCCTTCTCGCCGTCCGGCGCGATGCGCACCTGGCACCAGCGGATGGTCTTGCCGTTGCTCTGCGGCTCCTCGATGAAGTCGAGCACCTCGCCGACCACGACGGGACCGGAGATCTCGAACGAGTGGATCTCCTCCTCTTCGAGACCGACCGAGACGAGGGCCGCGTGGACCTCTTCCGGCGTTGTTCCCGGCTCGAGGTCGACGTACTCGCCGAGCCAACTCAGGGGGACGCGCATCAGACCACCATTCCGAACTGCTGAGAGAACCGGACATCGCCCTCGGCCATGTCACGCATGTCTTTGACGTCGTTGCGGAACATCAGGGCCCGCTCGACGCCCATCCCGAACGCGAAGCCCGAGTAGACCTCAGGGTCGATCCCCGCGGAGCGCAGCACGTTGGGGTTGACCATGCCGCAGCCGCCCCACTCGATCCAGCGCGCTCCGCCCTTGAAGGTGGGGTGCCAGAGGTCGAGCTCGGCGCTCGGCTCGGTGAACGGGAAGTAGTTGGGACGCAGGCGCACCTTCGCCTCATCGCCGAACAGCGTCTTGACGAAGTGGTCGAGCGTGCCGCGCAGGTGCGCCATCGTCAGCCCCTTGTCGACGGCGATGCCCTCCGTCTGGTGGAACACGGGAAGATGCGTCGCGTCGAACTCGTCGGTGCGGAACACCCGGCCCGGCGCGATGCGGTACACCGGCAGGTCGTTTCCGAGGAGCGCGCGGAGCTGCACGGGAGACGTGTGGGTGCGCATCACAAGGTGCGCGTTCGTCGGCTCGACGAAGAAGGTGTCCTGCATGGCGCGCGCAGGGTGGTCTTCGTCGAAGTTGAGGGCGTCGAAGTTGTACCACTCGCTCTCGAGCTCCGGTCCCTCCGCGAGCTCCCAGCCCATGCCGACGAACACGTCGGCGATGCGCTCCTGCAGCAGCGACAGCGGGTGGCGGGCGCCCGGCGTCCAGCGCGACGGGAGGGCGGTGACGTCGAGCGTCTCCTCTGCGAGCCTGGCCGCGTTCTCCGAGCGCTCGATCTCGGCCTCCTTGGCCGCGAACGCCTGGTTGACCGTGCCTCTCGCCTGCCCGACCAGCTTTCCGGCCGAGGCCTTCTGGTCGTTGGGGACGGAGCGGATGGCGGCGTTCAGGCGCGCGAGCGGCGAGCCTTCGGCCGTGTGCTCTGCACGCACGACCTTGAGCGCCGCCGAGTCGGCCGCGGCGTCGATCGCCGCGAGAGCCGACGCGACCGCCGCCTCCACGGAGGCTTCGGAGATTTCGGAGGTTTCAGACACGAGACCCAAGTTTAGTGGGCGCGGCTAGCCGTGGTTCCCCGAGATGAGACGCGTCGTCTACCGATCGTGTCCGAAGGTCATCGCCCAGTGCGCGTCCTGTTCGAGGGTGTGGTGCACGGCTTGGGTGATGCCCTGGCTGAGTTGTGCGACCCGCACGATGTGGCGGTCGACGCGTTCGTCGACTTCCCGGACGGCGTCCACGTCGACGTTCTGGTGGACGTGCAGACGGTGTCTGTCGATGCAGCGCTCGATGTCGTACGCGGTGATCGTGGGCAGGAGCGCTGCGGCGTTCTTCGCCGCGAGCAGCCCCGCCTCCATCCGGGGGATGATGCGACCGTTGGCCTGCTTGATCTGGGTCAGCGCGTTCGCCATGCCGCCGATGCTCGCCGCGAGGCCGAGAGCGGCGACCGTGTTGACCGCGACCATGGCCCCGGATGTGGTCTTCGCCAACGATCTCATCGCTGCCGGGCTGCGGGCGATCCCGGCCACCATGTCCAGGCCAGGAGACACCACCATCGACGC
>NZ_BAAGWT010000007.1:0-54861 GCF_054780215.1 Leifsonia lichenia
GTTCTCAAGGATCGGACGCTCCCACCATCCCGCATCACACGGTCAAAATGGGGCAACCTGTCAACCTTACCACTTTCAATCTGAATGTCAACTCGGCCGTTTCGCGATCCTCAGCGCATCATGACGATGCAACCGAAACACGCGAACCGAGCAACAAAACCAGCTCGAAGAGTGAGGGTTACCATCCTAAGTCGAATGGGCACACTTGAACAAGTTCAAGCTACCGATAAGTTTAGGAGTTGGTCCCGCTTGAGGCCGGGGAGCAGTTCCGCTCTCCCGCACCTTTGGGGTGACAAGTAAGTACTTTACGGACGTCTCAGCGACGTCGCAAATCGCGCCTGCATCTCGGGCGTGTCGCCTCCTCATCGCCAGGAGAGGGATGTGCGACAGACGAAGAACACCCCGCCGAGCCGCACCGTCACGCGGGAGTGGACGATGCGATCAGCGGGGTGTTCGCGGATGGTGCTTGGGATGCGGCGAGGCCCGGGCCTACAGACCCGAGTAGGCGTGGAGGCCTTTGAAGAACACGTTGACGATGCCGAAGTTGAAGAGGACGGCGGCGAAGCCGATGATGGCGAGCCAGGCAGAACGGGAGCCGCGCCATCCACGGGTCGCGCGGGCGTGGATGTAGCCGGCGTAGATCACCCAGATGATGAACGTCCAGACTTCCTTGGTGTCCCAACCCCAGTACCGCCCCCACGCCTTCTCTGCCCAGATGGCTCCCGCGATCAGGGTGAAGGTCCACGCGATGAAGCCGACGATGTTCACCCGGTACGCGAGGTTCTCGAGGGCGGTCGACGTGGGTAGCGTCGCCAGGAACTTGAACTGCTGGGGCTGGGACTCCGCCACCTGCCGTTCGCGCCTGACCTGCAGCAACTGCAGGCCTGACAGAGCGAAGCCGAGGGCGAAGAACGCCGTGCCCAGCACGGCGACGATGATGTGGATGACCAGCCAGTACGACTGAAGCGCGGGCTGCAGAGGGACGACGGGCACGTAGTACCGCAGGAGCGCGATGCCCTGCAGGACGAGCACAAGGCCCATCACGAAGGTGCCGAGGTACTTGATGTCCCACTTGAGGTTGACCGCCAGGAAGACACCGACGATGACGAGAGTGCCCGTCATCGAGAACTCCCACATGTTCGCCCAGGGCACCCGATCGGCCGCGATGCCGCGGAGGACCGTCGCCACCAGGTGGAAGGCGAAACCGATGATGGTGAGCACGAACGCCCAGCGGATAGACGCCGACGACTCAGAGCCGTAGAGCAGGTCGTCCTCGACCCTGTCGCTGATCCTGGCGGAGAGCCTGCCGAGGGTGGACGTCCCGGCTCGTCCGCCCGACCCGTTCGAACCCTCAGCGGTGATCGTCGCCGTCGTCGACCTGGCTGGAGCTGCGGCCTCGGTTCGACGAGCGACAGCACTCGGCACTGTGGAGGCTTCGACGGCCGTCGCACGTGCTCCTCGCCGCGACAGATCGAGGGCGAACGCGATGAACGCCGCCGCATACATTCCCATGGCCGCGTAGATGAACACGGTCGATAGCTGAGCCAGGGTTTCGGTCACAATGCAAGCCTAAGTGTTTCGGGGGCGGGTGAGGGCGTCGGCGTGATCGTCGGCGATGGATTGCACGGCGGCGGCGAGGTTCGGGTCCTCGCCTCGTGCGAGGCCGGCGTACTCAAGGGTGAGCGAGCCGTCCTCGTTCTCGATGGCTTTCACCCAGAGCCTACGCCGCGGCACGAAGAGCGCCACGAGCAGGCCGGCGAAGATCAGCACGGCGAACGTGAGGACCCAGCCCTGCGCAGGGTCGTGGTGCACATCCAGGGATGCGTAGCGCTTCACGCCGTCGAGGCTGACGGTGCCGAGTCCGTTGGGGAGCTCGACCGTCTCGCCGGGGCGGAGCTGCAATGCCTTGGTCTTGGTCGGCGGACCGGCGAGCTGCTTGAGCGTGTCGGTGTTGAGACTGTAAACGGACTGCGGGACGCCGCTGTCGACTCCGAGGTCGCCGACATAGACGTTGAGGCTGAGCAGCGGGTCGTTCAAGCCGGGGAAGGTGGAGGTGAGGGCGCCCTTGGCCGTGGCGCTGTCTCCGACGGTCGGGTAGAAGAAGCCGATCATCCCGAGTTGCTGCTTGAGGCCGTCCGGGACCTTCACGAAGCCGAGCGAAGTGAGCCGCGCATCCTGAGGGAGGAACGGGATGGTGTCGGTGAAGGCGACCTTGCCGTCCGGGTCGCGCACGGTGATGGTCGGGGCGTAGCCGTTGCCGAGGAGATAGACGTTCGTTCCGCCGATGGCGAGAGGTTCGTTGACCTTGATCGTGGTCGAGCTGGACGTGTCGCCAGGTCCCGTGGTCGTGACGTGCGCCGTGTAATCGAGCGGCTGACCGATGGCATTGTCGTTCTTGGTCTCGTACGCGACGTCCAGTTTGTCGACCCTGATCGAGAACGGCTGCAGCGTGGAGTCGCTGAAGAACCGGCCGGGGTTGAACGAGTTGTACGACGGCAGGCTGTTCACGAAGCTCTGCCCCTCGACCACGACCTTCTGGCCCGTGAAGCCGAAGCCGCCACCGAGACCGATAGCGAGGAGGACGCCGACGAGCGCCGTGTGGAAAACGAGATTGCCCGTCTCGCGGAGGTAGCCGCGCTCGGCCGAGACCGACGTGGACCGCGCATCCTGATAGACGGCGACGCGGTAGCCGGACTTCTTGAGGAGGTCGCGCGCAGCGGCGATCGGCTCAGGGCCGTTCTCGCGCAGGTCGGCCGGGAGCGTGCGCGCCTGGAACCCGGCCATGCGGGTGAGCCGAACGGGCGTCTTCGGCGGCTTGGCCCGCAGCGCGTCGAAATGATGCTTGGTGCGCGGGATGATGCAGCCGATGAGGGAAGCGAAGAGCAGCAGGTAGATCGCGGAGAACCACACCGAGGTGTAGACGTCGAACGCCTGGAGCTTGTCGAGGAACGGCGCGATGTCCGCGTGATCGGTGAAGTACTTGGTGACGCCGTTGGGGTCGGAGCTCCGCTGCGGGACGAGCGATCCTGGAACGGCGGCGATGGCGAGCAGCAGCAGGAGGAACAGCGCTGTGCGCATACTCGTGAGCTGTCGCCAGAACCACCGCAGCCAGCCGACGAAACCGAGCTTGGGCTGCTCGATCTCGGGCTGATGCCGCGGGGGCGCAGAATCGATGTGGTCAGAGGGCCGGCTCAAAACCTTGAATCACCGCCAGGAATTGGGACATGAGCTGGCTCCAGATGCCGGACGCCATGAGGATGCCGATGATGACGAGCAGAACGCCGCCGATGATGTTGATGACACGGATGTGCCGCTTGAGGAATGCGACGGACCCCGCGACCCAGTCGAAGCCAAGGGCGACGAGAAGAAACGGGATGCCGAGGCCGATGCAGTAGAAGAGGCCGAGCAGGGCGCCGCGCCACGGCGAACCGCTGCCGACGCTGAGGGCGCTGATCGCGGCGAGCGTTGGGCCGATGCAGGGCGTCCAGCCAAGACCGAAGACGATGCCGAGCAGCGGCGCTCCGATGAGGCCGGTCGCCGGGCGCCAGGTGGGTTTGATGGTGCGCTGCAAGAACGAGAACTGGCCGATGAAGACGAGGCCCATCGCGATGACGAGGACCCCGAGGATGCGGATGACGACTTCCTGCCACCGGACGAGCCACAGGCCGAGAGCGCCGAACGCGGCACCGTACGCGATGAACACGATCGCGAAGCCGAGGATGAAGAGCGAGACGCCGGTGAGCAGGCGTGAGCGGTCGCGCTTGGCTCCCAGGTCGGTGAATCCTCCGACGTATGCCAGATAGCCGGGCACGAGCGGCAGTACGCACGGCGAGGCGAACGAGACGAGACCGGCGAGGACAGCGACCGGCAGTGCGAAAAGCAACTGCCCGCTGAAGACGATCTCTCCGACTCCGCCCACGTCAGTCGGTCTCGGCGACGGCGTCGGAGATGAGCGAGTTCAGCGTGCTGGCGTCGGGAAGAGCACCGAGGATGCGAGCGGCGACTCTGCCCTTCCTGTCGATGACCAGCGTGGTCGGCGTCGCCTTCGGCGGAACGGTCTTGCTGAACGCGAGCAGCACGGAGCCGGTGTCGCGATCAAGGACGGACGGGTATGTGACGCCCTTGTCCTTCTCGAAGCTCGCCGCGGTGCTCTCGGTGTCGTAGAGGTTCACACCAAGGAAGTCCACGCCCTTGCCCTTGTACTTCTGGTAGAGCGACTCGAGGAACGGTGCCTCGACCCGGCACGGCGGGCATCCCGCGTACCAGAAGTTGACGACGAGCACGTCGCCCGCGTAGTCCTTCGAGGAGACCGCGGTGCCGTCTGCGAGGGTGCCGCTGAAGGCGACGGCTGCTCCGCGGTTGTCCGCGGCGAACTCACTCACCGTGCCGTCGCCCGCGATGTAGTTCTGGCCTGTGCCGGCGCGGTACTGCGCGGCGAGGCCGTCGGAGGACGTGCATCCACTGAGGACCAGTGCGGCGGACGCCGCGACGGCCGCGAGCGGGAGGAGGAAGCGGGACCGGCGGTTCACACGGCCCCCACATCGGTTGCGGTGGAGTTCAGCTCGGCCGCCGGTTCGACGTAGCCGACCTCGATGATGCGCACGACGGGCGCTCCGTTCTCTGGGTGAGCAGATTCGGGATGCGCCTGCTCGGGATGCGCCTGCTCGGACTGCGCCTGCTCGAGGTGGGCGGACGCGGCGGGCTGTTCCTCCGGCTCCACGGTCGCGCGCTCGAACGTGGTGATGCTCGACAGCGCGCAGCGCCGCTTGCGTGGGTCGTGCCAGAAGCGCTCGCCGGCGACGGACAGGTGAGTGACCCAGATCGGGAGCTGATGGCTGACCAGGACCACGTCGCCGGACTCGACGGAGTCGAACGCGTCGTCGATCGCTGCGAGCATCCGCGTCTCGATGCGCGCATACGCTTCGCCCCAGCTCGGCCGGGCAGGGTTGATGAGGAACGGCCAGTTGACGGGCTTCTTCAGCGCCCGCGACATGACAGTGCCCTCGAAGTGGTTGGTCGGCTCGGTGATGCGGTCTTCGATCTGCACGTCCAGCGCGAACGCCGACGCGATCGGCGCTGCGGATTCGCGCGTGCGCTGAAGAGGGGACGCCAGAAGGGCGGAGATCGGGCGTTCGCGCCCGATCAGTTCGTCCGCTGCCGCAGCGGCCATCCTGTGACCGAGTTTGGAGAGGCCGAAGCCCGGCAGCCTGCCGTACAGGATGCCGTCGGGGTTGAACACCTCTCCGTGACGGACGAGGTGAACCTGGCTTGCTACCACCCGACCAGTCTACGGAGGCGTTTCCCTTGAATTCACTGTGCGCTGGCACGGGAGCCCCCTGGACGGGCCGCCCGGCCTGTAGTGGCGGACGGTAGGCTTGTGGCTCGTGACCGCACGAGTATTGATCAAGGACCTTGCCGCATCCCCTGACGGCCCCGTGAGCGTAGCCGGCTGGGTGGAGACGGTGCGCGACCAGAAGAAGGTGCAGTTCGTCGTGCTCCGCGACGAGAGCGGCGCCGTTCAGCTCGTGAATCCGCGCAACGTCGACGCCGACGGCGCGGTGATCGCGGACGAGCCGGCCACCACGATCTCCGGGCTCTCCCAGGGCACGTTCGTGCGCGCCACCGGCGAGCTCAAGCACGACGAGCGCGTGAAGCTCGGCGGCATCGAGATTAAGCTGTCCACCCTCGAGGTGGAGACGCAGGCGATCCCCGAGACGCCGATCGCCGCGGACAGCGGCATCGACAAGCGCATGGACTGGCGCTTCCTCGACCTGCGCGAACCGAAGAACAACCTGATCTTCCGCATCCAGACCACCTTCGAGCACGCGCTGCGTCAGTACTGGATCGACAACGACTTCGTCGAGATCCACACCCCGAAGCTGATGGCCAGCCCGAGCGAATCGCGCGCCGAGCTCTTCGAGGTCGAGTACTTCGACACCACGGCGTACCTCTCGCAGAGCCCGCAGTTCTTCAAGCAGATGGCCCAGTCGGCCGGATTCGGGAAGGTCTTCGAGATCGGCCCGGCGTTCCGCGCCGACCCCAGCTTCACCAGCCGTCACGCCACCGAGTTCACCAGCGTGGACGCCGAGGTGAGCTGGATCGACAGCCACGAAGACGTGATGCAGCTCCACGAGAACCTCATCGTCGCCGGCTTCACCGCGGTGAAGGAGAAGCACGGCGAGCAGATCAAGGAGCTGTTCGACGTGGAGGTGACGGTTCCCAGTACGCCGTTCCCGCGCATCCCGTTGGCGGAGGCGAAGCGGATCGTGGCGGAGCGCGGCTACGAGGTCCCTCGTCACGACGACGACATGGACCCGGAGGGCGAGCGCCAGATCTCGGCGTACGTCAAAGAGACCTACGGACACGAGTTCGTGTTCTTGACGGACTACGCGTCGAGCATCCGGCCGTTCTACCACATGCGACACGAGGGCGACGCCTCGCTCACCAACAGCTACGACCTCATCTTCAACGGCGTCGAGATCTCGACGGGCGCACAGCGCGAGCACCGCATCGAGGTGCTCGAGGAGCAGGCGCGCGACAAGGGCCTCGACCCGGAGGAGCTCGGCTTCTACCTCGACTTCTTCCGCTACGGCGTTCCGCCGCACGGTGGCTTCGGGATGGGCCTCGCCCGTGTGCTCATGCTCATGCTGCACCTGTCGAACCTGCGCGAGACGACCTACCTCTTCCGCGGCCCGACGCGCCTCCTGCCGTAGCGCCGGCCGCGGGCATGGCGGTCCACTGGTCGCCCGCGACCAGGATGTGCCCGAGGAAACGCAGGCCGATGGTGGCCGCCGCCTGGTCAAGACGGCGAGTGAGCATGAGATCGGCGACGCTCGGCTCGAGGGTGCCGCCCGGATGGTTGTGGGCGACGGCGAACGACCGGCCCCCTCTGGTGAGGACGGCCTGCAGGATGTCTGCCGGTTGAACGGAGACGTCGTCGACGCCTCCATCGCGGACGAGAACGAGTTCGAGCGGCCGCGAGGCGCGATCGGCGACCACGACGACGAACCGCTCTCCGTCTCTGTGCAGCAGTTCCGGCCGCACGATGCGTGCGACGGCCTCGTGGTCGACCAGCCTGGTCCAGGACGATGATGCTCCAGCGCGCCGCCAGATCTCGGTGATCGCGACGAGTCGGCCCGCCGTGGCCGGCCCGACTCCCGGCAGGTTCTCGAGCCGAGCGAAGTCCATCGTCGCGAGGCCGGGAAAGCCTGCCGTGCGGCGGAGGATCGAGCGGGACAGGGCGAGCACGCTGCGTCCGGACTGGCCGGAGCCGAGAACCAGGGCGAGCACTTCGTCGTCGGTGAGGGACCCGACGCCGATGCGCCGCATCCGTTCGCGCGGTCTGTCGTGGTGGGGAACATTCGCTAATGACTCCTCGTCATGCTCGTCGGACATGAGCCCAAGCTAGAAGCGCACGATCACCCCGAGGCGCCCCGCACCAAATCTGTGCATAACCGAAGGATGTGGATGACGGCGAGACGTCGGCCCGGCGCGGCGGTGTGACAATGGGAGGGAATCCGGCCACAAGCCGGCCCGCACAGAAGCCACACCACGGCAACGAAGGAGTCGCCATGACCAGTCCGCAGGACGTCGTGATCCTGTCCGCCGCCCGCACACCGCAGGGCAAGATCCTGGGGGCGCTCGCCTCCCAGACAGCGGTGCAATTGGGCGCCGTAGCGCTGCGGAAGGCGCTGGACGAGTCCGGCGTGGGAGCCGACGCCGTGGACGCGGTGATCTTCGGGCAGGTGCTGCAGGCGGGGGCGGGCCAGAACCCCGCGCGACAGACGGCCATCGCAGCCGGTATCGGCTGGAACGTGCCAGCGGTCACGATCAACAAGGTGTGCCTCTCCGGGCTGGCAGCGGTGATAGACGCCGCACGGTTGATCAGGGCCGGGGAGGCGACGGTTGTCGTCGCGGGCGGTCAGGAGTCGATGACGAACGCCCCGCACGTGCTCCCCGGCTCGCGAAAAGGCTGGACGTACGGGTCGATCGAGGCACTCGACTCCGCGGCGCACGACGGGCTGACGGATGCGTTCGACGGAATCTCGATGGGCGCATCCACAGAGGGCTACACCTCGAAGCTCGGACTCACCCGCGAGGCGCAGGACGCGTTCGCCGCGTCGTCGCACCAGCGCGCGGGGGCTGCGGCCGCATCCGGTGTGTTCGACGACGAGATCGCGCCGGTGAGCATCCCGCAGCGGAAGGGCGACCCCGTGGTCGTGAGTGCCGACGAAGGCGTACGGCCGAACTCGACGGCGGAGACGCTGGCCGGGTTGAGGCCGAGCTTCGCGGAGGGCGGCACGCTCACCGCAGGCAACTCCTCGCCGCTGAGCGACGGCGCAGCGGCACTGGTGCTCACCAGCCGTGAGAACGCGGAACGGCTCGGACTGGAGTGGCTGGCGGTTGTCGGTGCGTCCGGTCAGGTGGCCGGCCCGGACAACTCGCTCCACTCGCAGCCGTCGAACGCCATCGCGGCTGCGCTCCGCCGCGCGGAGTGGTCGGTCGACGAGCTGGACTTCGTGGAGATCAACGAGGCGTTCGCCGCGGTCGCGCTGCAGTCGATGGACGACCTGGGCCTGGATGCCGTGCGGGTGAACATCCACGGGGGTGCGATCGCTCTCGGACACCCGATCGGCGCGTCCGGAGCCCGGTTGGCAGGGACGGTCGCGCACGAGCTGGCGCGGCGTGGGAGCGGCAAGGCGGCGGTCGCGCTGTGCGGAGGTGGCGGGCAGGGCGAAGCGCTGCTGCTGTGGCGGTAGTGCGGGTCGGTTAACGCAGGAGAACTTGGCCGACACGCCGCTCGTGACTCCGTTCGGACGGAGAATCCGGCCGGATGGGACCGGATCTCCGTTCGGACGGAGTGCGCGGGTGGCGGAGTGCGCGGGTGACGTGCGGAAGCCGCCGTCAGTCGTTCGGGAGGTGGCGCTCCTCTGCCCCGTTGTAGAGGGAGAGCGGGCGGATGAGCGAGTTGGACGCGTACTGCTCGAAGACATGCGCGGTCCAGCCGGTGACGCGGGCCGCCGCGAAGAGCGGGGTGAACGTCGCCGTGTCGAAGCCCATCAGGTTGTACGCGGGGCCGGACGGGTAGTCGAGGTTCGGCTTGATGTTCTTGCGCTCGTTCATCGCCGACTCGAGGGCGTTGTAGAGGTCGAGCATGTCGTTGCGGTCGTAGTGCTCCGCCAGCTTCTCCAGCGCCGCCTTCATCGTGGGCACGCGGGAGTCGCCGTTCTTGTACACGCGGTGCCCGAAGCCCATGATCTTGCGCTTCTCGGCCAGGGCGTCGTCCAACCACGCCTCGGCGCGGTCGGCGACCTCGATCTCGTCGAACGCGTGCATCACAGCCTCGTTCGCACCGCCGTGCAGCGGGCCCTTGAGCGCGCCGATCGCACCGGTGACGGCCGAGTACACGTCCGAAAGGGTGGATGCGATCACCCGCGCCGTGAAGGTCGAGGCGTTGAACGAGTGCTCGGCGTACAACACCAGGGAGACGCGGAACGCATCCACCACCACGTCGTCCGGAACCTCGCCGAACGTCATCCAGAGGAAGTTGCTGGAGTAGTCGAGGTCGTCGCGCGGCTCGACGGGCTCCAGACCGCGACGGCGGCGCTGGTCGTAGGCGACGATGGTCGGGAGCTGGGCGAGCAGATACACCGCGCGGCCGAGGTTGAGGTCGGGGTCGAGGATGCCGTCGGCCTGCCCGAGAGTGTCGTCGAGGCTGCCGAGGTGGCTGACCGCCGTGCGCACCACATCCATCGGGTGCGCGGACACGGGGATGTCGTCGATCGCCCGCTTGGTGCGCTCGTCGAGCGCCCGCATCGAGCGCTCGAGGGTCGCGAAGGTCGCGAGCTCGTCGTCGGCGGGGAGCTCGCCGTGCCAGAGCAGGAAGGCGACCTCCTCGAACGAGCAGTTCGCGGCCAGCTCCTGCACCGGATATCCCCGGTAGAGCAGCGAATTCGTCTCGGGATTGACGCTCGAAATGGCGGTGGTGTCGACCACCACACCGGCGAGGCCCTTGTGGATCTCGGGGTCGGTCATTGCTGCTCCTTCGCTGCTGCCGGTCGCGCGCTTTTAGCGCTTGACCTCGAAATTGAACACGGACGTGTCGAACGCGTTGTAGCCCTCGTAGTCAATCAGTTCGTAGAGGTCGGCGCGATGCTGCATTTCGCCGAGCTTGGGCTCGAGGCTGCCCGTGTCGAGCAACTGGTCGAGGCCGCGCTCTGCAGCACCCATCGCCAGCCGGAGCAGCGAGACGGGCCAGATGACGATGTTCACGCCGACGTCGCGAAGCTGGTCGACCGTGAACAGGTCGCTCTTGCCGAACTCGGTCATGTTCGCGAGCATCGGAACGTCGATGGCGTTGCGAACGGCCTCGAACTCGCCGAGGTCGCGCATCGCTTCGGGGAAGATCGCGTCGGCACCCGCATCCACCAGTGCTTTCGCGCGGTCGATCGCCGCATCCAAGCCGTCGACAGCGCGGATGTCGGTGCGCGCCATGATGAGCAGATTCGGGTCTCGGCGCGCGTCCGCTGCGGCCCGGATGCGCTTGAGGGCGGTGTTCTCGTCGACGACCTGCTTGCCGTCGAGGTGACCGCAGCGTTTGGGGTTGACCTGGTCCTCGATGTGGAGCCCGGCGACGCCGGCGTCCTCCAGCGTCTGCACGGTGCGCGCGACGTTCATCGGTTCGCCGAAGCCGGTGTCGGCGTCGACCAGGGCCGGCAGGTCGGTCATGCGCGCGATCTGGGCCGAGCGGCCCGCCACCTCGGTCAGCGTGGTGAGGCCGATGTCGGGGAGACCGAGCTCGGCGCTGAGCACGGCGCCCGAGATGTAGACGCCCTCGAACCCTTTGCGCTCGATCAGCCTGGCGCTCAGCGGGTTGAACGCGCCGGGCATCCTGACCAGCTCACCGGATGCGAGGCGTGCACGGAAGGCGGCGCGCTTCTCGTGCGCCGGGACGGAGGAGTACAGCATCAGAAGAGTCCCTTCGGGGTCGGAACGCTCGCGAGCAGGCCCGGCTTGGCTGTGATCGTGAGGCCGCCGAGCTCGGCGGCGGTCAGCGACGGAAGGCGCTCGGCGACATCGAGGAAGCGGTCGATCTCGGCCGGTTCGAGCACATCGGCGGCGAGCATCCGGAACTTGGCGACGTAATCGGAGCGCACGAACGGCCGGGCGCCGAGTGGATGCGCGTCGGCGACGGCGATCTCGTCGGTGATGACGCTGCCATCCGCCATGCGGATCTCCACGCGACCGCCGAACGCCTTCTCGGCGGGATCGAGCGAGTGGTAGCGGCGGGTCCACTCCGGGTCTTCCGTCGTGGTCACCTTGCCCCAGAGCTCGACGGTCTCCGGCCGCTGAGCGCGCGACGGCAGGTAGGAGTCGACGTGGTGCCAGCCGCCGTCCTGCAGCGCGACGGTGAAAATGTACGGGATGGAGTGGTCGAGTGTCTCGCGCGAAGCCGTCGGGTCGTACTTCTGCGGGTCGTTCGCGCCGGAACCGATGACGAAGTGCGTGTGGTGCGACGTGTGGATGACGATGCTCTCCACCCGCGACGGGTCGGCCGCCTCCGGATGCTCGCGGTGCAGCTTGCGAGCGAGGTCGATCCACGCCTGCGCCTGATACTCGGCCGAGTGCTCCTTGGTGTACGAGTCGAGGATGGCGCGCTTGGCCTCCCCCAGCTCCGGCAGCGGAACGTCGTATCGGGCGTCCTTGCCGTCGAGCAGCCAGGCGATCACGCCGTCTTCGCCCTCGTAGATCGGGGTGGGGCTCGTCTCCCCGCGCATCGCCCTGTCGATGGCCTCGACGGCCATCTTGCCCGCGAACGCCGGAGCGTGCGCCTTCCAACTGGAGATCTCGCCCTTGCGCGATTGGCGGGTGGCTGTGGTGGTGTGGAGGGCCTGGCCGATGGCCTGGAAGATCACCTCCGGCGAGAGCCCGAGAAGAGTGCCGATACCCGCTGCGGCGGACGGGCCGAGGTGCGCAACGTGATCGATCTTGTGCGCGTGCAGGCTGATCGCCTTGGCGAGGTCGATCTGGATCTCGTAACCGGTCGCGATGCCGCGGACCAGCTCGCGTCCCGACAGCCCGAACGCACGGGCAGCGTGCTGGGCGACCGCGGTGATCGGCGGGATGTTGTCGCCGGGGTGCGAGTACTCGGCGGCGAGGAAGGTGTCGTGGTAGTCCAGCTCGCGCACGGCGACGCCGTTCGCCCACGCGGCCCACTCGGGGCTGACGCGGAGCGTGGCCGGTTCGCCGAACACGGTGGAGCCGTCCTGCGTGCGCTCGCCAGTCAGCTCCTCCAACTCCCGGACGGGCAGTGGATGCGACAGCGCCTGCGACCGCGCGGACACCACCGGACGGCGGGTGAGCGACGCGGCAGCGACGGCCGCATTGTCGATCACGCGGTTGATCACCATCTCGGTGACCTCCGGCGTGACATCGACGGGGTCTGCTGCGACCTCCGCGATCTTCCACGCGAGCTGATCCTGACGGGCGAGGTTCTCTTCGCTTCTGTGCACACGAACGTTGTGGAGCTTCACGTATCGAACCTACCTCCCCGGAGCGGGGGACGCGGCGCTACGCTGTGCGCATGGTTCCTGGACCCTCGCTGCTGGCGTTCGCGATCGCATCCATCGCACTGATCGTCATTCCGGGGCCGAGCGTGCTGTTCGTCATCGGTCGGTCGCTGTCCCTGGGGCGCGTCGGCGGGCTGCTGAGCGTGCTCGGCAACGCGCTCGGGATGCTGCCGCTGGTGATCGCCGTCGCGCTCGGTGTCGGGGCCGTGGTCGCGCAATCGGAGGTGGTGTTCACGATCATCAAGTTCGCGGGCGCGGCATACCTCGTGTACCTCGGAGTTCAGGCGATCAGGCACAGGAGGCACACGGCCGTGACGCACGAGGCGACGCCGCCTGCGCGGTCACGGCTGCGCATCCTGTCGGAAGGGTTCGTCGTGGGACTGACCAACCCGAAGACGCTGGTGTTCTTCGTGGCGGTGCTTCCGCAGTTCGTCGACTACGGCGCGGGGAGCATCCCGGTGCAGATGTTCGAGCTGGGCGCGGTGTTCCTGGTGCTGGCGCTCGCGTGCGACAGCGTGTGGGCGTTGGTCGCAGGGACCGCGCGCGCCTGGTTCGGGCGGTCGCCGAAGCGCGTCGAGCGGCTGGGCGCTGCCGGGGGCGTGATGATGATCGGGCTCGGCGGGGTGCTGGCGCTGACGGGGAGCAAGCACTGAGGCTGCTGCGGATGCGCTGAGGCGCTCGCGGGAGTCGTGCGAAACGCGCGGTCGCGACGTGGCCGACCGCACGGTTCGCACGACTCGTGCGCGCTAGATGTCGCCTGCGGTCGCAGTGGGCGTGATGACGGCGCGAGCGAGCGAGTGGAAGTGCGCGTTGAAGCCGAGCACCGCGGGGGTGGACTCCTGGTCGAGGTCGAGGTGATCGACGTCGAGGGCGTGCACGATCACGTTGTAGTGGTGGGTGCCTGTTCCGGGAGGCGGGCCGGCGCCGGTGAAGCTCTTCGAGCGCAGCTCGTTGGAGAGCATGGCAGCGCCCTGCGGCAGGTTCGCGCCGCCCTCCGCTCCCGCGTTCGCGTCGAGGGAGGTGACGTCGGCCGGGATGTTGAACACGGCCCAGTGCCAGAAGCCGGAGCCGGTCGGCGCATCCGGGTCGTGGATGGTCACGGCGAAACTCTTGGTCTCCGAGGGGAAGCCGGACCAGGAGAGCTGAGGCGAGATGTCCCCTCCCCCGCCGCCGGCGCCCCACTGAGCAGCGGCCAGCGGGGTGTCCTGGGCGACGTCGTCGCTGGTGACGGTGAACTGAGGAACAGCGCCGAAGCGCTCCAACGGATCTACAGCGGTCATGCGGACAACGCTACGCCCGTCAGCCTGCGTGCGACTTGACCGGCACAGGAACCGGGGTGCGACGGAAACGCTGCGGGAGGCCGGTGACGCCCCAGACGGTCACCCGCCACATGGCTTCGCGGACGATGCCGCCGCTCATCTTGGATGCGCCGTGCTCGCGTTCCACGAACGTGATCGGCACCTCGGCGATGCTGAGGCCCGCGCGAAATGCCCGGCGCAGCATGTCGATCTGGAAGCAGTAGCCCTGGCTCTCCACGTCGGCGAAATGGATGCTGCGCAGAGCATCAGCGGTGAACGCGCGGTAGCCGCCCGTGACGTCCTTGGCGGGAACGCCGAGCGCGATGCGGGAGTACGCGCTGCCGCCGCGGGACAGGAAACGACGGCGGGCAGGCCAGTTCACGACGCCGCCGCCCGGGACCCAGCGGGAGCCGAGGACCACGTCCGCGCCTGGCGCTGGGGCGGTGGTCGTGCCTGTGGCGCTGCCGCTCGTGCTGGTGCCACTCGTGTCGCTCGTGCCGCTCGTGTCGCGCAGGGCGTCCAGCAGGCGGTGCAGTTGCTCCGGCTGGTGGGAGCCGTCCGCATCCATCTCGACGATGCGGTCGTACCCGGCGTCGAGCGCCCAGCGCATCCCGTCGCGGTACGCGGCTCCGAGCCCGTCCTTGCCAGCCCTGTGCATCACGTGGATGCGCGGATCGGATGCGGCGAGCGCGTCGGCGAGCGCCCCCGTGCCGTCCGGGGAGTTGTCGTCGACGACGAGCACATCCACCTCGGGGGTGGCCGCGCGGACGCGTCCGACGATGGACTCGACGTTCTCGCGCTCGTCGTAGGTCGGGATGATGACCAGGGTGCTCACCCCACAAGCATCGCCGATGTTGGTGAATGAAAGGAAACCGATCGGCCGGGAGAACTGAGAGAGCGCACAGGCGGCGCGGCCTAGCATGGTGCGGTGCCCGTGCCGAAAGTCCTCCTCTACTACGTCTTCACGCCCCTCGCCGACCCGGACGCCGTGCGGCTGTGGCAGCGCGACCTCTGCGAGTCACTCGGGCTGCGCGGGCGCATCCTGCTGTCGGGCGACGGGATGAACGGCACGCTCGGCGGGGAGCTCGGCGCGCTGAAGAAGTATCTGCGGAAGACGAAGGACTACCCGGCGTTCAAGAACCTCGACGTGAAGTGGAGCGAGGGCACCGGGCTCGACGAGGACGGGCTGAGCCTCGACTTCCCGCGGCTCACTGTGAAGGTGCGCGAGGAGATCGTCAGCTTCGGGTCGCCTTCCGAGTTGGTGGTCGACGCGTCCGGGGTGGTCGGCGGCGGCGAACGGCTCGACCCGGCAGCGCTGCACTCCCTGATCGAGACGAGGGACGATGTGGTGTTCTTCGACGGCCGCAATCGGTTCGAGGCGGAGATCGGGCGCTTCAAGGACGCCGTTGTGCCGGATGTGTCGACCACGCGCGACTTCGTGGCGGAACTCGACAGCGGGAAGTACGACCATCTCAAGGACAAGCCGGTCGTGACCTATTGCACGGGCGGGGTGCGCTGCGAGGTGCTGTCCGGGCTGATGCGGTCGCGCGGGTTCGGCGAGGTCTACCAGCTCGATGGCGGCGTCGTGCGGTACGGAGAGACCTACGGAGACGACGGGCTGTGGGAGGGGTCGCTGTACGTGTTCGATCAGCGGCAGTCGGTGCAGTTCAGCGACCACACGGCGGTGATCGGACACTGCGTGGTGTGCGGCGGCGCGACGGAGCGGATGCGGAACTGCGCGGATGCGTCGTGCCGGGAACAGCTCGTGGTGTGCGAGGCGGAGGATGCGGTGTTCTGTGCGGTGCACGGCGAGCCGATTCCTCCACTTCGCTGCTAGCGGACGAGTTCTCCACAGCCTCACGGGAACCATTGCCGCCCTGCGCGCGTTGCGGCCATCATGAACAGCATGGATCCGGTGGCAACAATCGTCTGGATCGTGTCGTTCGTTCTCGTCACGGTCACTGTCACTGGTCTGTCGCGCCGTGTCGGCTGGTCGGCGCCGGTGGTGCTGGTGGTCGTCGGGGCGGCGGTGTCATTCATCCCCGGCGTTCCCCACATCGAGCTGGAACCGGAGCTCGTGCTGTACGGGCTGCTGCCTCCTCTGCTGTTCGCCGCATCCATTCAGACGTCCTTCGTGGATGTGCGTGCCAGGCGAGACGGCATCCTGCTGCTCTCGGTGGGGCTGGTGGTGTTCACGGTCGTCGTGGTGGGGTTCGCCACCTGGTGGGTGGTGCCGTCGCTCACGCTCGCGGCGGCGTTCGCGTTCGGGGCGGTGGTGGCGCCGACGGACACGGTGGCGGTGACGGCGATCGCCGGGCGGCTGCACTTACCCAGACGACTCGTCACCGTGCTCGAGGGCGAGAGCCTGCTCAACGACGCCACCGCGCTCGTGGCGCTGAACGCGACCATCGCGGCGATCGTGAGCGTGGTAAACCCCTGGGCCATCGCGGGCGACTTCGTGCTGGCGGTGGTGGTGGGCGTCGCGGTCGGGCTCGGCGTGGGCTGGGTGCTCGCCATCATCCGCAAACAGCTCCGGGCGCCGGTGCTGGACACGTCGCTCGGCCTCATCACCCCGTACCTGGCGTTCATCCCTGCGCAGTTCCTGCACGGGTCCGGGATCCTCGCGGTCGTGGTGTCCGGGCTGTACCTCGGCTACCGGTCGCCGACCATCCAGACCGCGGAGGCGAGGATCGCGGAGTCGATCAACTGGCGCACGATCCAGTTCCTGCTGGAGAACGCGGTGTTCCTGTTCATCGGGCTGGAGCTGTCCGGCATCCTCGCCGGGGCGTTCAAGTCCGGGATCACGGTGGGGCAGACGGTGGTCATCAGCGTGGTCGTGCTGCTCGCGATCTCGCTCGCCCGGTTCGCGTGGATGGTGCTCACGACCGCGCTGTACCGCTATGGCCCCCGGCGTCTGCGGGAGCGCGGCTGGAACTGGCCCACCGGGATCGCGGTGTCGTTCGCGGGCATCCGCGGGGTGGTGACGCTCGCCGCCGTGTTCCTGCTGCCGAACGCGACGCCGCACAAGGAGTTCCTGCAGTTCCTTGCGTTCGTGGTGGTGGTGGGCACGCTGCTGGAAGGGCTCGCGCTTCCGTGGGTGATCCGACGGCTGAAGCTGCCGCCTCCCGACTTCGCGCAGGAGGCGAGCGAGATGCAGCGACTCCTCGCCGAAGCCCAGACGGCGGGGCTCGAGCACCTCGACTCTCAAGTAACGGGAGACGAGGACGAGCGGGTGCTGCAGCGCCTCAGAGTCAATGCGGTCTTCCTTGCGGACGCGCTCGAGAACCCGTCGCCGAACGAGAACGAGAACGTGCCTGTCGAGTACCAGAAACTGCGGCGATCGATGATCAGGGCCGAGCGGCAGGCGGTGCTGGAGGCACGGGCGGAGGGACGGTATCAAGAGCTGGCGGTGCGCTCGGTGCTGGCGTTCCTGGATGCGGAGGAATCGGCTCTGAAGTCGTCGGGGCCGAAGAAGGGGCTCATGTAGGAGGGTGCGAGAGTGTGTCGTCTCCCGCCACGCTTTCGTCGGTGGCGGGGGCGGGCGCGGTGGCGGTGGCGGTGGCGGCGAGCGCCGCGCGGGCACGGCGGGGGCGCGGGCGACGGGCCCAGAGGCGGGAGCGTTGGGAGGACAGCGCCAGGACGACCAGGATGTCGAGAGGGAGGCCGAGCAGGTTGTTGTGGAGGGTGACCTGAGGGCCGCCGTTGAAGAAGTCGATGGCGGCCACGACGACGAGGAGGGAGCTGTAGGACATCGACGCGATGCGGGCCCAGTTGCTGCCGCGGAAGACGAGGACCGCGAGCAGCAGGTAGAACAGCAGGCCGAGAGCGAAGACGATCATCACGACAGCGAGAGCCACCTGCACGATCGACTTCTCGTCCGGGGAGAGCGCGACGCCGGGGTCGTCCACCTGAGCCTGGACGAAGGCGCGCCAGTCGATCACGGTCAGAGCCACGAAGATGCCGCCCGCCACGGTGCGCAGCAGCATGAGCAGGAAGCCGAGCGACGTCGGCACGGGACGCAGTTGCGCTCTGGCCGCGCGGCGCGCATCCGCCTGGTCGGCGACGGCGATCGCAGCCGCATCCACCGGTACGGGGCGCACGTCGATCACCGGCAGGTTCCCGTCGGTCTCGATGCTGTCTCCTCCGCCATTGCGGGAGTGGTAGCCGGTGGAGAAATCCTCGATGACGTCCACGTCCACGCCGATCCGCGCATCCACCAGGGTCGAGACGATGTGGTCGCGTTCGATGTCGGTGTTCGCGTCGATCTTGTGCGTGATCTGAAGGGTGAACAGGGAGAAGCCCACGGAGCGGTCGAACGTGCCGGCCGCCATCCAGTCGGCGTCGTGACCTCCGGGGAGCAGCCAGCCCTCCGGGCAACGCCAGAACCGCACATGGTGACGCTTGGACGGATTGCCGCGGACCTCCTGCTGGTAGGCGACATCCTGCTGGTGGCCGAACAGGAACAACGGGCTCACGGGAGCTTCGTCGTAGCTGCGACGCAAGAGAGTGGATGCGATGATCCCCCAGCTCGTGCGCAGAGTCACCTCGTCGGCCCTGGTCCAGCCCGCCTCGGTCATCGCCTTGTCGAGCTGCGCCTCTGTGCCGAGCACCGCCAGGTTGATCGGGTCGCCGAGGAGGCCGTCGCTGGTGCGCGCCCTCCCGATGAAATAGTCGGGCACGTAGATCGACGTCAGGATGCGGTGCAGACGCGGAAGCACCAGATACGCGACCACGACCCAGAACAACACGAAGAACGCTATGAGGAACCAGCCCCAGGAGAAGCTCTCGGTCAGGACGATCCAGGCCAGCCAGACGGCCGCGGCGCCACCGAAGACAAAGAACAGGTTGTCCACGACCACGTTGACCGACCGGCGACGGGCGGTCGTCGACCGCGTCTTGGTCACCGTCGTCTCGGCCATGCGCTCATCCTAGAACCGCCCGCTCGGGCGTCAGAGGTAGACGCGGCCAGAGCCGTCGGACGTATGGTGACAGGGTGACTGGAATCGACAAGCGCGGCGCCGAACTGCGGCGGCTGCACGAAGCACCCGAGCTGTTGCAGGTCGTCAACGTGTGGGATGCGGTGAGCGCGCGCACGATCGCGGCGCTCCCCGAGACGCGCGCCATCGCCACGGCGAGCCATTCGATCGCGGCGTCGCACGGATACGATGATGGCGAGCGGATCCCGCTCGACCTGATGCTCGCGGCCATCGGTCGCATCGTCGAAGCGACCGACCTGCCCGTCAGCGCCGACCTTGAGGCGGGATACGGCGACCCGGGGAGCACGATTCGGCGGGCGATCGGAGTCGGCGCCGTCGGGGCGAACCTCGAAGACGCCCACCGGCCCTTCGACGAGGCCGTCGCAGCGGTGCGCGCGGCCGTCGCGGGGGCGGAGGCCGAAGGGGTGCGGTTCGCCCTGAACGCGCGCACCGACGTGTTCCTCGGAGACGACCCGCGGCCGGCCGCAGAGAAGACGCGGGAGGCGATCGAACGGGGACGGGCATTCCTCGACGAAGGGGCGACCTGCGTGTTCGTGCCCGGGTTGCTCGACGAGACGGTCATCGAGCAGCTCGTCGGCGGGCTGGGGCCGCGGAAGCTGAGCGTGATCGGGGTGCCGGGGTCGGTGGCGCCCGCACGGCTGCAGGAGCTGGAGGTGGCGCGCGTGTCATACGGTCCCTGGACGCAGCGCCTCGCGCTGACGGCGCTGCAGGATGCGGCGAGCGCGCTCTACGCGGGCGGGGCGCTGCCCGACGGGGTGCGGGTGCTGAACTAGCGGGCGTGGGCGCCGCCGCCGGGTGCCGCCGGGTGGCGCCGGGTGGCACCCGGGTGCCGCCGGGTAGCGCCGGGTGCCGCCGGGTGGCGCCGGGTGGCGCATCCACGGGGCGGCGTATGGTGAAGCGCATGACTGATTTCCGGGCCATCGTGATCGAGCAGGAGACCGAGTCGGGACGGATCGTCGCGCACACCGCGGAGGTTCGGCGGGTGACGGATGCCTTCCTCATGGCGGGGGATGTGACCGTCGCCGTCGAGTACTCCGACCTCAACTTCAAGGATGCGCTCGCCATCGGCGGGCGTCCGGGCGTTGCCAGGACCACGCCGCTCATTCCGGGGATCGACCTGGTCGGGGTCGTCGAGGAGTCGGCGGACGAACGGTGGCGGCCCGGCGACCGTGTGGTGCTGAACGGCGACGGAATCGGCGAGTCGCACCACGGCGGGCTGTCCGAGCGTGCTCGGGTGCGCGGGGATGCACTGGTGCGCGTGCCGGACGTTCTGAGCAGTGAGCAGGCCGCCGCCATCGGGACGGCGGGGTTCACGGCGATGCTGTCGGTGCTCGCGCTGGAACGCAACGGGCTCGATCCGCATACTGTCGCGGACGCCGGCTCCAGTGTGCTCGTGACAGGAGCGGCGGGCGGGGTGGGGTCTGTCGCCGTCGCGCTGCTGGCGAAACTGGGTTACCCGGTTACCGCATCCACCGGACGGCCGGAGGAACAGGCGGACTACCTGACCGATCTCGGAGCGAGCGCGATCATCGACCGGGCAGAGCTCAGCGATCCCGGCAAGCCGCTGCAACGGCAGCGCTGGGCCGGGGTGGTGGATGCGGTCGGCAGCCACACGCTCGCCAACGCGCTCGCGCAGACCGGCTACGGCGGCACCGTCACGGCCTGTGGGCTCTCCCAGGGGTCCGACCTGCCCGCGACGGTGATGCCGTTCATCCTGCGCGGCGTGACACTGGTCGGCATCAACTCGGTCGAAGCGCCGATCGCGCTGCGGGAGACGGCGTGGCGGCGACTGGCGACCGACCTGGACACGGAGTCGCTGGCGGCGATGACGGCGTTCATCCCGCTCGCCGAGACCATCGGCGCGGCAGAGGAGCTGCTGGCGGGGAAGCTGCACGGGCGGACCGTGGTGGATGTGCGCGCCTGACCCTGCCGGAACAGAGGCGCCGTTATGCTGACCGCATGATCGTCCTCGCGACCGTGGTCGTCACCCTTGCCGCAGCGCTGCACATCGCCATCTTCGTGATGGAGAGCGTCGGGTGGACGCGGCCGGCGGTGTGGAAGCGGTTCGGCGTCGCGTCGCAGGAGGCGGCGGACACCACGCGGCCGATGGCGTACAACCAGGGGTTCTACAACCTGTTCCTCGCCATCGGTGCCATCGTCGGGCTGATCCTGTACGGGGTGGGGATGCACGACGCCGGGCTGGCGCTCATCCTGTTCAGCACCGCGAGCATGTTCGCGGCGTCGGTCGTGCTCGTCACGACCGGGCGCGGCTACCTTCGGCCGGCGCTCATCCAGGGCATCCTTCCGCTGCTCGGGTTCATCCTGATGCTGCTGTCCTGAGCGCAGCCGCAGCAGCAGCAGCACCACCCCCAGCTGCGCACGTCACCGCAGCTCCGGCGCCACGTGCTCCGGCAGGAACCCGCGGCCGATCACCCGCGCGCTGACCCTGCGGGCGACGGGCATCGCCGCCGCGAGCAGCCCGCGCAACGGGGCGGGCAGCGGGTCGGGCAGCCGCGCCGCGCCGCCCGGGCGTCCGATGAACTCGTGCGCCGTCAACTGCAGCCGCTGCATCCGCGCGACGGGCGGGAGGCGCCGCGCCTGCACGGCGGCGAGCACGCGCAGGTCGACAGGGCCGGAGCGGAGGGGCGCCGCGACCGCGTTGGCGGCGGCGACCGCATCCTGCACCGCGTAGTTCACGCCGACCCCGAACGCGGGCGACATCGCGTGGGCGGCGTCTCCGATCGCCAGGAACCCCGAACGGAACCAGCGGTCGAGGCGGTTGATCTGCACCGAGAGCAGCTTCACGTCGTCCCAGGAGGCGATCGCGTCCGCCACGGGAGCGAGCACAGGAGCCACCTCGCCGAGCACCCTGTGGAAGTGCGGAAGGCCGGCCTGCTTCAGCGCGTCGAAGCCGCCCTTCTCGATGATCATGCCGGTCTGGAAGTATTCGCCCCGATCGATGGTGATCACCATGGAGCGCTGGTCGATGTACGCGAGCGTGCTCGGCGGCACCACCGCGGGCTTGGGAACGCGGAACCAGAGCACGTCGATCGGCACGCCGAACCGGCGAGGGCGCAGGCCGGCCGCATCCCGGAGGGTCGAGTCGCGGCCGTCAGCCGCCACGGTCAGTGAGGCACGGAGCTCGACGTCGCCGTCCGGACCGCGGGCCGTCACACCGCGCACCACGCCGTCCTCCTGGATGAGACCGACCGCCTCCGTCTGCATCCGCAACTGGAAGCCGGGGAGCGCCGCCGCCTCGGCCGCGAGGAAGTCGAGGAAGTCCCACTGCGGCGCCATCACCAGGAAGTCGTCGGGTGGCGGGAGCATCCCGAAGTCGATGGGATGCAGCCTGGTGCCGTTGATCACCGCATCCAGAGTCCGGATGGTCGTGTGCGGCAGGCCGAGGAAGCGGTCGCGGAGCCCGAGCTCGCCGAGGACGGTGATCGTGGACGGGTGGACGGTGTCGCCGCGGAAGTCGCGGAAGAAGTCGGCGTGCTTCTCCAGCACCACCACGTCGAGCCCGGCCCTCGCGAGGATGAGGCCGAGCATCATGCCGGCTGGACCGCCTCCGGCGATCACACAGGAACTCTGGACGGCTTGCATAGTGCCCAGCGTATGCTCACTCGCATGGCCATCATCGGTTCCATACTGATCGCCGCGGCTGCCATCGTGCACCTGGTGTTCTTCACCATGGAGAGCGTGCTGTGGTCGTCGCCAGGGGTGTGGCGCCGGTTCGGCGTCGCCAACCAGCGGGATGCGGACACGGTGCGGGCGATGGCGTACAACCAGGGGTTCTACAACCTGTTCCTGGCGGGCGGAGCAGCGGTCGGGCTGGTGCTCTACTGGACGACGCTGCGCGAGGTCGGGTTCGGGATCGTGTTCTTCTCGGCGGTGTGCATGGTGCTCGCCGCGGTGGTGCTCGTCACCACCGGACGCGCGTATGTGCGGGCCGCCCTCATCCAGGGCGTGCTGCCGCTGGCCGGGCTGATCCTGCTCGTGATCGCGTAGCGGCGCCGCGGCGCCGCGGCGGCTCGTGCGAAAGGTGCGGTGCGGGCGCGTTCGAGCGCACGTTTCGCACGACTCGTGCGGGGGCGGCTCGTGCGGGTTGGCTCGTGCGAAAGGTGCGGTGCACGCGCGTCCGAGCGCACGTTTCGCACGACTCGTGCGGGGGCGGCTCGTGCGAAAGGTGCGGTGCGGGCGCGTTCGAGCGCACGTTTCGCACGACTCGTGCGGGGGCGGCGGCGCGCGCGGGGGGCGGGGGCGGCGGGTGCGGCTAGAGGGTGGTCTCGCCGGGGGCGGGCGTGCCGGTGGCGTCGACCCTGAGCGCCTCGACGAGTTTCGTGGCGTGCGGGGTGGAGACGATGATGCGCGAGTACTCCTCGCCCTCCAGGTCGATCACCACGGCCGCGCGCTGTTTGCCCTTGATGAGCAGGAAGTCCTTGCCTCCGTGGAACTTCCAGGTCCCGACGGAGAGCGTCAGCGGCACGGCCGCACCTGGCGCACGGATGCCGCGAATCCAGATCCACGGGTCTTCCGTGATCGCCACCGACCGGATGCTCTCCCTCGGGACGACGAGATCGTCGCGCTTCAGCGCGAGCACCTTCTCCGCCGGCGTGAGGTGGATCTCAAGTCGGTCGGGGTGAACGTGCATATCGGCCATGCTTCTATCCTGCCAGCGGGCACCGGATCGTGCGGGCGGAATCCTCACAAAGAGATAACCCTTCGGTCGGTGGTTTCCACACACCATCACCCCTCGTCCACGGGGCATGTATTCTGCTCATCGTGGCAACGCAGCGGCGGACACCGGGTTCGCAGACTTCACTTCGTGAAGCCAACCGGGCGCGGATTGTCGACGCCATCAAGAAGCACGGCGGGCTGACACAGGTCGAGCTGGCCGGCGCGACCGGTCTCTCCCCCGCGACCGTGTCCAACATCGTGAAGGAACTGTCGACCTCCGGCGTCCTGCATACCGCTCAGAGCATCCGGAGCGGCCGCCGCGCTCAGCACGTCACGCTGGCGCACGCGCTCGGCCTTGTGGTGGGCGTGCACTTCTCCACCAGGCACATGCGGATCGCCCTCGCCGACGTCGCGCACACGGTCGTCGCCGAGAACCACATGCCGCTCGCCAAGGATCACCGCGCCGACAACGAGCTCGACAAGGTCTCCCTGCTGCTCACCGACATGCTCGAATCCGTGGATGCGGGCCGCGACGAAGTGCTCGCCGTCGGCATCGCGCTCCCCGCGCCCCTCGACAGGGCGAGCGGGACGATCGCACGCAGCGGCATCATGCGCGGCTGGGACGGCGTGCAAGTCGCCGAGGTGATGGAGCGCAGGCTCAAGCGCCCCGTGTTCATCGACAACGCCGCCAACCTCACGGCGCTGGCGGAGTCGAGGCTCGGCGCAGGCCGCGGCAAGCGCAACACGATCACCCTCGATCTCGGCGACGGGATCGGCGCCGGCCTCATCCTGAACGGGCAGGTGTACCGCGGGTTCAACGGCGTCGCCGGCGAGTTCGGCCACACCACGATCCGCGAGAACGGGCCGCTCTGCCGGTGCGGCAACCGCGGCTGCCTGGAGGCCATCGCCGGCGGACCCGCCATCCTCGACGAACTGCGCGATCACCTCGGCAGCCTCAAACTGGGCGATGTGGTCATCCAGGCGATGGCAGGGGATGCACGATGCATCCGGGCCATCGCCGACGCCGGCAAGCACATCGGCATCGCGACGGCCAACCTGTGCAATCTGGTCGATCCGGAGCGCGTGATCGTCGGCGGAGAGCTGGCCAGGGCCGGAGAGCTGCTGCTCGGCCCGATGCGGCACGCGGTGGAGCGATCGATCATCGTCAACGAGGACCTGATGCCCGACATCGTGCAGGGTCAGCTCGGGACAAGGGCCGCCACGCTCGGCGCCGTGGCGTATGCCGTCGACTGCGTGAACATCACCCCGACGGACGCCGCTGTCTGAGCAGGCTCTCAGCCACGCTCTACCCCTCCCCCGAATGCGTGTCTATTCGTTATCGAATCCATTGGCTTCAACTCTTGACGACAAGTCACCCACCTGCAACACTCAACCCAGCCGCCAACGATGGCGGTCTCGAATCGGAGGTTTTTCAATGAAGATCGCCACCACGAGAGCGGTCATCGCGACGGCCGCGATCCTGCTCACAGCCGGAACACTCACGGCGTGTTCCAACGGGTCTGGCAGCTCCTCCAGCTCAACCGCGGGAGCAAGCTCCGCCCAGATCGGCCTCCTCCTCCCCGACTCCGTCACCGCGAGGTACGAAGCGGCGGACAAGCCCTTCTTCGAAGCCAAGATCAAGGACCTCTGCTCCGGCTGCAAGGTGCTCTACGCGAACGCCGACGGCGACGCGAGCAAGCAGCAGCAGCAGGCAGAGTCCATGCTGACCCAGGGCGTCAAGGTGCTCGTCCTCGACCCGTTCGACGGTGAGGCCGCAGCATCCATCGTCGGAGAGGCCAAGGCGAAGAACGTGCCGGTCATCTCCTACGACCGCCTGATCAACAGCCCGGACAGCAGCTACTACATCTCGTTCGACAACGAGAAGGTCGGACAGCTCCAGGCAACCGCGCTGGTCGACAAGCTCAAGAAGGACGGCGTCGCAACGGGCGCAGGCATCCTGATGGTCAACGGCTCGCCGACCGACAACAACGCGACCCTCTTCAAGAAGGGTGCGCACAGCGTCATCGACTCCAGCGGCTACAAGGTGCTCGCCGAGTACGACACACCAGGATGGGACCCTGCACAGGCCCAGAACTGGGTGTCGGGTCAGATCACGCAGTTCGGCAGCCAGATCAAGGCCGTGTACGCCGCCAATGACGGAACCGGTGGAGGCGCCATCGCCGCCCTCAAGGCCGCCAACGTGAGCCCGATCCCGCCGGTCACCGGTCAGGACGCAGAGCTCGCAGGCATCCAGCGCATCCTCGCAGGCGACCAGTACATGACGGTCTACAAGGCGATCCAGCCCGAGGCGGAGAAGGCGGCCCAGTTGGCCATCGACCTCGTCAACGGCAAGAAGCCGGCTGGTGACACGAAGGTCAACACGGCGGGTGGCGCAGCCATCCAGTCGTTCCTGCTGACCCCGGTCGCCGTCACGACGGACAACATCGAGAGCACGGTCGTCAAAGACGAGTTCTACGGTTCCGACTCCGCCGCGAAGATCTGCACCGCCGACTACAAGGCAGCGTGCGACAAGTACGGCATCAAGTAACCTCCTGGGCCTGGCCGGGGGATGCGCACCTCGCATCCCCCGGCCAGGCCGATTCCGCTCTACCCTTTTCACAGACGAATACACGCAATACAAGCACCGCCTTCCAGCTCAAAGGAGAACGCCGTGACGATGGAATCCGCCGTCGCTGAACCCGAACGGTCGACGCGCCAACCCGTCCTCTCCCTCCGTGGGATCTCGAAAGGCTTCGGCGCCGTCCAAGCTCTCACCGACATCGACCTCGATGTCTACCCAGGTGAGGTCGTCGCGATCGTCGGCGACAACGGCGCAGGCAAGTCGACCCTCGTCAAGATCCTCGCCGGCGTGCATCCCCAGGATGCGGGAACCGTGACGTTCGACGGCGACAGGGTGAGCATCCCGTCACCGTCGGCGTCGCGGGAACTCGGCATCGCGACCGTGTTCCAGGACCTCGCGCTCTGTGACAACCTGGATGTGGTCTCCAACCTCTTCCTCGGCCGCGAGATCACCCACGGCACGCTCGACGAGGAGGAGATGGAGAAGCGCTCGTGGAGCCTGCTCAGGCAGCTCTCCGCGCGCATCCCGTCGGTGCGGATCGCCGTCGCCTCGCTCTCCGGCGGTCAGCGGCAGACCGTCGCCATCGCGCGCTCCCTGATCGGCGAGCCGCGCGTGGTCATCCTCGACGAGCCGACGGCCGCCCTCGGCGTCGCCCAGACCGCCGAGGTGCTCAACCTGATCGAGCGGCTGCGCGAGCGCGGGCTCGGCGTGGTGCTGATCAGCCACAACATGGCGGACGTGCAGGCGGTTGCCGACCGCGTGGCCGTGCTGCGCCTCGGCCGCAACAACGGCACGTTCCGTGTGCCGGACGTCAGCTACGAGGAGATCATCTCGGCCATCACGGGCGCCACGGACAACGTCGTCGCGCGCCGCGCCGAGCGCCTCAGCGAAGAAGTAGAGCAGCTCACCGAACGGAGTGCGGACGCATGACCAAGACAGAGACGCCCGCGGAGGTCGCTGCCGACCTGCAGGACGAACGCCTCATCCGCAACGAGGGGCTGGGCGGCGCGGTCAAGTCGTTCGGGACGCGCGTGCGCGGCGGCGACCTCGGCTCGCTCCCTGTGGTGGTCGGCCTCATCGTGATCTGGGCGGTGTTCCAGATCCTGAACCCGAACTTCCTCTCCGCGAACAACCTGGTGAACCTCACCCTGCAGTGCGCGGCGGTCGGCACCATCTCGATCGGCATCGTGCTGGTGCTGCTGCTCGGCCAGATCGACCTGTCCGTCGGGTCGGTCAGCGGTCTCGCCGCGGCGATCATGGGCGTCGGGCTGACGCAGTTGCACTGGCCGCTCATCGTGGCCGTGATCGGCGCGATCCTCGCGGGCGTCCTGGTCGGATTGCTGTACGGCATCCTGTTCACCCGATTCGGAGTGCCGTCGTTCGTCATCACGCTCGCCGGTCTGCTCGGCTTCCTGGGCCTGCAGCTCTGGGTGCTCGGGCCGAACAGTTCCATCAACATCCCGTTCGACTCCTGGATCGTGCAGTTCGCGCAGCAGACCTTCCTCCCGCCGTGGGCCGCGTACGCGCTGGTCGTGATCGCGGCGGTCGGGATGTTCCTCTCCGACTGGCGCCGTTCGGAGCGCCGCCGCAAGGCCGGGCTCTCGCAGGGGTCGATGACGGTCATGCTCGTGAAGGCCGTGCTCCTGCTGCTGGCGCTCGGGATCAGCGTCTGGTACCTGTCGACGGACCGCGGAACGGGTGCGATGTTCCTGTTCTTCGTGATCCTGGTCGTCGTGATGAACTTCTTCCTCACCCGCACCCGCTGGGGACGGTCGGTCTTCGCGGTCGGCGGCTCGGTGGAGGCGGCGCGTCGCGCCGGTATCAAGGTCAACCGGGTCTACATCTCGGTGTTCATCCTGTGTTCGACGTTCGCGGCGGTCGGCGGCCTGCTCGCGGCTGCCAGGCTGGCGTCGGTGAGCGCGGGCAGCGGCGGGACGGACACCAACCTGAACGCGATCGCGGCGGCGGTCATCGGCGGCACCAGCCTCTTCGGCGGACGTGGAAGCGCGTGGTCCGCCCTGCTCGGCATCCTGGTCATCCAGTCGATCTCCAGCGGCCTCACGCTGCTCAACCTCGACTCGTCGATCCGCTTCATGATCACCGGCGCCGTGCTGCTGCTCGCGGTCATCATCGACTCGCTCTCGCGGCGGTCGCGCGCCTCGCACGGCCAGGCGTAGCCGGGCACGAGTCGTGCGAAAGGTGCGGTCGCGAGGGCTGCGACCGCACCTTTCGCACGAGGGCTGACCGCGCGGCGACGGTCTGTGAGATGGTGGACGTTGTGACCCGCACGACCACCTTCCACGCCCGGCTGCTGCGACGGGATGCCCCGCCGCAGACGGTCACGGTGCGTGCGGCCTCCGACGCCCCGCCGCGCACGCTGCGGCGCCCGGCCGGGGGCGGAGGGCAGCTCACGTTCGACGTGTTCGCCCTGGTGGATGCGGACGGCTGGCCGAACGAGGCGACGTACTCGTTCGTCGAGTCGGTGCAGAGGGCGGCGGCGGACGCCGACGTGTGACGAGGTCGCATCCGTCGTCGCGCACGTTCGGCGCCGGTTCGTCACACGTTCGTCACACCGGGATGATGCGAAGGAGAAGCGGATGAGCACCACGAGTTCTGCGGACGGGACCACCATCGGGTACGACGCGGTCGGCAGCGGGCCGACGCTTCTCCTCGTGGACGGCGCGACCGCATCCCGTGCAGGAGGATCGGCGAGCAGGCTGGCGGACGAGCTCTCCGGCGCGTTCACCGCGGTCGCCTACGACAGACGCGGACGCGGCGAGAGCACGGACACACTGCCCTTCGCCGTCGAGCGCGAGATCGAGGACATCGACGCCCTTGTCACGGCCGTCGGCGCCCCGGCGTACGCGTTCGGGATGTCGTCCGGTGCGATGCTGCTGCTGCGTGCCGCGGCGGCACTCGGGCCGGAGCGGATCGCGGGCATCGTGCTCTACGAGCCGCCGCTCATGCCGGAGGGCGCACGGGACGGCGCACGGCAGTACACGGCCGACCTGACGTCGGCGCTGGCGGACGGGCGGCGCGGCGACGCGGTTGCGCTGTTCCTGGGGCGGGTCGGGATGCCGCCCGCGGCCATCGACGGGATGCGCGGCTCGCCCGCCTGGCCAGGGCTGGAGGCGATCGCGCCGACGCTCGCCTACGACGACGCGGCGATGGGAGACAGCGCCGTGCCCGCCGACGTGGTGGCCGAGCTGAGCATCCCGGTGCTGACGCTGGCGGGCGGCGCGAGCCCCGGCTTCCTGCAGTACGGCGCCCGCGAGCTGGCGGCGGCCATCCCCGGCGCGGTCTTCGAGGAGGCGGAGGGCCAGACGCACGACGTCTCCCCCGAGGTGGTCGCCGCCCACCTCACCCGGTTCCTCACCCTCACGGGCCGGTGAGTCGCGAGATGCCAGTAACTGTCGCGCATCCCGCGCGTTTCGCGACAGTTACTGGTATCTCGTAGGCGGGCAGGGCTAGGCCGGGCGCGCGGCCGCGGCGGCCGCAGCGGCGGCGGGCAGCGCCGACAGGATGCGGTCGACGGCCGCGTCGTCGTGGGCCGCCGTCACGAACCACGCCTCGAAGACGCTCGGCGGCAGCGAGACGCCCGCATCGAGCATCGCGTGGAAGAAGTCGCGGTAGCGGTACGCCTCCTGGCGCTGCACCTCGGCGTACGTGCGCGGGGCCTCCGCGAAGTCGCCGAACACGAAGCTGAACAGGTTGCCTGCACGTTGCACGCGGTGCGCGACACCGGCAGCGCCGAGCGCATCGGACACCGCGGACGACACCGTCTCCGCGACGCGGTCGAGCCGGTCGTAGACGGCGTCGTCGGCCAGCGAGAGCGTGGCCAGTCCGGCAGCGACGGCCACCGGGTTCCCGGACAGCGTTCCCGCCTGGTACACGGGGCCGGTCGGCGCGAGGAAGTCCATCAGCTCGGCTCGGCCACCCAGGGCAGCGAGAGGCATCCCGCCCCCGATGACCTTGCCGAACGTCACGAGGTCGGGGGTGTACCCGCGGTCGAGGCCCCAGAAACCCGCCTCGCTCACGCGGAAGCCGGTCAGCACCTCGTCGAGGATGAGCAGAGCGCCGAACTCGTGCGCGAGGTCGGTCAGAGCGGCGTTGAAACCGGGGTCCGGCGCGACGACGCCCATGTTCGCGGCGGCGGCCTCGGTGATGACGGCGGCGATGTCAGGACCGTGCGTCTCGAACACGGCGCGCACCGCATCCAGGTCGTTGTACGGGAGCACGAGCGTCTGGGCGGCAGTCGCCTCGGTGACGCCGGCCGAGCCGGGCAGGGCGAGCGTCGCGAGGCCGGAGCCCGCCTCGGCGAGCAGGCTGTCCGAGTGGCCGTGGTAGTGCCCGGCGAACTTGATCAGCAGCGGGCGGCCGGTGAAACCACGGGCGAGCCGGATGGCGGTCATGGTCGCCTCCGTGCCGGTCGAGACGAGCCGCAGCTTCTCGATGAACGGCACGCGGGCCAGCACGGCCTCGGCCAGCTCGGTCTCCGCGGGCGTCGACGCGCCGAACGAGAGCCCGCGGGCGGCGGCGGCCTGCACGGCGGCGACGACCTGTGGATGCGCGTGGCCGAGGATCGCGGGACCCCACGACGCCACGAGGTCCACATACTCCCTGCCCTGCGCATCCGTTATGTACGGACCGCTGGCGGACACCATGAAGCGCGGAGTGCCGCCCACGGAACGGAAGGCGCGGACAGGCGAGTTGACGCCACCGGGGATCACGCGCTGGGCGCGCTCGAACTGCGCGAGGTTCACGTCTCCGATCGCGGCGCCATCGGCCAGGGCCTGTGCGTCGCTCATCGCAGCCACCTCGCGACCTCGGTCGCCCAGTAGGTCATGACGGCGTCCGCTCCCGCCCTGCGCGCGCCGATCAGCGTCTCCTCGACGATGCGGCGGCGGTCGATCCAGCCGTTCGCCGCTGCCGCCTCGACCATCGCGTACTCGCCGGACACCTGATAGGCCCAGACCGGCACGTCGCTGATCGCGGCGACGTCGCTCAGCACATCGAGGTAGCTGAGGGCGGGCTTGACCATGAGGATGTCAGCGCCCTCCTCCAGGTCGAGGCGCGCCTCGCGCAGGCCCTCGCGGCGGTTGGCCGGGTCCTGCTGGTAGGCGCGGCGGTCGCCGGAGAGCTGCGAGTCCACGGCCTCGCGGAACGGGCCGTAGAACGCGGAGGCGTACTTGGCCGCGTACGCGAGGATGACGGTGTCGGTGTGCCCCGCGGTGTCGAGCGCGTCGCGCACGGCCGCGACCTGGCCGTCCATCATGCCGCTCAGGCCGAGGAGCTGCGAGCCAGCGTCGGCCTGTGCGACAGCCATGTCGCGGTAGCGGAGGAGGGTGGCGTCGTTGTCGACGTGGCCCTGCGCATCCAGGACGCCGCAGTGGCCGTGGTCGGTGAACTCGTCGAGGCACAGGTCGGTCTGCACGACGAGCGCGTCGCCGACCTCGGCGGCCAGTGCCGCGGTGGCCACGTTGAGGATGCCGTCCGGGTCGGTCGCGGCGGTTCCCGTCGCATCCCTGGTCTCCGGCACGCCGAAGAGCATGACGCCGCCGACTCCGGCCTCTGCGGCCTCGGTCGCGGCCCGCTTCAGCGAGTCGATGCTGTGCTGAACGACGCCCGGCATCGACTGGATGGGCAGCGCCTCGCTGACACCCTCCCGCACGAACATCGGGAGGATGAGCTCACTGGCGTGCAGCCGTGTCTCAGAGGTCAGACGGCGCATGGCAGGAGACTGCCGGAGGCGTCGTGGTCGGACAACAGGATGCGTCACGTCACTCACCCCACAAGCCTACGCGCCCCCGACTGAGCCCCCTCCCAGCTTCCCAAGCCATCGAGCCCAGGGTTTTTCACCGTAAGCGGGCCGAATAGCGTGAAAAAGGCTGGGCTCGATTATGAGGGGTCGGAGGTGGGGGTCGAGGTGGAGGCGGCGACGAGGGAGTCGATGAGGGAGGAGGCGGTGCGCTCGGCGGCGATCACGTCGACGCGGAGACCGAACTCGCGGGCATCGCGGGCGGTCTGCGGGCCGATGGCGGCCACGAGCGTCGACTCCGGGATGGGGCCGAGCTGCTTCTGGACCTGCTCCGCCACAGAGCCGGACGTGACGAGGATGGCCTGCACGAGCCCGTCTGCCACATCCCGCACAACGTTCTCCGGCACGGCGACGCCGATGGTCCGGTATGCGACGACGGACTCGACGTCGTGGCCGATGCGCTTCAACCCCTCGGTGAGGAGAGGCTTCGCGATCTCGGAGCGCAGCGTCAGCACGCGCAGCGGGACGACGCCGGCGGTCGCGGCCTCCCACTCGGCGAGCAGGCCGCGGGCCGAGTTGTCCTCGGACGGAACCAGGTCGACCTTGTAGCCTGCGGCGACCAGAGCGGCCGCGGTCGTCTCACCGACGGCGGCGACCCTGGTGGTCGGCGGCACGACGACGCGCTGCGCGCTCAGCACATCCACGGTGGTCGCGCTCGTCACGGTCATCCAGTCGAACTCGCCGGCGGCCAAACGGGTGAGCGCGGCTTCGAGGGCGGGCGCGTCCGCCGTCGGCGCGAAGTTGATCATCGCGGCGACGATCGGCGATGCGCCCTTCGACCGCAGATCGGCGGCGACGGAGTCGCCCCACGGGCCGCCGCGCGGCACGAGGACGCGCCAGCCGGCGAGCGGTTTCGCAGAAGCGGAAGGGGTGGTCATCGCGTGCTCCCGAGCGGTGCAAGGTCGGCGGCCCCCGCGCCGAGCAGTTCGTCCACCACCCGTTGGCCGACGTCGCGTGCCGCCTCGTCGAGGTGTCGCGCGCTCATCGATTCCGGGGTGGCGGCATGGGATGCGGTCAGCCGCTCCGATCCGTCAGGGCGGTAGACCGTGGCGGTGAGGAAGAGCAGTCCGTCGTCCACGATAGCGGTCGCGCCGATCGGAGCGGCGCATCCGGCTTCGAGTCCAGCGAGCACGTACCGCTCGGCGGTGACGCACGCGTGGGTGGTGACGTGGTCGACGGCGGACAGCGCGGCGGCGATCGGACCCCGGCCCTTCTCGTCTCCCGCGCGCACCTCGATCGCGAGCGCGCCCTGACCGGGCGCCGTCGGAACGTTCGACAGCGGGAAGAAGTCGGTGGCGGCATCGGAGCGGCCGAGCCTGGCGAGGCCGGCGGCGGCGAGCACCACGGCGTCGAGGTCACCGTCGGCGACGCGGCCGAGCCTGGTGTCGACGTTGCCGCGGATGTCGACCACGTCGAGGTCGGGACGTTGCGACTTGAGCTGGGCGACGCGGCGCGGAGAGCCGGTGCCGACGCGCGCACCGTCCGGCAGAGTGTCGAGCGTGAGCCCGTCGCGGGCGCAGAGCGTGTCGCGCGCATCCGCCCGCTTCGGCACGGCGCCGATGACGAGGCCGTTCACAGGAGCGGTGGGCAGGTCTTTGAGCGAGTGGACGATGAGGTCGCACTCGTCGGCGAGCAGCGCATCCCGGAGCGCGCTGGCGAAGACACCGGTGCCGCCGAGTTCGGAGAGCGAGTCCCTCGAGACGTCGCCGTGGGTCGTCACGGTGATCAGCTCGACGTCGCGGCCGGTCGCCTTCGCAATGGCGTTGGCGACGACGGTGGTCTGCGCGACAGCCAGAGCGCTGCCGCGGGTGCCGACGCGCAGCACCCCGTCGCGGCGCTCGACGGCTCCGGATGCGCGGCTCACTGTGCCGGTCACGGCGCGAGCCCCGCAGCGGCCGGTTTGAAGCCGAGCCTGGCGTTCTCGCAACATCCCGGTCGGCACACGTCGTACCAGGGGCCGAGTGACGTCATCGCCGGACGCTGGTCGACGGGGACCCCGTCGCGGCGTTCGAGCACGAGGTCGACGAGGCCCTTCACGTATGCGTGATGCGTGCCGGGGGTCGGGACGCGAACGGCGATGAGGCCGTTCTCCTCACTGGACTCCATGGCCTCGTTGTCGAGGTCCCAGAGCACTTCCATGTGGTCGCTGACGAAGCCGAGCGGCACGATGATGACCGCGCGGACGCCCGTGGCGGGCAACTCGGCGATGGCGTCGTTGATGTCGGGTTCCAGCCACGGCATCGACGGAGGGCCGGAACGCGACTGGTAGACGAGCTGCCACTTCACCACGCCGTCGGTCGCGGCCTGCGCCACGACCTCTGCGACTGCGAGGTGCTGCGCTGCGTACGCGCCGCCCTCGCCGAAGCCGCGCGCTGCCGGACCGGACTTGGCTGCGTCCACCGACGGGATGGAGTGGGTCGAGAACAGGATCTCGACCTCGGTGGCCGGGTCGATTCCAGGAACCTTCTGCACGATCTCGGCCAGGCCGTTGCGCACGCCCTCGATGAACGGCTCGACGAAGCCGGGGTGATCGAAGAACTGGCGCACCTTGTCGATCTGGATGACGCCATCGAGCCCGGTTTCCTCCAGCGCCATCGCGAAGTCCTCGCGGTACTGGCGGCAGCTCGAATATGACGAGTACGCGCTCGTGGCGATGGCGATGATCTTCGTGAGCCCGCGCTCGTTCGCCTCGTTCAGGGCGTCCTTGAGGTACGGGTCCCAGTTGCGGTTTCCCCACAGCACGGGCAGGTCGATGCCACGGGATGCGAGCTCGGCCTCCAGCGCCGCCTTGAGTTCGCGATTCTGGTCGTTGATCGGGCTCACGCCGCCGAAGTGGCGGTAGTGGTGGGCGACCTCTTCGAGGCGCTCCTCCGGGATGCCGCGTCCGCGGGTCACGTTGCGAAGGAACGGGATGACGTCGTCCTGACCCTCCGGGCCGCCGAACCCTGCGAGCAGGATCGCGTCATACGCGACAGGCTCCGTGACGTGCTCCGGGCCGGCAGCGGCGGCCGGGGTGGCGCCGAGCACGTGCGCCGTGGTGTCGACGTCGGTCACTGCAGGACCTCCACGAGCTCGGCGGGCTGCACCCGGCGACCGGTGAAGAACGGGACTTCCTCGCGGACGTGCCTGCGCGCATCCGTCTGGCGGAGGTCGCGCATCAGGTCGACGAGGTCGGTCAGCTCGTCCGACTCGAGCGGGAGGATCCACTCGTAGTCGCCGAGCGCGAACGACGCGACGGTGTTGGCGAGGACCGAACGGAACGCGGCGCCCTTGCGACCGTGCTCTGCGAGCATCTTGCCGCGCTCCTCATCCGGGAGCAGATACCACTCGTAGCTGCGGACGAACGGGTAGACCGTGAGCCACTCCTTCGCCTCCTTGCCACGCAGGAAGCCGGGGACGTGCGACTTGTTGAACTCGGCGTCGCGGTGGACGCCCATGGCGTTCCAGGTGGGGAGCAGCGCCTTGAGCAGTCGGGTGCGGCGGAGCTGGCGCAGCGCCCACTGCAGGGTGTGCGCCTCCGGGCCGTGAATCCAGATCATGAGGTCGGCGTCGGCGCGGAGGCCGGAGACGTCGTAGAGACCGCGGGTGGTCACGTTCTGCAGCTCGAGGTCGGCGATGACGCCCTCGAGTTCCTTGACGGCACGCGGCACGTCGGTGCCGTCGAGGTCGTCGGGGCGGGCAGGGTCGCGACGCAGGACAGCCCAGAGTGTGAAGCCGCTGGGCGAGTCGGCGTCGGATGGTGCCGGTGTTTCGTGGGGGGCGCTCGAATCTGCCGGTGCGGCAGCCGGGTTAGTCATACCTCACAGTCTCCCTCTCAAACCTGTGAGAGCCAAAACCGCGTCGGCGCTCACTTCGAGACGGAGCGGACGATCAGCCAGACCACTCCGGCGACCGCGACGGCGGCGGCCACGGCGATGCCGATCAGCGCCAGTGGGTTGTCCGTGCGGAGGCGTTCGACGCGTTCCGCTGTGCGCTTGGGGACGTTGAGCTTGTACTCGATGGCGGCGAGGGTGGCGGCGAGCTCGTTGCGGGCCCGCTGCACGTCGCTGGTGTCAGTTGTCATACTTGCCCATCCCCTTGAACGCCTCGGTGTCCTCCTTGATGCTGTCGATCGTCTGGCTCGGAGCGACACCGTTCATCTTCTTGAACGATGCGACGCCGAACAGCGCGAGCACAACGGCGATGAGGAGCAGTGCCACGAACACGATCAGCGCGGACAGCCAGCCCGGCAGCACGACGGCCAGCCCGAGGATCGCCGCGGCGACCAGCGTGCCGAGCGCGAAGAAGACGAACCCGGCAGCCACGGCGAAGAGGCCTATGCCGACACCGGCATATTTCGCCTTCTCGGCGAACTCTGCCTTGAGGTGGGCGAGTTCGGCCTTCAGCAGCTCGATGAGCAGCCGCGGCAGGTCGGCGATCAGCGCGAACAGCGATCGCGAGCCTGCGCGTTCGTCGTCAGTCATACCCGTCACCGTACTCCTGCTTCGCTCAAACCCGGCCTGCGTCGGGCGCGGAGCCGTCTGCCGCCTTCACGGCAGCCTCCGCGGCAGGAGCCGGCACGGGCGCCTTGGACTCCTGGCGACGCTTATTGGCCTGCGCGATGAGCTTCTTGGTTCCGTCGATCACGGCGCCCGGCACCTCGCCTGCCTTCGCGACGACGAAGTCCTCGACCGCGTTCACCTGCTTCTGGATGCCTTCGGACTCCCAGACTTTGGCTGCGGCGGCCTTGATCTGCTCGTAGCGCTTCCGGCCCGCCCGCGTGCCGAGGACATACCCCACAACGGCTCCGGCGATGAAGAGAAGCTTTCCGCGCATTGCGCACCCCGTTCGTCAAAGGTTCTCGGTCAGTGCCTTCCAGCGTAGACCCCTGGCCCGCTCGGCCGATGTGCGCGCATCCGGGATGACGGCTGCGAGACCGGTGCCGGTCAGCCAGGAGCCGGTGACCTCCAGACCCTCGACCTCCGCTGCTTCGGCGCGAACCCGGGCGATTCGCTCACCCTCGCCGAGAGCGGCGTACGGGAGGGCGTTCGTCCAGCGGGTGCGGGCGAAGGCGGCGACGTGGGATTCCGTCAGCGGAATGTCCAGGAGTGCTGCTGCGTCGGCCACGGCTATCGCGCGCAGCGCGTCGTCGTCGAGGTCGGCGGTCTCCGACGCCTTGCCCGCCCTGCCGTACGAGAGGCGGACGACGTGCATCCCCTGTCCTGCGGCTTCCGCGAGCCAGGCCCACTTCGCCGTCGAGTGCGTCATGGCCTTCGCGCGGACGTCCGAGCTCTCCGCGTCCGAGACGAGAACGCCCGTGCCGCGGGGCGCGGCGGCCAGACGCTCGTCGGTGAGGACGAGCGTGACCAGCTCGACGCTCGACGCGGGCGGCCAGTCGAGGGCGGCGAGGGGCGCGAGATCCGGTGAGGCGGTGGCCATCAGAGCGAGGGATGCGGGAGCCGGGGCGGCGAGGATGACCACGTCGGCCGGGAGCTCTTCGCCGCCGGCGAGACGCACGGTCCAGCGGGCGGGGAGGGTGTCAGCTTCGCCACCCTCGTCGACAGGCTCCTGAGCCGCCCACGGCTCGACCGCGACGACCTGCGCCCCGGTGCGCAGCACGCCGCCGTGCTCCGCGATGGCGTCCGCGAGCGCAGCGGGGAGACGCCACATCCCGCCTGCGACGCCACCGACCGCGCTGCCGGCTTTCGCGTTGGCCCGCAGCTCCCCGACCGCTCCGGAGAGCGAGCCGTGCCTGGTGAGCGCGGTGTTGAGGCCGGGAGCGACCACATCCACGTCGAGGTCGTCCGGCTGGGCGGAGTACACACCGGTCGCGACGGGCGCGACGAGTCGGTCGAGCACCTTCTGGCCCATGCGCTTGCGCACCAGGACGCCGAGGCGCTTCTCCTTGCCGATGGTCAGCACGGGCATGAGCCTGTCCAGGTAGGCGCGGAGGGCGCCTCCCCAGCCGATCGCAGCGACCACGTCGGTGGCCAGCGGCGAACTCGGGATGCCCAGCAGCCCCGCCTTCGGCAGCGGAACCGTGCGCGAGCCGTAGCGCACCCACGCACCGGCCGGGTTCGGCTGGACGACGTCGCCCGCGAGCCCGAGCTCGTCGATCAGCGCGGCGACGTGCCCGCCGCGGGTGGCGAAGCTCTCCGCGCCCGCGTCGACCGTGATGCCGCCGACGTCGAGCGACGCGACCGAGCCGCCGAAGGCGTCCGAGGCTTCGAGCAGCGTCACAGCGAAGCCCGGCCTGGCGCAGTCGCGTGCGGCGACGAGCCCCGCCATGCCGCCGCCGATCACCACGACGCGCGTCGGTGGCGCCTCGACGGCGCGGCGGATCTCGTCGGTGCTGCCGGGACCGTCGGCGCTGCCGGGGTCGTCGGCGCTGCTGTCCGTGCCAGGCAGGTCGCTCATCGGCTGTGGACGAACTCGACCAGGCGGGTGAGCACGGTGGGGTCGGTCTCCGGCGGAACGCCGTGGCCGAGGTTGAGGACGTGCGCCGGCGCATCCACGCCGCGCTCCAGCACGTCGACGACGTGCGCCTCCAGAACCTCCCACGGTGCGTCGAGCATCGCGGGGTCGATGTTGCCCTGGATCGGCACGACATGACCCAGCCTGCGGCTCGCCTCGTCCAGCGGGATGCGGTAGTCGATGCCGACGACGTCGGCCCCGACCTCGTGCATCGCCTTCAGCAGCTCGCCCGTGCCGACGCCGAAGTGCACGATCGGGACGTTGCGCGTCTGCGTCTCGCCGCCCGCAGCATCCACGGCCGCCGCCTCGTAGGTGAGGTCGCGCACGTGCGACAGCGCCCTGGTGGATGCGGGCGCGACGTGCTCCGTGTAGTCCTGCAGCGAGAGCGAACCCGCCCACGAGTCGAAGAGCTGGGCTGCGCTCGCGCCCGCGAGCACCTGGGCGCGGAGGAACGCGCCGGTGACGTCCGCCGTCCACGCCATGAGCTTCGCCCACGCAGCAGGGTCTGCGTGCATCAGGGTGCGGGCGCGGATGTGGTCCTTGGACGGGCCGCCCTCGACCAGGTACGCCGCGAGGGTGAACGGGGCGCCCGCGAAGCCGATCAGCGGGGTGTCGCCCAGCTCGGCGATGGTGAGGCGCACAGCCTCGACGATGGGCGCGAACACCTCGGCGTCGAGCGATGCAGGGTCGATCGCGGTGAGCCTGTCGACGTCGGCGGAGGTGCGCACCGGGCTGCCGAGCACAGGGCCCTTGCCCGGCACGATGTCCACATCCACGCCGGCGAGGCGCAGCGGGATGACGATGTCGCTGAAGAAGATGCCGGCGTCGACGCCGTGACGGCGCACGGGCTGCAGCGTGATCTCGCTGGCGAGCGCAGGGTCGAGGCAGGCGTCGAGCATCCGGGTGCCGACCCGCAGCTCGCGGTATTCGGGGAGCGAGCGTCCGGCCTGGCGCATGAACCAGACGGGTGTCACCTCCTGCCGCTCCCCCTGATATGCGCGGACGAGACGACTGGATGCGGTGCGCCCTGCGGCGAGCGGATGGGACGGGTCGAGGGTGTTCACCCCTTGATTCTGCCAAAGTGCAGGGAATCCAACCTGAGCGCCCGTCCTGAGGGATCGCCGATTCGAGGTTCGGCCGCGGCGAGCGTAGGCTCTCTGGCGTGCTTCTGTGCTTCTCGTCGAGTCATCGCACCGCGGACTTCGACCTTCTGGAACGGCTCGAGCGAAACGCTCCGGCCGTCACCGCCGCACTCGCGGAGCACAGCGAAGTCATCAGCGGGTCCGTCGTCCTGGCCACCTGCAACAGGTTCGAGGCGTACCTCGACATCGACGAGCCGCTTCCCGCCGCCCGCGCCGTGTCTGCGGAGACCGTCATCGAGGCCGTGAGCGCCGCATCCGGCATCGACGCGGACGAGTTGCGCGCGTCCAGCACAGTTATCTGCGACCACGGCGTGGCCGAGCACCTGTTCGCGGTGTCGAGCGGACTCGAATCCGTCGTCGTCGGCGAGGGCGAGATCGCCGGTCAGGTGCGCCGCTCGCTCGAAGCCGCGCGCGCATCCGGCACGGTCACCAGCGAGCTGGAACGTCTGTTCCAGGGCGCATCCCGCACGTCGCGCGGTGTCAAGAACCGCACCGGCATCACCACGGCAGGGCGCTCGATGGTGCGCCTGGCGCTCGACCTCGCCGAGAGCCGCGTCACCAACTGGGCCGCGACCCGCGTGCTGCTGGTCGGCACGGGCGCGTACGCGGGAGCCAGCCTCGCCGCCCTGCGCGACCGCGGTGTGACGGACGTGCGCGTGTTCTCCCCGTCCGGGCGCGCTGCCAAGTTCGCCGTCTCGCACGCCATCGAGCCCGTCGAGCCCGGCTACCTGATGGATGCCCTGGCCTCCAGCGACCTCGTCGTCACCTGCAGCATCGCCACCGACCCCATCCTCACCAAGCCGCAGCTCGCCCAGGCGCTGCTGCGGCCGGAGGCCGTCGAGCGCCGCCTCATCATCGACCTCGGCCTCCCCCGCAACGTCGACCCTGCCGTCGCCGAGCTGCACGGAGCCGAGCTGCTCGACCTGGAGACCATCAGCAGGCACGCACCGCTCGAAGAGCTGAACGCCGCAGAGGATGCGCGGAGCATCGTCGGCGAGGCGGCGGCCGAGTTCGCGGCGCAGTCGGCCGAGCAGGCCGTCACCCCGGCGCTCGTCGCGCTGCGCGGCCACATCTTCGACATCCTGGACGCGGAGATCGAGCGCGCCCGCGGACGCGGCGACTCCAGTGAGCAGACGGAGGCGGCGCTGCGGCACCTCGCCGGCGTGCTGCTGCACACCCCGTCCGTGCGCGCCCGCGAGCTGGCCCGCACCGGGGAGGCCCAGTCGTTCGTCGACGCGGCCAACGCCCTCTACGGACTCGACATCGGGCCCGTCGCCGAGCGGCGCCTGCGCGCGGTCGGCGACGAGAGCGCCGCATCCTGACCCACCACCGAACAGGAGGACACGTGAGCGACGAGGCTGACGACCCCCACGGCGCGACAGGGCTGCCGTACGCCGCAGAGGAACTTCGCACGGAGCGACTGCTGCTGCGGCCGCTGAACACCGGCGACCTCGACGATGTGCACGAGTACCAGAAGCGCAAAGACGTGGTGCGCTACCTCTACTGGGAGGTGCACGACCACGAAGAGTCGGCCAAGCACCTCAAGAAGCGCCTCGCGATGAACCATCTGGCTGAGGACGGCGACGGGCTCGTCTACGCCGTCGAGCTGCCGGACCCGGAGGGCGGCCACGGGCGTGTGGTGGGCGACATGAGCATCTTCCTCAAGAGCAGAGAGCACGGGCAGGTCGAGATCGGCTGGGTGTTCCACCCCGCCGTGCACGGACGCGGCTACGCGACGGAGGCCGCGGAGCGCGTGCTGGAGATCTGCTTCGGCACCCTGGGCGCGCACCGCGTGTTCGCGCAGCTCGACCCGCGCAACGAGGCGTCGGCGCGGCTCTGCGAACGACTCGGGATGCGGCAGGAGGCCCTGCTGCGACAGAACGAGATCTTCAAGGGCGAGTGGGGCGACACGGCCATCTACGCCCTCCTCGACTCCGAGTACCGCGCCCGCTAACCGCGTCGCGCCTGCGCGCGCGTCGCGCCCCGCGCCCCGCGCCCCCGCCCCGCGCATCCACTTGAGTGGTCCCGAATTGCCGTATGCGCCCCCCGGCGCACGGCAATTCGGGACCACTCGGTGCATCCAGCGGCGCGTCGGTAGGATTGTGGGACACCCACGACTCGCAGGACACAGGGAGCACCATTGGCTGAACAGTCACGACTCGATTCGGTAATCACGCTGGCGCAGCACCGCGGCTTCGTGTTCCCCTCCGGCGACATCTACGGCGGGACCCGCTCTGCGTGGGACTACGGCCCCCTCGGCGTCGAACTCAAGGAGAACATCAAGCGCGAGTGGTGGAACACCTTCGTGCGCGGACGCGGCGACATGGTCGGCCTCGACTCCGCTGTCATCCTGCCGACCGCCGTGTGGGAGGCCTCCGGGCACGTCAAGGTGTTCAGCGACCCGCTCACCGAGTCGCTCATCACCCACAAGCGCTACCGCGCCGACCACCTGTTCGAGGCGTACGAGGCCGCGCACGGCCACCCGCCCGTCAACGGGCTGGCCGACATCGCCGACCCCGACCACCCGGACAAGATCGGTCAGTGGACCGAGATCCGCCAGTTCTCCGGCCTGATGAAGACCTACCTCGGAGTCGTCGACGACGAGTCCGGCGTGCACTACCTGCGCCCGGAGACGGCGCAGGGCATCTTCACCGACTTCGCCGCCGTGCTGCAGACCGCCCGCAAGAAGCCGCCGTTCGGCATCGGCCAGATCGGCAAGGCGTTCCGCAACGAGATCACACCGGGCAACTTCATCTTCCGCACCCGCGAGTTCGAGCAGATGGAGATCGAGTTCTTCGTCGAGCCCGGCACGGACGAGGAGTGGCAGCAGACCTGGATGGACCTCTGCTGGAACTGGTTCATCGACCTCGGCATGACGCCCGAGAACATCCGCTGGTTCGAGCACCCCAAGGACAAGCTGGCGCACTACTCGAAGCGCACGGTCGACATCGAGTACAAGTTCAACTTCACCGGCAGCGAGTGGGGCGAGCTGATGGGTGTCGCCAACCGCACCGACTACGACCTCAAGACGCACATCGAGAACTCGGGCAAAGACCTGAGCTACTTCGACCAGAACAAGAACGAGCGCTACGTCCCGTATGTGATCGAGCCGTCGTTCGGTCTCACACGCGCGCTGATGGCCTTCCTGGTCGACGCGTACGACGAGGAGGACGTGCCGAACGCCAAGGGCAAGACCGACAAGCGCACGGTGCTGCGCCTCGACCCGCGCCTCGCGCCCGTCAAGGTCGCCGTGCTCCCGCTCTCCCGCAACGAGGCCCTGTCGCCGCTGGCCCGCTCGCTCGCCGACCACCTGCGCAAGCGCCGCAACGTGGACTTCGACGACTCGGGCGCGATCGGCCGCCGCTACCGCCGCCAGGACGAGATCGGCACGCCGCTCTGCGTCACGGTCGACTTCGACTCGCTCGAGGACAACGCCGTGACCGTCCGCGACCGCGACACGATGCAGCAGGAGCGCATCCCGATCGACCAGCTCGACGAGTACCTGGCCAAGCGCCTCAAGGAGATCTGAAGCGCGCAGAATTAACGCTTGCGCTGTGGGGACGGCCGTTGCTATGGTCGTCCCCACAACAGCACATGCGAGCGTCTTCCAACGTTAGGATGCCGGCCTTCCCGGTCGGCGATGCAGTGTTCAACTCCTGCCACTCGCTCCACCTCCTTCCCGCCGCGGCTCACGCCACGGCGGGTTTTTCGTGCGTCAGCCGAGGTGCGGGAGCTGCCAGCCGAACACCACGGCCAGGATGCGCAGCACGAAGCACACCGTGAACCCCGCGGTCATCGCGGCGAGCGCCGGCACCCTCGCCCGCCCGAGCAGCCCGAACACGAGGGCGCCTGCCGCCGCCGCTGTCGCGTAGACGCTCGAGGTCAGCACGAACGGCACCCGGTTGAGCAGCACATCCCTGACCACGCCGCCGCCGACACCGGTGATCGTGCCGAGCATCACCACCACCCACAGGTTGGAGCCGAGCCTGAGCGCTTTGTCCGCTCCGGTCACGGCGAAGAGCGCGAGCGCCGCCGCATCCAGCGTCGTGAGGATCGCAGCCGGGATGTCGACGGACGCCGCAGCGAGCACGAACGCCAGCACCGATCCGGCGAGCGCCACGATGATGCGCACGGGCGAGCGGAGGGCGGCCGGTGGCGCATCCCCCAGCAGCAGGTCGCGGATGACGCCGCCGACGAGCGCTGTGGAGAAGCCGACCACGAGCACGCCGAGGAGGTCGAGCCCGGCCGCTGCCCCCGCCGTGGCCCCTTCGATCGCGAACAGGCCGGTCGCGGCGATGTCCACGGCGTCGAACAGGACGGAGCCCGTCGAGCGGCGGGATGCGGTGGCTTCGGCCTGCATGGCTCTGGTCTAGCAGATGCCCGAATCAATACCTGCATTTCCGGGCCGGCCGCTAGTGTGGTGCCACGCGCCTGAGGAGACGCACAGGGACGCGAGGCGACCTAGGGAAGCACGGGGAGACGCGATGGACCTCCTGTGGGGGATACGCATCATCGACGGGCCGGTCTACTGGACCCTCCTGGTGGCCAGTGCTGCCTTCTTCCTCTACCTGCTCCTCCGGAAGCCGACGACGCGGTGGATCCTGACGGCACTGATCGGGATGCTCGGGGGCGCGGTGGTGGCGGTCGGCCTGTTCCTCGTCGTCAACGCCCTCGACGTGTTCGGCACACCGCTCCCCCGGCAGGTGGCGTTCTGGCTGATGGGGACGTTCGCCGCCCTCGGCCTCGCCCTCGTGAACCTGTGGGCGTCGCACTGGTGGCGCAAGGTGCTCGCCCTGATCGGCATCGTGATCTTCGCCATCACCGGCACGCTCGGCGTCAACGCGTACTACGGTCTCGACCCGACGCTCGGATCGCTGTTCGGCATCAGCACGGCCAAGAAGATCGACATCGACCGTCCGGTGAACACGGCGTCCCCCGACCCGAAGCGTCCGCTGTACGAAACCTGGAAACCGCCGGCCGACATGCCGAAGACGGGCAAGCAAGGCAGTCAGGTGATCCCGTCCAGCGGATTCGACGCCCGCCCGGCCGGCATCTACCTCCCCCCGGCGGCGCTCGTCGACAACCCGCCGCGGCTGCCCGTGGTGATCTTCATGATGGGCTACCCTGGCAACCCGGACCCGGAGTACATCGGCGGTGTGCTCGACCAGTTCGCGGCGCAGCACCAGGGGCTGGCGCCCATCGTGGTCGTCGCCGACCAGATCGGCACCAAGGGCGACCCTGCCTGCGCCGACTCCAGCACGTTCGGCGCAGCAGAGACGTACATCACCAAAGACGTCCCCGCGTGGATCAGGACGCACCTCAACGTGCTGCAGTCCCCCGCATCCTGGACCATCGGCGGCTACTCGAACGGCGGGGCGTGCGCGTTCAAGTACGCGGCGGAGCATCCAGACCAGTACGGGAACCTGCTGGTCGTCTCGGGCGACGAGTATCCGGGCGTCGAGATCCAGAAGCAGACCATCGCGCAGGTGTTCGGCGGGAGCACCGCGGCGTTCGACGCGGCCAAGCCCACCGCGATCCTCGCGGCGAACCCCGGCCGGTACTCGTCGATGACGGCGGTGTTCACGGTCGGCGGCAACGACCCGACCTTCGTACCGGGCGTCGAGCGCAACGCCAAGGCGGCCGAAGCGGCGGGCATGAAGACCACGTACTACGTCGTCCCAGGGGCAGGGCACGTCGTGGATGCGCTCGACGGCGGCCTCACGAAAGACTTCCAGATCCTCTACCCGGTCCTCGGGTTGAGCAGACCGTGACGGAGGAGACGATGAGCATCACCGACACACAGCGGCAGACGGCACCGGATGCGCAGCCGCCTTCCGAGCGGAAGCCTCCAGCGCCGTTCTGGCAGGCGGTCGGCCGGTACGCGCGCGTCGCGCCGGCGAGCATCGCCCTCGTGGTCATCGTGCTCGTCACGTCGATCCTCACCAGCACGATGTGGGTGCCCGCGACCGTCGGCGGCGACTCGCTGGTGTGGGCGGCCGGTGTCACCTCCACGATCCAGTCGGGGTTCTGGTGGACGCCGTTCACGGCCCTGTTCGTGCCGGAGGATCCGGCGCAGCTCATCATCGTGGTGATCCTCGCGCTCACGCTGTTCGCGGCCTCCGAACGCCTGATCGGCACGCTGCGCGCGGTGATCGCGTTCCTGGTGACCGGGGTGGTCGGGATCACGGTCGGGGTCGTGCTGCAGTGGGCGGCCGCATCCATCGGGGAGATCTGGGCCACGAGCACCGAGTTCGACTTCACGCTCGACCCCACCATCGGGATCATCGGAGCGCTGATCACTGCGAGCGCGTTCGCCTCAGCGCTGTGGCGGAGGCGCATCCGTCTGCTGACCTTCGCCGTCGTGCTGATGTTCGTGCTGTACAACGGCGACCAGAACAACGTGTACCGCCTGATCGCGGCGCTGCTCGGGCTGGCGCTCGGCACGATCCTCCGGCCAGGCTCGATGAAGCGCATCCGGCGCAGCTCACACGCGGAGACCAGGAACCTGGTCGCCGCGCTGATCGCGATCACGGCGTTCGGCCCGCTCGTCGCCCTGCTCCCGCCAGGCGGGCTCGGCCCGTTCTCGTTCATCAGCGCACTGTTCGAGCACCAGCAGGTGTCCGCGCAGACCGTGCTCGATCAGTGCGACAAGAACTTCACCGCGAACTGCCGCCTCGACCTCGCCCTCGTCTCCGTCGACGGCGTCGGTCCCCTGCTGCTCAGCTTCCTGCCGCTGGTGCTGCTGATCGTGACCGCCATCGGGTTGCGGCGCGGACGCCGGTTCGCCCTCATCCTGGGCATCGTGGTCAACGTCGCGATGATCGTCCTGCCGTTCACGGCGCTTCCCGGGGGCAACCTGACGATCGACGCCAACGACATCACAGACCTCGCGCCCGCGATCGAACTGCTGTTCTGGGTGCTCGCCGCGTTCGTCGTGCCCGTGGCATCGATCGTCCTGCTGCTGATCACCAGGCGGCAGTTCCAGATCAGGGCGCCGCGAGCGGCCATCGTCCGCTTCGCCATCATCATCGTGAGCTCGTTCGTGATCCTGGCCGTCGCCTACCTGATCGCCGGTCTGGCGTCGCTCACCGAGTTCGTGCCAGACGCCACCATCGGGGACGTGTTCGCGTCGACCCTGCGCCGGTTCGTGCCGTCCGGTTTCGAATCGATCACCGGCACAGTGATCGTGCCGACCGTGCCGTTCGTCGGCATCCTCTACCAGTGGGTCGGGCCCGTGTTCTGGGCCGTGTTCGTGCTCGCGACGCTGCAGTTGTACCGGGCGACGGCCACGGGACGCACGGTCGGCGACGAGCTGCGCTTCCGCGAGCTGCTGAAGCGCGGCGGAGGCGGGACGCTCGGCTTCATGGGCACCTGGCCGGGCAACGTCTACTGGTTCAGCGAAGACCGGGATGCCGCGGTCGCGTACCGGGTCATCAACGGCATCGCGATCACCCTCTCCGACCCGGTCTGCGCGCCGGAGCGCGCTGAGCGGACGATCGCAGAATTCGTCTCGTTCTGCGACGCGAACAGTTGGGTGCCGGTGTTCTACAGCGTGCACGGCGAATACCTGCCGGTGTTCGACGCCCTCGGCTGGCAGTACATGTCTGTCGGAGAGGAGACGCTGATGCATCCGCAGACCTTCGACATGGCAGGCAAGCCGTGGCAGAAGGTGCGGCAGGCGCACAACCGCGGGATCAAGGAGAACATCTCGACGCTCTGGACCACCTGGGACGACCTTCCGCCGATCCTCGCCACCCAGATCACGGCGATGAGCGAGCAGTGGGTGTCGGAGAAGGAGCTGCCGGAGATGGGCTTCACCCTCGGCGCACTCGCCGAGCTGAAGGACCCGGATGTGGCGCTCTACCTTGCACTCGACCCGGACGGCGGGCTGCAGGCGATCACGAGCTGGCTGCCCAGCTACCGAGACGGGAAGGTGGTCGGCTACACGATCGACTTCATGCGCAGAGGCGACGCATCCATCCCGGGGATCATGGAGTTCATCATCGCGTCCGCTGCCCTCCGGATGCAGGGCGAAGGGGTGGAGGTGCTCAGCCTCTCCGGGGCTCCGCTCGCCACGAAGCCGGTCTCCGACGGGGAAGCGCCGGCCGACCCGACCACGATGGACCGCCTGCTCGGCTTCCTCGGCCGCGCGCTGGAGCCCGCATACGGCTTCGCCTCGCTGTTCAAGTTCAAGAGCAAGTTCAACCCGACCTACGAGACGATCTACATGGCGTACCCCGACCCTGTCGCGCTGCCGGGGATCGGGAGCGCGATCGGCAAGGCGTACCTGCCGGATGCGCACGCCCGCGAATACCTCGCGCTCGCCAGGACGCTGATGAAGTGAGGCGGGCGTAGGTTGGTGCCATGCAGGCCGACACCACCCGCACCGCCATGATCATCGGAGGCACAGGGCAGATCGGCGCCGCCGCAGCCCGCCGCCTCGCCGCCGACGGCTGGTCGGTGCTCGTCGCCCACCGAGGCGCACACCCGGGGGATGCGGCACTCGCCGACCTCGACGTCACCACCATCCGGCTGGACCGCGACGACACGGATGCGCTCCTCGCCAAGGCGCGCGGCCACGACCTGGTGCTCGACACCGTCGCGTACGAGCCGAAGCACGCCGACCAGCTCGCGCGTCTCGCGGGCGATGTCGGCTCACTCGTCGTCATCTCGACCGGCTCGGTGTACACGGGACGCAACGGCGGCTACCTCGACATCGTCACAGGCCCGGACGACTTCCCCGACTATCCGATCCCGCTGCGCGAAGACGACGCCACCGTCGACAACCGCAAACGCACGTACTCCCCGCTCAAGGCGGCGATGGAGCGGCGACTGCTCGCCACGGACGACCTGCCGGTGAGCATCCTGCGGCCTGGCGCGATCCACGGGCCGTTCAGCCCGGCGCTGCGCGAGTGGTTCTTCGTCAAGCGGGCGCTCGACCGCCGCGAGGTCGTCGTTCTTTCCGACGACGGGAGCAACCGGTTCAGCACGTCGTCCACGGTGAACATCGCCGAGCTCGTCGCCCTATGCGCAGAGCAGCCGGGCGCGCGCGTCCTGAACGCGGTCGACGACGACAACCTGAGCGTGGCGGAGATCGCCGCCACCGTGTTCGACGCGCTCGACAGGGAGGTGGAGATCGTCAGGTTCCCCGGCCCGCCCGTCGACGGGCTGGGCTCGACGCCGTGGACGGTCGCGCATCCACTGGTCCTCAGCATGGCGCGCGCCACGGTGGACCTCGGGTACCGGGCGCCGGTGACGTACGCGGACTCGGTGCGCGCCGCGATCGACTGGGCGGTGCGCGAGGCGCACGCCGCCGAACGGCGCGACGAAGGCTGGGAGTCGGTGTTCCCGACGCTCGCCGAGCGCGCGGCGGCGGACGGGTGGTTCGACTACGCGGCGGAGGACGCGTACCTGGGGTCGCGCTAGCGAACGAGTGGTCCCGAATTGCCGTGCGCGTGCGTGCCGGCGCGGCGAGTCGGGACCACTCGATGCGGGCGGCTAGAAGACGTACTCGAGCAGGTCGGCGCCGACGGTGCGCATCCCGTCGATGACCGAGAGGCGGGATGCGAGGCTCGCGTCGTCGAAGTACATCGATACCGCGTACGTCACACCGGCACGCGGGCCGCGGAGCACGCCGACCTCGCTGCGGACGCCGCGGTCGACCCCGGTCTTGTTGACCAGCAGGATGCCGTGCTCGGCGTTCCGGTGCGCGTGCGGGTCGAGGCCGAACGCGCTGGAGACCAGCGAGAAGTCGCTGTTCAGCGAGAGCCAGGAGATGACGCGCTGGCTGGTCTGCGCGTCGACGATCTCACCGCGGGCGAGCGCGGAGAACAGCCAGGTGAGCTCGTTGGCGCTGCCGACGGAGAGCTGCGGGGCGTCGTCGGGGCCGCGGTGATCGCGCACCAGGTCGAGCAGCGCGGTGCGAGTGAGGCCGAGCGCTTCGGTGCGCGCGCTGACGGCCTCCAGGCCGACGCGGCGGAGCAGGACGTTGGTGGCCAGGTTGTCGCTGGTCGCGCCGACCAGCGCCGCCAGGTCGGCCACAGGAAGAGAGGGGACGGCGAGGTGCTGCCAGATGCCGGAGCTGCCGACCGCATCCTGCGGAGAACGGTCCAGGAGGGCGAGCGGGCTCAGCTCACCGGACTGCAGGCGGGCCGCGACCTCCACCAGGAGGAGGACTTTGCCGATGCTCGCCGTCGGCATCACGACGTGGTCGTCGACCGAGAACAGCACGGCGCCCGTCGTCAGGTCGGTCGCCCGCGCAGACACCTGCACGCCGCCGAGCGCGAGCTGGCCGAGAACGGCGAACCCGCGACTGAAATCCTCTGGGGCAGTGGCTCCCCGATGCCGTCCACGACGAGACGAAGCGTGCCTGCTGCGGCGTTCGGAATCCTGGGTCTGGATCGTCACGGGGATGGGTGGTCCTTCGTCCGAGTCGGGTGTTTCGGGTGCGGTCCTCCCGGGCCGCGCGAGTGCCGGCGGGTGGGTCGCCCCTGGCACAACACGCTCGATGTTACCCCGCGGAGAGAGCCGTCGCTCACCCTCTCCGCGGGGATCGTGCCTGGACTACCAGATGGTGACGCGCTGCTCGGGCGCGAGCCACAGGGCGTCGCCCTCCGACACGCCGAACGTGTCGTAGAAACCGTCGATGTTGCGGACGATCTGGTTGCAGCGGAACTCGTTCGGCGAGTGCGGGTCGATCGCCAGCAGGCGGATGACCTCCTCGTCGCGGCCCTTCTGCTGCCAGGCCTGCGCCCAGGACAGGAAGAACCGCTCTGCGCCGGTGAGGCCGTCGATCACGGGAGGCTCCTCGCCGTTCAGCGACAGCAGGTACGCCTTCCACGCGATGCCGAGCCCGCCGAGGTCGCCGATGTTCTCGCCGATGGTGAGGGCGCCGTTGACGTGGTGGTCGGGCACCTGAGCGGGGGCGAGAGCGTTGTACTGCTCGATCAGGCTGCCGGTGCGCTCCTCGAACGCCGCCCTGTCTGCCGCGGTCCACCAGTCCTGCAGGCGGCCGTCGCCGTCGAACTTGGAACCCTGGTCATCGAAGCCGTGGCCGATCTCGTGCCCGATGACCGCGCCGATCGCGCCGTAGTTGGCCGCCGCATCCCGCGTCTCGTCGAAGAACGGGAACTGCAGGATGGCCGCGGGGAACACGATCTCGTTGAAGCCGGGGTTGTAGTAGGCGTTGATGGTCTGCGGCGTCATGAACCACTCGTCGCGGTCCAGCGGCTTGCCGATCTTGCCCAGCTCGCGATTGAACTCGAACAGGCTCGTGGCACGCACATTGGCGATCAGGTCGGTCGGGTCGACCGTGAGCGCAGAGTAGTCGCGCCACTTCACCGGGTAGCCGATCTTCGGTGTGAACTTCTCCAGCTTGTCGAGGGCGCGGTTGCGCGTGTCCTCGCCCATCCACTCGAGGGTCTGGATGCTCTGGCGGTACGCCTCGATGAGGTTGGCTACCAGCGCATCCATCGCCTGCTTGGCCGTGGGCGGGAAGTGCTTCTCGACGTAGCTGCGGCCGACGGCCTCGCCCATCGCACCCTCCACCAGGGAGACGCCACGCTTCCACCTGGCGCGCATCTGCGGCGTGCCGGTGAGGGTGCGGCCGTAGAAGTCGAAGTTGGCCTCGACGAAGTCGCCGGAGAGGTACGGGGCTGCGCCGTGGATAATCTGCCAGGCCAGCCAGTCCTTCCAGGCCTCGAGCCGATCCTCGGTGAGGAGACCGGCGAGACCCGCGGTGAACGACGGCTGCCGCAGCACGACCTCGGCGAGCGCGCCGTCCGGTGCGCCGAGCGCCTTCTGCCAGATGCCGAGGTCTGCGCCGTCTTTCGCGTCGCCGGAGAACAGGGCCGCCGCATCCGCCCAGTCGAACAGGTTGTACGTCTTCTCCGAGTCGCGAGACGTCACGTTGTCCCAGTGCTGCGCGGCGATCTGCTTCTCCAGGTCGAAGACGCGCTGGGCACGCTCCGGTGCGTCCTGGAACCCGGCCAGCTCGAACATCCGCTGGATGTGGGCGACGAACGCCTCGCGGATCGGCGCGAAGGTGTCCTCGCGGAAGTAGGACTCGTCCGGCAGCGAGATGCCGGACTGTTCCACGAAGACGAGGTAGCGCTCCGGGTTGCCAGGGTCGTTGTCGACGAAGAGCTGGTAGAACCCGGCCAGGCCGTGGCGCTCCAGCTTGCCGATGGTCTCCAGCAGGCTCGGGATGCTGTCTGCCGCACTCGCGAACGCGAGCTGGCTCTCGATCGGCTCGGCGCCGAGGGCTTCGATGCGGTCCTCGTCCATGAAGCTGGTGAACAGGTCGCCGAACTTCCGCTCCTCGGTGCCCTCCGGCGCATCCTGGGCTGCCTCGACGATCTCGCGGACGGCCTTTTCGGCCTCCTCCGCCAGAATCATGAAGGAGCCCCAGCGCGCCTTGTCGCCAGGGATCTCGGTGCGGTCGATCCACTTGCCGTTCACGTGCCGGAACAGGTCGTCCTGCGGCCGGACGGCGGGATCGAGTTCGGACGTTTCGATGCCGGAAGTCAGGGTCATTCCGCCAGCCTACGGGGTTCGCGGCGCGGTGCCGAGAGCCCTGAGCCTGACGAACGTGGTGAGGAACAGCGCCGCGAGCACGAGCTCGACCAGCACGGAGACGGTGCCCGACGCGCTGCCGTAGCCGACCATCGACAGCACGGTGTTGACGAGCGCCATGATCAGGTAGCCGGCACCCAGCACGCCGCTGAGCAGCGGGCGCGACGTCATGCGCCACCACGGCCGCGCAGCAGCGACCGGCTCACCCGGCCCGCGGAACACGCGACTGGCGAGATACCACCCGGCGAGCTGCAGGATGGACAGCGCGATGGAGCCAGGCTCCCAGCGCAGAGCGTTGAGCAGCAGCACCAGCCCGGCGTTGACGGCGAGCAGCACGACGACGACGAGCGTCTTCTGTGCAGGTGTGGTGAAACGCATGGTGCTTTCAGCATCCCACCCGGCCGCGCCCCGTCGCCCAGCGACGCGCGAGGCGCCCGACGAGATGCCAGTATCTGTCGCCGACACGCCGGGCGGCGGCGCAGCTACTGGTGTCTCGCAGCTCAGTAGCGGCTGCTGCGACCGTCGCGGCGAAACTCTGAACCCAATCTTGACGCGGATACACTTTCCTATCGTTTGCGCGCGCGTCGTCTCGTCTTTGCGCGCATCATCTCATCTAAGGAGGAGACGTAAACGTCATTCGGCCCGCGATCTGCGGAAAGTCCGAAGCAAAGCGCCGAGACTACAAGTGCAATCGCCATCGCCATTCCGCTGGGCGTTGCAATCTCGTTCGCGAAGTGGAATCGAGCGTATTCCGCTATCGAGACGATCGTGGTGTCCCCATCGATGCGCGCAAGATAGCGCTCTCCTTCTCGAACGACGCTGAGACCCTGCGGGGCCGACGCCGCACCGAAGGCGAAGACTCCGAGTGAAGCGGCACCCAACGCGCCATACAGTAGCGAAACCCACAGCCGGGAGCGACCGAAGAAGCTCCCGACTGCCGTGCCGACGTTTGCGATTCGAGATTGGACTTGATCAGCATGTGCGGCGATGGCACAAATGACGAAGATCGCGCCAAGCGCTCCCGATGCGAGCAACACAGCAATCGCCCACGTCGGCCTTAGCTGCTGGGAGATTAGGGCAAATACGACGCCCAACGCTGCTGTGACATAGAGCGCAAGAGCGAGCGCCCCAAGGCACCGCCACGCGAACCGCCTGACCGCGGTCGAATCTATCGATGCCATCGACACGACACCTTCCCGTCAACAAGAGCAACCGCCAGATCCTGCGAATGGTTCGCATCCCCCGACACGAACGTCACCACCGAACCGCACACCCCTGCCAAGTTCGTCCGTGTCAACCACGGGTGGCTCAAGCTCTGCTGCGGAATATTCAAGAAGTCCGGCGTGTAGCCCGGCGTGCAGGGGATGTACCCCTTGGGTCACTTTTAGCAACCGGACTATTGTGCGCGTACGAGTACCCGTTGTTCTGCTGCGGATTGTCCGGCGCGAGCACCGGATCCACCGACACGAACCGGCCCAACACCGGGTCGTACGCCCGCACCCCCAACTGCGTCACACTCATAGTTCCGCCGGTTAACGGCGCAGTACATGCTTCGAGCCCGGCACGTCAGGGTCACCCGAGTACGTATAGAGGACCAACTGGAATACCTCTCTCCCAGTGAAGAAATGAACCGAACCGGACGGGAGACTGACGAGAATGGCATCCCCCGAAGCACGCTTGGAGATCATCCAGCTGCCGCTGCCGCTGTGTTTGCGTTCCGAAGGGTCCGACACATTCAGCATTCGAACCGAACCGTCTGCCGCGAACCACACCCGCGCTCCTTCGGACTCTCCATCCGACCAGTAGCCGACAATGTCGTGCGACTCCACGCGTACGGGTTTGCCGTTTTCGATTGAAAGGACGACCACCAACGCTGCTGCCAGTAGGGCAAGGAACGCTACGAGCAACCAACTCCATCTCGGCAACTTTCGGATGCTCCTCATCGCAGGATCACTTCCTGTCGCCACCAGATGTCCTGTCGGATGTCGCTGTAGAACCCACCAAACGACTGAGCGCTTCTACCTGCCTTGACCTCCAGCACCTCGTACTCCCTCGCAAAAGAACTTACAAAGGCCTCTGGCAAGTTCCCGGATGTGCCCCCGCTAGCGATAGTTGCGGCGTCCCTAAAGATGTTCTCGGCAGGCACGGAGTAGCTCAATCCGCCGGCGACGCCAGCCGTTGCCCCCTGACCCACGATATCGAGCCGCATAAGTTCCATGGCCGCTTTCACGCGGTCACTGTTTCTCCAGACCTTCGTGAACGCATCGTCCTCCTCGAATGTGAACTTCTTGGGACCCTTGCCGGTAACCCACGCACCCGTCATCATCCACACCGACCGATTTGCCCGGTCGACCTGAGAGCGAATCCCCTTGAAATCGTTCGCGTTTGGCCCTGCGTGCGTTCGCGGTGGCGCGGACTTAGTACCGCCCCCACTGCTCTTCCCCGATGACGGCGCACTCGGCTTATCCGGCGACGGCTGCATGATGTGCTTCCCGCCCGCAGCCGACTTCCCGTCGCACTTCTGCAACGAGAACACACTGTTCGAACAACGACCATCCGGATCGCGCAACTTCACCGGACTGTTCGCCGCATACGAGTACCCGTTGTTCTGCTGCGGATTGTCCGGCGCGAGCACCGGATCCACCGACACGAACCGGCCCAACACCGGGTCGTACGCGCGAGCCCCCAACTGCGTCAAACCCGTCAGCCCCGACACCGGCGCATTCAAGTACCCGTGCGCACTCGACCACACC
>NZ_BAAGWT010000008.1:0-400057 GCF_054780215.1 Leifsonia lichenia
AGACCACCGACGCGACACCTTCCCATCCGCCACCGCCACAGCCAAATCCCGCGAACCGTTCGCATCACCGGACACGAATGTCACCACCGAACCCGACACACCCACCTTCGTCGAACGCTCGACCACAGGGATCCCATTCACCGAATATGTCCGCACCGCCGACGCATCCTTCGCACCAGGCGCCATCGTCAACTCCGTCTCACCCAAGAACAGAGTCGTCCCCGACTTCGAGTCCGACTGCAACAACACATTGCCGTCCGCGTCGTACACCTTCGACTGCGTCACACCACCCGCCGTCACAGACGCCAACTTCCCCGACTCGTTGAACGTCAACACCTGACCAGGCCGCGTCGTCGTATTGCCCGCCGCGTCATACCCATACTCAACACCCGCCACCGACGCCACAGCATGTGGACGCGGAGAACCCGCCGCCGGATACGCATACGCCTTCGACACATCACCCGCCGTCGTGTGCGACGTCGTCGAGGTTCGGTTGCCCGTGGCCGCATCGACCGCATACGACGTCCAGTACGGAGCCTTGCCACCGAGCGCGGACACCGAACGCGCAGCCGCGCAGTTACCCGACCCCGGCGTCCACGCCTCCGTCAGATTGTGCAGAGAGTCATACGCGAAACACTGCGTCTCCGCGCCGGCCGCTCCCGTCGTCGCGATGCTCGTCACGTCGCCGGCGGCGTTCATCTTGTACAGGCGGTCGGCCTGCGTGCTGAACTTGGCCGAGTATTGCGACGTGTCGATCACCTGGTTCACGGCGCCGGAGGCCGCGTCGTACCCGAACGTCGTGAACAGTTGCGTTGTCGTCCCTCGCGTCAATTGCAACGTCTGGCCGATCGGCGTGTACGCGACCAGCGAATACAGGCTCGTGCCGGAGAGAGTGTCCACTAGACCCAGCGAGTTGTATGCGGTGCCAAGACGCTCAAGGGCCAGGCCTCCCATCGCAGGAAGCGTGCGCTGCTTGATCTGGCCCTCGACCGTGTAAGTATTGGCGAAGGTGTACGACGTCCCTCCGAAGGCGGGCGCCCCTGTCGGAATGCTGACCTTCGTCGACGTCGCGTTGTAGAGGGCGTCGTACGAAACGACCTCTCGCTTGTACGCGAGACCCGGCTTGCCCGGTGCCGATCCGGTGTAGCTCGTCGACGACGCCAACTGCCCCTTTGCGACCGTGTCATACGTCCACGACGCCAGAAGCGGCCCGCTGGTCGTGCCCGAGTATGCCGCCGTCCTGCGGTCGAGTGCATCGTAGGTGTACGCGAGGGTCACGCCGCGCGCATCCTTGGACGCCGTCAGACGGCCGCCGAGGTCGTACGCGTTGATCGTCAGTCCGGAGTCCGGATCGTTCGATGTCGCCTGACGACCGAGCATGTCATGCGTCCACGACCACGCGTTGCCCGCAGGGTCCGTCATGGAGGACATGTTGCCCTTGGCGTCGTACATATACCGAGTCACGAGGCCATCGCCGACCGGTTTGGCCGCCTGGTACTGCGCAAGGGCCGTCTTCTTCCCCTGCGAGTTGGTCAGCGTCGTAGTCGGAGTTCCACCAGCGGGCGGAGTCATGTCGACGCGATCCGGCCCGAGGTGGGCCCAGGTCGTCCGGTGAGTTTCGACGCCGTATTTGTAGACGACGGACGCCAGCGTTCTGCCCACCGCATCGAATACGGTGTCCGTGCGTCCGGGGATCTGGCTGGCGTTCGAAGCCACGAAAAGCTCGGTCGAGGCGGACACCGTGGCCCAGTACGGAACCGTCGACGACACGGTTCGACCCTGCGCATCGTACGCGGTGTCCACGATCACGCTCCCGCTGCCGATCGCGGCCGATTGACTCTGAACCACGCGTCCTAGACCGTCGAGCAGTTCATACGACACGACCGTGCCCGCCTGTTTCATGACCTCCGTGGTCACCACCGACGGCGCAGTCTGCGACAGGGTGTAGGTGTACTTCGTCGATGGCGACGACGTGTTCTCCGCATACGGACGATTCGGCAGCCACACTCCGATGCGTCGCCCGAGCGCGTCATATCGCGCGGTCGTGACGTTTCCGTTCGGGTCTGTTGCGGAGAGCTCCGCACCGCGAGCGGGATCGAAGGTCTTCTTGGTCGAGAATTGCGCCGCGTTGGTGGTTTCGATCGCGGTCGTCTGCCCTGTCGCGCCCGAAGGGGTGTACGCGGTCTTCGTGGTGCGGTTCAGCGCGTCCTTCACCGACGTGGGGCGTCCCATCGCGTCGTAGGTCGTCTCGGACGCCTTGGACCAGGTCGGGACGGTGCCGCTGACGGCGGAGACGATTTCCGTCTTGGTCACGTTTCCGGCAGTCGGGGCGGCGCCGAACGCGCCGCCATCGAAATAGCTCCGCGTGCCACTGATGAGACCGTCTGCGCCGACGGTGGATGCGCTGGCGCACGGTCCGGCCGTCTCCATCACCTGAGACACGGCGCCGACGATCCAGTTGAAGGTGTTCGGTGGTGCATACGTGGTGGTCGTGCAGGTCGCCGGAGCGTCGGAGGGCACGGTGGCCACCGTCGTGGGCAATCCCGAAGTGGGATCGAACGCGGTTGTCGTCACCGTGCTCCGGGTCGTGCCATCGGATATGGGCTCCCACACCACGGTCTCGCGGTCGCCGACGAACCGCGCCGAGTGCAATCCATCGCTGGCTGTCGGCGCACTGGACCAGGGCGTCGAGAAGGTTCTCGAGAGCAGCGGGCCGTTCACCCCGTTACGCACGATCACCTGACGAGTCCTCCCCGCGAACTGCCGCGAATCGGGGACTCCCGGGCTCCCCGTGACACTCGCAGACCGAACGCCACCCGCCGGAGTCGCGCGGTCTCCATCGAGCCCCTGAAAGAAGAGGTACACCGTTACGTTCTGCGACGCCGGCTTGTTCTTGTCACCGACCCGGACCTCGGCCGTGTCGAATCCGGCGAACACAGCCCAGGTGCGCTTGTCGGCCGGCGTCAAGGGAGAGTCGTTGTAACGCCACGCCGGGGTTCCGTAGAAGTACTGTTTCTGGACGGCGGGGGCTCCGGCGCCACCGGTGTTGGGGTTGTCCACGATCGACGTCACCACGTACTTGTGGAACAGATCCTGTTGCGGCGCTTGTGCCGGCACCACCGACGGCGACCACCACTGCGGATAGCAGAGCTTCGTGTTCGATTGCGGCGCAGCGAGGATTGCCGCCCGGTCGCCGGGAACACACTGCTGTTTGCTATACGTGACCGACACCGTTGCGCCGAGTTCCGTCGTGATTCCCGTGACGCGCCACTTATCAAGAGGAGCCAGGCCGTCCATCGTCCAAACTCGGTTCTGCATGGGCGTTCCAGCGAAAGTCACCGCCGGCTCGACGAGAGTGGTGCCTCCCACGTAGCCAGTCCGCGTCACACTGTTCAGCCACAGTGACGCCGATTCGCCATCCCCTGGCGACGGGAAGCTTTGACGGAGGGTCCACATGTCGACATCGCGATACGCGCCCTCCGAGAACGCCTGCGTCTTGATGGCGGTCACCCGGGACACGGTCCAGAACGTGGGCGAAATCAGCCCGCTGCACGGACCTGCAGTGCACAACTGGTCGTAGGGAACATCGGGATAGGACGCCGGGATAGCGGGCTTCAGGGGAAAGCCGCTGGGCGCTTGGACTTCGCATTTGTCGACGGATGCGGAACAGCGGCCTCGTGAGTCGAAGTAGAAGTGGACTTTGCCTGACGCAGCGTTCGCTGAGTAGACGGACGATTTGGTCAGCCCGTATTCAATGCGCACGAGTTCACCACCGCGCTCGTACTTCGTCGGTGTGTTTCCGTTCCGCGCGTACATGTTTGTTTGGGCGTTGTAGTAGTACGCCTGAGCGTTCCCGTGCGTATCCACGATGTAGTCGAGATTCCATCGCCATGCCAGTGAGCACGACGACGCAGCGAACGTCGACGCGTGGCACGGCTCTCCCGGGTCGTTACCGAAGACCGGCACCGTCCAGGCCGAGTTGGTCGCCGCCTTTCCTGACGTGAAGCCAGGAAGCTGGTTGAGGCCGAAGTAGTACTGCGTGCCGTCCGTCGTCACCATCTGCCAGCAGGCGGTGTCGGCTGTGCCGTTGGGCGCGCAGGGCGCACCCTTGATCTCGGTGAAACGCGTCCCGTCATCGTTGGCCAGACGGTAGGTCTTCGATGCAGGATCCAGGATCAATTCGCCGGAGTGTCCACCAAAAGAGATCGTGGCGTTCGTGTTCTTGTAGCAAAGGTCGCCCGAGGTCGCGACCTTCCCGGTAGGACCGTCGTCGACAGCGCAACCGAGATAACTGCGCTCGATGAATCCCGTACCCGCGAGGTCCCACCCTTCACCGAAAGCGGATGGCTGATTGTTGGTGGAACCCGTCAGACCATCGACCGACTGCGAGCTGTAGTTGAGCGCGAGCTCAGGGGTGGCCCCGCCGGGCGCTGGTGGAAGGCTTAGGGGGAGGTTCCAACTGAATCCGCCGTTCTGCAACGACACATCCCAGGTCGAGGCCGGCTTGAGGGGGGTCGCTGTGAAGTCGCCGGTTCCTGTTTGAGAGGACGGCGCCGCCCGCGCGGCGAGCAGGATCGGGCTGTCGGCGACTCTCGGAGTCACGACGATCGCTCCCGAACCCTCCTCGACGACGGACGGGACAGGATGCACGGCATCCTCGACGGCTTCAGCCGACTTTTCCGCGACGCCGGCGTCAACCTGAACCCAGCGTGCGCGACTCGAGAAATCGCCACCGTACTGCGCATCCAGGAACCGGGATGGGATGCGCACACCAACAGACGCGTCGGACTTGGAACCATCGACGCGCGACAGCTCGATGACCGGCCCGGTCGCCCCGAGCTTGGCAGCCGCATCATCGTCGAGGAAACGAACCTTCAGCTTGTCGGCGCGGTCCTTCGCATGGGCTCGCCGCTTCTTTCCGGAATCGAGCTTCGAGTCCTTCTTGGCATTCAGCTCGGCCTCGGTGGTTTCCTGATCAGCAGGGTCGCCAGCCGATGCCACCTCGATAGCGCTTCCACCGACCTTCTGCCACGATCCGTCGACGATCGTCGAGGTCTCCCCGTCGTCGCTGTCTACGATCGTCTCCCCCTCCCGGACGGAGTCGATGGTCACATCGAACTCGCCGCCGGTCGGCACGTCCGCGGTGACGACCGGTGCGGATAGGGCTGCGGTATCCGACTTCGCCTTGAGCTCAGGAGCTGCTTCGCCGGGGACCGCTTTCGCGAACGGTGGAACCACGGGGCCGTCTAGGGCGCGCGAAGCTGCTGGCTCGACGACTCCCCCGATGAGGGCCAATGTGGCGCCGGTCGCGATTGCGAAGGTGAGGCTGCGCCGACCGAGGGCGCGACGGCGTGATGCGTGTTTCATTCGTGTGTTTCTCTGAGTGCGTCGGAATGGCCGGTGCGAACGATCAGCGTGGCAGTGGTGTCATTGCGAGTTGCGTACTCGAGAGCACGCCGGGATAGATTCCGACCGCTACGACCTGCCCCTTGTAGCCGTCCGAGGATGAGCCGCTTGAGATCGCGGACCCTACGAGAAGGCGCCCGGTGCTCGTCGAGTTGTCTTTCGGCGGGGCAAATGCTGCGTACTGGCTGTCGGAGACTCCATCGGCGACAACCTTGATGCGGACGACACGGTTCAATGCATCCCACGTGCCAGTGATGGTTGCGGCTTTGCCAGGCTGAACACTGGGGCCGGTTACGCACCCTGCGGCAGCGGATGGACCCTGGGATTGAACACAGAAGCGCCACTTGCCCCAGGCGATCTGCAGAAGGAAGGGCGAAAAGGAAGCGCTCTCCTGCGAAACGAGTGTCTGCCGGTCGTCGACGAACGTGCTGGGAATAGCACGGACAGAGACGCTGAAAGACGACGTCGTGTCGAGCGGAGCCGCGGTTGTCGCCGTGACGGCGTTGTCGATGAGGAACCCGAGTGAGCCGACGGACGTGTTGCCTTCGCAGTCCGCCTGGCGAGTGTCGAAATAGTCGCCGTTCTGCACACAGCGGTATACCTGCACACCCTTGTAGCCGACTCCGGTCGGCACGGCAGCGGCGGTCTTCCAGCTATAACCGATTGCAACCCCGGTCACGCCCTTTCCATCGCAGGCGGCCGAGAGCGATGTCCTGTTTCCGGGGGCGACCTCGCAGAGATAGACGATGTTCGTGTTCGCGGGCTGCGGCTTTCCGGGCTCGATACGGCCGAGCTGTCCCATCGTCTGCTCGAGGCGATACCCACTCGGAACGGAGACTCCGGATGCGATCGCGCGATGGTCGTGCCCGGGCCAGATATAGCGCCCAAGCGTGACAAGGCCGTCGAAGACCATGCTCGGGTTGTCGTCCTCATCGGTGCCCCACTTCGCGAGGGAGCCCACGTTCAGGGACGGCGTGCCGTTCAGCTCGTCGTCGATGGACTTCTGGCCGGACGTGGACGCTTGCCAGATGTGTCCCGCAGAGAGGTCCGCGGAGGCCGCGCGCGTTCCGATACCGCCGGCGCCGTACTCGTTCCCGACCTTGGAGACGTTGCCAGCTCGGTCGTACGCCGCAACCCACAGGGTCGCGTTCGTGTCGAACGCTGCCAGATCGAACGTTGCCGACCCTGTCGAGTCTGCACACACGATGCGAGCCGCCTTGGCCGCGACCATCGTGTCGCAGGTGGGAAGGAGCGACCAGTACTCCGTCACGGGTGGCGGTGCGGAGGTCGCCGTCTTGTCACCGGCCTGCCACCACACCTGAAAGCCCGCGACCTTGTCCAGCGGTGCAGTGGTCACTCGTACGGTCATCTTCTGACCGATTCGCGTCCCGAGATCGACTGTCCCTGGCCGTCCTTCCGCCGGGCTGCTCGCTGACGTGACCACCACACCCGGCACTCCGGGCGACGTCGCATCCGCTGTGAAATAGCAGGATGCGGAACGAGCGGACGTCGCCGCGTAATCGCTGCTGCGAGTCGACCACGCGTACGTGTTGCCGTTCACCAGACTGCCCTTGGGGATCACGTGCGTGAGGAGAGACCCCTGCGCTTGCAGAGGAGTCGTGCTGACCTTTGTCTCCACACCGGTCGTGATGTTCTTGAGGAAGAAGTCGACGGCGACGGCGCCGGGGTCAGGGTCGGTCGCCTTCGCCGTGAGCGTCACGGCCTGGACCGCGTTGTTGAGGAATGCGGGGTTTGCCGCATCCGACACGCACGGTCGGGCAGGCGAGCTCATCGCCAGATTGGTGGGCACATTCGGCGCTGAGTTGTAGGTGACCGTGAGCTTTGCATCCCAGCGGTAGTGCTTGCGCGTGAGGGGGCTTCCCTCGTTGGCGCTGCGTAGAGCAAGAGTGATGTATGGCGCCTCATAGACAGCCGCGTCGGAAGCGGTGGGAGTGGCACTGAAGCCGACCATTCCGGGTGCCGCGCACGAGCTGCCCCGAACGTTACCCTGAGCATCGATCGCGCGGACCCATTGGGCGGGATCGCTGTTCCAGGTGAACCCCGGATTCGACGGACCGTACTGCCACAGTTGGACGAGAGTGGTGTCGCAGCTGTTCGACCACGTCTGATACACGTTGAATCGCGCGTCGCTCACCTGTTTTCCGGCCAGGAAAGCTGTGTCGAAGCGGTAGAACGCCCGCGAGAGATAGTGGACGCCGTTCTCGATGCCGTAGCCGACGCTGTTCTCCGGTGGATTGAGATACGACTGGTTCGGGAAGGCACGATCGGTGAACCAGTCGTACTGCAGATAGGCGGACCAATCAGGATCGACGAAGAGCGGGTACGCGACGACGTCGTCTGCGATCGCTTCGACATCCAGGGTGGACTCCGTCGCCGTCGCCGTGACCGACACAGCCTTGGCCTCGCCTCCGCCGGGCCCGTCGGCATCGGACTTCTCGCCTGACGAGTCCCACCACAGCGGTGTGGACGCCATCAGCGGCACGCCGTCGCCTGTTCCGGCGGTCAGCACCTCGGTTTCAGGATCTTGCGAGAGCGTCGCGCCCGAGATTCTCAACCGGAAATTCGCGACACGCTCATCCCGTGCGGCCTCGGCGTTCTTGACGATGAGGACCTCGCGTGCTCCTGCTTTGGTCGCGCGCACGCGCAGGTCAACTCCGGGGAGGACTTCCGGAAATGTCGCGGAGTTCTTTTTGACGATGGGCGCTGGGAGCGTCCCGTACGCCCACGACTCCGTTATCCAGCCGCCATCTTCGGTCTTCACCTGCATGATGTCGTTGGAACCGCCGAGCGAAATGCGAATCGGCACGGCAGCGACGGAGGGAACGAGCCAGCCGTCCTGCTCGACGAGCGACGTGTCGACCTTCTTCCACGAGCCACGCACTTTGGCCTGCTCGGGAACCTGGCTGCTCGTCGCCTCCATGCTCCCATCGGGTTTCGCAGACACGAGGAGCGTGGGCGACGACTGGGAATCTACGACCACGTCGTGGCCATACAGTCGCGCGATGTCGCGAGCGTCTCCCTCGTTCGCGGCGTGGTCGGCGTCGGCGATCAGCATCGAGGAGGCGGCCTCGGAGGGCCCCGCGTCGCGAGCATGGTGGGAGGGCAGCGTGACCGACCCAGCGACCAAAGCCCCCACCGTTGCGCCCGAGGCGAAGATCGCGGATACGGAATGAGTGAAGCGCACGTGAACCCCCGGGTATGCAGTTAGAGTGCGTGATGTTAAATACAACATCACACACTCTAGCTATTAGGCGCTCAGGCGCCAAACACCGGGGGTTCGAACGTCAGCCGAGGATGCGGATGGGGAAGGCGACGAGGGCGTCGGAGGGGATGGGCGCGAAGAGGTCGCGGTGCCACAGGCCGTCGTTGTGGCGGACGAGGATGTCGCCGCGGCCGTCGTGCTCCGGGTACGGGGCCAGGATGCGGCTGCCGGCGGGCAGGGTGTCGAGCTCGGACGGAGTCCAGGCTTCGGCGATGGGGTCGAGGGAATCGAAACGGATTCCGAGAGTTGCTGTGTTCATCATTGCGGTACTTCTTTCAAAGCGTGTGGTTGATCCGCCGTCACGCGTCGACGTGTGACGTTCGCGGCCGGCGCTCGGGATGAGCGGCCTCGCGATGGGCGGAGGCGGACAGGTGGTCCGCGGCGGGAACGGGGCCGGTCTGGCCCGGTTTCGCGGCGACGATGAGAGGGGCGTCAAGCCGAACGAAACGGTGTGTTCCGCATACAGTATAGCCGACGCGGCGCGGAAACGGTCAGGAGCGGGCCGCGCGGACCTGTTCCCACTCGTCCAGCAGCTCGGGGAGCCGCTTCTCGAGGAAGCGGTAGAACCCCGCCATATCGCGGAGTCGCTCCGTCGCCAGCGAGTCAGGGTCGTCGACCGCGGCGATGCCAGCGTCGGCCTGAGCGGCGAGCACGGCGTAGATCGGGGACTGCCTGGTCATAGAGGCGTACCAGTCGCTCGGCAGCTCGTAGCGGTCGCGGCGGCTCGCTGTCTGCGAGACGCGGCGAACGATGCCGATGGTCTGCAGGTAGCGGACGGCGCCGGAGATGCCGGCGGGGCTCGCGGAGAGACGCTCGGCGAGCTCGGCGGCGGTCATCCCCTGCTGCTCGGTGACGGTGAGCGCCATCAGCACGCGGGCGGGCATCTTCGGGAAGCCGGCGGCGGTGAGCACGGCGGCGGCGTGCTCGAGCACATCGTTCAGGGCCCTCTCGTCTCTCGCCACCGGCCTATCCTTTCATTTCCGCGGGCCAGGGCGCCCGCATCGTCTCGATATCCGCAGCGTCTCGATATCCGCGTCACCCGATCGCGAAGTCCCTGCGGCGGATGAGCAGCGTCGCCGCCGCCGTCGCGACCACGGCGATACCGAGCATCCAGTAGCCGCCCGTCCAGTCGGGGGTGCCCACGACCACCGGCGAGTGCGCGAACGGCGACAGGTCGTGCACCCAGGTCGGCAACCCGATCAGTCCGCCGAAGATGCCGACGAACGCACCGAGGCCGAGCAGCGTCCAGCCGAGCGGGATGGTCCAGCCCGGCAGCACGACGAACACCAGCGCGAGCACACCCAGATAGACGAGGGCGACCGGCAGCTGAGCGGCGGCAGCGGCGAACGAATCGCCGATGCGCGCTGCGTCCTCCCCCGCACCCACCGCGGCCAGACCGGATGCGAGAGCGGCGGCCACGAGCACCAGCACGATCGCGATCACCCCGACCAGCAGGAACTGCAGCAGCCAGCGCACCCTGGACAGCGGCGCGGACATCAGCACCTCCGCCGCGCCACCCGCCTCCTCCTGCCGCAGCCGGATGACCGCCTGCGTGGCGCACGCGGCGGCGAGCACGCCGACGATCGAGAAGATCGCCGAGATGAAGATCTGCGTCATGGGTCCAGAGCCGCCGGCGCCGATCTCGCCGAGCGCCTTCCGGATGTTGCCCAGGCTCGGGTCGTTGGCGATCGACGAGCTGACGACGCTGCCGAGGGCTCCGGCGAGCAGGCCGGTGAACAGGCCGCCGACCGCCCAGCCGAGGATGGTCGGCCACTGCAGACGCCAGGCCAGGCCGAGCGGCCCGGAGAGCATCGCGCGCGCATCCCGTCGTCCTGGGCGCTCGGCGATCAGGCCCGCACCGCTGTCGCGGGCGGACTGCAGCGCGAACACCACGGCCGTGAGTACGACGGCGAGGCCGAGCTGCAGCAGCAGCGGGCGCCAGTCGTTCGCGCCGTACGGGTCGAATTGCTCGCCCCAGCCGATCGGGCTCAGCCAGGTGGGCCACGCGCTCACCATGTGGGAGCCGTCGCCGGTGACGGTGCCGGTGGCGTCGCCGATGCCGCGCAGCAGGTAGGCGAGCACGACGACGGCCGCGGAGAAGCCGTTGGCACCGCGCGAGGTCATCATGAGCTGCGACAGCAGCAGGCCGACCGCGAGGAATGCGATGCCTGCGCCGCCGACGGCCGCACCAGCGGCGAACGATCCAGCGACGGGAAGCCCTGCTGCGATGAAACCGAGGCCGGTCGCGACGGCGAGCACGACATTCGCCAGCACGCCGTGGATGAGGGTGGCGACGGTCGGCAGGATGCGCGCGGCCGGGGTCGAAGCGATCAGTTCCGCCCGGCCGGTCTCTTCTTCCGCGCGGGAGTGCCGCACGGCGAGGAAGGTCGACATGAGCCCGGCCAGAAGCGCGAGGAAGGTGAAGATCTCGAAGAACGTCACGGCGGCGAGCCCGGTGCCCTGCGGGAGCCCGCGCAGCATGAGGATGGCCGGGTTGGCGATGGCGAGCTGCATCAGCTCGACGCGACCCTTGGCATCCCCGTATGTATTGCTGATGCTGGCGGCGGAGAACGCGGCGAGCATGGCGATGCCGACGATCCAGATCAGCAACTGCCAGCGGTCGCGCCGGATGCGCTGGCGCAGCAGCACCGCGAGGGTGCGGCCCCTGCCTTGGTCGCGGCGCACTGCGGTGTGCTGGTGCGTCGCAGGTCCGGCGGAGCGGCCGGTGGACTGCGTTGCGGTGGTCATCGTTCGTTCGCCCCCGTGAGCTCGTCGCCGTAGTGGCGCAGGAACAGCTCCTCCAGCGACGGAGGCGCGACGGTGAGGCCCTGCGTGTTCAGCTCGGCGAGCGCGGAGAGCACGCCGGACAGCTTGTCGCTGTCGGCGGTGAACCGCACCCGACCGTCGGAGGTGTGCAGGTCGTGGGCGTTCGGGATGCGTGCGAGCTGCGCATCCGACACCCCGTCGGCGGCGAACGAGACCTCGGTGCGGGTGAGGTGGCGGAGTTCGGTGAGCGTGCCGGACTCGACGGTCCTGCCCGCGCGGATGATGCTCACTCTGTCGCAGAGCTGTTCGACCTCGGACAGGATGTGGCTCGACAGCAGCACGGTGGCCCCGTCGCGGGCGACGCGGGCGATCTCGGTGTTGAAGGTCGCCTCCATCAGCGGGTCGAGGCCGCTGGTCGGCTCGTCCAGGATGTAGAGGTCGGCCGGGGTGGCGAAGGCGGCGACGAGCGCGACCTTCTGCCTGTTGCCCTTCGAGTACGCGCGGCCCTTCTTGTTGGGGTCGAGCTGGAAGACGTCCATGAGGCGCTTCTTGCGCTCGGCGTACGCCTTCTTGTCGGCGGTGCCGCCGCGGAGCCGCGCGAGGAGGTCGATGGCTTCTCCCCCGGAGAGGTTGGGCCAGAGGTTCACGTCGCCTGGCACGTATGCGATGCGCCGGTGGAGCTCGACGGCGTCCTTCCACGGCTCGCGGCCGAACAGGGTGGCGCTGCCGCCGCTCGCTTTGGCGAGGCCGAGCAGGATGCGGATGGTCGTGGACTTTCCCGCGCCGTTCGGCCCGAGGAAACCGTGGACCTCGCCCGCCGTGACGGAGAGGTCGAGACCGTCGAGCGCACGCACTCGACCGAACCGCTTTTCGAGGCCGGTAGCCTCAATGACTGTGTCCATGGAGCGTGACTCTACGCTTGTTTCAGTAATTTCTGAATATTCCTAACGGATTCTTTACGGGCTGTCGCACCGTGGCCTATGGTCGTTGCGTGCCTCTCGCTCTCATCACCGGCGCGGCGCGGGCCGACAGCATCGCTGCCGGGATCGTGCCCCGGCTGCGCGCCGACGGCTGGGACGTCGCCACCAGCGACCTCGCCGACGCCGACTATCCGTGCGACCTGTCGACGCCCACCGGACCGGACGAGCTGGTCGCCGCCGTCGCGGCCGAGCGCGGGCCGATCGGAGCGCTGATCCTCAGCCACGCCCACGACGTCGAGTCCGGGATCCTCGACACGACCGCGGACAGCTTCGACAGGCACATCGCCGTCAACGCCAGGGCGAGCCTTCTCCTGATCGCGGCGTTCGCACGCCAGGTCGCACCGGGAGGCGGGGCGATCGTCGCGCTCACCAGCGACCACACGACCGGCAACCTGCCGTACGGCGCATCCAAGGGGGCACTCGACCGCATCGTCATCTCCGCAGCGCGAGAGTTCGGGCCGCTCGGCATCTCGGCGAACGCCGTCAACCCCGGCCCCATCGACACCGGGTGGATGGACGACGAGCTCCGGGCGACGCTGACCCCCGCGCATCCGCTTGGGCGCCTCGGCACACCGGCAGACGTCGCGGCCGTGGTCTCCTTCCTCGTCTCGGACGAAGGACGCTGGGTGTCCGGCCAGCTCCTGCACACGGACGGCGGGTTCTCCGCGCGGTTCTGAGCGGGGGCGCGGTTCTGAGCGGTGGCGCGGTTCTGAGCGGTGGCGCGCGATAGCGGTGGTGCGCGATAGCGTTGGCTGGTCGTGAAGCCAACCGCCGTCCGCCCGGTCGACCGGGACATCCTGCGCCTCGCCGTGCCAGCGCTCGGCGCGCTCGTCGCCGAACCCGTCTTCCTGCTCGCCGACTCAGCGATGGTCGGGCATCTCGGCGTCGCCCCGCTCGCCGGGCTGGGGATCGCCAGCGCGATCCTGCAGACCATCGTCGGCCTGATGGTGTTCCTCGCATACAGCACGACGCCCGCCGTCGCCCGGCGGCTCGGCGCCGGCGACCTGCGCGGTGCTGTGGCGTCCGGGGTGGACGGCTGCTGGCTGGCGCTCGGGCTCGGCATCGTGCTTGCGGCGGGCGGCTGGTTCGCGTCGCCGGCGCTGGTGAGCCTCTTCGGCGCATCCACCGCCGTGTCAGAGGCGGCGACGCGCTACCTGGAGATCTCGATGCTCGGGCTGCCAGCGATGCTGCTGGTGTTCGCTGCGACGGGTCTGCTGCGGGGGCTGCAGGACACGAAGACGCCACTCGTGGTCGCCGTCGCGGGGTTCGCGGTCAACATCGTGCTGAACTACCTCTTCATCTATGTGGCGGGGCTCGGCATCGCGGGGTCGGCGGTCGGGACCGTCGCCGCGCAGTGGGCGATGGCCGCCGTCTACCTCGTGATCGTCGTGGTCAACGCACGCAGGGTGGGCGCGCCCCTTCTTCCGCACCACACCGGGCTCACCAGCACGGCCAGGTCGGGCGGCTGGCTGCTGCTGCGCACGGCAAGCCTGCGCGCCGCGATGCTGCTCGCGGTGTTCGCCGCGACCAGGCTCGGGCCGGACGAGCTCGCCGCATTCCAGGTGGCGATGACGGTGTTCGCAACCGTGGCGTTCGCACTGGATGCGCTGGCCATCGCCGCGCAGGCGCTGGTCGGCAAGGGGCTGGGGGCCGGCGACCTGGCCGGGGTGCGCGCGGTGCTGAGGCGGTGCATCCAGTGGGGCATCGGCGCCGGGGTCGTGCTCGGCGCCGTCGTGGTGCTCACCAGCCCGATCGCCGCCGGGCTGTTCACGGGCGACGCGACCGTGGCCGCCCTGCTGCCGCCTGCACTCGCGATCATCGGCGTCGGCGCGCCGCTCGGCGGGTATGTCTTCGTGCTCGACGGGGTGCTGATCGGAGCGGGCGACGCACGCTATCTGGCGCTGACCGGGCTGGTGAACGTCGCGGTGTTCGTGCCGCTCGCGGCGGCGGTGGCGGCGTGGGGAAGCCACGATGTCGCCGGTCTGGCCTGGCTGGCGGCGGCGTTCGCGTTCGGGTACATCGGCGCACGAGCGGTGACGCTGGGCCTGCGGGCGCGGGGCGACAGGTGGATGCGCGCGGGCGCCACGGTCTGACGGCGCCGCTGCCGCCGTCGCTCTCGCGCCCGCGCACGAGTCGTGCGAAACCCGCGGTGCCCACCTCCGCAACCACACTTCTCGCACGAGCCGTGCGGGCTCGTCGCGGGAACCACGACGCACGAGTCGTGCGAAAGGTGCGGTGCGCGCCTCCGCAACCGCACTTCTCGCACGAGCCGTGCGAGCTCGTCGCGTGAACCACGACGCACGAGTCGTGCGAAAGGTGCGGTGCGCGCGTCAGCAACCGCACTTCTCGCACGAATCGTGCGAGCCTGTCGCGGGAGCCATGACGCACGAGTCGTGCGGAAGGTGCGGTGCGCGCGTCAGCCGAGCCAGGAGCGCGCGGCGACCACGAGGGCGCGCACGCCGGTGCCGATCGTCGGCTGGGCCAGCGGCGCGAAGTGCGGCGAGTGGTTGGACGGGATGTCCGTCTCCGCCGTTCCCGCCGCCATGGCCGCCGCGACCTTCGCCGGGTCGCCTCCGCCGAGCATCCAGTAGACCAGGGGCGCACCGGCGGCCGTCGCCAGGTTGCCGACGTCCTCGCTGCCGGACAGCGCGCCGGGGTCGAAGATGCGGTCCTCGCCGAACTCCGCCGCGAACGCCGCGTTGACGCGCGCCGTCGCCTCCGGCTCGTTCACCGTGACCGGGTACCGTTCGCCGTAGACCACATCGGGAGCCACAACGGCACCGGATGCGGTCGCCTCGGCCGCGATGATCCGCTCGACCGACGAGAGCACCCGGCTGCGCACCTCCTCGTTGAAACTGCGGACGCTGATCCCGAGGGTCGCGTCGGCGGCGATGATGTTGTTCGCCGTGCCGGCGTGCAACGAGCCGACGGTGACCACGGATGTGTCCTGCGCTGCCACCTCACGCGACACCACGGTCTGCAGCCGCATCACGGTCGCCGCCGCCATCACGACAGGGTCGATGGTTGTCTCCGGGCGCGAGCCGTGACCGCCGCGACCGTGGAGAACGACCTCCATCGTGTCGACCGCCGCCATCGCCGCGCCGGAGTGGGCGCCGAGCATCCCGGCCGGAAGCGGGGTGACGTGCTGGCCGAGCACGATGTCGGGCGTCGGCACTCTGTCGTAGAGGCCGTCCTCGATCATCACCTGGGCGCCGCCGCCGTGCTCCTCGGCCGGCTGGAAGACGGCCACCAGGGTGCCGGACCAGGCATCGCGGTCGGCGACCAGGCTCTCGACAGCGCCGAGCAGGCAAGTGATGTGGATGTCGTGACCGCAGGCATGCATGACCGGGACAGTCGCACCGGTGTGGTCGACGCCGGTCTGGGTGGACGCCCAGTCGAGGCCGGTGTCCTCGAGCACGGGCAGTGCATCCATGTCGGCACGGAGCAGCACGGTCGGGCCGTCGCCGTTGCGCAGCACACCGGCGACGCCGGTGACGCCGATGCCGGTCACGACCTCGACGCCGAGCTTGGTCAGCTCGTCGGCGACGATGCCGGACGTGCGGTTTTCGGAGAAGGCGAGCTCCGGGTGGCTGTGCAGGTCGCGGTACAGGGCTTCGAGATCCATGGTGCCCAGCCTATGCGCGGCGGGCTGGCGGGCGGGAGAGGTGGCGCCGTGGGGAGCGGCTGCAGCGGGTGCGGGATGCGGGACGTGACGCGGAGTGCAGGCGCGGCGGGGTGCGTGCGCGGCGGGGTGCGTGCGCGGCGTGCGGGCGCTGCGTGCGGAGTGCGACCAGCGCGTGCGGTGCGGGGTGCGACGAGCGCCGCGCGGCTCACGCCGTGCGGCTCACGCCGTGCGCGGCGCCGCCGTGGTGTTGCCCAGGTGGAACACGCTGGTGAAGGCGGCCGGATGCGCGACGCGGCCCTCCAGCATGTCCACGATCGCCGCGCCGGCCGCCCTGCCCTTGTCGACAGCGGGCTGCACGAGGGTCGTCAGGTCGTATGGCCACAGGCCGTCGACCCTGGCTCCGTCGAAGCCGACGACACTCACATCCGCCGGCACCTCCAGGCCCGCCTCCTCAGCGGCGCGGATCACCCCGGCCGCGAGCAGGTCGCTCTGCGCGATGATCGCGGTCGGTCGGGTTCCGGGGTCGTCGAGCAGGGCGTGGCCGGCGATGCGGCCCTCCTCCACGAACGATCCGCGGGTGATGTAGCCGCCCGCATCCGGGAACACGTCGCGGACGCCCGCCAGGCGCTCGATGGTGGTGTTCGAGCTTCCCGCGGCGACGCGCTCGGCGGTGAGCGAGCCGCGCGAGCGGTCGCGGGTGAGCGACAGGGTGACGACGGCCACATCCGTGTGGCCGAGGTCGGCGAGATGCTGAGCGGCGACGCGGGTGGCCTCGCGGTTGTCCTGCGCGATGGTGAGGACCTCGTCTGCCGGGTCGCCCTCGATCGCGACCAGCGGGATGCCGCGCTGGCGGAGCATGGCGACCGACTCGTCGAGGCGGGGGCTGCAGCCGATGAGGACCACAGCATCCATCGGCGCGTCCTCGATGCGCTGGGCCGCCTCGCCCGCGTCGGTGAGGATGAGCAGCCCGGCGTCGATCGCGGCGATCTCTTCGGAGATGCCGTCGAGCAGGGCGATCTTGATCGGGTCGCGGAACGCGTCGCCGACGCGCTCCTCCATGACGACGCCGACGATGCCGGAACGGCCGCGGCGCAGCGAGCGGGCGCGCGGGTCGGGACCGGCGTAGTTGAGCTCCTTGGCAGCGGCGAGGACGCGGTCGCGGGTGGCGTCGGAGACAGGGCCTGTGCCGCTGAAGGCGAGTGATGCGGTGGAGTTGGAGACGCCGGCCAGGCGGGCGACCGCGGCGAGCGTGGGGCGGACGATGGTGGCCGCGCTTCGCTCCAGGTCGTCGTTATCCGCGTCGGATTTCTCCACCTCGGGGGTCGTGCTCGTGTCGTTCACATGTGGTAGCTTAGTCGAATCGTTTCGATCGAAACGATTCGATCACCATTTCGCCCACTCGAACAGCAGGATTCAGCCGATGTCGCAGACGACCCCGACAAGCACCAGAAGCCGCCGCGAACTCCGCGCGTGGCGCAATGCGGTGTTCGTCATCTTCATCCTCAGCGGGCTCGCCATGGCGAGCTGGGTCGCCCGCATTCCCGGTGTACGCGACGGCCTCGGACTCGGCAAAGACCCGTCCGCTGTCGGACTGCTCATCCTCGGGCTGTCGGCCGGAGCGATCGTCGGCCTCGTGGCCGCATCCCCGCTGCTCGTCCGGTTCGGCCCGCACAAGGGCATGGTCGGCGGCCTGTTCGTGGTGTCTGCCGGGATGGTGCTCATCGGCGTCGGCGCATCCATCGCCCACTCGGTGCCCATGGTGGCGATCGGCCTCATCCTCCTCGGCTTCGGCAACGGGATGGTCGACGTGATGATGAACGTCGAAGGCACGGCCGTCGAGCGTGAGATCGGCAAGACGCTGATGCCGCTGATGCACGCCTGCTTCAGCCTCGGAACCGTGATCGGCGCCGGCTTCGGAGCCGCGGCGGCCGCCCTCGGCGTCGACGTCTCCTGGCACCTGATCGTGACGGCCGTGGTGATCGCGGTCGCCATTGTGATCGCCGTGCGCTACGTCCCACGCGAAGCGGAACTCGGCGACGAGGTCGCGAACACGCCCGCCGTTCCGTTCCGCCAGCGGATGCGCGAGAACCTGGCCGTCTGGGCGGACTGGCGCCTCATCCTTATCGGCGTCGTGATGCTCGGGATGGCGTTCGGCGAGGGCTCGGCCAACGACTGGATCTCGCTCGCCGTGGTCGACGGACACGGCCAGAGCAACTCGACCGGCGCCCTGGTGTTCGGATTCTTCGTGGCCGCGATGACGCTGGGACGCGTGCTCGGCGGCCCGATGGTCGACCGCATCGGGCGCGTCCTCGCCATCCGCATCACCGGCGGCCTCGGCGCGGCCGGACTGCTCATCTTCATCCTCGGCGGACCGCTCTGGGTGGTCATCATCGGCACGGTGCTCTGGGGCTTCGGCGTCTCGCTCGGCTTCCCGCTCGGGATGTCCGCCGCCTCCGAGGGCGCGGCCAACCCGGCCGCTCGCGTCTCGGCGGTGGCGATCATCGGCTACTGCGCCTTCCTGGTGGGGCCGCCGGTCATCGGCTTCCTCGGCAAGGAGTTCGGGCTGCTCAACGCGCTCTACCTGGTGCTCGTGCTCCTGATCGCGGCGTTCGCGGCGGCGGGCGCGGTGCGTCCCGTTGCGAAGGCGGCGCCCGCCGCGTCGCCCGCGTCGCCCGCGTCGCCCGCGTCCGAGCCCGCCGCGTAGCAATCGAGCCCGCGGTTTTTCACCTTAAAAGCACGTTTTGGGCTGAAAAAGGCCGGGCTCGATTGCACGGGAACGCGGGCTCAGGCGAACTCGAGCGTGAAGCTGATCGGGTTCTGGAAGGTCCGGATGGTTCGCGGCGGCGCCCACTCGGGATGCGGCTTACGGGCGAACGGCCGAAGCACCGTGCGGCACAGCGCCGCGGTGGAGTTGTAGTCGACCCAACGCACGAACCTGCGCATACTCCCCCGGCGCCAGAGCGCGGGGCCGCCGAACACCCAGACCACGCCGGCGATCGGCACCAGCACCCACAAGAGCACTGACCGGACCAGCAGAAGCGCGACGATTCCCGCCAGTCGGAGATTGAAGGGTGCGCGCTCCACTCCACGACCATATCCGCGCCGCCCCGCCGCGCAGCAATCGAGCCCACGGTTCTTCCCCTTAAGAGCGGGTTTTGGGCTGAAAAAGGCTGGGCTCGATTGCTGCGGAGAGCGGGCCGCGCGCTAGAGGAAGTGGAGCGAGACCGGGGTGGGGACCGGCGCGGTGGACAGGTGCGTGAGCGCGCGGGTCTCCGGGTCGAAGGCGAACACAGAGACGTCGCCGCTGTCCTGGTTCGCGGTGAGCACGCGCGACCCGCCGGGGGCGACCACGAGGTCGCGGGGCGTGCGGCCCTGCGTGGGGACCGCATCCACCAGGGTCAGCGTGGCGGAGGGCTGGTCGAACGCGAACACCGCGATCGTGTCGTCGCCGCGGTTGGTGACGAAGACCGTGCGGCCGTCGTCGGTCACCCGCACCGCCGCGGGGCTGTTGGCGCCGGATGCGTCTTCCGGCCTGGTCGACGTCGATGACGCGACCACGAAGCGGCCGGCGTCACGACGCAGCACGTCGACCGTGCTGTCCAGTTCGTTGACCACGAAGGCGTGCCGCGCATCCGGAGCGAACACGATGTGCCGGGGGCCGGCCGCGCCGAGCACGATGGTCGCCTCCGGGCGCAGCGTGAGCGATCCGTCGTCGCCGAACGCGTACCAGCGCACGTCGCCGAGGCCGAGGTCGACCACCACCAGGTCCCCGGTGCTCGGGTCGAAACTCAGTTGGTGGACGTGCGGGCTCTCCTGCCTGTCCGCGTCCGGCCCGCTGCCCTCGTGCTGCACGAACGCCGTGCGCGCGGCAAGCGAGCCGTCGTCGGCGAGCGCGAACACCGAGATCGAGCCGCCGCCGTACGTGCCGGTGGCGAGGAAACGCTCCGACGGCTCCAGCGCGAGGTGGGCTGGCGCGGCGCCGCCGGACGACTCCGACGACAGCTCGACCAGCACGCCAGCCGCATCGCCACCGGCCGCACCGCCACCAGCCGCACCGCCACGGGCCGCGAGCGCCACGATCGCCCCCTCCGGCTCCGTCTCGCTCACCGCGTACACGCGCGAGCCGTCCGCCGTCGCCGTGACCCACGACGGGTTGGCGAGTTCGGCGACGACGCGCGCATCCCGCACGGTCGTGTCGTCGAACTCGGCCTGCAGGATGCCGCGGGCGCGACCGGAGACGTGCGGGAGGATTTCGGTATACGTGCCGATGAGGAGTTGGCGGGTCATGTGCCCATCCTGCCAGCGCCGTAGGATGATCCGGTGCGTCTCGTCATTGCCCATTGCTCCGTCGATTACGCCGGTCGCTTGAGCGCTCACCTGCCGCTCGCGAACCGGCTCCTCATGCTCAAGTCGGACGGCAGCCTCCTCGTCCACTCCGACGGCGGCTCGTACAAGCCGCTCAACTGGATGAGCCCGCCGTGCACGCTCAGCATCCTCGAGCCGGACGACGCCCAACGGGATGCGGGAGTCACCCAGGTCTGGAAGGTCAGCCAGGCCAAGACCGCCGACATGCTGGTCGTCTCCATTCACGAAATCCTGCACGACTCCGCCCACGACCTCGGCGTCGACCCCGGCCTGCAGAAGGACGGCGTCGAAGCCCACCTGCAGAAGCTGCTCGCCGAGCAGATCCACCTCCTCGGCGACGGCCACACCCTCGTCCGCCGCGAGTACATGACCGCCATCGGCCCCGTCGACATCCTGGCTCGGGATGCGGACGGCGGCGCGGTCGCCGTCGAACTGAAGCGACGGGGAGACATCGACGGCGTCGAGCAGCTCACCCGCTACCTCGAGCTGATGAACCGCGACCCGCACCTCTCCCCCGTGCAGGGCGTGTTCGCCGCGCAGGAGATCAAGCCGCAGGCGCGCACCCTCGCCGAGGACCGCGGCATCCGGTGCCTCGTGCTCGACTACGACGCGATGCGCGGGCTCGACGACAGCGACAGCAGGCTGTTCTGATGGGCGCCGCTCCCCGGTTCCCGCAGAGCTACGAGAACGTCGCCGTCCGCAAGGCGCTTTCCGCCATCGCGGCAGAGCCCACCCTCGAACACCTGGATGCGCTCCTCGCCGCCGCGACGAAGGGCGGCCTGGTCGTCGACGTCACCGGCTCCACCCCGCAGGACACCCGTCTGCGCACCCTCACCTCGACCGCCGGCGAGCCCGTACTGCCCCTGTTCACGTCGATGAAGGCGCTCCGGGATGCGGTCGGGGCGACGGAAGAGGGCGCGGGAACGCAGGTGCAGGCCGTGATCGTGCCAGCGCTGGAGGCCCTCGGCTTCATCCGCTCGGCCGAGTTCGTGGCCGTGCAGTTCAACCCTGGCGCCGAACAGACCATGGTCGTCGCCCGGTCGCACATCGAGTCAGCTCTCAGCGAGCACTGAGACGTTTCTGAAACACCTCACATACCATAGGACAGCTATGACCAACCCGACCACCACCGTCACTCGCACGTGGACCTGCGTCCTCTTCGACCTCGACGGAACACTCACAGACTCCGCACCCGGCATCACCTCCTCGCTCGCCACCACGTTCGAGAAGCTCGGCCTGCCCGTGCCATCCCCCGCCCAGCTCGTCGAATACGTCGGCCCGCCGCTGCTCGACTCGCTGCAGCAATTCGCCGGCATGTCCGAGCAGGAGGCGCGCGACGCCCTCACCATCTACCGTGCCGACTACCACGAGCACGGCGCGTTCGACTCTGCCGTGTTCCCCGGCATCCGCGGTCTGCTGACCCGCCTGCACGCCGCGGGCATTCCGCTCGCCGTCGCGACCAGCAAGCCGGAGCTGCAGGCCACGCGCATCCTGGAGCACTTCGACCTGGCGCAGTACTTCGACGTCATCACCGGTGCGTCGGAGGACGAGACGCTGAGCGCGAAGGCGGACGTCGTCGCCGAGGCGCTGCGCCGTCTGACCGCGCAGGGCGTGGACCTCGCGCACACCGTCATGGTGGGCGACCGGGCGTTCGACGTCGAGGGCGCCGGAGAGAACGGCCTGCCGACGATCCTCGTCGAGTGGGGCTACGGCTCCCCGGCCGAGGCGGCGGGCGCTATCGCCGTCGTGCACTCGAGCGACCAGCTCAGCGCGCTCCTGCTCGGCTAGCATCCGTCGCCTTCTGCTGTGGGCAGATCCGGTGTCAGCGTGCGCGAGTAAGCTGAATGTTTGCAATTCCGGATACAGATACAGCACTAGGAAACAGATATGCAGTCACGTAAGAAAATGCTCGTTCCGGCCGTCATCGCGGCGGCCCTCACCATCGGTTCCCTCGCAGGCTGCGCCAGCGGCAGCGGGAACGACTCGTCCTCCACGCCCTCGGCCTCCGAGACCGCCGCAGCTTCGGCATCGCTCCCCGCGAGCTTCCCGAAGAACGACGTCCCGCTCGTCGACGGGATCGTGCTCGTCGCCCGCGGCGACGAGGCCAACGGCTGGTCCGTCACGGTCCAGCCGAAGAACACGACGGGCTTCGCCGACGCGAAAGCCGCCCTCGAGAAGGCCGGGTACACCGCCCAGTCTGGTGCGACGGACAGCAAGGCCGTCTACACCAACGACAAGTACACGGTCGCCATCGGCACCCCCGGCGTCTCGGTCACATACACCGTCACCGCCAACTAGTAATCGAGCCGGGACTTGTGTACGCCCGCCCTCGGCGTGTCGCGTACACAAGTCCCGGCTCGATGGCTGCAGCGCCGCGGGAGAGCGGCGGGCGCCGGTCAGGAGTCGATGATGCGGACGAGCTCGTCGATGAAGGCGGCGAAGCTGTCGGCACGGCGGATGAGGCCGAGGACCGCGTCGCGGTCGGAGAACACCTCGACGAACTGGTCGAAGACGGTCTGGAACGACGCGCGGCCGCCCGCGTCGAAGGCGATGAACGCGATCACGTTGACCCGCGCATCCCCCCAATCCATCGCGGTGTCGTTGACGACGATCGCGATGGCCGTTCGCTTTGCGCTCATGGTCATGGCGTGCGGCACGGCGAGCGAGTCGGTGAACGCCGTGGACGACATGTGCTCGCGCTCGATGGTCTTGTCGACGTAGTCCTGGTCGATCGCCCCGGCCGCGATCATCCGGTCGCCGAGCGCCCTGATCATCGAGATGGGGTCGCGGGCGTAGAAGTTGCGCAGGAACAGGCCGTCGTCGAAGTACTCGAGCAGGTCGTTCTTGATCCGCGCCCTGCGACGCTGACGCCGGATGCGCGCGATGGCCTGCCTGGTGTGCTCGATGTCGGTCTCGGTGAGGAACGGCTGCACGATCACCGTGTTCTCTCGCCGGCCGCGCGGGTCGATGGTGCTGAGCACGAGGTCGGCGTCGATCGCATCCCAGTCGGCCTCGGTCGAGGTGATCACGGCGGTGACGTCGAGCTCGTCGCCGAGCGCGCTCTCCAGCCGTTCCCTGAGCAGGATGTGCATGTCGTAGTAGTTGGGGCAGATGACCGCGCAGGTGACCGCATCCCGTCGCCGCGACTGCTGCTCCAGGTAAGCGCCGACGTGCATCGCGATGTAGGCGATCTCGTCGTCGTTGACCACGATGTCCTCCGCGTCCTGCAACCGGCTGGCGATGTAGACCGCCAGCTCGTAGATCATCGGATACGAGCTCTTGATCGACCGGGTGAGCGGGTTGCGCGAGTACGACTTCTCATGGGCGCGCGCCACGAGGTTCTGCACGTGCAGGGTGAGGCGCACGATGAAGTTCTCGTCGCGCAGGTCGACCAGGTACTCGGTGGATGCGCGTGCCACGATCCCGCGCACCACCTCCAGGTCCTCTTCGCTCACGAACTCGGCCACGGTGTCGCTGCCTGCGCCCGGCGCGATCACCCGGGTGCGCAGCAGGATGGCCAGGTAGCGCAGCTCTGTCGGGTCGAGCACCACGTCGAAGTGCGCGACAACCAGGGTGCCGAGGTCGTCGGCGAGTTTCCGGATGGTCTCGCTCACCTCCGGGTCGGAGGCGGCCGGCAGCACCCGGTCTTTGGCGACGCGGTCGAGGGCGACGGCCATGTGCAGGAGCACGTCGTTGATGCCGTACTCGTTGACGAAGAAGCCGCGCGCGTCCAGCATCTCGACCAGGTCCGACTTGAAGCTCGCGAGCCCGTGGGAGGAGAACGCCTCCTGGATGCGCGCGATGTCGACGACGCCCTGCCGCATCTCGTCGCGGAACAGGCGGCTGAGCAGCTTGCGCCTGGCGATCTCCGGGCCGATGAGCTGCACGACAGGGCCGCGCCTGGCCAGCGTGAGCTCCGTGTCGGCGAGGAGGCCGCGCATCCTGGTCAGGTCGGACTCGATGGTGGAGTCGCTGACGAACAGGCTCTCCGCGGTCTCGTAGACGTCGATGCCGTCCGGCTCGTCCAGCAGGCGCCGCACGAGGAACACGAGCCGTTCCTGCGGTGAGTCCGCCGCGTCGCCGGAGCCTGCGCCGAACCCTGCGCCCGCGCCCGCTTCCACCTCGGCCAGCCAGCTGTCGTATGCCTCACGGTCGAGGCGGTAGCCGTTCGCGCCCGACTCCACCAGGTCCTTCAGCGCGGCCGTGTAGCTGCGGATGCTCCGGGTCGTCACGCCGAGCTCGCTCGCGAGTTCGGCGGCGGTCACCCAGGCAGCACGGCGCGCGAGAATGTCGAGCATTCTCGTCTGCTTCGCCGAGAGAGCCACAGCGACCACCTTTCCCCGACGAGTCAACCACCTCCCGAGCGTGCCGCGGTCGCTCCCCGGCGATCTTTCCGCACGGGAGGAAGAAACGCTGCTGGAACGCCGACGGGATGCGGGCGAGCATCGAAGAAGCTCCATCCGCACCATCTCGAAAGGCAAGGCACGATCAATGAAGATCCTCGTCGTCTGCGGCGCGGGCGCGTCCAGCACGTTCGTCGCCCTGAAGCTGCGCACCGCCGCCGCCGCCCGTGGCGTCGACGCGACGGTCGTCGCGGGGAGCGCCAGCCAGCTCGAGACGTACGCGGGCGTCGACGTCATCCTCGTCGGGGCACACCTCTCGTCCGAGCTTCCCGCCCTGCGTGAGCTCGCCACCGCATCCGGTGCCGCCGTCGCCGTCCTTCCGGCCGTCTCCCCCGCCGCGATCGACGGCGCCGTGGCGCTCGACCTGGCGCTCGGCGCGAAGGCAGCGGCACTATGAGAAGCCGGGAAGGGTTCCCGAGCCACATCGAAGGAGCACACAATCATGGCTGAGCGGATCATCACTGTCGGTTCGACCCACGGGCTGCACGCGCGCCCTGCGAAGCTGTTCGTGGAGGCGGTCGGCAAGTCGGGCGCTTCGGTGAAGCTGACCAAGGAGGGCGGCAAGACCGTCGACGCCGGCAGCATCCTCGGCGTCATCTCCCTCGGCATCGACCACGGGGACAAGATCGTCCTCACCACGGACGCGTCGAACGGCGAGGCCGTGCTCGACGACCTGGCCGAGATCATCGCGACGGACCACGACGCCTGATCATGACCGACACCACTGAGTCCACCGTCCTCACCGGCGCGGGCATCGGCCAGGGCACGGCCATCGGCCCCGTGCTCCGGATGTCCGACCCGCTCCCAGAGCCCGCCGACAGTCCCAGCGCCAGCACCCCGGACGAGGAGCGCGCACGGTTCGCGTCCGCCGTCTCCGTCGTCGCCGACGACCTGCGCGGACGCGCGGCGAAGGTGCACGGCACCGCGGCCGATGTGCTCGAAGCGCAGTCGATGATGGCGGAGGACTCCACTCTCGCCTCCGACGTCTCCGACCGCCTCGGCACAGGCAAGACCGCCGAGCGTGCCGTGTTCGAGGGCTTCGCAGTCTTCCGCGACATGCTCATCGGCCTGGGCGGCTACATGGGCGAGCGCGCCACCGACCTCGACGACGTCGCCCAGCGCGTCATCGCCGCGCTCTCCGGCCGCCCTGCCCCCGGCGTTCCGGAGTCGGACACCCCGTACATCCTCGTCGCCCACGACCTCGCACCGGCCGACACCGCCCTGCTCGACCTGACCAAGGTGCTCGGCCTGGTCACCCGCGAGGGAGGGCCGACATCGCACACCGCGATCCTGGCGCGCGAGAAGGCCATCGTCGCCATCGTCGGCGTCTCCGGGGCCGACGCGCTCGCGGACGGCACGGAGCTCATCGTGGACGCCGCATCCGGAACCGTCGTCGTCGCCCCGGACGCCGCCCAGCGCTCGGACGCGGAGCGCCGCATCGCCGAGCGCGCAGCTGCCCTCTCCGGCGGCGTCGAGCCCGGCGTGCTCGCCGACGGCACCGCCATCCCGCTGCTCGCCAACCTCGGCTCCGCCGACGGCGCGCAGAAGGCAGTGGATGCGGGAGCGGAGGGTGTCGGCCTGTTCCGCACCGAGTTCCTCTTCCTCGACCAGCGCATGGCTCCGACCGTCGAGCAGCAGCGTGCGGAGTACATCCGGCTGCTGTCGGCGTTCCCCGGCCAGAAGGTCGTGGCGCGTGTGCTCGACGCCGGCGCCGACAAGCCGCTCGAGTTCCTGAACGACGCACACGAGGACAACCCGGCGCTCGGCCTGCGAGGCCTCCGGGCACTCCGCGCCAACGAGGACCTGCTGCGCGAACAGCTCACCGCCCTGGCCGAGGCCGACGCGGCCACGGACGCCGACCTGTGGGTCATGGCCCCGATGGTCGCCACCGTGGAGGAGACGCGCTACTTCGTGCAGCTCGCCACCGAGTTCGGCCTCAAGACGGTCGGTGTGATGGTGGAGATCCCCTCGGCGGCGCTGACGGCCGACCGCATCCTGCGCGAGGCGGCGTTCGCATCCATCGGCACCAACGACCTCACCCAGTACACGCTCGCGGCCGACCGTCTGCTCGGCTCGGTCGCCGGGTTCCAGGACCCGTGGCACCCCGCCGTCCTCCGCCTGATCGGCGAGGTCGGCGCAGCGGGCCGCGAGCACGGCAAGCCGGTCGGCATCTGCGGCGAGGCTGCGGCCGACCCGCTGCTCGCCGTCGTGCTCGTCGGCCTGGGCGCCACCACCCTGTCCATGTCGCCGTCCGCCATCGCAGACGTGCGCATGTCCATCAAGCGCTTCACCCTCGACCAGGCGAAACACCTGGCCGAGATCGCCATTGCCGCCGACGGCGCGGCAGAGGCCCGGGATGCGGTCACGGCCGCGATCTCCGGGCATCCCCCTCAGTAACCCCGACAGAAACGAGGCACCACAATGTCCACGGCGTCAGAGACGACGACACGGAAGCCGGGCGGCGCACGCGTTCACGTGCAGCGCTTCGGAACCTTCCTCTCGAACATGGTCATGCCGAACATCCCCGCGTTCATCGCGTGGGGGTTCATCACGGCCCTGTTCATCGCGACCGGTTGGCTGCAGAGCACCAACTGGGCGATCAGCGGCATCCTGGGCGGCTTCGGCGACCAGGCCAAGATCGGCTGGGAGGGCGCGGCCACCGTGCTCGCCCAGGACGCAGGTGGCCATACCTTCCAGCAGTACGTCGGCCTCGTCGGCCCGATGATCACGTACCTGCTGCCTCTGCTCATCGCGAACACCGGAGGCCGCATGGTCTACGGCGTCCGCGGCGGCGTCGTCGGCTCGATCGCGACCATGGGCGTTATCGTCGGCAGCAACATCCCGATGTTCATCGGCGCGATGATCATGGGCCCGATCGGCGCATACGTGATCAAGCAGGTCGACCGCATCTGGGACGGCAAGATCAAGGCCGGATTCGAGATGCTGGTGAACAACTTCTCGGCCGGCATCGTCGGCATGTTGTTGTCGATCGGCGCGTTCTTCGGCATCGCACCGATCGTCGAGTGGCTGAGCAGCGTGCTCGGCGGCGCGGTCAACTGGCTGGTGTCGCTGCACCTGCTGCCGCTCGCGAGTATCCTGATCGAGCCGGGCAAGGTGCTGTTCCTCAACAACGCCATCAACCACGGCGTGCTCACGCCGCTCGGCATCGAGCAGGCGCAGCAGACCGGCAAGTCGATCCTGTTCCTCCTGGAGGCGAACCCCGGCCCCGGCCTCGGCATCCTTGCCGCGTACTCGTTCTTCGGTCTCGGCGTCGCCCGCGCGAGCGCTCCTGGCGCCATCATCATCCAGTTCTTCGGTGGCATCCACGAGATCTACTTCCCCTATGTGCTGATGAAGCCGATCCTCATCATCGGCGCCATCGCCGGTGGCATGACCGGTGTCGCGATCAACGCCGCCTTCCAGACCGGCCTCCGTGCCCCCGCATCCCCCGGCTCGATCATCGCCGTGCTGCTGCAGACCCCTGGCCCGAGCCTCGTCGGCGTCGTACTCTCAGTCGTGGGAGCCGCTGCGGTGTCGTTCATCGTCTGCTCGGTGATCCTGCGGGCGAGCCGCAAGCGCGACCTCGCCGCGGGCAACGCCGGTGACATGACCGCCGCCGTCGCCGCGACCCAGGCCAACAAGGGCAAGGAGTCGAGCGTGCTGCAGAGTCTCGTCAACGAGGGCGAGCACGACACCGGCGACGCCCAGGGAGACGCCACCTCGCGCCTCGTGCGCAACATCGTCTTCGCCTGCGACGCGGGGATGGGGTCGAGCGCGATGGGCGCGTCCGTCCTCCGCAACAAGATCAAGAAGGCCGGGATCGAGGGCGTGACGGTCACGAACCAGGCGATCAGCAACCTCGACGGCAGCGCCGACCTGGTGATCACCCAGCGCGAGCTGACCGACAGGGCGAAGGGCCAGTCTCCCGACTCGCAGCACGTCTCCGTCGACAACTTCATGAACAGCCCGCGCTACGACGAGGTCGTCGACCTCGTGAAGGCGCAGCAGAAAACACCGGAGGAAGCGAACAAATGACCGACACCATTCTCGACCGGGCGAACGTGGTGGCCGCGGGTTCCGCGACCACCAGGGAGGACGCCATCCGCGAGGCGGGCGCGCTGCTGGTGAACACCGGCGCCGTCGAGCCCGCGTACGTCGACTCGATGCACGACCGCGAGAACACCGTGTCCACCTTCATGGGCAACGGCCTCGCGATCCCGCACGGCACCAACGAGTCCAAGGACGAGATCAAGCGGTCGGCACTGTCGTTCATCCGCTACTCCTCGCCGCTCGACTGGGGCGGCGAGGAGGTGCGGTTCGTGGTCGGCATCGCCGGTCAGAACAACGAGCACCTGGAGATCCTGTCCAAGATCGCGATCCTCTTCTCGGAGGAGGACGACGTGCAGAAGCTGCTCGACGCACCGGATGCGGACGCCCTGTTCGCCCTCCTCGCCGACGTGAATGAGTGAGGCGGGCGAACCAATGAAGGCCGTCCACTTCGGTGCTGGCAACATCGGCCGCGGCTTCGTGGGGCTCCTGCTCCACGAAGCCGGGTACGAGGTGGTGTTCGCCGACGTCAACGCCGAGCTGATCGACGCTCTCGCCGCCGCAGACTCATACCGCGTGCACGAGGTGGGCGAGACCTCGAAGACGACGGTGGTCGACGGTTTCCGCGCCATCAACAGCGCACAGGACGAAGCAGCGCTGATCGCGGAGATCGCGACAGCCGACATCGTCACCACGGCGGTCGGCCCGCGCATCCTGCGCTTCGTGGCTCCCGTGATCGCGGCCGGGCTGGCCGCCCGCGCCGACGACGCGCCGCGCCTGGCCGTTCTGGCCTGCGAGAACGCGATCGGCGCGACCGACCTGCTCGCCGCCGAACTGTTCGACGGCCTGCCGGACGACGAGACCAGGGATGCGCTGGCCGCCAAGGCGATCTTCGCAAACACCGCTGTCGACCGCATCGTGCCAGCCCAGGCCCCGGACGCCGGCATCGACGTGACCGTCGAGGCGTTCTACGAGTGGGTGGTCGACCGCAGCCCGTTCGCTGGCGCGGAGCCGAGCATCCCCGGCGCGCACTTCGTCGACTCGCTCGCACCGTACATCGAGCGCAAGCTGTTCACGGTGAACACCGGGCACGCGACGGTGGCGTACACCGGCTTCCTCGCCGGCGCGACGACGATCAGCGAGGCGATCGCGATCCCAGAGGTGCGCTCGGCGGCTGAGGCGGCACTGGCGGAGACCTCGGCCGCCCTGGTCGCCAAGCACGGTCTGGACCCGGCCGACCTGGCGGCGTACCGGGCGAAGATCCTGGACCGGTTCACGAACCCGTACCTGGTGGACGAGGTGACCCGCGTCGGCCGTGAGCCGCTGCGCAAGCTCGGCAGGAACGACCGATTCATCGGCCCTGCCGCGGACTACGTGCAGTACGCGGGCGGCATCCCGGAGGCGCTGCTGGCGGCGGTCGGCGCCGCGCTGCGGTTCGACGTGCCGGACGACACGCAGAGCGTCGAACTGCAGCAGCTTCTGCGCGAGGCGGCAGCGGAGGACATCGTGCGAGAGATCACCGGCGTAGCGGAAGACGAGCCCCTCTTCGCACCGCTGGTGGCGACGGTGCGTGCCGTGCAGGAGTCGCCCCGCTAGGCGCACTCCCCATCGAGTGGTCCCGAATTGCCGTGCACGCCCGCGTGCTTACGGCAATTCGGGACCACTCGTTGTGTTCGGGGTGAGAGGGGTGGCGGGGTCGAGACACCAGTCGAGAACCGACGGCCACACTCCGTATCCGGCCGTGCGCTCGAGGTGACCTCCGCCCGGGATGATCGTGACCGGGATGCCCAGCGGTGCGCCGAACACGGCCAGCGCTCCCTCCGGGCAGAACGGGTCTGCGTCCGAGGCGGCGATCTGCGCCGGGGTGCCCGGCGCGGTCAGCGGAAGGGCGGCGAACGCGGCGATCTCCGGTTCGTCGGCGATGAAGGCGGGTGCAGGCGGGGCGACGAGCAGCACGCGCTCGACGGCGTCCTCCGGCGGTCGCGCCCCGAGCCAGAGCAGGCAGGCCAGGCTGTGCGCGAGCACGGTGACGCGGGCGCTGTCGCCGTCACCGCTGTCACAGCCGTCACCGCCGTCACCGTCACCGCCGTCGCCGCCAGCCGCCTCCGCCAGCGCCGCAGCCGTCGCGGCGCGCCACGCATCCACGTCGGGGTGCGCCGCATCCGGGAGCTGCGGGTACACCACCCGCTCGCCGCGTGCCCGCAGCGCGGAGGCGAGTTCGTGCTGCCAGTGGCCGGGAGGGCGGAAGTTGTCCCAGCCGTGCAGGATGAGGAAGGCGCGGCGGCCGGGCTGAGGTGTCTCGGCCTGGGATGTCTCGCTGGTCACGCAGCGACTCTACGCAACGCGCGGCCCGGCGTCTCGTCCGTGCGCATCCCGTCGGCCAGCACTGGGCGCCCGGCGACGAACACCCACGGGATGCCCGCCGCCTGCTGCCGAGGTTCGGCGTACGTGGCGCGGTCGGCGACGGTGGCGGGATCGAACAGCACCAGGTCGGCCGTGAGACCGGCGGCGATCCTGCCGCGATCGGTCAGGCCGAGGCGGGCGGCGGGGCGGGCGGACAGGTGCACGATCGCGTCCTCCAGGGTGAGCACGCCCTCCTCGCGCACGTAGTGGCCGAGGTAGCGGGGGAAGGTGCCCCAGGCGCGCGGGTGCGGCTTGGCGCCGACCAGGATCCCGTCGCTCCCTCCGGTGTGGCGCGGGTGCCGCATCATCGTGCGGACGTTCTGCTCGTCGCCGACATGCTGCAGGATGCTCGTGCCCAGCCGGTCGGCGACCAGCAGCTCCAGATACACCGAGGAGGGCGGGGCGCCTCGGTCGGCGGCGAGGGAGTCGATGGTGCGTCCGACCGCGGAGGCGAACGCCTGGTCGCGCACGCCGGAGATCTCGATGGTCGCCCAGTCCACCGGGACGCCGTGGCAGCCGTCCGTGCCGACCACCTCCAGCTCGTGCGCGACCCGCGCCCGCACCTCCTGGTCGCCGAGGCGAGCGATCGTGGCCTCCGGGCCGCCGACCGCCGCCCAGCTCGGCAGCAGCGCGGAGAGCGTGGTGGACCCCGCCAGGTACGGGTAGGTGTCGAGCGTGATGTCCACGCCGTCCGCGAGCGCCAGGTCGATCAGCGCGACCAGCTCGGACGCCCTGCCCCTGTTGACGCCGAAGTTCATGGTGGCGTGCGTGAGGTGCAGCGCGCATCCGGAGCTGCGGGCGATGTCGATCACCTCGGCGTACGCGTCGAGCGCGCCTGCGCCGTACGAGCGCTGGTGCGGCGCGTAGAAGCCGCCGTGCTCGCCGACCACCGCGCAGAGGGCGGCGAGCTCTGCAGTGTCGGCGAACATCCCCGGCACGTAGGTGAGGCCGGAGGACAGGCCGAACGCGCCGTCGCGCATCCCCTCGGCCACGATGGCGCGCATCCGGTCGAGTTCGGCGGACGTGGCCGGTCGGCGCTCGTTGCCGACCACCGCCATGCGGACGGAGCCCTGCGGGATGAGGTATGCGACGTTGGCGGCGGGCGCGCTCGCATCAACGGAGGCAAGGTAGTCGGCCACGCTGCGCCAGGTGTATTCGAGGTCGGGGACGCCGTTCCAGCCTGCGAGCTGTTCGCGGAGGACCGGTATCGTCTCGTCGGTCGTCGGCGCGTACGAGAGGCCGTCCTGGCCGACGACCTCCGTGGTGACGCCCTGGGAGACCTTGGCGAGGTGCGCGCTGTCGGTGAGGACGGCGAGGTCGGAGTGCGCGTGCATATCGATGAAACCGGGGGCGACGGCGAGTCCGTCCGCGTCGACGATGCGGGCCCCGGTGGCGTCGAGGTGCGCGCCGACGTCCGCGATCCTGTCGCCGTGCAGCAGCACGTCCGCGCGGTGGCCTGGCCTGCCGGTGCCGTCGAGCACGAGGCCGCCGCGCAGCAGAGTGGGCGGCGCTGCGGCGGACGCTGCGGCGGACGCTGCGGTGGATGCGCGGCTCACGACCCCTGCGCCGCCGCCACGAACGCGGCGGCACGCCCGGTGACCGCCGCCCAGTCCGCCGCCTCGATGGCCGCCGCCGGGACGACGCTCGACCCGGCGGTGACCGCGAGCGCGCCCGCAGCCACCCACGCGGCTGCGTTGTCGGCGTGGAGTCCGCCGGACGGAACGAAGGGGACGCCGGGGAAGGGACCTGCCAGGTCTTTCAGGTAGCCGGGCCCGACCAGCGAGGCGGGGAAGATCTTCACGGCGGCGGCGCCAGCCTCGACCGCGCGCATCACCTCGCTGGGGCTGAGCGCGCCCAGCAGGAACGGGATGCCCGCATCCCGGCAGATCGCGGCGACGCCGTCGTGCAGTCCTGGCGTGACGATGAAGCCGGCGCCAGCGGCGATGGCGGCCTCCGCCCTGGCCTCGTCGGTGACCGTGCCTGCGCCGACCAGCGCGGCCGCGTCTCCGCGCTCGGCCGCGACGGCAGCAGCGGAGACGGCCTCAGCCACGATCCGCTCGACGCCAGGGGTCGTGAAGGTGAACTCGACCGTGCGGATGCCGCCCGCGACCAACGCGGCGCAGAGGCCGGCGGGATCGTCGATGCGCGGAGCGCGCACCACGGTGAGGGCGCGGTCGGCGCGGAGGACGCCGAGGAGGGCGGGGGCGGGGGCGAGGGCGGGGTCGGTGTCGTTCATCTGGCTCCTGAGTGCGGGGGTGGTCGTCATCCGAATACCGTCTCCAGTAGGCCGATGACGTGCGGCGTCTCCGCCGTCACGTCGTCCACCACCGGCAGCGCACGCCACTTGTCGAACGTCGTGCACGGGTGCGAGAGGCCGAAGCGCATCACGTCGCCCACCTCCACCACGGCCGACTCCGGCACGCGCACGAAGGTGTGCTGGTCGTTCATCGCTGTTGCGACGGCGCCGTCGAACGGTGCGGCGACGTGCTCGCCGAAGCGGCGCAGCGCCTGCGGAACCGGAAGCCCCTCGTCGTACGGGAAGTCGCGCTTGCCCGCATCCACCAGCACCAGCCCCGGCTCCGGGCGGGACACGACCGTCGCCCAGCCGTGGATCGCGGAGCGGAACTCCCCTCCGGGACCCCGGCCGAGCGGTGTGATGCCGCTGTAGAAGCCGTCGTCGTGCGTGATGTACGCGCCGGAACGCAGCAGCACGTCGACCGCACGCCCGCGCTCGCCCGCGAGGTCGCGGCGGGGCGCGAGCACCTCGGCGACTACGTCGAAGTATGCGCTGCCGCCGGCGGTGAGGATAGCGGGCGCCCCTGCCGGGTAGAGCCCGGCCGCGTCGATGGCGTCGTGCAGGGCGAGCATCCGCTGCAGATAGGAGCGCACAACGGCGAGCGCCGCCTCAGACCCGTCGTGCGCGAGCGCGCCCTCGTAGCCCGCGACACCGGCCAGCCGCAGGCCAGTGGATGCGGCGACCGCCTCCGCAACGGCCAGAGCGTCCTCCACGGTGCGCGCCCCGGTGCGCCCACCCGGGGCGCCGAGCTCGACGAGCACACCGAGCCGCGGATGCGGGCCACCGTCCGGATGCGCGGCACCCTCCGCCGTCTCCGTCAGCACCGCATCCATGAGCTGCACCGTGCGCACCGAATCGGCCCACACCAGCACCCGTTCGGCGTTCGGCGCGACGAACCGGACGGCGTCCGGCTGCACCAGCGCGTTGGCGAGCATGATGCGCGGAACGCCCCACTCGACGGCGACGGAGAGCTGCCATGGGGTCGCGACCGTGATGCCCCAGGCGCCGGCGTCGAGCTGGCGCTGCCAGAGTTCGCGGTTCATGGTCGTCTTGCCGTGCGGCGCGATGCCGACGCCCGCCGAGGCGCACCACGCGGCCATCGTGGCGAGGTTGTGCTGCACGGCGGCTTCGCTCACCGTGACGAGTGGGGTGGGGAAGGCGGTCAGAGGGGGGCGCAGGTCGGCGAGCGCCGCGACGTCCTCCGCCCCGTACGCGAGCGGCATGGCCTTGCTGGCGAGCACACGACTCCTTCATGCGTTGCATATGACGCAACGCTGATTGCGTAAACTGTTGCCTCTGTTCTAGCATGACGACCATCCCCGACGGAACCCCGCAGCAACCGCAGTGACGGCAGCGGCACCGTCGATACGAGACCGAGACGAGGAGCGAGTGGGCACACTGGTGACGATCGGAGAGGCCATGGTCGTCCTCTACCCGGAAGCGCACCGCCCGCTCGCCGAGGCCGAGACCTTCGGCTCCGACGTCGGCGGTGCCGAGTTCAACGTCGCCACCTCGCTCGCGCGCATGGGCCTGCCGACCGCGTGGATCTCCCGCCTCGGTGATGACGGCTTCGGCGAGCGCATCCGTGCAACGGCCGCCGAGTCCGGGCTCGACCTGTCAGCGGTCGACACCGACGACGCCCGCCCGACCGGCATCTACGTCAAAGAGACCGCCAGCGGTCCAGACGGCGCCGGCACGCGGATGCACTACTACCGCAGCGGCTCCGCGGCGTCCGCCATCGGCCGCGACGGCCTCACCGCCCAACCGGCAGCGAGCATCCTGCGCGACGCGGCCATTGTGCACACCAGCGGCATCACGGCCGCCATTTCGGACAGCGCAGCGGATGCGGTCGCCGCTCTCCGCGAGCTCACCGGCGAGCACACCACGATCAGCGTCGACCTCAACCACCGGCCGCGGCTCTGGCAGGGCAGGGACACCGCGCCGCTCGACGCACTGGTCGGCCAGGCCGACACGCTGTTCGTCGGCGCTGACGAAGCGGAGCGGCACTTCGGGCACAGCGATCCCCTGCGGCTGTTCGACGCGCATCCCCTGCTCGAGCGGGTGGTGGTCAAGGACGACGCACGGCGCGCATCCAGCTATCTGCGGCATGGCGAGGAGACTCACGTTCCGTGCCTGACCGTGGAGGTGGTGGAGCCGGTCGGCGCCGGCGACGCCTTCGCGGCCGGATACCTGGCCGGGCTCGCGGAGGGACGCGACGCCGCCGCGTGCCTGCGGATCGGCCACGCGCTGGCGGCGCTGACCCTGATCGGTCACGGCGACCGTCCCCTGACAGTGCCGGATGCGCGAGAGCGCGACCTGATCGCGGAGGCCGACGACGACGCCTGGTCGCACTGGCGCGTTCACCCCGGCGAGATCCCCTGGCGGTCGGCGACGTGAGCCAGTCGCTCTCCCGCGCCCTCGACCTGCTCGGCCTCGTCGCGAACGGCACGAGAAGTCTCGACGCCCTCGCGGACGCGGTCGGCGTGCACAAGACCACCGTGCTGCGGCTGCTGCGGACGCTGGAACAGCACGGCTACGTCACCCGCGACTCCGAGTACCACTACCACGTCGGCTCCGCCGTCTTCCAGCTCGCGCAGACCTCGCTCGACGCCCGGGATGTGCGTGGCGTGGCCTCCCCCGTCCTGCGCGCGCTCGGCGCGGACACCGGGCAGACCGTGCACCTGGCAGCGTACGACGCCGGAACCGTGACGTACATCGACAAGGTCGAATCCCGGCAGCCGCTGCGGATGTATTCGCGCGTCGGACTCCCGGCGGCGCTGCACGCCACGGCGGTCGCGAAGGTGCTGCTCGGCGGCCTGGACGATGCCGAGCTGGCGCGCGTCGCATCCGGAGTCGACTACGAACGGTTCACCGGCAACACGATCGGCTCTGCGGCCGAGCTCATCGACGAGGTGCGGCGCAGCGCGGCACGCGGGTGGGCGCAGGACCACGAGGAGCACGAGACGTTCATGAACTGCGTCGGCGCGCCGGTGTTCGGAGCGGACGGGAGGATCGCTGCGGCGGTGTCCGTCTCCGTGCCGAACGTCGTGCTGCCGTACGAGGGCGTGCTCGGCCTGCTGCCCGCGCTGCACGACGCCACCGCCCGCATCTCCGCCGAGCTCGGCTTCGCGGGCGACGCACCCTACCTTCCTCCCGCATCCCCACCGTCTCGAAAGGACACCCATGGCTGACCGCACCACAATCGTCACGTCCGACGCTCCCGCCCCGGCGCACACCTTCTCGCAGGGGGTGAAGCGCGGACCGTTCCTGCAGGTCTCCGGCCAGGGGCCCGTCGACCCGGCGACCAGCGAGTACCTGTTCCCGGACGACGTGGCCGCGCAGACCACCCGCACGCTGCAGAACGTGGAGGCGATCCTCGCGGCGGGCGGAGCGACGTTCGACGACGTGATGATGCTGCGGGTCTACCTCACCAAGCGCGAAGACTTCGCGATTATGAACGAGGCGTACGGCGCGTTCATCGCGCCGCGGGTCGCCTCCGGCGTCCTCCCCGCGCGCACCACGGTCTTCACCGGTCTCCCCCGCGCCGAAATGCTCGTCGAGATCGACGCGCTCGCCGTCCTCGCCTGACCGCCCCCTCCCCCGTTCCGCAGCCATCGAGCCGCGACTTGTGCTCGCGCCTCGTCGGCGTGTCGCGTGCATAAGTCCCGGCTCGATTGCTTCGGGCGAGGGTCGGGGATGCATGTATTTGCGGGGGTGAGGTGGGGCACTAGGGTCGGGGTGTGAACGACATCGCAGTGACGATGGTGATCCTGGCCCTGGCGGTCGTAGCGTTCGTCAGCGGCAAGGTCCCGACCGGGCTCGTCGCCGTCGGAGCGTCCCTGGCACTCCTGGCCACGGGCGTGCTCGACCTCTCGCAAGCCTTCGCGGGCTTCGCCGACCCGGCGGTCGTGCTGATCGCCGCCCTGTTCGTGGTCGCGGAGGGCCTCGACGCCTCCGGACTCACGGGATGGGCCGGGCAGCAGCTCGTCGCCCGCGGCGGTACCAAGACGGCCGTGCTGACGGTGCTCGTGATGCTCGTGGTCGCCGTGCTGTCCGCTCTGATCAGCGTGAACGGCGCTGTCGCCGCGCTGCTCCCCGTGGTCGTGGTCGTCGCATCCCGGATCTCGGTCGCGCCGTCGAAGCTGCTGCTGCCTCTCGCGTTCGGCGCCCACGCCGGCTCCCTGCTCACCCTCACCGGCAGCCCGGTCAACGTCATCATCTCCGAGCTCGCCGCGACCACAGGCCACGGGGCGTTCGGCTTCTTCGACTTCACCGTCATCGGTGCGGTCCTCGTGATCGGCACCGTCCTCATCACCGTGCTGTTCGGGCGCTGGCTCATCCCCGACCGCCGCCCGGCGACCATGCCCCGCGACCTCAGCGATCACGCCCGCACCCTGCTCCGCGAGTATGCGACGCCGCAGCCGTTCGCCAGGGTCAGGGTGCGCGGCGGCTCCCCGCTGATTGGCCGCCCGACGACCAGGCTCAGCCTCGGAGACCAGTCGCCGGTGCAGGTGATCGCGGTGCAGGGCACCGACCGCCGCCCGGCCGGTGAGGTCGTCCGTCCGGGCGACCGGCTGCTGCTCCGCGGCGACACGGCGAGCATCCGCATCCTGAAGCACGACGCGAAGCTGGCAGGGCTGGGTGTCAACGGCTCGCTCGGCCGCACGGAGGCCCTGATCGACTCGACATACGGGGTGGCAGAGGTCGTGGTCGCGCCCAGGTCGAGCATGGTCGGCGAGAGCGTGTTCCCCGGCATGATCACCGACAGCGGCGACCTGGTCATCCTCGCCGTGCAGCGCTCCGGTGAGCCGATCGACACCCAGACCATCGTGCTCGAATCCGGCGACACCCTCCTCGTGCAGGGCCGCTGGGACAAGCTCGACCTCACTCTCGCAGACCCGGAGCTGCTGGTGGTCGACGCACCCGACCAGCTCCGCAGGCAGGCGGCCCCGCTCGGCAGCCGCGCCTGGATCGCCCTCACCGTCCTCGTGCTCATGGTGGCGGCGCTCGCCACCGGGATCATGCCGCCCGCGGTCGTCGGGCTGCTCGCCGCTGCGGCGATGGTGCTCACCAGGGTCGTCACGGTCGAGCGCGCTCACCGTTCCATCTCCTGGACCACCCTGCTGCTGGTCGGCGGCATGATCCCGATGTCGACGGCGATCACCAAGACCGGAGCGGCCGAACTCATCGCCACCGGGCTCGTCTCCGCTGTCGGCCAGTACGGTCCCCTCCTGGTGCTCGCCTCGCTCTGCATCGTCGCGCTGATCTTCGGCCAGCTCATCAGCAACACGGCGACGGCGCTCATCATCGCCCCGATCGCGGTCTCGGTCGCCGGAGAGCTGCACGTCTCCCCTCTGCCGTTCCTGATGGCCGTCGCCGTCGTCTGCGCCGCAGCGTTCCTCACCCCGGTCGCCACCCCGGCCAACTTCATGATCATGGGTCCGGCCGGTCTCCGCTTCGGCGACTACTGGCGCTACGGCCTGGTGCTCGTCGCCCTGTTCCTCGCGGCCGCGATCTTCCTCGTCCCCCTCATCTGGCCGTTCTAGCCCCCGCCGCCGCGCCCGCCGCCGCGCAGCCATCGAGCCCAGGCTTTCTCACCGCAAAACGCGGAAATAGCGTGAAGAAGCCTGGGGTCGATGGCGGCGTGCGTGGAACGATAGACGCGTGGAAGAGCGCGTGGTGCTGCAGGTAGACGGTGTCGGCTTCGTGCGCGGAGGACGCACGATCCTCGACGGGATCGGGATGCGCGTGCACGCCGGAGAGCACTGGGCGCTGATCGGCTCGAACGGCGCAGGCAAGAGCACGATCCTCAGTATGCTCGGCGCGGTCGTGCATCCCACCAGGGGAACAGTGGATGTGCTCGGCCGCCGTCTCGGACGCGTCGACCTGCGCGAGCTGCGCGGCCTGATCGGCCACGTCAACCCGAGGCACGAGGTGCGCTCTCCCCTGACCGTGCGCGACGTGGTGCTCACCGGAGCAACCGGCACGACAGAGCGCATGATGCGCTGGGAGCCCACCGCAGAGCAGGAGCGCAGAGCCGACGAGCTCATCCACCTGCTCGGGATGCACGACCTCGCCGACGCGCTCTGGCCCGTCCTCTCCCAGGGCGAGCGCGGCCGCGCCCTCATCGCCCGCGCCCTCCTGCCCGACCCGCACCTGCTGCTGCTCGACGAGCCGAGCACCGGTCTCGACATCGCGGCGAGGGAGCACCTGCTCGACCGGATCGACGGGCTGCGCGCCCAGCATCCCGACCTCGCGAGCGTGCTGGTCACGCACCATCTCGAGGAGTTGCCGGCGACCACCACCCACGCGATGCTGCTCCGCGACGGCCGGATCGTCGCGCAGGGCGCCGCCGACGACGTGCTCACCAGCGAGCTCATCTCCGAGACGCTCGACTACCCGCTGGAGCTGACGCGCACCGACGGTCGCTGGGCGGTCAGAACCGCGAGAAACCGGGACTGAGACCGGCCAACATGGGAATCGTCCCCGTCGGGGTCGCGCCGCCGTCACGCGGTGGTACGTTTCGCATGTGAGCCGCATCGTGTCGGTGGCTCCGGTCGTGCCCGACCGGAGTTACAGCCAGGGCGAGATCACCGCGGCTCTGCTCGCGATGATCACCGCCGACCCAGGGCGTCAGGCGGTGATGCGTCGCATCCACGCATCCAGTGGGGTGGAGACGCGCAATCTCGTGATGCCGCTCGAACGGTACAGTTCGATCGCATCGTTCCAGGAGTCGAACGACTTCTTCATCGCCGAGGGCACGACGCTCGCCGAACGCGCCCTGACCAGCGCGCTCGCGGCGGCGGGGCTGCAGCCGACGGATGTCGACTTCCTCCTGTTCACCTCGGTGACGGGCATCGCCGCGCCCTCGATCGACGCGCAACTGGTGCAGCGACTCGGTCTGCGCACGGATGTGAAGCGGCTCCCGAGCTTCGGACTTGGCTGCGTCGCCGGTGCCGCGGGAATCGCCCGCGTGCACGACTACCTCACCGGCCACCCGAACGAAGTGGCGGTGCTGCTCTCTGTCGAGCTCTGCTCGCTCACCGTGCAGGCCAGCGACGACTCGATGGCGAACATCGTCGCGAGCGGCCTGTTCGGCGACGGCGCAGCGGCGGTGATCATGGTCGGCGACAACCGCGCCACGCAGCTCGGCCTGCCAGGGCCGGAGATCGTCGACACCCGCAGCCGCATCTACCCGGACACAGCGGATGTGATCGGCTGGGACATCGGGGGCACGGGCTTCCGCATCGTGCTCAGCGCCGGCGTCCCGGACGTGATCGACCGCAACTTCGCGTCGGACGCCGAAGGGCTCCTCGCCGCGCACGACCTGACGATCGCCGATGTCGGGGCATGGGCCGCGCATCCAGGCGGCCCCAAGATCCTGGAGGCGTTCTCCCGCGCTCTCGACCTGCCGGACGGCGCGCTCGACGCGAGCTGGCGTTCGCTGGCGCGGGTCGGCAACCTCTCGTCGGCCGCCGTGCTGCACGTGCTCGCCGAACTGATGGATGCGCACCCTGCGCCCGGCACGAACGGCCTGCTCTTCGCGCTCGGCCCCGGCGTCACCGCCGAGCTCGTGCTGCTGCGCTGGGCGGACGGGACCGCGGAAGCGGTCGACGCCGCCGCATCGCGCTCCGCCGCGCTGGACGCCGCTCACGACCCCGCCTCGATGGGCACGGCCGCGTGATCCTCTACATGATCCTGGTGCTCGCCACCGGCGGCGAGCGCATCGCCGAGCTGATCGTGTCGTCGCGCAACGCGGCGTGGTCGTTCGCCCGAGGGGGCGTCGAGTTCGGCAAGGGGCACTTCCCACCGATGGTGGCGCTGCACACCGGGCTGCTGCTGGCGTGCCTGGCCGAGGTCTGGTTCGGGAATCGTCCGTTCATCCCGTGGCTGGGATGGCCGATGCTCGTGCTCGTGCTGGCCAGCCAGGCGCTGCGCTGGTGGTGCATCGCCGCCCTCGGGCCGCGCTGGAACACCCGCGTCATCATCGTGCGCGACCTGCCGCTCGTCACCCGCGGGCCGTACCGCTGGCTGAAGCACCCCAACTATGTGGCGGTCGTGGTGGAGGGGTTCGCGCTTCCGCTCGTGCACACCGCGTGGATCACGGCCATCGCGTTCACGGTGCTGAACGCCGTGCTGCTGCTGGCGGTGCGCATCCCGTGCGAGAACCGGGCGCTGGCGTCGGTGGAGCCCGCGCGAGCATGAACGCGACGCCCGGCCTGATCGCGGTGGGGGCGGGCCCGGTGGGACTTGCCTGCGCGATCGAGGCTCGGCTGGCCGGGATCGAGGTGCTGGTGATCGAGGCGAGAGACGATCCGATCGACAAGGCGTGCGGCGAAGGGCTGATGCCGGGCGCACTGGCGGCCCTGCACCTGATGGGGGTCGACCCTGCCGGGCATCCGCTGGCCGGGATCGCCTACCTGGACAGCACGAAGACGGTCGAGCACCGGTTCTCCGAACGGCAAGGGCGCGGGGTGCGGCGGACGACGCTGCAGCAGGCGCTCGCGACACGGGCGCGCGAACTCGGGGCGACCGTCGAGCGGGCGCGCGTGGTCGGGCTGGAGAACGGGGCCGACGAGGTGTCGGTGATCCTCGCGACGGACGCCGCGCATCCCACCGGTGGCAGGCGCACGGCCCCGTGGCTGATCGCGGCGGACGGACTGCACTCACCGCTCCGCCGTCTCTCCGGCCTCGACGGGCGGCCGCAACGGGATGCGCACCGCCGCTTCGGGGTGCGCCGCCACTACGCGATCGCACCGTGGACCGACCTCGTCGAGGTGCACTGGGCGGCGGACGTGGAGGCGTACGTGACCCCCGTCGACGAGAACCTCGTCGGCGTCGCCGTGCTCGGCCCTCGCCCGCTCGATCAGGATGCGGCCCTCGCGCGCATCCCGCAGCTCGCCGAACGACTGCGCGGCGTGGAGGCGGTCAGCTCGGTGCGCGGGGCCGGTCCGCTGCTGCAGCGCACGAAAGCGCGCACGGCCGGGCGCCTTCTGCTGGTGGGCGACGCCTCCGGCTACGTCGACGCTCTCACCGGAGAGGGGATGCGCGTGGGCTTCGCGCAGGCACGCGCCGCGGTCGCCGCGGTGGCCGCCGCCGACCCTGCGCGCTACGAGCGGGCGTGGCGCACGACGACGCGGGACTTCCGGATGCTCACCTCGGCGCTGGTGACGGCGGCCCGCTCGCCGATGCGCGGCCGGATCGTGCCGGCGGCGACGGCGAGGCCGCAGCTCTTCGGCTCGATCGTCGAGCGGCTGTCGCGGTAGACAAGGGAGTACGAGTAGTATGTGACACGGTCAGTAATCAGACGCGGTATTTCGAAGGGAGCACGATGGGTGAAGCAACCCCGTCCGGCGGCAAATCGGAAGCCGCCGTCGACGATGCCCCGGATGTGATCTCCGAGTTCCGCCTCCGGCCGACCACGGTCGCCGGAGTCACCGGGCTCTCGCGCCGCACGACCATCACGTTCTACCTGACGGACGGCCTGCGCAACCGGGCGCGAGCCGCCTACCGCTCGACGTCGTTCGACGAGAAGGACAGCAGTTGGTCCGAGATGCTCAACAAGGCACTCATCACCGAGATCGAGCGCCGCGAGAGCCTCTACAACGACGGCGTCGAGTTCACCGGCAACGACGAGCCGCTCACGCCGGGCCGCCCCATCGGCTTCTAGCCGCGTCGGCCGGCACGAGTCGTGCAAAACGCGCGGTCAGGGCGCGCGGCACCGTACCTTCTGCACGAGTCGTGCGCGTCCGGCGGCCGGCACGAGTCGTGCAAAACGTGCGGTAAGGGCGCGCGGCACCGCGCCTTTCGCACGAGTCGTGCGGGCTGGGCGGGCTGCGCGTCAGCGCTTGTCGAGCGTGCCCAGCTTGGTGCCGCCGTTCTTGTAGACGGTGAGCGTGTCGCCGTCGACCTTGGCCGTGTGGGCGAGGTTGAGCCACGGGGTGACGCCCTCGCAGGCCATCAGCGTGGAGGCGAACGGGCCGAAGGTGAACGTGTCTCCCGAGATCGTGCCCTTGCCGCTCATGTCGTTGCAGCCGTCGTTCCCGTGGAACGTGCCGTCGGACTCGATGGTGAGCGACGGCTTCCCCGCGGTGTCCTCACCCCAGGAACCGGTGAACGAGGAGCCGGACGACGAGCACCCGGCGAGAGCGGTCAGCATCACGACGGCGGCGATGGCGATTGCGGGGCGGACGAGCCTGGCGGTCTTCATGGCTAAAACCTAGCGGCGCCGCGCCCCCAGGGGAATGCTTGCTCAATCTCGTTTCCGCATCCGATTGCATCGCGCCCACGCGAGGGTAGCGTGACGGCAATGACAGACGACACGAACACAGACAGCACGAACACAGACAGCACGGACACAGACAGCACTCGCCACGACGACCTCGCCACCATCTCCGAGCTCATCTCGGCATCGCGCGTGGGGTTGCTCACCACGCAGACCGCATCCGGAGCGCTGCACTCCCGGCCGCTCGCCACGCAGAAGGCCGAGTTCGACGGCGATCTGTGGTTCTTCACGCAGGACCCGAGCCCGAAGGTCGCGGACATCCACGCGCATCCGCAGGTCAACGTGTCCTTCGACACGGGCAAGGGCTACCTCTCGCTGGCGGGAACGGCCGAGCTCGTGCACGACAGGGACAAGGTGGATGAGCTGTGGAGCCCGTCCATGGAGGCGTGGTTCCCGGCGGGCAAGGACGACCCCGCCGTCGCGCTCCTGCACGTCAGCGCGGAGTCGGCGGAGTTCTGGGCGTCGCACGAGCCCGGCATCGTCAAGGTGTTCAAGATCGCGAAGGCAGCGGTCACCCACACGCCGCCGGACATCGGCGAGAACAAGACCGTCGAGCTCTAGAGCACGACCCTCGTGGATGCGCGCAGCGACTCCCGCGCGGCCAGCGCGACCCTGAGCGCATCCACGGCGGCGCTCGTCGGGCAGCGGTCCGGCGAGCGGCCCGCCGAGACGCAGTCGAGGAAATAGCGGGCCTGCGCCACGAAGGGCTCGCCGTCCGCCGGCTGCAGCGCATCCACGCCGTCGGCGCCGACCAGGTCGAGGCTGGTGCTGAACGCGAACCCCTCGGGCAGGTCGGCGACGCTGAGCACCGTGGCCACCCCGCCGTCGCGGTACTCGATCGTGGTGGCAACCGGCGCACCGTAGCCGCCGGGGACGCGCACCGCGGTCACCGCCGTCGGCTCGCCGAGGTGCAGGTTGGCCTGGTCGAAGTCGTGGATGGCGAAGTCGACCACCATGCCGCCCGACTGCTCCTCGTCCGCGAGCCAGTCCGGCCGGTGCGGCGAGGAGGTGAGACGCGTCGCCCGCAGCGCGCGCACCCGCCCGATCCCTCCGGCGGCCACCCGTTCGGCGAGCGCCGCGTATGCGGGGAAGAACCGCACGATGTGCGCCACCATCAGCACGCCGGGTGCGCGGTCGGCGGCCGCGGCGACGGCGCGTGCATCCTCGACGGTCAGCGCGATCGGCTTCTCGAGCAGCACGTTCCTGCCCGACTCCAGCGCACGGATGGCGAGTTCGGCGTGGGTCGGCGTGGGCGTGCAGACCGACACGATGGTCACGGCGGGGTCGGCCAGAGCGTCGTCGAGCGTGGTGACCCAGCGCGCATCGGGAGCGGCGGCCAGCGCTGGGCGGCGACGCGGTGACACCACGGCGTGCACGGGCACGCCGAGCGCGAGCCACGCGCGGGCGTGGGCCTCCGCCATCCGACCGGCGCCGACGATCGCGACACCCTGCGGCGCGCGGCTCACCGCACCACGCGGTTGATCTCCGCGGCGTCGAACAGCTTGTCCAGCACCAGCTTCCCCGCCCCGCGGATGCCCGCCCGATCCTTGGTCACCGACACGGCGATGTCGAGGTTGTCCGTCACCATCGGCAGGCACTCGAAGTAGATCGCAGAGCGCACCCCGGCGACGAACGCCTCCGCCTCGCCGAGGATCCCGCCGAGCACGAGCCGCTGCGGGTTGAAGAAGTTCATGATGGTCGCGAGCACCCCGCCGACCCTGCTGCCGGCCTCCCGCAGCATCTGGGTGGCCAGTGGATGCGCATCCCTCGCCAGCGCCAGCACCTCGCTCGTGTCCGCGACCTCCACCCCCGCGTCGCGCAGAGCCTGGACGATCGCCGCTCCCCCGGCCACGGCATCCAGGCAGCCGGTGCGCCCGCAGGAGCACAGGACAGGCGGGGCGCCGGGCACGCTGACGTGGCTGATGTCCCCCGCCATGCCGTGGTAGCCGTGGTAGAGACCGCCGAGCGCGATCACGCCGCAGCCGATGCTCGATCCCGCCTTCACGAAGACGAGGTGCTGCACGTCGTCGCCGAGGGTGTCGTGCTCGCCGAGCGCCATCAGGTTGGCGTCGTTGTCGGTGGCGGCGGGGAGGCCGCTCAGCTCGGTCATCGCGGCGGCGACGTCGACGCCGTTCCAGCCGGGCATCCTGGATGGGGAGACCATGCGGCCGGTCGTGGAGTCGACGGGGCCAGGCAGGCCGATGCCGTAGCCGCGGAGGCGCTGGCCCGGTTCCGCGTGCTCGGCGACGAGCTCGTCGGCGACCGTCATGATCCAGCTCAGGATGCGCTGCGGCCCCTGGCCGATGTCCATGTTCTCGTTGCGCACCGCCATGAGGCGACCGGAGAGGTCGATGAGGCCGAACGTGGCGTGGTGGGAGCCGAGGTCGACGGAGCAGACGACGCCGCTGCTCGGGTCGACTTCCAGTGTGCGCGGACGGCGGCCGCCCTGCGAGACACCCTCCCCGGCCTCACGGATGTAGCCGGAGGCGATCAGGGCGTCGATGCGCTGGGCGACCGTGGAGGGCGATAGGCCGGTGCTGCGGGCGATCTCGGCGCGGGAGCGCGAGTGCCCCGAGCGGATCAGGTCGAGGATCGCTCCCGCGTTCGAGCCGTGGAGCGGGTGTGCGTCGATGGTGCTGGTCATGGCGCAGCTCGCTCTCCTCTGAACATGTGTGAGTTGAGGATACTGTACCGACTTTCTTCGATTTCGTATTAAGTAATTCCAATATTGCGCAAAACTAGGTTCACTTAGTACGCTTTCCGCAACCCGGACCACCGGCCGCTCGACCAGGCCAGATCAATGACGACGCGAGGAACCCGCATGACCGCAGCATCCGACCAGCAGCTCATGGTGAGCCTGCGCGCCGTCGACAAGCACTTCGGCGAGCTGCACGTTCTCCAGAACATCGACCTGGATGTGCACCCTCAGGAGGTCGTCGTCGTGGTCGGCCCGTCCGGCTCAGGCAAGTCGACGCTCTGCCGCTCGATCAACCGTCTCGAGACCATCGACTCGGGCGAGATCCGCGTCGACGGCGAACTGCTCCCCGTCGAGGGCGCCGGCCTCGCCCGGCTCCGCGCCGACGTCGGCATGGTCTTCCAGTCGTTCAACCTCTTCGCCCACCGCACGATCCTCGACAACGTGACCCTCGCCCCCATCAAGGTGCGCGGCACGAAGAAGGCAGTAGCGGAGAAGGAGGCGATGGTCCTGCTCGAACGCGTCGGCATCGCCGACAAGGCGCACGCCCACCCCGCCCAGCTCTCCGGCGGCCAGCAGCAGCGCGCGGCCATCGCGCGCGCTCTCGCCATGAACCCCAAGGTCATGCTCTTCGACGAGCCGACCAGCGCCCTCGACCCCGAGATGGTCGGTGAGGTGCTGGATGTGATGACCTCGCTCGCCAAGGAGGGCATGACGATGATCGTCGTCACGCACGAGATGGGCTTCGCCCGCCGCGCCGCCGACCGCGTCGTCTTCATGGACCGCGGGCAGATCGTCGAGCAGGCGACGCCCGCCGAATTCTTCGACTCGCCGCGCTCCGAGCGCGCCAAGTCGTTCCTCGCTTCCGTCCTCTCGCACTAGCGAACGGAAGGCTTCGCCCTGCACCACCCCGATCGCATCCCCGATCGCCCCCATTGGAAAGGACGCACCATATGATCCGCAGCATTACCCGCAGGAAGGCAACGGCCGCCGGAATCCTGCTCGCCGCTGTGACGCTCGTCGTCACCGGCTGCTCCGGCACCACCAGCCTCCCCGGCAGCAGCTCGAGCGCCAGCTCGTCCGGCGCCGACTCCCCCTTCACCGACGCCCCTGTCGCGAAGGCCTCCCTCATCATCCCCGGCTCCACCATGGAGAAGATCAAGAAGCGCGGCAAGCTGATCGTCGCCGAAGCGCTCGACGCCCCGCTGCTGTCGCAGCAGGACCCGACGAACCCCGACCAGGTGAGCGGCTTCGACGCCGACCTCGCCAAGCTGCTCGCCACATACATCCTGGGCAAGCCGAACGTGGAGATCGTGCCCCCCGCGTCGGAGACGCGTGAGGCGATGCTGCAGAACGGCACCGTCGACGTGGTCTTCAACACGTACACGATCACCGAGGAGCGCGCGACGCAGATCGACTTCGCCGGCCCGTACTTCGAGTCCGGCTTGGCCGTCGCCGTCAAGAGCGACAACACCTCGATCAAGAGCGTGAAGGACATCGACGGCAAGAACGTCATCGTCGGCGCGAACACGCCCGCGGTCACCGAGGTGCCGAAGGTCGCCCCGAAGGCCAAGGTCACCGCGTTCGCGACCGACCCCGCCGCCGTGCAGGCGCTCATCCAGGGCCGCGGCGACGCATACGTACAGGACTACACCCTCCTCGCCAGCGACGCCGCGAGCGAGAAGCAGATCAAGGTCGTCGGCGAGCCGTTCACCAAGGAGCCGTACGGCATCGGCCTCCAGCACGGCGACTCGGACTTCAAGTCGTTCATCAACGACTGGCTGAAGACCATCCAGAAGGGCGGCCAGTGGGGCAAGGCGTGGAAGACCACGCTCGGCACCGTGACCGACTCCGCCATCCCGACCCCGCCGGAGATCGGCTCCGTCCCCGGTTCCTGACCGGCACCTGACCGGAGCCCCCTGCTCCCCCGGCACGGGGCTCCCTCAGCTCGGGATGCGCGCGGCGCGACCACACATGCCCGCGCGCATCCCGACCAACAGGTCCTTCGCACCACCCCACCATCTCCCCTTCCCGTAGCCACGTGCAGTGAGTGAGCAATGAATCCCCTGATCGACAACCTCGGACCGATCGTCCAGGCGCTCGGCACGACGCTGATGATGGCGCTCATCGCCGGTGTCTGCTCGATCGTGCTCGGCGTTCTCGTGACGGTCGCGCGGGTCAGCCCCATCCCGATCCTGCGCGCTGCGGCGTTCCTCTACGTGCAGTTCTTCATCAACGTCCCGCTGCTCGCGCTGCTGCTGCTGGCCGTGTTCGCACTTCCGGATGCCGGCCTCCTGCTGCCGCTGACGCCCACCGCCATCATCGTGCTCACCGTCTACGAGGCCGCGTACGTCGCAGAGGCCGTGCGCTCCGGCGTCAACACGGTCTCGGTCGGCCAGGTCGAAGCATCCAGAGCCCTCGGCTTCACGCTGGCGCAGTCGCTGCGGCTCGTGGTCATCCCCCAGGCGCTGCGCGCCGTCGTGCAGCCGATCGGCAACGTGATGATCGCGCTCGCGATGAACACGGCCCTCGCCGCAGCCGTCGGCGTCGTCGAGCTCACCGCCGAGGTCAACAAGATCAACCTCATCGCCGCGCAGCCCATCCTGATCTTCTCCGGCGCCGGCCTCATCTACATGGCCATCGCGCTCGCGATCGGCCTCGCGGCCGGTTGGGTCGAACGAAAGGTGGCGATCGTCCGATGACGGATCAGCTCATCCCCGACCGCCCGGCGGCCGGACCCGCCCGTCCCGCTCGCGCCAAGCGCGGGAAGAAGCGCACGTACGCAGCCTCCTTCATCTACGACCAGCCAGGGCCGCGCGGCCGCAGGAACATCCTGATCGGCTCCGTCGTCAGCAGCGTGGTCTTCATCGTCGTCATCGGCATCGGCCTGTGGCAGTTCGCGTCGCACGGCCAGTTCGCTCCGGAGCGCTGGCAGCCGTTCACCGACTGGGCGATCTGGCAGTACCTGCTCGTCGGTCTCCTCGGAACGCTGGAAGCCGCGGCCATCGTGGCCGTGCTCGGCGGCGCGCTCGGCGTGCTCCTCGGTCTCGGCCGGATGAGCCAGCAGCGCTGGCTGCGCTGGATCTGCTCGGCGTACATCGAGATCGCGCGCACCATCCCCGTGCTGCTGATGATCTACCTGATGCTCTTCGGCCTCCCCCAGATCGGCATCAACCTGCCGACCCTGTGGAAGCTCGTCGTGCCGCTGACCATCGCCAACTCGGCCGTCTTCGCCGAGATCGTGCGCGCCGGCGTCGGCAGCCTCCCGCGCGGTCAGCGCGAGGCGGCCCTCAGCCTCGGGATGCGCGGGGCCCAGGCCATGCGCTTCGTGGTGCTCCCGCAGGCCTTCCGCAACGTGGCCCCGTCGCTCATCACCCAGCTCGTCAGCCTGCTGAAGGACACGTCGCTCGGCTACATCGTGGCCTTCACCGAGCTGCTCTACCGTGGTCAGGTGCTCGCCTCGTTCCTGCACCTGCTCATCCCGACCTACATCGCCGTGACGGTCATCTACCTGGTGGTCAACGGCAGCCTCTCCGCCCTGGCGTCTCGTCTGCAACGCGGCTCTCGCCGACGCCCATCGACACAGCCGGCGCTGCCCGGCCTCCCCGCCATCGATACGAAAGCCGCGAATGTCTGAGTCACCCGCCCCCACGGCCGCCCCCGCTGTCGCCACGCTCGCCGAGCTGGCCACGGTCACCCGCTCCGGGCTGATCGAGAGCCGTCACTTCGGCAGCCTCGTCGCCGTCGACCCGTCCGGCGCCACCGTGCTGGAACTCGGCACTCCGGATGCGGTCATCCTGCCCCGCTCGACCGTCAAGCCGCTGCAGGCGCTCGCCTGCCTCACCGCCGGCGCCCCGCTCGAAGGCCAGGAGCTGGCCATCGCCGCTGGCAGCCACACGGGCGAGGACGAGCACGTGCGGGTCGTCCGCGCGATCCTCGAGCGCGCCGGCCTCGACGACTCCGCGCTCGGCTGCCCCGTCGACCGTCCGGAGGACGAGGGCACGTTCGAGCGCCTGGTGCGCGCCGGCGAACCCCGCGCCCGCGTGCGGATGAACTGCTCCGGCAAGCACGCCGCGATGCTGCTTGCCTGCGCCGTGAACGGCTGGTCGACGCACGACTACCTGGAGACCGCGCATCCCCTGCAGCAGCACGTCCGCGCCACGATGGCCGAACTGACCGGCCTCCCCGTGGAGTGGGATGCGATCGACGGCTGCGGCGCTCCTCTCTTCGGCACGACCGTGCGCGGCATCGCGCAGTCGTTCCGTGCGCTCGTGCAGGCCGAGGCAGGCACGCCCGCCGCCCAGGTCGCGGCAGCGATGCGCGAGCACCCGTTCTACGTCGGCGGCTCCGGCCACCAGAACTCGACCCTGATGGAGACCGTGCCTGGCGCGCTCGCCAAGGGCGGCGCCGAGGGCGTCATCGGTGTCGCGGCGGCGGACGGCACTGCTGTCTCGATGAAGATCGTCGACGGCAGCCCGCGTGCCACCACTCTGCTCGCCCTGCGCGTGCTCGAAGCTCTCGGCACGGACATCTCCGGCGCGACGGCGCTCACCGCCCTGCCCGTGCTGGGCGGGGGCGTTCCTGTCGGCTCGATCGGCGTCGGCGGCGACCTGGCGGCGGCGCTGGAGCGCGTCGCGTGACCCTGCTCGAAATCTGCCTGGACGACCTCGACGGCGTCCAGGCGGCGGAACGGGGAGGAGCCGACCGCATCGAGCTGTGCGCCGCCCTCAGCGAGGGCGGCATCACGCCGTCGCTCGGCACGGTCGCGGCGGCGCTCCGTCAGGTGACCACGATGGGCATCTCTGTGCTGGTGCGTCAGCGCGGGGGCGACTTCGTCTTCAGCGACGCGGAAGTGGATGCGATGGCCGACGACATCCGCGCGATCCGCGAACTGCCGAACCCCGCCGGTGTTCCCCTCGGCTTCGTGATCGGCGCTCTCCGCCCTGACAACACGATCGACGTCGCAGCCATCTCGCGCCTGCGCGCGGCCTGCGGCCACGCGCCCGTCACGTTCCACAAGGCGTTCGACCAGACCCCCGATCTCCCGGCGGCGCTGGACGACCTCATCGGGCTCGGCATCGACCGGGTGCTCACCTCCGGCGGGGCGACGACGGCCGCCGACGGTTCGGAGAAGCTCGCCGAGCTCGTGGTGCGGTCGCGCGGCCGGGTGACCATCCTCGCCGGAGGCGGCGTCCGCGCCGCGAACGTGGCCGAGCTGGTGCACCGCACCGGCGTGACGGAGGTCCACCTCCGTGCGAGCGAAGCGCAGCCGAGCGCTGCGCGCGCAGCGGGCGCGGAGCCGAACGTGTACGACTCCGGGTACCGCATGGCGACGTCCTCCGCCATCGTGGCCGCCGTGGTGGCGGAGCTTGCGCGGGTGGCGGCATGAGCGCATCCACTGGTGAGACTGCCGCCGGCATCGTCCGCGACCACGCCGTTCTCGCCGTCGACCTCGGCGGCACCGCCATGAAGGGCGCCGTCGTCTCCGCGTCCGGCGACGCCGTCGCCGAGCTGACCAGGCCGACCCCCTCCGCAGACGTCGTGGCGGCCCTGGTGGCGCTGTTCCACGACCTGCGCGACCTGGCCGCCGATGCGGGATGCGACGTGATCGGCGCCGGGGTCGTCACCCCCGGCATCGTGGACGAGGAGCGCGGGATCGTGCTCTACGCATCCAACCTGGACTGGCGGGACGTTCCGCTCCTGGACACCATCCGCGCCGCCCTGGACATGCCCGTCGCTCTCGGCCACGACGTGCGCGCGGCCGGGATCGCAGAGCGGCTCATCGGTGCGGCGCGCGGCTTCGACGACTTCGTTCTCGTCCCGATCGGAACCGGCGTCGCCGCCGCGCTCATCACAGCCGGAGGCACGGTCACCGGCGCGACGGGCGCCGCGGGCGAGTTCGGGCACATCCCGGTCATCCCGGGCGGCGAGGAGTGCACCTGCGGCCAGCGCGGCTGCCTGGAGGTGTACGTCTCCGGCGCCGGCCTGGCACGCCGCTATGCGGCGGCGGGCGGTGGCGACCTCAGCTCGCGCGAGATCGTCGCGCGACTGGGCGCCGATCCGACAGCCGACCGCGTCTGGTCGGAAGCCGTCGACGTGCTCGCTCAGGGCCTCAACATCATGACCCTCCTGCTCGACCCCGGGGTGATCGTCCTCGGCGGCGGGTTCTCCCGCGCAGGCGACACCCTGATGGTGCCTCTCACCGAGCGCATGAGCGACGGCCTGGCCTGGCGTTCGCGCCCCCTCGTGGTGCGCAGCGAACTCGGAGGCGACGCCGGACGAACCGGCGCCGCCATCCTCGCGTTCCGCGCTGCAGGCCGAAGCGACCTGCCCGCATCCTGGGCCGAGAGGTTCGAGAAGCGGCCCGTTCTGGCCGAATAGGCAGCTCCTCGAACCCCGCCGGGCTCAGTGGATGCGGTGGTGGCGGACCGCAGCAGCCTCACGGTTGCGGCGGGCGAACAGCAGCACGACACCGAGCAGCGCCAGCAGCGCCGCGAGAGCGCCGAGACCCGAGATGTCGGAACCGGTGGATGCGAGCATCCCCGCCGCCGCGACGTCGCCGTCCGCGAGGGCGGTGACGGAGCCGGGCTCGGCCGCCGTCGTGGTGCCGCCGGTGCCGCCGGTGCCGCCGCCCGGGGTCGACGGGGTGCCGGGGTTGCCCGGCGTCGTCGGGGTGGTCGGGGTGGTCGGCGTCGTCGGCGTGGTCGGCGTCGTCGGGGTGGTCGGCGTCGTGGGCGTGGTCGGCGTCGTGGTGGCGCCGGTGGTGCCACTGTCGCCGATGACGCTGATGGCGTTGCCGCCGACGGTCACCGGGATGTCCAGCCCGACCGGAAGCTGGATGCCTCCGAGCAGGCCGCCGTCACCACTGGTCGACGGGGACCCCGCCGACCCGGTGCTTCCACCCGTGGTCGCGGCGCCGCTGGACGAACTGTCGCCCACGACGCTCACCGCGTTCCCACCCGCGGTCACCGGCACGCCGGCGCCGACGGGGAGCTGGATGCCCGAGAGCACCCCGTCGTCACCCGTCGTCGTCGGGGCGGACCCGCCAGCGGACGACCCGGCCGCAGGAGCAGCCGTCGTCGAACCCGACGAGGTCGAGTCACCGAGAACACTGATCGCGTTCCCACCGACGGTCACCGGCACAGCAGCATCGATCGGCGCCTGGATGCCCGAGAGCACCCCGTCATCGCCCGTCGTCGTCGGGGCGGACCCGCCAGCGGTCGACCCGGCCGCCGGAGCAGCCGTCGACGAACCAGACGAGGTCGAGTCACCGAGAACACTGATCGCGTTCCCACCCGCCGTCACCGGCACAGCAGCATCGATCGGCGCCTGGATGCCCGACGCAATACCGTCCGCGCCCGTCGTCGTCGCGCCAGAACCCGCGGGTGCTCCTGCCGCAGGACCAGCCGTCTTCGAACCCGACGAGTTCGAGTCGCCGAGCACGCTGATCGCGTTCCCGCCGACGGTCACCGGCACAGCCGCATCCACGGGCACCTGTGTTCCGGAGGCCACGCCGTCCGAACCGGAGGTCGTCGCCCCGGATGCCGCAGGAACAGCAGCCGCAGGAACAGCAGCGGCCGTGGAGTCCGCGGTCGCCGCATCCCCCACCGCGCTGATCGAGTTGCCCGTGACATTCACCGGCACGCTCACGTCCACGAGGGCTTGCGTGCCCGAGAGCACACCGCCCAGCCCGGATGTGTCGACCGTTGCCGACGGCGCGGGTGCGGCAGCAGGGGCAGCGGTGGCCGCAGCCGTCGAGTCCGCGCTGCTCGAGTCGCCGAGCACGCTGATGCCGTTGCCGCTGATGGTCACAGGGAGCGTTACGTCGACGACGGCCTGCGTCCCGGATGCGGTGCCGTCGCTTCCGCTGGTCTCGGCCGCATTCGCGACGCCGACACCCGCCAGTGACAACCCGCCGAGGAAGAGGGTGAACCACAGCCCCCTCGACACGTACTTGTTCATGATCTTGCCTTTCGATTGAGTGTTTGTGCTCCCACACGGGAGACTTCGGTCGCGTTCTGCCGCAGAAGAGCAGAGGCGACCCACTCAGTCGGGGCTTGTGTCGTGATCGAGGACCGGCGACGACGGAATGCGGTCGTCGCCGAACGCACCGAGCGGGCCGCCCTCAGCGGCCAGGGGTGCAATGAAGCTCTCCGGGATGGCCACACCGGATGCGGCCCCACCGTTTCCCGTCCCGCCTGCCCCACTGCCCGTGGTCGGCGCAGGGGGTGCGGCAGGCGCGGGTCCGCCCGGCTCGCCGGGGGTCGCTGGAATGCCGTCCGGCAGCGCCACAGAGCGTGCGCCGGCGCTCGCGACGGCCAACGGATGCGCGCCCCCGCGTCCTGCACGATCCGTCAGGAAGCTCGACGCGCCCGTGCCGATGCCGACGGCCTGCGCGACGGGAGCGGTCACGGCGGGCTGACCGCCCGCATCCGCCCCTGGAGCACCAGGACCGTCGGCACCCGGCGCACCAGGGGCACCCGGCGCACCGGGGATGACAGGAGGAATGATCGGCGGGATCGAGACGATCGGCGTGCCCGTGACGGGGTCGATCGCTTTCGTCGCGCCGTCGACCACGGACGCGACCGTGTCATCCACCGTGTTCGTGACCGGAGTGACGACCGTGGCGACGGGGTCGTCGCCGAGCAGGTCGTTGGTCAGCGGGATCGCGTTCACGACCGTGTCGACAACGGTCACGACCGGTGTCACTGTGCTGGTGACCGGAGCCTGGTCGGCGATGCTGCCGAGCGTGTCCGTGACCGGCATGGTCACCGTGGCGACCACATCCTGCACAGGAGCTGGCACGACAGGCGCGGCCGCCTGGGTCACGCTCGACGCTGCGTCCGTCACGCCGCCCACGACGGAACCGACCGCCGTGTCGACGTCGGAGACAACGCCGCCGACCGCTCCGAGCACCGAGTGCACGGGCGGAGCCGGGGCGGGTTCGGCGGCCGACGCCTGCGACGAGCCGAGGAAGAAGCCGAGGATCACGAGCCCCGCGCCGCCGATCAGAGATCCGATCAGCGCGCGTGCAGGGGAGAAGGCGGTGGGCTGTTCAGCCGCTTGTACCAACCCGATCACCCCCTGACCGTTCGAGACAATCGCGACTGTACTCCCTCGTCTACCCGGCGGGAACCGTCTCCTCCGAGATTTTTGCGAGGCCGTGCTCCGACCGAGCGAGACCGCGTCGTGCCGTCGCTGCGGCGATCACCATCACGATCACGGCGCCCAGCGTGATGAGCGCGCCCGCCCACAGCGGCGACGTGTACCCGAGCCCCGCGGTGATCGTCACCCCGCCGATCCACGCGCCGAGCGCGTTGCCGACGTTGAAGGCTGCGATGTTCGCGCCGGAGGCGAGGGTGGGCGCATCCGGCGCGTAGTTCATCACGCGCATCTGCAGCCCCGGCACGGTCGCGAATCCGAACGCGCCCATCAGCACCAGGGCGATCACGGCGCCGACCGGGTTGCCGGCGACCAGCGCGAACACCGCGAGGATCACGGTGAGCCCTGCGAGCACGACGATCAGCGTGCGGTCGAGCGCACGGTCGGCGAAGCGACCGCCGAGCGCGTTGCCCGCGAACAGTCCGACGCCGAACAGGATGAGCAGCCACGGCACGGCACTGGATGCGAACCCGCTGACCTCCGTGAGGGTGAATGCCATGTATGTGAAGGCGCCGAACATCCCGCCGAACCCGAGGACGGTGACCACGATGGACAGCCAGACCTGGCCGGAACGGAACGCGCGCAGCTCGTGGCGGAGGCCGCCAGGGGCCGCGGCAGGGTCGGCCGGATCGGCTGCGCCCGTGCCCTTCGGCACCAGCGTCGCCACGCCGACCGTTGCAATGACGCCGATGATCGCGATGGCCCAGAACGTGGACCGCCAGCCCAGCGCCTGGCCGAGCAGCGTGCCGAACGGGACGCCCAGGACGTTCGCCGCGGTGAGCCCGGTGAACATGATCGCGATGGCGCGCGCCTTCTTGTCCGGCGCGACCATCCCGGCCGCGACCACGGACCCGATGCCGAAGAACGCGCCGTGCGCGAGGGCGGCGAGCACGCGGCCGGACAGCATCAGCGCGTAGGTCGGCGCGATGGCGGACACCGTGTTCCCGACGATGAACAGCACCATCAGCCCGAGCAGCGCCGCCTTGCGCGGGAGCCGGTTGATGGCGGCGGTGAGGAAGAGCGCGCCGACCACCACGCCGAGCGCGTAGCCGGAGATGAGCCAGCCGGCCGCCGCTTCGTTCACGTGGAAGTCGGCCGCCACCTCGGGCAGGAGGCCGGCGATGACGAACTCGGTGAGGCCGATGCCGAAGCCGCCGAGGGCGAGGGCGATGAGGCCGACAGGCATGAGAACTCCTTGATGCTGATATTCTGATAGTTGCAGGCGCGTCATAAATAGTTGCACATGCAACTACTTTCCGCAACCCGTGGATGCACGCGCCAGCATCCGGACGGCCGCCGACAGACGACCGACGACCGACGACCGACAGGAGGCCACGATGGGAATCACCGACGACGCCGTCGAGGTGCGCGCCCAGGGCTGGCGGACACTCGCCGCGCTGCACAACTTCATCGAGAGCGAGCTCGAACGCGCACTCACCAGAGAGGTGCAGCTCTCCGTGGTCGAATACACGGTGCTCGACGCCCTCAGCCGCCAGGACGGCTGGCACATGCGGATGCAGCAGCTCGCCCGCGCGAGCGCTCTCAGCCCTTCCGCGACCACCCGCCTGGTCAACCGGCTGGAGGAGCGCGGCCTCCTCACCCGCGTGCTCTGCGACGACGACCGCCGCGGCATCTACACCGAGCTCACGGCCGCAGGGCACCACCTGCTCGACGCGGCCCGCCCCATCCACGACGACGCCCTCGAACGCGCCCTGGCCGAGGCCCACGACGTGCCGGAGCTCGCCTCGCTGATCTCCGCGCTCCCCCAGCTCGCGCTGGTGCACTGAGCCGGCCACGCCGAGACCGCTTCTGCTTCCCTGAGTCTGCTTCCCTGAGTCTGCTTCCCTGAGTCCGCTTCCCTGAGAGGGCGCCCCCGATGCTCCGCACCATGTTCAAGTCCAAGATCCACCGCGCGACCATCACGCACTCCGACCTCCACTACGTCGGCTCGCTCACCGTCGACCTCGACCTGCTCGACGCGGCCGACCTGCTCCCCGGCGAGCAGGTGAGCGTCGTCGACATCGCCAACGGCAACCGCTTCGAGACCTACCTGATCGCGGGCGAGCGCGGCAGCGGCGTGATCGGCGTCAACGGGGCTGCTGCCCACCTGGCCGAGGTCGGCCACCTCGTCATCGTCATCTCATACGCCCAGCTCACGGATGCTGAGGCCCGCGCGTTCGAGCCGACGGTCGTGCACGTGGATGCGCAGAACCACATCGTCGCCGTGAACTCCGACCCGGCGAGCGCACTCGCGCCCGGCGTCGAGACCCCGCCGTTCGCTGTGCGCTAGTCGCACCGCAACTCAGCTCGGCGCCCGCAGCTCAGCGCAGAATCTCCACCAGCGCGATCCAACTGAACAGTGCCGCCCCGATCAGCGCCACGATCGTCCCGAGCGCCACGAAGTACAGCGCGGCCGGGTTCGACAGCACCCCGAGCACCCCGCCCACGGCGAAGATCGCGAGCGGGGCCACGAACGACACGATGTGCTGCACATCCCACCGGTGGAACTCGGCCCTCTCCGGGTCGCGCAGGATCGCCCGCGCCGCCAGCACCGCGATCACCACCCCGATCGCCGTGCCGACGAGCGTCACGATCCCGTACGCCCACAGCGCCTGACCCGGAATGAGGGCCGCGCACGCCAGCACGATGCCGAGGATGAGCGCCGCGATGGCGGCTCCGGCCCGCGCCGCGAGTCCCCTCGACTCGGCGATCTGCTTGATGTTCACCGACAGCGCCACGATCAGCAGCCCGCCGAGGGCAGCCCCTGCCCCCGCGATGGCGACGTTGAACTCCGCCCACGGCTCGAGCTGCGCATCCATGCCCACATGGTAGCGACGGGATGCGGTTCCCCGGCAGACCCGCGCGCCAGGTGTTCGCGCGCCGTGCTCTTCGTTCCCGCGTTTCCGGCGCATTTGGCGGCTTTCATGGCGCGTCGGCCGCACGTTGGCGTATAAAGAGGCCATGAGCGAACCGATCGAGAAGTGGGTGGCACTCTATCGGCGGGCGTGGGAGTCCAACGATCCGGACGACATCCGGGCGTTGTTCACCGAGGACGCCAGCTACCGCACCGAACCGTTCGCCGAACCGTGGGACGGCCACCTCGAGATCGTCGAGGGCTGGCTGGATGCCCAGGACGACCCCGGCGCAGCCACCTTCGAGTGGCGCATCGCCGGCCAGGACCAGCTCACCTACTTCGTCGAGGGCGTCACCGACTACCGCGACGGCCCCATCTACAGCAACCTCTGGGTGGTGAAGCTCGTTCCAGACGGCCGCGCCGAGGAGTTCACCGAGTGGTGGATGGAGCAGGAGTCCGGCCAAGACTGACCTGCCCCGGTTCCGCAGGAGAACCCACCCGACACGCCGCACAAACCTCCGTAACGCAGGAGATCCCGCCCACCAAACCCGCAACCTCCTGCCCACACGCGCCCCGCACGCGCCCGCGCGCCCGCGTGCCCGCCCCCATTCGGCAGGAGATGACGGCGTGTGGGAGCGGAATCTCCGTCGGGACGGAGGGACACGCCGGGCGGGGCCACAAGACTCCTGCCGAACGAGGCGAGCTACAGAGAGCCGAGCCAGAGGCCGAGGCCGGCGGCGGCGAGCGCGAGCAGCATCATGCCGAACGCGTTGAACGCGGCCGCGCGGTAGCGGCGCTGCTGCGCGAGGCGCACGGTCTCATAGCTGGCCGTGCTGAAAGTCGTGTATCCGCCGAGGAAGCCTGTGCCGATCACCGCACGCCACTCCGGCGGCAGACCGTTGGCGATTGCGAGCCCGGTGACCAGGCCGAGGAGGAACGATCCCGTCACATTGATCACGGTCGTGCCGAGCGGGAACGAGACAACGATGCGGCTGCGCAGCACACCGTCGAGCACCAGGCGCGCGACGGCGCCGAGTCCGCCTGCGACGGCCACCCCGAGCACCAGCAGCGGCGTCACGTGGCGCGCCCCAGCCGTGCGGCGAGCGCGATCCCGGCGAGCGTGGCAGCAGCGCCGACGACGATTGTCGCGACGGCGTACAGGATGCTGCCGCCGAGGTTCTGCGCCGCGATCAGCCCGTCCGCATCCACCGCGAACGCGCTGTAGGTGGTGAACCCGCCCAGGATGCCCGTGCCGGCGAACAGGCGCACGTTGCGGCGCATCCCGTGGTCCGGCCCCCGCAGCGCAAGCGTCTCGAGCAGCCAGCCGAGCACGAATGCGCCGACCACGTTGATGGCGAACGTCGCCACCGGCAGTCCGGCGAGCGGGGGCACCGCCGCCGAGATCAGGGAGCGGACGGTCGTGCCGAGAGCGCCGCCGACGAACACGAGTCCGATGTAGCGCCAGTGCAGATGCACGGGGACGGGCCTGGTCGTCGACACAGCGGTATCCACCCTTCGGTCAGGAAGCGTAGGAACTATCAGCGGACGACGCGGTTCGGGCACGGGCGCTGCCCAGGCGAGATCCATCGCCGTCCGCCCACTATACCGACGCGTCGGGACCCGGACGCATCGGAACCCGGGCGCATCAGACCGGCGGGTCCTCCCACGGCAGCGCGCCCTTGCCTGGCACGGGCGCCAGCGGCACCACGATCACCGGCCGGTGCTGCCGGTGCGCCAGATGCACGGCAACCGACCCGTTGAAGAACTCGCGAATGCTTCCCCGCAGCCCCGCCTCGCGCGTCCCGACCACGATGTAGCGCGCATCCACGTCGTCGGCCAGTTTGGTGAGCGCCCACGACGGGTCTCCTGCGAGCTGCTGCAACTGGTACGGCACCCCTGTGCCGTCGAGCACCTGCCGGATGCGTTCGGCCAGTTCGGGGTCGAACGTCTCGTCCTCGACCTCCGGCAGGTCGGGGTCGTACGGGAGGGCGACGACCGTGCCGTCGACGTAGCTCGACACCAGGTACCGGTTCGGGTCGACGTTCGCGCAGACCAGGGGGACGTCGAGGTCGTCGGCCAGTTTGAGGGCCTGTTCGAGGACCGTCACCGGCTGCCCGGGGACGACCGCCACGAGGATTCCTCCGCGCAGAGTGCTGTCATTGCCGCTCATGTCCCTAGTGTGCACCACCTGTGCCCTCGACGGCTGCAGGATGCTGGGGTACGGTCGCGGTAACGCGCCGGGACAGGCCCGGCCGTTGCCGACGAACAGGGAGCCCGATGAGTTTCGAGAAGCCGCCGCTTCCCCGCGAGCGACGCAGGACCACGAAAGGCTTGCGGCCGCTGCCCGAGCTGACGAAGGACCTGGTCGCCCAGTTGCGGAGGCTTGTGGCGAGCGAGCTCGCGCTGTTCAAGGCGGAGATGAGCGCCAAGGCGAAAGCCGCCGGTGTCGGCATCGGCCTCTTCGTGGCCGCCCTGATGTTCGTGTTCTTCGCGCTCTGCGCCCTGGTGACCACGGCCGTGCTCGCCTTCGCGCTGATCGTCCCGGCCTGGCTCGCTGCCCTGATCGTCGCGGGAATCCTGCTCGTGCTCGGCATCATCGCCGCCCTGATCGGCAGGGCGAGCCTGAAGCGTGGCGTCCCGCCCGTGCCGGACGACCTCAAGCAGGAGCTGGGCGACGATCTTCGCGCCCTGAAGGGAGAGCGACCGTGACCGACCGCCGCCCCGAGCGTCCTCCCCTTCCCGACGGCGCAGGCATCCCCACGATCAAGCTCGACCTGGAGCAGACCAGGGACGAGCTCGCTTCGACGCTCGACGACCTCTTCGCGACGTTCAACCCCGGCGTGCAGATCCGGTCGCATCCCGTGCTGTCCGCCGGACTGTTCCTCGGCGCCGTCGCGGCGGCCGCCGGAGCTGTCGCCCTGCTGACGCGAGGCCGGTCGCGTGCCCGCTGACCGCGGAGGCGTCGGTGCTGCACGCGCGGAGGCCGTCGGCCGCATCGAACGGATGAACCGCGTCTCGTGGTTCAAGCTGCCCTGGGGGTTCATCCTCAAGCGCACGTTCCGCAGCTTCTCGCTCGACGCCTGCACCGACCTGGCAGCAGGGCTGACCTACTTCGCCGTGCTGTCGCTGTTCCCGGCGATGATCGCGCTGGTGAGCATCCTCGGCCTGATCGGTCAGAGCCAGGCGGGCATCGACGCGCTCTTCCAGGCGGTCGAAGAGATCGCGCCCGGCACACTGGATGCGGTCAAGGGCCCGATCGAGAACCTCGCCGCCTCCCCCGCCAGCGGCTGGGCGCTCGCGATCGGCATCGTCGGCGCGATCTGGTCGGCCTCCGGCTACGTCGGCGGCTTCGGTCGCGCGCTGAACCGCGTGTACGGGGTGCGAGAGGGCAGGACGGTGTTCTCGCTCCGCCCCGTGCAGCTCGGCGTCACCGTCGCCGCGCTGGTGCTCATCGCACTGATGGCGCTGCTGCTGGTGGTGTCCGGCCCGGTGGCGACCGCCATCGGGAATGCACTCGGCGTCGGCGCCACCGTCGAGGTGGTGTGGTCGATCGTCAAGTGGCCGATCATGATCGTCGCCATCGTGCTGCTGGTCGCCCTGCTGTACTCGGCGACCCCGAACGTCAAGCAGGCGAGGTTCCGCTGGCTGACCACCGGCTCGTTCGCCGCCATCATCGTGCTCGGGATCGCCTCGGCCCTGTTCGCGTTCTACGTGGCCAACTTCGGCAGCTACGACAAGACCTACGGAGCGCTCGCCGGCATCATCGTGTTCCTCCTGTGGATCTGGATCGCGAACGTCGCGCTCCTGCTCGGCGCCGAACTCGACTCGGAGATCGAACGCGCCAGGCAGCTCGTCAGCGGCATCGAGGCAGACTCGGTGCTGCGCCTGCCGCTCAAGTCCGACAAGGCCATCGTGAAGGCACGGGATGCGGCCTCCGCCGACATCCTCGCCGCCAGGGAGATCCGCAAGCGCTACCGTTAGGCTCGCGCTATGAGCACGGAACAGCCGGCGCAGGGCCGCCCTGGCACGAGCATCCCGGACTCCAGGGGCAGGACAGGACTGGACCACGCCGGCCGCGATCTCGACGGAAACCCCGACGTCCTCATCCGGGATGTGGAGGTCACCTCCGACGGCTGGCATGTGCTGCGCCGCACCACGTTCGACTACCGCGGCCGCGACGGCACGTGGACGACGCAGGCGCGCGAGACGTACGACCGCGGAAACGGCGCCACCATCCTGCTCTACGACCCGGAAGCGCGCACGCTGCTGCTCACCAGGCAGTTCCGCTTCCCCGCATACGTCAACGGCCACCCGGACGGGATGCTCGTGGAGGCCGCGGCAGGACTCCTCGACGACGACTCGGCCGAGGAGGCCATCCGGCGCGAGGCCGCGGAAGAGCTCGGCGTGGCGGTCGGCGAGCTGCGCCACCTGTTCGACCTCTACATGAGCCCCGGCTCCGTCACAGAACGGGTGCACTTCTTCGCCGCGCCGTACTCGGCCGCGGAGGTGCGCGGGGGCGGCGGCGTCGAGGAGGAGGGCGAGGAGATCGAACCGGTCACGGTCCGCTACGACGACGCGCTCGCCCGGATCGCGGACGGCACCATCGTGGACGGCAAGACCGTCATCCTGCTGCAGTGGGCGGCGCTCACCCTGTTCGGGCGGTGATCGTGGTCCGAACGGTCAGTGAGCGAAGCTCGTGACCTGTCCCTCGGTCGGCATGGGCGCCTCCAGCGCGTCCAGGTAGTCCGCGGCCTCCTTGATGTCGACGACCAGGCTCTCGGCCAGGTTGCGGCTCAGCCCGTTGCGCACCACGATGCGCTGCACCACGAGGTCCGAGAGGTCGTCCGGCATCGGGTACGCCGGGATCAGCCAGCCTTTCAGCCGCAGGCGTTCCGACAGGTGGTAGAGGTTCCATTTGTCCGTGTGCCCCGGCGTGAGCTGCCAGGCGAACACCGGGATGTCGGTGCCGTCGTTCCAGAGGGTGAACGCATCCATCGCCGCGATCTCGCCCGCGAGGTAGACCGCGACATCCTGGCAGGCCTTCTGCACCCGGTAGTAGCCGTCCCATCCCAGCCGGAGGAACAGGTAGTACTGCAGCAGCACCTGCGCGCCGGGGCGGGAGAAGTTGAGGGCGAACGTCGGCATGTGGCCGCCGAGGTAGGTGACGTCGAAGACCAGGTCCTTCGGCAGCGCGTCGACGGAGCGCCAGACCACCCAGCCGAGGCCGGGATACACGAGTCCGTACTTGTGCGCGGACGTGCTGATCGACGCCACCCTCTCCACCCGGAAGTCCCACGCCAGGTCGGGCTGCAGGAACGGCGCGATCATGGCACCGGATGCGCCGTCGACGTGGATGGGGATGTCCAGCCCGGTCGCCGCCTGGATGCGGTCGAGCGCCTCGGCGATGGCGGCGACGGGCTCGTACATGCCCGTGTACGTGACGCCCATGATCGCGACGACCCCGATCGTGTTCTCGTCGACGTACTTCTCCAACTCGAACCCGTCAAGCACCCGGTGCTCGTCGGTGATCGGCACGAACCGCGGCTCCACATCCCAGTAGTTGCAGAATTTCTCCCAGCACACCTGCACGGCGCTCGACAGCACGAGGTTCGGCTTCTCGACCGACTTCCCCGCCGCCTTCCGCGCGTGCTGCCACCGCCGTTTCAGCGCGAGACCGCCCAACATGCACGCCTCAGACGACCCGATGGTGGATGTGCCAACCGCCTTCCCCTGGTCGGGTGCGTTCCACAACCCGGCGAGCATCTTCCAGCACCGCGCTTCGATGGCGGCGGTCTGCGGGTACTCGTCCTTGTCGATCATGTTCTTGTCGGCGGACTCGGCATAGATCTTGTCGGCTTGGGGGTCCATCCAGGTGCCGACGAAGGTCGCCAGGTTCAGCCGCGAGTTGCCGTCGAGCATCGCCTCGTCGTGCACGATCTGATAGGCGGTCTCCGGCAGCGACTCCCCCGGCGGCAACGTGTTCAGCGGAAAGTCCGTAGCCTCCCCGGCTCGCGCGAACAGCGGATTGAGCTGGTTCTGGTCGCTGAGCCCTGTGTGAGCGTGGTGCGACTCGTGCGGCTGCCCTGCCTGCGATGTGGTCATGGTGCCACGGTAGGCCCGTGCGGGAGGCGGCGCCACAGTTCCGGGTGGACCATCCTGCGGGTTCGTAGACAAACCGGCCGTCGCACGTGTACTCTCGGAAATCCTGCGCCGACCGGCGCAGGACGCCCCGCCGAGTGGAAGGTCAGGATCATGCGAGCAACGCAGAACCTGAAGCGCGAACAGCGCGACTACCGCTCGCTCGAGCCTGCCCGGGGCCTGTAGAACCGACATCCCGTCGACCGTCACAGCCCCGTCCACCTCGAGGACCGGGGCTTTTTCTCTGCCTTCCGCCGACCGTGCGACAGGGTGCGAGGCCAGCCCCGGCCGCACCTTCACGAGAAACGAAAGGATCATGGAAAGAATCTCGAACCGCCTGCTGAGCTGGGCGACCCTGCTCGAGGAGAACACGCGCGAGCAGGCCGTCACGTCGTCGCAGATGCCGTTCATCCACCCGCACCTGGCCCTGATGCCGGATGCGCACCTCGGCCTCGGCGCCACCGTCGGCTCGGTCATCCCCACGCTGGGCGCGATCATGCCCGCTGCCGTCGGCGTCGACATCGGCTGCGGCATGATCGCTGTGCGCACCCAGTTCACGAGCGACGATGTGGCGCGCGCTGTCGGCGTGCATCCACTGTCGGAGCTGAGAGAGCAGATCGAACGCGCGATCCCGCTGTCGGCTGGCGGCCGCAACAACAAGATCGTGGCCACGGCAGAGCCGCGTGTCGCCGAGCTCACCGCGATGGCCGACGCCATCGGCCTCGCGCCCGCAACGTACGCGAAGGGCTGGGCGCTGCAGCTCGGCTCGCTCGGCTCCGGCAACCACTTCATCGAGGTCAGCCTCGACGAGACGGATGCGGTGTGGCTGTTCCTGCACTCGGGAAGCCGTGGCGTCGGCAACCGGATCGCCGGCCACCACATCACGGTCGCGCAGCGGGTCATGGAACGGTACTGGATCGACCTGCCGAACCGCGACCTCGCCTACCTGGTCGAGGGCACGGACGAGTTCGACGCGTACATCGCCGAGCTGCGGTGGGCACAGCATTTCGCGCTGCTCAACCGTGAGGAGATGATGGACAGGGTGATCCGGCAGACGGCGGAGTTCTTCGGCGCGGCTGTGCAGGAGCGGGAGCGGATCAACTGCCACCACAACTTCACGGAGCGCGAGCGGCACTTCGGTAAGGACGTGTGGGTGTCGCGCAAGGGTGCGATCTCGGCGCGGAAGGGTCAGGCAGGCCTCATCCCCGGCTCGATGGGCACGGCGTCGTACGTCGTCTCCGGACTCGGCAACCCGCTCGCGCTCGAGTCGTCGCCGCACGGTGCCGGACGCCGGTTCTCGCGGTCGACGGCCAGGCGCACGTTCACCATCGAGCAGCTTCGCGAGGCGATGGCCGGGATCGAGTTCCGGGACACGGATGCGTTCCTGGACGAGATCCCGCAGGCCTACAAGCCGATCGACCAGGTGATGGCGGATGCGGTCGACCTGGTGGAGATCCGCCACACGCTGCGGCAGATCGTCAACGTGAAGGGGAACTAGACGATCGATGGGGGATCGGGTCGCGTCACTCCGGTGGCGCGGCCCGGTGCGGCGTCGACCGCGCCCGCGCCGCTAGCCCTGCGCGAGCGTCGGCGCCGTGGCGTTGCCGAAGTCGATGTGCAGGTGGTTGCAGGTGTCGTCGAACGGCTTGAAGTTCTCGACGCTGATCGAGGAGCGGCAGTTGATCTGGCCGAGGCCCGAGCCGTTGGGGACCAGCGGGTCGAGGATGCTGATGAGTTCGAGCGAGCGGGAGTCGCCGCCGGTGAGGGGGGCGCCGTCGAGGAGGTAGAAGTCGACCGCGTGGCCTCCGCCGTTCGCGTAGTGGGAGGACTCGGTGCCGGCGCCCTCGATCTGGCCGGTGCAGCGGCGGTTGATGTCGCTCACGCCCACCTGGGAGAAGTGTTCGAGCGCGACCGAGATCGACTGCAGCACCCGGTAGTCGACGCCGCAGCCGGGGACGGCGTTGCCCTCGGCGAGGTCCGCGATCTCCGGGATGTGGTTGGGGGTGGAGCCGACAAGGCGACCGGATGCGACAGCGCCCATCAACTGGACCGCCAGCGCCTCAACGCTCGGCGACACCGACGTGTTCATGGTGGAGTCGAGCATCTGCGGAGACTCGGCGATCTGCATCCCGTCGCGGGAGACGACCTGAGCGGTGGTGCCGCCTCCGGTGAGGGTCTGGACCGCGAGGGCCGTGCGCGCGTTGCCCATGGGCGACGCTTCGGCCGAGCTGGCGTATGCCGGGAGGGCGGCGGTTCCGAAGAACGCGGTCAGTGCCAGGAGCACGGCGGCGTGGAAGCCGAAGCGCTTGCGGTGCGTGACGTGCACCTTGCGGAAGATGCCCTGCCGCGGTGCTGCGACGACAGCGCCAGGCTTCTGCGCGGTGCGCCGGGCTGACAGCTCGCGCCTGGTCGGCTTGACGACGATGCGCTCGCGTTTCGCAGGCCGCTGCCGCTCGGCTTCGACGCGCTCGCGTCGGCTGACGAAGACCTGTCCGGGGTCGGTCGAGAGCTCCGCCGACTCCTGGACGTCGACGACGACCGGAGCCCGATAGGTGCGGCGAGACCGCGACGGGGCACTGGACTGGGGCAAGCTAGGTCTTTCTGAGCGGGGGGTAATGCGCGGGCTTTGCGCAAACGCGTACTGATCTGTTTTACCCGATATCGCCTGAAGGTTCCATCAACATGCATGGATTCCCCGGCCGCAGGGGCCCGTCCCGCGCGTTCGGGTCACGCAGGAATGGGCCCCTGACCGGGGGTTTCAGTGCGGCTTGCGCCGTTCTGATGAAAACGAATCTACGGTGTCCGCGTTTTGGGGGACCGGCGGGGTACGGCTGTTACGACACGACCCCTCGGATGCGGCCTCTCGGATGCCGCCGCAGGAGCAGGCAGAGACGCCGCGCCGGTCAGGGGATCGCGACCGCCAGCTCGACGCCGCCGGAGCGCTCGCGCAGCGCGACCTCCGCCCGCCCCGCCAGGTCTTTCAACCCGATGCCCGCGCCGGGAGACGCGAGTTCGCCGCCCGAGGTCACGCGCACAAGCACGCCGCCCTCCCGCCCGCGGGTCAGCTCCAGCGTCACCGGGGAGCCGTCCCCATGCCTGACCGCGTTGGCCAGCCCTTCGGACATCGCGTCGATCACGGCCTCGCAGCGACGGTCGTCGTCCAGGCGGCCCCAGACAGCGTCGTCGATGCGAACATCGAGCGTCATCGCCCTGCGCCAACTGTCGGCGAGCATCCGGATGCGGGTGCTCGCGTCGGTCGTCGGCCGCGCCCCCCGCAGTTCGTTCCGGATGCGCTCGACGGCGTCGCGCACGGCGGCCGCGGCGTCGGCGGGGGTCGCTCCGCTCATCCCGACCGCGAGGGCGCTGGCGATGAGTTCCGACTGCACCCCGGAGTGCAGCAGCCTGGCGATGCCCTCCCGCTCGTGGTCGTAGTCGACGCGGACGCGCGCTGCCGCCTCGACCGCCGCCTGCATGGACTCCTCGATCTCGCTCTGATCGGCGCGCACGCGAACCGACAGGGACGAGACGAACGCCACCGCTGCTGCGATGCAGGGGTAGATGAAGGCCTGGAAGACGATCAGGTCGGGCGCGAAGCCCAGCGCGCGCAGCATCCGGTCGCTCTCGATGGTGAGCACCACCCCGGCCACCGCGTAACCGGCCAAGACGGTTGCCACTCGGGAGGCCGGTCGGCGCATCCGGGAGGAGAGCTTGGCGACGCCGATGTTCGCCAGCAGGAGGATGCCCAGCGCGACGGGCATCTGGACGAGCGCGAGGCCGACCCCGTACGAGCTGAGCGCGAACGGCGTGACCATCCCGACGAACAGCACGGCGGTCGGCAAGGGCGGCGCCGCCCGCATCCCGCCCACGACGGAGCCGAGCCAGCCGAGCCTGCCGGACGTCGACGACTCATCGGCGGCGCGCTCCCCCGGTGCGGCGTCCGCGGCATAGAGCTCGTGGCTCGCCGGACGCACGATGTCGTTCGCGAGCGAGCGCAGCAACCGGGAGGCGTCGGCCGGCTCGATTCCGGCGAGCATTGCGGGGGCGGCGGCCGTCTCGATCTGCGCGAGCACCGCATCCACCGACGTCGCCCGCAGGTTCCGGATGCGGTCCCGCCCCGCCCGCTCGTCGGCTTCTGCCGCCTGCCGCACGGCGTTGAGGCGGCGGTAGACGCCACGGTGGTCGCGCACCAGATCGACGCCGATCGCGATCAGCGAGAAGACGGAGATGCAGATGACCACGTTGATGGCGACGCGGGCTCCGAGGTCGCCCACCTCGACCGGGATACCGAGCAGGTCCGCCGTCCAGAGGAACAGGAACGGCCGGAGCACCCCGACGGCCGCGAAGAGCAGGAGGGCGACGACCGCGCGCATCCGATCGGGGGTGACCCTCAGCACGCCGTACGCAGCCAGCATCGCGAGCCCGACCGCGAGATGCTCCACCCCTGCGACGGCCTCTGCCTCGCCGAGCGAGCGCCCGCCGTCGACGTACTGCAGCCCGGACATCACGGTCATGGCGAAGGGGAAGGTGATGATCCAGGTCCACCAGGTGATCGCGTTGCGCCCCGTCGCACGCGCGAGGAGGCGGCGGGTGGAGACGAGGTTCACGTCCGGACCATTTCGAGCTCAGCCAAGTCCGGTCTGCGGGTCGCCGAAGGTCGCGGTGTAGAGGGTCGCCGCGGCCACGCGCGGCGTTAGACGATCGTCGCCCGAGACGCCGAGGGCGTTGAAGATCCGTTCGACGCTCTTCTCGACGGCGCGCACGGTGACGCCGCGACGGCGCGCGATCTCGGCATTCGAGAACCCGGCAGCCAGCAGACGCGTCGTCTCGAGTTGCGCCTCGCTCAGCCGCAGCAGCGCCGCCCGGCCGTCGCCGCTCGGAGCCTCCCGCGACACCGGCCGCTCGGCGAGCGCCGCCTCGGCGGCCACCACCAGTTCGTCGATGTCGGCGATGGCGCCCTTGTTGACGAACGAGGCTCCGGCGACCGTCTCCCGCGCTCGGGCGGACGCCGCCTCGCGGGAGAGGTTGCTGAGGAAGACGATGGCGAGGTACGGTGCCCGCTCGCGGAGGATCGTCGCGAGCTCGAGCCCGTTCGGCCGCTCACCGAGGTCGATGTCGGTCACCAGCAGATCGGGATCGGCCTGATCGGCCAGCTGCAGCGCATCAGCGGACGATGCCGCCGGCGTCACGTCGAATCCCCGCCGTTCGAGTGCTTCGGCGACGAGCGAACGCATCAGCGCGTGGTCCTCGACCACCAGCGCCCTGCGTCTCCACCCGTCCTCCGCCATGCCCGACAGAATATCGGCGTCGGCCGGTCGCCCCGGACCAGTTCGTGCACCCCAGTTCGGGAGGGGCAGGAGGATGTGGACGACACGCCGTCGGGGACTCCGTTCGGACGGAGTTTGTCGTGGTTGTGCGCGAATGTTCCTGCTGTGCGCGAGCGCTGGGCGGGGCACGGGATGCGGGGATGCGGGGATGCGGCGCCGACAGGGAGTGAAGGATGCCCGCCCCGGGGTTCGCGCGGCCCGGGGCGGGCAGTCGGTGGTCACCCCCGCGTGATGCGGAGGGTGACGAGCTGGAACGGGCGCAGGGAGATGGCGACCCGGCCGGGGCCGTCGCCGGTCACTGCGGTGACCACATCCTGTGCCGTCTCGCGTTCGAGCAGGTCTGTCTGCGTGACGCCCGTGTGCGGGAAGTGGACGCCGATGCTCGCCGTGGTGCGTGAGCCGTGAGCCTCGTAGAGTCGCACGATCACGTCGCCGGAGCCGTCTTCGGCGAGCTTGACCGTCTCGATCACCGCGGCCGGCGTGTCCGACGACACCAGCGGCTCGACGGCGACCGCCTGGCCGGTGCGCGCTGGGAGGTTGAGGCGGTAGCCCGCCTCGATCGCCGCATCCAGACCGCCGACGACGATCGAGGTGCGCAGCGTGTGCTCGCCCTGGTCGGCATCCGGGTCGGGGAACATCGGCGCGCGCAGCAGGGTCTGCCGGACGAGCGAGTACGTGCCTCCGCCGTCGCGGGCATGACGGGTGATGTCGTGTCCGTAGGTCGAGTCGTTCGCGACCCCGACGCCGAAACCGGACTCGGCGACGTGCACCCAGCGGTGCGCCGGCGTCTCGAACCTGGCGGTGTCCCAGCTCGTGTTGGTGTGCGTCGGCCGCTCGATGTGGCCGAACTGGATCTCCGACCTGGCCGACGCGGTGTGCACATCCACGGGCACTGCCAGCTTCAGCATCCGCTGCTTCTCGTGCCAGTCGACATGCGTGAGGATGTCGAGCGCCGCAGCTCCGGCGTCGAGCGACACCGTCTGCGTCACGACGGACGAACCGAAGCTGCGCACGATCCGCAGGGCGACGCTGTCAGCGCCGTCCGCCACGACCTCCAGCCTGTCGAGCGCGGTGAGGTCGTCGCCGAAGCGGCGGTACTCCACATCCACATCCCAGGCGTCCCACTGGGTGGGGGTGTCGCGGAAGAGCTGCAGCAGGTTGGCCCTGGTCCCCGGTGGGAGCGCCTCGCGGCCGGACGCCGCCTCGACGATCGACGTCACCAGGCCGTCGCCGTCGACCGTCACCGTGAGGAGCGCATTGGCGAGGACGTAGCCGTCGTCCGAGCGCTCGATCCGGGCATCCGCAGGCCGGGATGCGGCTCTCGCACCGAAGGCAGGAACGCCGTCCACCGCGAACGGCGATGCATTGAAGACGACACTGCCGGATGCGCCGGTGGCGCCCCCCAGCGCCGCCACCGACCGCGCGATCACGCCCTCCAGCGCCTCGGCCACGATCCCGTAGTTCTCCACGGCCTGGTCGTGCACCCAGCCGATCGACGACCCGGGCAGGATGTCGTGGAACTGCTGCAGCAGCACGGTCTGCCACGCCTGGCGCAGCTCATCCACCGGGTATGCGGCGCCTGCGCGCACAGCGGCCGTCGTCGCCCACAGCTCCGCCTCGTGCAGCAGGTGCTCGCTGCGGCGGTTGCCGTGCTTGGTGCGCGCCTGCGACGTGTACGTGCCGCGGTGAAACTCCAGGTAGAGCTCACCCGCCCACACCGGCGCGGGCGAGAACTCGGCGGACGCCGCCGCGAAGAACTCGGCGGGCGTTGCGACGCGCACGGTCGGCGAGCCCTCCAGGGACGCGGTGCGCTTGGCCGCGGCGACCATCTCCCTGGTCGGCCCGCCTCCTCCATCGCCGAAGCCGAACGGGACGAGCGAGGTGTTCGCGCTGCCCTTGTCGGCGAAGTTCTGCTCCGCGTGCGCGAGCTCGGCGCCGGAGAGCACCGAGTTGTACGTGTCGACGGGCGGGAAGTGGGTGAAGATCCTGGTGCCGTCGATGCCCTCCCAGTCGAAGGAGTGGTGCGGGAACTTGTTCGTCTCGTTCCAGGAGATCTTCTGGGTGAGGAAATACTCGGCGCCCGCTGCCCGCGCGATCTGCGGGAGCGCGCCCGAGTAGCCGAACGAGTCGGGCAGCCACACCTCCTTCGGCTCGAAGCCGAACTCCTCCAGGAAGAACCGCTTGCCCTCCACGAACTGGCGGGCCATCGCCTCCGACCCCGGCATGTTCGTGTCCGACTCCACCCACATGCCGCCGACCGGCACGAACCGGCCCTCGGCCACCCGCACCCGGATGCGGTCGAACAGCTCGGGGTAGAACTGCTTCATCCAGGCGAACTGCTGCGCCGACGAGCAGGCGAATACGAAGTCCGGGTCCTGGTCCATCAGGTCGAGGACGTTCGAGAACGTGCGGGCGCACTTGCGGATCGTCTCCCGCACCGGCCACAGCCAGGCCGAGTCGATGTGCGCGTGTCCGACCGCGAAGACTTTGTGGGCCGTCGCGGCCGCCGGGGAGGCGAGCGCCTCGGCGAGCGCGGCCCTGCCGGCCGCTGCCGTGCCGTGCACGTCGGTCGGGTCGACAGCATCCACCACCGCATCCAGTGCCGAGAACAGGGATGCGCGGCGCGGCGACTGCTCGGGCAGCACGGCGGCGAGCCCCCGCGCCGTCCACACGTCCTGCACCAGCTCCCACACCTCGCGGTCGCGGTGCACGACCGCCATCCGCCGCAGCGCATAGATGGGATGCTGGGGTGCAGTGGACTTGCGGCCCAGCTTGGTGGGGATGAAGTCCACGAACTCGCTGCCCACATCCGGGTTGGCCGCCGCCTCCACGTAGACCTCGAACGGCTGGCCTGGCGCGAGGCGCAGGCGAACGTAGCCGTTGAGCGGTTCGATCGCCTTGATGATCGTGCCGTCCGTCGCCCAGACCAACCCCTCTGCCTGGAAGCCGACCTGCCCCGCGGTGAAGCCGAGGTCGACGACCAGCTCGACGTCGTCCGGCTCCGTTTCCCACTGTGCGGGAACCGTGCCGGTGACGTGGAACCAGACGGTCCCCCACGGCCGGCCCCACGCCTGCCCGAGCTCGAACGGTGTGAACGTGTTCGTGACGGCCTGCGCGAACGGCACCGGCTCGTCCGGCACCTCCCACGCTTCGATCGTCACAGGCGCGGACGCGCGCTCCAGTGCGGGTGCGAGACGCTCGCGCACGAAACGGTCGACGCGCATCTCGACGAGCTGGTTCTGTTGATACAACGAGACTCCTTATATAAGAGGTACGGGTGCTAGCCCTTGACGGCTCCGGCGAGCGCGGACGAACCGCCGAGCACACGGGAGACGAGGACGTAGAGGGCGATCACGGGCACGGAGTAGATGAGCGAGTACGCCGCAAGCTGGCCGTACGCGACGGCGCCGTACTGCCCGAAAAAGGTGAAGATGCTGACGGCGGCCGGTTGGTTCTCCGGGCTGAGCAGCAGCACGAACGGCACGAAGAAGTTCCCCCACGCCTGCACGAACACGAAGATGAACACGACGGCGATCCCCGGCCGGACGAGCGGGACGACGACCGTCCACAGCGTTTTCATGCTCGACGCACCGTCGACCCAGGCCGCCTCCTCGAGTGAGAGCGGCACGGAGTCGACGAAGTTCTTCGTCATCCAGATCGCCATCGGAAGCGACGATGCTGCCATGAACAGGATCGTCCCACCGATCGAGTCGATCAGGTTCAGCGACACGAACAGGCTGTAGACCGGCACCATCATCGCGGTGATCGGCAGGCAGGTGCCGAACAGGATCGCGTAGAGGAACGGCTTGTTGAACCTGTTGCGGTAGCGGGACAGCGGGTACGCGGCCAGGATGGCGACGATGACCGTGATGAACGCGCATCCCGCGGACAGCAGCAGGCTGTTCCAGAGCGGCACGAACGCCAGATCGGGCGTGAGCACCTTCTGGAAGTTCTCCAGCGTCCACTGCTTCGGCCAGCCGACGGCGAGGGTGGCTGAGCCGTCGAACGACGCGAACACCACCCACACCATCGGCAGCACGAAGACGAGCCCGATGAGCAGCAGCAGGATGTTCGCGGTCCACTTGAGAGCGAGACCGCTCGGCGATGACAGGCGCATCAGTCCACCTCCGTCTTGAGGGCGCGCACGTAGACGATGGCGAACACGGCGCCCACGAGCAGCAGGATGGTCGCGATGGCGGTGCCGTAGCCCAGCTCGGAGAACTTGAAGGCCTCCTGGTAGGCGAGCACGGGGAGCGTCATGGACTTGTTGCCAGGACCGCCTCCCGTCATCACGTAGATGAGGGTGAAGACCGAGAGGGTCTGCAGGGTGATCAGCATCAGGTTGGTGGAGATGCTGCGGCGGATCATCGGCAGGGTCACCAGGAAGAACCGTTTGATGCCGTTCGCGCCGTCGACCTCGGCCGCCTCGGTGATCTCCGGCGGCACCTCCTGCAGCGCCGCCGAGTAGACGAGCATCGAGAAGGCGGCGCCGCGCCAGGTGTTGGCGAGGATCACAGCGAGCATCGGGAACGCGAACAGCCACGACGGCCCGGTGATGCCGACCATCGCGAGGATGGCGTTGAGCGTGCCCTTCTGGCTGAAGAAGGCGTACGACGCGAAGGCGGCGACGATCTCCGGCAGCACCCACGCGCCGACGACGAACGTCGACACGATGGCGCCGACCACCCGGCCGCCAGCTCGCATCAGCAGGGCCAGGATCATCCCGACGATGTTCTGCCCGATCACGGCGGAGCCGATCAGGAAGACCAGGGTGAGGACCACCGCGACGGGGAAGTCCGGGCTGTTGAACAGGTCGATGTAGTTCTTCAGCCCCACCCACTCGCTCGACGCGGCGGCGGCCCCGGTGAGCGACGAGTTGGTGAACGATCCGTAGAAGGAGGAGAGGATCGGGCCGACCAGGAACACGACCAGGAGGCCGATGGCCGGGATGAGCGGGACGGTCCGTGCGACCGATCGCCGGACTCTGCGCGAACGTGCCGTCCGCTCCGGGCGAGGCGGCCGGGAGGTTCCCCGGCCGCTCACGCCCTCGGCGACGGCGTCGATTGTCGACGTCACTGTCTGGTTACTCCGACTTCGTCTTGTCCTTGCCGACGATGCCGACGACCGTGTCGTCGTACGCCTTGGCGGCTTCGGCAGGTGTCTGCTGACCGGTCATCACCGACTCCATGGCCACCTGGATCCCGTTGGAGATCTTGGAGTAGTCCGGGGTCGCCGGACGGAACTTCGTCACATCCACCAGCGAGGCGAAGAACGTGGATGTGGGGTTCGACTTGGCGTACGCCGGGTCGGCCGCGACGTCCTTGCGCACCGGGATCTGGCTGAGCGAGATGTCGAAGTCGAGCGAGTTGGCCTTGTTGAGCGCGTAGGAGATGAACTTCCACGCTTCGTCCTTGACCTTGCTCTTCGACCCCATCGAGAGGGTCCAGCCGCCCGACATGCTGATGCTGCCCGGCTCCTGACCGGTCTGCGTCGGCATGGGAGCCACGCCCATCGTCTTCTCCCACTCCGGCCAGTTGGTGTCGCCGGTGGACTGCCAGGTGCCTGCGACCCACGATCCGTCGAGGTTGATGGCGAGCTTGCCCTGCGGGATGAGCTGGCTGGTGACGATGTTCTGGTAGTTGGTGTCGCTGGTGATCTCCTGCGACGGGCCGAGGCCGCCCTGGTAGACCTCTTTCAGCACATCCAGGGAGTCGGTGAACGCCTTCGATCCGGTGATCCACTTGCCGGACGATGCGTCGTACAGGCCGTCCTTGCTCGCGCCGTAGAGCAGCATCTCGAAGCCCTGCATCGAGCTGGCCTCACCACCTGCCTTGCCGGAGAAGATGTTGATGGGGGTGACGCCGGGGACCTTGTCCTTGATGGTCTTGGCCGCATCCAGCACGTCGTTCCAGTCCTTCGGCTTCCAGTCGGTCGGCAGACCGGCCTTGGCGAAGATGTCCTTGTTGTACCAGAGGGCGCGGGTGTCGGTTCCCATGGAGACGCCGTAGATCTTGCCGTCGTCGCCCTTGCCTGCGTCCTTGGCGTTGTCGTAGAACTGCGACCACTCGTCCCACTTGTTCACGTACGAGTCGAGCGGCTCGAGATACCCGGCCTGTGCGTCGGAGCGGATGAGGAAGGTGTCCTCGTAGAGCACGTCCGGGGCGGTGCTGGCGCTGCGGTTCATCAGCGAGAGCTTGGTGTAGTAGTCGTTCTCAGCGGCCTTGATCGGAACGAGGGTGACCTTCTCCCCCGGGTTGGCCTTCTCGAACCCGGCCTTCGCCTTGGCCATGAACTTGGCCATGAGGTCGGTGCCGAAATCCTGGTATGCCACCTTGATGGTCTTGCCGTCGTTGGACCCGGACGACGAACATCCGGCCAGTGCGACGAGTGCGGATGCGGCCACCACGGCGACCAGAACTCTGCTGCGTTTCATCGATGCTCCTTTGCTTCGATGTCCGGTGGGCGCCTTCCCTGCCCTAGCGATGCCGGACCCTGTCGTAATTTATAAATCAATTTGATTTATTTGGCAATGGGTGTGAGGAAAATGCCTGGTGAGACCCGGATGGGGGGTGGGGTGGGGTGGCTACGTCTGGGCTGATGGCGTGATCGATCGGTTACATGGGAGGGATGTAACCGATCGGTTACATCTAGACCGTGTAACCGATCGGTTACACTGGCGCGTAGTAACCGATCGGTTACAGAGAGGAGGCCTCATCGTGCGCGTGAGAAAGCCATCGGACCTCGGCGCCCTTGCCAGGGATCGGCGCGAAGCCCTGGCGTGGTCTCAACAGGAGCTCGCCGACCGCGTCGGGGTGTCGCGCCGCTGGGTCAACGAGTTCGAGTCGGGGAAAGGGAACGTTCGCGTCCGCCTCGTCTTCGATGCCCTCACCGCTCTCGGCGTCGACCTGGAGGTGGTGGACGATGGCGGCCAGCGGTAGCGAATTGCGCGCCTACCTCGACGGCACAGCGATCGGAACGTTTCATCGGACCGTCTCGGGCAACACGACGTTCACCTACGACGACGACTACCGTCAGCAGGCGGATGCCACCCCGCTCTCGCTGTCGATGCCGCTGGCAGCGAAGACACACCCCTCCCGAGCCGCTTCGCCGTTTCTTCAGGGCCTCGTCCCCGAGAGCCGTGGACGGCTCGAAGAGCTCGCAGCCCGCTTCCACACCGGAACCAGCGCCTTCTCGCTTCTCGCCGACACGGGCCGGGATGCGGCCGGCGCAGTGCAATTGCTGCCCCGCAACGTCGAACCTCCGGATGCCGCAGAACGGCGCGGCGACGTGGAACGTCTCTCGCCTCACGACTTCGACGCCGTCATGGCCGACCTGATCGCCAACGCCGGCTCGTGGGGACGCAACGACAGCGTCGGCCGGTGGTCTCTGGCGGGCACGCAATCGAAGGTCGCGCTGTTCCGCTTCGAAGACGGCTCGTGGGGAACGCCGCGCGATGCCACGCCGACCACCCACATCCTGAAACCCGCCGTGCGCGACCTGCCGTCCCACGACGTCAACGAGTACGTGACGATGGAGGCCGCCCGTCTGCTCGGACTCGTCGTCGCCGATCACGAGCTCGAAGAAACGGCCTCCGGCCACCACGTCTTCATCACCCGGCGCTACGATCGCGAGGTCCGTGAGGGCCGGTGGGTTCGCATCCATCAGGAAGACACCTGTCAGTCGCTGTCCGTCGAGCCTCGCTACAAGTACCAACAGGACGGCGGCCCTGGCGTCTCCGCCATCGCTCGGCTCTTCCGCGACCAGATGGCAGACCTCCACGACCGTGCTGATGCGCAGCGTCGATTCTTCGATGCGCTCGTATTCATGGTCGCCTCGCTCGGCACGGACGCGCACGCAAAGAACTACTCGGTGATTCTCGAGGGACCTCGGGTCACGCTCGCACCGCTGTATGACCTCGGCACGTTCGCGCCATACCGGGGACGCGTGGAGACCGAGCGGTTGAGAGCACCGATCGCAATAGGCGGCGAATACGGATTGCTCAGCATCGGGGAACGTCAGCTCGTCACCGCCGCGAAGAGTCTGAGCATCCCGGAGGGGCAGGCGCTCGAACGCTTCCGCTTCATCACAAGCCGGATTTCGGCAGCGTTCAGCCAAGCCGCGGCCTCAGCGGACAACCCGTTCGCCGTGGAGGTGGCCGGATCGGTCGAACGGTACGCGGACGCCCGCGGCTGGCCATCTGACGCGCTCGAGGATTGAGGCTTGGACGGTTCGAACGAGGTCTGACGGCCGATCCGGCCGATGAGCCCCCTACACCCGCCCGCGCGGCGAGAACGTTGCGTCCAGCACCAGGCACGCCGCCCCGACCGCGGCGACGTCGGCGCCGACGGCGCTCGACTCCGTGACGACGGGGTGGGTGAGGATGTCCATGTCGAATTCGTGCATCCAGCCGGGGAGGCGGGCGGCGTAGAAGGGTTCGAGGCGGTCCCAGGATGGGCCGCCGAAGACGACGCGGTCGATGTCGAGCAGCGCGGAGAGGTTCGAGAGGTAGTAGGCCGTGTTGCGGATGGACCGGTCGAGGATGCTCATGGCAACCTCGTCGCCCGCCGTCGCCGCCTGCGTCAGGGCCGTGAAGAGAGCGTCGACCGTCTCCACGTCGAGGTCGAGCTCGACACCGTCAGCGACGGCTTCGCCGCCCGGCGCGGAGAGGGCGCCAGACCAGATTGCCTGCATCACCAGGCGGTACGGGCGCACGGATTCGCCGTAGCAGCCGCGGCGGCCGCAGGCGCAGAGAGCGCCGCCGGGGTCGACGATCGCGTGGCCGACGTCGCCCGCGTTGTGGGTGGCGCCCGTGTAGACGTCGCCGCCGAGCACCATCCCGACCCCGACGCCCGTGCCGTAGTACACGAACACGTAGTCGTGGCTGGCGTCCGCCGAGTCGCGCCAGCGTTCCGCGACCGCCGCCGCCGTCACGTCCTTCGCCACCAGCGCCGACAGGCCCGTCGCCGCCCGCAGCTCGTCCCGCAGGTGGAAGTCGTTCCAGCTCGGGATGAGCGGCGGCCGCACCACCACGCCCGTCTCCGTGTCGATCGGGCCGGGGGCCGCGACGCCGACACCGCTGACCTTCGCCCGATCGACACCCGACTCCGCCAGCACCGTGCCGATCGCCTCCACCACGATGTCGAGGGTCTGCATCGCGTCGCCGGACACAGGAGAGTGGCGGCGCGCGTCGGCGACCACCTCGCCCTCCAGGTCGAGCAGCACGCAGGTGATGACCGTCGGGTCCAGGTGCACGCCGACCGCGTACGATCCTGTCGGCTCCAGTTGCAGGATGGTGCGCGGCTTGCCGGGGCCGTCGATGCGCTTGCCTGCCTCGCGGATGAGGCCCTGGTCGATCAGCCTCCTGCTCACGTTCGACACCGTCTGCGCCGACAGCCCGGTCGAGCCGACCAGCTCCACCCTGCTGAGACCGCCCTCCGACCGGCGCACGGCATCGAGCACGACCGTGTCGTTGAACGCGGCGATCGCGGGGAGGTTCGCTCCTCTGGGCATACGCCTCCTTCAGTGTGCGTCGGGTCGCCTTCGTAGGATACATACCGAGCCGCAGTCGGCCGCCTGTGGAGGTGGATGCGCGCGGCAGCCACCCGGGACGGCCGACGCCCATCCGTTCCGTAGACTTGCTCCGAACCTGGAACGACGGACGGAGACAGCATGGGATCGAGGTGGGCTCGCGTCGCACGCGGGTTGCTCGCATCCTGCGTCGCCATCTTCGTGGCCGCCCTGTTCCACGTCGCGGGCGGAGGGGCGGCGCCGGGGGCACTCCCGCTCGCGCTCAGTCTCGCGTTCTCGACCGTCGCATCCATCGCCCTCACCGCCCGGTCGCTGTCGCTGTGGCGGCTGACCATCGCGGTCGGGTTCAGCCAGTTCCTGTTCCACCTGCTGTTCGGGCTCGGCACGGGAACGGCCACGTTCAGCGCCCCCGCCGGCACCACGCACCTGCACGCCGGCTCGCACCTGACCATGACGATGCCGGGAGTCGCTCCCGGCACGATGTCCGGCACGATGCCGGCGCACGACGAGCTCAGCCTCGGGATGTGGGGAGCCCACCTCACCGCCGTGCTCGTCACCGTGATCGCGCTGCGGTTCGGCGAACGGGCGTTCTGGGGGCTGTTCGAGACCACCAGGATGCACGTGGCCCGGTTCGCCGACCGCCGCATCCTGGACAGGCTCGCCATGGCGCCGGCGCCGCTCGCGCACACGTCCTCCGCCGTCGCCAGCGCGCTCTCCAGAGAGCCGGCGCGCCCGCGCGACCTCGGCGTCCCCCTCCTCCGGCTGCGGCACCGCGGGCCACCCCTGGCCGTCGCGTCCTGACGGAGCGTTCCACGATCGTGCGTGGCGCCCGTCTGCCGACGCGCACCCGCACACATCGAACGCTTCCGAACAAGGACAGAACTCCCATGAAGAAACGCACCATCGCCGCATCCATCGCCGCGGCAACCACCGGCCTCCTGCTGCTCTCGGCTCCGCTCGCGGCCAGCGCCCACGTGCACGTCACCCCCGACCAGGCGGAGCCGGGCAGCTACGCCACGCTCACCTTCAAGGTTCCGACGGAGTCGGCGACCGCGGGGACCGTGAAACTCGTCGTCGACTTGCCGACCTCCGACCCGTTCACCTCGGTCACCTACCTGCCGCTCGCGGGCTGGACGACGACCGTCGACACCGAGAAGCTGGCCAAGCCGGTCAAGACGGACGACGGCACGATCACGCAGGCCCCCGTGCGTGTGACCTGGACGGCGGACGCCGGCGTGCAGGTGGCGCCCGGGCAGTTCCAGGAGTTCACGATCTCGGCGGGGGCTGTGCCGAAGACCGGTCAGATCGTTCTGCCGACGCACCAGTACTACAGCGACGGCAGCGTGGTCGACTGGAGCGAGAAGACCCCGGCTTCCGGGGCGGAGCCGGAACACCCGGCGCCGACGATCTACGTGACCGACCCTGTTCCGGCCGCTGACGGCGAGAACCTGGTCGCGACCTCCACCCCGGCACCGGTGGCCGCGTCGTCCGGGCTGGCTGCCGACGCCCTCGCGATCGGGCTCGGCATCGGCGGGCTCGCGCTCGGCGCCATCGCCCTCGTCGTCGCCGTCTTCGCGGCCACCCGGCGTGGGCGTGGGAAGGTGGGGGCATGACGCACCGCATCCGCACCGCATCCATCGGGGCGCTGACCGCCGCCATCGCGGCCGTCGCTGTCGCGGTGCTGCCCGTGGCGAGCGCCTCCGCGCACGACTACCTGGTCGGCAGCGACCCGGCGGCCGACGCCGTCGTGAGCGCGCCGCTCGACGCGGTGAAGCTCACGTTCAACGACCGCGTGCTCGACATCGGCGGCAACAGCGCGCTCGTGACCGTGACGGGTCCGGATGCGGCGACCCGCCACTTCGAGACCGGATGCGCGACCATCGCGGACACGGTCGTCTCCGCACCGGTCGCCCTCGGTGCAGCAGGGAAGTACACGATCACCTACCAGATCGTGTCCGCGGACGGCCACCAGGTGTCGAACTCGTATGCGTTCAGCTACCAGCCCCCGGCCGGTACGACCGAGGCGTCCGGCACCGAGAAGACCGCGTGCGGCGCCGGCACGACCACGCCGAGCGCCGAGCCGAGCACGACGGCGACGCAACCCGCCGCGGCCGAGCCGACGGAGACCGCAGGGTCCCCGCAGCCGACCGCAGCCGCATCCACGGATATCGGTCTGGTCATCGGCATCGCGGTCGGCATCGTTGTGCTCGCGATCATCGCGGTGGTCATCGTCATCCTCACCGCCCGCCGCAAGCCCGGCCCCGAGTAACCAGCAATCGAGCCGGGACTTGTGCACGCCAGCGCCCGGCGTGTCGCGTGCATAAGTCCCGGCTCGATGGCTGCGGCCTGCGTCGACGGTGTTGGAACGGTCGACGGGTCGCAGGGGGTTTACGCCGGGCAGGGCGCGGGCGTAACGTCTCCGCATGGACAAGGACGCCCAGAACCAGCCGACCGCGGTACCCACGGAGCAGATGGACCCGGACATCGTCCCGGCCACGCTCCCCGATCCCGCCGCCGTCGACGACGGAGACGAGGAGGACGGGCGGCTCTGAGAGCAGCGCGGCAGCGGCGAGCCTGGTCAGTCCGGGGCGCCACCCGAGGCCGTGTCCTCTTCGGTCTCGGCGTTGTGGTGCTGCTGCTTCGACGGCTCGGACTCCTGGCCGTGATCGTGGATCGCGGCCGTGAAGTCGGCGCTCGTCATCTCCTTCTCCCCATCGTCGAGGTCAGGGCGGTTCTGGTCGCTCATCCGGTGATCCTTCCGTCGCGGGGACGCCGGTGCGCCCCGTAGGCTCCGGACGGTAGCCCCTGCATCCCCGTGACGGAAGGGGGTGCGGACGCCAGCAGGGACGAGTTTCGCAAGCGCTAGAGGACACACACGTTCGGTTGAGCCCGCGCACAGCCTCGTGAGGCATGGTTGGCGGGTGGAGATCGTTGTCGACGTGGTGCTCGTGGTGCTCGCCGTCGTCGCCATCGCTGCCGGATGGAGCAACGGGGCCATCCGCGCTGCCGGTTCGCTCGTCGGGCTCGGACTCGGTCTCTGGGCGGGGCTCAGCCTCGCGCCGCTCGTCGTCGCCTGGCTCGCCGAGGCGGGATGGGGAAGCGTCACGGAGCGCTCGGTCGTCGCCGCCATCGTCATCCTGGTCTGCGCCGCCGTCGCATACGCCGTAGCGGCCGGACTCGCGTCGCTGATCGGCAAGCTGGTGCGGCACGGACCGATCCGCTGGCTCGACTCGCTCGTCGGCGCGGTGCTCGGACTGCTCACCTGGGCCGTCGTGGTGTGGCTCGTCGCCGGGTTCGCCATGGCCACCAGCCTGGCGACGGTCGTGCAGGCTGCCAGTTCATCGCGGGTGGTCGCGACGCTCGACGGCATCGCTCCGTTCCCGGCCAGCACCGTGCTCGGAGCGGTGGACGACGCTCTCGCCGGGGCGGGTCTTCCCCAGGTCTTCGAGGGCGGCGAGCCGATCAAGACGATCCAGGCGCCGGACCCCTCGGTGCCGAGCGCTGTGGCGGCCACGGAATCCTCCGTCGTCACCGTGCTCGCCTCGAAGCCGGCGTGCGGCGTCGACTCGGAGGGCAGCGGCTGGGTGGTGCAGAGCGGCAGGGTCGTGACGAATGCGCACGTGGTCGCTGGCGCATCCACCATCGTCGTGCGGGAACCGGCCACCGACAGGGTGGAGCGGGCGACGCTCGTCGCGTTCGATCCGGAGCGCGACCTCGCCGTGCTCGACGTCACCGACCTCATGGCGCCGCCGCTCGACATCGGGTCGGACGTGACGGCGGGCGCCCAGACCTTCGCGGCGGGATACCCGGGCAACGGGCCGTTCACGATCAGCCCGGAGCGCGTGCGCGACCGCATCACGGCCCGCGGCAGCGACATCTACCAGTCGGGATCGGTCGATCGCGACATCTACTCACTGCGCGGCAGCGTGCGGCCGGGCAACTCCGGAGGACCCCTGCTCGACTCCTCCGGCGACGTGGTCGGCGTGGTGTTCGCCCGCTCGACCGTCGACCCGGACACGGGATACGCCCTCACGCTGGCCGAACTGCGACCCGTGCTGTCGTCGGTGAGCTCCGCGCCGATCAGCTCGGGCGCCTGCTCGACGGGCTGAGCAGGAGAATCGGCGCGGCGCGCCGTGCTGGTCTCCGTTCGGACGGGGATCTCGGCCGCTCAACACGGGAACTCCGTTCGGACGGGGGTCGCCGGAGTCTGAGCGGCGCCGCGCGGAACACTTTGGCGCGCGAGGTGGTTGGCTAGGGGCATGAAGGCTGTCACATACACGTCGACCGGACCATCGGATGTGCTGCAGTACGGCGAGCGCGAGGAACCGCACGCCGGACCGGGAGAGGTGCGGGTGCGCATCCACGTGTCCGGGGTGAACCCCACCGACTGGAAGTCGCGCAGCGGCAGCGGCCCCGCCGAGCTCCCCCGCCCGCAGGTGCCGAACCAGGACGGGGCCGGCGTGGTGGACGAGGTCGGCGACGGCGGGAGTGCGCTCAGCGTCGGCGACAGGGTCTGGGTGTGGGATGCGGCGTACCAGCGGGCGGACGGGACCGCGCAGGAACTCGTCGTCCTGCCGGTGCGCCAGGTCGTGCCGCTGCCACCGGATGCGTCGTTCGACCTCGGCGCGTCCATCGGCATTCCCGCGCTCACCGCCCACCGCGCGCTCACCGTGCACGAGGGAGGGCCGACCGAGCTGTCGGCTGGCGCGCTCCACGGCCGCACCGTTCTGGTCGCCGGGGGTGCTGGCGCAGTCGGCCACGCGGCCATCCAGCTCGCGGTGTGGGCAGACGCGACAGTGATCGCCACCGTGAGCAGCCACGAGAAGGCCGAGCTCGCCCGAGCGGCGGGCGCCCACCACGTGGTCAACTACCGCGACGGCGACACAGCCCAGGCCATCGGCGCGCTCGCACCGCGCGGCGTGGACATCGTGGTCGAGGTCAATCCGTCCGCCAACGCCGAGTTGGATGCGCGGATCGCCGCCCCCGACGCATCCATCGCCGTCTACGCCGACTCCCCCGGCGATGCGACCGTCTCCATCCCCGTGCGCCCGAGCATGGGCAAGAACCTGCGTTTCCAGTTCGTGCTCACGTACACGACCACTGCCGAGTCGAAAGACCGGGCAGTGCGCGCGGTGGCTGCGGCCATCGCGGATGGCGCGCTGCCGATCGGCGCCGAGCACGGACTGCCGGTCACCCGATTCCCGCTCGGCGAGACGGCGGCGGCGCACGACGCCGTCGAGGGCGGGATCGTGGGGAAGGTGCTCATCGACGTCGCGTGACGCCGCCCCGCTCGGAGTGGGCTGGGCCGCTCGGAGTCGGCCTGGCCGGCCGGGCCTGCCGCGCCGGTCAGGCTTGCGGCGCCTGGCCGGTGTAGAAGCCGTAGGTGGCGTCGGCGTTCCTGGCTGCCTGGTCGGGGTCGGCCCCGGCTGCGATGTGCGCGTCGGCCCAGCGGTCGGCCACCGCGCGGGTGAACGCCTTGCCGTCGTCGGAGAGCGCCCACGCCTGACCCTCCTCCGGAGAGATCGCGCCGTCCAGCCCGCCGAGGTTGAGGGCGAGGCCGACGAGGGCCTGATCCCAGCCGACGCCCGTTGCCCCTGGGCCGAACGTCTCCCACATCCCCGCTGGGACATCGGCGACTCGTGCAGAGTGCTCCAGTTCGAACCGCGTGCGGTCCGGCGTCACAGCCGCAAGCCGCACGGTGAGCCAGGTGACTCCGCCGCCGAACTCCCAGGTCACCCGGTATTCGGCCGCGCCGTCCGATGGGGGCGTGCAGGACAGCACTTCGCCGCCCGCGTTGCCGGTGAGCTGGTACCGACCGCCGAGACGGAGGTCGCCGGAGACGGGGAGGAACCAGCGAGCGATCCGCTCGGCGGTCGTCGTCGCCTCCCAGACGTCGTCGATTCCGGCCGGATACTCCTGGCCGATGGTCTGGATGCGCGTGGGAGCGCCGTCGACCTCCTCGGTGCGCAGGCTGCGGGTGACGGCGTCGATCTGTGGGGTCACGTCGACCATGGTTGGTCCTCCTCGGGGTGTGCCGGGTCATCGGAATGCGCGCGCCGGGCCGAACGCTCGGTCGCGCGCCCTGCTGCGCGCTCTGCCGTCCGTCTGCGCTCGCGGTCGCCTCTCGCCAGCTCCGTGCCGAGGGCGGCGAGCGGCCCGCGCCAGTAGCGCTCGAACGGGCTCAGCCACTCGTTCGCCTGCTGGAGCCCGTGCGGGTCGACCGCGTACAACCGGCGGGTGCCCTCCGGGCGCACGGTGGCGAAGCCCTGCTCGCGGAGGATGCGCAGGTGCTGCGACACCCCCGGCTGGCTGATGCCGAACTCCTCCACGATGACGGAGGAGAGGCGCCCTGCGGACTCCTCGCCCTCCAGGAGGAGTTCGAGGATCCGCCGCCGAACCGGGTCTCCGAGAACATCGAACGCGTGCATGAGCACTATTGTTGCGCCGCCTCTTATATAAGTCAATGCTTAATTTAGGCGGTCCGGCCTAGCTCCGCGTGCGAGCCCGCGCCACCTGAACCGTCAGCGCGAGCAGCGCGGCGAGCGCGATCGCCGCCGCGTAGCCGAGCGCCGTCGGCAGGAGGCCGACCACGCCGATCAGCTCGCCCGCGATGAGCGCGGGGACGCCGTACGCGATGTAGCTCACCAGGAAGATGCCCGCGAACAGCTCGGCACGCTGGTTGTTGGGGGCGAGCGGGGCGAGCATCCGGAGCATCGAGGAGAATCCGGCGCCGAAGCCCGCACCGGCGATGACGGCCCCGGCGAACAGCAGCCAGAGCACCGCGAACGCCATTCCGGCCGCGGCGACGGCGATACCGAGGATGATGGCGGCCATCGAGACGATCGCCGTCCGGCGGGCGGGCGCGCGGGTGAGCAGCAGCCCCGCCGTTGCGCCGACCGCGGGAGGCACGGCGACGATGGCGCCGTTGAGGAGCCCGCTGTCGAGGTGGAAGACGCCGCTCAGGATGGACGGCGAGAGGCCGATGAACAGGCCGGCGAGCATCCAGGTGGATGCGAAGAGCGGGATGGCGCCGACGAACTCGGCCCGCGCAGCGCGGGGAACGACGAGACGCGGGATGAGCGAACCGAGTGCGCCTGGCCGCCTGGTGACCGTCTCCCCCACGCCGATCACCACGAACAGCCCGGCCACGAACAGCACCACGAGCGACACGAAGACGAGCGTGGTCGGCTGCGGCACGAACTGCACGGCGAGGCCGGTGAAGAAGGCGCCGAGCGCGATGCCACCGACAGGGGCCGTGCTTCCGATGGTCGCGCCGAGCTTCTTGTGGCGCTCCGGGGCGAGCTCCACGATCGCGGCGGTGAAGGTGCTCATGGCAGCGCCCGTGGCGACGCCCTGCACAGAGCGGGCGGCGATGATCCAGCCGATGTCCCGAGCGAAGAGGAACATCAGCATCGCGACCACCTGCAGGGCGAGAGCGCCGATCAGCACGGGACGACGGCCGATGTGATCGGAGAGCGAACCGGCGACCAGCAGCGTGACGAGGAGGGTGATCGCGTAGATGGCGAACGCGACGGTGAGCAGCCACGGCGCGAATCCCCACTCGTGCTGGTAGAGCACGAAAAGCGGGCTCGGGGCGCCGACCGCGAGGGCGACAGCGACGAAGGCCAGCGACGTGCCGACGAACGCGGGCATCGGGCGCAGCCTGCGGCGCGAGGGACGCGCGGTGCGCGCGGGGCGAGCGGGGCGCGCGGTCCGCACGAGGCCGACGAGGCCGACGGGGCCGCCCGAGCTGGCCGCCACGGGGGCGGTGCGGGTCTCTTCTGCTGTCGTCATGATGCCCTCCAAAAGCAAATCTGATTGCTTTAAGGATGCTAAACCCAAGCGTCCTTCAAAAGCAACAAGATTTGCTTTAAGCTATTCCGTATGGAGACAACCACCCCGAAGCGCACGGGGGGACGCAGCGCTGCGGTCATCCACAGTGTCCGGACCGCCGTCGAACAACTCGTCAAAGAACGCGGGCAGGACCGCGTCACCGTGCCGATGATCGCCGAGCGCGCGGGCGTCAACCCCACGAGCATCTACCGCCGCTGGGGCGACCTCCCCACCCTCATCAACGACATCGCCACCTACCGGCTCGACCCGGAGCGTCCGCTTCCGGCGAGCGGCAGCCTGCAGGAAGACCTCACGATCTGGGCGGGCGAGCTGGTCAACCACTACCGCAAGCCCGTCAACGCCGCGCTGCTTCGCGGTGGGGCAGGGGCCGCCGGCGAGTCCACGTCCGACTGCCTGCGCAACCGGCGCGAAGAGGCCACGATGTTCGTGGAGCGCGCCGCCGATGCCGGGCTCACGGTCGACGACATCGTCGACACGGTGGTCGCCCCGATCGTGCACCGGACGATCTTCCAGCCGTGGCGGCTCACCGACGACACCGCCGACGAACTCGTCACGCGACTGTTCCGCCTCGCCGTCTGACCCGGCATGGATGCACGCCGAACCGCCGCCGAGCGCGTCGCCGCACGCTCAGGCTGGGCCGTCGGCATCGCCACCGCCGCATACGGCATCTCCTTCGGGGCGCTCGCCACCGCATCCGGTCTCGACGTCTGGCAGGCGTGCGTGCTGAGCCTCGTGATGTTCAGCGGCGGCTCGCAGTTCGCGCTGATCGGCGTGCTCGCCTCCGGTGGCGTCGCCGCCGGCGGGTCTGCGATCGCGGGGGCGGCGCTGCTCGGCGTGCGCAACTCGTTCTACGCCCTCCGCCTGTCGCGCATCATCGGGCCCGGTTTCTGGCGGCGGGCCGCGGCCACCCAGCTCACCATCGACGAGTCGACCGCCGTGGCGACGGCCCAGCAGGAGCCGCGGGCGCAGCGCATCGGGTTCTGGACGACGGGCCTCGTGGTCTACATCGGCTGGAACATCACCACGCTGGCGGGCGCCCTGCTCGGCAACCTGATCGGCGACGTCAAAGCGTACGGCCTGGATGCCGCTGCCGCCGCCGCGTTCCTCGGCCTGCTCTGGCCGAGGCTCAAAGCGCGGCAGACGCAGGCGGTGGCGGTCGCGGCCGGGTTCGTCGCCACCATGCTCACACCGTTCCTGATGCCCGGCCTTCCCGTGCTGGCTGCCGCGGCGGTCGCGATCGTCGTCGGCGTGCTGAACCTGTTCGGCCGTCGCAACGACCCTCCGCATCCCGAGGCGATCCCGATGGAACGCGAGGTGGAGCCGTGACCACGTGGAACATCATCCTGCTGGCGTCGATCGCGGTTCTCGCGCTCAAGGCGGTCGGCTGGCTCGTGCCCCCGAAGGCGCTCGACCACCCCACGGTCGCACGGGTCAGCGACCTTCTCACGGCCGCACTGCTCGCCGCGCTCATCTGCGTGCAGACCCTCGGCGCCGGCCAGGCACTGCAACTGGATGCGCGCCTCCCCGCCGTCGCGATCGCCGCCGGGCTCTACGCCCTCCGGGTCCCCTTCATCGTCGTCGTGCCCGCCGCGGCCGTCGTCGCCGCCCTCATCCGCCTCCTCACCTGACCGACGCCATCGAGCCCAGGCTTTTTCACCGCAAGCGGGCGTTTTAAGCGGAAGAAGCCTGGGCTCGATGGTTGGGGGCGGCGGGGTGTCGGCGGCGGTTCGTATGCTCAGGACGCAGCGGGCCGGGCTGCGGACCCGAGAAGGAGAGCAGTGGGCGCGTGGCACCCGGTGACGAACGCACAGGCGAACGAGTGGATCCTGCGTCAGGGGACGCTCGGCGCACCGTACGCGGTGGTCCGCCGCTTCGCGTTCGGCGACCCGAACCGTCCGGACATCTGGTTCCGCGTGGTCACCTGGGCACCCACCTCCACGGGGCGTGAGCTGATCGGCTGGTGCCGCACCCTTGAGGCCGCGTCGGCCGCCGGCTGGGACTACCGGTGCGCGGAGGAGTCGTGGCGCCACCACCTCGCGGCGAAACGGGTGGATGCGGCTGCGATGGCGACGCAGCGCCCGCCCGCCTCCGATCTGGTGCGGTTCTATCGCGCGGCATTGCGGCGCCGCCCGACCGGGAGCACGATGGAGCGCACACCCTCCGGAAGGCGAACATGAGCGAACCCGTCGACGTCGATCCCGCGGATGGCCGCAGCGAGAGTGCCGCCGAGCGGGCGGATCGGAACTGGGCGGAGATCTTGCAGGAGCTGCGCGTGACGCAGACCGGCACCCAGATCATCAGCGGCTTCCTGCTGACGATCCTGTTCCAGCAACGATTCGGCGAGCTCGACGGCTTCCAGGTCGGCTTCTATCTCGTGCTCGTCGTGCTCGCCGCGGCGTGCACGGCCCTCGGCCTCGCGCCCGTCGCCCTGCACCGGCAGCTCTTCCGTCACCACGACAAGGTGCAGACGGTCGCCATCGCGAATCGGCTCCTGCGCGCGACACTCGCGCTGGTGGCGCTGCTGACGAGCGGCGTGGTGTTCTTCGTCTTCGACGTGGTCCTGGGGCTGGTGCCCGGGGTGGTCGTCGGCGGAGTGGTCCTCGCCCTGCTGTTCGTGCTGCTCTACGTCTTCCCGCGTGCGACGCTCAGGAAGATCGGCCACGCGGCACGTCGCCCGTGATCGCGGCTCAGACGACGGCTGCCATCGGCGCGACGATCCCCGCAGGTTCGGCCGCGCCCGCAGCACCGGCAGCGCCCTCAGCACCAGCAGCACCAGCACTCGCCGCGCGCTCGAGCGCGGACGCGACGTCGCCGAGCACGGATTCGATCATGCCGATCGCCACCGCGTCACCCGACGCGACCGCGCACGCGAACTCGAGCACACGCTCGCGCCCGAGAATGGGCGCGGCCGATGGCGTGAGATAGAGGTAGCGCAGCACCCGCAGGTGAACCGTCTCGATGGCCTCCGCCAGCACCTGGTTGTCGATCGACGCCAGAGCGATGAGCAGCACCCGCTGAAAGACCTCGATGGGCGAGATGTCTTCGTCGCGCTCCAGGCGACCTGCGACAAGGCGCAGTTCCAGCTCGTCTCCGTCAGTGCGCAGCCTCAGCGCCTCGGCGATGGCGTCTGGATAGAGCTTCTGCAGCACCAGGACGGCACCCGCGATCTCCGACTCGACCAGCGGCGCGACGCAGGTGAACCGGTTGGGGGCCGTTCTGACCAACCCCAGTGTGACAAGTCGGCTCAGCGCTTCGCGCACCGGTGTGCGGGACACACGCAACCACGCTGTGAGCTCTGCGTCTTTCAGACGCTCCCCTGGAACGAACCCGCCGTTCAGGATGCGCGTGAGCAGCACCTCGAAGACGTCGTTGCGCAGCAGCCTACGATCGGCGGTGAGTGCGGGCATACCGGTCGGAAAGCTCGATGCCTCGTCGATAGTCATGGGTTGGTGGTTCTTCCTGTTCACGGATACGGGAGAGCGGGTGCGGGCTCAGAGGCGGGTGCTCTGGTCTGAACTGGGCCCCGGCCGGAACCCAGCCGGGGCCCACTCCGGCCGCGAGGGGGGAATCACGGCCGGGCACTGGCCGGATACCCGAATCACGGCCAGAGTTGTTGAGGCGATCTAACGCCAGATTATATTTATAGTTTATCATTGAGCATCTAAGCTTTACAACCTCACAATTTCTCAGGGAGCTCCCATGCCGATGCCGACCGATCACGTAGCCCGCGTTTCCCTCTCCGACGAGGCATACACCCGCATCGAGGCAGCCATCATGGACGGCACCCTGGAACCGGGCGAACGGCTGCGAGACCCGGAGCTCGTGCAGTGGCTGGGCATCTCGCGCACGCCGATCCGTCACGCCCTCGACCGCCTCCTCGACCAGGGCCTCGTGGAGATGGAGCGCAACCGGTACACCCGGGTCGCGCCGTTCGACGTCGACGGCGTCCGCCAGGCGATCGAGGTCGCGGGCGACCTCTGGGCCGGGGCGGCGCTCCGCAATCGCGAGAACTGGTCAGAGGACGACCTCCTGCTGCTCGACGACATCTGCGCCGCCCTCGTCGAAGCCGGGGCTCAGGACGACACCGGACTCTACGTGCGAGCGTTCGAGCACCTCGCCACCCTCTACGTGCGCGTCGAAGGCAACGCGGTGCGGCTGCGCACCCTCGCCAACGTGATGCCGCAGGTTCGTCGCATCGCGCGCAAGCTCTCCGGCCAGGTGGACACCGAGGCGGTGCAGGCGTTCACCACCGCCCTCGCGGCTGCGACCAGGAACGGCGACGGCGAAGAGGCGGCTGCCAGAATCGGCGCGTACATCGCGCGCATCGGCGGCGTGCTCAGCGACCTCCGGCGCTGACCGCCGCATCCACGGCCTGGCACGGGCCTGCACGGTCCAGAAGATCCGTGCAGGCCCGGATGCCCCCTCCCGGCGCTCCTCATAACCTGGTCTCAGACGTTCGACCGGGGGGACGAACTACCGGGGGGAAACACAGATCGAGGCCGGAGCGGCAAACCGCACCGGCCTCGATCCTTTCCGTCCGTGGAGTCTGCGTGGCCCCGCTACCGCTCGACCACGAACGCGACGTGCCGGCGGAGCACCGTCATCGCATCCCGGAGTGCCTTGTCTGTGCGGCAGCTCGCCTGGGCGACCATACCGATCCCCGGCCCGGCGAAGACCCTCAGCAGTGCGGCGTCGTGCAGCGTGACGCCGGAGTCGACGGGTGCGTAGACGATGCGGAGCACATCCATGGTGCCTTCCGCTCCGGAGGCCGCCGTGTCGTTCAGGGCGAGGACGGAACGGGCGCGGAGGGCGCGGTTCTCGTGGAGGTCGCTCGTCGCGTCGACCAGGGCGGCGCTGGAACGGGCGTCGTCGTGGTCCACGACGTAGTCCTCTTCTGTGACGTCGAAGCGGTCGAGGCTGACGATGCATCCCGAGCCGCGCTGGCGGTACTCGATGTACGAGGCGTCCCCGCCCGGCTCGACCGCCCAGCCGGAGACGCGGTCCAGATCGGTGTAGAACGAGATCGCACCCGCGTCCGCCTGGGTGAGCGCCGCGCCGTCCGCGAACGACAGGGCGGATGCGCGCTGGCCGAACCCCTGGACGCATCCGGTCAGCAGCACGGCGACGGCCACGGCAGCGCCACACGCTGCGATGAGCCGACGGGATGCGGTGGTCGCGAGCACGTGCTCCCCCTTCTACACTCCCCCATCCTCGCACGCACCGCTCCCCCCGGACAGCACGAAGGCCGGACCCCGAAAACGGGTCCGGCCTCGTGTGCTGATGCTGGTGACTACTTGGTCAGCGGCTCAAGGGTCGGGTCGTTGGCGTACGCCTCCGCCGCGTTCTCCTTGGTCACGACGACCGGGGTGAGCAGGTAGGCCGGGACGACCTTGACGCCGTTGTTGTACGACTTGTCGTCGTTCGTCTCAGGCTTCTTGCCCTGCTGCAGGTCGGAGACCATCGCGATGGCCTGCTTGACCAGCGCGCGGGTGTCCTTGTTGATGGTCGAGTACTGCACGCCGGCCATGATCGACTTGACCGACTCGGCCTCGGAGTCCTGACCGGTGACGATCGGGACCGGCTTGCCTGCGCCCTGCACCGAGGTGATGATGGCGCGGGCCAGGGTGTCGTTCGGCGACAGGACGCCGTCGAGCTCCGTCGAGCCGTAGTTCGCGGCGAGCAGCGTGTCCATGCGGGTCTGCGCGTTCGCCGGGAGCCAGCCCTGGGTGGAGGTCTGCTTGATGTCGGTCTGCTTGGAGACGACCGTCAGCGTTCCGTCGTCGATCTTCGGCTGCAGGACCTTCATGGCGCCGTCGAAGAAGACCTTCGAGTTCGCGTCGTCCGGCGAACCGGAGAACAGCTCGATGTTGTACTTGGTCTTGCCCGGGTACTTGGCCTTCATGCCGTCGAGCAGGGCCTGGCCCTGAAGCTCGCCGACCTTCTCGTTGTCGTACGCGACGTAGTAGTCGACGTCCTTCGTGTTGAGGATGAGGCGGTCGTACGCGATGACGGTCGCGCCGGCGTCGTGCGCGGCCTTGGCCTGCGCGGCGAGCTGGCCACCGTCGACGGCGCCGATGATGACGACCTTGGCGCCGTTGGTGATCATCGACTGGATCTGCGACTGCTGGTCGGACACACCGGAGCCACCGGCGTACTGGACGTCGCCCTTGAAGCCGGCTTCCTTGAGGCCGTCGGTGAACAGGCCACCGGCGAGCACCCAGTTCTCCGACGTCTTAGTCGGGAGGGCGACGCCGATCGTGGCGCCCTTGTCGAAGCCGGCGGCTCCGGTCGAGTCGCCTGACGAGCCACGGCTCGAGCAGCCCGAGAGGGCCAGCGCGGCGGCAGCAGCGACGGCCACTGTCGCGAGTGCGATTTTGCGCATGTGTGGATTCTCTTTCTCTTGTTGAAGGTGGTGCAGGGATGGAACGGACGGGTAAGTCTTGGGGCTGGTTACTTGGTGAGGGACCGCGAGCTCGCCTCGGCGGAGTCTGCGTCCGGCATGACGACGGGCCGGTCGGCGCCGATGGCGTCGGCCGCCTGCTTCTTGCCGCCGCCGAACATCCTGCCGATCAACGACGGACCTCCTCGGCGCTTGGAGTAGACGTCGATGCCGACGGCGATCAGCAGCACGAGGCCCTTGATGATCTGGACCTTGTCGGACGTGACGCCGAGCAACTGCAGGCCGTTGTTGAGGACGGCGATCACGAGACCACCGACGATGGAGCCTGCGACGGTTCCGATACCGCCGGAGACCGCTGCACCACCGATGAACACAGCGGCGATCGCGTCGAGCTCCCAGCCGAGGCCGTCCTGCGGGCCGGAGGAGACCGAGCGTGCCACCGCGATCATGCCGGCCAGGGCCGCGAGCACGGACATGTTCATCATCACGAAGAAGTTGATCCGCTTGATCTTCACACCGGACAGCTCAGCGGCGTGCCAGTTGCCGCCGACCGCATAGATGTGGCGGCCGAAGATCGTGCTGCGGGTGATGAACGAGTACAGGATCACGAGGACGCCGAGAATGATGCCGGACACCGGGAAGCTGGTGCCGATGCGGCCTCCGGCGAAGACGAACGCGAAGTAGATCACCACGGCGTCGACCACGACGACCTTGAACACGCTGACCCAGAGCGGCGCCTTCTCGGAGCCCATCTTGGTCTGGTTGCGGCGGGTGCGCCACTCCATCACGGCGACGACGATCGCGATGATGAGACCGAGCAGCAGGGTGGAGTTGTTGTAGCCGAAGTCCGGGCCCCAGTCGGGCAGGAAGCCGCCGCCGATGAAGGTGAATCCGTCCGGCACGGGGATGGTGTTGGCGTTTCCGATGAACTGGTTCAGGCCGCGGAAGATGAGCATCCCGGCCAGGGTGACGATGAACGCGGGGACGCCGACGTATGCGACCCACCAGCCCTGCCAGGCACCGATCACGACACCGATCAGCAGGCCGAGGATGATCGCGAGCGGCCACGGGACGTGCCACTCCGTCATCGCCTTGGCGACCACGATCCCGACCACCGCGGCCACCGAGCCGACCGACAGGTCGATGTGGCCCGCGATGATCACCATCACCATGCCGATCGCCAGGATGAGCACGTATGCGTTCTGGTTGACCAGGTTGATGAGGTTGACGGACTCGAGAGTCTTGCCGCCGGTCGCGATCTCGAAGAACACGACGATGACGACGAGCGCGCCGAGGATGCCGAACTGGCGACCGGCGGACTGTCCGCTGCCGAACATCTTGGCGAGGTCGCGGATACCCCCGGACTTCTTCTTTTCGGGAATCTGTGTGGTCATTATCGGGCAACCCTCTTCTTGGCGGATGTCATGCTTTTCAGGAGCGTTTCGGGGGTGGCCTCCGCGATGGGAAGCTCATTGGTGATCTGGCCCTCGAAGATCGTGTAGATGCGATCCGAGATGCCGAGCAGCTCCGGGAGCTCGGAGGAGATGACGACGACGCCCTTCCCCTGCGCTGCGAGCTGCTGGATGATGCCGTAGATCTCGAACTTGGCGCCGACGTCGATGCCGCGGGTGGGCTCGTCGAGGATGAGCAGGTCCGGGTCGGTGAACATCCACTTGGCCAGGACGACCTTCTGCTGGTTTCCACCGGAGAGCGTGCTGACGCCGCGCTCCACATCCGGGGTCTTGATGCGCAGGCTCTTGCGGTACTGCTCCGCGATCGCGAACTCCTTCTGGTCGTCGACCACGTTGAAGCGCGAGATCTTCGTGAGCTTGGCCGAGACGATCGACTCCTTGATGTCGTCGAGCAGGTTGAGGCCGAGCACCTTGCGGTCCTCGCTCACGTACGCCATGCCGTTCGCGATGGCGTCGCTGACGTTGCGGACCTGGATCTCCTTGCCGTCCTTGTAGATCTCGCCGGAGATGAAGTTGCCGTACGAGCGGCCGAAGACGCTCATCGCGAGCTCGGTGCGCCCTGCGCCCATCAGGCCGGCGAATCCGACGATCTCGCCGCGGCGCACGTGGAACGAGGAGTCCTTGACCACGAGGCGGTCGGAGACCTGCGGGTGCTGCACGACCCAGTTCTTCACCTCGAAGAAGGTCTCGCCGATGTCGGGGGTGCGGTCGGGGAAGCGGCTCTCGAGTGTGCGGCCGACCATCCCGCGGATGATGCGGTCCTCGTCGACGCCGTCCGCCTTGACGTTCAGGGTCTCGATGGTGCGGCCGTCGCGGATGATCGTGATCTCGTCGGCCACGCGCTCGATCTCGTTGAGCTTGTGGGAGATCATGATCGAGCTGATGCCCTTGCTCTTCAGCCCCAGGATGAGGTCGAGCAGGTGCTGCGACTCCGCCTCGTTGAGCGCAGCGGTCGGCTCGTCGAGGATGAGGAGCTTGACCGACTTGTTGAGCGCCTTGGCGATCTCGACGAGCTGCTGCTTGCCGACGCCGATGTTCTTGATGGGGGTGTCAGGGTCGTCGCTGAGGCCGACGCGTGCGAGCAGCTCGGTCGCGCGCGACTTGGCTTCCTGCCAGTTGATGACGCCGCCGCGGCCCGGCTCGTTGCCGAGGAAGATGTTCTCGGTGATCGACAGCTCGGGGATGAGCGCCAGCTCCTGGTGGATGATGACGATGCCCTCGTGCTCGCTGGACCTGATGTCCTTGAAGCGCATCTCCTGGCCGTTGTAGACGATGTCCCCCGTGTACGTCCCATACGGGTACACGCCGGAGAGGACCTTCATCAGCGTGGACTTTCCTGCACCGTTCTCGCCGCAGATCGCGTGGATCTCATCGGCCTTGACGGTGAGGGAGACATCCTCGAGTGCCTTCACACCAGGGAACTCCTTGGTGATCGCGCGCATCTCCAGGATGACTGCGTTCGACGGCATCGTCGCTCCTTCGGGTTTGTTGCGGGTTTGCTGCTCAACTGCGAACTATCTGCCTAAGTAGTAAACGCTAAAGTCAGGCTTGGCGTCAAACAGTGAACACAACAAGTAAATAACGGTCTGGATGCGCACGGCGCGGTTCCGCGCTACTCGCGTCCGGCGAGAGACGCCTGGATGACCAGCGCGGCGGCCCCCAGGGACTCCGCGCGGTCGCCGAGCGAAGACATCCGCACGGTGGTCGTCTCACCGATAACCGGGATGGCGTTCTGCAGGATCCCGTGCCGGATCGGGTCGAGCAGCGCATCCCCGAGCCCGGCAAGCGGCCCGCCGATCAGCACCAGCTCCGGGTTGATCACGTTGGCGATGTTGGCGATGGCCTGGCCGATCGCCTGACCGGCGTCCCCGACCACGCGCAGGGTCGCCGGGTCGCGCTCGATGCCTTTGCGGAGGATGTCCTCCGTGGTCACCGGCGTCTCGGAGCCGCGGCCGAGGGACTCGATCATCACGGTCGTCGACGCGACCGTCTCCAGGCAGCCGCGGTTGCCGCAGCGGCAGATCACGCCGTGCTCGGTGACCGGCGTGTGGCCGAGTTCGCCCGTGATGCCGAGGTAGCCGTAGTACGGCTGGCCGTTGAGGATGAGCCCGGCGCCGATGCCGGAGCCGATCTTCACGAAGATGAGGTTGCGGACCCCGCGGTTGGCTCCCCAGGTCACCTCGGCGAGCGCGCCGAGGTTGGCGTCGTTGTCGACCACGACAGGGAAACGGAAGGCGTTCTCCAGGTCGCGCAGGTTGACTCCGACCCACTCGGGAAGGATCGCGCCCTGCAGCACCGTTCCCGTCCTGCGGTCGATCGGGCCCGGAATTCCAACGCCGACGGAGAGCACGGACTCGCGCTCCGAGCCGTTGGCGGCCAGCAGCCGGTCGATGAGCTCGGAGGCAGCGAGCAGGCTCGCATCCACGTCGTAGCCGAGCGGCAGGGCGATGCCCTCCTCCGCCAGCACCTCGTAGCCGAGGGTGGCGAGCACCACGCGCACGTGGCGTCGCCCGAAGTCGACGCCGACGGCGATGTCCCCGGTGTCGGTGAGCTGGACCAGCAGGGCGCGGCGGCCCCCGCTGTTGACCGGGCTGGTCGCGACCACGCCCTTCGCCGCCATGTCTCGCACGATGTTCGAGACGGTGGCGGTCGACAGTCCCGTTCCGCGCGCAAGCTCCGCCTGGGTGGCAGGGCCGTTGGCAAGGAGGAACTCGAAGAGCCGCTCCTGGTTCAAGTGCCTCAGTGCGCCTTGCGACCCGGGGTTGCGTGCGCCACGTACGAGAGAGCCCGAAGTGGCGGTCATGCGATAAGGGTGCAGGAGTGAACCCTTGTAGTCAAGTTGTGAACGTAACCCCACGGTTGGGGCACACGCTGCCTTCAGCTTTCTCACGCAGAGGGCGGGAGCTTTCTCATGCAGAGGGCGGGAGCTTTCTCGCTGAGGGAGCAGGGTCGTGCCTAGCGGTCGGAGGAACCCTGCTCATCCCGCTGCTGGGACAGGCTCCAGACCCGGCCGACGACCATGCCGTTCGGGCCTTCCCCCGTGGTCACGAAGTGGTCGACGTACGGGCCGATGAACGCCTGCCAGCGGGCGTTCGCCTCGTCGCTGTCGAGCGCATCCATCGCCGCGGCGAAGTCGTCGCAGTCGACCAGGTGGAACAGATCGCGTCCGCTGCGCCAGATGGTCCAGTCGTGGATGCCGACGCGCGCGAACGACTCGACGAGGTCGGCAGGGATTGTGGCGTGAGCCTCCTCATAACCGGCCTCGTGGCCTTCGCGGACGATGGAATGCAGTGCGACGCGCATCGGATTCTCCCTGGGGTTGGAATGCTATAGGAAATAGTAATAGGGTTCAGGGGACGAGCGAAAGGACTCTCGATGCCCACTCTGCCGACCCAGCCGACCCGATTCCAGCGACTCGGCCAGCCAGGAGCGGAGATCCCCGTCGTCAGCGACGGCACGACGAGCTGGGACCTGCGGCCCATCACCGCGGACATCGACGGCGCGTTCCTCGCCTCCGACGGCCTGGCACGCGCATCCACTGCCGCGCTCGCGGGCGAACTGCCCACGATCGACCCGACAGGGATGCGCATCGGCGCCCCGATCGCCCGGCCCACCGCCGTCATCTGCATCGGGATGAACTACGCCGCGCACGCACGCGAGTCCGGCTCGGAGCCGCCCACCGACATCGTCGTCTTCTACAAGCACCCCAACACTGTGGTCGGGCCGAACGACACCGTGCTCGTCCCGCCTGGATCGACCACCACCGACTGGGAAGTGGAGCTCGCCGCCGTGATCGGGAAGCGCGCCCGCTACCTGTCGTCGCCGGAGGAAGCGCTGGACTACGTCGCCGGATTCGCCGTCGCGAACGACGTGTCGGAGCGGGAGTACCAACTGGAGCGCTCGCTCGGTCAGTGGAGCAAGGGCAAGAGCTTCGAGACCTTCAACCCGCTCGGCCCGTGGCTGGTGCCGACCGCAGCGGTCGGCGACGGGTCCGGTCTTGGCATCTGGTCGGCGGTCAACGGCGAGCAGCGCCAGAGGTCGAGCACCTCCGATCTCATCTTCGGCGTCGCCGAGATCGTCTACCGGCTCAGCCGGTTCACGGTGCTCGAACCCGGCGACCTGATCAACACGGGAACGCCGGAGGGCGTCGGCCTGTCCGGACGATTCCCGTACCTCGCGCCGGGCGACCTGGTCGAACTCGGCATCGACGGACTCGGCGAGCAGCGCACCACCGTGCGCGCGGCCGACTGAGACAAGGAGAGACAACGGTGTCGCAGAACTTCCAAGGACTCGTGGCGGCCGTCACAGGCGGCGCATCCGGGCTCGGCAAGGCCATCGCCGACGAGCTCGCAGCCCGCGGAGCACGCGTGTTCGCCCTCGACCTCGACGCGGCGGCGGTCTCCGCACCGCACACGGGCATCCGGTGCAACATCGGCGACGACGACTCCGTGCGCGACGCGATCGCGGCCGTGATCGCCGACGCCGGCCGACTGGATGTGGTGGTCGCCAACGCGGGCATCGGCGCGCAGGGCGACGTGCTCGCCAACGACGACGCCGAGTGGATGCGCGTGCTCAACGTCAACGTGATCGGCTCAGCCCGTACCATCCGGCACGCCCTGCCGCACCTGCAGGAGTCGCCGTCGGCCGCCGTTGTGCTGACGAGCTCGATCGCTGCGTGGGCCGGCCTCCCCCAGCGCGTGCTGTACTCGGCGTCGAAGGGCGCCGTGTCGGCGATGACGCTGGCGATCGCCGCCGACTGCCTGCCGCTCGGCATCCGCGTGAACGCGGTCGCGCCCGGCACGGCGGACACCCCGTGGGTGGGCCGCCTGCTCGACACGGCCGCCGACCCGGATGCGGAGCGCGCCGCCCTCGCTGCGCGCCAGCCCAGCGGGCGGCTGGTGCAGCCGCAGGAGGTCGCGGAGGCGGTCGCCTACCTCGCGTCGCCTGGGTCCGCATCCACCAACGGCGTCATCCTTGCCGTCGACGGCGGCATGTACTCCCTGCGCCCCCGCCGCTGACCGAAGCAATCGAGCCCAGGCTTTTTCACCTTAAGACGCGTTCTTAAGGTGAAAAACCCTGGGCTCGATTGCTTGGGGACGGGGTGGGGACGGGGTGGAGAGCGGGGCTAGAGCGTGGCGGGGACGGCGAAGGTGTGCGCGGCGAGGGACGCCTCGAGCATCTGCATCCCGGTGCCGGGGGTGAGCGGGGCGCGGTAGCGACCGCCGGTGACCTCGACCGGTGCGACGAAATGCTCGTGCAGGTGCTTGGTGTACTCGATCATCCGGTTCTCCTGGCTGCCGGAGACGGCGACGAAGTCGAACATCGAGAAATGCTGCACCGCCTCGCACAGCCCGACGCCGCCCGCGTGCGGGCAGACGGGCACGCCGAACTTGGCCGCGAGGAGAAGGATGGCGATGTTCTCGTTCACCCCGGCCACGCGGGTGGAGTCGATCTGCACGATCGAGGCCGCCTGCGCCTGGAGGAGCTGTTTGAAGAGCACCCTGCTCATCCCGTGCTCCCCCGTCGCGATGGGGACAGGGGCGACGGCGCGGGCGATGGCCGCGTGGGCGAGGATGTCGTCCGGGCTGGTCGGCTCCTCCACCCAGGCCAGGTCGAACGGTTCCAGAGCACGGATCCAGTCGATGGCCTGGTCGCGATCCCAGCGCTGGTTGGCGTCGATGGCGATGCGGATGTCCGGGCCGACCGTCTCGCGGGCGATGCCGAGGCGGCGCACGTCGTCGGCGAGGTTGTCGCCGACCTTGAGCTTGATCTGCTGGAAGCCGTCGTCCACGGCTTCGCGGGCGAGCCTGCGCAGCTTGTCGTCGGAGTAGCCGAGCCAGCCGGGCGTCGTGGTGTACCCGGGGTAGCCGAGCGCGAGCAGCGTCGCCTCGCGCTCCGCCCTGCCCGGCACGGCGGCGCGGAGCAGTTCCAGCGCTTCGTCGCGGGTGAGAGCGTCGCTGAGGTAGCGGAAGTCGACCAGGTCGACGAGCTGCTCCGGGCTCATCCTGGCCAGGAGCTGCCACAGCGGCAGCCCCGCCCGCTTGGCCTTGAGATCCCAGAACGCATTGACCACGGCGCCGATGGCCATGTGCATCACGCCCTTCTCCGGGCCGAGCCACCGCAACTGCGAGTCGTAGACGAACTCGCGCCAGAACCCGCCGAGGTCGTCCAGGATCTCCTCGACGTCGCGCCCGAGCACGCGGTGCGCTACCGCGTCGATCGCCGCGACCTGCACATCGTTGCCGCGCCCGATCGTGAACACGAACGCGTGGCCCTCGTGGTCGTCGGACGCGTCCGTCGTGATCCGCAGGTACGCGGCCGAGTAGTCGGGGTCGGGGTTCATCGCGTCCGAGCCGTCGAGCATGGCCGACGTCTCGAAGCGGACGTCTCGAGTTTCGAATCCAGTGACGATGCTCACGCGCATCCCTTCCCATCCGTCGCCGAGCGCACCATCACGTCGGGCTTACAACCAACATCCTATTGGATATAGGTGGATGCGCGCCAGTTGTTGGCAAAGTTCGGCAGGAGAAAGCGCGCGCGGCTGCGGCGTGTTCTCCGTTCGGAAGGAGTTTTGGGCGCGCGGAAGGGCAAACTCCGTTCGGAAGGAGTTTCGGGGAGGCTGGGGGGGCTGGGGGCTGGGGGCTGGGCTGGGAGCCGGGGTTACTGCTCCACCTGCTGCAGGCTGGTCGAGATGCGCAGGTAGGACTTGGTGATGTGGTCGAGCATCGCGTTCTCGGCCGCGACGGCGTCGCCGGCGCGCAGCGCTTCGAGCACGGCCTCGTGCTCGCCGGAGGTCTCGTCGACCACGCCGTGCTTGAAGTAGATGCGGTACTGGTGCATGTGCGAGCGCAAGCGGGCGATGGCGTCGGAGAGCAGCGCGTTGCCGGAGTGCTCTGCGATGATGCGGTGGAAGGCCGCATCCTGGTCGGCGAAGTCCTTGTAGTCGCGGAACCGGTCGTCGCCGCTCTGCGCCGCCTGGCCGCTGGCGTGCATCGCGTCGCAGAGCTCTTCGAGCTCGACCAGCGTCTCCGGCGTGAGCTCGCCGACCGCGTTGCGGGTGGCGTACGGCTCCATCAGGCGGCGCATTTCGAAGAGCTGACGCAGGCCCTCGCTGTCGAGCAGCGGTGCGGCGGTGTAGCCCTTGAGCGCCTGCTTGACCACCAGGCCCTCCGACTCGAGCCTGGCGAGCGCCTCGCGCACCGGAGTGGGAGAGACATTGAGCTGGCGGGCGATGCCGTCGATGCTGGCCCGGCTGCCCGGCTCGATGACCTGGTCCATGAGCAGTCCGAGAACCGCGTCGTACACGTCGTCGGCGAGCGCCCTCCTCGCGGGGAGGAAGTGCGCGCCCGGTGCTGGTTCGGTGGTCATGCAGACATCGTAGGGGTTCGTCGGAGCGAAAGAGAGGATAGAGGATGCAGGATTCTCACGGCAGCAGCCCGGCCTCCGCGAGTTCCGCCCAGAGTGCGTCTGGCACGGGGACGGCCGCAAGCCCGGCGTTGCGGGTGATCTGGTCGGCGGAGTCCGCGCCGAGCACGACGGTCGCGACGGCAGGGTGGCGCAGCGGGAACTGCACGGCGAGTTGCGGGACCGTCACGCCGTATGCGGCCGCGATGTCCGCGATCCGGGAGGCGCGCTGGACCAGCGCATCGGGCGCGGTGCCGTAGTTGTACGTCGCCCCCTGGACCGGCCGGTCGGTGGCCAGGATGCCAGAGTTGAACACCGCGGCGACCGCGACGGACACCCCGCGCTCTGCGGCGGCGGGAAGCAGGTCATGCTCGGCCGCCTGGTCGAGCAGCGTGTACCGGCCGGCGCACATCACGATGTCGAGGTCGGTCTCCCTCACGAACCTGGTGAGCATCGCCGACTGGTTCATGCCCGCGCCGTACGAGCGGATCACGCCCTGCGCCCGCAGCTCGTCCAGGGCGGGGAACGCGCCGTCGAGCGCCTCGCGCTCGTGCTCGTCGGGGTCGTGGACGAACACCACGTCGATGCGGTCGAGGCCGAGCCTGGTCAGCGAGTCCTCGATCGAGCGCAGGACGCCGTCGCGCGAGTAGTCCATCCGCCGCCGCGTGGTAGACGGAACGGCGAACAGGTTGGCGATGTCCGTGTCGCCGTCGCGGTAGCCGGGATTGGGTTCGAGCACGCGGCCGACCTTGGTCGACAGCACGAACGCATCCCGGTCGTGCTGCTGCAGTCCGAGACCGAGACGCTGCTCCGCCAGGCCGAGACCGTAGTGCGGGGCCGTGTCGAAGTACCGGATGCCCGCCTCCCACGCTGCGGGCACGATGCCGGGCCAGACGTCGTCGGCGAGCGGACGGTAGAGGTTGCCGAGAGCGGCGACGCCGTAGCCGATCGGCCCGACGGTCAATCCGCTGCGGCCATAGGCACGGGATGCGGTGAGGGTGTTCACGATGTCCATTCTGCTCAGCCGACCCTCAGGTCGTCGATGGCGTCGAAGTCCCATTCGATGCCGAGCCCGGGCGCGGTCGGGGCGATGCCGGCTCCGTCGCGCACGATCATCTCTCTGCGGGTCACGGCGCGGAGCTGCGGGATGTGCTCCAGGTAGAGCGCGTTCGGGATGGCGCAGCACAGCGAGACGTGCAGCTCCATCAGGAAGTGCGGAGCCACGGACACGTTGAACGCCTCCGCCAGGTGCGCGACCTTCAGCCACGGCGTGATGCCGCCGACCCGCGCGACATCCACCTGCACGATCGAGGCGGCGCCCGCCTGCAGATACTCGCGGAAGTGCCCCACCGAGTAGATCGACTCCCCCACCGCGACGGGCAGGCTGGTGGCCTCCGCGAGCCGCCGATGCCCGGCGACGTCCTCGGCGGGCAACGGCTCCTCGAACCAGAAGATGTCCAGCTTCTCGAACAGGGCGGCCCGCCGGATGGCCTCCGCCGCCGTCATCGACTGGTTCGCGTCGACCATGATGTCCATGCCGGGGCCGACAGCATCCCGCACAGCGGCGAGCCGGTCGAAGTCCTCGTGCCCGCGCGGCTTGCCGACCTTGATCTTCACCCCGTTCATCCCGAGCGCCTTCGACGCCACAGCCTGCGCGACGAGCTCCTCCGTGGTGAAGTGCAGCCAGCCGCCCTCGGTGTCGTACAACGGGATGCTCGGGCGCGCGCCGCCGGCCGCCACCCACAGCGGCAGGCCGGCGGCCTTGCAGCGCGCATCCCACACTGCGGTGTCCACCGCGGCGAGCGCGAGCGACGTGATCAGCCCGACGGTGGTGGCGCGGGTCGACGAGAACAGCGCCCGCCACACGGCCTCCGGACGGTTCGCGTCCATCCCGAGCAGCACCTCCAGCAGGCCGGTGCGCAGCAGGCTGAGCACCGCGCCGCCGCCGGTGCCGATCGTGTAGCTGTAGCCGACGCCCTCCACGCCCCCGGCTGTCCGGATGCGCACGAAGATGGTCTCCTGCTTCACGAACGACTGCACAGCATCCGTGCGGACGGTCTCCACTTCGAGATCGCTCAGCCACGCCTCGGCGAAGACGATGGTGCCGTCCACGGCGATGCGGTCGATGGGCGGTGCGAGGGTCATCTGATCTGCTTTCCTGAATTGTGGGCCGGGTGTCGTCTGCGCGTGCGCGTTTCCGTCACCGGCCGCCGAAGCCGCCGAGGGCGACGCCCTTGATGAGCTGGCGCTGCAGCACGGCCACGATGATGAGCGACGGGATGATCGCGAGGGTGGACGCGGCCATCATCAGGCTCCACTGGGTGCCGTGCTCCCCGGTGAACATCGAGAGGCCGAGCGGGACGGTCGCGAGCTCCTGACTGTTGATGATGATCAGCGGCCAGAGATACGAGTTGTAGTAGCCGACGAACGAGAACACCCCGAGCACGGACAGCGGAGCGGTGAGCTGCGGGAGCAGCACCGACCACAGCGTCCTGAACCGGGATGCGCCGTCGATCAGCGCCGCCTCCTCGAACTCGATCGGGATGGTCAGGAAGAACTGCCGCAGCAGGAACGTGCCGAACGCGGTGAACGCGAACGGGATGATCAGCGCCGTGTACGTGTCGACCAGGCCGAGCTGGTTCATCATGATGAACAGCGGCACGACCAGCACTTCCTGCGGGAGCACGAGCGTCAGCACGTAGAGCAGGAAGATGCGGTCGCGGTACTTGAACCGCAGCCGGGAGAACGCGTACGCGGACAGCACGGCGACGATCACCGACAGCAGCGCGCCCATGATCGCGACGAAGAAGCCGTTGAAGATGAAGCGCCCGAACGGCACCAGGGTCCACGCGTCCACGAAGTTCGACCACTTGACCTCGGAACCGATGAACGTCGGCTTCGCCGAGAACACCTCGGACTCCGGCTTGAGGGCCGAGAAGAACATCCAGATGAACGGGAAAGTGAACACCAGGGCCACGATCGCCATCACCAGGGTGTTGAGCCAGGTCTTGGTGGCTGTGACCTTCTGGGCGCGGCGCATCCGGGGCTTGCGGCGGGTCACGGCGTCCCGTGCGGGCGTCAGCGTCTCACTTGTCATAGTTCACCCACTTCTTCTGCCCGGCGAACTGCAGGGCGGTGATGAGCATCACGACGATGAACAGGATCCAGGCGAGGGCGGATGCGTAGCCGAGCCTGTCGAACACGAAGCCGTTGCGGTACAGGTAGAGCACGAACGTGTTGGTCGACTCGCCCGGGCCGCCCTGGGTCAGGATCTGCGGCTGCACGAACACCTGGAACGCGCCGATCATGGTCATCGTCATGGTGAAGAACAGCGAAGGAGAGATCATCGGCAGGATGATCGACCGCAGCCGCTGCCAGGCGCTCGTTCCGTCCATCCTGGACGCCTCGAGGATCTCCTTCGGGATGCTGCCGAGACCGGCGGAGAGCACGATCACGTTGTAGCCGAACGACTGCCACACCGACATCGCGATCACCGAGAACAGGGCGAACGACGCATCCGACAGCCAGCTCGGTCCCTGGATGCCGACGGATGCGAGAGCAGAGTTCACCAGACCGTTGTCGCTGAGCAGCAGGCGCCACACCAGGGCGTTGGCGACCATCGGCGTGATGGCGGGGAGGAAGAAGATCACCCTCCAGAATCCGGAGAACTTGATCCTCGTGTTCAGCCACAGCGAGACGGCCAGTGCGAGCACCAGATTGAGCGCTGTGTAAACGAACGCGAAGATCACCGTGTTGATCAGGACCGTGTAGAACGTGGGGTCGGAGAACAGCTTCTGGTAGTTGGCGAAACCGACGAAGGTCGGGGTGCCGAACAGCGGCCACTCGAACAGGCTGATGACCAGCGAGCCGAGCAGCGGGACCAGGATGAAGAAGGTGAACCCTGCGAGCCCTGGCCACAGGTAGGCGAGCGCGACGAGGCCGTCGCCTTTGCGCTTCTTGTTCGCCCGCGGCGGGGTGGGGTGGGGCACGCCGAACGGGCGCGTTTCGGGCGCGGCGGGCGCCGCCGTCTCCTTCGAGACGACGGCGCCCGTGATCAGTGGGGAAGCCATGCGGCTACTGCCCCACCGAGTTCTGGATCGTGTTCATCACGTCCTTTGCCGTCTTGTCACCGCGGTACCCTTCGACGCCGTACTGGGTGAACAGGGTCTCCACCTGGTTCCAGGTGGGGGTGGTGAGCTGCGCGGTGGCGTTGCCGAGGAGCGCCTGCACGGCCGCGGCCGCCTCGGGCGTCTTGCCGTCGGCCCACGCCGACTGGGCGTCTGCGCGGGAGGGCACGATGCCGCGCTTCTCCGCCTGGCCCTTGAGCACGCTGGTGTCGGTCATCGCCTGGATGGCCTTGAACGCGCCGTCCGGGTCCTTGCAGTTCTTCGCGATGCCGAAGCCGGAGCCCGCCGTCATGCCGTGCGCCTTGCCCGAGGTGGACGGGACGATGGTCACGCCCATCTGGAACTTGGCGGCGCTGGCGAAGGTGCCGTACATCCACGGACCCTCGATCAGCATGTCCGCCGTGCCGCCGGTGAACGCCGCCTGAGCGACGTCGGAGCCGTCGGCCGCGTTCGGCGCCGCCGCGATGCCTTCCTTGCTGACCAGGTCGAAGTACGACTGCACCTGGTCGACCAGCTTGGAGTTGGTCAGGTCGAGCTTGCCGTTCTTCACCGCCTCCGCGCCGTCGGCGATGGCCCAGGCGTTGGGGATGAAGAAGCCGGGCTCGATGGCGAGCGCCTTGTGGTCGGCCGTGGTGAGCTTCTTCGCGTCGGAGAGGAACTGCTCACGCGTGTACGTGGTGCTCGGGAGCTCCAGGCCGGCCTTCTTGAACGCATCCACGTTGTAGTAGAGGACGATCGGCTCTGCGTCGTACGGGATGGCGCGGATGGTGCCGTCGACCGTCATGCCCTTGAGCATGGACGAGTCGAACGCCGAGGTGTCGAGTTTGTACTTCTTGATCAGGTCGTTCAGCGGCATGAGCAGCCCGCCGAGCTCCTGTGCACGCGCGGCCTGCGTGGTGAGCAGGCAGGGCGGGTTGGAGCCGCTGAGACGGGTCTTGACCTTCGTCCAGTAGTCGTTGAAGCTCGGTCCGTCGATGGTCACGTCGAGCTTCGGGTCGACCTTCTTGCCGAGGTCGATGAAGCCCTGCCACTGGTCGCGGTCGCTCTGACTGCTCACCCAGGTGTACATCGAGATGGGGCCACCGGATGCGTTCCCGCCCCCGCCGCCCGCGCATCCCGCGAGTGCGGTGAGCGCTCCTGCCAGTACGATTGCGGTTCCGATCCTGCTCGCCGCGCGCTTGCTTCGTGGTGTCACTTGCTGTGCCTCCTCCATTGGATTCATCAAATGTGATCGCCTACTGAGCCTGCTGTTTCGCGGAGGGGCCCTGCCGGGCTCCGGATCCACGATCCTATAGGGTCTTTGATATAGGTTATGGGGAGCATAAGCGGATGCGCCCCAGCAGGTCAAGTAGTCGACCGGGTCTGCCGTCAGGCGAAGTCGATCGCGATCACGTCGACGACGGCCCCGGATGCGCCGGGCGCGGGGATCAGCAGCTCGCCGAGCGGCTCCACATCCCGCGACGCCTGCTCGTGCACCTCGTAGTTGACCTCGTACGGCAGGCTCTCGCCCGTGGCCAGCAGCCGGATGCCGCTGACCCGGCCCACCGGGATGCCGCGCACGATCACCTGCTCGATCGGCCGCATCACCAGGTGCAGGTAGATCGTGCCGGGGCGCGCGGTCGACGGACCGTAGTAGTCGACTCCGACGGTCGGCGAGACGCCGACGACGCTCTCGGCGTGCGCATCCATCCAGCCGCCGATCTCGTCCAGCGTCTGCACCTGCGACTCGTTGAGGCTGCCGTCGCCCTTCGGGCCGATGTTGAGCAGCAGGTTGCCCCCGCGGCTCGCCACCTCGATCAGAGTGGTCACGAGCGAGGTGGTCGACTTGCTCTTGGTGTCACCAGGGCGCCAGGCCCACATCTGCCCGATCGTGAGGCACAGCTCCCACGGACCGGTCGGCGCCGTGACGGGGAAGCCCTGCTCCGGCGTCTTGTAGTCGCCCTGGCCGAGCAGGCGGTCGTTGATGACCACATCCGGCTGCAGCGACTTGATCAGCGCACGCAGCCCTGCGCTGTCCCACTCGGGCTCCGAGCGCTCCCACTCGCCGTCGAACCAGAGCAGGTCGATGGTGCCGTAGTTCGTCAGCAGCTCGGTGAGCTGGCCGCGCAGGTAGTCCTGGTAGCGCGTCCACGCCTCCGCGGAGGGGCGGCGGTGCTTGTCGTCGGCGACCGGCGTGCCGGCGTTGGCCGGGTCTCCCGCGGCGGGCCAGTGCTCGAGCGGGTACGGCCGGTCGCTGTCCTGGAAGGCCGGGTAGTCCGGGTGGTTCCAGTCCGGGAGGCTGTAGTAGATGCCCACCCGGATGCCCTCGGCACGGATAGCGTCGACGAACTCGCGGGTGATGTCGCGGCCGAACGGCGAGTGCTCGATGCCGAAGCCGGAGTGCTCGGTGTGGAACATCGAGTACCCGGCGTGGTGGCGCGCGGTGAACACGACGTAGCGCGCGCCAGCGCGCTTGGCGAGTGCTGCGAGCGCGACCGCATCCCATTCGACGGGATCGAAGGTGGGTGCCGTCGACTGGTATTGCTCGACGCTGACGGTGTCCTCCACCGCGTCGGAGCCGGGGATGATGGACCGGCCGACGAGCGGCCAGGAGATCTCGATGCCTTGCTGGCTGGCGTGATCCCAGTGCACGAACAGACCGAATCCGGCGCCGATGAACCATTCCCCGCCTGGGAGCTGGAAGTCGTTCGGACGCACGAAGGAGTCGGGTAGAGCGGTGAGGGTCGAATCCACGGGGAGAACTCTCCTTTGAGTAGGGATGCTATTGCCTATAGGATATGGAATCGGGATGCGTCCCACAATCCATTCAGCGAAGAAGGAGAATCTCAGCGTGGCAATGTTCACTGACGACCCCGTCCGCCCCGAGAACTACCAGCGGTTCGAGCGCGACCTCCCGTCCTGGTTCAGCGACGCGAAGCTCGGCATCTTCGTGCACTGGGGTCCGTATTCCGTACCCGCCTGGGCAGAGCCGATCGGCGAGCTCGGCACCATCGAGAAGCAGTACTGGTTCGCACACAATCCTTACGCAGAGTGGTACTACAACACCATCCGCATCGAGGACAGCCCTGCTGCCCAGCACCAGCGAGACGCGTTCGGCGGCGCCCCGTACGACGACTTCATCGACGCCTGGCACCCCGACGAGTTCGACCCTGACGCGTTCATCGCCCTGGTGAAGAGCACAGGCGCCGGCTACTTCGTGCCGACCACCAAGCACCACGACGGCGTCACCCTCTGGGACGCTCCGGGAACCGACGGGCGCAACACGGTGGCCCGCGGCCCCAAGCGCGACCTGATCGGCGCGTTCGAGAAGGCCACCCGGGATGCGGGCCTCCGCTTCGGTGTGTACTACTCCGGCGGCCTCGACTGGCACTTCTCGCAGCTCCCCCCGATCACCGACGAGGGCCAGGAGTTCGGCCGCCCCGTCGACGCCGCGTATGCGGAGTACGCGTACAAGCACGTCGAAGACCTGATCGAGCGCTACACGCCCGACGTGCTCTGGGGCGACATCGAGTGGCCGGACGCCGGCAAGCCGTCCGGGCCGTTCTCGATGGAGAACCTGTTCGAGAAGTTCTACGCCACCACCCCGGACGGCGTCGCCAACGACCGCTGGGGCACGACGCACTGGGACTTCCGCACCAGCGAGTACCAGCAGGGCCTCAGCGTGGAGGGCGAAGGCGGCTGGGAGAACTGCCGGGGCATCGGATACTCCTTCGGCCACAACACCCTCGAAGACGAGACGCACCTGCTGAGCGGTCCGGATGCGGTGAAGACGTTCGTGGACATCGTGTCGCGCGGCGGCAACCTGCTGCTCAACGTCGGCCTCACCGCCCGCGGAACCGTGCCGGAGCTGCAGCGCCAGACGCTGGAGCACCTCGCGGCGTGGAACGCGGTCAACGGTGACGCGGTGTTCGGGTCGTCGACCCTGGATGCGGCGATCGCCGGTCCGTCCGCCGGCGAGCCCGGCGCAGGGCCGTGGGTGCGCTGGACGCGCAGCGGCGACGTCGCGAACGCCTTCGTGGATGCGGCGGGAGCGGTCTCGCTCTCCGGCGTCTCCGCCGCGGTCGACGCGGCGTCGGCACGCCTCGCAGACGGAACGCCGGTGGCCGTGACGCGCGACGGGGACACCCTCTCCGTCTCGCTGCCGGAGCCCGCTGTCGCCGGTCCCACCCTCATCCGCTTCGACCTGGCGGCCTGAGCATGACCGTCGACGCCCACCTGCACCTCTGGGACCTCGATCGGGTCGCATACCCGTGGCTGACCGACGCGCTCGCTCCGATCAACCGCACGTTCGCGTTCGCGGAGATCGAACCGCAGTTGCGGCAGGAGGGCGTCGACGGCGCCGTGCTCGTCCAGGCGGCGAACTCGCTGGAGGACTCGGAGGCGATGTTCGCCGTCGCGGCCTCCTCCTCTCTCATCGCCGGCGTCGTGGCCTGGGTCGACCTGCTCGACCCGGCCGCGGCCGCCGCTCAGCTCGACGCGTGGTCGGCGCATCCCGATTTCGTGGGGGTGCGTCACCTCATCCACGACGAGCCGGACGCCGACTGGCTGGCACGGGATGCGGTCCACCGCTCGCTCGCGCTCCTCGCCGACCGGGGTCTCGCGTTCGACGTGATCGGGGTGCTCCCCCGGCACCTGGAGCACGCACTCTCGCTCGCCGAAGCGCTGCCGGGGCTCCGGCTCGTGATCGACCACCTCGGCACACCGCCCGTCGGAGCCGCCGACGGCGGCGCGGAGCCGTGGGCGTCCCTGATGACCAGGCTCGCCGCGCATCCGGGTGTCTTCGTCAAGCTCTCCGGGCTCACCACGCTCGGTGCGGCCGGGCGGGCGACCGCCGACGATCTGCGGCCGTACGCGGAGCACGTGCTCGACGCGTTCGGCCCGGCCAGGGTGCTGTTCGGCGGAGACTGGCCGGTCTCAACGCTCGCCGGACCGTACACGGAGACGATGCGCATCACCCGCGAACTCGTCGCCGGCCTGAGCGCCGACGAGCGATCGGACGTGTTCGGACGTGCGGCAGACAGGGCGTACCACCTAAGCTGAGCCTCATGAATTTCGGGGGGCTCATCCTCGTCGTGCTGGGGGCAGCAGCGGCGATCACATACCTGACGCTCGTGGTGGTCGCCTTCGTGCAGATCGTCCGCGACCGTTCGCTGACCTGGCAGGCGCAGACGATCTGGATGGTCACCATCCTGATGCTGCCGCTCGGCGGCACCATCGCGTGGTTCGCGGTGGGGCACCGCACGAAGGAGTTCGAGCGGATGCTCGCGCGCTGAGCGGTGCGAGAATGGGCCAATGCCCATCCTGAACAAGGACATGCAGGTCTGCATGTCGCTCGCCGCCCGGCCGAGCAACATCGGAACCCGGTTCCACAACTATCTCTACGACGAACTCGGCCTGAACTTCATCTACAAGGCGTTCACCACCACCGACCTCGACGGCGCCGTGCGCGGCATCCGGGCTCTCGGCATCCGCGGCTGCTCGGTGTCGATGCCGTTCAAGGAGGCGATCATCCCGCTGGTCGACGTGATGGAGCCGTCCGCTCTCGCGATCGAGTCGGTGAACACGGTGGTCAACGACGACGGCGTGCTGACCGCATCCAACACCGACTACGAGGCGGTGGCCGCTCTGCTCGCCGAACACCGGGTGGACCCGGCGCAGCGCGTGCTGTTGCGCGGCTCAGGCGGAATGGCGAAAGCGGTCGTGGCCGCCTTCCGCGGCGCCGGCTTCGACGACCTCACCATCGTCGCCCGCAACGAGTCGGCCGGCGCATCGCTCGCGGAGAAGTACGACTACGCCTGGGTGGCCGCCGACCCGGAGCCCGGCTTCGACGTGATCGTCAACGTCACCCCGCTCGGGATGCGCGGGGAGAGCGAGCACGTGACGGCGTTCTCCGGCGGGCACATCGCCGCCGCATCCACCGTGTTCGACGTGGTGGCGTTCCCGTCGGAGACGCCGCTGATCGTGGCGGGCCGCGCAGCAGGGGCCACCGTCATCACGGGCGCCGAGGTGATCGCCCTGCAAGCTGCACGCCAGTTCGAGCGGTACACGGGCGTCGCCCTCACCGCAGAGCAGGTGGCGCGGGCGTCGGAGTTCTCCCGCGCCGAATGAACGTCGCCCCGCGGGTCCGACCGGAGTAACGTGTGCCGCACGTGACCGAAGGGAAACCAGATGGGCGTCGGCAGTGGGATCTTCTTGGTGGTGGTCGGCGCGATCCTCGCGTTCGCGCTGAACGTGCAGGTGTCGTGGATCGATGTGCAGCTCGTCGGTTACATCCTGATGGGCGCGGGCGTGGTGGTGTTCGTGCTGTCGCTGATCTTCATGCTTCGCAGGCGCAGGACGACGACCGTGAGCCGTGGCGGCATCGACCCGGCGACCGGTGAGCGCGTCCAGGAGAAGCGCACGCGCTCCGACGACTTCTGACGCCGCCCGAAACCGCCCCTTCTTCCTGGCGCGGCACGGGGTTAGCCTGGCGGACATGCGCCTCCGACTCCGCATCGCCGCCCCTGTCCTCCTCGCCGCGCTTGCGGCGCCCCTCATCCTCTCCTCGTCCGCGTCGGCCGCGACCACGTCGCAGTGGGCGGGCTGGGCCCCTCTCACCGGCACGAGCAACAATTACACGACCACGGTGACGGTGGCGAACAACCCGCCCCTGATCGCGGACGTGACCAGCGACTCCCGCTCGGGTTCGGTCGGCGTCATCTCCGGCGCATCCACCTGGCTAGCCGCTGCGACGCCGGTCGGGGCGAAGTACGGGTCGAGCCAGGGCAAGCCGTACCTCAACCTGCGACCGAGGGCGGACAACGCGACATCGCCGTCGACCACGACGTACAGCTTCCGCACACCGACGCCGACCTCCGGCTGGACGTTCGTGCTCGGCGACATCGACGCGGACAAGGTGCAGGTCCGCGCACTCGGCCCGGACGGGGTGCCGCTGACGGCGGCGCAGCTCGGCTACCGCAGCAGCTTCAACTACTGCGTCCCCGGCGTCTGCACGCCGACGCAGACGCCGGCCGATGTGCCGGCCTGGGATCCGGCCACCAGGACGCTCAGCGGCGACCCCGTCACCAACCCGAAGTCCCTCGACACCGCGGGGGCATCGGCATGGTTCGAGCCGAACGCGCCGATCGCGTCCCTCACCTTCGTGTACACCAGGGTCACCGGCTTCCCGGTCTTCCAGACCTGGTTCGCCTCGCTCGCCCGCGACATCTCCGGAACCGTCACCGACGCCAACACCGGCCCTCTGGACGGCGTGCCCGTGACGCTGACGGATGCGAACGGCACCGTGGTGGGAACCGCGACGACCAGCGGGGGCGGCCACTACGCGTTCCCCGGCTTCCTCGCGACCAGCGGGTACACGGTCTCGATCACGCCGCCGCTGGGCAAGATCGCGGTGACCGCAGCCACGGCCCCAGCCGATCTGAGCGCAGCGGATGCGGTGGTCGACTTCGCCGTGCGCGACATCGTCCCCGTCGCGGTCAGTGGAACCGTGAAGGACGCGAACGGCCAGCCGATCGCCGGAGCGACGGTGACCATCGGCACCGCCTCGGTGACCACGAACCCTGACGGCAGCTATCTCTTCGACACGGTGCCGGTCGGCACGCACCAGGCGCTGCTCACGGTGCCGGACGGCTACACCCTGAGCAGCGGACCGCTGCCGTTCACCATCCCGCAGGGGTCGTCGACGCCGATCACCGGCCAGGACTTCGTCGTGGCCGCCAACCCGACCATCAGCGGGGCCGTGACGGCCTCGGGCGATGGGGTGGGCGGGGTGACCGTGACCGCGACAGGGCCGGGCGGCTCCGTGAGCGCGGTGACCGCCGCGGACGGCAGCTACAGCTTCCCGCGCATCCCGGCAGGCTCGTACACGGTGACCGTCACGCCGCCGGACGGCCTGGTGACCGATGGTGCTGGCAGCCTCCCCGTCACCGTGGCGACGACGGATGTCACGGGCGTGGACTTCGCGCTGGCCAAGACGGGAGACATCGCCGGAACGGTGCTCGACACGACAGGGGCAGGCGTCGCAGGCGCGACGGTCACCATCGACGGTCCGGCGGGCACCGCCACCGTGACCACGGACCCGAGTGGCGCGTACGGTGCGACAGGGCTGGTGCCGGGAACGTACACGATCGACCTCACGCTGCCCGACGGATACACGACGACCGATCCGCTCACGAAGACCGTGACGATCACGGCAGCGGGGGAGACCTTCGGCGCGGAGGACTACACGGTGGTCGCGCCGGTCGTCGTGCCGCCGACCACGCCGCCGACCACGCCTCCCGTTACGCCACCGGCGACGCCTGGCCCTGGGACGGGGACAGCGGGAACCGGTTCAGGGTCTGGCGACCTCGCGGCAACGGGGTCCGTCGTGGATGCGACGCCGGCGCTGCTCGCGGCGGCCGCGCTGCTCGTCGCTGGCGCCTGGATCGGTGTCGGCAGGCTCGCCCGCCGTCGTCGGACGTAGAATCGGGAGGTGCCCGATGACCTGCTCGCCCTGGAGAACCAGGTGTGCTTCGGCCTCGCCGTCGCCGCTCGCAGCGTGATCGCCCTGTACCGGCCGGTGCTCGATCCGCTCTCGCTGACGCATCCGCAGTATCTGGTGATGCTCGCCCTATGGGAGCGCGACCCACGGTCGGTGAAAGAGCTCAGCGAGGCTCTGCAGTTGGAGCCCGCCACGCTGTCGCCCCTGCTGAAGCGGCTCGAAGCGACCGGGTATGTGGAGCGGAAGCGGAGCACGAGCGACGAGCGCACGCTCGAGGTCACGCTCACCGCGAGCGGCAGGGCGCTGCGGAGCGAGGCGGAGAAGATCCCCGGCCAGATCGTGGCCAGGCTCGGACTGCCGGTCAGCGAGCTGGAGCATCTGCGCGAGGGGTTGCACGCGATCATCGCGGCCGCGTCGCGAACCCCCTGAGCTGGTTACAGTTTCGTCACGGGCAGACGAGGCGGGTGGCGTCGCGCTGACCCTCCGGCCGGAGCACGGTGTGCTCCGTCATCGGCCGCCCGCAGATCGGGCACGGCGACGCAGCGGAGCGGTGGTCGGGGCCCTCCGGGTGGCCAGCGCCGAGCTGGGCGGGGCCGGCGACGCTGATCAGCTTCTCGTTCATCCGGGTGTACCAGCGCATGAAGCTTCCGGACATGATCTCCTCAATTCGTTAGTGCACTAACTAGTGTACGCCCGATTGACCTTGACCCACGGGTCAGGGTTTACGCTGTGGGCGGAGGAAGCCATGCAGATCAGCGAACTCGCCCAACGGGCAGGCGTCACGGTCAAAGCCGTGCGCTACTACGAGAGCCTCGGCCTCGTGCTGCCCGACCGGCTCCCCAACGGGTACCGCGACTACACCGACGAGCAGGTGCGTGCCGTCACCGAGATCCGCGAGCTGGCGAACTCGGGCATCTCCCCCAGCAAGGCGACGCCGTTCATCGAATGCCTCGGCACCGGCCACCAGTTCAGCGACGAGTGCTCCGCATCCCTCGCCGCATACCGCGACAGCATCGCCGACCTCGACCAGACCATCGCCGTGCTCACGCGCCGCCGCGAAACCCTCGCCCGCCGCCTCGACGCGGGCGCCTCCCGGAGCTCCGCCCAGGACTGAGTCCCGGCTGCTCTCCGTCGGCGTGCCCAGGAGGGGCGGCTTGTCCGCGATCGTGATCGCAGGTTCTCGCGCTCAGGGTTCGGGGTACGGGGTGATGGTCGGGCTGTGGGTGGGGTGGTACGGGGTGCGTTCGAGCGTGTCGAAGACGCGGTACCCGGTGGGCCCGGCGAACATCTCCAGGGTGGGGTCCGTGGAGCACTCGGAATAGGACTTCAGGACGAAGAGTTTGTCCTGCCCGACCACGCCGGCGGCAAGCGTACCGTCGGCACGGTCGGCGCGAATCTGGGTGTAATGATTTCCGCCCGGGCTGGTGATGGTGGGGATCACGGTGCTGACGATGTAGCCCTGGTCTCTCCAGTAATCGCCCATCATGTTCGCGAATGCCACCGGATCACCGACGGGCGCGTGGTAGAGATTGACATCGAAGCGCTGCGTTCTCGTGCCGTCGGCCATGGTGGAGCAGGTTGCGCCGATGAACTCTTTCGCGTCGGGGTCCCACGCGCGGGCCCCGGGCTGCGGGCCGAGGGTCCACCCGTCGGGGATGCCGGACGCGGCGATCGCGGCGACCGTGTCGGCAATTATCTGGGTGCGGAGTTGCTGCCCGGTCTTCTGGGGTGCGGGGTCGGGTGGGGTGGTCATGGCGCAACCTCCAAGGGTCAGCGTGGTGGCGAGGGAGAGCAGAACGGTGGCGGTGCGGACGGTGATGGGAGTCATGGGCTGTCTCAACCTCGGGGAGCCAGGCTCGCGCCGGCGAAGAAGCTGGCGATGATGTTGTGCTGGTCCGCCCCTGGGGTGGTGTCGGTCAGTCCGCCGCTCACCGTGCCGGGCTGACCGGTGGTGGTGGCCGCGATGTTGTACAGCGACTGTGTGTCGCGGTCGTAGTAGCCGTGCCCTTCGGAGGGGACCGCATTGAGGGTGAGGGGGCCGCTGTTGCCCGTGTTCCCCTTCTCGCCGATGGCGTTGTGCCCGTCGACCGGTTCCAGGGCCTTGCCGTCACCGTCGGAGGAGAACGCTTCGGCCCCGCCGATGGCGTAGTTGGTCCCGTAGGCGACCTCGGGATTGGGTTCAGCACGACCCGAGATCGCCGCGCCGACCGGCGCGAGCTGGTCGGGGGTGGCGGCGGTGGTGTAGACGTGGTCAGCGTGCAGAGCCGACAGCGACGGCACCAGGGAGGTGTCGATCCCGGCGGAGGCGACCAGCACGAACGCATCCACCGGTGTGCGGGTGAGGGTGAGCGCGATCGAGGCCATCGTGGTCCCGTACGAATGGGCGGTGACCGCTATCGGAACCGGTCCAGGTCCGAACACCTCCCGGGTGGCGGCGTTGCCGTCAAGCTCGGCGGCGAACCGGGGCGCGCCCTTCTTCGCCGCGTCGCTGTCGACCACACCGAACACGTCCGGGTTGTCATACTCCAAGCACGCGACCACTCCAGGACGATTGATGCCGAGATCGTGTTGAGTGAGGTAGAGGTTCTTGGCGGCGTCGGTCCAGCCACCGAGAGCGTCTCTGGCTCCGGAGTCCATCCCTGCCACGCACCAGGTGGTGTTCTCGCAGGTGTCGAGATCGCCGTACCCCACGGCGACCATCGGCGGTTCGGTGAAGAAGTTGAACGCCACCAACTGCACGGGAACCTCATCGGCAGGCTCTTTCAGCGCCTGCGCCATCTTCGTGAGCACGGCCTGCCGGTCAGGCGTGAGATCGGGGTTGTTCTGCGCTAGCTCGAGGCTGATCCTGTTCGCGGTGTCGCGATCGGTGAACGGTATCCCGGGAAGGTTGCCCACGAGCCCCGGCGCTGCTTCCAGCAGCGCGGTCCGGGCGTCCGGGGTGAGTCCGTTCCACCAGCCCGCGACGACCTCCGGGTTCGGCGGTGTGTCCCAGAACCGTTGCAGAAGCCCCGGATCACCCGCCAGCAACAGCGTGAGCTCGCTCACCGTGAGGCGTTGCAGCACCGTCATCAGCGCCACCCCGCCCGGGCGGCCGCTCGCGTCGATGGTGCTGAGCTTCACCACCCCCGACGTGAAGTCGTTCAGTTCCGCCGTGGCCGCTCGAGCGATGGCCCCGTTCGTCGCCGCCTCCAACAAGCGCACGAACTGCGCCGCGGCGTGCTCATACTCTTGCTTCGCGTCCCGTGCCTTCGCCCGCGCATCCTCCAGACACTCCTCGGCATCCTCCAGACTGCGCCGGGAACGAATCAACGTCATGTTCACCTCTTCGGCGCGTTGACGTGCCGCGAACAACTCAGCACCCGCCGGAGTACGCGAAACCGAGGACGCTCTCTCCAGCGTCGCCACCGCATCGAGCAACGTCAGGTGATCCCCGGTCAGCGCAGTCACTGCAGCCTGCGCCACGGCGATGTCGTGCTCTGCCTCCTCCGCCGACACGAGCGCCCGATCCACCACGTACTGTGCGTCGAACATCGCCTGCGCCCACCCCCGCGCAGCGGCGCCCGCTTCACCGTGCCTGGTCGACGCGACGCTCGTCGCATCAGCGACCACACGCAATCGCGCACGGAACGCGTCAGCCGCGAGCCCCGACCACGCCCCGGCGCCCACCGTCGCCAGGACCGCGTACATCGTCTCCGCCCGCTGGCGGTACCGCTCCGAATGCGCCTGCAACTCCGACATCCACGCCGCCACCGCATCCACATCCCCCGGAGCAGGGTCCGAATCGAGAAGCAACGGCGACCAGTCCCGACCGTCAAAACGCACGGGCGCCCCCCGAGAACCGTCGAGCACGACAACGCCGACCGCCCCGGCAATCAACATTCTTCATAGAAGACATACCGTATCAAGAACACATACACGGAACGTTACGTGAAGGCCGGCCTCCATCGGCTCGATGGAAGGAACCATTCCGGGGTCGCCGCTCGCCGGCGTCGAGAAGTCGGCGCGGCCACGCCGGAGGACTGAAACCGGCCGTCAGGCGTGCCGGCCCTGCACCATCTCCCGGATGCGCTCGATCGCGACCTTCGGGCGGCGGTCGTCGGTCACCAGGCCGTTGGTCTCCTGGCCCGTGTCGGCGAGCTGGGTGTAGCAGAACCCGGCCAGCACCGGGCTCGCCAGCGTCGCCGCCAGCAGGGCGCCGACGCGGTCGGCGAAGTCTTCCTGGCTCGACGCGGCCGAGTAGCCCCAGGCGCCGTCCACCTCGTGCGCGCGGTCCACGAACGAGACGCCGCCGAACTCGGTCAGCATCACGGGCGTGTTCGCGTCACGCTCACCGCGGACGAGCATCCGGCGACCGGCAGGACCGAGACCGTCGAAGAGCTGCTCCACCGCCGAGGCAGAGCCGTAGCGGGCGGCGACCACCTCGCCGGACGCCTCGTAGTCGTGGATGGAGAGAATGTCGGAGTCGACGTGCTCCCACCCGTCGTTCGAGATCACGGGACGGGTGGGGTCGAGCGCCTTGGTCAGCGAGACGAGGGCGGCGGCGTAGTCGCGCATCCGGCCGTCGTGCGCGAGGTGCTGCACTCCCCAGCTCTCGTTCGTCGGCACCCAGGTGACGATGGAGGGATGCGAGTAGTCGCGGTCGACGATGTCCGCCCACTCCCGGGTGGTGCGCGTGACCGCCGTCGGGGTGAACTCGTACGCCGCGGGCGACTCGCCCCAGATCAGCAGACCGAGGGTGTCGGCGAAGAACAGGAAGCGCGGGTCCTCGTACTTCTGGTGCAGGCGCGCCGCGTTGAAGCCGAGGTCCTTGATGAGCTGCGCCTCCGCACGCAGGCCGTCCACAGACGGGGCCGCGAGGTGCGACTCGGGCCAATACCCCTGGTTGAGCACTGAGCGCACGTAGTACGGGCGGTCGTTGAGCAGGAACCGCCCTGCTGCCACCGCCGCCGACCGCAGCCCGAGGTAGGAGCGCACCCTGTCGGCGCCGACGGACACCTCCGCATCCACCAGCCGCGGATGCTCCGGCGACCAGAGCAGTTCCTCGTACGCCTGGCCGTTGCGCTGCTGCGGCAGGGGCACCGTCGCCTCGACCGTCCGTCCGACTGCCGGCACGGTCACCGTCCCGAGCGGGCGGCCGTCGAAGGTCAGCGCGATGGTGAGCTCCGCGCCGTCGGCGGCAGGGCGGTTCAGCCGGATGCGCGCATCCACTGTGCCCGCCACGAGGTCGGGCGTCCAGTGGATGCGCTCGATCGCCACCTCGGGCACGGCCTCGAGCCACACGGGCTGCCAGATGCCGGTGGTGCGGTGGTACCAGATCGAGTGCGGCTCGCGATGCCAGTCCTGCTTGCCTCGTGGCTGCGAGAGGTCGGCGGGGTCGTCTTCGGCGCGCACCACGACCGCGACGTCGGCCCGGCTGTCCGCGGCCGCGGCGAGCGCGGCCGTCACGTCGAAGGAGAACGGCGAGCCTCCGCCCTCGTGCTGGCCGACGAACCGGCCGCCGACCCAGACGCTGGCGCGGTAGTCGACGGCGCCGAAGTGCAGGATCACGCGCGGTGCGTCGTCGGCGCCCTCGATCGCCCCGAGGTCGGCCGCGCCGATCGTGCGCCGGTACCAGACCACGGGGTGGAATCCGGTGTCGCCGATGCCCGACGCCGGGGACTCCGGCGGGAACGGAACGACGATCCGGCGGTCGAAGCGGTCTGCGGCATCGTCGGCGAACCAGGACTGCGCGACGCCGTCGTCCGCATCGTCGTAGGCGAACGCCCACTCGCCGCCCAGGTCGCACCACTGCTCACGCACGAGTTGCGGGCGTGGGTATGTTCCGTCGAGTGCGCTTGCAGCGGGGAAAGTCATGGACACTATCGTGCACTAGAAATGCAGCGCTGTAAAACAGTGGATGCGGTCGGGCCGAAATGACTCAGGCCAGCGGGGCGCTCTCCCGCGTCACCAGGCGGTAGCCGACCAGCTCGTGCCTTCCCATCGACGCCAGGCCGTCGATCCGCTCGCAGAGCATCGTGATCGCCCTGGTCGCGAGCGCGGTGAGGTCTGGAGCGATGGTGGTGATGCTGGGGAAGGTCACCGACGTCATGAGCGTGTTGTCCCATCCCGTGATCGCGACGTCCTCCGGCACACGGAGGCCGCGCTCCTGCAGGGCGCGCAGCGCGCCGATGGCGGCGAGGTCGTCACGGCACATGATCGCGTCGAGCTGCAGTCCGCCGTCCAGGGCCGCCCCGATCGCCGCGGCGCCGTCGACCGGAGAGATGGCGTCGCTCGGGATGAGCATGGCAGGGTCGGGGATGATGCCGGCGTCTTCGAGCGCCGCCTGATATCCGGCGATGCGCAGCTCCGAGGTGCGCGAGAGGACGGCGGGTTCGTGGCCGGCGAACGCGATCCTGCGGCGGCCGAGGCCGAGCAGGTGCGCTGTCGCCTCGCGCGCGGCCGCGACGTTGTCGATCATCACGCGGTCGATGCTGAGCGGTGCGGCTCCCTCGCCCAGAATGACCATGGGGAGCGAGCTCCTGGTCTGCGCCAGCTCGGAGGAGCTCATCACGCTCGGCTGGAAGACGATGCCGTCGACCATCCCCGCCTCGATACCGGAGACGGCGGCGCGCTCGCCCTCCAGGGTGGCGTCGGTCTGTTCGAGCAGCACCCGGTAGCCCTGTTCCTCCGCAACGTCGGACACGCGACGGGCCAGCTCGGCGAAGTACGGGAGGGTCACGTCGGCGAACGCCAGCGCCAGCAGTCCCGTCCGTCCCGTCGCGAGCCTGCGGCCGAGCAGGTTGGGCCGGTAGCCGAGCTCGTCGATCGCCTTCTGGACCCGTTCGCGCATCCGGTCGCTGACGTGCGGGTACTCGTGGACGACGTTCGAGACGGTCTTCATCGACACCCCGGCGAGCTCCGCCACGTCCTGCAAGCGCACACCCGCCACTGCGTCTCCTCTCGTCATGAGAACTCTACTTTGCGGGTCCATAGACCCGAGTCACCAATTGTCCACCGCTTGACAGCAAATTTCTAGCGCTGTAATTTCGAGAGCAGCGCGGCTCTGCCGCGACTCGTGCCTGTAACTCAAGGGAGAGAAATCACATGAAGAAGCGATCTGCCGTGCGGGTCCTGGCCGCCGCGGTGGCCGTGGGCTTCGGCCTCGCACTCACCGCCTGCGGCAGCTCCGGCGGCTCCGGTGGAGAGGTGGCGTCCGGCGACTACTCCGGGCCCAAAGTCACCGTCACCTTCTGGAACGGCTGGACGGGCGGGGCAGCACCCGTCCTCGTCCCGAAGCTCGTGGACAAGTTCAACTCCGAGCACAAGAACATCGTCGTCAAGAACGTCCCGATGGAATGGGCGGACCTGGCCAAGAAGATGCCGCTCGCGGTCAAGGCAGGCAAGGGTCCAGACGTCGCGGTCGCGCACGGCGACGACGTCGCCACCTACGCCGCCCAGGGCCTGCTGCTCAAGAGCGACTCCATCGTCAAGTCCCTCGGTTACAGCGCCGACGACTTCCCCGAGGGTCTCATGAAGGCAGGCGAGTACAAGGGAGCCCAGTACGGCATCCCGTGGAGCGTCACCCCGCTCGGCCTCTACGTGAACAAGGACGTCCTGAAGCAGGCGGGCGTCGACCCCACCACCATCCCGGCCGACAAGGCCTCGTACATGGATGCGCTCGCCAAGCTCAAGACGGCGGGCATCCAGGGCGAGTGGGTCGACGGCTACGTCTTCACCGGGACCTTCGAGTTCCAGTCGCTGCTCTGGCAGTTCGGCGGCGACCTGTTCAACGACGACGTCACCAAGGCCACCTTCAACTCGGACGCCGGTGTGCAGGCGCTCACCCACATGGTCGACCTCATCAAGCAGGGATACAGCCCGGCCAACGTCGCTCAGGACGGCAACATCAACGCCCTGATCGCCGGGAAGACGGCCTTCAACTGGAACGGCGTGTGGCAGACCACCAACACCGCCTTCGACAAGCTCGACTGGACGGCCGTCGCGGTGCCGCAGATCGGCACGGAGAAGGCGGTCTGGTCCTCATCCACCCACTGGATGTTCATGAACAACAAGGGCCAGGACAAGAACAAGACGGCCGCCGCAGCCACGTTCGTCAAGTGGATGAACGACAACTCGGCGAGCTGGCCGGACACCGGTGAGCTGCCCGCGAGCAACAGCGTGCGCAACGACCCGGCCCTGGTGCAGAAGTACCCGAACCTGAAGCCGTTCCTCGAGGAGCTCCCGTACGCGCACTACGAGACCTCCGCCCCCGGCATCACCAGCGTGACCGCCACCGTCACCACCGCGGTCAACGAGGCCGTCACCGGCAAGAAGTCGCCCAAGCAGGCGCTCGATGACGCGGTCGAGAAGGCGAACACCCTGCTGAAGCAGAACAAGCAGACCTATGGCGAATGAGCTCGCTGTAGAGGCGGCATCGCGGCGCAACGCCGTGGTGCCGCCTCGGCGTGCCCGGCGCAGCTCCAACCTGGCTGCGCCGCGCCGTACGAAGACGGCGTACCTCTTCTTGGCGCCGTTCCTCGTCCTGTTCCTCGTCTTCGTCGCCGGTCCGGCCGTGTTCGGCCTCTGGATCAGCCTCACCAACTGGAGCCCGTTCCGCGACACGCAGCAGTTCATCGGGCTGAAGAACTACATCGACCTCTTCACGCCGGACTCGGCCACCTCTGGCGACTTCTGGCAGTCGATGGGCGCCACCGGCATCTTCACCGTCGCGAGCGTCCCGTTCCTCCTCGTGATCCCGCTGCTGATCGCGCAGCTCCTCAACCGCAAGATCCGCGGCGGCACGGTCTTCCGGGCCGTGTTCTTCGCACCGTACGTCCTCGGCGTCGCCGTCATCGGCGTGATCTGGAAGTACCTGCTCGACACCCAGTCCGGAATCGTCAACCACGTGCTCGGGATGTTCGGCCTCCCCTCCGACATCCCGTGGACCGTCAACGTGCCCTGGGTCTGGGTCTCGCTCGTCGGCATCACGGTCTGGTGGACCCTCGGCTTCAACACGGTCATCATCCTCGCCGGGCTCAAAAGCATCAACAACGACCTCTACGAGGCGGCGGCGCTGGACGGCGCCGGCCCCATCAGGAAGTTCTTCAGCGTCACCCTCCCCGGCCTGCGCCAGGTCATGACGTTCGTCGTCACGGTGACCATCCTCGCCTCCGCCAACATGTTCGGTCAGTCGTACATCGTGACCAAGGGCGGCCCAGGCAACCAGACCAGAACCGCGATCATGTACATCTCCGACCAGGGGCTGTCGCAGAACAACATGGCAGCGGCGTCGGCCATGAGCTATGTGCTGTTCGTGTTCCTCGCGATCATCAGCATCGTCAACTTCCGCCTGCAGCGGGAGCGCACGGAAAGGGCATCCCGATGACGGCCGTCTCCTCCCAGCAGCCTGTCGCGAGCGGAGAGGACCGGCCTCCCGCCCGCGCGCAGCGCCGCCGGTCGCCGCGCCGCACGGCCGGTCAGGTCATCCTCTACGTCGTGCTCTGCCTGGTCACCCTGCTGATCGTGCTGCCGCTGCTGTGGATCGTCCTCACCTCGTTCAAGACGGACAGCGACGCCATCCAGAACCCGTTCTCGGTCTTCCCGACGCCGTGGTCGGTCGACGCGTACATCACGCTGTCGAGCGGCCAGCAGCCGATCTTCCGCTGGTTCCTCAACAGCCTGCTCGCTGCGACGCTGCAGACGGCGATCATCCTGGTGACGGCCTCCGCCGCAGCGTACGCGCTCGCCCGGCTGGAGTTCTGGGGAAAGAAGATCGTCTTCGGCGCCATCATCGCGACGCTGCTCGTCCCTCCGGTCATCTTCCTCATCCCGAACTACCTGATCGTGCAGAACCTCGGCTGGCTGGACACGATCTGGGCCATCTCCATCCCCGGTGCCGCGAGCGCGTTCGGCGTGTTCTTCCTCCGCCAGTTCTTCATCGGGCTTCCCGTGGAGATCGAGGAGGCGGCCAGGATCGACGGGGCCGGTGACATCCGGATCTTCCTCCAGATCGTTGTGCCGCTCGCTCGCCCTGCCCTCGCGACGCTCGCCGTGCTGAGCTTCCTCGCCAACTGGAACGACTTCCTGTGGCCCGTGTACGTGCTGCTCAGCCCGGAGAACCTCACCCTGCAGCCCGGCCTCGCCCAGCTCCAGGGGGCGTACTCGACGCACTTCGCGATCGTGATGGCCGGGGCGGTGATCGCATCCATTCCCGTGCTGATCCTCTTCTCGATCGCGCAGCGCCACATCGTGGACAGCGTCGCCAGCTCCGGTGTGAAGGGATGAGGTCGGCGGGGGTCGCCTTGACGGTGGCAGCCGCCGCGCTGGCTGCGCTGGCAACGCTGACCGGGTGCTCGGCCGGTGGCTCCGGCTCGGCATCGGGGACCGCATCCGGTTCGGCATCGGGCCCCGCGGACGCCGGGCCGGCGTTCGCGATCGACCAGGACTTCGCCGACCCAGACGTGATCGTCCACGACGGAACGGCGTACGCGTTCGCCACGAACACACCCGGCTTCCTGGTGAGGTCTGCGACCTCCGCCGACCTGCGCGAGTGGACGGTCTCCCAGACGGATGCGCTCACCGCCCTGCCCGACTGGGCGCAGCCCGGCCGGACCTGGGCTCCCGAGGTGGCCGAGGTCTCCCCCGGCGCATTCGTCATGTACGTCACCGCTCAGGATGCAGCATCCGGCCGCCAGTGCATCGGCACGGCGACGTCGACCGCTCCCGGCGGCCCCTTCGTCCCGGCCTCCGACACCGCACTCGTCTGCCCGGTGGATGCGGGCGGCGCGATCGACGCCGCCATCTTCCGCGACGACGACGGCAGCCTCCACCTGCTCTGGAAGACGGACGGCAACTGCTGCAGCCTGGACACCTGGATCGAGACCGCCCCGCTGTCGGCCGACGGCCTCAGCCTCGCCGGAGCGCCGGTCAAGCTGCTCAAGCAGGACAGGGCCTGGGAGGGCGCGCTGGTCGAGGCACCCGACCTGGTGAAGCGCGACGGCGTCTACGTGCTGTTCTTCTCCGCGAACGACTACGGCGGCGACCACTACGCCATCGGCACCGCGACGGGCACGTCGCTGACTCAGCCGTTCACCTCGCAGGAGAAGCCGTTCCTCACCTCCTCCTCCACGGCCGGGACCTTCCACGGCCCCGGAGGCCAGAACGTCGTCAGTTTTCACGGAAAAGACTGGCTCGTCTTCCACTCCTGGGACGACTCGTACGCCTATCGCGGGATGCTCGTGCGCCAGCTCACCTGGGACGGCGCGACCCCGCACCTCGGCTGACGGCGAGCGCCTAGCTGCCCTCCGCCGGCGTGCCCGGCCCCCAGGTCACCGACTGGAACACCGCGCCCGCGTCACCGAAGGAGGAGATGGAGCCTTCCACGTCGGCCTCGATCGGCTCCGTGGAAGTGATGGTTCCTGAGTCGCCGCTCGCCGGCATCGAGAAGTCGGCGTGGAACGTGACAGCGCCCGGCGTCGCGGTCTTGACCGGCCAGCAGCCTCCGGCGCTCACCGCGGCCTGGTCAGGAAGGTGGCAGCCGAAATCCCACGGACCCACCGTGAGCGTCGGACGGCTCTGCACCGTCCACGCGGCGTTGGTCCAGATCTCGCCTGGCTCCGCTCCGCTGCTGAGGCCGAACGAGCATCCGGCCGGCTGGGCTTCCGGCGACGCAGCGCACTGGTCGAGCCACGCCTGAGCGGACGCCTGAGCGGAGTCGAGGCCCTTCGGGGTGAGGACCGCCGCATCCTGAAGCTGTACGTCGTCGGCGAAGCCGGTCACCGAGGCCTTCGCGCCCGCGAGAGTGAACCAGTCGTTGCCGGTGGACGCCGCCAGCGTGTACGTGCCTGGGAACGCGTTGAGGCGCAGCGTCGCGCCCTTCCAGCCGAGCGGCACCCCGGCGAGGGTCGCATCCACCCGGCCGGGCGCGCCGATGGTCACCGTGACCGTGCCGAGCGTGACCGGGGCGAGCTTCCAGGTGTCCACGCCGACGAGCGAGGCCGGTGTCCACGCGCCTCGGCTGACCGCGAAGTCGCGCGTGCTCTTCGTGCCGCCGCCCGTGACCTCCGCCGTGACCGTCGCGTCGCGCCCGTGCGGCCGGACGCCCACGATGCGGAACGCCGTCACCCTGTCGGTCGCGTTCTTGTACGCCTTGTTGGTGAGCAGCACATCCACCGCACGGTGCGTCCGCCCCTCGAGCTTCGTCGCCGCCTCCACGTCGCCGCGCTTCACGTCGCTGAGGTACGCGGACACCAACGCCTGAGGGGTGGATGCGTCACGCGCCCCGATCACGAGCACCAGCGCCGTGATCCCCACCCCGAGGGCGAGCGCCGTCACGATCGACACCACCACGATCCACAGCGATCCGCGCGACCGCGCCGTCTTCTCCTGGGTCACCGACACCCCTCCCCTGGTCGCCGTTCCGACCGATCGTCCCCGCCCCGGGAATCATACCGGCGGATGACACCTCCACGACCCGCGGCTGATGCCGGCGCTCTCACTCCCGGGTTGACTGGATGCATCGGCCGAACCAGGGGGAACCACGATGACGACACTGAACCACCAACTCCCGTTCACGGGTGCGGTGCCCCAGGTCAAGCGGGCTCGAGGGGTGCTCGCTTCGATCGCGGAGAACGCGTATCTGCGCTTGCTCTCCGTGCTCGTCGTCATCGCGGCCGGTGCGGTGGCGCTCGCCTTCGGAATCGCATTCGTGCTCGACCTCGTCGTGCCGGTGTTCTTCGGGGGCGAGCTCCACGCACTGGGCGCGCTGTTCCCGCAGGTCGGCTGAGCGGGCGCGCAGCAGGCCCAGCAGGGATGTGAGCACGGCCGCCTCGCAGCGGCCAGACTCACCTGGCCCACACGCCCTTCCGCCTCCTGGCGAGGTACGCTCCGATCCCGACCAGCAGCACACCGCAGCTAAGGAGTGCGGCGATGTCGCTCCCGGTCGGCGGAAGCCCGCTCGCGGGTGGCGCGGGCGGCCCCGGCTGCACAGGCGGCGCCGGCACCGCGACCGTCACCGTACTCGGTTCGGACGTCACGGCCGCACCACCCGGAGACACGCCCGAGGCGAACGCAGTATTGCTCACCCGGCCGGCGTCGAGGTCGGCCTGGGTGAGACGGTACGTCGCGGTCGCTGTGACGCTCTCGCCGGGTTCGAGCTCGCCAGGTCCGGCCGGCCACGCGTATGCGATGGCCGAGAGCCCGGCAAGCGGGTCGTCGATCGCAACGTCGCGCAGAGCGACGTTGCCGGTGTTGGTCACCGTGAACTCGAACATGATGCTCTGAGCGACCGCGGCCGGGTTCGACACTCCGGATGCGTCTGCCGCCTTCGTGAGGGTCAGCGCCGGGCTCTCGACGAGCGGCGTCACCACCGTCACCGGCGGTGTCGTCACCGTCTGCCCTGTGGGCGGCGTGCCGGTCGCGGTCGCGGTGTTCGTGACCGATCCCGCATCCACGTCGGTCTGCGTGAGGGTGTATGCAGCCGTCCCGGTGACGGACTGGCCGGGGGTCAGTGTGCCCACGACGCCCGGCCAGACGAGCGCGAGCGCTGGGAGGCCGACGAGCGGATCGGCGATGTCGACGCCGGTGAGCGTGACGTTCCCGGTGTTGGTCGCGGTGAGTGAGTACCTGATGGTGTCGCCGACCTGAACCGGCGTCGAGAGCGCGCTGGTGTCTGCTGTCTTCACGAGTCCGATCGACGGTGCGGCGGCGAGCGGGGTGTCGGTCGACGCCGGTGGCGCGGTGACCGGCGGCCCGGAAGGCGGGGTGCCCGTCGCCGTCGCCGTGTTCGTGACGGCCCCCGCATCCACGTCGGCCTGCGTAAGCGTGTACGCACCCGTCGCGGTGACCGTCTGCCCGGGGGCCAGCAGTCCGGGCGTCGGCGTCGGCCAGGTGTATGTCAGCGCGGTGAGACCGGCGAGCGGATCGGCGATCGTCACACCGGTGAGCGTCACCGTGCCGGTGTTCGTCGCCGCGAACGTGTACTCGATGGTCTGACCGGCACTGACCGGGTCCGTCAGTCCGGTCACGTCGGCCACCTTCGTAAGTGTCAGCGACGAAATGCCAGGGAGCGGTGTGTCGACGCTGACCGGCGGCGTCGTGACGGGTCCGCCTGTGGGCGGGGTACCCGTCGCGGTCGCCGCGTTCTGCACGGTGCCCGCATCCACGTCGGCCTGGGTGAGCTGATAGGTGGCGGTCGCGGTGGCGGTCTCGTGCGCCGCGAGCACGCCAGGGGATGCCGGCGCCGGCCAGGTGTACGTCAGCGTCGAGAGACCGGCGAGCGCATCGGCGATCGTCACGCTGGTGAGGGTCACGTTGCCGGTGTTGGTCACCGTGAACCGGTAGGTGACCGTCTCTCCGACCACGGGCGCTGCTGAGAGCGCCGACGTGTCAGCGACCTTCGCCAGCGTCAGCGCCGGGGCGCTCGGAAGCGGGGTGTCCGTCCCCGCCGGAGGCGGCATCACCGGGGTTCCGGCCGGCGGCGTGCCGACCACTGTGGCGGTGTTGGCCACGTGGCCGGCGTCGACATCCGCGGCCGTGAGCGTGTATGTCGCACTCGCCGTCACGGTCTCTCCCGGTGTGAGCACGCCAGGGGATGCGGGTGTCGGCCAGTCGTACGTGAGCGTCGAGAGGCCGCTGAGCGCATCCGTGATCGTGACGTCCGTGAGCGTCACGTTGCCGGAGTTGGTGGCCGTGAAGCGATAGGTGACCGTGTCGCCAGCCCCCGGCGGGGTCGACAGGGCCGACGTGTCCGCCGCCTTGGTGAACGTCAGCGCCGGCCCCGGCGTGAGCGGAGTCTCCGTGGTGGCCGGCGGTGGCGCGACGGGAGGGCCGGTCGGCGGCGAACCGACGACCGTCGCACTGTTCGCGATGTGACCGCTGTCGATGTCCGCCTGGGTGATCGCGTAGCTCGTCGTGACCGTGACGCTCTCGCCAGGAGCGAGCGTGCCCGGCGTCCCCGGCCAGGCGGCGATCAACGGGGTGATGCCGACGAGCGGGTCGGCGACCGTCACATCGGTGAGGGTCACATTGCCGGTATTGGTGGCGGTGATCGTGTAGACGACGACCTCCCCGACGACCGCGGGGTTCGACACGCTGGAACTGTCGACGGTCTTCGTGATAGCGAGTGCCGGCCCGCTCGTCAACGGGGTGTCGGTGGAGGACGGGTTCGATGGAATCGGGGTCAGATCCGGTGCGATCCCCGCGGCGGTCGCGCTGTTGGCGACGTGGCCCGCGTCGATGTCCGCCTGGGTGATCTCGTATGTCGCCGTCGCCGTCACGCTCTGCCCGGGTGCGAGGATGCCGGTCGTTCCCGGCCACACGGAGACCAGCGACGAGATGCCCGCGAGATCGTCGGTGATACCCACGGAGTGCAGCGTCACGTCTCCGGTGTTCGTGGCGGTGAACCGGTAGGTCACCGTTTGACCGACGGTCGCCGGGGCGGTCACCGCGGAGGCGTCAGCCAGCTTCTGCAACACCAGCCCCGGCGATTCGGTCCCAGGGACATTCGTGGTCGACGAAGCCGTGACCGCCGGACCGACGGGCGGAGTTCCGGTGACCGTCGCCGCGTTCGACACGATTCCCGTGTCCACGTCTGCCTGCTGCACGACGTAGGTGGCCGAACAGGTCAGGGTCGCGCCGGGGGCGAGGGTCGAACCCAGGGCGGGCGCGCATCCGGAGATCGGCGAGAGCGTGCCTGCGCCAGTGAAGTCGTGGTCGACGAGCTGGATGGCGGAGAGGCCGACGTTGCCGGTGTTCGTGGCGACGAACGTGTACATGATCGTGGTTCCGACGGTCAGATCGTTCGTGCTCGCGGTCTTGATCAGCGCGATCCCGGGCGCCGGAGGTGCCGGTGCGGCGAGGCAGGCCGCGTTGTCTCCGGTGCCGCCGGTCTCTCCGGTCACGGACGCGGAGTTGTAGAGGCCGGTGCCAGGACCGGCGCAGTCGACTGCCTGGGTTGTGTCGGTGTAGTGGAACTGCACGTCGACTGCATAGACGAACGCGGTGCGTGCCGCGATGGCGGACCCGCCTGGAGCTAGCGAGAACGGTCCAGCCCCTGTCGCGGACCCTCCGGGCGGCGCCCCCGCACCGGAGACGGTCCACGAAGCGCCGGTGACTGCCAGGTTCGGCGCGAAAGCCGGAGTGTCGACCAGCGGGCCGAAGGTGCCGGGCACGGAGGAGGAGTTGGCGACCGTGACCGTGTAGTGCGCGCTGTAGTCGCCCGCCGCATCCGGACCGGTCACACCTGTCCCCTGTTTCGTCAGGTCCAGGATGGGCTGCGCCGTGTTCGACAGCGTGCAGTGGATGTCCGCTCCGGCCACCGGGGTGAGCGTCAGGGAGCCGGTGAACGGCGCATTCGTCGGCAGTCCGGGCTGCAATCCGAACGTGTCCGTGCAGGTGATGGTGCTCGCATACGAGGCGAGCACCGTGGTCCCTGCTGCAACCTCGGTCAGCGTGTATGCGGTGCCCTCGGTCGCCACGACACTTCCGGTGGTGCCCGTGCCGGGGTCGACCGTCGCGCCTCCGCCGGTCGTGGTCGACGCTGTCGTGTCATTCACGACCGTGCCCGTCGGCCCGCCGACGCGGAGCTGCGTGGTGAACTGGTCGGTGTCGGACTGGCGTGGGGCGCCCAGTGCCTTGCTCAGCTCGATGCGCGGCGCACGAACGGTGAGGGTGGTGCTGCCCGGAGGGTTGAGGTTCGTCACCACGTTCGCAGGACCGTTGACGTACGAGCCCTCTGCGGCGGATGTGACCGCGACGGTCACGGTGCATGAGGCCTGGTTGTTGGCCAGGTCGCCGCCGGTGACGGTGAAGACGTTCGACCCTGCCACGCCCGTCCTGACGAACGGCGCCGTCCCCGCCGTCTGGGCGCACGTTCCGCCGATAGCCGGTGTCGGCGCGATCACGACGCCGGCCGGCAGGGTGTCGGCGAAGTTCCAGTCGTTCTTCGCGTTGATCTCGTCGGTGTTCGTGATCGTGAAGGTCAGGGTCGAGACCCCTCCAGGGGCGATGAGTGCCGGGCTGAACGACTTGTCGAGCTGCGGGGTCACATCCACCAGCCGCAGATTGTCGAAGGCGCCGTCGTTGCCGTTGGTCACGCCGTTGGTGTTGTACATCTGCAGGCCCATGGATGCGCCTGCCGCCTTGAACGCCTGGGTGGTCGTCATCGAGTTGATGCGCACGACCTTCGTCACCGTGCCGAACGCGCCGCCGACGTTGCTGGTGACGGACTGCGTGAACGTCCGGACGTTGGGGTCGCTGGTGGTCGCGCATCCATCGAGGGCGCTGCCGAGGTTGGTCGCTGTCCCCGTCGCGGGATCGATGGTCTGGAACTGATAGCCGGGATCCGAGGCCGCCGCACCGCAGTTGATGTATGCGCTGTCCACGCCGAAGACGTAGTAGTGGTTCAGCGACGTCGCGATCGGCTGGACCGTGCGGAACAGCACAGAGCCGGAGGCGACGGTCGAACCGGTCGGCAGGACGTCGCAGGTGCCGCCGGCCGTCGCCGAACTCTGACACTCGGTGTACGAGCTGACGACGTTGTCGGTCGTGGGGGAACCGGGCGTGAATTGCTGGCCCATGCCGCGCGCGAGCATCCGGAGGAACTGATAGCTGCGCACCCCGGGCGAGTCGGAGCAGCGCCCGTTCACGCCGGAGTCGGCCGCGCTCGTCCCCGACAGCGCGAAGGCGGGCGTGGTCGCCTGGGAGTAATTGAGGATGACTCCGTTGCAGCGCGCGCCGTTGATCCAGAACGGCGAGCCGGTGTATGCGGCACCTGTCGCGCCGACGTAGTTTGCGAAGTTGGTGGCCGACGGACCGGTGTTGTTCTCGAAGTCCTCGGTGTAGACGACGGTGCCCGGCTGCGGTGTTCCCGGCGAGCCGGGCACCGTGGCGTCCGCCCGATCGACAGGAGCGAGAAGCGTGAACGTCGCGGTCACCAGGACGAGCACGACGAGAGCGGCGACCGCCCGGAGCGCGCCGTGGAATCGCTGCGGTCTCGCGCTGCTCTCGTTATGGATCGAGCGTGTCGACATGCCGTCTCCTTCCACTGGCACGGACGCGGGGGTACGTCCTGCAGAGTCGGATAGCTGGTTCCACACCATACGCCGCCTGGGCGACGTCGTAAACGCTGATTCCGCCGGGCGGGTAAAGTCGGTGCGGGAGGTACCACCGATGCCACGTCTCCTCTACTCCGCCATCGCGTCCGTCGACGGCTACACCGCAGACACGTCCGGCAGCTTCGACTGGGCTGCTCCGGACGAGGAGGTGCACGCCTTCGTCAACGACCTGGAGCGCAGCACATCCACCTACCTGTACGGCAGGCGCATGTACGAGACCATGCAGGTCTGGCAAACCTTCGGCGACGATCCGGGCGAGTCGCCGGTGGTCGTCGACTTCGCCGGGATCTGGCGGGGCGCGGACAAAGTCGTGTACTCGGCAACGCTCGACGCCGTCTCGACCCCGCGCACCAGCCTCGAGCGCACGTTCGATCCGGATGCGGTGCGCGCCATCGTCGCCGCGGCTCCCGGAGACGTCGGCATCGGCGGCCCGACCATCGCGGCTGCGGCGCTGCGGGCGGGGCTCGTGGACGAGGTGCGGCTGATCCTGGTGCCCGTCGCGGTCGGCGGGGGAACCCCGGCGCTGCCGCGCGGTCTGAAACTCGGGCTGGAGCTGCTGGACGAGCGGCGGTTCGCGAACGGAACGGTGTTCCTGAACTACCGGGTCACGCCGAGCTGACGCTCAGCGATCCGACGGCCGAACCCGGCTCAGGCGAGGGCGAGCGTGACGCTCGGCCGTCGCAGCGCCTCGGCAAGCACCTCCAGCGTCACCCCGTGTTCCGCGAGGATCGCCAGCGGGTAGAAGAACGGGTCGTAGCCGTGCTGCGACGTCGGCAGCACGAGCCGGTCGCCCTCGAACGGCAGCGGGTCGCCGGTGGTCCTGCTGACGAGGTCGCCGTCGTCGCCGAGCTCGACGGAGACCGTGCGCGTCGGCACGCCGCCCTCGACGTGCGCCCAGCTCATCGCGGGCAGCCGCACGTCGATCATGGCCTGGAAGACGCCGATCCCCTCGCTGAGGACCGCCGCCGCAGCCCCGACCGTCTCGCTCGCGCCAAGGAGGATCACCCAGCCGTTGACCGGAGCGGTGAGCACGAGCAGGCCGGGACCGTCACCAAGGCCGGGGTTCTCGGCCAGCCGGAACCGGTCGTCGGCGATGCGCGCATCCAGGGCTGCGGCGAGCGCCTCTGGCGTCGTGGCGGGCAGGAAGGCCCAGCTTCCGCTCCCGAACGTCTCGAACAGCGCCTCGCTCAGAACCGGGATGTCGTCGGGCACAGCACGAGTCTAGGCGGCTCTCCTCGCGAGCATTTCTCAGTTTCCCTTCCGTTGCGCCCGTGCGCGGGACTACCCTGAGTGCCAGGCCCGCACAGGGTCACTGCCTCTACGGGGGCACGCGCCTCCGTGGCAGCAGAGCACAGTCGTGAGCTGCGAAGGAGCGCTCCAATGCCTGCTCGACGAACCACCGCGGCCGCGATCGTCGGCCTCACTCTCGCAGCACTCGTCCTGACCGCGCCAGGAGGCGCGGCGGGCATCGCGCCAAACGCGGCCAGTGTGCACTTCACCGCGTCGGGCGACTACGGCACCTCAGCCAATGCGACCGCCGTGCTCGCCGGCATCGGCGCGTTGCATCCCGATCTCCACCTCGCCGTCGGCGATCTGTCGTACGGAGCCGTCGGCGACGAGCAAACGTGGTGCGACAGCGTGACGCAGGCCGTCGGCGCCGGCTTCCCGTTCGAGCTCGTCTCCGGCAACCACGAGAGCAGCGGCCAGAACGGCAACATCAACGACTTCGGCGCCTGCCTGCCCAACCAGCTCCCCGGCGCGATCGGCACCTACGGGCGGCAGTACTACGTGGACGTCCCGCAGGGCGCTCCGCTCGTGCGCTTCGTGATGATCTCGCCCGGCCTTCCGTTCGCGGACGGAACCTGGACGTACAACACAGGCACCTCCCACTACGCCTGGACGGCCGCGGCCATCGACGGCGCGCGCACCGCGAACATCCCGTGGGTGGTGGTCGGGATGCACAAACCCTGCCTCTCGATGGGCCAGTACGCCTGCGAGGCGGGCGCCGACCTGATGAACCTGCTCGTGGGCAAGCGCGTCGACCTGGTCGTCACCGGACACGAGCACCTGTATCAGCGCACCAACCAGCTCGCCCTCGGCGGAGCGTGCAGCGCCATCGTGCCCGGCACGTACTCCGCGAGCTGTGTCTCCGACTCCGACGCGTCGATGGTGAAGGGAGCCGGCACGGTGTTCGCGACCGTGGGCACAGGGGGCAACGGGCTCTACAACATCAACGCAGCCGATCCGGAGGCGAACTACTTCGCCGCGGAGTCCGGCGCGAACCTCACGCCGACATACGGGTCGCTCGACGTCACAGCGACGGCGACCCAGCTCAGCGCATCGTTCGCGCGGGCGGCGGGAGGGAACTTCGCAGACTCGTTCACGATCGCACCGGGCGGAGGCGGGGGCAACCAACCGCCGACGGCGAGCTTCACCAACGCGTGCACCGACCTGGCCTGCTCGTTCAACGGGGCGGCATCGAGCGATCCGGACGGCACGATCAGCACGTTCGCGTGGGACTTCGGCGATGGCGCCACCGGCACAGGGGGCACGGCCGGCCACACATACCCGGCTGCCGGAACGTACACGGCGAGACTCACAGTGACCGACGACGGCGGAGCAAGCGGGACGACCACGAAGACGTTCGCCGTCACAGCTCCCCCGCCGCCGGCAGGGTCGCTCGCCACGGACGGCTTCGACCGTGTCATCGCGAACGGCTGGGGGACGGCTCCGACCGGCGGCCCGTGGACGGTCGCGGGCAGCGCATCCCTCTACTCTGTCGGATCGAGCGCGGGCTTCATCCAGTTGCCTGCCGGTTCGGGAGGCACGACCAGGCTCACCGGGGTGAGCTCGGCCAACACCGATCTGCGCCTCAACGTCTCGGTCGACAAGCTGCCGTCATCCGGCAACGTGTACATCTCCCTCTCGGGCAGGCGCGTCGTCACCACCGGCTCGTATCAGGCGAAGGTCATCGTGTCCTCGGTCGGCAAGGTGACCATTCAACTCGTCCGCGTCGACCCGAACGGCGGAGCGGAAGTGGTGCTGCAGTCGTCGGTCGCGCTGACCGGGACCTACGTGGCGGGCACGAAACTGGCGGTGCGCCTGCGCGTGACAGGCTCCAGCCCCACCCTCATCCAGGCCAGGGCGTGGCCGGACGGCACGACGGAGCCGACCACCTGGCAGCGCTCGATCACCGACGCCACGGCCGGGATGCAGTCGCCGGGTGGACTGGCGATCACCGGCTACTTGTCCGGCGGCGTCGCGAACGCTCCCGTGATCATGGCGGTGGACGACCTGCTCGCCGTGACCCCGTAGTCAGCACGCCCCCGGACGAGGAACAGAGCGACGATCCCCATCAGGATCACCGTCCAGTTCCCTGTCGACGCGACGATGAGGAACCCGTTCTGGTGCCCGGTCGCCGCCGTGTCGATACCGCCGGTGGAGAGGAAGAGCGTCGGGTCGGTGAGCGCGTGCGCGACGATCGCCCAGACGATGCTGCCCGTCGCCCGCATCACGAGGTACATGCACATCCCGAAGCAGAAGGTGTACGGGATGGTGATGAGCACAGCGGGGGTGAACCCGGTGCCGATCGCGTTGGCGGTGTGCATGAGGGCGAAGATCGTCGACGACAGCACGGCGACGACCAGCTCGCTGTGCCCGGCGTTGCGCAGCAGGGTCACGGCGGCGCCGCGGGTCACCAGTTCCTCCGCCACGCCGATGAACACCCCGGCGAGCAGCGTGAGCGGCACGACGCCGGGCGCGAATGACCCGTAGTCGATCCCGATCAGCCGCAGCACGATCGGGTATGCGACCACCGCGACGGCGATCCACATCCACCAGCGGCCGCGCACCGGCTGGGCGGCGAACACGCGGCGCACCAGTCCGGAGAGCACGAGGAACGCCACGATGATGACGGCCCCGATCCCGATCGGCAGCACCAGGAAGAGCAGCACGTTGACCGCGCTCCCCAGCGGGCCGCCCTCGGTGATCGCGCTGCCCCACAGCCGCCCGATCAGCCAGCCGACCCCGAGGTACAGAGCCATGTAGACAGCCGCGACGAGCACGGCCTTCCACCAGCCGCCGCGTTCCCAGAACGCCCGCCATCCGGATGTGCTCGCGCTGTCGTTCGTCATGTCCCCGCTCTCGGCTGCGCGGAGCCCCGGCTGGCCCCGACCTGACAAAGCTAGCCGATCTAGGGAAGCGGAACGAGGGGTGGCTCGATCCACGATCCGGGTTCGCTCGGCACGGTTCGGGGATACACTTCCGCCATGCGCGGTGGGTCGCCGCCTCCGGACGGCACGGCCAGAGCCCGTCCGCTGTCCCCGGGGCGAGAGGGCACGATGGCGTTCGCCGTGTCGACCTGGTTCGCCCGCCACGACCCTGGCTTCGCCGCCCTGCGCCGCGCAACCCGCACAGCCATCGTCATGCCGCTGCTGTTCGCGTTCTGCAGCATCGTCCTGCGCGACGCCCAGGTGGCGACGTTCGCCGCGTTCGGGTCGTTCGCCATGCTGATGCTGGTCGACTTCGCCGGGCCGATGCGCGAGCGGCTCCAGGCGCAGCTCGCGCTGGCGATCACCGGAGCCGCGTTCGTGTGCCTCGGAACCCTGGCGTCCCGTCCCGTGTGGCTGGCCGTTGCCGCGATGGCGGTCGTCGCGTTCGCCGTGCTGTTCGCCGGGACGGTCAGCTCGGTGCTGGCCTCCGCGAGCACGTCTCTGCTGCTGGCGTTCATTCTGCCGGTGACCCTGCCGGGAACCGTCGACTCCATCCCGCCGCGCCTGCTGGGCTGGGGGATGGCCGCGGTGGTCGGGTTCATCGCCATCGCGGTGCTCTGGCCCGCACCCACGAGGGAGCCGTTGCGCGCCCCGGCAGCGTCTGCCGCCGGTGCGCTGGCGGCCCGTCTCCGCGCCGATGTCGACTATCTGCGCGGTGACGGCGACCCCGCCCGTGCGACGGCCCGCACCCAGGCCGTCGCGACAGCGGATGCGGCCGTCGCCGGTCTGCAGTCCGTCTTCCTCGCATCCCCATACCGCCCGACCGGACTGAGCACACCGGCGCGCACCGTTGTCCGGTTGGTCGACGAGCTCACCTGGCTGAACGTGCAGATCTCCCAGTCGGTCCTGTCCCCTCCGCTCGGGTCGTCGCGTCCGTCTCCGGTGCGCGAGGCGGCGCTCCAGACCAAGCTCGCCGCAGCCGAGGCACTGGATGCGGGCGCAGAGCTCCTGAGACAGACCGGCGGCGACCCCGAGCCGCTCGAGGCCGCCCTGCGCCGCCTCGCCGAGTCGCGCGCCGCGGTGTACTCGGCGGCGATGGCCGTGCCGACGCTTCCGGTGAGCGCAGACGGCAGCGACCGTCTCGTCTCCGCGCTCGACCCCGGGTTCCGGGCGCAGGAGCTCAGCCGCGCCGTCGACCAGGCCGCGAGGAACATCGCCCTGACCGCGAGGGCGGAGCGCCGCACCTGGTGGCAGCGCGTCCTCGGCAGGCAGCCGGGGGATGTTCCCGGCCCGCTGTCGGCCGCGGAGGAGAGGGCGAGCGGCTACTTCACCTGGCATTCCGTGTGGCTGAGGAACAGCATCCGGGGTGCGGCGGCGCTCGGGATCGCGGTGCTGCTGGCGGACGTCACGGGCGTCCAGCACTCGTTCTGGGTAGTGCTCGGCACGCTGTCCGTGCTCCGCTCGAACGCCCTCAGCACCGGTCAGACGGCGCTGCGCGGCGTGCTCGGCACCGCGCTCGGCGTCGTCGTCGGCGCCCTGCTGCTCTTCGCGATCGGCACGAACACGGTGGCCCTGTGGATCCTCCTGCCGTTCGCGATCCTGCTGGCGGGCATCGCCCCGGCCGCGATCTCGTTCGCTGCGGGCCAGGCCGCGTTCACGATCACGCTGGTGCTGCTCTTCAACATCATCGTGCCGACCGGCTGGACGGTCGGCCTGCTCCGCATCGAGGACATCGCCATCGGCTGCGGCGTCAGCCTGCTCGTCGGCGTGCTGTTCTGGCCGCGCGGCGCCTCGGCCGCCCTCCGCCAGGCGCTGGCGGAGGCGTACAGCGACGGCCTGCGCTACCTCTCAGCCGCGGTCTCCTACGGCCTGACCAGGTGCGAGTCCGCGGCCACCGAGATCCCCCGCCCCACCGCACAGTCTCTCCGCGCCGCCGCCTCCTCCCGCCGCCTCGACGACACCTTCCGCACCTATCTGTCCGAGCGCGGCACCAAGCGCCACCCGCTCGCCCAGGTGACCGCACTGGTCACCGGAGTGGCAGGGGTCCGCCTCGCCGGCGACTCCCTGATCGACGTCTGGCGCGGCCAGCATCCCGCGCAGGGCGACCTCGACGGCGCCCGCGACTCCCTGCAGCGACAGGCGGACCGCCTGACCCGCTGGTACGACGACCTCGGCCGCGACCTCCTCACCCGCGCCGACCCGCCGCCGCCCCTCGACGCGGACCCCGGCCTCGACCAGCGCCTGGCGGATGCGGTCTCCCGCACCGGAGAGGACGCATCCCTCGGCGCAGCCACCGTCGTCCGCCTCGTGTGGACGGCCGACTACCTGGATGTGGTGCGGCGGCTGCAGGCGCTCATCGTCTAGCGTGGCAGTCCAGGTATGCTCCCGGCTGCCATGCACCGATCGTGCCATCGCTTGTGCGGGCCTCTGGCGGATTCGGTGATGGACGTCCGTGGACCAGTGTCCTGTTACCAACGAGCACGCCCCCTATACCGCCACGTATCGGTGTCGATAGATTGCGGGCAAAAGGCGCACGCCGCTGGCGCTGCGCAACGGGAGGGAATCGCATGAAGAGTCTGCCGTCGTTCGAGGAAGTCGTCCGAATCCGCCGGGAGGCTCTGCTCTCGCGAGCGGTGGAGGCGTACAAGTTCTTCTATCCCACCTTGTCGATGCAGTTGAACTTCGAGGCCCTCGAAAAGTACGGGGCGCAGGTGAACCGCGGGTTCCTGATTCAGTTGACCACGCCCGACATCGTCACGCTCACGCAGAACTCCGACACTCCATACGGGCTCGCCTGGGGTGACGCGTCCGCCGGACCTCTGGTGCTCGAGGTCCCGTCTGGCCCGATCCTCGGGGTGATCGACGACGCGAACTTCCACTTCGTCACGAACGTGGGACTCGTCGGCGAGGAGCAGGGCAAGGGCGCCCGCTACCTGTTCCTGCCTCCCGGTCACACCGGCGACATCCCGGAGGGCTACCTGGTGCGCCGGTTGGAGACGAACCGTTTCCTTGTCTGCGTGCGGGCGCCGCTGCCGGACGTGCAGGCTGGTCTGGATCTGCTGCGAACGCTGCGGTTCCATCTACTCGAGGATGCGGGCGACCCGCCCGCCAACGACTTCCAGGATGTGTCCGATCGGCAGTTGATCGCCGACCCCGTCGAGGTGGACGGAACGTTCGCGGTGTGGGAGACGTACAAGCGGGCGCTCGACGGTGATGTGCTGCCGTCGCGGTACTACGCCCAGTACGGCGCACTCGCCGATCTCGGACTGCGGAAAGATCGCCCGTTCGAGCCGGATGACAATCTGCGTGCCGTCCTGACCGAGGCGGCCGCGAAAGCAAACGAGCAGCTTGTCGTCGCTGCGTTCGCCGACGACAACCCCGAACGGCTGGTCTGGCCCGACCGCCAGTGGGAATGGGTGGTCTACGCCGAGGGCGACAACGGTTACTACGAGAAGGATTTCCTCCGGCTGTCCGTGCGGGAACGCTGGTTCTACCAGGCGACCCTCGAGACCCCGATGATGTTCCGGCACAGTGAGGGCGCAGGGTCGATCTACTGGCTGGGGAGCCGCGACGCAGACGGTGACGCGCTCGAAGGCGGAAGCGCATACGAGCTGACGGTTCCGACACCGGTACCCGAGAGTCAGTTCTGGTCGGTCACCCTCTACGACCTCGACACGCGGTCCGAGATCAAGACGGAGCAGTTCAAGCCGGTGCTCACCTCGCTCCGCGACGACCTGAAACCCGACGCGGACGGCAACATCACGCTCCGCTTCGGCCCCACGGCGCCGGAAGACAAGACGGCGTGGCTGCAGACGAACCCAGGCACTCAGTGGTTCGCCTACTTCCGCATCTACGGACCGCAACAGGCGGCATTCGACGGCACCTGGAAGCCGTCGGACTTCACCAAGACACGGGGCGACTAGCACGCCTCACAGCTTCTGAGAGCGATCTAGATCAGCGCATGGTCGCCGCGATCAACGCGAAAGGCCGGCCAGACGTTTCCGTCGGACCGGCCTTTCTTCGTTCGCTTGGAGCATTTCACGATCCGGTGACCCGGATCCTGAACCACCCTCCGTGCGCGAGGGGGGACTTGAACCCCCACGCCCTTTCGAGCACTGGCACCTGAAGCCAGCGCGTCTGCCAATTCCGCCACTCGCGCGAACTAGGAGAGACTAACACGACCGTCGCATTCATTTCGAATCAGCCGCCTTCGGTGCCTTCTCACCCGTTCCGACTAACATGCTCATAGTCGGCGAGCCGGGAGCGGGAGACCTGTGGGCATACTGGACAACTTCGAGAGAGGTCTCGAACGTGCTGTCAATGGCGCGTTCGCGAAGACCTTTCGGTCGGGGCTGCAACCGGTCGAGCTCACCAGCGCCCTGAGGCGGGAGCTGGACACCAAAGCCGCTGTCGTCACGCGGGATCGCATCCTGGCGCCCAACCGGTTCGCGTTGCGCATGTCGCCCGCCGACTACAAGCGGATGCGCGGGATGGGAGCCGCGCTCACCGACGAGCTCGTCTCGTTCGTGCAGCAGCACGCCACGGCCCAGCACTACCAGTTCGCCGGCGGCATCTCCATCGACCTCGTGGAGGACTCCTCCATCAGCGAGGGGATGCTGCAGGTCGACTCCGAGAACGTGAAGGGCGCCGTCGCGTGGACGCCCGTGCTCGACATCGGCGGCAAGCGTTACCCGATCACCCACTCCACCACCGTCATCGGGCGCGGCAGCGACGCCGACATCACTGTCGACGACACCGGCATCTCCCGCAAGCACGTCCAGATCATCTGGGACGGGCAGCGCGCGCAGGTGCAGGATCTCGGCTCCACGAACGGCTCGCAGCTCAACGGCCAGCCCGTCCGCAAGGCGATCCTCGAGCCCGAATCCGTCATCACCATCGGTCGAACCCGTATCGTGTTCCGAGTGCTGCCGCAGGCGGCGCCCGCCCCGTCCGCCGGTCAGGGCTTCGCCGAGGACGTGACACGGCGCAACGACATCGGAAACTTCTGGAGCGAATCGTGAACCCCAGTGAGCTGACGCTCCTCGTGCTCCGGTTCGGGTTCCTCCTGCTGCTGTGGCTTTTCGTCTTCGGCATCGTCTACGCCCTGCGCACCGACCTGTTCGGCCAGCGCGTGCGCAAACTTCCGGATGCCCAGGCAGCGTCGCCGGCCGCATCCCCGTTCGTCGGCGCCCCGGGCGGGGCGGGCCAGGCGGCGACCGGCGCGGCAGCGGGCAGGCCCATGCAGGCGGCTCCCGTCTCCAGCCTCCCGTCCGGTGCGAACACCGCGACCGGCCGCCCGAAGGCCACCACACAGTCCGCCACCCGACTCGTGATCACCTCCGGTCCGCGCCAGGGCACCGAGCTTCCGCTCGGCCGCGACCCGATCACCATCGGCCGGTCGAGCGAGTCCGGTCTGGTGATCCGCGACGACTACACCTCCACGCATCACGCCAGGCTGCTGCTGTGGAACGACGAGTGGATGGTCCAGGACCTCGACTCCACCAACGGCACCTTCCTCGACGGCCGACGCGTCACCGTCCCGACTCAGATCCCGCTCGACACCCCGATCAAGATCGGCACGACGACGTTCGAGCTGCGACGGTAGACGTGGCGCCGAACCGGGCAGCGGCCGTCTCACACGTCGGGAAGATCCGCTCCAACAACCAGGACTCCGGCTATGCCGGGCACGACCTGTTCGTCGTCGCCGACGGGATGGGTGGCCACGCGGGCGGCGACGTCGCCTCCGCCATCGCCGTGAACCGCATCCGCGAGGCCGACAAGGAGTACGCGACAGCCTCCGAGGCGGAGTTCGCGCTGCAGTCCGCGCTGATCGCCGCGAACTCGCTGCTCGCCGAGACCGTGTTCGAGCATCCGGAACTCACCGGCATGGGCACCACCGTGAGCGCCATCGTGCGCGTCGGCGACCAGCTCGCACTCGCCCACATCGGCGACTCGCGCATCTACCTGTTCCGCGACGGCGAGCTCAAGCAGGTCTCCATCGACCACACCTTCGTGCAGCGCCTCGTCGACAGCGGCCGCATCACCGAGGAGGAGGCGATGGTCCACCCTCGCCGCTCCGTTCTGATGCGCGTGCTCGGCGATGTGGATGCGTCCCCGGAGATCGACACCTGGACCCTCGACACCCAGCCGGGCGACCGCTGGCTGATCTGCTCGGACGGCCTGAGCGGCGTCGTCAAGCACGACGACATGGTCGCCGCCCTCGCGTCGAGGGATGCGCCGAAGCAGGTCGCGGACAAACTCGTCAGGCAGAGCCTCGACGCCGGAGCCCCAGACAACGTCACCGTCGTCATCCTCGACATCGCCGACACGGCCCGCGGGGAGACCGTGAAAGACCCGGTCACGGTCGGCTCGGCCGCCGCACCGCTGTCGTTCGACACCGAGGCCAAGCCGACCACCCGCACCACGCGCCTCCCGTCGTTGCGCCTGCACCCCATCCGGCCCGCGACGGGCCCGACGCACTTCGAGCCGCAGTCCGAGGACTATCTCGACGAGCTGATCGAGGAGGACCAGCGTCGCGTCCGCCGCAGACGGATCACCTGGCTCGTCGGTGTCATCGTCCTCGTGCTGGCCATCGCCCTCGCGGCGCTGTTCGGCTACCAGTGGACGCAGTCCCGCTACTTCGTCGGCGCATCCCCGTCCGGCAACGTCGCCATCTTCCAGGGTGTGCAGCAGAACCTCGGGCCGATCACCCTGTCTCACGTCTACGAGGAGTCGAGCGTGAGCGTCGATGAGCTCCCCGCGTACGACAAGCAGCTCGTGCAGCAGACCATCAACGCCGACAGTCTGTCGTCGGCGCAAGCGATCGTGGATCAGTTGGCCGATGCCGTCAAACAGTAACGCTGCGACGCTCGACCAGACCGCGCCGGCCACCGGCAAGGTCAAACGTCTGCGCCTTCCCGCCAAGCTCCGCAATCTGGAGCTGGCGCTCCTCATCGTCGCCTGCGCCATCAACGCCGTCGCCGTCGTGCTCGTGCAGCTCGGCGCGCTCGGGCACGTGGACCTCACCCTGCTGTACCTCGGCGTCGGCCTGTCCGTCCTGGTGTTCGGGATGCACATCGCCCTCCGCTACGTGGCTCCCCAGGCCGACCCGTTCCTGCTGCCGATCGCCACCGTGCTGAACGGCATCGGCATCGCGGAGATCTACCGCATCGACATCCACTACCAGGACACCGGCTGGAACAGCGCCGGCGTGCGGCAGATCGTGTGGAGCGCCATCGCCATCATCTGCGCGCTGGCCGTCATCATCGTGATCCGCAACCACCGCGTGCTGCAGCGCTACACCTACATCTTCGGGTTCGCCGCCCTGCTGCTTCTGCTGCTTCCGATGCTGCCGGGCATCGGCAAGGAGATCTACGGCGCACGGGTCTGGATCGGCATCGGGCCGTTCAGCTTCCAGCCGGGCGAGATCGCCAAGCTGTGCCTGGCGATCTTCTTCGCCGGGTACCTCGTGCAGCACCGCGACTCGCTCTCGATGGTCGGCAAGAAGTTCCTCGGGATGCGGTTCCCCCGCGCCCGCGACCTCGGCCCCATCCTGATCGTCTGGCTGATGTCGATGGCCGTCATCGTGTTCCAGCGCGACCTCGGCACCGGGCTCCTGATCTTCGGCCTGTTTCTGGTGATGCTGTACGTCGCGACGGCCCGCATCAGTTGGGTGCTCCTCGGCCTGCTGCTGATCGTCGGCGGCGCCGTGGTCGCGAGCCAAGTGCTCGTGTATGTGCACGACCGGTTCGAGAACTGGCTGAACCCGTTCGCCCAGAAGGTGTACGACGCGGACGGCGGCAGCTTCCAGCTCGTGCAGGGCCTGTTCGGACTCGCGCACGGCGGCCTGATCGGCACCGGCCTCGGCCAGGGGCAGCCGTGGGTCACCCCCGTGTCGCAGAGCGACTACATCATCGCGAGCATCGGCGAAGAGCTCGGCCTGGCCGGTCTGTTCGCGATCTTCGCCCTCTACCTGCTGTTCGTCGCTCGCGGCCTCCGCATCGGCTTCGCCGGTCAGGACGACTTCGGCAAACTGCTCGCCGTCGGACTGTCGTTCACGGTCGCACTGCAGTGCTTCATCGTGATCGGCGGCGTCACCAGGGTCATCCCGCTGACCGGCCTGACCACGCCGTTCCTCGCGGCTGGCGGTTCGTCGCTCGTCGCCAACTGGATCATCGTGGCTCTGCTGCTCCGATTGTCTGACACCGTCCGCAACCAACCCCGTCTGGTGGTGAGCTGAGTGAATCGCGAGATCAAGCGCATCAGCACCATCGTGCTGCTGATGTTCGTGGCGCTGCTGGTGTCCACCTCCATCCTCACGGTGTTCCAGGCGGATGCACTGACGGCGGATGCGCGCAACAGCCGTGCCAGGAACGACAGCTATTCGCAGCAGCGCGGCGCGATCCTGGTCGCCGGCCAGCCGATCGCCCAGTCCGTGCCGTCGAACGACGTCTACAAGTTCCAGCGCGTATACAGCAACGGACCGCTCTACTCGTCGGTCACCGGCTTCTTCCCCGTCAACGGAGAGCCGACCGGGCTGGAGGGCGCGCTCGACGACAAGCTCAGCGGCTCGTCCAACTCGCAGTTCTTCGACCGCGTGAACGCGATCCTCACCGGCAAGAACCCGCAGGGCGCCTCGGTCGAGACCACGATCGACCCCGTCGCGCAGCAGGCGGCGTACGACGCCCTCGGCAGCTACCAGGGCGCCGTCGTCCTGATGGAGCCGAAGACCGGACGCATCCTGGCGATGGTCTCCAAGCCCGACTTCGACCCGAACACGCTCGCCGGTCACGACGGCGACACGGTCAACGCCAACTATCAGGCCCTCCTGGATGCACAGGGCAGCCCCCTGACGAACCGCACCATCGGCGGCGACCTCAACCCGCCAGGCTCCACCTTCAAGCCGGTGATGAGCGCTGCGGCCTTCGGCTCCGGCAACTACACCAAGGACAGCCAGCTCCCCAACGTCGCGTCGCTGCCGCTGCCGGGCTCGCCCACGGTGGTCAAGAACGACAACTTCTCCACCTGCGGCCCCGGCGCCACCGTGTCGATCGCGACGGCGCAGATCCTGAGCTGCAACATCCCGTTCGCCGAGCTCGGGATGCAGCTCGACCCGCAGACGATCCACTCGCAGGCCGAGAAGTTCGGCTTCAACCAGTCGCTCCGCATCCCGATTCCGGTGGAGAAGAGCGTGTACCCGCTCTACACCGACGACGCGCAGCGCGCTCTCGGGTCGTTCGGGCAGTACAACGACAAGGCCACGCCGCTGCAGATGGCAATGGTCTCGGCCGCGATCGCGAACGGCGGCAAGCTGATGTACCCGAACCTGGTCGACTCGATCCGTTCGGCGGACCTTCAGACACTCGAAAGCTTCCAGGCGAAAGAGTTCAGCCAGGCGCTCAGCCAGGAGAACGCCGACACGATCAAGCAGATGATGGTCGACGGCGTCGATCACGGCGTGGCGAGCAATGCAAGAATAGACGGGGTCGAGGTCGGCGGTAAGACCGGAACGGCGCAGAACGGGGACAACGACCCCTACACGCTCTGGTTCACGGGTTTCGCGCCGGCGAACGATCCTCAGTTCGCTGTGGCGGTTGTTGTTGAAAATGGCGGTGGACAAGGTCAGAACGGCACGGGTAACTCCATCGCCGCTCCGATCGCGAAGAAAGTACTAGAGGCGGTGCTGAATAAATGAGACCCACAGCAGGGCTCACCTTCGGGGGACGTTACGAGCTGCAATCGCGGATCGCGATCGGCGGCATGGGCGAGGTCTGGCAAGCAACAGACCTCGTGATCGGACGCACCGTCGCCATCAAGATCCTCAAGGACGAATACCTCGGCGACCCTGGCTTCCTCGAGCGCTTCCGCGCCGAGGCCCGTCACGCCGCCCTGGTGAACCACGAGGGCATCGCGAACGTCTTCGACTACGGCGAGGAGGAGGGCAGCGCCTTCCTCGTGATGGAGCTGGTCCCCGGCGAGGCTCTGTCGACCATCCTCGAGCGCGAGCATGTGCTCAGCACGGACAAGACACTGGACATCGTCGCGCAGACCGCCGCCGCGCTGCACGCCGCCCACGCCGCCGGTCTCGTGCACCGCGACATCAAGCCGGGCAACCTGCTCATCACGCCGGACGGCCGCGTCAAGATCACCGACTTCGGCATCGCGCGCATCGCCGACCAGGTTCCGCTGACCGCCACCGGCCAGGTCATGGGCACCGTCCAGTACCTCTCGCCCGAGCAGGCGTCCGGCCACCCGGCGTCGCCGACCACGGACATCTACTCGCTCGGCATCGTCGCCTACGAGTGCCTCGCCGGCCGTCGACCGTTCACGGGCGAGTCGCAGGTCGCCATCGCGATGGCGCAGATCAACGAGGCGCCGCCCGAGCTGCCCGCGACCGTCGCAGAGCCGGTGCGCAACCTGGTCTTCGCGTGCATCGCCAAGAACCCGGCCGACCGTCCGGCCTCCGCCGCCCACCTCGCGCGTGCCGCCCAGGCGCTGCGCCGAGGGGATGTGCAGGCCGCTGCAGCGTCCGTTCCCGCCGTTCTCGGCGGCGCGGTCCTCGGAGGCGCGACCACGATGCTGATGCCGTCCGCCAGCGCGGGCGCAACCGAGGCCACGACCATCCTGCCGTCCGCGTCTGCGCAGACGACGCAGACGGAGCTGCAGGATGCGGAGCCGTCCACCACGACCAAGAAGCGCAGCCCGTGGACCTGGCCGCTGATCGCCCTGATCGCCCTCCTGGCGCTGGTGCTGATCGGCACGATCATCGCGCTGGTCGCGCAGCCGAACACGCCGCCGCCCACGTCGCCGAGCACGACCGCGAGCCAGACGCCGAGCACCAAACCAACCACGCCGAGCCCGACACCCACGAGCAACACCGTGCAGATCACCGAGGCCGACTTCGACGGACTGACCGCCGACGCCGCTCGCGCCAAGCTGCAGGGACTCGGGATGGTCGCCGACGTCCAGACCGGAAACGCCGCCACCGCGCAGGCCCAGGTGAACACCGTCTACTCGGTGAACCCCACCGGCCCCGTGCAGAAGGGCGCCACGATCACGGTCAAGGTCTTCGGGCCGGTCACGCCCATCCCGACCCCGACGGACACGGTCACGGCCAACCCGAGCGAGGTCGACAACTTCGACCCGAACAACATGCCCAAGATCACGGTCACGTTCGGCTCGGCCACCTGCCCGGCCGGACAGGACCTGAAGGGCCGCGCACTGTACGTGAACGGGACGCAGCAGACGCCGGTGAACGCCAGCACGACGACCTGGTCGCCGAACGCGGTCGGCACATACCAACTGTCGTACACGATCTTCTGCGGGGAGTCGATCGAGTCGGCGCAGTCGCCTGCTGTCCCGTATGTGGTGAAGAGCAGCACGACCACTGGGGGGAACGGTAATGGAGGAACGGGAACAGGGACGAACGGCGGCTGATCCGGCCCCCGCTTCGGGGGGAGTTACCCAGACAGAGACCGCTACACTAGCCGGAGCCACCACCCGGAAGGAGTCCGCATTGAGCCCAGATAGCCGCCTGCTCGCAGGCCGATATCAGGTGGGCGAACTCATCGGACGTGGTGGGATGTCGGATGTGCACCGCGGCAAAGACACGCGTCTCGGCCGCACCGTGGCGATCAAGCTGCTCAAGCCGTCGCTGGCGACCGATCCCGCCTTCCGCACGCGTTTCCGTCAGGAGGCTCAGGCGGCGGCGCGCATGGCGCATCCCACGATCGTCCGCGTGTTCGACGCCGGCGAGGAGACGGTCCGCGAGCCCAACGGCCACGAGGCGCAGCTCCCGTTCATCGTCATGGAGTACGTCGACGGCGTGCTCCTCAAAGACCTCATCAAGAAGGGCCCGCTCGAGGTCACCGAGGCCGTGCGCATCACCGAGGGCATCCTCACCGCGCTCGAGTACTCGCACCGCGCAGGCGTCGTGCACCGCGACATCAAGCCGGGCAACGTCATGATCACCAAGTCCGGCCAGGTCAAGGTCATGGACTTCGGCATCGCCAGGGCGATCAGCGACTCCTCCGCGACCGTGGCGCAGACCACCGCCATCCTCGGCACCGCCAGCTACTTCTCGCCGGAGCAGGCCAAGGGCGAGTCCGTGGATGCGCGCACCGACCTCTACTCCACCGGTGTCGTGCTCTTTGAGATGCTCACCGGCCGCCCTCCGTTCCGTGGCGACACACCGGTGGCCGTCGCGTACCAGCACGTCAGCGAAGCGCCGGTCAAGCCGAGCTCCATCAACCACAAGATCTCACCGGCGATGGACATCGTCGTCGCGCGCGCTCTCACCAAAGACCGCTTCGAGCGGTATCAGACGGTCACCGAGTTCCGGGACGACCTGGAGCTGGCCGCCTCGGGCAAGGTCCCCATCCACAAGGCTCCGGATGCGGTGGGCGAGACGCTCTTCGGAGCCCCGCCGAGCGTCGTGTCCGGCCCGGAGGCCGCCTTCCGCCAGCTCGCGGAGGACCAGACGATGGTCCGCACGCAGCGCCGCCCGCCGGTCATCTGGATCTGGGCCGGTGTCGCGATCATGGCCGTCGTCATCGTCGCCGTTCTCGCGTGGGTTCTCCGGCTCGCTCCGAGCACCACACTGCCGGAGACCTCGCGCGAGGTGCCGAACCTGTCGGGCCAGGCGCTCGACAAGGCCACCGCGCAGTTGCAGGACATGAAGCTCAAGTGGACCCAGGCGTCCGAAGCGAGCTCCACGTACCCGCAGGGCGAGGTGATCCGCACCGATCCCGGCGCGGGAATCGTGGTCGCCACCGGTGACACGATCACGGTCTACGTCTCGACGGGCAAGAAGACGGTCAGTGTGCCAGACGTGCACAACATGACGACGGATGCGGCCAAGGCCGCCCTGGCCGCCGTCGGCCTCTCTGTCGGGCCGGTGACGACGACGAACTCGTCGACGGTGCCCGCCAACGTGGTGATCACCACCGATCCGGCGCCGAACGCCAACGCCCACGAGGGCGACGCCATCGCGCTCACCGTCTCCAGCGGCAAGGTCACGGTCACCGACCTGACCGGTCAGTCCTTGCAGGCCGCCACCGGCATCCTCTCCGACCTCGGATTGGTCGTGAACCCGAAACCGGATGCGACCTGCCCGCAGGACAAGGGCGCACCGCTCGTGCACACGCAGTCTCAGGTGGGGGACGTGCCGCAGGGCTCGACGGTCGACCTGACCTACTGCTCGGGCTGAGCGGACAGCGCTGGCGCTGGCGCGTTCGCGCCAGCGAGTTCAGACCAGCTTGACCAGTGGGTTCAGGTCGCGTGCTGCCGCAGCCGCGCCGTGCAGTCCCGCCACTTCGAGCCAGTTGCCGAGCATCCGGTACCCGCCCTCGGTGAGCACGGACTCCGGGTGGAACTGCACACCGTAGATCGGCGCTTCCCTGTGTCGCAGCGCCATGATGACGCCGCCCGGCGTGCGTGCCGTGATGACGAGGTCGTCCGGAACCGTGCCGTCGACCACGGCAAGCGAGTGATACCGGGTGGCCGTGAACGGCTGACCGACGCCGTCGAAGAACGGGCTGTCGTCGTGGGTGACCTCCGACGTCTTGCCGTGCATCAGCTCTTCGGCGTTCGTGACGACGCCTCCGAACGCCTCGGCGATGGCCTGGTGCCCCAGGCAGACGCCGAGCAGCGGCATCCCAGTCCGCAGCGCCAGCTTCACCGTGGGGATCGACACACCGGCGTCCGACGGCTTGCCCGGCCCGGGCGACACCAGCACGGCGTCGTACTCGGCGAGGCGCGCGGCCAGGTCGGCCTCGGCGATGTCGTCGTTGCGCACGACCTCGGTCTCCGCACCCAGCTCTTGAAGGTAGCCGTTCAGGGTGTAGACGAAGCTGTCGTAGTTGTCGATGACGAGTACGCGGGTCACGGCCCCACGGTACCTTCCTGCGGCCCCAAGAGCGAATCCACCCACGGGAACACCCAGGTCACGAGCGCCGCGAGCACCGCTACGAAGAGGACGATCAGAATCAGGACCCGCACCCACCACGGCCCTGGCAGGATGCGCCACAGTGCGCCGTACATCGTCACCCTCCGTTGGCCGCTACGGCGGCCGCGATCTCGCTCGGCACGTCGCTGGTCGGTGCATAGCTCTGGAACACGTTGTATGCGATCAGCCGTTCGCCCGCGTGGAACGGCGGGTTGCAGGTGGTGATCGTCATGAGCTTGTCGATCGGGGTCGCATCCGGCTGGCGGGGAACGGGGAGGATCACCCCGACGGCGCTCGGCTGCACGTACTCGAAGTTGCGGAAGGTGTACGTGTACCAGCCGTCTTTGGTCTGCACGTAGATGCGATCGCCGATGTGGAGCTTGGACAGGTCGATGAAGGTGTTCCCCCAGCCGCTGTCGTGGCCGGCCACCGCGAAGTTGCCGACGGCGCCCGGCATCGCCGTTCCCTTGTAGTGGCCGACGCCGGCGTTGTAGCTGTTGAGCACGCGCTCGGTGTCGACCGTCTCGCGGATCGTCCGCTTCCAGTCTGCGCCGAGCCGCGGGATGTAGATGACCGCGAACGGCTGGTAGTCGGCGGGCTCGGAGAGCACGGGAGGGGGCGCGGGCTGCGTCGGGTCGGTGTCCGCTGGCGGCGTCGGCGTCGGCGACTTCGCCGCTTCGTCGAGCCACCTCTGGCTCTGCTCCTGCGCCGCGCTGGTCTGCGACCCAGCGAGCACCAGGCTGTTCCACCAGATCTGCCAGCCGAGGAACAGCAGGACGAGCACGCCGGCGGTGATCAGCAGCTCGCCGAGCACCCCGAAGAAGGTGACCCGGTGACGTCGACGGACCCGGCCGGTGGGCGCAGCGGGCGGCTGCGGGTCGATCGGGGCTGTCATATGTGTGATTCTAGGAGATATTGGCTGAGTAATGGCCTCGGGCATCCCTCGGACTCCCACAGCCTGTCCCGCTACACTATGGAGCTATGGCACGCACCAAGTCGAAGACCAAGCCCGAGCGCACTGTCGCCCAGTCGGGCGAGGACGCCCCCAACCCTGTCTGGTTCAAGCCGGTGATGTTCGGCTTCATGCTTCTCGGGCTGGTGTGGATCATCGTCTTCTACGTGAGCCAGAACATGTACCCGATCCCGGCACTCGGCGCGTGGAACATCCTCGTCGGCTTCGGCATCGCCTTCATCGGCTTCCTCATGACCACCCGCTGGCGCTAGTCGGCTTCATATACTCCACCCGGGATCGGCTGCGGCCGGTCCCGGGTTTTTTCATGCCTGCGCGGCCATGACCAACAGAGTTATACACAGGTGTCCTCCACAGTGAGGACAATCACACTGGTGTGGTTCTCCCCAGTGTTAATAAGCCTGTGGAGAGTTACACCCGTGTAATTATCCCCACTGTTAATAAGCCTGTGGATAACTTATCCACGCACTGGGGAGGAATTACAGGAAGCGGATGAGGCTCAGGGCGATGAGAAGCACGCAGAGCAGGATCAGCAGCGGAAGCTGCCAGCGCCGACGCGAGACACTGCGGGTCTCGACGTAGACCAGGCCGACGAGCGCGCCACCGACCAGCCCGCCCACGTGAGCCTGCCAGGCGATCCCGAAGCCCGGGATGAACCCGATGACCAGGTTGATCGCCACGAGGACGAGCAACTGGGTCGCGTTGCCGCCCAGCCGTCGCTGGATGATGAAGAACGCCCCGAGCATCCCGAAGATGGCACCGGATGCGCCGACCACCGGCTGCAACGGATTGGCGATCAGCAGCACGCCCACCGACCCGGCGAACCCGCTGATCAGGAAGAGCGCCGCGAATCTGGCCCTGCCGAGCATCGGTTCCAGCATCATGCCGAAGATCCACAGCGTGTACATGTTGAGCGCGATGTGCAGGATGCTGGCGTGCGCGAACACGGTCGTCAGCATCCGCCACGGCTCGAAGGCCACCGGGCTCGAGTACACCCCGGCGTACTGGATGGCCTGGGTGACCGTCTGCCCGATTCCCGGGAGCTGCTGCAGCACGAAGACGAAAACGCACAGCGCGATGATCGCGTACGTGACCACCGGTGACCCGCGGCCGGTCGCCCTGGTGACCCAGGCCGGCTTGGTGCGGGGAGCCTCCGCGCGCTGCTGCGCCATGCACTCCGGGCAGATCACTCCGACCGCGGCCGGAGTCTGGCACTCAGGGCAGATCGTGCGCCCGCACCGCTGACAGAGCACATAGCTCTGCCGGTCGGGGTGACGATAGCAATAGGTCGCCCTGGCGTCGACGGGCTGAGACATCGTTCGACCCGCCCCCGCCGCTGCTAGACCTGCTCGACGGTGACCGACTCGATGACGACGTCGTCGAGCGGCCGGTCACGCGCATCCGTCGGCAGCTCGGCGAGCTTGTCGACGACCTTGCGGGACGCCTCGTCTTCGACAGCGCCGAAGATGGAGTGCTTGCCCTGCAGCCACGTGGTGGGCGCGACGGTGATGAAGAACTGCGAACCGTTGGTGCCGTGGCCGCCCTGGATGCCGGCGTTGGCCATTGCGAGGATGTACGGCTCGGTGAAGTCGAGCTCCGGGTTGATCTCGTCGTCGAACTGGTAGCCCGGTCCGCCGATGCCCTGACCGAGCGGGTCTCCGCCCTGGATCATGAAGCCGGGGATGATGCGGTGGAAGACGACGCCGTCGTACAGCGGGTCGGTGCTCTTGGCGCCCGTCGCCGGGTGCGTCCATTCGATTTCACCGGTCGCCAGGCCGACGAAGTTCCTGACCGTCTTCGGTGCGTGATTGCCGAAGAGGTTGACCTTGATGTCCCCGTAGTTAGTGTGGAGGGTGGCGACAGCGGTGTGCTTAGACATGGCACCAATTCTTGCACAGGGGTTCTGGGCTCTCGGGCCATCCACAGGCCTTTAGGTGGCAAGATGGAGTGAGTTCGCTACACGACGCAATGGAGGTCCAGATGAACCTGACACGGAAGCGGAAGAAGGAACTCAAGCGCCTGCGCAGTAGCGCCGAAGAGCTTTGGGGTCAGCAGCAGGATGTGCTGGCGAATGCCAACGCCGTCGCGGCGGAGGCTCGCAAGCAGGCTGCCTACTACACGCGCGAAGAGATCGCTCCGAGAGTGCGCGACGGGTACGAGCACTACGTGCGCCCCGCCACGCAGACCGCTGGCCGTGTGGCCGGTGCGGCGCGCGAGCGGCTGGTGAGCGACGTCATCCCAGCGGTCGGCACCGCCGTCGGCACGGCGATGTCCGTCGTCGACCACGCTCGGGATGCGCGTGCACGCGCCTTCATCGGCGAGGTCAAGAAAGCGGGCAAAGACGTCTCGAAGAAGGCCAAGGCCGCCACGGATTCGTCGGGGCCGGGTGCGGGAACGGTCATCGCCGTGGTCCTCGGCGCCATCGCGGCCGTCGGACTGCTCTACGCGGTGTGGCAGACGTTCCGCGCAGACGACGAGCTCTGGGTGGCAGACGAGGAGCCCACGGCTCCCGCCGCCGAGTAGCAGCGACTTCGAAAAGGGGTGGCGCCGGATGGCGCCACCCCTTTCGTGTGCCTGCCTCAGGGTCGATTGGGGGGATTCCCCGATACCGCGCGCGCGTCGGCCGTCGCAGACTCGAAGCATGAACACTCTCTACCGTCCAACGTCCGGCCGCGTGCTCGGCGGCGTCTGCGCGGGACTCGCTCAGCGCTTCGGGTGGAGCGCGACGACCGTGCGCGTCCTGTTCCTGCTGTCGTGCCTGCTCCCCGGTCCCCAGTTCATCGCGTACATCGCGATGTGGATCGTCATTCCGTCCGAAGAGCCGCGGCGCGCCTGACTACGCCAGCCCGGCCATCCCGAGCGCCACGTTGACCAGTTCGACCCTGCGCGACGGGATGCTGTGCAGCGGGAACCAGCGCGCCTCGTCCGTCGTTCCATCCAGCTCGTTCGTGAGCGTGCCCCCGACCACGGATGCGCGGTACACGATCCGGAGCGCGTGCAGCGGCCCCGCATCCTCTATGAACCGCGCCTCGGCCGGCACGATGTGCGAGTCGATGCCGATCAGTTCGCCGGCGACAGCCTCGTAGCCTGTCTCCTCCGCGATCTCGCGGACCACCGCATCCACCGGGTCTTCACCGGGGTCGATGCCGCCGCCGGGGAGGGTCCAGCCGGAGCGGCCGCCCTCGTTCCAGTGCGCGAGCAGTATCCGGTCGTTGTCGACGATGACTCCGTAGGCGGCGACCCGAATGTCCATGCGGACACCATACTGCGGTTGTCGGTCGCAGGCGGCACACTGGAGGGGTGCCTGAACTTCCGGAAGTCACGGCTCTTGCGGCCGACCTCGACGCGCGCCTTCGCGGCCGTGTCATCGACACGCTCGGCATCGTCGCCTTCGCCGCGCTGAAGACCTTCGATCCCCCGGTTAACGCCGTCACCGGCACGACCATCGCCGGTGTGACGAGGCACGGCAAGTTCCTCGACATCGCCGCGGGCGACCTGCACATCGTCATCCACCTGGCGCGGGCTGGCTGGATCCGCTGGAGGGATGCACCGCCCCCTCCGCCCACCGGGCGGCCGGGGAAGGGTCCGCTGGCGGCACGCCTTGTGCTGGACGACGGCTCCGGCCTCGACATCACCGAGGCCGGAACGAAGAAGAGCCTGTCCATCTCGGTCGTGCACGACCCGTCCGATGTGCCCGGCGTGGCGCGCCTCGGGCCGGACCCGCTGTCCCGCGAGTTCACCGAGGCAGCGTTCGCGCGCATCCTCGCGGACGCCGGACGCGCGCAGATCAAGGGCGTGCTGCGCAACCAGTCGATCATCGCCGGCATCGGCAACGCATACTCGGACGAGATCCTGCACACGGCCAAGATGTCGCCGTTCAAGCCGGCATCGATGACCCAGGAGGAGGTGACCAGGCTCTACACCGCCATGCAGTCGACGCTGCGGGATGCGCTCGCTCGCGCCGACGGACTGGCCGCCTCCGAGCTCAAGGGCGAGAAGAAGCTCGGGATGCAGGTGCACGGTCGCACCGGCCAACCGTGCCCGGTCTGCGGCGACACCGTCCGCCAGGTGATCTTCGCCGACTCGACGCTGCAGTACTGCCCCACCTGCCAGACCGGAGGCAAGCCCCTCGCGGATCGGGTGCTGTCGCGGCTGCTCAAGTAGCCGACCGCTGCCGCGCGCTCAGCAGTCGCAGGTGATCGCATCCACTCCGACCGGCGCGGTCAGCTCGTCCGTGGGCCGTTCGACGGGCCCGTTGTCGTTCTCAATGCCGAGGCCCTCGCGCGCCCAGTACTCGAAGCCGCCGATCATCTCCTTGACGGAGTAGCCGAGCAGACTGAACTGGAGCGCGGCCCGCGTCGAACCGTTGCAGCCGGGACCCCAGCAGTACACGACCACGGGCATTCCCTCGGGGATGAGCGCGGCGGCCTGCTCACCGATCTGCGCGGTCGGCAGGTGCACGGCGCCGGGGATGCGCGCCTGAGCCCACGCCGCGTCCCCACGCGAGTCGACGAGCACGAACCGCTCCCCCGCATCCCGGGCCGCCCTGACATCGGAGGGGTCGGTCTCGAACTCGAGCTTGCGGGCGAAGTGGCGGGCTGCTTCTGCGGCTGTGATGGTCATGACCACAGATTAGGGATGCGCGCGGCCCGTTTGAAGAGACGATCACCGGCATTTGAGCCCCGTCACCGTCGATCCGATGGCAGAATCGGCGCATGACCGCGAATCCTCCGTACACGACCGATTCGGTCGACGACGCCCTGCTCGCCGAGCTGCAGCGCGACGGCCGTCAGTCGATCGCCGAGCTGGCCAGACGCGTGCACATGTCGAACTCCGCGGTCGCGGAGCGCGTTCGTCGCCTGGAGGACGCGGGCGTTATCGGCGGCTACCGCGCCGTGATCGACCCGGAGCGCCTCGGCTACGCGATCCTCGCGTTCCTGCGCCTGCGCTACCCGAGCAGCGTCTATACGCCTCTGCACGAGCTTCTGGCCGAGACGCCGGAGGTCGTGGAGGCGCACCACGTCACCGGAGACGACTGCTTCATCCTGAAGGTGGTGGCGACCTCGATGCGCCACCTGGAACAGGTCAGCGGCAAGATCGGAACTCTGGGGAGCGTCACGACGAGCGTCTCGTATTCGAGCCCGTTCCCGTCGAGGGCGATCGTGCCGCCCGAGAGCTGACTGACCGCTGGAGATAAAACTGTGGAGCCTAGGAGATTCGAACTCCTGACATCCTGCTTGCAAAGCAGGCGCTCTACCAACTGAGCTAAGGCCCCGGAGGGGCTGTGATCCGAGAAGAAATCTATCTCTCAAAAACACAGTGGTGGGGATACGAGGACTTGAACCTCGGACCTCTTCGTTATCAGCGAAGCGCTCTAACCGCCTGAGCTATATCCCCGATTGGGCAGATTAGAGACTACCTGATCTGCCCGTCCAATGCGAAATCGGCGGGGTGCCGAACCGCACGGGATGGTCGTTCTAGTTGTTCGTGAAGCCGACGAGCAGGCCGCCGGTGATCTTCACGGAAAGGTTGTACAGGAGGGCGAAGACGGCGCCGAGGGCCGTGATCACGATGATGTCGAGGATGCCGACGACGAGCGAGAAGCCCATCACCTGACCGAGGCCGAGGATCGACTTGAGGTCGCTTCCTCCGGCGCCCGAGATGTCCTTGAACAGGCTGTTGACCTGGTCGAAGATTCCGGTGCGGTCGAGCACGGTCCACACCAGGAACGTTCCGACGATCGCGATGATCGCCAGGCAGATCCCCGCGAGGAACGACAGCTTCACGGTCGACCAGAAGTCGATGTACACCAGTTTGAGGCGCACCTGCTTGGCGGACGCGGGTCTCCGGGACGACTTCTTGGCGAGCTTTTCGGCGACACTACTGCTCATCTACGGTTTCTTCCTTCCCGACGTCCCCAGATTCTTCGTCATCTTCCTGAGAATCAAGGTTGCGTTCGGTGTTTTTGGCCAGAGCGATGATCTTGTCGGACTCGGCGAAACGTGCAAAGACGACACCCATGGTGTCTCGGCCCTTGGCGGGTACCTCGGCCACGGAGGAGCGTACCACCTTGCCGCTGGCAAGAACCACAAGGACCTCGTCATCGTCGTCCACGATCAGGGCACCGACCAGGTCGCCCCTGTCGTCGCTCAATTTCGCGACCTTGATGCCCAGACCGCCGCGGTTCTGCAGGCGATACTGGTCGGCGGCGGTGCGCTTGGCGTATCCGCCCTCCGTCACGACGAACACGTATCCGTCGTCCGAGACCACGGATGCGTCGAGCAGCTTGTCGTCACCGCGGAAGTGCATCCCGATCACGCCGGAGGTGGAGCGACCCATCGGGCGCAACGCCTCGTCGGAGGCGGTGAACCGGATCGACATGCCCTTGCGCGAGACGAGCAGCAGGTCGGAGTCCTCCTCGACCAGCAGCGCGGAGACGAGTTCGTCCTCCTCGCGCAGCTTGATCGCGATGATGCCGCCGGAGCGGTTCGTGTCGTACTCGCTCAGCGCCGTCTTCTTGATGAGGCCGTCGCGGGTGGCGAGCACAAGATACTTGGCCGCCTCGTAGTCGGGGATGTCGAGGATCTCGGCGATCTCCTCATCCGGCTGCATGGCGAGCAGGTTGGCGACGTGCTGGCCCTTCGCGTCGCGGCCGGCCTCCTGCAGCTCGTACGCCTTGGCGCGGTAGACGCGACCCTTTGTCGAGAAGAACAGCAGCCAGTGGTGCGTGGTGGTGACGAAGAAGTGGTCGACCACATCCTCCCCACGGAGCTGGGCGCCCTTGACGCCCTTGCCGCCGCGGTGCTGGCTGCGGTAGTTGTCGCTGCGGGTGCGCTTGATGTATCCGCCGCGCGTGACCGTGACCACCATCTCCTCTTCGGGGATGAGGTCTTCCATGCTCATGTCGCCGTCGAAGCCGAACATGATCTCGGTGCGGCGGTCGTCGCCGAAGCGGTCGACGATCTCGGTGAGCTCGTCGCTGACGATCGTGCGCTGACGCACCGGGTCGGCCAGGATCGCCTGGAAGTCCGCGATCTCGCGCTCGATCTCGTCGTGCTCGTCGATGATCTTCTGGCGCTCCAGGGCGGCCAGACGGCGCAACTGCATCGCGAGGATCGCATCCGCCTGGATGTCGTCGACGTCGAGCAGCTCCTTCAGGCCGGTGCGGGCGTCGTCCACGGTCGGGGACCGGCGGATGAGCGCGATGACGTCGTCCAGCGCATCCAGTGCCTTGAGGTAGCCGCGCAGGATGTGCGCCCGCTCCTCCGCCTTGCGCAGACGATAGCGCGTGCGACGGACGATGACCTCGATCTGGTGGTCGACCCACGCGGTGATGAAGCCGTCGAGGGCGAGCGTGCGCGGCACGTTGTCCACGATTGCGAGCATGTTCGCGCCGAAGTTCTCCTGCAACTGCGTGTGCTTGTACAGGTTGTTCAGCACGACCTTCGCGACCGCGTCCCGCTTCAGCACGATGACGAGGCGCTGGCCGGTGCGACCGGAGGTCTCGTCGCGGATGTCGGCGATGCCGCCGATCTTGCCGTCCTTGACCAGGTCGGCGATCTTGATCGCGAGGTTGTCCGGGTTGACCTGGTACGGCAGTTCGGTGACCACCAGGCAGATGCGGCCCTGGATCTCCTCGATCGCCACGACGGCGCGCATGGTGATCGAGCCGCGGCCCGTGCGGTATGTGTCCTGGATGCCCTTGATGCCGAGGATCTGCGCGCCGGTCGGGAAGTCCGGTCCCTTGATGCGCTTCATCAGCTCTTCGAGGAGCTCCTCGCGCGGCGCATCCGGGTTGGCCAGGTACCACAGCGCGCCGTCCGCGACCTCGCGGAGGTTGTGCGGAGGGATGTTCGTGGCCATGCCGACCGCGATGCCGACAGAGCCGTTGACAAGCAGGTTCGGGAAGCGGCTCGGCAGCACGGCCGGCTCCTGCGTGCGGCCGTCGTAGTTGTCCTGGAAGTCGACGGTCTCCTCGTCGATGTCGCGGACCATCTCCATCGCGAGCGGAGCCATCTTGGTCTCCGTGTATCGCGGGGCCGCCGCGCCGTCGTTGCCCGGCGAACCGAAGTTGCCCTGGCCGAGAGCCAGCGGGTAGCGAAGGCTCCACGGCTGAACGAGACGGACGAGGGCATCGTAGATGGCGGAGTCACCGTGCGGGTGGAACTGCCCCATCACGTCGCCGACCACGCGGGCGCACTTCGAGAACGCCTTGTCCGGGCGGTATCCGCCGTCGAACATCGCGTAGATCACGCGGCGGTGCACGGGCTTGAGACCGTCGCGCACCTCGGGCAGCGCGCGCCCGATGATGACGCTCATGGCGTAGTCGAGGTAGGAGCGCTGCATCTCCGACTGCAGGTCGACCTGGTCGATCCTGCCGTGGATGCCGAACCCGGCCCCTGCGGTGTCGTCGGTCACGGTGTCGTCTCCCGGGGTGCCTTCGATGTTGTCAGATGTCAAGGAAACGCACGTCCTTCGCGTTCTTCTGGATGAAATTACGTCGCGACTCGACGTCCTCGCCCATCAGGGTGGCGAAGATCTCGTCGGCCGCGGCGGCGTCGTCGAGAGTGACCTGCAGCAGCGTGCGGGTCTCCGGGCTCATCGTGGTCTCCCACAACTCCTTGTAGTCCATCTCGCCGAGACCCTTGTAGCGCTGAACGCCGTTGTCCTTCGGGATGCGCTTGCCCGCCGCGATCCCGTCGGCCAGGAACGCGTCGCGCTCCCTGTCGGAGTACACGTACTCGTGCTCGGCGTTGGTCCACTTGAGGCGATAGAGCGGCGGCTGCGCGAGGTACACGTAGCCGAGCTCGATGAGCGGACGCATGTAGCGGAACAGGAGCGTCAGCAGCAGCGTGGTGATGTGCTGGCCGTCGACGTCGGCATCCGCCATCAGGACGATCTTGTGGTAGCGCGCCTTCTCCGGGTTGAAGTCCTCGCCGATGCCGGCGCCGAACGCCGTGATCATCGCCTGCACTTCGTTGTTCGCGAGCGCGCGGTCGAGCCGCGCCTTCTCGACGTTGAGGATCTTGCCGCGCAGCGGGAGGATCGCCTGCGTCTCCGGGTTGCGGCCCTGGACGGCCGAGCCGCCCGCCGAGTCGCCCTCGACGATGAAGATCTCCGAGATCGACGGGTCCTTCGACTGGCAGTCTTTGAGCTTGCCGGGCATCCCGCCACCCTCGAGGAGGCCCTTGCGCCGTGCGGTCTCGCGCGCCTTGCGGGCAGCGAGTCGCGCGGTCGCGGCCTGGAGCGCCTTGCGGATGATCTCCTTCGCCTGGTTGGGGTTGCGGTCGAACCAGTCGCCGAGCTGGTCGCCGACGACCTTCTGCACGAACGCCTTCGCCTCGGTGTTGCCGAGCTTGGTCTTGGTCTGGCCCTCGAACTGCGGCTCGGACAGCTTCACCGAGATGACGGCGGTGAGACCCTCGCGCACGTCGTCGCCGGAGAGGTTGTCGTCCTTCTCCTTCAGGATGTTCTTCTCACGTGCATACCGGTTGACCAGAGTGGTCAGTGCGGCGCGGAAGCCTTCCTCGTGCGTTCCACCCTCGTGGGTGTTGATGGTGTTGGCGTAGGTGAAGACGCTCTCGTTGTAGCTCGTGGTCCACTGCATCGCGACCTCGAGCGCGATCTTGCGCTCGGTGTCCTCCGACTCGAACGCGATGATCTCGTCGTGGACCACCTCGGCCTTCTTGGCGGAGTTGAGGTAGTGCACGTAGTCGATGAGGCCCTGCTCATAGAGGAACACTTCGGAGCGTGGCTCCTCCTGTCCCTCTTCGAGGCGCTCGTCCGTCAGTGCGATGCGGAGTCCCTTGTTGAGGAACGCCATCTGCTGGAAGCGGGTGCGCAGGGTGTCGTAGTCGAACTCGACGCTCTCGAACGTGTCGGGACTCGGCCAGAACGTGATCGTCGTGCCGGTCGCATCCGTCTCTTCGCCCATTTCGAGGGGAGCCACGGGAACGCCGTTGCGGTAGCTCTGCCGGTAGACGTTGCCCTGGCGGCTGACCTCGACGTCGAGGCGCGTGGACAGTGCGTTCACCACGGAGCTTCCGACGCCGTGCAGACCGCCGGAGACCGCGTAGCCGCCTCCGCCGAACTTGCCGCCGGCGTGCAGGATGGTCAGAACGACTTCGACGGTCGACTTGCCCTCGACGGGGTGGATGTCGACCGGGATGCCGCGACCGTTGTCGATGACACGCACGCCGCCGTCGGCGAGGATGGTGACGTCGATGTTGTCCGCGTGACCGGCGAGCGCCTCGTCGACGGAGTTGTCGACGATCTCCTGCACCAGGTGGTGGAGGCCGCGGGGGCCGGTCGAACCGATGTACATTCCGGGTCGCTTGCGTACGGCTTCGAGACCCTCGAGGACCTGGATCTCATTCGCGCCGTAGTCGTGTTCCGACTCAGCCTTGCTCGGTTCCATCGTCATATGAAATTAGGCTCCTGACCGCACTCAGTAGTGACCTATTCATTCTACCAAGCGCAGGGTGCCTCGGGGGGCGAAAACGCCCGTCTGACGCGTTGTTTTCCCTCGATTGACCTCTTTTGTGCACTCAACCGTAAGTATCGCGCGGGCCACGCCCTGGAATCGACCTGGGGCCTCTTTTCCAGGAGGGGGCGTCTGGGCCTTGAAAACGGATCGACTGGATGTCCGCATCCGGGAATCGATCCGCGATCCTGGCGAGGAGGTCGGAGCGCATGATCCTGAGCTGCGTCGCCCACGCCGTCGACTCGCACCTGACGGTGAGCACGCCGTCGGTGATCCCCTCCGGAATCGCGTGCTTCGCCGTCTCCTCGCCTGCCAGTTCGAGCCAGCCGGCCAGGAGGTCGGACTGCGCGAGCGAGGAGGTCCAGCCGAGCTGGACCGCGAGTGCGTCGACCACGTCGCCGAGCCCGCGCGGGTCGCGTCCCTTGCCGAAGGGCTGACTCGCCGACGGGTCGGCGTCCTTCTTCTTGACCCTGCGGCTGCGGGTGGTCGGTGCACCGCCGAAGAGTTCGCGCATCCGGAGGTAGGTCGCGGACGCATCGCTGAGCGGCGCGGCGTCGATGGATGCCTTCTGCTCAGCCATCCGTTGATCCCTTCTCCACGCCCTCTTCCACCACGGCGCCGGCTTCGATCCGCACGGTGTGAGCCGTCAGCTCGCCCGGCACATCGTCGAACACGGCCGCGGTGATGAGCACCTGCTCGTAACCCCCTACGGCGGTTGCAAGCATCCTACGCCTGGCCTGATCCAGCTCGGCGAACACATCATCGAGGATAAGGACCGGGTCGCCGGTGTTCGACTCGCGGCGCAGCAGCTCGGCGGATGCGAGCTTCAGCGCGAGCGCGAACGACCACGACTCCCCGTGGCTGGCGTAGCCCTTGGCGGGGAGCCCGTTCAGCTCGAAGAGCACGTCGTCGCGGTGCGGCCCGATGAGGGTCAGCCCGCGGTCGAGTTCCTTGCGGCGCACGGCTGCGAGGGCCTGCCGGAACGCATCGGCGGTGGCGACACCGGATGAGTCGGTTACGGGATCGGCCGGCCCGGCCTCGTCCGTGTCCTCGACCTCTGCCCCGCGGATGGTCAGCAGCGGGATGAGCCGCGGATGGTGGTCGTCGCCGGCCACGGAACGGTAGGCGTTGGTGAGCGGATCGGTGAGGCGCGCGATCAGGTCCAGGCGCGCATCCACCAGTTCGGCGCCCAACGCGACCAGGCGCTCGTCCCAGATGTCGAGAGTGCCGAGCTGTCCTTCCTTGACCCCGGACGCGCGCGCCGACTTGAGCAGGGTGTTGCGCTGCTTGAGCACGCGCTCGTAGTCGGCGAGCACTCCGGCGAAACGCGGATTCCGCTGCACCAGCAACTGGTCGATGAACCTGCGCCGGATGCTCGGCTCTCCCCGGACGAGCGCGAGGTCCTCCGGAGCGAACAGCACGCTCGAGAAGTAGCGGGGAAGCTCACGGGTCTTGATCGCCGACCTGTTCACCTGCGCCCGGTTGGCAGAACCGCGGTTGAGCTGCAGCTCCACCAGCAGTTCACGGCCGTCGTGCTGGATGCGGGTGCGCACGATGGCGGACTCCGCATCCTTGCGGATCATGGCCTGGTCGCTCGACACCCGATGCGACCCGAGGGTGCTCAGATAGCCGAGCGACTCGACCAGATTCGTCTTCCCCTGGCCGTTGCGGCCGACGAAAAGGTTCGCGCCGGCCGCAAGCGGCACTTCCGCCGTGCGGTAGTTGCGGAAGTCGGTCAGGGAAAGATGCGTAACTCTCAAAGAGGGTTAGTCCACGGCTTTCACGGCGTGGCCGCCGAACTGGTTGCGCAGCGCCGCGACGGCCTTCATCGCTGGCGAGTCCTCCTGGCGCGAGACGAAACGCGCGAAGATCGACGCGCTGATCGTGGGGACGGGCACGGCATTCGCCAGCGCCTCCTCCACGGTCCAGCGACCCTCGCCCGAATCCTGCACATAGCCTTCGATGTGCTCGAACTCCGGGTCCTGCTCCAGCGCGCGCACGAGCAGGTCGAGTAGCCAGGAGCGGACGACCGTTCCGCGCTGCCATGCCTTGAACGTGCCCGTGACGTCTTTGACGATGTCCTTGCGGGTGTCGAGCAGCTCGTAACCCTCCGCATACGCCTGCATGAGCGCATACTCGATGCCGTTGTGCACCATCTTGGCGTAGTGGCCGGCGCCGACCTCGCCGACATGGACGAAGCCCTCGTCGCGCGGGCCCTCTGGCCGCAGAGCGTCGAAGACCGGCATCACGCGCTCGACCTGCGCGGCGCTTCCGCCGACCATAAGGCCATAGCCGTTGTCGAGACCCCAGACGCCACCGGACACACCCGCATCCATGAAGTCGATGCCCTTGGGCGCGAGCTGCTCGGAGTGCTTGAAGTCCTCCGTGAAACGGGAGTTTCCTCCGTCGATCACGAGGTCGCCCTTCTCGAGCAGCGGCTCGAGATCGGTGATCACCGCATCGGTGATCGCTCCGGCGGGGACCATGACCCACACGGTGCGCGGAGCGGGCAGCGCGGCGACGAGATCGGCGAGGGTGGCGACATCCGATACCTCGGGGTTCGTGTCGTAGCCGGTCACCTCGATGCCGTTCTTCTCGAGGCGGGCACGCATGTTGTTGCCCATTTTTCCGAGACCGACGAGGCCGATGTGCATGATTGTCCTTCTTCTCTGTTCGAGCGGACGGCGGGTTACCTGAGCAGCAGGTTGGGCTGCAGGAGGTACTTGTAGTTGTCCGCGCCTGCCTGGTCCTTCGATGTCTGGCTCGTGATCAGCACAGGACCGGGCTTGTTGGGGTTTTCGGTCTTGGTGAAGGAAATGCGCACGAATTCCGAGTGCACGGCACCGAGACCATCGAGCAGGAACTGCGGTTTCAGCGAAACCACCGTTTCCTGGCCAGTGAGGAGAGCGTCGATGCTCTCGGATGCTTGAGCCTGCTCCGAACCGATGGCCTCCAGGGTGAGGCCGTCTGCGGAGAAGGTGTAACGAAGGGCGGCCTCACGCTCGAGCACGAGAGCGACGCGCCTGGTCGCCTCGATCAGCTCGGCGGTGTTGACGACCGCGTAGTTGTCGACCTGCTCGGGGAAGAGCCGTCGCACAGGGGGGAAGTTGCCCTTGATGAGCAGCGAGGTCACGGTCTTCTTGTCGGCGGTGAACGCGATGAGCTCGCGGTCGTCGCGATTCGTGATCGACACGGCGATCGTGCCGCTGTGGCCGAGCGTCTTGCCGATCTCGGTCAGCGTGCGAGCGGGAACCAGTGCGGTGACGGGCTCGCCGGAGGTGGTGCCGTTGTCCCAGTTGATCTCCCGGACGGCCACGCGGTAGCGGTCGGTCGCGACCAGGCCGAGGGTGTTATCCCCGACCTCGAGCTGCACTCCGGTGATGACCGGCGTGACATCGTCTCGGGATGCGGCGACGCCGACCTGCGCGACGGCCTCGGCGAACTCGTCGGCCGGGACGAGCCCGGCCTGACCGCTCACCTGCGGGATGCTCGGATATTCCTCGACCGGCATGGAGAGCAGGGTGAAGTTCGCTGATCCTGCGCGAACGACGATCTTGGACTCTTCCGTTGAGAACTGCACGGGCGCGTTCGGAAGCTTCGCAGCGATCTCGGCGAGCAGACGGCCGGAGACCAGCACACGACCGGGTTCTTCGACCTCGGCGGCGATCTCGGTCTGCGCCGAGACCTCGTAGTCGAACGACGAGAGCTGCAGCCCGGTGTCGGTCGTCTCGATCAGCACACCACTCAGGATGGGGAGCGTCGTCCTCTGGGGAAGGAGCTTCACGGCGAAGGAGACGGCTTCACTGAATACATCCCGGTTGGCTTGGAACTTCACGAAGTCACCTCTGTCGTCGGCGGGAAATGGATCGTGACAAATCCTAGCGCTTGCCTTCGTCGCGAAAAATTGTGATTCGAGCGATCGGGGTTCAGGTTGTCGGCCTCCCAATTCAGAAGACTTAATGATTAATGGTGTTAACCGCTGTGGAAACTGTGGATAACTCTGTCGAGGCCAGTCAACCACTGGGAACTACACGTTTGTGACTTGTTGATGAGCTGGGGATTCCTGTTGTTTGCAGGGGAACCGGGCTGTGTCGCGATCGGCCTCAATTCACAGGCATCCATGATTCGTCCCCATTAACGGGCCGGCTTTCCCACGCTTCTCCACAAGTTATCCACAGGTGTTAATAATCCACTGTCCCCACTCTGGGGACAGGTATGTGGATAACTCGACGCACTGGGTGCGCGCGAGGAGCGTGTCGCGGGCGTGGCGGAGCGCCGCCCGCGCATCCAAGGTGCTGCATCCGGAGCGGTGGGAGCGGACGGTTACTTGCTGTAGCGGTGGTTCTGCTTGATGCGGCTGGTGAGCTCGGTGACCTGGTTGTAGATCGAGCGGCGCTCTTTCATGAGTTCGCTGATCTTCTTGTTGGCGTACATCACCGTGGTGTGGTCGCGGTTGCCGAAGAGCTGACCGATTTTCGGCAGGGAGAGATTCGTGAGCTCGCGGCAGAGATACATGGCGATCTGTCGTGCCGTGGCGACGGCCTGTGAGCGACTCGAACCGTAGAGGTCGTCCACCGTGAGCTTGAAGTAGTCGGCCGTGTTGGTGATGATGTCCGTCGGCGCGATCACATTGTCGTCGTCGAGGGTGATGAGGTCTTTGAGCACCGTCTGCACCAGCGGCATATCGACGGGAGTGCGGTTGAGGCTCGCGAACGCGGTGACCCGGATGAGTGTGCCTTCGAGCTCGCGGATGTTGCTCGACACCTTCGACGCCATGAATTCGAGGATGTCGTCCGGAACCTGGATTTTCTCGCTCTGCGCTTTCTTGCGGAGGATCGCGATGCGGGTCTCCAGGTCGGGCACCTGCACGTCGGTGATGAGTCCCCACTCGAAGCGGGACCGCATCCTGTCTTCGAAGCCTGTGAGGAGTTTCGGCGGCAGATCGCTGGTGATGACCACCTGCTTGTTGTGGTCGTGCAGGGTGTTGAAGGTGTGGAAGAAGGCTTCCTGCGTCTCGACAGCCCTCTGCAGGAACTGGATGTCGTCGATCAGGAGGATGTCGATGTTGCGGTACCTGGCCTGGAAGGACGACCCGCGGTTGTTGGCGATCGAGTTGATGAAGTCGTTCGTGAACTCCTCACTGCTGACGTAGCGCACCCGGATTCCCGGGTAGAGGCTCATCGCGTAGTGGCCGATGGCGTGCAGGAGGTGTGTCTTGCCGAGGCCGGAGTCGCCGTAGATGAAGAGCGGGTTGTACGCCTTGGCCGGCGCTTCCGCGACCGCGACCGCTGCGGCGTGCGCGAAGCGGTTCGACTGGCCGATGACGAAGTTGTCGAAGCTGTACTTGGGGTTGAGGCGCGTGTCGTTGTTGCGCGGAGGTGCGGTGATCTCGACGGACGGAGCAACCATCGGCGCCGGCGACTCGATGTATGCCGCGTTGGCGGGTTCGGTCGGGCCCGCCATGGTCTCCTGCTGGATCTCCGGGTTGACCACGATCGCGAAGGTGTTGACCGCGAGCGATTCGTCGAGGCCGCCGATGGCGTTGAGCAGGGGGACGCGGCTGCGCTGCTCGATCATCCCGCGGGTGAATTCGTTCGGGACCTCCAAGTAGAAGGTTCCGGCCATGATGCCTTTCGGCTCGACCAGGCTGAGGAATCCGTGCAACTGCGGGGTGATGCGGTCGTCGGTCTCCAAGGAATCGAGCACCGTCTGCCATGCCGCAGAAATGGACTCTTCGCCGCCTGCCATCGTTCCCCGTATTCGTCTCGTGTGGATGCGGTCAACCGATGAAGCGCAGTCGACTCCATCGTTGACGTGTCCATCGGGTCGGCCGCGTGTGCGCTGCCGGAAAGGTATTCACAGGGTTATCCACCGCTGTGTGTCCAATACCGTAGCGATCTCCGGCCGATTTTGGGATGGGCTGGGGATAACTTTGGTCCTCACGGTAACTTGTCCACAGGTTGTGGATCAAATTCGTTTGCGGGCATACGGCGGCGCGTCGCTCCTCAGGTTCCTCCCATTCCTGTGCATAATCATTGGATTTGTCTCGTCTGGTTTGACCTCGTCCGCCTCAGGTCGTAGTTTTAATCAGTTGACTTCAGCCGTTTTGGCTGCCCAAAAACTTTTCACGGCCTCCCCGTGCTGGATCTTGCATCAGCACCGGCCTGTTAAGAGACCACACGGAGATAGAGATATGAGCAAGAGAACCTTCCAGCCGAACAACCGCAAGCGTGCGAAGACCCACGGCTTCCGTCTGCGTATGCGCACCCGTGCGGGTCGCGCGATCCTCGCTGCTCGCCGCAGCAAGGGCCGCACGAAGCTCTCGGCCTAGCCCTCACCGGTGCTCGCCAAAGCCAATCGCATCACGCGGGGGGCGGACTACAAGGCGACTGTGCGTCGCGGAGCTCGTTTCACTGGAGCGAACACCGTGACGTACATCCGTCGCAGTCCGAACCCGGATGTGGTGCGATTCGGCTTTATCGTGGGCAAAACCGTCGGGATCGCCGTGAGGCGCAATCTCGTGCGCAGAAGGCTCAAAGCCGTGGCTCACGAGGTACTCCCCCGGCTCCAGCCGGGGACCGACATCGTGGTCAGGGCTTTGCCAGCGTCCACTCAAGCGGAGTGGGCTACCCTGCACGAAGAGATCTCCGCCGCAATCAGCCGATTCACCAGTAGAGGCAACGTCCGTCGATGAACACCGCATTCACTGCAGTGCTCCTTCTTCCGCGGAACTGTGCCGTTTTACTGCTTCGGGCGTATCGGGCGGTCATCTCACCTCTGTACGGAGACGTCTGCCGGTATTACCCGTCCTGTTCCGCGTATGCGTTGCAGGCCATCCAGGAGCACGGAGTCGCGATCGGCACCGTGCTCGGTGTTCGCCGAATCGCCCGCTGCCATCCGTGGGCTGCTGGCGGGGTCGATGATGTCCCCCTCAAGAAGAAGCGTCGCTATCGGGTGACTCCGTTCGGATTCGTCGTCGCCACAAGCCAGGGAAAGGCCTAGTAACAACATGGACATCATCGGCACGATTCTGTGGCCCATCAAGTGGGTCGTGGAGCTCATCCTCGTTGCCTTCCACTGGCTTTTCACGCAGATCGGCCTCGACCCCGCTGCGGGTATCACCTGGGTCCTCTCGATCGTCGGACTGACGGTCGTCGTTCGCGCCGCGCTCATCCCGATCTTCGTCCGCCAGATCAAGAACCAGCGGCGGATGCTCGAGATCGCGCCGCAGTTGAAGAAGATCCAGGAGAAGTACAAGGGCAAGAAGGACCAGTTCTCGCGTGAGGCCATGTCCCGCGAGACCATGGACCTCTACAAGAAGACCGGCACCAACCCGCTGAGCTCCTGCCTTCCTCTCCTTCTCCAGATGCCCGTGTTCTTCAGCCTCTTCCAGGTGCTGAACGGGGCGCAGGGCGGCCACGCGGGTGTCGGCCCGCTGAACGCGGTGCTCGCCAAGCAGTTCGGTGGTGCGACGCTGTTCGGTGTCGCTCCCCTGCACCAGAGCTTCCAGGGCGCGATGAACGCGCACCCGCAGCAGGTGGCGGTCATGATCATCGCCGCGGTGATGGTCGTCCTGATGACCGGTTCGCAGTTCCTCACGCAGTTGCAGATCGTCTCCAAGAACATGTCGCCGGAGACTAAGGCGAGCCCCCAGTTCAAGCAGCAGCGCATCCTGCTGTACTTGCTCCCCTTCGTGTTCCTCTTCTCCGGCTTCGCCTTCCCGCTCGGCGTGATGTTCTACTGGCTGACCTCGAACCTGTGGACCATGGGCCAGCAGTTCCTCGTCATCCGCAACATGCCGACGCCCGGTTCCGACGCGGCTAAGGCTCGCGAGGCGCGCCTCGCCCGAAAGGGCAAGCTCGTGCAGGAGGACGGTGCCGTCGTCCTGACCGTTGAAGAGGCCCCCAAAAAGACCACGCAGCGAGTTCAGCCAGTGGGCAAGAACCGCGCTAAGAAGCAGGCCGGAAACTAGTAGGGATCCCAGAATGACCGATGTGCAGCAGACCGAGTCCGTCGTCGAGCCGGTGGTGATCGAGGATTCGGCTCCGGAGGCTTCGTTCACCGACGCGACCGAAGATTCGTCAGAAGCTCAGGCGCTCGAAGGCGGCGCATCCGAGGGCCGGGGCGAGTACGCTGAGCCGACGGCCGCGCAACTCGACCAGGAAGGCGACATCGCCGCCGACTACATCGAGGAACTGCTCGACATCGCCGACATCGACGGCGACATCGACATTGACGCCCGGAACGGCCGCTCGTACATCTCGGTGAACGCTGACGAGAACGCCAACCTCCGCCTCCTCTCGAAGCCGGACACGGTGACCGCCCTGCAGGAGCTCACGCGCCTCGCTGTGCAGAACAAGACGGGCTCGTTCTCGCGCCTGATCCTGGACATCGCCGGCTCGCGTGACGCTCGCCAAGCAGAGCTGGCAACACTTGTCGACCACGCTATTTCGCGCATCGAAGAGGGCGCCGCTCAGGCCGCCCTCCCGGCGATGTCTTCGTACGAGCGCAAGCTGGTCCACGACATCGTGTCGGAGCGCGGCTTTGTCTCGAACTCGCAGGGCGAGGGTCGCGACCGCCACACGGTCATCACCAAGGCTTAGGTTTCACGTGGAACGGTGGGGTTTTCGGTGACTGACGACCTCGAGGCCGAGCCGGGTGCTGCTGCCGCTCTTTTCACTGAGCAGATTGAGGTGGCTCGTCGGTTCACGGCGAACCTTGCCTCCCAGGGTGAAGAGCGTGGCCTCATCGGGCCGCTCGAACTCCCCCGCTTGTGGTCCCGCCACATCCTGAACAGTGCGATCGTCGCGCCCCTACTGCGCCCGGGACGTGTCGGCGATATCGGGAGTGGTGCCGGCCTTCCTGGCCTTGTCCTGGCGATTGCCCGCCCGGACGTCTCATTCGTGCTGATCGAGCCCATGGAGCGACGGGTCGCCTGGCTCAACGAACAGGTCGCCGAGCTGGGGTTGTCGAATGTCGAAGTAGTCAGAGCGCGAGCAGAGGACGTCCACTTGGATGTCCCACTCGACCAGGTGACCGCTCGCGCAGTGAGTGCCTTCCGAAAGCTTCTCCCCCTCACCGCTCCCCTGCTTCGTGACGGCGGTGAACTCGTTCTGATGAAGGGCGCCGCCGCGCAGGCCGAAGTGGATGCGGCTACGAAAGAGATTCGCAAGTACAAAGTCCATGAAATCGAGGTTTTGACCCTTGGTCAGGACGTCCTGGACGAGGTTACAAGGGTGATTCGCGCGACCGTGCGGTAACGGGGCGGGCTTAGGATCGTTCCTGTGGCGTTGAAGCAGGTGCATTTCGGGCGTATATGCCCTGAGTATGTGTTGCTTCTGTGGGGGCGAAGGCCGATGATCGATGCAGGCCGGGCGTTGGTGTGTTTCACGTGAAACGGGTTAGGTGGAGTAGTTCGAGCTTCCCCGACGGCCCTCGCACCTTGAGTACTCCTCGATGCCAGGCGGTCTACTCCGCACATCCCCCGGTCATGTATACCTCGGTAGGCGCGACCGTATCCGGTGCGTAGTCGTCGCACTTGGACGCCGATCGCGGCTAGGGTCGGCCACTGCGGGGTAAGTTGGCGCGAGTCTCCGCGCGTGCTTGCTGGTTGTTTGGGTATCAACGGCGCAACGGGGCTCCCCCAATTGGGCCAGCCAGCTGCCGCTTCGAAGACAATTCGATGGAGGGCTTGCGCGGGGCTGGTTTCCTGACGGTTGTGGTGTGCGCGACAGTGCCGCGGATCATTCGTGTGGTAGCAGTGGGCGGGCAATCAGGACACAGCGCATCGTGTGCGTTCGCGCTGGTTTCACGTGAAACGATCATTGGATGCGTGGTTTACACGCGCAGGGTCCCGCCCACCGGGCCGCATCCAACTAGCCCCCGGCTTGAAACGGTGAGCTGACGTCACCGCCGACCGCTGCGGGTCTGCGGAGGTGGATGCGGGCCCCGCCCGACATGCGCGCGACCATTCGCTGCTCGGCCTAGGGATGCTGTGATCACCTGTTTCGGAGCCTCGCGGGTTGGATGCACGCATCTACTCCGAGCTGCAATCGAGTTGCTGAATGGGAGCCGATATACACGTAGGTTGGTATCCGCATCGGCACAGTCGACCGATATTCACTGGGTAGAGCACAAGTCGGCGAATTGGCGGATGAGGGGGCTGGGTCATCGGCTAGCCGAGCGTGGGAGGGCCCCCGCCTCGTTTCACGTGAAACGTCGCTGGCGATCCGCGAACGATGGATGAACTTCCCTGCAAGATGGCGCTGGAACAGACGCCAGCCCGATCGCTGATCCCGACTCGCCTGGCGCCGGAAACTCCACAGTGCGTCGGCGGACGGAGATATCCACAGCGCGCCACGAAGCGGACCGAAGCGCGACGCATCCGAGATAGAGTTGAATGACGGCCGCGGAGCGCGCGGTCTCCCCCGCACTTACTCCAGACACCCGGTGCCGTGCACCATGATCGAGCGACAAGGTTTCACGTGAAACAACCGGACCAGGATGCCCAGGTCGGAACGAGTCCTGCGAGCTTCGACGCATCCACGCCGTTGGCGCAGGAGATTCATGAACTGACGAGGCGTCGTGAGGCTATTGCTTCCGAGACACTCCCCCTTCCGTCGCGGACGCGCATCTTCACGATCTCGAACCAGAAGGGCGGCGTCGGAAAGACGACGACCGTCGTGAATCTGTCGGCCGCGCTCGCAAAGTCGGGGGCGCGCGTCCTGGTGATCGACCTTGATCCGCAGGGGAACGCATCCACTGCCCTCAGCGTGGAGCACCGCGAGGGCACGCCGAGCGTGTACGACGTGATCGTGAACGACAAAGAGCTGGATGAGGTCATCCAGAAGTGCCCCGAGTTCGATGGTCTCTTCGTGGTGCCCGCCACGATCGACCTCGCGGGGGCTGAAATCGAGCTCGTCTCGATGGTGGCGCGCGAGCAGCGGCTCGGTCGGGCGCTGACCCGGTTCCTGGATGAGTACGACTTCGACTATGTCCTGATCGACTGCCCCCCTTCCCTTGGGCTGCTGACGATCAATGCCTTCGTTGCTGCCACCGAGGTTTTGATTCCCATTCAGTGCGAGTACTACGCACTTGAGGGACTGAGTCAGCTACTCAAGAACATTCAGCTCATCGAGCGACACCTCAATCCGAAGCTGCAGGTTTCGACGATTCTGCTCACGATGTACGACTCGCGCACCAACCTGGCCCACCAGGTAGCCGAGGATGTGCGGGATCACTTCCCCAAGGAAGTTCTCAAGACGATCATTCCGCGCTCCGTCCGTATTTCGGAGGCCCCCAGCTACGGGCAGAGCGTTATCAGTTACGACACGAACTCATCGGGCTCGCTCTCCTACCTGGAGGCGGCCGCCGAGATTGCACGCAGAGGAGCACCCCGCTAATGGCAGCGAAGCGCACAGGATTGGGCCGAGGAATCGGCGCGCTCATCCCCACCACCGACCAGTCGGCGCGCCCGGTCGACGTGTTCTTCCCCGAATCCTCCGGCACGGCGGTGAAGGAAGACCTCGTCGCGGTGCCGGGAGCGCGTCTCGCAAACCTCTCCCCCGCGGACATCGTGCCCAACGCCGTGCAGCCGCGCACCGAATTCGACCGCGAGGCGCTCGATGAGCTGGTGGCGAGCATCCGCGAGGTCGGTGTCCTGCAGCCGGTAGTGGTGCGGCCCATACCGGGCCAGCCGGACAAGTACGAGCTGATCATGGGTGAGCGCCGACTGCGCGCCACCAAAGAAATCGGGCTCGACACCATTCCGGCCGTCGTCAAGGACACTGCCGATGAGGACATGCTCCGGGATGCGCTTCTCGAGAACCTGCACCGGTCTCAGCTCAATCCTCTCGAAGAAGCATCCGCGTACCAGCAGTTGCTCGCGGACTTCGGCATCACGCAGGAAGAGCTCGCGTTCCGCATCGGGCGGTCGCGTCCCCAGATCACCAACACGCTGCGTCTCCTGAAACTGCCATCGGCCGTTCAGAGCAGGGTTGCGGCGGGCGTTCTGAGCGCTGGACACGCGCGAGCGATCCTGTCGGTCGGCGATGAGGAGGCGATGGCGCGGCTCGCGGACAAGATCGTCAACGAAGACCTGTCAGTGCGCGCAGCAGAGGCCGCGGCGAGCAAGAGCCCGAAGCCGGTGCGCACGAAAGCCACTGCAGGTAAGCACCGGGGACACCTGGACGAGATCGCCGAAAAGCTCGGCGACCGCCTGAATACGCGGGTGAAGATCTCGCTCGGGGCAAGAAAAGGCCAGATCGTGGTCGATTTTGCGACAATCCAGGATCTCAACCGCATCCTGGACGAAATCGGCCAGGAAAGCTTCAGCCGGCCGACCTTCCGCTAGCGAAAGCGGCGCGCATCAACGCCGCGCGCCAGCGTCAGCTAGCCGCCCCCGCTGTAGCCGACCCGCCCCTGGTCCCGTGCGCGTCCCCTACGCGCCCTGCGCGCCCTGCGCGCCCTACGCGCCCGCGATTGCCGCCAGCGCCAACGCCGCGTACACATCCCCGAGATCGCGGCCCGATGCAGCGATCGCCTGCGGCATGATCGACGTCTCGGTCAGCCCGGGGAGCACGTTGGCCTCCAGGAACCACGGCACTCCGTCCGCATCCACGATCAGGTCGATGCGCGACAGGTGGCGCAGACCGAGTGCGACGTGTGCCGTGGTCGCAGCGGCGGCGACCGCCGCGGCGGCGGCCTCGTCCAGGCGTGCGGGCGTGTAGAACCGCGTCTCGCCGGCGTTGTAGCGGGCATCGAACGTGTACGCGCCCGCCACAGGCTCGATCTCGACCGCGGGAAGCGCCTCAGGGCCCTCCCCCGCGTCCACGACCGCCACCGAGACTTCGGTGCCCGAGACCTTGCGCTCGATGAGGGCGACGTCGGCGTACGTGTACGCATCCACCATCGCGCGCGGCAGCTCGTCCGCCCGCTCGACGATCGTCACGCCCTGGGCAGAACCGCCCTGGGCGGGCTTCACCACCAGTGGGACGCCGAGGCCGTCGAGCACCGTCGCCAGCACACTGTTCGCGCCAAGCTCCCGGAACGTCTCCTTCGGCAGTACGACGGATGCCGGTGTCGCCACCCCCGCTCGAGCCACGACCGTCTTGGCGGCGGGCTTCGACCAGGCGAGACGCGAAGCATCCGTGCGGGAGCCGACGAACGGGATGCCCGTCAGTTCCAGCAGGGCACGCAGCGCGCCATCCTCACCGCTGGCACCGTGCAGAGCGGGCCACACCACATCCGGTCGGTTCTCGCTGAGGAAGCCCAGCAGTGACGCATCAGGGTCGCGGAAGGTCACGTGATGCCCCAGCGAGTTGAGCGCGTCGGCGACGCGGCGGCCGCTGCGCAGCGAGATGTCGCGTTCGTGCGAGATCCCACCGGCCAGCACAACGATGTCGAGAGCGGCTTTTTCTGCCATGATCAGCTCTTTTCTTGAGAACAAAGCGGGTACGACGTCAGCGGGCGGGTGCGCGCGGGCGGCGATCAGCGCAGGTCGGTGGGCGGGTTCGGGCTGTTCGTCTCACGACGGGAGGAGAACAGCGGGCCGGTTCCTGCGAAGGTGTCCAGCAGGTCCTGCTCGCCGTTGATCACGTTCGCCAGCCTGCGCACCCCGACCCGGATGCTCTCCGGCGTCGGATAGCAGAACGACAAACGGATGTTCTGGGCGCCGGAGCCGTCCGCGAAGAACGCCGTACCGGGTGTGTATGCGACCAGCTCTGTCACAGCGCGGGGCAGCATCGCCTTCGAGTTCAAGTGCGACGGGAGGGTCAGCCACACGTAGAAGCCGCCGTTCGGGTTCGTCCAGGTCAGCTCGGGCAGGTACTCCTCCAGCGCGGAGATCATCGTCTCCTTGCGCTCCCGGTAGACGCCGCGGAAGGTGTCGATCTGCCCCTTCCAGTCGGCGTCGCGCAGATACTCCGAGATCACGAGCTGACTGAACGAGCTCGGGCTCAGCACGGCCGCCTCGTTCGCCAGGATCAGCTTCTCGCGGATCGCGTGCGGCGCCAGCGCCCACCCGACCCGGAAACCGGGAGCGAGCGTCTTCGAAAACGTGCCCAGATACACGACGCCGTCCTGCTCGACGGAGCGCATCGCCTCCGGCGGACGCGAACCGAAGTAGAGCAGGCCGTACGGATTGTCCTCAAGCACGAGGATGTCGTTGGCCTTCGCGATCTCCAGGATCTCCAGGCGGCGCTCCCAGCTCAGCGTCACACCGGCCGGATTGTGGAACGTCGGCACCGTATACAAGAACTTCACCTTGCGGCCAGCGGTCTTCAAGCGCGCGATGTGCTCGCGCAGCGCCTCGGGGATGAGGCCGTGCTCGTCCATCGGCACGTGGTCGACCTCGGCCTGATACGAGCGGAAGATCACCATCGCGGTGACGTAGCTCGGGCCCTCGGCGAGCACCACATCCCCCGGATCGATGAAGAGCTTGCTGAACAGCTCCAGCGCGTGCTGCGACCCTGTGGTGACCACCACGTCGTCAGCGCTCGCCTTGATGCCCTCGAGCGCCATCACATCCAGAATCTGCTCGCGCAGCGCGGGAACGCCCTGGCCGGAGCCGTACTGCAGCGCCACGGGCCCCTGCTCTCGCATCACCCGGTCCATCGCTCCGACGACCAGATCCTCGGGGAGCGCCGCGACATAGGGCATACCGCCGGCCAGGGAGACCACCTCTGGCCTGCTGGCGACGGCGAACAGGGCTCGGACCTCACTGGCGGCCAGGCCGCTGGTGCGCTGCGCGTAGTGGTTGTACCACGGGTCCAGATTGTTGCCGCGTGAAAGCGGGCTGCCCTGTTCAGTCACTTGTCTTCCGTTTCTTACGCCGTTTGCCAATGCTATTTGGGTGGTGCGCCGAGCCCGAAATCGGGGGATGCGCGATGGGGCACGACCGAGTACAAAAAAAGACCCGCCCGGCGTGTGTGCCGGACGGGTCTGTGAAGAGCTGGTCGGCTACGCGAGGTAGGCGGCCAGGTCGGCTTCGAGGGCAGGCTTCGGCTTGGCGCCGATGACGGTCTTGACGACCTCTCCGCCCTGGTACACCTTCATCGCGGGGATGGAGGTGATCTGGTACTTCGCCGCGGTCTGCGGGTTCTCGTCGACGTTGAGCTTCACGATCTCGATCTTGTCGGAGTGCTCGGCGGCGATCTGGTCGAGGATCGGGCCCACGGCGCGACACGGGCCGCACCACTCTGCCCAGAAGTCGACGAGGATCGTCTTCTCGCTGTTGAGGACGTCGCTCTCGAAAGAGGCGTCCGTGACCGAACGTGCTGCAGACATTTCTTGGTTCTCCTTTATGCGGTGGTGGTGAGTTCGAGGTCGCCGGATTCGACCTCAGCGGTCTGGTCCAGCAGGTCTTTGGGGAGGGTTGCGAGGTACTGCTCGGCGTCGAGAGCGGCGACAGTTCCGGATGCGGCTGCCGTCACGGCCTGACGGTAGTGCGGGTCGATCACGTCACCGGCGGCGAACACACCGGCCACCTTGGTCTTCGACGAGCGGCCGGCGACAGCGATGGTCCCCTCCGGCGTCAGGTCGAGCTGACCGTGAACCAGGTGGACGCGCGGGTCGTTTCCGATCGCGATGAACAGGCCCTGAAGCTCAAGCGTGCTCTCCTCGCCGGACTGCACATCGCGAAGTGTGACGCTCTGCACAGTCTCCTCGCCGTTGATGGCGACGACCTCGGAGTTCCACACGAACTCGATCTTCTCGTTCGCGAAAGCGCGGTCCTGCATGATCTTGGATGCACGCAGCTCGCCCTTGCGGTGGATCACGTAGACCTTGTCGGCGAAACGGGTGAGGAAGTTGGCCTCCTCCATCGCAGAGTCACCGCCGCCGACGACCGCGATCGTGCGCTCCCGGAAGAAGAAGCCGTCGCAGGTGGCGCACCAGGACACACCGTGTCCGGACAGGCGCTCCTCGTCGTGAAGACCGAGCTTGCGGTACGCGGAACCCGTGGCGAAGATCACCGAGAGGGCCTCGTGCTTGACACCGGAACCCAGGGTGACGCTCTTCACGTCGCCGGTGAGGTCGACGGACACGACGTCGTCGAGGACGACCTCCGTGCCGAAACGCTCGGCCTGCGCCTGCATCTTGAACATGAGGTCGGGGCCCATGATGCCCTCGGGGAAACCAGGGAAGTTCTCGACCTCGGTGGTGTTCATGAGTTCGCCGCCGGCTTCGACGGAGGAAGCGATCAGCAGCGGCCGGAGGTTGGCACGTGCGGCGTAGATGGCCGCGGTGTAACCGGCTGGGCCGGAACCGATGATGATGATCTGCCGCACGGCGGGAGCTCCTTGCACTATCTGTGACGGTCCAGAACCGGGCCGCTGAGGTGTAGAACACATCCTAGGCGGATGCTATTCCGTTTCACGTGTGAGTTCGGAGCGGACACCCAAACGGTTCAGAACCGGCGCAAGACCGGCCTGCAGGTCGCGCGAACGCAGCAGGGTCAGGATGCCGATGTACACCACGAGCATCACCACTCCGACGACCGCGGAGGACACGACGGCGCCGACGATCCCGCTCACGGGGAAGGCGCCCGCATCCACCCCGCCCATGATCACGAGGAAGCCTCCGCCTGCGACCATCGCGGCCAGAGCGGCCACCAGGAAGCGCCACAGCCCGCTCAGGATGCGCCGGCCATCCACTCCCCCTGTGCGGCGGCGCAGCAGGGCGAACGCCAGGACGGCCTGCGCCACGCTCGCCAGTGACACCACCAGCGCGACGGATGCGGCGCGCACCTCGGCGGGCACGGAGAGGCACACGAGGACGCCGATCACGATCACGATCACCTGCGCCAGCGTGAAGAAGAACGGTGTGCGCGTGTTGCCGAGCGAATAGAAGGCACGCTGGGCCATGAACACGAGCGAGAACGGCACCAGGCCGACCAGGTAGGCGATCAGCACCCACCCGAACGCCTGGTAGTCGACCGTGAACACCCGCGCCACGGGGAAGGCGACCACGATCAGCGCGGCGGCGGAGAACGTGATCAGCAGCATGATCGAGCGGGTGGCGGAGGAGAAGTCGCTGCGGAAGGACGCGACGTCCCTCAGATGAGCGTGCTCGGCCATCCTGGTGTAGAAACTGGTCACGATCGAGACGGCGATGATGCCGTGCGGGAGCATGAAGATGAGCCACGCGTTGTTCATCACGAACGGTCCGGCGTTTCCCGTGCCGGCCGAGTTGGCGACGTTGGTCTCCACCAGACCGGCCACCTGCGTGGCGATCAGCATCGCGAACGTCCAGCCGGCCGCCTTGCCTGCGTGGCCGAGGTTCACACCGCGCCAGCCGAAGTCGAAGCGGAAACGCAGGCCGATGCGCCGCCAGAAGAAGAACAGGATGAGGGCTTGCACGGCCACGCCGAGCGTCGCGCCACCGGCGAGGAGCGCGATCATCCCCGCGGTCCAGTCGTGGCTTCTGGTGCCCCCAGGGTCCGCGCCGAACGTCACGATGAAGACGATGAGCATCCCGATCGCGATGATGTTGTTGACGACGGGCGCCCAGGTGAACGGACCGAACGACTTGCGGGCGTTGAGCACTTCGCCGAGCAGCGTGTACAGCCCGAGGAAGAAGATCTGCGGGAGCGACCAGTACGCGAACGCGGTCGCCAGGTCGGCTTTCGCGCCACGCAGACCGAACAGCGCGATCAGCACGGGCGACAGCAGGGTCGCGACGAGCGCGACGACGGCGAAGACGACGATGCCCAGCGTGACCAGCTTGTTGATGTAGGCCTTGCCGCCGTCCGCGTTGACCGATGCGCGCACGATCTGCGGCACGAGGATCGCGTTCAGGATGCCCTGAGCGATGATCGCGTAGATGCTGTTCGGGACGATGGTCGCGGTGGCGTACGCGTTGGAAGCGAACGCCACGGCCCCGATCGCCTGCAGCAGCAGCCACGCCTTCGCGAAGCCCAGGATGCGCGAGACGAGCGTCCCAGAGGCGAGCACGGCGCTGGCGCGGCCGATGCTAGCCACGGGCGCCTCCGTCCGGCGGGGTCGTGGGGTCGGCGGGTGGCTCGGCGGCGGCGTCCTCTGCGTCATCGGCGGCTGCGTCCTCTGCGTCCTCGGCGACGGCGTCCTCCGCGGCAGCCTCCTCCGTGTCCTCCGCGTCCTCGCCCGCGGCCGCATCCCCTGCCTGCTCCTTGCGGCGCTGGTCGCGGCGGCGCAGGATGTTGCGCACGATGCCGAACCCGAACAGCAGCACGAGGAGGATGCCGAAGATCAGCGCCCCGATGCCCTCCCAGTCGGCGTGCACATCCACGGTCACAGCGCTCGGGTCGCCGATCGGAACGCCGGTGGGGCTGTAGAGGCGCAGGGACAGCACCACCTGGCCGTTGCCGAGCTTGGCCTTGACCGGCACCAGCATGGTCGCGCGGGAGTCCTGCGGGATGCGCTTGGTCGCGTTCTGGTCGATCTCCAGCCTGCTGTTGGAGGGCGACGCGGTGAGCACCAGGTTCGCCGCCTCGTCCTTCAGCTCGTTGCTGACCGTGAACGGGATGGAGCCCTGCGCGCTCACGAGGTTGACGTTCTCGGTGGGCAGGATCTTGATCGAGTGCAGGGTGTCGACCGTCGACTTCCGTGAGGCCGCCACCGCGGCCGTCCAGTCGGTGCGCGGATTCTGCCAGGACACGGCGAGCAGGGTGAGCAACTGGGCGCGGGTGCGTCCGGTCATCGTCTCCGGCTTGTCGAGGACCGTGGCGAAGGCGTTGAGCGACTGCTCGTCTTGCACCAGAGCCTTGATGTTGTCGGTGCGGGTCTGCGGTTCGGGTGCGTCCGCCAGCGCCAGCCCGGAAGAAGAGGGCGCAGCCGAGGTGGACGGCAACGTGGATGGGGTCGACCACGGCGACGCGAACAACGACTCCAGGGTGCGGCGCAACTGGGTGCCGCTCGACGGCCAGGAACGGTCGAACGAGATGAGGAGCTGCTTGGACTGCGAGCCCTCCGCGCTGATCAGTTCGAGCTGGGCGTTGACCTTCGACATCGCCGTGTTCCAGGCGACGTCGCTCGGCGCGGACTCGGCCTGACGGATGGCGGTCGACAGGGCCTCGTCGGAGACCAGCATCTTGCCGCCGTCGAACGACAGCGGCGCGTTGGGGGTGCTCTCCAGGGTCTTCTGGTTGGTGTTCGAGCCGGAGACGATCACGCTGCGCAGGCCGGCGGCGGCGAGCGGGGCGAGATCCGCCGCGCGCACCGTGTTGTCGCCCGGCCAGCCGATGCCGGTGAGCGAGTACTTCCAGGCCACCAACTCGTCCAGCGTCGGCAGGGTGACATCGGTGCCGGAGGTGGGAGTGGGCGTCGGCGTCTCGGCCGGAGGGGTCGGCGTCGCGGTGGACGGCTCGCCGACCGGAGTGGGCGACGGGGTGAAGTTCTTCGGGTCGAGCGCGTAGGAGAGCGAGGTCGGCGCGAGCGGGGCGGGGATGCCCGCCTGGAGCTGGCCGGTGACATCGGCGTCGCCGAAGCCGAGGGAGAAGGTGTCGTTGGGGAGGCCGGCGAGGCGGTTCAGCCAGTCGCTCGCGCTCGGCGGCGCCGCGTTGCCGAGCGCTCGGATGGACGCGACGATCATCGGGTCGATGCCGACCGTGACCGTGCTGTGGCCGATCAGGCCGTCCAGGTCGCGGGTCAGGACGCCGTTCGGGGCAGTGTACGTGGTGAGGTCGGCGGCCGAGATGAGCCCATCGGACGTGGAAGGGCTGACGATCGGCATCACGACGCTGAGCTCGGAGCGGGTGCCTGCGACGCCGGGGTTCCAGGTGACGCTGCCCCGCGCATCCACTGTCTTGCCGCCGGCGGAGACCGTGGCGCCGATGCCGTAGACGGCGGAGGCCGGGTTGGTGCCGAACGGGACGGTCGCGGCGGGAACGGTGACCCGGACGACGGTGCTGGTGCCGGGCTCGAGGACCGTGAGGGGCGCCTCGCCGAGCGTCGTCGTGCTGGACACGGCCGTGGTGGAGGTGAGCCAGGAGTCGAGGGAGGCGCGCGACTTCTGAGCGGCGGGGTCGAGCCAGAGGGTGACGGAGCCCGCGGGATACGAGCTGTCGGTGGGGTTGGTGACGGTGACGGAGACGACGAGGTCTTGCGTCGGGGAGAGCACTCCGCCGTTGTCGGCGGCGAGGGAAGCGGAGATGTCGTCGGTCGTCGCGGCGGCGACAGTGGATGCGACGCCAGTGATGGCGCTGCTGCTCGCGGTGGCGCTGCTGCCCGCTCTCGCATCCCGCACGGCGGCGCTGGATGCACCGGCCGGTACAAGCGCGACGGCCACAGCCGCGCAGACGAGCGCGGCGAGGCCTCTCACCCCATGCAGTCGGGTGAATCGGGGTGCGCTCATGCGACGATGCACGATCCCGACTCGGCCTCCATGTCGACGATTCTAGAGGCCGCCCGCTGTGAGACCCCGACGAGCGCGCCAGGGGGGCACCCCTATTAAACTGGTGCACCATGCACAGCGTCGCCGATTCCCTCGCTCGCCTCGGCGACCTCGCCCGTTCGGCGACTGTCTCGACGCTGGCCTCCGCGTTCGCCGGAGCGGGGTACGAGCTCGCCCTGGTCGGCGGCCCCGTGCGGGATGCGCTGCTCGATCGGCCGGTGCACGATCTCGACTTCACGACCGATGCTCGGCCGGACGACATCCTCCGCGTCGTCGCCCCTCTGGCGGATGCGGTGTGGGACATCGGACGGCAGTTCGGCACGATCGGCGCCCGGTTCGGCGAGGACACGGTCGAGATCACGACCTACCGCACCGACAGCTACGACGGCACGACGAGGAAGCCGGACGTCGAGTTCGGCGACACGCTCGAAGGCGACCTCCTGCGCCGCGACTTCACCGTGAACGCCCTGGCCCTGCGCATCCCCGAGGTGAAGCTGGTCGACCCGTCCGGCGGGGTGGAGCATCTGCTGAGCCGCACGCTCACCACGCCGAGCACGCCGGCCATTTCGTTCGGCGACGACCCGCTGCGGATGATGCGGGCGGCGCGATTCACCTCGCAGCTCGGCTTCACCGTCGACGAGGAGACCAGGGATGCGATGGCCGAGCTGGCCGACCGCATCGAGATCGTCAGCGCTGAGCGCGTGCGCGACGAGCTCAGCAAACTGCTGTGCACCGACGACCCGCGGCCGGGCATCGAACTGCTGGTCTCCACGGGGCTCGCCGCGCTGGTCATCCCCGAGATCCCCGCGCTGCGGCTGGAGATCGACGAGCACCACCACCACAAAGACGTGTACCAGCACAGCCTCACGGTGCTCGATCAGGCGATCGGCTACGAGAAGGAGCGGCACCCGGGGGAGGCGCCCGACCTGGTGCTGCGGCTCGCCGCGATCCTGCACGACATCGGCAAGCCGGCCACGCGCAAACTGGAGCCGGGCGGCGTGGTCAGTTTCTACCATCACGACGTGGTCGGCGCGAAGCTCGCGAAGAAGCGACTGACGGCACTGCGGTTCGACAAGGCGACCATCGACTCGGTGTCCAGGCTGATCGAACTGCACCTGCGGTTCTTCGGCTACGCGGACGCCCACTGGACCGACTCTGCCGTGCGCCGCTACATCCGGGATGCGGGGCCGGAGCTCGAGCGGCTGCACATGCTCACGCGCGCCGACGTCACCACCCGCAACCGGCGCAAGGCCGACAGGCTCGGGTTCGCGTACGACGACCTCGAGGCGCGCATCAGCGAGCTGAAGGAGAAAGAGGAGCTGGATGCGGTGCGTCCCGACCTCGACGGCGAGCAGGTCATGCGCATCCTGGGCCTCACGCCGAGCAGGGAGGTGGGTCAGGCGATGAAATTCCTGCTGGAGTTGCGGCTCGACGACGGCCCGCTCGGCGAGGAGGAGGCGACCAGGCGGCTGCTGGCGTGGTGGGACGAGCAACACTGACGCTCGGTTCTCCACAGGGCGGCTCAGCGGTCTGGTTATCCACCGATCCCTGACCGACCGTGTCTGGATGCGCCATCCCCCGCGAGGGTGGATGCATGACCAACGCTCTCGTCGAAGCCCCGCCCATCGCCCCGCCCATCCCTGTGTCCACTACCGTGTCCGCCGCCGCCGACTGGCGCGACACGCCCGCGTCCGCTACGCTGGACAGGTTGTCTGGGCAGACGTATGCCCGCACGACAGATGTAGAACCCTCCTGCTACAGACCGTCTGTAGCCGCCAAGTCCAAAGGAGGTGGGTTAGTCATGCATCAGTACGAGTTGATGGTCATCCTCGATCCAGAGATCGACGAGCGCACCGTTGCTCCCAGCCTTGACAAGTTCCTCAACGTCGTTCGCGACGCGGGTGGATCCGTCGACAACGTCGACATCTGGGGCCGCCGCCGTCTCGCCTACGAGATCAACAAGAAGACCGAGGGCATCTACGCCGTCGTTCAGCTGACCTCGAACGGTGAGACCACCAAGGAGCTCGACCGCCAGCTCAAGCTGAGCGAGGCCGTCATGCGCACCAAGGTCCTCCGTGCAGAAGAGGCGATCGCTCAGGTCGCCGCCGCTGCGAAGCTCGCCGACGAGAAGGCCGCCCGCAAGGCTGCCGCTCCCGCCAAGGCTGCCGCCGCCGACAAGGCTGGCGCCTAGTCCCATGGCTGGCGAGACCGTCATCACCGTGGTGGGCAACCTCACCAGCGACCCGGAGCTGCGCTACACGCAGAACGGGCTCGCGGTTGCCAACTTCACCATCGCATCCACACCCCGCACGTTCGACCGTCAGGCGAACGAGTGGAAGGACGGTGAGGCTCTCTTCCTGCGCGCGAGCGTCTGGCGTGAATTCGCCGAGCACGTCGCCGGATCGCTGACGAAGGGCTCGCGCGTCATCGCGCAGGGCCGTCTGAAGCAGCGTTCCTACGAGACGAAGGAAGGTGAGAAGCGCACCTCGATCGAGCTCGAGATCGATGAGATCGGCCCGTCGCTGCGCTACGCCACCGCTTCGATCACGCGCGCGCAGTCGTCTGGCCGTGGCCCCGGAGGTTTCTCCTCCGGTGGCGGCGCCGTCGAAGAGCCGTGGGCGGCATCGGCGCCTGCAGACGCCTCCTCCTCAGGAGCAGACGTCTGGAACACGCCGGGCAGCTACAGCGACGAGACTCCCTTCTAAGGGTCACCAACATTCACCAGCTCCATCGGGCCTCGATGAGAGCGGAAAGCAAAGGAAATCATGGCTGGAAAGTCGAGCGGCGACCGCCGCAAGCCGATCCGCAAGGGCAAGGACGGCAAGAACGCCGCTCCCGCGAAGTCGATTCGCGTCGGCGTCATTGACTACAAAGACGTCGCGACCCTGCGGAAGTTCATCTCGGAGCGTGGAAAGATCCGCGCCCGCCGCATCACCGGTGTCTCCGTCCAGGAGCAGCGCCTCATCGCCCGTGCCGTCAAGAACGCACGCGAGATGGCACTCCTCCCCTACGCCGGCTCGGGCCGTTAGGAGATACGGATATGTCGAAACTCATTCTGACGCACGAGGTCACCGGCCTCGGCTCGGCCGGAGACGTCGTCGACGTCAAGAACGGCTATGCACGCAACTACCTCATCCCGCAGGGCTTCGCTATCGCGTGGACCCGCGGTGGTGAGAAGCAGGTGGAGCAGATCAAGGCGGCTCGCGTCGCTCGTGAACTCCACACCGTCGAGCAGGCGCAGGACCTCAAGGCGAAGCTCCAGGCCACCAAGGTCAAGCTGACCGTGAAGGCCGGCCGCGAAGGTCGCCTCTTCGGTTCCGTCAAGACGTCCGACATCGCGGAGGCCGTCAAGGCAGCCGGGATCGGCGAGCTGGACAAGCGCAAGATCGAGATCACGTCGCCCATCAAGGTCGTCGGTGACCACGAGGCCACGGTTCGTCTTCACGACGACCTGTCCGCCGTGATCACCCTCCAGGTGGTCGCTGCCAAGTAGGCACGATAAGCAGAAAGTGTAGCGGCGGGCGGATGCCCGCCGCTACGCCTGTTAACGGGCAATTTCCGCAGCTTTGTACACAGGGCGAAACGCCCGGGAAACCCGTTTTCCCACACAAATGGAACTGTTTTCTACACACAGGGTGTGGAGAGAAAAAGACCCGGTCAAGCGGCATATAGTCGCGAAGATTGATTTTTAGTCCACACCTTTCCGCACAGGTTGTGCACAAGCAGCGCGGCGTTTCGCGCAGATTCTCCCCAACGTTATCCACAGGCGGAGTTGTGGCCTGAGTTCGCGCTCCTTAGGGTGGAGCGAGGTCGGCGGAAGCCGGCCGTGGGGAACCCGGCGATGTCGGTGGTCACCCCCAAGATCCTGATAGCAGCGAGCCGTGCCACGCAGTGTGGCGTGAGCGAGGTTCACTGGAATCGGGCCGCTCGGGATGCGCGGGGCCGTGCGCCCCGTGTCCTCCGGGCACCGCGAGGAAACAAGAAGAGGAGAAATCGTGTCGATCGCCCATCTGGGTCTCGCTGACCAACGCGAACCGGGCGAAGCACGCACGTCGGAACGAACGCCTCCGCACGACCTCCTGGCGGAGCAGAGCGCACTCGGCGGAATGCTCCTCAGCAAGGATGCGGTCGCCGACGTGGTCGAGGTCGTCCGCGGCCCCGACTTCTACATCCCCAAGCACGAGATCATCTACGACGCGATCCTCTCCCTCTACTCGCACGGAGAGCCCACCGACGTCATCACCGTCACCGACGAGCTCACCAAGGTCGGCGAACTGTCGCGTGCAGGCGGCGCGGAATACCTGCACACGCTCACCAGCCTGGTTCCGACCGCAGCGAACGCCGGTTACTACGCCAACATCGTCGCCGAGAAGGCACTGCTGCGCCGTCTGGTCGAGGCGGGCACCCGCATCACGCAGATGGGCTACAAGGCGGAGGGCGAGGTGCTCGACCTCGTCAACAACGCCCAGGCCGAGATCTACTCCGTCACCGGCTCGCAGGAGACAGAGGACTACGTCCCCCTCACCGACGCGGTCACCGTCGCCATCGACGAGATCGAGGCGGCGAAGCACAAGGACGGCTCGATGACGGGTGTCCCCACCGGCTTCGCCGAGTTGGACGAGCTCACCAATGGTCTCCACCCCGGCCAGATGATCATCGTCGCGGCGCGACCCGCCCTCGGAAAGTCGACCCTCGCGCTCGACTTCGCCCGCGCGGCCGCCATCAAGCACGACATGGCCACGATCTTCTTCTCCCTCGAGATGGGTCGAAGCGAGATCGCGATGCGCCTCCTCTCCGCCGAGGCCTCCGTTCCCCTGCAGAGTATGCGTAAGGGAACGGTGGACAACCGCGACTGGACGACCATCGCATCCACTCGCGGCCGCATCAACGACGCTCCGCTGTACATCGACGACAGCCCCAACATGACCCTCGTCGAGATCCGCGCCAAGTGCCGCCGCCTCAAGCAGCGTGTCGGCCTCAAAATGGTCATCATCGACTACCTGCAGCTCATGACGAGCGGCAAGCGCGTCGAGAGCCGCCAGCAGGAGGTCAGCGAGTTCTCGCGAGCCCTCAAGCTCCTCGCGAAGGAGCTCCAGGTCCCCGTGATCGCCCTCTCCCAGCTCAACCGTGGCCCAGAGCAGCGCGCCGACAAGCTCCCAGCCCTGAGCGACCTCCGCGAGTCCGGCTCGATCGAGCAGGACGCCGACATGGTCATCCTCCTCCACCGCGAATCCGCCTACGAGAAGGACAACCCCCGCGCCGGCGAGGCCGACCTGATCGTGGCCAAGCACCGCAACGGCCCGACGCGCACCGTGACGGTCGCGTTCCAGGGCCACTTCTCGCGGTTCACGGATATGGCTCCGGTGTAGTCAATCCGCTGACATCGTCGCCCTTGCTTCGCGGCGCTGGTGTTTCGCTGAGCGACCGGCTTACGGGCAGTCGGAAGGCACGCGCCGATCATTCTCCGGACTTCAGACGGAGTTCAATCGCGCGCTCGATCAGGCCTCGATTAACGGGCGATGCGCCGTCGACGAATACCGTCCGTCGAAACTCCAATTCTCCCATCTCAAGTGCTAACTTGCCAAGTACCTCATCTGCAAAGCTGGACGATACAAGAGGTATCCCGCGAAGATCCAAGACGACCTGGCTCGCTCCAGCACTCACGTAGTTCCGAATACGCGTCCGCACTTCAGTGCCATGGTGACGAGATCCCACCATGGACTCGAGTTCGGAAGCATCCAAGCGGTAGTAGCCGTCTTCGGTAGCAATGGTGTTGAGAACGGAGCTCTCTTGCTCCGGTCGGCCGAGGGCCTCGTTGATGCTCACCGATCGGGCGCAATTTAGGCGCCAATCGACGGTGGTCGAATGTGAGGTATCTGCATCAAGAAGAGGACGGTTCTTATCCAAGCTTGAAATCACGTTGCCCTCGCGGTACTCCCATGATCCTCGACCAGATCGAACCGTCAATTGGCCACCATTAATTTCGACTGCCCGCCGAAGCCCGTGCAGGCCATTACCTTGATTGTTCTTACCCTTACTGGTCACGCCTTGTTCGAGAGCGTGGCTAATTGCGCTGTCCGCGGTTCGCACTCGCGCAGGATCCACTGAGCTACCTTGAGCCGCGTCGACCATTGCTCTGTGGATGCCGCGTCCAGCATCGGTTACACCGAGCACGCAGGTTCGGTTTCCCGTGTGCACCTGCATCATGACAAATCCGCGTTCCGCGTGTGAGTGTTGAAAGACGTTGTCGAGTACCTCGTAGATGCACCAATTTAGAGTGTCGATGACTCCCGATTCGCACACAACCAGGTCCGTCAGGCTCGCCATAAAGGCGTCAGCAAGTAGTTGAGCATCGTTTTCACTGTCGTACCTCCAGACGACGTTGGTTGGATACTCATCCTTCGACAGGTCGGTAATTGATCGGGGCGACTGGAGCCATGTCTTCGCCTGATTGGCGTGCAGGTGCTCGGCGTGAAACCTTAGGCGCCGAACGCGTTGCAAGTAGTCAAGTACGGCAGCAAAGCTCACTGTCGTATCTGGCCAGGTCGTCCATAGAGCCTGATAGTCGAGAATGACAGTGTCACCGTCCGCCCAACTCTTCGATGCGGCGATGATGCCGTCAACGGCGTCCATCGTGCTGAGGTTTTGAACCTTGTGGCGGACGATCCCCTTCATGGTCCGAGACTAGCGGGCACCACTGACCCGGCAGGACTTCTCCACCAACGGAATACCTGAATTGCCCGCCGGATGATCGACTAATGCGCGGCTCAGCGAGTGACGCTGTGGTCCTTTCGTGATGCTAGTGGGATGACGAATGAACCGGGCTCGCTGCACTACGTTGAACTTCAGGTATTGGATCTGCAACACGCGATCGGCAACTTCGGGCGGTTACTTCCGGCGCTGGGATACGCGACTTAGCAGCACTGGGACGGCGGACCAAGCTGGATTCATGGGGCGACCTACGTCGTCATCACACAGGGGTCGCTGCCCATCCACCACGAATCGAAGCGGTGCCGGGCTCCTTCCACGCTGGATCAGTAGAGGCCGCCGACCGTCTCTGGGCTGAGCGACTCACCACGGGTGGATGCAGCTGTGCTCGGATCGACACACATGGGCAGGCGGGGCCGGGCACGACGCAGCGTTCGTAGAGAATGGCGAACGGTTCAACGTCGAACTCGTTTCATCAATGGACGGTCAGGGAACTGCATACGAGCCGCCACTCGCATGCGATGATCTGCAGATGGAAGCGCCGAGCCTGAGCAATGTACAGGAGACGATCGCACGGGTTCTCGCGATCGAGCGCGGCACTCTCACTGAGGTGGAGCAGTCGCAGATCAAGGATCTTCGCGCGTTCGGCGGGCCGATCACGACGCTTGAACTCGATATCCCATCGGACTCGCCTGCCCTGCACGTGTCAGACGGCCTCGACCCAGAGCAGCGCAGCGGCGTCGACGTGGTCGACGGTGGCGGCAGCATCGTCGGAGGAATGATGCTGTGTGTCGCAGGCGGCCGGCTCTCAGATCTCGAGTACTACTAGCTCTCCGAACAGCCTCCAACTGAGCTACCTCCGATCGATCGGATTCAGCCGTCGCGCGCTGTTCGGTGATGGGTCTGCATTCGAGACGCGTCCCGTGCCATAGGGTCAGCTCATGGGGAGCTATGCCGTTGTCGCATTGTTCGATCCGCTCAAAATCGGCACCACCATCAGCCGCCGCGAATGGCCGGCACACGTCACCCTCGCCTCAAACTTCACCACTGCCGCGGCCCCCGATCGGCTCGTCGAGCTCGTCACAGAATCAGTCCCGGCTGAACCGCTGAAAGTTCGCATCGGTGAACAGGCGCTGTTCGGACCGAACCACGATGTGCGAGTCCGGCTCGTGCATTCGGAACAGGCGGCCAGCGTGCACATACGCCTCGCTGATCAGCTTCGATCCCTCCTCGGTTTCGCCGCGGAAGAACCGGCGTACTGGCGCGAGGGGTACCGGCCGCACGTGACCCTGGGCCCATCGGCAACTGCGACGGAGGGGGACCGCGAAACTGCGAACTCCGTTGCGGTCGTGGAGATTCTCGATAGCGACGCCAAGGTCCTGGCTCCGTTGCATCTGCGAGGCGCCCGCTGACCGTTCCCCCCCGCGTGCACTCGCCTTCAGTCAGCGCGACCTTGCGTATCAAGCCACCGAGTGAGTGAGACGAGATCGCGGGCAACCTCGTGCACCGTCCTGTCGTCGACGTTCACACGATGAACGGCGGGGCCGACGTCGGCCGCGAGTTTCCGGGCAGCAGCGGAGCTGCGCCGCAGGTGTTCCTCCAGCAGCGAACCGATTTCCCGCCGTGCAAGGTGGGACCGCGCCGTTTCGTCGCTCGCCGTCAGCAGGACACCCACGCTGCGAACCGTGCCGCCGATTGCGGCGATCAGCGGTCTCATGTGAAGGACGCTGACCGTGTTCGTGTAGATAAGCCGCCGATATCCCGCGTTGCGGTAGTTCCTCCACATCGCTGCCAGGTTCTGCTCGGCCAGATCCACCCCGTGGCGCCACGGCTCCGGGTACGCCTGATCGAGGTTGTCGCCCTCGATCAGCGCATGCTGAACCGTAGAGGATGCAAGCAGATGGGATACCTCTGCGGCCACCGTCGACTTCCCGACACCGGATCTGCCACCAATGAACAGTACTTCGGTCGGCATGTCGGCATCCATACCTCAAGCGTGACACGGTTCCAACGGCATCTGCGTGCCAACCGACTTCGACGCGGGACAGAAGCGCAAGAATTGGTCCGCTCTGCGCGCACCTTCCCAGCAGACTGTCCAAGTCCAGATCGACCTCACGAATAGCGATCGGCTGGTCAGTCGTGCGGAGGTCGTCGCAGGCGCTTGACGTCGGTGCGCCGCTTCTTCGCTTCCAAGCGTCGTTGCTTGGCACCGCGACTGGGCCTGGTCGGCCTTCGCGGGGCCGCCGGCGGCAGGAGTGCGTCGGCCAGGATGTCGGCCAGCCTGGCGCGCGCAGCTTCCCTGTTGCGCAGTTGCGCGCGATGCTCGGATGCCACGATTGTCAGTCTTCCGTCGACGACACGACCGCTCAGACGTTCGAGAAGCCGCTCCCGCTGCTCGGGCGAGAGCACGGCGGACCCTGCCACATCCCACACGAGTTCCGCGCGAGAGTCGGCCGTGTTCACACCCTGTCCTCCTGGACCGGATGAGCGCGAGAACCGCCAGGACAGCTCAGACTCGGGGATCGTGAGTCCGGAGTCGACCCGAAGGCCGGGACGGTGGGAAGCGGGCATGGGTCCATCATGCTCCGTCAGCCTGGCGGCTCTCGGCATCGTCGCTGGGATGCCCTTCGCTCGGGGACTTTCTGAAGGCGTGACGGCGAAGCTCGCGGTGAAGGCTTTCGCGTTCAATCCCTACCCGGCGGCCGCGAGGCGCAGCCACAGCCAGAGCCGCTCATCCGGATCGTCGAGTCTCAGGCCGAACTCGGTGCTGAGGCGACCGATCCGGTAGCGCGCCGTGTTGTTGTGGATGTGGAGCGCATCCGCGCTCGCCGCGACGTTGCCGTTCGCGCGGAGGTACGCGAGCAGCGTGCCGACGTACTCGGTCCCGGTGGTGCGATCGTGTTCGCGCAGACGATTCAGATCGCTATCGTCGTGCGATGGTGAGTCGGCGAGGAAGTCCCCGACCGCTTGAAGGCCGAGGCGCGCCTGATAGTCCTCGAAGAGCGCGACCACGGGGCGCTCGGCCGGGGAGAGGCCGGCCGTGAGGGTGAGCGTTCTGACGGCTGCGATCTTCGACGACGGCAGTTCACCGACCGTGCGCGCGGAGGGCCCGGCGGCGGACAGCACCGGATGGGCGCTGATCGCGCGCGCGGACCCGCAGATGTCTGCTGCGATACGGCTGAGAGCGCTCCGCGGGTCCGCCCCGGCCGCCGGGAACAGGGCGTACACGCGCGAGTCGACCAGGGCGCAGTTGGCGACCGCGAAGTGCAGGTTGCACGTGATGATGACCAGGTTGAGCAGGCGATGGAGCTCACGGACCGCATCCAGGCTGCCTCGGTCGGGTCGCACCAGATCGAACACGACGACGGCGAGTCCGGGGGCGGGGTCGATGCCGAGCTGCGCCCCGGCGAAGGCCGCGTGCGGTCCGCCATCGAGGACGGTGCGCATCAGGTCGCCGTTCCTGCCTTCGCCGAAGTCCGCGCCGGAACGGGCGTGGAGCAGGTGCAGTCCGGCGAGCGGCGCCAGCCGGTCGAGGGCTGAAAGCACGTCGGTATGCCGGTCCCCGCCCGGGTCGATGGTCCAGATCGTCGCCAGCAGCTCGTCCCCCGCCCGGACAGCGATCGCCAGCCGGCCCATTCCACCGACCGTGTCCGCCACCCGGATGGCGCGCTGGGCGGCGTAGACGGTGCCGAAATCGGGGTCGTACGCGGGCGGCGTGAGCTCCTGCAGAGCCAGCGTGGTCGCGCGACGGAGGTCGTCGATCGGCTGGCCGGACAGGGTGGAATAGCCCAGGATGCGTCCGACAGGGTCGACGATGCTCGTCGCCCCTCCGGTGATCGACGCGATCGCGTTCGCGAGCGCGTAGATGTCGCCGAGGCGGACGCCGGAGACGGAGTCGGTGCTCGTCCCCAGCGCGGATGAGCGCACGAGGGTCGCCAGGCGACCCCAATCGCTGTCGTCCCGGACGATGAGGACGGCGATGTGGAACGCCGAGACCGCCGCAGCGATCTCGGCGATGGTCGTTCCGCGCGTCTTCACGGCGACGCCCGCAGCGCCCGCATCCTGAGCGCGCCTGGCGAGCGCCGTGAGCTCCGGACCGCTCGGCGAGACGCCGACGGCGAGCACGATCTGATTGTGCCAGCCGTCGGAGGAGTCGAGACGGTCGTAAAGGGTGGCGCCGGTGACCGGGTGAGCGGTGTTCTCCCGCGTCGGGTTGAGCTGGACCAGCTCGGTCACCAGACGGAGGGTGTCGGAGAGGCGCGCGAGCGTCGGCCCGCCGTCGTAGGCCTCGGCACCCTCGTCCTCGACGGAGTTCATGGTTGGACATTATCACCAGCCAGCGCCTGCAGATTCGTGAACCTTCACATATCGATGCGATTTCTGTCTGGGGAAGATGGCCTCTACCCACTCCGATGGAGGACAGCAATGAGGCTTCGAGACATTCGCTCCCTGGCGACGATTCCGCGACCGGCACGGTCGGCGCGCGAACGTCTCGCCAGGTCGCTGCACAGCGTCGAGGACGTGCGGCTTCGCGCACGGCGACGCCTTCCGCGCAGCATCTTCGATTACATCGAGGGCGGCAGCGAAGACGAGACCTCGCTGCGTCGCAACCGTGCGTCGTTCGACGACTGGTCGTTCGTGCCGACTTGGGGGCCGATCGAGAACTTCTCCCTGAGAACCACCTTGCTGGGCGGACCGCTGTCGATGCCCCTGACGCTCTCCCCCACCGGCGGCACCCGGCTGTTCCACCCGGACGGCGAGATCGCCGCCGCGAGGGCCGCACTCGACGCCGGGGTCCCGTACGGGCTCGCGCACCTCAGTACGACGACGATGGAGAAGGTGACTGCCGCGACTCCCGGACTGCGTCGCTGGTTCAACCTGGAGCCGATCGCCGACAAGCGGGAGCTGCAGGCGGTGCTCGATCGCGTCTCGCGCGCCGGCTACGAGGCCATCATGGTCAACGTCGACGTGCGGGCCATCGGTCACCGTGAACGCGACTACCGCAACGGCTTCACCGCACCGCCGTCGATCAAGCCACGCACCGTGGTCGAGGGCGCCCTGCATCCGCGCTGGGCGCTCGGCTTCCTCGCGAACGAGGCCATCGCCTTCCCCAATCTCGACGCCATCGAGCCGACCGGCCCGCTCGCCAGCTCGCCGGACATGTGGCGCACTCTGCTCGAAGGCTCGTACGAGCCCACGGGATGGGACGACCTCGCCGACCTCCGCGCCCGCTGGCACGGGCCCATCGTCATCAAAGGCTGCGTGAGCGCCGCCGACGTCGTGACGGCCGCCGACCTCGGCATCGACGCGGTGCAGGTCAGCAACCACGGCGGACGCCAGCTCGACCACATGGCGTCTCCGATGGATGTCCTTCCGGAGATCGTCGCTGCCGCCGCCGGCCGCATCCAGATCATCGTCGACGGCGGCATCCGGCGCGGATCGGATGTGGTCAAGGCGCTCGCGCTCGGCGCGGACGCCTGCGCCATCGGTCGCCCGTACCTCTACGGACTCGCCGCTGCACGCCAGGCGGGCGTGAGGCACGTCCTGTCGCTGTTCGAGGCGGAGATGACCCGCACCATGATGCTGCTCGGCGTCTCGTCCGTCGAGCAGCTCCGCGCGGAGGGACCCTCCCTTCTCCGCCATCGCACGAACCTGTCCACCCACCACGAGAAGAGTCCTCAACGATGATTGCTCCCACCCGCATCGCACGGCCGGCCCGCAAACGGCGCGCCGCCCCCGCTGTTGTCGCAGCCGCCGCAGCCGTCCTCCTGGTCGCCACCGGGTGCTCGGCCCAGACGGCCTCGCCGGTCACGACCTCCACCGCCGATGTCCCGACCGTTCCCGTCGATTCCGCCGCCGCCAAGCTCCTTCCCGCGAGTGTCGCCTCCAGCGGAGTGCTCCGCGTCGCCATCCCGACCAACGAGCCGCCGACGCAGTACTACCAGGCAGGAACGCAGCACCTGACCGGCATCAATCCGGATATCGCTCGCCTCATCGGCGCCACCCTCGGTCTGAAGGTCGAGATCAGCGTCGCGAACTTCGACTCGATCATCCCGGGCATGGCCGCGAACCGTTACGACATGACCGTCTCCTCGATGACGCCGACGACCGAGCGCATGAAGGTCCTCGACTTCGTCGACTACATGCAGATCGGCAGCGCCATCGCCGCCCCGAAGGGCAACGCGCTGAAGCTCTCGCAGAAGACACTCTGCGGCCACAAGGTGGGCCTGCTGACCGGGTCGTACCAGCTCTCGGTCAACATTCCGGACTACGACAAGGCGTGCCTCGCCGCTGGGAAGCAGAAGATCGAGACCAACGAGTTCCAGGACACGCGCCAGGCCATCTCCGCACTGACCAGCGGACGGGTGGATGCGGTCTTCGCCGACTCCCCGATCGTCGCCTATGCCGCCAAGCAGAACCCGGGCATCGAGGTGGTCGACACGTTCGACGTCACCCCGGTCTCCGCCGGAGTGACCAAGGACCCGAAGCTGGTGACCGCCGTCGGCGCCGCCCTCGCGTCTCTCGTCACCACCGACGCGTACACGAAGACCCTCGAGAAGTACGGCCTGGGCAGCGGTGCCATCACCGATGCCCGCGTCAACGTCGCGCAGGATTGAGGTGAGCACTGTGACTTCCGCCCCTGCCATCGCCGATACCCCGGCGGCCGCGTCCCACGAGTCGGAGCCGGTGGTGCCCCTGCGGCATCCTGTCCGCTGGACCATCGCGATCTTGATCGTGATCGCCGCAGCGGGCGCCGCCTGGGACATGGCGATGAACCAGCGCTACCACTGGGAGGTCGTCTTCCAGTACCTGTTCGCCCCGCAAATCATCAACGGCGCACTGCTCACACTGGGCCTGACCGTGGTCGCTATGGCCATCGGTATCGTGTTCGGCACGGTGCTCGCCATCATGCGGCTGTCGGCGAACCCCATCCTGAGTGTCATCGCCCGCGCGTACATCTGGTTCTTCCGCGGGACCCCCGTGCTGGTGCAGTTGATCTTCTGGTACAACATCGCAGCGCTCTACCCGGTGATCGTCCTTGGCCTCCCCTTCGGCGGACCTGGCATCGTGATCGGGTCGGCGAACGTGTTGATCGCGCCGCTCACCGCGGCCTTGCTCGGGCTGTCGCTCAACGAGGCGGCGTACATGGCGGAGATCATCCGCAGCGGGATCGGCGCCGTCGACCGCGGGCAGTACGACGCGGCCAGGGCGCTCGGGATGAACGGCAGGCTCCTGATGAGCCGCATCGTTCTCCCGCAGGCGATGCGGGTGGTCGTGCCGCCGACAGGCAACGAGATCATCTCGATGCTCAAGGGCACATCACTGGTGAGTGTGCTCGCCATCTCCGACCTGCTCTACTCGGCGCAGATCATCTACGCCGCCAACTACCAGATCATCCCGCTGCTGATCGTGGCGAGCCTGTGGTATCTCGCGATGACCAGCGTGCTGACGTACTTCCAGGGCAAGCTCGAGCGCCGCTACGGGCGCGGATTCGACGCCGCGCGGGTGCGCAGCTTCCCGTGGCTGAGACGAGAGAGGAACGCAGCATGAACCAGACGGTCGAAGTGAACGTCTCGATGGTCGAAGCGATCGGCGTCCGCAAGACGTTCGGGTCGACCGAGATCCTCAAGGGGGTCGACCTTAAGGTGCGGCGCGGCTCGGTGACCTGCCTGATCGGGCCCTCCGGCTCGGGGAAGACGACCTTCCTGCGCTGCATCAATCACCTGGAGAAGGTCAGCGCCGGCAAGCTCTACGTCGACGGCAGCCTGGTCGGCTATGAGGAACGCAACGGCCGCCTGTTCGAGAAGAAGGAGTCGGAGACGGCCAGGGACCGGATGAAGGCCGGGATGGTCTTCCAGCGGTTCAACCTGTTCCCACACCTGACCGTGCTCGAGAACATCGTCGAGGCGCCGATCCGGGTCGCGGGACGGTCGAAGGCTGAGGTGATCCCGGAGGCGCAGGCGCTGCTCGACCCGGTCGGCCTCGGCGATCGAGGCTCCGCATACCCGCAGGAGTTGTCCGGCGGCCAGCAGCAGCGCATCGCGATCGCTCGCGCACTCGCGATGAAGCCGAAGCTGATGCTCTTCGACGAGCCGACGTCTGCGCTCGACCCTGAACTCGTCGGCGAAGTCCTCGACGTGATGAAGGACCTGGCCGAGACCGGCATGACGATGGTCGTGGTCACCCACGAGCTCGGGTTCGCCCGCCAGGTCAGCGACCACGTGGTGTTCATGGATGCGGGGGTGGTGGTCGAGAGCGGGCCGCCGTCCGCCGTGCTCGACGCCCCTCAGCACGAGAGGACGACATCGTTCCTCTCCAAGGTGCTCTGATGGCGCCCGCGTACTCGCCGCTCGTCGTGGCGAATGGGTTCGCCTTCACGGCCGGGCAGACCCCGCACCACCCGGAGACGGACGAGGTCGTCGGTGCCGGGATCGAGGAGCAGACCGACGCGGCGCTGCGCACCCTCGTCGCGCTGCTCGCTGCGCACGGGATGGCCGCGAGCGACGTCGTCAAGGCCACGGTGCACCTGAACGACATCGAGCGCGACTTCGCCGGCTTCGACGCGGCTTATCGGCGTTGGTTCGCCGAGCCGTTCCCGGCGCGAACGACCGTCGGGTCGCGCCTAGACGGGTTCCTGGTCGAGATCGACGTGGTCGCGGTCTACCCGGCACCCAGCCCCGCCTGAAGGGCGCGGATCAGCTCCCCGAGCTGCCCTGACGCGAGCAGGCCGGGGCCGAGCGGACCGGACGCATCCTGGCCGAGCGGTGGCAGGCGGCGGAGGGCCGCTCTGGCGGCCGGGGTGAGGCGCGCGAGCTGCCAGCGCTGCTCGGCCTCTGCCGCGTCGGGCTGGTCGGGCGCGGCCAGACCCACCGCGCGGGCCGCGTAGGCAGCCGCTCCGAGCGCGTGCGCTCCCATGTGGGCGACGCCAGCGGCCTGCGCGCACGCCCTGGCGGCCGCTACGGCTGCCGGGGACGTGACCGCGTGTGCCGCGCGGCCGGCGACGAAGCGGCGGCGGATCTCGCCGGCGGCGTCGAGCTCGCCGCGGGAGAACGCGCGCGCCCGCTCGATGGCGTCGCGCGGGCGGTCGTCGCCGGTCGCCTCCGCCTCCGCCTCGAACAGCGGCAGCACACGCTCGGCGCAGTCGGCGGCCCACGCCGCCACGAGACGCCGGTCCTGCTCGCTCAGAGACTGCGCGGACACCATGTCGTCACCGCCCGGCCGTGCGACGGGATGCGCGTGCCGCCGCCGCGTCGTGCGCCGCTCGCAGCAGGGTGGTCACCGCATCCACTGTCCGCTCCCCCGGCCTCACGACCGAGACCCACCCGGAGGCGCCGTACAGCGGATGCGCGAAGAACGCATCCGTCTCGGCCGGGTCGACGTCGGCGGGGCCGACGAGCTGTGCCGCCTCGTCCCGACCGACGTGGATGTTCAGCCGGAAGCGGCCAGGCGCGTCCAGCCGGGAGGCGTGGTCGTCCGGATATTCCTTCGTGATGATGGTCGCGTACGGCTGGGTGCGCTCAGGGATCAGCCCGTCGGGGGCGAAATAGAAGTACGCGTCTCCCCAGGACAGCTCGGGGAAGCCGCTGCGCTCATCCGGCAGCAGCACCAGCGACCCATCGAAGGACTGGACGATGTCGACGATCCCGTGAAACTCCATTCCTCAATCGTCGGCCTGACGTGCTTATGTGGACTTCGTGCACGAGAACACGGGGAACCGAGCGGCAAACCCTCAAGAGCGTTGGCAGACCACGGCGGCGGTCGGCCGCCTCGCGGGGTACTCGACGCAGCAGGTGCGCGACCTCGAACGGCTCGGTGTCATTCCTCCCGCCCGGCGCGGAGCGAACGGCTACCGCCGATACGACGACCGTCATGTCGTCGCGCTCCGCGCATACCGCGCGCTCGCCGCCGCTGTGGGGCCGGTGCTGGCCAGGCAGCTCATGCCCGTCCTGCTCACAGGAACGGTCGACGAGGCGGCGGAGCGGATCGATGAGCTCCACGCCGCCATCGCCAGGGGGCGGTCGCAGCTTCGCGAAGCGCGCAGCGGGCTCGACGCCGTGCTCGTGGAGACGACCGACGTGTTCGAGGAACGCGACACGATGACGATCGGTGAACTCTCCCAGGCGCTCGACGTGCGGCCGTCCGCGCTGCGGCACTGGGAGCGCGAGGGGCTCGTGCGCCCCGACCGCGGCTCCGACCGCGGCTCCGGGCTCGGCCCCCGCTCGCCGGTGCGGCGTTACGGCGCCCGTGCGATCGCCGAGGCGCGGATCGTCGCCGCGCTGCGGAGCGGCGGCTATCGCATCCCGTCGATATCGCGCATCCTGGATCAGCTCCGCCGCCAGGGGCTGACAGCGGAGGCCCGTGACCTGCTGGACCAGCGGCTGGCGGAGCTGACCAGGCGCAGCATCGCCCTCCTGGATGCGGCCGGTCACCTCCATGCGTTGCTCAACCAGTTGAACCAAACAGCGACGGAGGCGCATCCAATCGCCTGATTGGTATGGTGGGGCTGTGAAAACTCCCACGATCACCACCCGCGTCTCCCGGGAGCTCGGCATGGCCATCAACCACGGGATCTACCAGCCGGGAACCCGGCTGCCGGGCGAGCGGTTGCTGGCGGAGAGCATGCACGTGAGCCGCAGCACCATCCGGATGGCGCTGGAGGATCTGGAGCGTCAGGGCCGCGTCGCGCGCTCTCCGCAGCGCGGATGGTTCGTGCCGAGCCCGACCGTCGGCGAACCGCCGAGCACGCTGGAGAGCTTCACCGAGATGGCGCGGCAGCGCGGCCACACCCCCACCGCCGAGGTGCTGGAGAAGTCGGTGCGCTCTGCGACCCTGGACGAGGCGAACCGGCTCGGGATCGCGCCGGGGACCGAAGTGCTCGAACTGGTCCGGTTGCGCGGGATGAACTCGACGCCGATCTGCGTCGACAGGAACGTTCTGCCGCTCACCATCGCTCACGCCCTGCTCGACCTCGACCTCACTGACGCGTCGCTCTACGAGACGCTGCAGGCGCACTGCTCGGTGAGCATCTTCCGCAGCGCGTACAGCGTTCAGGCAGAGACGCCGACCGCGGAGCAGGCAACGCTGCTGCGCATCCCGGCGGGCAGCCCCGTGCTCGTCGGGCGCGAGATCGCGTACGACAGGGCGGGCACGCCGGTGCTCGTCGGGCTGAACACCTACCGCGGGGATGCATACCGCTTCCACGCGGACCTCTACCGGGCGGAGTAGCGGCCCGAGCAGCAGGAGCCCACGCACAGACGAGGCCCCCGACCCTGGATGGGTCGGAGGCCTCTGTCCGTCCGTTCAGTGCAGCGGAGGAAGGATGTCCTTCTGCAGTTCCAGGAACTCGTCGAGCATCGCCACAGCGCGGTTGTGCGAATCCACCACGGGGTCGAGCAGGATCGCCTGCAGCAGTTTCGCCTTCGACTGCTCCGCGTACGCCTGCACCAGCAGCTTGTGGATGCTCCCCTGCAGCCGCACCATGGCGAGCACGCCCTCGGGGAACTCCTCCAGCGGCACCGCCACGAGCTCGCCGTCCACGACGCGGCCTGGCACCTCGACGACCATGTCGTCGGGGAGGCCGGGGATCGCGCCGCGGTTCGGCAGGTTAACGGCGGGCAGGTCGCGCTCGACACCGCAGGCCACCCACTCGATGATCGGGATGGCGAGCTCCTCCGACGACACGACGGGACGGTTCTCGAGGGTGTCCTCCAGCGTCTTCTGCGCGTGCTTCGGCGGCTGATACGGCCGGTCGGTGTCCGCGAACCGGATCTCGTAGTACCACTCGGGCGTCGCAGCGCCCTCCTGCCAGGGCGAGCCGTCGGCCGGGTCGTGGAAGTACTGGAGCTGGGCAGGCACGTAGTCCTCTGCCCAGGACAGGTACTCGCCGATGTGGTTGGCGCTCGGTGACGGCCACAGCCCGAAACGGCGGAACAGGATGCGCGAGAGCCCGACCTCGTGCCAGTCGGACACCCAGTTCGCGTCGTGCTCCAGCTCGCGCAGGCGCGGGTACAGGTCTTCGCCCGTCTTCCTGTCCCTGATGCGCTGGAACCAGGCGAAGTGGTTGATCCCGCCCGCGGCGAGGTCGAGCTGGTCGAGCGGAGTGTCGAGCAGGGCGGAGATCTGGCGGGCGCCCTGGAAGTAGCCGTGGCACAGGCCGACGACCTTGACCGAGGTGAGGCGCGAGATGGCCTCGCAGACCTTGTGCTCCGGGTTCGAGAAGTTGAGGAACAGCGCATCCGGGGCCAGTCTTTCGATCGCGCGGGCGATCTCGAGCAGCGGACCGAACTGGCGGAGGGCGTGGAACAGCCCGCCGGGGCCGCCGTTCTCGCCGTAGACCTGGCGGAACCCGTACTTCCTCGGCACGGTGAAGTCCTGCGACCAGTAGTGGTAGCGGTTCACTTCGATGGCGGTCACCACGAAGTCGGCGCCTGCGACGGCCTCGTCGAGGTCGGTCGTCGTTGTGATGGTCGCCTCGTGGGCGAGCAGCTCGGTCAGGTGCCTGGCGTAGCCCTCCATCTCGGCGAGCGGAGCCGCCGCGATGTCCATGAGCGTGAGGTCGAGGCCCTTCTCGGCGATCGGTGCGCTCAGGAGGAGGTCGCGAATGATGGTTCCGGCGAACTCCCGGCTCCCTGCTCCAATGAGTGTTACTTTCATCTGCTACTTGTCTCCGATCTGGATGGTGTTGACGTTGTGGTCCCGTGCGATCCGGCGAGCCACCGTGACGGCTCCGAGCACAGGGGGTCTGTCGAGGATGGTGAGTGCGAGGTCGGGGTGGTCTCTCTGGAGTGCCGCACCGAACGCATCCTGGAGTCGTGGCTGACGCTGGATGACCGAGCCGCCCGCCACGACGCCGTCAGCGGGGATGCCGCGTTCGAGGAGCTGATGGACCAGCCAGGCGAGCTGTTCTCCGGCCTCGTCGATGACCGCGGCGGCGATGGCCGACCCCTCGTCGGCTGCGGCGAAGACCTCGGGGGCGTGCCTGCCCCACTCCTCCGCGGACGCGGCGTTCGTCACGGCGAGGGCGAGCCCGTCGCCGTCGCTCGCGGAGAACGAGGAGAGCAGCCGCCGTCCGAGCTGGTCGAACGACCCGCCTCGATCGAGGTCTCGGAGCACGGCCCTGGTGGCGTCGCGCACGAGTCCCGCCGCGCTTCCCTCGTCGCCGAGGAGCCAGCCCCAGCCGCCGGCGCTGACCAGTTCGCCGTTCGCATCCCTGGCGGTGGCGATCGCTCCGGTGCCGACCACGACGCCGATCGCGCGTTCGTGACCCATCGCGGGCGGGATGAGCTCTGAGTCGTTCAGGACGGCGACCCGGCCGCTGAACCTGGCTCGCAGGGCGCGTTCCAGCTCGCGGCACTGGGCTGTGTTCTCGCAGCCGTGCGCGCCGACGGCGAGCGGCGAGGTCAGTGCCTCCTGGCCGACGTGCTCCACCAGGAGGTCGTGAAGCCCGATGGCGTCGCCCTCGAAATCGCCCAGGCCACCGCGCCAGGAGGCGGACGGCACCACGATGTCGCGCCGTCCGGATGCGGTGTCCGCCTGCGGGTCGGCCGGAGCGACGACGATGTGCGTCTTCGTTCCGCCGATGTCGACCCCAACCACTCGGCTCATCAGTTCTTCCCTCACAGTCGGTCTCGTGGTGTGGTCCACCAGCGTCGGCGGCGCCTCCACGCTAATCACACGCAGCCCAGTTATGCCAGTTCGCGGGCGATTAACAACCAGATCGCAGACTGGTCCGGTTCCATCGGGCCCATTCAGGGGGCTGTCAGGTGAGGTGGCGGAGTGTTGATGCCTCGATTGAGCCAGCCTGCCACGGAATTGCGGCCCTGCTTTACCGGACCAGTAGCGGGAATGGTTGTTATTTCGTCCCCAAGTGGACTAACTGAGCTGGTTACGAATAGCGTTGCTCCCGCGCTGCATATCGGCGTGAACGACAGGGCGACGAGTTAAAGGAGACTCGCATGAAGAAGCGGCACCTCGCTGGAGCGATTGCTGTAGCTGCCGGATTGGCCTTGGGCCTGGCGGGCTGCGCACCGGGCGGATCCACGGCGGCGGACTCCTCCCGTCCCGTCTCGAAAGACGTGTCGGGCAAGGACGTCACGATCAAGATCCTCGACTTCTGGCAGAACGACGAAGGCAAGTGGATGGACGCCGTCGTCAAGGACTTCGAGAAGCAGCACCCGAACATCACCATCAAGCGCACCACCCAGGACTGGGGCCAGGTGATGAACACCCTCAACCTGCGCCTCGCCGACGCGAACGGCCCGGACATCGCGCTGGTCAACAACGGCTGGCAGTCGATGGGCACGCTGGCCAAGGGCGGCCGCATCCTGAACCTCGACGCCTACTCGAAGCTGTACGGCTGGGACAAGGAGATCCCCGACACCATCTCCCGTCAGCTCGAGTTCACCCCGGACGGCAAGCAGATGGGCACGGGCTCGCTGTTCGCCACCCCCGCAGCGCGTTCCTCGCTGATCGGGCTCTACTACAACAAGACGATGCTCGACCAGCTCGGCCTGCCGGTGCCGACCACGCTCGCCGAGTTCGAGAAGGACGCCGCGGCGATCAAGACGGCAGGCAAGACGCCGATCGCGTTCGGCTCGCAGGACAAGGGGTCGGCGACATCGATCCTGTTCGCCACCCAGAACCTCTACGCCCCCGCCGACAAGATCGGCGACTTCGTCTACTCCAGCGGAAACGTCCCGATCACCGACACCGGAATCGTCGACGCCGCCACCGACGTGAAGAAATGGGCGGACGACGGCTGGTTCACGCCGAACTACCCCGGCATCCAGTACGCGGATGCGCAGAACGACTTCCTGACGGGCAAGGCTGCCTTCCGCTTCGAGTACACCGGCTCGCTGGCGTTCTCCGAAGCGCAGAAGCAGACCTTCGGCTATGTTCAGCTTCCGCAGGTCGAGGGCGACAAGGTGGTCGGCACCGGAGCGTCCGCTGCCAACCTCGCCATCTCGTCGAAGTCGAAGAACCCGGATGCTGCCGCAGCGTTCCTCGACTTCATGGCCAGCAAGACGGCCGCTCAGGAGGCGGTCGACCACGGCTTCCTGCCGCTGCTGCACTCCGACCTGAGCATCCCGAGCGGCAACCCGGAGCTCGCCAGCGAGATCAAGGCGCAGCAGGCTCTCGACAAGGGCAACGGCTACGTGCCCTACTTCGACTGGTCGACCCCGACGATGCTCGACACGATCGGCGGCCAGCTCCAGCAGCTCTTCGCGGGTCAGGTCACTCCGCAGCAGCTCGGCGAGGCAGGACAGAAGGACTACGACGCCTTCCAGGCCCAGCGGGCGAAGGGCTGAGCCGATGACCTCGTCCGATCTGGTGCAGCGGCAGGAGACCCCCGCCGCTGCACCGGCGGCGTCGCGCACAGCACGCAGCGCATCGCCCAGGAGGCGCAGGCTGTCGCCGCTCGCACGCCGACGCCGCTGGCTCGGGCTGGCGTTCGCGGCTCCTGCGCTCCTGTTCTACGGGTTCGTCGTGCTCGTCCCCATCCTGCAGAGCGTGAACTACTCGCTCTATAGCTGGGATGGGGTGAGCGCGGCCCGCTGGGTGGGCTTCAGCAACTACGTGTCGTTCTTCACCGACCCCGAGCTGCTGGAGTCGCTCGGTCACGTCCTGGTGCTCGTGGTGTTCTTCTCGCTCATCCCGATCGCGCTCGGCCTGATCTCCGCCGCCCTGCTCGGACGCGGCAAGACGACGGGCAGCGGCGTCTACCGCTGGCTGCTCTTCCTCCCGCAGGTGCTCACCAGCGTGGTCGTCGCCGTGATCTGGAAACGCATCTACGGCCCGGACGGCCCGCTCAACTCCGCCCTGCGCGCCGTGGGCCTCGGAGACCTGGCCAAGAACTGGCTGGGCGACTTCACCTGGGCGCTTCCCGCCCTCGGCGTGATCGGCACCTGGACGGCGATGGGCCTCTGCATGGTCCTGTTCGTCGCGGGTGTCGCCGCCATCCCCGGCGAGCTCTACGAACAGGCGCGGATCGACGGGGCCGGGCCGATCCGCGAGTTCTTCTCGATCACGCTTCCGAGCCTGAAGGGTCAGGTCGCCGTCGCTCTGACGCTCACGGTCACCGGGGCGCTCAGAGCGTTCGACCTGGTCTGGGTGACCACACAGGGCGGGCCGGGCACGTCGACCACGACCCCGGCGCTCCTGCTCTACCGCAAGGCCTTCCTGAACCCCGACGTCGGGATGGCCGCGGCGATCGGCATCATCATCGCCGTCGTGTGCCTCCTGGTCGCCCTCGTCATCACCCGACTCTCCGAGGAGAAGAACGCATGATCTCCCGCTCCGAGCGCGTGCTCAACCACACTGTCCTCATTGCCGTGTCGGTGTTCGTCCTCTTCCCCGTGGTCTGGTTCCTGTTCACCGCGCTCAGCCCGTCGCGCAGTGGCCAGCTCGACCTCCTGCATCCGCAGTTCGGCAACTTCGTGACCGCCTGGAACGCCGGGGGCTTCGGGTCGGCGATGCTGGCCTCCGCCGTGATCACCATCGGCGCGGTGGTCGGCCAGACCGTGCTCGCCGTGCTCTCCGGCTTCGCCTTCGGCGTGCTCGGAGTCGCAGGCCAGAAGGTGATCTTCCCGCTGGTGCTGTTCGGCCTGATGATCTCGGCCGAGGTCTTCATCATCCCGCTGTACTACACGTTCCAGTCGATGGGCCTCACCAACTCGTGGCTCGGCCTCATCATCATCCAGATCGGGATGGGCGTCCCCTTCGGCGCATTCTGGATGCGGGCGACCTTCCGTGCCGTGCCCCCGTCGCTGATCGAGGCGGCCGAGATGGACGGCGCCCGCTCGTGGCGCATCCTGTGGCAGGTGCTCATGCCGATCGCCAGGCCGGCCGTGCTGACCCTCGCGCTGCTGTCGTTCATGTGGACCTGGAACGACTTCTTCCTCTCCCTGGTCTTCATCGCCGACCCGGCCATCCAGCCGGCCACCCTGGCGCTCGGCGTCTTCCAGGGGAAGAACACGCTCGACGTGAACCTGCTGGCAGCCGGCTCGCTGATCGTCGCCGTCCCCGTGCTCATCCTCTACGTGTTCTTCCAGCGCCACTTCATCAGCGGCGTGCTCAACGGCGCGATCAAGGAGTGAGCGGTTCCCGCTCAGCCTGATCCGTTCCCCAGACAAGGAGTCCCCCATGCGCATCGCGCCCGAAATCCTCGACACCCCCGACGACGTCGGCCGTGCCGCCGCCGAGCAGATCGCCGACGCCATCGCGGCCGCGAACGCGGAGGGCCGCACGTTCGTGCTCGGCTGCCCGACAGGGCGCAGCCCGCTCACCACCTACGAGCAGCTCGCCGCCATCGTCGCCGAGCGCGACCTCGACCTCAGCACCGTGGTCATCGCCCTGATGGACGAGTACGTGGAGCAAGCGGGCGGCGAGCGTGCCGCGGAGGACCGGGAGTTCAGGGCGGTCGACCCGGCACTCGCCCACAGTTGCGTCGGCTACGGGGAGCGCGACATCCTCGCCAGGCTGAACGCGGGAGCGCTGCCGGAGCACCGCATCCCGGAGCGGAACCTCTGGCATCCAGACCCCCGCGACCCGGACGGCGCGTACGACAGGAGGCTGGCGGAGGCGGGCGGCATCGACCTCTTCCTGCTCGCCTCCGGCGCGTCGGACGGCCACGTCGCGCTCAACCCGGTCGGTGCCGGAGCGGACACGGTGACCAGGGTCGTCGCGCTCGGCGACGACACGCGCCGCGACAACCTCGACACGTTCCCCACCCTGGGCAGCCTCGATGAGGCGCCTCGCTACGGAGTCACGGTGGGGATCTCGACCATCCGCGAGCTCTCCCGCTCCGTGATCATGGTGGTCACCGGCGAGCACAAGCAGCCGACCGTGCGCAGGCTCGCCGCGGCGGACGCCTACGAGCCGGAATGGCCGGCCACCGTGCTCACCCAGTGCGCCTCCCCGCGCTTCCTCGTGGATCGCAGCGCCGCCGCGCTCCTGCAGACCGCGCTCTGACCGTCGCGCCGAATCTCACGCGCCGACCGCGCCGACCCAGCCCCGCCGCCACTCTCCCGGAAGGTCCCCCCAATGCACGTCCCCCCGTTCGACGTCGACGACGTCCTCGCCGCGCTGACTCTGGAAGAGAAGGCGTCCATGCTCTCCGGCGTCGACGACTGGTTCACGCAGACCATCGACCGGCCGGGACTGCCAGCCGCCGTGCCCGCCATCGAAGTCGGCGACGGACCGCACGGGCTCCGCAAGGAGACCGGGGTCGACATGGTCTGGGTGCCGGCGACCGGGTTCCCGACGGCCTCGGCGATGGGCGCATCCTGGGACAGGGAACTGATGCGCAGAGTGGGCGCCGCGATCGGCGAAGAGGCCGGAGCCGAGGGGGTGCAGGTCGTGCTCGGGCCCGGCGTCAACATGAAGCGCTCGCCGCTCTGCGGACGCAACTTCGAGTACTTCTCGGAGGACCCGATGCACGCGGGCGAACTGGGCGCCGCGTACGTCGACGGCGTGCAGTCGACCGGCGTCGGAACATCCCTCAAGCACTTCGCCGCGAACAATCAGGAGATCGAGCGGACCAGGATCTCGGTCGTCGCCGACGAGCGCACCCTGCGCGAGACCTACCTGTCCGCGTTCGAGCGTGTCGTCCGTCGCGCGGAGCCGTGGACGGTCATGTGCTCCTACAACAGGCTGTTCGGCGTGCACGCGTCGCAGAACCACTGGCTGCTCACCGAGGTGCTGCGCGACGACTGGGGCTACCAGGGCGCTGTCGTCTCCGACTGGAACGCCGTGCACGACCGCGTCGCCGCCGTGCGCGCCGGACTCGACCTCGAAATGCCGGGAACCGGCGGGCAGACGGATGCGGAGATCGTGGCCGCTGTCCGCGCCGGCACGCTCGACGAGTCCATCGTCGACGCCGCCGCCCGCCGCGTGCTGACACTGGTCGCCCGCGCATACCCCGGCGCCGACCGGGTCGACGGTCCCGTGATGTCGCTCGGCCACAGCGCCGGCGACCGGCTCACACCGGAGCAGCTCGCCGTCCTGCGAGCCGACGAGCATCACGTGCTCGCCAGGGAGGCCGCGGCCGGGTGCATCACACTGTTGCGCAACGAGAACGCTCCCGGCTCCGCCGCACCCGTGCTGCCGCTCGCGGAGGACGGCGGCACCATCGCGGTGATCGGGGCGTTCGCCGAGCACGCGCGCATCCAGGGCGGCGGTTCCTCCGGCGTCGACCCCACCCGCATCGACGTGCCGCTGGACGCAATCCGCGCCATCGCCGGTCAGCGCGTCGTCTCCGCGCCCGGCTACGTGTACGCGACGAAGAACGCGTATCAGGACGACAACCTCGCCATCCTCGCCGCCCACGGCATCGGCCACGACGAGGACAAGCCGAAGGTCGCCAGACGGTCCGCGACGCTCGCCAAGGAGCTGCAGCTCGCGGAGGCGGTCCAGCACGCGGGCAGGGGGCCGCTCTCCGAGACCGCCGAGCGGCTGATCGACGAGGCCGCCGCGGTCGCGCAGCAGGCGGAGTCGATCGTCGTCTTCGCCGGCCTTCCCCTCTCCTACGAGCAGGAGGCGAACGACAGGGACTCGCTCGCCCTCCCGGCGGACCAGGTCGCGCTGCTCGCCAGGCTGGCCGACGTGCGCGAGCGGACAGGCGCATCCCTCACAGTCGTGCTCTCGAACGGCTCCCCGGTGTCGATGGACCCGTGGCACGACAGGGTCGACGCCATCGTGGAGGCGTGGCTGAGCGGCCAGGGCACCGGCCACGCGGTCGCGGATGCGCTGTTCGGGCGCGCCAACCCGTCCGGCAAGCTCGCCGAGACCTTCCCGCTCGCGGTCGAGGACACCCCTGGCTTCCCGAACTGGCTCGGCGAGCGGGGAACGGTGCTCTACGGCGAGGGCGTGTTCATCGGCTACCGCTGGTACGACGCGCTCCACCGCGCCGTGCGCTACCCGTTCGGGCACGGCCTGTCGTACACGCGGTTCGCCTACCGGGACCTCGACCTCGAGGTGATCGACGCCGACGCCGGCCGGGTGCGCGTGTCCTGCACGATCGCCAACGACGGCGACCGTGCAGGCGCCGAGATCGTGCAGCTCTACGTCGGCGATCCGGATGCGGAGGTGCAGCGCCCGGTGCGCGAGCTGCGCGGCTTCGAGAAGGTGCGGCTGGAGCCTGGCGAAGCCGCGCGGGTCGACTTCGAGCTCGAGAACCGCGACTTCGCGTACTGGGACTCCGCAGCGGAGCGGCCGGATGGCAAGCGCGGCCTCTGGCGGCGCGAAGGCGGCGAGTTCCGGATCGAGTTGGGCGCGTCGTCGCAGGACATCCGGCTGGCCACCACGATCGAGCTGCCGGATGACCCGTCGATCCCCGCCCTGATCCGGGATGCGGACCTCATCGACATCGAGGCGTCGCGCTTCGTCGACGGGCACGCAGGCTGAGCCGTTCCGCATCCCGTTTGTCATTCTCCGGAATGATGCGAACGCATCCGGGAACGGCGTTGAATAGATCCATGAACGTCAACCTGCTCCCGCTCGTCCAGGGCGCCGGCGCTGTCGCGCTGGCCGTCGTGGCGTTCTCGTTCGCGCTCACCTGGCCGTCGCTCATCGCCACGATCCAGGGATTCCGGTCGGAGCGCGCGAGACTCAGCGCCTTCGCCGGCCTCGGCATCGCGATGATCGCAGCGGCGAGCCTGCTCTACGTCGTTCCCGGCCTGCTGCTGCGCGACGAGCTCGCCCTGCTGATCTCGTTCCCGCTCGGCGCGACCTGGGTGATCGCCGCCGTCGCGCTGATCGTGCGGGGGATGCTCCTCGAAGGCGCATCCCGTGTCATCTCGTACTCGTTCGCCGTCGTGTCCGTGAGCGGGCTCGCCGCGGGCATCGTCTCCGCTCTGTGCGCCCAGCACCGGATCTCCGACACGATCACCCCGACCGGCGCGTTCCTGCTCGCGCTGACCGCCGTGGCCGGAGTGGTGTTCTGGTCGAACAGCGTCGACAGGATGGCGCGGGCGTAGCGCCTAGTCCCCGTCGGCGGGCAGCGGTCGCCCGCCGCGCCAGCGCCGAGACACCCACACGACCCCGTAGCCGACGCACAGGATGACCGCGGCGATCAGCAGCACGTAGAACGCCACGGAGAGGTAGCCGTTCGGCGATGTCTGCGGATTGAGGAACGGATACGGGTACCAGGGCTGCTTGCCGGTGATCGGGTCGGATCCGAACGGGGCCCGGATCAGGGTGTAGACGGCCCAGACGATCGGGAACGCGACGACCCACCACAGCACCCGGCGGCGGAGGGGAGCACGGCCGGGGGCGAACAGCCAGTCCACCAGCAGATACGCCGGACCGACGACATGCAGCACCTCGTTGGACCATTCGACGGTGAGCCCCTGCGGCAGCGGCACGTTGCGCAGCAACAGGTTGTAGACGATGCCGGTGGTCACCATGTACGTCGTGATCACTGCCCGGAGCGCCGTGAACCACTGAGGGTCGTCACCGCTCCTGGAGAACAGGAAATACGCGCCGATCGCCAGCACCACCACGTAGCCGACGTTCGAGTCGATGGTGAAGAAGCTGAAGAAGTTCACACCGTAGCCGCCGGGATTCCCCCCTTTGTCGGCGATGAAGTTCACGCTCGTCATGAACTGGACGATCATCGCCACGAGGGTGAGAGCCGCCATCGCCGCGCGGACGATTCCGAAACCGATCCGCATCCGGACCCCTTCGTCTGGTGGTGCGAGGACAGGAGACAGAGCGAGCATACCGACCGGACAGCCGCGCACGCGGCAAACGCGCAGGCGCACCGCGACTAAACTAGCGGGGAAACCCGTACGAGAGAGGTCGCCGAGTGGCACCCGCAGTTCCTGCACCGAAGTCCAACCGGTACTGGGTCGTCCCCGCCGTCCGTGCGGTCGTCGCACTGGCAGCCACCGCCGTCATCACGTTCACGCGGGATGCGCACACCGCCGAGTTCGGACTGATCGTCTTCGGTGTGTTCGCCATCCTGGACGGCCTCGCGACGTCGGTCCTCACCGCGACCTCCGGCCTCAGCGGCACCACGCGCACCCTGTTCATCGTGCAGGGTGCCATCGGCGTCGTCGCCGGGGTGCTCGCCCTCGCACTGATGAACAGCGGACTCGGCCTCTTCCTCTACCTCGTGACCGTGTGGGCGGCACTCACCGGCTTCCTCGAGCTCTACAGCGGCATCCGCAACAGAGGGCGGGATGCGGCTGCGCGCGACTGGCTGATCACCGGCGCGCTGACCGCCCTGCTCGCCGTCGCCTTCCTCCTCATTCCGTCGGACGCCCTGCTCTCGATCGGCCTGTTCGGCGCGTGGGCCGTGATCGTGGGCGTGTTCCAGGGCATCGGCGCGGTGTCGCTGCGGAGCGCATCCCGAGCGGTGGCCGCTGAGCAGAGCACGGGGAGCGGATCGTGACCAAGCGCGACAAGAAAGACCCTGGCGTGACCACTGACTCCCGTTCCAAGCTCCAGCCGAGCCGCAAAGACCGCTTCCTGCCCACCGAGCTGCTCGGTATCTCGGCGGCGCTCGCCGTGTTCGTCGGTCTCATCGTGCTGATCGCCACTCGCGAGTTCCTACTCGCCGGGGTGAGCTTCGGCATCGCGTTCATCGTCGCCCTGGTGCTGATGGCCCTGTTCGCGCTCGCGTTCAAGCCCAACGCCGCCGAGGTCCATGACCTCGAGGAACAGAACGGCGACTCCCCCGACAAGCCCGCCGCCCACTGACACCACGCAATCGAGCCCAGGCTTTCTCACCTTAAGAACGCGTCTTGCGGTGAAAAAGCCTGGGCTCGATTGCGAGGGACGGGGCTAGAGGCGGTCGACGAGGGCGGAGGCCAGGCCGGTGTATGTGTGGGGGGTGAGCGCGAGGAGGCGGTTCTTGGCGGCCTGGCCGATGTCGAGGCCGTTCACGAACTCCGCAAGGCCCTCGTGGTCGACGCGCTTGCCGCGGGTCAGCTCCTTGAGCAGGGCGTACGGGTCGGTGATCTGCGAGCGACCGGCGGAGACCTCCGCGCGGATGACCGTCTGGATCGCCTCGCCGAGGATCTCCCAGTTGGCGTCGAGGTCGGCGGCCAGCAGGTCGCGGTCGAGCGCGATCTGACCGAGTCCGCGCTGGATGTTGTCCAGTGCGAGCAGGGAGTGGCCGAGACCGACGCCGATGTTGCGCTGCGTGGTCGAGTCGGTGAGGTCGCGCTGCAGCCGGCTGGTCACCAGCGTGGCGGCCAGCGAGTCGAGCACGGCGGAGCTCAGCTCCAGGTTCGCCTCCGCGTTCTCGAACCGGATCGGGTTGACCTTGTGCGGCATGGTCGACGAGCCGGTCGCGCCGGGCTCCGGCGTCTGCCGGAAGTAGCCGAGCGAGATGTACGTCCAGATGTCCGTAGCCAGGTTGTGCAGCACCCGGTTGGCGTGAGACACCTTGCCGTACAGCTCAGCCTGCCAGTCGTGCGACTCGATCTGCGTGGTCAGCGGGTTCCAGTCGAGCCCCAGGCTGGTGACGAACTCGCGCGAGATGCGCGGCCAGTCGGCCTCGGCGTCTGCCACGACGTGCGCGGCGAAGGTGCCGGTCGCTCCGCTGAACTTGCCGAGGTAGTCGTTGTGCTCGATCTGCTTCTGGATGCGCTCCAGGCGGTAGACGAAGACCGCGAGCTCCTTGCCCATGGTCGTTGGCGTGGCGGGCTGGCCGTGGGTGCGCGCCAGCATCGCGTCGTCGCGGTACTCGATCGCCTGCGCGCGCAGCTCGGCGATGACGGAGCGGAACTTGGGCAGCCACACCTCGTTGATCGCGGCGCTGACCGTGAGCGCATACGACAGGTTGTTGATGTCTTCGCTGGTCGCGGCGAAGTGGGTGAGCTCGGCGATGCTGTCGAGGCCGAGAGCGTGCAGCCGCTCCCGCACCAGGTACTCGACCGCCTTGACGTCGTGCTTGGTGGTGGCCTCCAGCTCGGCGAGCCTGTCGATCTCCGGCTGACCGAACTCGGCCACCAGCGCGCGCAGCGCGTGCACCTGCTGCTCGGTGAGCGGAGTGGAACCGAACATCCGGTGGCTCGTCAGATAGATGAGCCATTCGACCTCGACCTGCACGCGCGCCCGGTTCAGACCGGCCTCCGACAGGTGATCGCCGAGACCGAGCACCGCCGGGCGGTAACGGCCGTCGAGTGGGCTCAGCGGCTGGGGAGGCAGCGCGGTCATGGGTCTCCTTGCGTGGTGGGGTCTGACCTATTCTCCCGCATCCACGCTGTCAGCGTCGCGTGAGCGGACGGAGGATGAGTCCCATCAGCCAGGCGATGATCGCCAGCACGAGCGCACCGAGAACGCCCCACCAGAATCCGGCGATGTAGAGACCGAAGCCCATCAGCCCGCTGATCCACGCCACGAGCAGCAGGAGCAGCCCGTTCACGATGAACGAGATGAGTCCGAGCGTGAGGATGTAGAGGGGGAACGCGACGATCCGGATGGCCGTGCCGACGATGGCGTTGACGACGCCGAAGATCAGCGCGATCAGCAGGTAGGTGAGGATCGTCGGCAGCTCGCCCTCCGCATACGGGCGGACGGTGACGCCGGACACGATCAGTGTCGTGAGCCAGAGCGCGAGAGCGTTGATGATGAGTCGTACGAGGAATCTCATGCGTCCATGTTCCCAGGTGGGGACCCCCGCGGCGAGGGGTCGCAGGAGAATTCCCGCCGAGGTATGCGGCCGCGGGTAAGTTAGGGGCGTGAGTACCGAACACACCCGTGGCGTGAGGCTGCGCCCCGAGATCGTCGCTGTTCCCGCATACAAGCAGGGGCGGGCCGCTCCCGCAGACGGCTTCAAGCTGTCCAGCAACGAGAACCCGTTCCCTCCGCTGCCCTCGGTGGTGGATGCGGTCGGCGCGGTCCTCAGCGACCTCAACCGCTACCCGAATGCGGGCGGCGCCGACCTGCGGCAGCGTCTCGCGGACCGCCACGGCGTCGACCTCGACCAGGTGCACCTGGGCAACGGCTCCGTCTCGCTGCTCGCGCAGCTCATTTCCGCAGCGGCGGGCGTCGGCGACGAGGTCGTGTACTCGTGGCGCTCGTTCGAGGCGTACCCCGGGCTGGTGACGGTCGCCGGAGCGACCAGCGTGCAGGTCCCCAACCGCGCGGACGGCAGCCACGACCTGGATGCGCTCGCCGCGGCCATCACGGATCGCACCCGCGCCGTCATCGTCTGCACGCCGAACAACCCGACAGGCACGATCGTGACCGCCGCCGACTTCGAGCGGTTCATGGCGGCCGTTCCGTCCGACCTGCTCGTGCTGCTCGACGAGGCCTATTACGAGTTCGTCACCGACGACGCCTCCGTCGACGGCATCCCGCTGCTCGGCCGCTACCCCAACCTCGTGGTGCTGCGCACCTTCTCCAAGGCGTACGGCCTCGCCGCTCTGCGGATCGGCTACGCGGTCGGTCCCGCGCACGTTCTGGACGCCGCGCGTTCCGCGGCCATCCCGCTGTCGGTGACCGACGCGGCCCGCGTCGCGGCGCTCGCCTCGATCGACGCCGAGGACGAGCTGATGGAGCGGGTCGCCCGCATCGCCATGCGGCGCGACCAGCTCCGCGACGCCCTGATCGCACAGGGCTGGGTGGTTCCGGAGGCGCAGGGCAACTTCGTCTGGCTGGCCACGGGCGAGCAGACCGCCGACGCCAACGACGCGTTCTTCGACGCGGGCCTGACCGTGCGTGCGTTCGCGCCCGAGGGCATCCGGATCAGCGTCGGAGAGCAGGAGTCTGTGGACAAACTCCTTGAGGTGACCGCGGATATTGTGCGGAACCTACCAAATGGGCACCCCGCCAAGCGGTTAGGTTAGACAGGTGGTTGCCACGAACGATACCCCGCGCCCGGCGAACACGGTCCAACTGCTGACAGCAGACGGCCGTTTCCAGCCGAGCGAGCTCGCAGCGGAATACCTGCCGTACCTCGAACGACTCGACGAGGACGACTACAGGCGGCTGTACCGCGACATGGTGAAGGTCCGCGCCTTCGACCACGAAGCCGCGAACCTGCAGCGTCAGGGTCAGCTCGGCCTCTGGGTGCCGAGCATGGGCCAGGAGGGCGCGCAGGTGGGCTCCGCCCACGCCGCCCGGCCGCAGGACCACCTCTTCCCGTCCTACCGCGAGCACGTGGTCGGCATGGTGCGCGGGATCGACCCCGTCGGCATCATGGGACTCCTGCGCGGCACGACGCACGGCGGCTGGGACCCGACGGACCCCGCCGTGCAGAACTTCCACCTCTACACGCTGGTGATCGGCTCGCACACGCTGCACGCCACCGGCTACGCCATGGGCATCACGTTCGACGGCAAGGTGGGCACCGGCAACCCGGACACGGATGAGGCCGCCATCGTCTACTTCGGAGACGGCGCCACCAGCCAGGGCGACGTGAGCGAGGCGTTCGTCTTCGCCGCCAGCTACCAGACTCCGCAGGTCTTCTTCCTGCAGAACAACCAGTGGGCCATTTCCGTGCCCGTCACGACGCAGTCGCGCTCGCCGCTGTATCTGCGCTCCAGCGGGTTCGGCATCCCCGGCGTGCAGATCGACGGCAACGATGTTCTCGCGTCGTATGCCGTGACCGCCAAGCACCTCGACGACGCCCGCAACGGCGAAGGCCCCAGCATGATCGAAGCGCTCACCTACCGGATGGGCGCCCACACGTCCAGCGACGACCCCACCAAGTACCGCACCGACGAAGAGACGGCGTACTGGGGCGAGCGCGACCCGATCCTGCGCTTCCGCACCTTCCTGGAGCAGCAGGGCGTGGGGCAGGCGTTCTTCGACAGCGCGGACGAGGAGGGGGCCGACCTGGCCGCCGACGTCCGCAAGCGCACGCTCGAACTCGAAGTGCCGCCCATCGCGTCGATGTTCGACAACGTCTACAGTGAGCCGCATCCGCTCATGGACGAGCAGAAGCAGTGGCTCACCGATTACGAAGCATCGTTCGGAGGTGACGCATGAGCGACGTGAGAAGCGAAGCGCCCGAGACAGAGACGGACGGCGAGATCGTCGAGGCCGAACTGGTGGATGCGCCGGAGCACGAGAGCGCAGACCAAGACAACGCCGACCGATCGGTCGGCGAGGACACGCAGGCCATCGACGTCGTCGAGATCATCGAGAGCGAACCGGGCTCGATCGTGCTCGAAGAGCACGTCGCGGAGCAGGAGTGGTCGCGCGAGTTCACGATCGAGGACGCGGCCCCGACCCCGACGCGGATCGACGCGCAGGAGGCGGCGGACGTGCATCCCGAGGCTGCGGCGGATGCGGATGCGGATGCGCACGGCTCAGAGGAGCCGGAAGGCGCGCAGAACGTAGAAGCAGAGCAGGACGCAGAGACCGCGGCGCCTGCCGCCCCCGCGGCGCCCGCCGAGCCGGAGCCGCGCATCCAGTCGCTGCCGATGGTGAAGGCCCTCAACGCCGGCCTGCGCAAAGCGCTCGCCGACAACGACCGCGTGCTCATCCTCGGCGAGGACGTCGGCCCGCTCGGCGGCGTCTTCCGTGTGACGGAGGGCCTGCAGAAGGAGTTCGGCGCGCAGCGCGTCATCGACACGCCTCTGGCGGAGGCGGGGATCGTCGGCACGGCCATCGGTCTCGCAATGCGCGGATACCGGCCCGTGGTCGAGATCCAGTTCAACGGGTTCATCTTCCCCGGCTTCGACCAGATCACCACGCAGTTGGCCAAGCTCACCAACCGGCACGACGGCAAGATCTCGATGCCGATCGTCATCCGGGTGCCGCACGGCGGTCACATCGGGGCCGTCGAGCACCACCAGGAGGCGCCGGAGGCGTACTTCGCGCACACCGCCGGCCTCCGTGTCGTCGCACCATCGACTCCGCACGACGCGTACTGGATGATCCAGGAGGCCATCACGTCGAACGACCCCGTGCTGTTCTTCGAGCCGATGAGCCGCTACTGGCCCAAGGGCGAGGTCGACCTGCTGGAGAACACGACGCCGCTGCACGCCAGCCGCGTCGTGCGCACCGGCACGGACGCGACGGTCGTCGCCTGGGCGGGCATGGTCAGCGTCGCTCTCCGCGCCGCTGAGCTCGCCGCCGAGGAGGGCCGCAGCATCGAGGTCATCGACGTGCGCTCCATCTCCCCCGTCGACTACACGCCCATCGTCGAGTCCGTGCGCAAGACCGGCAGGCTCGTCGTCGCGCAGGAGGCGCCTGGCAACGTCAGCGTCGGCTCCGAGATCGCGGCGACGGTGACGGAGAAGGCGTTCTACTCGCTCGAATCCCCCGTGCTGCGCGTCGCAGGGTTCGACACCCCGTTTCCTCCCGCGAAGCTCGAAGACATCTACCTCCCCGACGCCGACCGCATCCTCGAAGCCGTCGACAGGGCTCTCGCGTACTGAGGCCGGCGCTGGCTGGCGCCGTCTCGTCCCTGATCCCGCTTACCGAAAGAAGTCGCACATGAGCGAATCGAAATTCCTTCTTCCCGATGTCGGCGAGGGTCTCACCGAGGCCGAGATCGTCGCCTGGAAGGTCGCGCCGGGCGACACGGTCGCGGTCAACCAGGTCATCGTCGAGATCGAGACGGCGAAGTCGCTCGTGGAGCTGCCGTCGCCGTTCGAGGGCGTCGTCGGCGAACTGCTCGTGTCCGAGGGTCAGACCGTGGATGTCGGAACGCCGATCATCACGGTGTCCAGCGACAGCACCGGCCAGCCGCAGACGCAGGCCGAGCCCCCGAGCGAGGTCGCGGAAGCCGAGGCGGATGCGGCCGCGAGCGTGTCCCACGAAGTGGATGCGCCCGCCGAGAAGCCGGGTGCCGTGCTGGTCGGCTACGGCGCGGCCGGTCACGGCGCCAGCCGTCGCAGGAGGGTGACCCACCCGGGGACGTCGGCGATTCCGGTGGCGGCGAGTAGTGCATCCACTGTGGCTGCTGCTGCGTCTGCCGCCGCTGCCGCGCCTGCCGCGCCGAGCGCGCCCGCCGCGCCAAGTGCCGCCGTCGCGCCTGCCGCCCAGGCGGCACCGGCCGCTTCGGCCCCTGCGGCGAGTGCCCCCGCCGCCCCGCTCGCGGTGCACAGCGAGGCGCACGTGATGCCGAACGTTCCCGTCATCGCCAAGCCGCCCATCCGGAAGCTGGCGAAAGACCTCGGCGTCGACCTCACGCTGGTCACGCCGACCGGCGCCATCGGCGAGGTCACCCGCGAGGACGTGCTGCGCGAGGCGACGCAGGCGAGCGTGTTCCGCAACATCCAGACTCCGGAGTGGCCGAACGACCGCGAGGACCGCATCCCGGTCAAGGGCGTGCGCAAGACCATCGCGAACGCCATGGTGTCGAGTGCGTTCAGCGCCCCGCACGTGAGCCTGTTCGTCGACGTGGATGCGACCCGCACCATGGAGTTCGTCAAGCGCCTCAAGAACTCCCCCGACTTCATCGGCGTGAAGGTGTCCCCGCTGCTGATCATGGCGAAGGCGATCATCTGGGCCGTGCGCCGCAACCCCACCGTGAACTCGTCGTGGACCGACGAGGAGATCATCGTGCGCCACTACGTGAACCTCGGCATCGCCGCCGCCACCCCGCGCGGCCTCATCGTGCCGAACGTCAAGGAGGCGCAGGAGATGTCGCTGCTCGAACTCGCCACGGCGCTCGAACAGCTCACCCTCACGGCACGCGACGGCAAGACCACCCCGGCGGACATGGCGGGCGGCACCATCACCATCACGAACATCGGTGTGTTCGGGATGGACACCGGCACGCCGATCCTGAATCCGGGCGAGGTGGGCATCGTCGCCCTCGGCACGATCAAGCAGAAGCCCTGGGTCGTCGACGGCGAGGTGCGTCCGCGCTTCGTCACCACGCTGGGTGCGTCGTTCGACCACCGCGTGGTCGACGGAGATGTGGCGTCGCGCTTCCTGGCGGACGTCGCCTCGATCATCGAGGAGCCGGCTCTCCTGCTCGACTGACGATTGCGGCCCGAAACTGTCCGCTATCCCGCTTAGCGTGGAATGGGACAGAAGGAGAAGCCACATGACCGAGTCGAATGGATACACGAGCGTCGCCCCCTGGATCGTCACGGACCACACCGGAGCGCTGCTCGATTTCGTGACGACGGCGTTCGGCGGGGTCGAACTCGCGCGCGTGCTCGTGGAGGACGGGAGCGTCGGCCACGCGGAGATTCGGGTGGGCGACACGGTGCTGCTCGCCTTCGACCGCCGTGCGGGCTGGCCAGCGATGCCGTCGCTGCTGCGCGTCTTCGTGCCGGATGCGGATGCCGCGTTCGGGCGGGCGGTGGCGGCGGGCGCGCGCGTCGTGACGCCGTTGTCGGACAGTGCGTGGGGCGACAGGGGTGGCCGCGTCCGCGACCCGTTCGGGAACATCTGGTGGGTGATGGCGCACGTCGAGGACGTTCCGCAGGACGAGGTCTGGACCCGCATGGCCGAGCCGCGCTTCGCGGACGCGATGCGCGTGGCGCAGGAGACCCTGGACGCGGAGCTGTCCGGTAGGGAGCGCGGCACGGCGAGCGCGCCGGTGGCGCCGGCTGGCCCGGCCGTCGCGACGAGAAGCCAGTAATTGTCGCGAAACGCCCGGGATGCGGCGCAGATACTGGCATCTCGCCGCCAGGAACATCATCGCGCGTGGGATGGTTTTGACAATCATTATCAATAAGCGTTACGGTTTTGGGGTGCCGGAAGGCGGCGCATCCATTGGACAGCGAATTAGACAGGCCCTTTATGAAGTCGCGCACCATCGCCACGCTTCTCACCATCCCCATCGTCACCGCCATCGCCCTCACCGGATGCTCGGCGGGCGCCTCGGGAGACACCGCGGACTCCAGCGGAACGGTCTCCGTCGTCGCCAGCACCAACGTCTACGGCGACATCGCCAAGACCATCGCGGGAGACGCGGTCGACGTCACCTCGCTCATGGACAACCCCGCGCAGGACCCGCACTCGTTCGAGGCCAGCGCGCAGAACCAGCTCGCCGTCTCCAAAGCCGACATCATCATCGAGAACGGCGGAGGGTACGACGACTTCATGGACACCCTGCGGAAGTCTGCGGGCGACAAGGCCACCGTGCTCAACGTCGTCGACATCTCCGGCAAGAAGGCCACCGCCGGCGACCACCTCAACGAGCACGTCTGGTACGACTTCCCGACCATCCAGAAGTTCACAGGCAAGCTGGTGGATGCGCTGTCCAAGGCCGACCCGTCGCAGGCGTCCGCGTTCACCAAGAACGCCGCGGCCTTCACGGCAGACCTGACAGGGCTCGAGCAGCGCACGGCCGACCTCAAACAGAAGTACGCGGGAGAGGGGGCCGCCATCACCGAGCCCGTTCCGCTCTACCTGCTCGACGCGATCGGCCTCATCAACAAGACGCCGGAGGCGTTCAGCTCCGCGATCGAGGAGGGCACTGACGTCTCGCCCTCCGTCCTCAACGAGATGCTGCACCTGTTCAGCGACAACGCCGTGAAGGTGTTTGCCTACAATGAGCAGACGAGCGGACCGGAGACCGAGAAGGTCCTGGCCGCAGCGAAGAGCGCAGGCGTGCCCGTCGTCCCCGTGACGGAGACCCTGCCGGCAGGCAAGGACTACATGAGCTGGATGACGAGCAACGTCGACGCCGTGGCCAAGGCCCTCGGAGAATGACCGCGGACGCGGTCGAGCCGCTGGAGCGCGTCCCCTCCCCCGACCATCGGCCTGTCGTGCTGCGGCTCCGGGATGCGAACCTCGGCTTCGGCGACCGCACCCTGTGGAGCGGGCTCGACCTCGATGTGCACGCCGGTGAGTTCGTCGCCGTGCTCGGCCCGAACGGGTCGGGGAAGACCAGTCTGTTGAAGACGATCCTCGGCCAGCAGCAGCTCGACTCCGGCTCGATCGAGTTCGACGGGCATCCCGTGCGGCGCGGCGACCGGCGCATCGGCTACATCCCGCAGCAGAAGCTCATCGCTGCCGGCACCCCGATGCGCGCCCGCGACCTCGTCGCCCTCGGCGTCAACGGGCACCGCTGGGGCCTCCCGATCCCCACCAGGGCGGACACGGCGCAGGTCGAGCGGTTGATCGACTCCGTCGGGGCGCGACGCTACGCGAACGTGCCGGTCGGCAGCCTCTCCGGCGGCGAGCAGCAGCGACTTCGCGTCGCCCAGGCGCTCGCGGGAGACCCGGCCCTTCTGCTCTGCGACGAACCGCTCCTCTCCCTCGACCTGCAGCACCAGCGCGGCGTCAGCGAACTGATCGACAGGCGCAGGCGCGACCACGACAGTGCCGTGGTGTTCGTCACCCACGACGTGAACCCGGTGCTCGGGATGGTCGACAAAGTCCTCTACCTGGCCGGCGGCCGGTTCCGCGAGGGCACACCGGACGAGGTACTGCGCAGCGACGTGCTCACCGACCTCTACGGCACCCCGATCGACGTGATCCGCAGCCGAGGGCGCATCGTCGTGGTCGGCATCCCGGACGCCGAGACCCACGACCACCACCATCACGGGCACTCCGCGCATCCGGAGCCTGCGGCATGATCGCGCACCTCGCATCCAGCACCGACCTGTGGTCGCAGCTCTTCGACTTCGCCAATTACGGCGAGCTGCTCGCCCTGGTGAAGAACTCGATCTTCGCCGGGGCCGTGCTCGGCGTCGTCGGCGGCCTGATCGGCGTGTTCGTGATGCAGCGCGACATGGCGTTCGCCGTGCACGGAATCAGCGAGCTCTCGTTCGCCGGCGCTGCCGCGGCACTCCTGTTCGGCGCGAACGTGGTAGTCGGCTCGGTGGCGGGATCGCTCATCGCGGCCGTGTTGATCGGCCTGCTCGGGGCGAAAGCCAGGGACAGGAATTCGATCATCGCCGTGCTGATGCCGTTCGGCCTCGGCCTCGGCATCCTGTTCCTCGCGCTCTACCCGGGCAGGAGTGCCAACAAGTTCGGGCTGCTCACCGGGCAGATCGTGTCGGTGGACGACCCGCAGCTCGGCTGGCTGCTCGGCATCGGAGCCGTCGTGCTGATCGGGCTGCTCCTCATCTGGCGCCCGCTGAGCTTCGACAGCCTGGATGCGGACGTCGCCGCCTCCCGCGGGGTGCCCGTGCGGTTCGTCGCCCTGGCGTTCATGGTGCTGCTCGGCCTCGCCGTCGCCGTGTCCGTGCAGATCGTGGGCGCGCTGCTCGTGCTTTCGCTGCTGGTGACCCCGGCCGCCGCCGCGATGCGCATCTCGTCGTCTCCGCTCGCCGTGCCGCTGCTGAGCGTGGGCTTCGCGCTGGTCTCCGTCGTCGGCGGCATCATGCTCGCCCTCGGCAGCGCCCTGCCGATCAGCCCGTACGTGACCACCATCTCGTTCGTCATCTACGTGGTCTGCCGCCTCGTCGGCGGTCGTCAGGGTTCACGGCGACTCGTGAGCAGGAACGGCTAGCCTGGGTTCGTGAAGCGGAACACCTGGCAGCGCGAAGCCGTCCGAGAGGCACTGACCTCGACGGAGGGCTTCATCAGCGCGCAGGGACTCCACCTCAGCCTGCACGAGACGGGCTCCCCCATCGGCCTCGCCACCGTGTACCGCGCGCTCGCCGACCTCGCCTCAGAGGGCGAAGCCGACTCGCTGCAGTCGCCGGAGGGCGAAGCGCTGTACCGCGCGTGCACCACGGGGCACCATCACCACCTGATCTGCCGCAACTGCGGCCTCACCGTGGAGATCGAGGCAGACGCCGTCGAGCAGTGGGCTCAGGCGGCCGCCGCATCCCACGGCTTCACGCAACCGCAGCACGTCGTCGACATCTTCGGCCTCTGCGCCACCTGCTCGCGCGTCGCCTGACCGGGGCACGAGTCGTGCGGAACGCGCGGTCACACGCCTCGTCACCGCGCTTCGCGCACGAGGCGTCCCGCCGCGGATTGGCGGGATCGGCCCACGTCGCGTAGTATTGATGTTTGGCTGAGTGGGCCTCTCCCGCTCAGATCGTACGTAAACCCTCACATCCCCGGATTTCGAGGGTCAACCGTGCCGACAAGTGACCTTGGGCGGAGCATTCGGCTCCGCGGTATTGGAGAAAAGACAATGGCAGCAGTGTGCCAGGTGACTGGAGCCGTTCCCGGCTTCGGACACAACATCTCGCACTCGCACCGACGCACCAAGCGTCGTTTCGACCCGAACATTCAGAAGAAGACGTACTACGTGCCGTCGCTTCGCCGTAACGTCACGCTGACCCTGAGCGCCAAGGGCATCAAGGTCATCGACGCCCGTGGCATCGAGTCCGTGGTCAAGGACCTCCTGGCCCGTGGGGAGAAGATCTAATGGCAAAGCAGCAGGACGTTCGTCCGATCATCAAGCTTCGTTCGACGGCTGGAACCGGTTACACCTACGTGACCAAGAAGAACCGCCGCAACGACCCTGACCGTCTCGTGCTCAAGAAGTACGACCCCGTAGTGCGCAAGCACGTCGACTTCCGAGAGGAGCGCTAAACACATGGCTAAGAAGTCCAAGATCGCCAAGAACGAGCAGCGCAAGGTGATCGTTGACCGCTATGCGGCACGTCGTCTCGAGCTCAAGAAGGCCCTGATCGACCCCAACGGCACCGACGAGTCGCGCGAAGCGGCCCGCCAGGGTCTGCAGAGGATCCCGCGCGACGCATCGCCGATCCGCGTTCGCAACCGCGACGCCGTCGACGGCCGTCCCCGCGGAAACCTCAGCAAGTTCGGCATCTCGCGTGTCCGCTTCCGCGACATGGCGCACCGTGGCGAGCTGCCCGGCATCACCAAGTCGAGCTGGTAACCAGCGCGAAAGCATCCTCGAAGGGGTGTCCGGCTTCGGCCGGGCACCCCTTCGTCGTCCCTCCGGCACCTGGATGCGGTCCTCTCGGCTGCTCATCTGCTCCAGAGTTTGTGAAAAACGCCGAGAATCCGCGTGTTTCCGCGGGTTTCTGATACATTCGAGGCGGTCAACCGACCAAACGTAACGGCCAGGCTTGGCCTCAACCGTTCCATAAAGAAGCTGTATATCCAGCACAAGGTCCGAGGAGGACACTCAATGGCTGACAAGTCGCTGAACAAGACCGAGCTCGTTGCCGCCGTCGCCGCATCGTCGGGTCAGAGCCAGGCTGCCGTCGGTGGCGTGCTCGACGCATTCTTCGCCACCATCGCGGAGACCGTCGCCAACGGTGGCAAGGTCACCATCCCGGGCTGGCTCGCTGCAGAGCGCACCGAGACCGCTGCTCGCACGGGCCGCAACCCGCAGACCGGCGCCGAGATCAACATCCCGGCCGGCCACCGCGTCAAGCTGACCGCTGGCTCGAAGCTCAAGGCTGCCGTCAAGTAGTCTCACCGGCTTGATCGAGGGCGGTGCCGCGTTGCGGCGCCGCCCTCGTCGCGTTAACCCTCACCGAATGGTCCCGAATTGCCGCGGCGACGGATGCGGGCACGGCACGTCGGGACCACTCGATGAGCGGGGCCGCGCATCCACTGCTGTGTGCGGCCTTTCAGCGGGCGGGACGTAGGCTTGTCCGGTGCCCCGAATCGCCCGCATCATCGGCCCCGCCGTCCTGCTGATCGCCGCGATCATCTCGATGATCGCGGCTCTCGCGTTCGGCGGAGGCGCTGCTGCGCCCCTCCTGGCCGACCCGGGCGCGCTCGTGCGCTGGGGCCTGCCGGCGTCGACCCTGATCGTGAACCTGAGCGCCGCCGGCACGATCGGCGCCCTCGTTCTCGCCTGCTTCGCGTTCAGCCCGCAGAAGGACGAGTTCGGCAAGTCCCTCGACTTCGCCGCCGGTTCGGCCGCCGTCATGACGGTGGCGAGCGCGGCCACAGGGCTGTTCACCTTCGTCAGCGTCTCGAACGTGCCGTGGTCGTTCGACGAGGCGTTCAGCAACGGGCTCAGCTCGTTCGTCACCAGCGTCTCCATCGGCCAGGCCTGGCTGGGCATCACCCTGATCGCCGCGGCCGTCACGGTGCTCTGCTTCGCCGTGCGCAACCACACGGCGCTCGTGTTCGTCACCGCGCTGGCGATCGCATCCATCATCCCGATGGCGCAGCAGGGCCACAGTGCGGATGCGGCCGGTCACGACGCTGCGGTCACCTCGTTCGGTCTGCACGTGCTGTTCGCGGCGATCTGGCTCGGCGGGCTGGTGGCCCTGATCGTCGCACGGCGCAGCCTCGAAGGCGGACGCCTCGTTCCCGTCCTCGAGCGGTACTCGTCGCTCGCGCTGATCGCGTTCATCGTCGTGGCGGCCTCCGGCTACGTGAACGCCGAGCTCCGCGTCGGCACCCTCGCGCAGCTCGCGACGCCGTACGGCATCCTCGTGCTGGTCAAGGTGGCCGCCCTCGGAGCGCTGGGCGTCTTCGGCGTGATGCAGCGGCGCATCCTGATCGGCAAGCTGAAAGCGGGAGGCAAGCGCAGCACGTTCTGGTGGATCGTGACGGCCGAGCTCGCGTTCATGGGCATCGCGTCCGGCGTCGCCGCCGCGCTCGCCCGCACCGCGACGCCCGTGGCTGAGAAGCTCGGAGCCGCGCCGACGCCCGCCCAGATCCTCACCGGGGAGAAGCTGCCGCCCGAGCTCACCTGGGGCCGCCTGTTCACGATGTGGAACTTCGACCTGCTCTGGGTGCTCGCCTGCGGCTTCGCGATCTTCTTCTACCTCGCCGGCGTGTGGCGGATGCGCAAGCGCGGCGACACGTGGCCCATCCACCGCACGGTGTTCTGGATCCTCGGCATCGCGCTGCTGTTCTACATCACCTCCGGTGGTGTGAACGTGTACGAGAAGTACCTCTTCTCCACGCACATGCTCGCCCACATGGTGCTCACGATGATGGTGCCGCTGCTGCTCGTCCCCGGCGCGCCGGTGACCCTGGCGCTGCGCTCCATCCGCAAGCGCACGGACGGCTCGCGCGGTGGCCGTGAGTGGATCCTGCTGGCGGTGCACTCCCGCTTCGCGAACGTCATCTCCAACCCGCTGGTCGCCGCCGCGCTGTTCGCCGGGTCGCTCTGGGCGTTCTACTACACGCCGCTGTTCCGCTGGGCGACCACCGACCACATCGGCCACGAGTGGATGATCATCCACTTCCTCATCACCGGCTACCTCTTCGTGCAGTCCCTCATCGGCATCGACCCGGTCAAATACCGCCTGCCGTACCCGTTCCGCCTCCTGCTGCTGCTCGGCACCATGGCCTTCCACGCCTTCTTCGGCCTCTCGATCATGCAGAGCACCGGCCTCCTCCTCGCCGACTGGTTCGGCTCGATGGGCCGCACCTGGGGCGACAGTCCCCTCGTCGACCAGCAGACGGGCGGCGGCATCGCCTGGAGCGTCGGCGAGATCCCCACCGTGATCCTGGCCATCGTGGTGGCCATCCAGTGGAGCCGCAGCGACGACCGCGAGACCAAACGCCGCGACCGCAACGCCGACCGGACGGGCGAGGCAGAGCTCAACGCATACAACGAGCGCCTGCAGAAGCTGGCGTCGCGGGACGGGGTTGCGCGGTAAGGGCGCTCAGAGTTCCTTCGCGAGCCCGCTCACGAGAGTCGGATCGCCGAGGGTGCTCTCCTACTCCGCCACCACCAGGTCGATCCCGCCGTTCTCGCGCAGGGTGATCTTAGACACCGAGAGCGCGAACGGCTCGTCCGTCTCCCTCTGGGACACCGTGCCGTCGAACAGCGACTGCACCGTCACGGAGAGGTGCGCAACGCCGGCGGCGCGCGGCACCACCCAGCCGGTCTCGCCCGCCTGGATGCTCACGTCCGGGTAGTTCGCGATCGCCCAGGCAGGCAGGCCCTGCACCCTGTCGTCGATGACCGCGCCGAACGGGCAGCCTGCCGGTTGCAGCACCTGCTGCTTGGCGCAGTCGTCGAGGAAGTCGTGGAGTTGCTTCGTCACGACGCTGACGAATGCGGCGTCGGGTTGCGCATCCACTGCCACCTGCACCCGCTGGCCGGCCGCAGCGGCGAACGTCACCGGCGTGGTCGTGAGGTAGCGCGAGCTGTGGCCGAGCGTGTAGTCGGACGGCGCGAACATCAGATAGTCGGCGGAGACGGAGAACGCGTCTGCCGGCTGCTTCTCGGCCGCCCGCGGTTCGAGGGTGTGGCCGGCGAGCGTGAACGTGTCCGCGTGCTGCACCTGGATGCGCGCGACGGTCAGGGGCGTCTTCGCGAACTCCCAGAGCGGCAGCACGCCGAGCACGGAACCGGTCTGGCGGACGGTGAACTTCGCGGTCACCGGGCGCCCGTTGGAGAGAGCGGCGACCTCGACCAGGTGGTCTCCGGACGCCAGGAGGTCGTCGCCGACGACCCGGATGCCGGTGAGGTGGGGGAGCACATCCGGTCGGAGCAGCTCGCGCGACGGATTGCCGGGCAGCCCCTGCTTCACGAGGGATGCGGGGGTCGGGTTCGCGCCCGGCATCGCCAGCGCGGCGCGCACGTCCTTGGACGCGAGCGACTGCACGTACGACGTGGCGAAACCGGCCGGGCTGTAGAAGGCGCGCTGCACAGCTCCGACCGCCGCGACGAACGCGAGCACGAGCAGAACGGCGACGCCCGACCAGAGCAGCACCACGCGCATCCGGGGGCTGAGTGCGGCGAGCGGGTGCGACGGTGCGCTGCCCGAATCATCCCCACTCATGCCGCCATCCTATGGGCCTGTGGAGAACCGTCGCCCGAGCCCACAGCCGCGTTAGAGTAGTTCGGCAGGTCGCGCGACGGAAGGGATTCGGATGGGCCGACTCTCCCTCACGCCCGAACAACAGCGAGTGTTCGAGCTGATCGAGCACACCCGCGAGCACGTCTTCGTCACCGGCCGCGCCGGCACGGGCAAGTCGACGCTGCTCAACCATCTGTCGTGGAACACCGAGAAGTCGCTGGTCATCTCCGCGCCGACCGGGGTCGCTGCACTGAACGTCGGCGGGCAGACCATCCACTCGCTGTTCCGGCTGCCGATCGGGGTCATCGCCGACCACGACATCGAGCAGAGCGCCGAACTGCGCAAGCTGCTGAACAGCATCGATACGCTCGTGATCGACGAGGTCTCGATGGTCAACGCCGACCTGATGGATGCGGTCGACCGCAGCCTGCGCCAGGCCAGGCAACGCAACAAGGAGCCGTTCGGCGGCGTTCAGGTGGTGCTGTTCGGCGACCCGTACCAGCTCGCGCCGGTGCCAGGTGACCCGGAGGAGCGCGCATACTTCGGCGACACCTACCGGTCGATGTGGTTCTTCGACGCCAAGGTGTGGGAGGAAGCAGACCTCAAGATCGTGGAGCTGGTCGAGGTTCACCGCCAGCACGAGTCCGACTTCAAATACATGCTCAACGCCGTGCGCCACGGCCAGGTGACCAAGGAGATCGCCGACCGGCTCAACGAGATGGGCGCGCGGCCCGCGCCGGATGACGGCACGATCACGCTGGCCACCCGAAACGACGCGGTCAACCGCATCAACGCGGAGGCGCTGCGCCGGCTGCCCGGCCGGGCGCTCACCGCGAAGGCGGAGGTCAGCGGCGACTTCGGCGGGCGCACATACCCGGCGGACGAGACGCTGGAACTGAAGGTCGGCGCGCAAGTGATGTTCCTCCGCAACGATGCCGGCCAGGGCGGGGAGGGCCCGCGCTGGGTCAACGGCACCATCGGCACGGTCACCCGCATCGACTCCAACGTCTACGTGGAGGTGGACGGCGAGATCCACGAGGTCGAACCGGCGATCTGGGAGAAGTTCAAGTACTCGTACTCCCCCGCCACCAAGAAGCTCACCAAAGACGTCGTGGCCGAGTTCACGCAGTTCCCGCTGCGGCTGGCGTGGGCGGTCACCATCCACAAGTCGCAGGGCAAGACGTACGACTCCGCGGTGGTCGATCTCGGGCAGCGGGCGTTCAGCCCCGGTCAGACCTACGTGGCGCTCAGCCGCATCACGTCTCTGGACGGCCTGTACCTGTCGCGACCGTTGCGGCCGAGCGACATCATGGTGGATGCGGACGTCGAACGTTTCATGCGCACGCGGCCCAGGGAGGGCTGAGGCGCGCATCCGGTGGAACTCACGCGACAGGAGACTGACATGGCGGTGACCTTCGTGCTCGACTTCAGTGACGGGCAGCATGTGGAGACGAGCGGGAACGGTGTGATCGGGCGCAACCCTGCCGCCCACACGCCGGGGACCGAACTGGACGACCCCGCGCACGCAGAGCTGATCACGGTGGAGGACGACGCCAAGTCGATCTCGCGGGCGCATCTGGCGTTCGGGCAGTACGACGGGATCTTCTGGGTGCTCGACCTCGGCTCGGCGAACGGCACCACGATCGTCTACCCCGGCGACGGGGCGTACGCCTGCGACCCGAACACGCGGCACGAGGTCGACCCCGGGTCGACGGTGCGCTTCGGCACCGGCTCGTTCAAGCTGACGCGCCGCTGACGCGCCGCTGACGCGCCGCGCATCGGCCGCACGACTCGTGCGAAACGTGCGCCTTCGTGCACGAATCCGCGCGGAAGGCACGAGTCGTCGCGCGGAGGTGGGGTAACGGTTCGTGCGAAACGCGCGCTTTCGTGCGGTTTCGCGCACGAATCGGCGCGGATGGCACGAGTCGTGCCCTGGCGACGGGTGGCGGCGACGGGGCGGAGCGGCGGGCGCGGCGCGCGGGTCAGGCGGCGAGCTTGGCGGCGGCCAGGTCCTCGAAGAGGGCCGTGTTGAAGGCGTAGGCGCGGATGACCTCGTCGATGACGCGGTCGCGTTCGGCGTCGTCCCAGTCGACAGCGTCGAGCTGGGCACGGTAGACGTCCTTGAACTCGCGCGGCTTCGCGATCTCGGCGAACAGGTAGAAGCCGACGCCGTTCGTCTCGAAGCCGAACTGGCGCTGCATCAGCGTGCGGATGATCTGCCCGCCGGACAGGTCACCGAGGTAGCGCGTGTAGTGGTGTGCGATGAAACCGCCCGGCCAGTCCTGACCGACCTCGTGGATGCGCGCAACGTACCGGATCGTCGTCGGCAGCGGGGCGATCTGGTCGCGCCAGTCGTCGCCGAGCAGGAACGCCAGGTCGGCCTCGATGGCCGGCAGGCGCGTCAGCTTCGGCGTGATGAACGCCGCGGCGACCGGATCGGCGGCCATCCGCGCCGCGACCGCCTCCAGGGCGTCGTAGATGAAGTAGTGCTGGGCGACGAGCGCGATGTAGTCGTCGCGGCTGCCCTTCCCCGACATCAGGTCCTGCATGAAGCCGGCGCCCTCGCTGGAGCCGTGATCGGTCCTGGTCCGCTCACGGAGTGCCTGGGAGAAGGGGATGATTGCTGCCACGATGCTCCAGCCGGTCGGGTGATCGTTAGGAGTTAGGGTTACCTAACGAAGGGTGCCCTAAGTGTATGGCAGCGACCAGGGGGAACGCCACCCGGATCAGTGATGGCCCGCGTGCTGGAGATGCACATCCACTGCGGCGACACCCGCATCCGTGAGCCCGAGGGCGGGAATGGTGACCGCGCAGACGGCCGCAGCGCTCAACAGCAGGGCCAGCACGAAGCGCAGCGCACCTGCGTTGGCGGCGACGGGCCTGGCGCGGCGCAGCACCACGGCGATCGTGCCGGCGACCGCCACGTCGAGCAGCGCGGCCACCCCGAGCGGCAACGGAGACAGCGCCAGGATCGTCCCGGCCTCCGAGGTCGCCCCGACGGTCGCGACGACCGCCCACGCCCCCACAGGCACGAGCGCGGCGACAAGTGCCGCGCGGAAGAAGGGCGGACGGTCGCGGAGGAAGACCGCGACCGCCCACCCGAGCTCCGCGGCCGCGAACGTCGCGAGGACGATCGCGGCCGGGAGGGGTGCACTGGCGGCCAGCGCTGCGTGCAGCAGCCCGGCCCCCAGCGCCGCCACGGCGAGCCAGGCGCGGGTGACCGCCGAAACGGGCACACCCGTGGCCTCCCCCACAGCTACCCCGGTCATGGTGCTCACCGTGACGCGTCGGTCAGGCGACGGCCGAGGATGAGCGCACGGTCTTCTCGGCGCCGAGACCGACACCGAGGAGCACGATCGCGCTCACGAGGTGGAGGAAGTGGTCCGGCGTGTTCAGAGCGAGGATGTTCGCCCCGGTGCCGACCAGGAAGAAGCCGACGATGCCGAGCAGCAGGTACACCGCGCCGACCGTCGTGTTCACAGCTTTCGCGGCCGCCACCCTGGTGAGTCCGGCGATGAGCAGTGCAGCGCCGATCAGCAGGTGGGCGATGTTGTGCAGCGGGTTGACCTCGAAGATGCCGAGGATGAGCCCGCCCTTGGTGGCGACGAAACCGACGCCTCCGGTGTAAGCGAAGCCGAGCAGGCCGACGACGAGATAGACAGCGCCGAAGATCGTCGCGACCAGGCGGTTGGGTGATGTGCGCATTTCGTTCCTCCTAGTGGGCGGCGCGGCTGTGGCTGCGCCTCATCCACGTGTTCGGAGGGTGCGGAGGAACGGATTGGTCGCCCTATTCGGAGCGCGGCTCGATGCCGAGCGCGCGACACGCCGAACGGTAGAGCAGGACGACGGCTTTCCGGATGTCCGCGCGCTCCGCCACGGGGATCGGCCACGGGATGCGCAGCTCGCTCTCCTGGGCGGAATCGGCCGTGCCGACGCTCCACACCCCGCCGTCCGCATCCAGGGTCGTCATCGTGGCGGCCGCGGCGTCCGGCGCGCCGTTGGCGCGAACGATCACGAGGTTGTCGTCCGTGTGGTCGCTGTTCATGTGGCGGAGGACGGCGTCGACGACCTCAGGCGGAAAGCTCTGCATCCCTCGATCGTATGCTGCACGGACCCTCCCCCATCAGCGGTTAGAATCCTTGGACCAGGGACAACGATCCATCGGGGGATGGCAGATGCGGCGACGAGCGAGCGGGGCGAGACGGTTCACCGTCGTCGCTGTGGCGAGCGCTCTGGCCCTCATCCTCACGGCGTGCACGCCCAACGCGGGCGCGACCTCCGACCTTCCGCAGCAGGTGTCCGGCGGCTTCTCGTCCGACGTCTCCGGCAAGCTCAAGGCGGCCCTGACGGACGCGATGAAGCAGGCGGGCGCATCCGGTGCGATGGTCGGTGTCTGGGCGCCGTGGGCGGGCAGTTGGACGGCGGGCCTGGGAACCACGACGCTGAAGGGCTCGACCCCGGTCACCGCCGACATGACGTTCCGTGTCGCGCAGAACACGATGCCGATGACGTGCAGCGTGCTGCTCTCGCTGGTCGACGCCGGCAAGGTCGAGCTGGATGACGCGCTCACCAAGTGGCTTCCTGGCATGGTCGGGGTCGACGGCGTCACTCTGCGCGAACTGTGCCAGAACACCTCCGGCATCGGCGACTACCAGGGCCAGCTCAACGCGATCTTCCTCAACAACCCCACCAGGCAGTGGCCGGCGCTCGAACTCGCCAGCGACGGCCTCGCCACCCAGCCGTTCGGCAAACCGGGCGAAAAGCTCGGGGTCTCGTCGACCAACTTCGTCCTGCTCGGCATGGCCCTCGAGAACGCCACGGGCAAGAGCTGGCAGGACCTCTACTCCAGCTACATCTTCTCCAAGCTCGGGATGCAGTCCAGCTCTTACCCCGGCCCGTCGCAGCTCACCGTGCCCGGCGCCCATCCGGCCGGCTATTCCGTGGGCATCGACGCGGCAGGGGCTGTGGTGTGCGACCCGATGCGGGATGTGACGCAGCTTTCGAACTCGATGGGCTGGACCGCATCCGGTGTGGTCTCGAACGTTCCAGACCTGAAGGCGTACGTGCAGGCGCTCGCGACGGGCTCCCTGCTGTCGGAGAAGTCGGCGAAGGCGCAGGCCGCCGCCGTCCCGAACGGCTCCGACTGGCAGAAGTACGGGCTCGGGATGCAGATCCTGGGTCCCCTGCGCGGCAGCGCGGGTGCGATGCCCGGCTACCTGTCGGCGATGTACAGCGACCCGTCGTCCGGGCTCACGATCGTCGTCGCCCTCAACAACTCGACGCCAGGGCCGGCGTTCGCGCAATATCTGGCGCAGCGGCTCGCGTCGATCGCCTCCAAGGCGCCAGCGAAGGCGAAGGGCGCGAAGGTCGTCGCAGGTCTCCCCTGGTCGGAGGCGCAGATGACAGAGGCGATGGGCAAGACCGTGCCCTGCCCACCCGCCAAGTAGCGGGGAGCGCGCTGGGGAGGGCTCAGGCGCCCGCGAGGGCCGCGAGTTCGGCCTGCACGGGGAACACATCGTCGTCGAGCACGAGCTGCAGCCCGGCGCCCGTCGCGCGGTTGACCAGCACGGGAGCCGCGAGGTTCACCGTGCTGCCGTCGCGCGACGGCGTGACGACGACGAGCGCCAGCACCTCCTCGGCCGTGGTGACGCCGAGGTCGGCCGCCCTGTCGTCCGGCAGCTCCGGCGAGTACCCGGGCAGGTGCCTGGCCGCGTCGATCGTGAACAGGCGGATCTCCGGGCGTTCCGACGCCTGAAGCGTGTACAGGCCCTCCGCGCCGGCGACGGCGGTGAGCTCGAAGTCGACGAGCGGCTCCAGACCGGGAGGCGGTGCGATGAAGCTGACGGCGCTCATCGGAGGAAGTCCATCAGCGTCGGCTGCAGCACGCGGGCCGTGACGGCGATCGCGGTCTGGTAGTTCACATCCTGCGTCTTCAGGTCGAGGAGAACCTTGCTGAGGTCGACGTCCTCGATGCTGGAGCGCTGGCTCTCAAGCGAGGTGGAGCTGAGGGCGAGCGTGTCCTTCGCCTTGTCGATGCGGGTCTGGCGCCCGCCGATCTCCGCGTGTTCTCCCACGATGGCCTTCATCCGATCGTCGATCTCCCCGAGCCGCGGTCCCGTGTTCACTCCCGTGCGCAGATCGCTCACGGTGTTGTCGATGAGTGCGAACACCGAGGATGCGCCGACGCCGAACACCGCGGACCCGTCAGAGTCGACGCGGACGGTCGTGTCCGGGCCGACTCTGCGATCGACTGTACTCCCGGCGACGCCGGTGAACGAGTAGTCGGGCTGGAAGGCGACACCGGCGTTCGAGTTGCCTGCGAACACATTCCGTCCGAGGTATGTAGTGTTCGCCAGTGACAGCAAGCTCTTCTTCAGGCCGTCGAGTTCGGTGGCGACGGACTCCTTCGCCTCGGGCGACAGCGCGCCGTCGTTGGAGCCCTGCACCGTGAGGTCGCGCACCCTGCGCATGATCGCCTCGACGGAGGTGAGGGTGGAGTCGGCCGTGCTGAGCCAGGCGTCGCCGTTGTCGGCGTTGCGGGCGTACTGCGCGTTGGCCGCCTGGTCGGAGCGCACGCTGAGAGCACTCGCCGTGGCCGTCGGGTCGTCCGACGGCTTGGTGATGAGACGCCTGCTGGTCGCCTGATCGTAGAGCGCTGCCTGCCGCTGCAGGCTCGCCTGCAGGTTGTTCTGCGCGTTGAGCGTCTGGGTCGCGTTCGTCACACGGGTGAACACGGTTACCTCCCGACCAGTCCGGTGTGGTTGATGAGCACGTCGAGCGCTTCGTCGACCGCGGTCATCACGCGGGCGGCGCCCTGATACGCATGTTGGAACGCCAACATGTTCATGTTCTCTTCGTCGAGGTCGACGGACGAGTTGGAGAGCTGCGCGTTGACGGCGCCCTTCGACGCGAGGTCGGCCAGCGAGGCCTGCTGCTGTTCCGACTTGCTCGCGACGCCGACGCGCACGACGAACGCCGACCACTGCTTGTCGACGGCGTTCGGTCCCGTTCCGAGCTGGGCGATGGCGTCGGCGAGGCTGCCGTCGCTCCCACCCGCGCCGGGCATCCCCGTGGCGATCTGGCCAACGGTGGTCGGAACGACGGAGAGTCCGAGTGCTGCAGGCTTGGTCGCGTCGATCGCGAAGAAGTCGAGGCCGGTCGCGCCGGTGGAGGTGGTGCCGGTGCGGTGCAGGTCGTTGACCCGCTGCGCCAAGGTGACCGCGAACGCGTTGTAGCTGGCGGCGGCCTCGGCGAGCACTCCCCCTGTGCCGGATGCGTCTGCCGGCGCGAGCGTGGAGATCGCGCCGGAGATCGCCCCGCCCTCCATCGCGATCGCCTGGCCAGGCCGGTGCGCCCACTCGAGGCGCACGGGGTCGGCGGTCGCGTCGCCCATGACTCTGGCACCTGCGGCCTGCACAGCGTTGAATGTGGTGCCGGAGACGATCGCGTTGCCGCCGATCAGCACATCCACTGTGCCGTCGTCGAGCGGACGGACGACGCCGCCAGCGAGGTTGGCGATCTGTGCGGTGAGCACGTCGCGGCGGTCCATCAGCTCGTTCGCCGAGCCGCCAGCGGCGAGCGTCGACCGGATGCGGCCGTTCAGGTCGGCGACCTGACTCGCTGCCTGGTTGAGGTCGGTGACCATGCCGTCGACGTTGGTGCGGAGGGCGCTCCACTGGCTGTCGACCGCGGCGTAGCCCTGCGAGATCTGCGTGACCAGGCTGCCGGCCTGGCCGAGCAGCACGCCGGCGGGCGCCTGCTCGCCCGCCTGGTTGGCCACATCGCCCCACGCCGACCAGAACTTCTGCAACTGCGTGGAGATTCCGTTCGTGCCCGGTTCGTTGAGCGAGCCTTCGAGGGTGGCCAGCGCTGACGCCCTGGTGCTCGAATATCCGGAGAGGGCCGTGGTGGTGCGGACGCGCGCATCCAGGGTCGCGTCGTCGAGGCGCTGGATGCCGTTGATGCTGACGCCCTGCCCTGGGCGGACTCCCCCGGTGAACAGTCCGGCCTGGTTGAGGGCGGGAACGCCGGAGGTCGAGATGCGCTGCCGCGTGTACCCCTGCGTGTTGGCGTTGACCAGGTTCTGGCCGACGACGTCGAGGCCCGCCTTGGCGGCGACGAGGCCGGTGTACGCGGTGTTGAGTCCGCTGAAGGTGCTCATCCTGGTGTCGTCCTACGCTTCCGTGTCGAAGAGCCTGGCAGTGGATGCACCGGGCCGGCTCTCCCCGCCCGCGCCGTACACGCCGGGGTCTCCCCCGGCGCCGGCCAGGCCGTTGATGGTCTCCTGGGTCGAGCGGGCCGCTTCGCGCAGCAGGCGCTCGTTGGTGTCGCGCACCTCGGCGATCTGACCGGTCAGTTCGGTCATCGCCGCGAGGTGCGACGAGAAGATGTCCGACCAGATCCCGTCCGGCGCGGCGACGGCGAGCTCGCGGAGGCTGGAGTCCGGGCTGATGCCCCACTCCTCGGCGAGCGTAGCGACCTCGACCGTTCGTGCGAGACCGACGGAGCGCATCCGCTCCATCACCTGCTCGACCTCCCGGGTCGCGTGCGAGATCCAGCGCGACTTGCCCGCGGTGAGCAGCAGTTGCTCTTCCTCGAGCTTGAAGAGCAGCAGCTCGAGCAGTTCGCGTTCTTTCCAGAGCTGTGCTGAGAGTTCGCTTGCCGCCATGTCGCCAACCTCCTCGTGAGTCGTCGTGCGCACATGGTCCCCTCGGGTCGTCGGCGCACGGTCTGCGCCGTCAACAGGGACCATCGGCAGGGTTGGCCTCGATGTTAGGGGCGTCGAGCAATGAGTTCGCTGTGATCCCTAGCGCTCTTCACATGAATTTCAATATTCCCCGTACTGGGGGTATGCCCTGCCCCGTAGTGGGGGCGCGACACACGCGTGCGGAGTTACTTGCAATTGTTACCGTGAACAACGAACGACCCCTAGCGCCTGTTCGGCACCCGAAGTAAGTCCGGACATCCACAGCACCGCCCGAGCACCACCCGCACCGAACCCCGACGAAACGTCGGCCGCGGGCGCTCGGCAAACCAAGACAGGGGTCGCCCGCGTGAACCGGACAGAACGCAACACGCTCGTCGTCGAGAACCTGCCGCTCGTCGGCTACCTCGTCTCCGACCTGTGTTCGCGCGCGACGCACCTGTCACGCGACGACCTGGCCTCGGCCGGCGCGCTCGCCCTCGTCCAGGCGGCGGGCGCCTTCGACCCCACGCTCGGCATCCCCTTCGGTGCATACGCCCGCACCCGCATCGTCGGTGCGTTCGCCGACGAGATGCGCGCGAGCGACTGGGCCACCCGCTCCGCGCGCAAGCGCATCAAGGAGACGATGGCAGTGCAGGAGAGCCTCACCGCGGGGCTCGGCCGCACGCCGACGGTCGAAGAGCTCGCGAACGCGCTCGGCGTCGACCGCGAGACGGTGTCCGCGGCGCTCGCAGACGCATCCCGGGTCGTCACCACCATCGACGAGACCGTCGAGACGATCCTCGTCTCCGATGCCGCCACCCCGGAGGACTCGCTGCTCGCCGGAGAGCAGACCGCATACGTGCGGGCCGCCGTCTCCGCCCTCCCCGACCGGATGCGGTACGTGGTCGAGGCCATCTACTTCGACGACCGCACGGTCACCGAGGTGGCGGAAGAGCTCGGGATCACCCACTCCGCCGTGTCCCAGCAGCGCTCGGAGGCCATCCGCCTCATGCGCGAAGGCATGGCGACGCACTACGCGGACGAGGGCGACCCGGAGGTCATCGAGGCCAAGACCTCGCAGGCCCGCCGCAGCGCGTACCTCGCCAGGCTCGCCCAGCACGCCGTGGCCAACGTCGCGCGCCTGTCGCCGCCCCCCTCGTCCACGTCCGCACGCGCATCCTGAGCCGCGTAGCCATCGAGCCCAGCCTTTGTCCCCTTAAGCGGCGCGACAAAGGTGAGAAAACCTGGGCTCGATTGCCGCTAACGGGATGCACGGAGCGGCCGATAGAAGAAGTTGCGGCCCACGGATGGGCAGCACGAACCCAGTCATGGAGGAAAAGCAATCATGGGTATGCAGATCAACACCAACATCTCGGCACTCAACGCCTACCGCAACCTGAACAACACGCAGAGCGACCTGTCGAAGTCGCTCGAGAAGCTGTCCAGCGGCCTCCGCATCAACCGTGCGGCGGACGACGCGGCCGGCCTGGCCATCTCGGAGGGCCTGAAGTCGCAGGTCGGAGGCCTCACGGTCGCCGCCCGCAACGCTCAGGACGGCATCAGCGTCGTGCAGACCGCTGAAGGCCAGCTCACCGAGGTCCACTCGATCTTGCAGCGCGTGCGCGACCTGGCTGTCCAGGCCGGTAGCGACTCGAACAACGCCGACTCGCGCGGCGCGATCAAGACCGAGGTCGACCAGCTGACCAAGGAGCTCACGCGCATCTCCGGATCCGCGAACTTCAATGGCATCAACCTGCTCGACGGCTCGAACGCAAAGCTGACCTTCCAGATCGGCGCGGGCTCTGTTGCCGCGAACGACCAGATCGACGTGGACCTCACCGGGGCCAACGTCGCGACGGTCGCGACCGCAGTGGGTGCCCTGACGTTCGACAGCGCTGCGAACGCGCTCACCTCGATCGCTGCGCTCGACACGCAGATCAAGAGCGTCTCCACCGCGCGCGCCAACCTCGGTGCGGTCCAGAACCGCTTCGAGAGCACCATCCGCAGCCTCAACGTCTCCAAGGAGAACCTGTCGGCTGCGAACTCGCGCATCACCGACACCGACATGGCGGAGGAGATGGTGAAGTACACCCGCTCCAACATCCTGTCGCAGGCCGGTACCGCGATGCTCGCGCAGGCCAACCAGTCCGGCCAGGGCGTTCTGCAGCTGCTCCGCTAGTAGGGCTGCGGCCGGGATGCGCAACCCCAAAGCGCATCCCGGCCGCACCACTGGCTGACCACCGCATCGCCGCGGAGGCCGGCCGACACGACGACAGAAAGGGAGTCCAGCATGGGCATGGCCGTCGACGGACTCATCAGTGGCCTCAACACCACCCAGCTCATCGACCAGTTGATGCAGGCGGAAGCGATCCCGCAGACCCTGCTGAAGAACAAGGTCACCGACTCCACCACGTACATCAGCGCGATGCAGGCGCTCAACACAAAGGTCGCGGCCCTCGCAGACTCGGCGACCAAGGCGTCGAAGCCGACAGGCACCGACCTGCACCTCGCCACCAGCAGTTCCACCTCGGTCACCGTCACCGCCGGAACCGGCGCCGTGGACGGCACCATCGACTTCACGGTCGACAAGGTCGCGCAGTCCCAGGTCATCGTCACCGGCCCGCTCACCGAGTGGCCTGACCAGCCGCCGGTGCTCACCTTCGTTGCGGCGGACGGCACGGCCAAGCAGGTCACGGCCGCCAGCTCTTCGCTCGCCGATGTGGCCGCCGCGATCAACAAGGCGGGCGTCGGCGTCAGTGCCACCCGCGTCGCTGCCGGACTCGACCCGGTCAGCGGCCAGCCGACCTACCGGCTGCAGCTCAGCTCGACGGCCACCGGCGCCGCAGCGTCGTTCACCGCATACCGCGGCAGCCCGGCCGATGTCACGGCCGGAACCGCCACGAACCTTCTCACCGAACCGGGCGCGGCCCAGGTGCGCGCTGCCCAGGATGCGCAGCTCACCCTGTGGAGCGGCACGGGAGCAGCGCAGTCGGTCACCTCGTCCAGCAACTCGTTCACCGACGTGCTCCCCGGTGTCTCGATCACGGTGAGCGCCGCATCCACCACTCCGGTGACGTTGACGATCGCCCGCGACGACAAGTCGATCACCGACCTCGCGAACTCCCTGGTCACCAGCCTGAACGACATCTTCTCGTACATCAGCGCCAAGCAGGCGGTGGCGACGAGCACGGACGCCGCCGGCGGAACGGTCGTCACGGCAGGATCGTTCACCGGCGACTCGACGGTGCGGGATGCGAACCAGAAACTGATCGACGCCGCATCCGCCCCCGTCAACGGTGTGTCGCCGTCCACCTACGGCATCAGCATCACCCGCGACGGCACGCTCACCTTCGACAAGGACATCTTCGGCGCAGCGCTCGCCGCCGACCCGGAGAAGGTGAAGGCGGTCGTCCAGACGATCGCCGGCCGCGTGGCGGACGCCGCGACCGCGGCCAGCGACAAGTACGACGGCACGATCACCACGAAGATCACCGGCGAGCAGGCCACAGTGAAAGGCCTCAACGATCAGATCACCGACTGGGACTCCCGGCTCGCCGACCGCCGCTCGACCCTGGAGAAGACCTACGCGAACCTCGAAGTGCAACTGCAGCAACTGCAGTCGCAGTCCTCATGGCTGACCGGCCAGCTCGCTTCGCTCTCATCGAGCTCCTCGTGAGCCTGCTGAGCGGCACGGCCGCGAAACTCAACGCATACAACAGGGATGCGATCCTCTCGGCCTCGCCGGTGCGCCTCCTGACGATGCTGTACGACAGGCTGGTCCTCGACCTGACCCGCGCCGAGACAGCGCAGAAGGACGGCAACTGGCCGGTGGCGTGGGAGAACCTGCGCCACGCCGACCAGATCGTCGCCGAGCTCGCCTCCTCCCTCCGCCTCGACGCCTGGGACGGCGCGGACGGCCTGCTGCAGCTCTACACCTACGTGGCCGACCTGATCGTCTTCGGCAACATCGAACGAGACCCGGAGAAGGTCCGCGAGGCCATCGACCTCATCGAGCCCCTCCGCCAGACCTGGCACGAGGCCGCGGCTCTGCTGCCGTCGGAGACGGGCGGAACCCTTGGCACAGCCTGACGACTTCGACCAGTGGGAGGCGGACGCGGGAGCGGTCGAGGCGCCCGCGGCTGTGGGCGAGGCCCACTCCCCCACCGGCTGGGACGACGCGCTGACGCAGATGGAGCACGACCTCCAGGGCGCGCTCGCCACCATCGACCCTGTGCCGTGGCGCCCCCCGATCGCCCTCGGCCCCATCCCGCCGGAGCTGATGGAACGCGCTGCGCGCATCCTCGAGGCCCAGATGCACACCATCCGCTACCTGGAAGACGTGCGCCAGACCACCGCGAAGCACCTCGCGGCCGTCCGCGCCGTCCCCGCGGCCGAGCCCGGCCCGCATCCCGTGTACTTCGACCTCATCGGCTGACGGCCACGAGATGCCAGTAACTGTCGCGCGCCAGCGCTGTGGCGACGCAGTTACTGGCATCTCGTCGTCGCGGGAGCACATCCAGTTCCCCACCTGTGGATAACTCTGTGCAAAACAGGTGGATGAGGGGGCAAAACGTGTGGAGGACACGCGCGAGATGTGTGGACTCTCAGATCCCTTCAAGCTTCAAAACCTGCTCTGATCAGGCTTTCTGAACGTCAGTCTCCAGTTTCGAACGCGCGTTCGAAACTACCACCGTGTAATTCCAGGGGTGTGCAGAGCTGTGGATGAAGCTGTGCACGAAGACGGTTACAGGTGAGTTCTCCACAACCGATTCGACGAACCGCTAACGTCCGGCGCGAGGCTGCCGATAGCAGAGAGTGAGCACGGATCGCTCGCAGATCAGGCCACGGATCGGCCGCCACTCCAGATGATTTTCCGATGGGATGCAGCCGTGCTCGAATCCGTGACCAGTGCCGCGCTGGCGAGCGCCCTCGACGGCCTCGCCGCCCGGCAGCGCGCAATCGCCAACAACATCGCCAACGTGAACACGCCCGGCTACACGGCGGAGCGCGTGTCGTTCGAGGATGCGCTGTCCCGCTCCGTCGCGCAGGGGGACGGCCACGCCGCATCCACTGTCGCCCGCTCGCTCGAGCCGACCAGGCTCGACGGCAACAACGTCAACCTCGACACAGAGACCCTGTCCAACGTGGACACCGTGCTGCGCTTCCAGTTCGCCTCGCAGGCGGCAGGCGGCCAGTTCTCGTCCATCCGAGCCGCCCTGAGGACGAGCTGATGACATTCGACGCGATCGGCATCGCGGGCACGGGGCTGACCCTGCACCGCAAGTGGCTCGACGCCATCTCCGACAACCTCGCCAACATCAACACGGCGAAGCCGACGGATGGAGCCGCCTTCCAGGCGCGCTACATCGTTGCGCAGGAGGGGGAGGGCACCACGGGCGTGTACGTCGCCGGCGCCGCATACGGCAGCGCCGAGGGGCGGATGGTCTACGAGCCGGACAACCCCGTCGCCGACGAGAAGGGCTACGTGCGCTACCCGGACATCGACCTGTCGTCGCAGATGGGCGCCCTGATCATGGCGCAGCGCGGCTACCAGGCCAACGCGGCGGTCGTCGACCGCGCCAAAGAGTCGTACCAGGCAGCACTCGAGATCGGACGCAACTGATGCCCATCCCCGCCATCGGCGCCGTCAGCGCTGTCGACACCACCGGCGCCACCAGCGCGCTGTCCGCCGCCTCCGGGGTCACCGGCACCGGGGGAGCGGCGTTCGGCAACTCCCTCACGGGCGCCATCGACAACCTGCAGCAACTGCAGGGCACCAGTGACAAGCTCGCGATCCAGGCCGTCACAGGCAACCTTTCCGACATCCACGACGCCACCATCGCCTCGTCGCGCGCCCAGGTCACCCTCGAACTCGTCGCCGGTGTTCGCAACAAGGCCGTGGATGCGTTCAACGAGATCATGCGGATGCAGGCCTGATGCCACAGCAGGTCACGAGCTTCTTCCGGCGGATCGGCGACACGATCCGCGGGTTCTCGATCGCGCAGCGCGTCATCGCCATCATCGGCGTCGCCGTGGTCGCCCTCGGCGTCACCGGGCTCGCGATGTGGGCGTCCCAGCCCGCGTACACGCCGCTGTTCTCCGGGCTGCAGGCGACGGATGCGTCCAGCATCGTCGACCAGCTCCGCACCGATGGCGTGCCGTACCAGCTCACCGACGGCGGCGGCACGATCCTCGTGCCGCAGCAGAAGGTCTACGACGAGCGCCTCAAAGCGGCGTCGGCAGGACTCCCGACCGCGAGCACGGGCGGATACTCCCTGCTCGACAAGATGGGCGTCACCTCGTCGGAGTTCCAGCAGTCGGTCACGTACAAGCGGGCCATGGAGGGTGAGCTCGGGTCGACGATCAGCGCCATGAAGGGCGTCAAAACCGCATCCGTTCGCCTGGCGATCCCGGAGGACACGGTGTTCGTGTCCGAGAAGAAGGACCCGACCGCGTCCGTGTTCGTGGAGACGCAGAACGGCGTGACGCTCTCCGCCGACCAGGTGCAGGCGATCGTGCACCTCACCAGCGCGGCCATCACCGGGATGCAGCCGACCGACGTCGCCGTGATCGACGCATCCGGCACCGTGCTCAGCGCGGTCGGCACCGGCGCCGTCGGGGGAGCGGACAAGCAGGCGAGCGACTACGAGACCCGCGTGAAGACGGCCGTGCAGGCGATGCTCGACAAGGTCGTCGGCCCTGGCAACGCGACCGTGGCCGTCGCCGCGGACGTGAGCACGGAGTCCGCGCAGCGCACGGAGGAGTCGTACACGACCCCGACGAACGCGCCGTCGCTCAGCGAGACGACGCAGTCGGAGACGTACACGGGCTCCGGCGGCTCTGCCGCCGGTGTGCTCGGCCCGGACAACATCGCCGTCCCGAACGGCACGAACGGCAACGGCACGTTCAACTCCCAGTCGTCGACGAAGGACAACGCGGTCGACAAGGTAACAGAGCAGCGCACCATCCCGGCCGGCGCCGTCAACAGGCAGACCGTGTCGGTCGCCCTCAACAAGGACGCGGTCGGCGGCGACGTGAGCACCAACGAGATCCGCAACCTCGTCAACGCGGCAGCCGGGATCGACGTGAAGCGCGGCGACTCGGTGAGCGTGGAGATGGTCAACTTCAGCAAGGCGAGCGCGACGGACGCGGCCAAGGCGATCCAGGAGGCCAAGGACGCCGCGGCGGCCGACCAGCTCACCGGGATCATCCGCAGCTCGATCATCGGAGCGGCCATCGTCGCCGCCGTGATCATCGTGTTCGCGCTGTACCGCCGCAGCCGCAAGCGCGCGGAGGAGGCCGCGGCCGTCGACGGCGTCGACACGGTGGAACTGGACGCAGCAGCGTTCCCGATCGCCCTCGAACAGGCTCCGCCGACCGTGCCGATGCAGCTCGATCCTCTGCCGGACCCGAGCGCGCCGGAGCTGGAGGCCGAGCGCCGCCGCGCCGAGATCGAGGCGCTCGCCGAGCGCGACCCGCAGAAGACGGCGGAGTTCCTCCGCAGCCTGATGGATGAGCGGCAGGGCGTATGAACGAGCTCAAGGCGCCGCTGACCGGCGCGCAGAAGGCCGCCATCGTGCTGATGAACATGGATCAGCAGCGCGCGGCCCAGGTGATGAAGCAGTTCTCAGAGGAAGAGGCCGACGAGATCACCGCGGAGATCCTGCGGCTGCGCAGGGTCGACCCGGCCATCGCAGAAAAGGCGATCAGCGAGTTCCACGACATCACCGTGCGCGGCGGGATGAGCACCCGCGGCGGCAGGGACATCGCCGTCGGCCTGCTCGAAGCGTCGTTCGGCGCCGAGAAGGCCACAGGCGTGCTCAACAGGGTCGCGTCCAGCATGGCGGGCAAGCAGTTCGAGTTCCTGGATGCGGTCGAGCCAGGCCAGGTGCAGATGCTGCTGACCGGCGAGCTGCCGCAGACCAGCGCACTTGTGCTCGCCCACCTGCGCCCCGACCACGCATCCCGGATCCTCGCCGGCCTCGACGAGACCGCCAGAGCAGACGTCGCACACGCCATCGCGACGATGGGCAGCGCGAGTCCGGATGCCGTTCGCGTCGTCGCCGACACGCTCAAGCAGCGCGCGAGCGCGGTCGTCGGTTCGCGCGACTCGTCCGACGTGGTCGGGGGAGTGCAGCCCCTCGTCGACATCATCAACCGCGCGGACGCGAGCACGGAGAAGGCGCTTCTCGAAGCGCTCGAACGCAGGAACCCCGAGCTGGCGGAGGAGGTCCGCTCCCGGATGCTCACCTTCGCCGACATCGTCAAGCTGGAGGACCGCGACGTGCAGCAGGTGCTGCGCGGAATCGACGCCGCCATGCTGGCCGTGGCGATGAAGGGCGCGACCGATCAGGTCATCGAGACCATCACGAGCAACCTGTCCGAGCGCAACCGGGAGATCCTCGCGGACGAGATCCGCGTGCTCGGCCCCGTGCGCCTGTCGCAGGTGGAGGACGCCCGCGCCGAGATCGTGCGCGCCATCCGCGACCTGGAGGCGACCGGCGCGATCACCGTGCAGCGGAACGACGAGGACGCGTATGTCGAGTGACGCCGTGTTCTCTCCCGTCGCGATCCCGGTGATCGCGGAGACCGCAGAGGCGGTCGCGCAGGTCGATGCCGCGCGCTCGCGCGGCTACGCGGCCGGGTATGCGGACGGGCTGCGCGCGGCAGCGGACGAGCAGCGGGCGTGGCGTGCGGCGGCGGACGCCGACCGCGAAGCGGAGGACGCGGCGGCCGCGGAACGGCTGGCCGTGCTCGCCGCGTCGCTGAGGAACGCGGCGATCGAGCTGCGCGAGGCGACGGTGCCGGTGCTGGCCGAAGCAGAGAACTCCCTGGTCGACGCGGCCTTCTCGCTGGCGCAGGCCGTGGTGGGGGATGCGCTGGCCGACCGGGTCGCCGCCGCAAACGCTGCCGTCGCCCGCGTGCTCGACGGCGACGTCGCCGGTGCAGTGAGCGTCGTCCGGCTGAACCCGGAGGACCTCGCCGCGATCGGCGCCGGTGCGGCGGGCGACGCCGTGCGTCTCGTGGCCGACCCGACGCTCGCGCCGGGGGATGCGGTCGGCGACCTTCCGGACGGCTGGCTGGATGCGCGCATCCACTCGGCTCTGGACAGGGCGAGGGAGGCGCTGGGATGAGCGGACTCGCGGAGACCGGAACAGGAACGGGCGCAGGAACAGCCACCACCACCGTGGCACCCGCCTGCGAAGCCACCGCCGCACCCACCGCCGCGCTCCCGCGCATCGCGGACGCCGTGCGCGCCGCTCGCGTGGAGAAGGTGGGCCGAGTGGTCGGCATCGTCGGGCTCGGTGCGGAGGTGGAGGGTGTGCCCGCCGCGATCGGGGACATCGTGGTCGTGGGGGAGCGGCCAGGCGTGCACGCCGAGGTCGTCGCGACCTCGGCGGAGCGCATCCGGGTCATGCCGTTCGGTCGCCTCACCGGCATCGGCGCCGGCGCGCCGGTCCGTGCGCTCGGCGCCCCCCTGCTCGTGCCGACCGGTCGCGGGATGCTCGGCCGCGTCATCGACTCCCTCGGCCGCCCGGTCGACGGCAAGGGCCCGATCGAGCCGGACGGCTTCGTGCCCATCGACAATCGTGCGCCGGAGGCGATGCGGAGGGCGCGCATCCAGAGCCCGCTCGGACTGGGGGTGCGCGTACTGGACACGCTCGTCACGGTCGGTCGGGGACAGCGGCTCGGCCTGTTCGCGGGCTCCGGTGTGGGCAAGTCGTCGCTGCTGTCGATGATCGCCCGCGGCACGGAGGCCGAGATCTCGGTGATCGCGCTGGTGGGGGAGCGCGGCCGCGAGGTGCGCGAATTCCTCGAGGACGACCTCGGGCCGGAGGGTCTCGCCCGTTCCATCGTGGTCGTCGCCACCTCGGACGAGCCCGCCGTCATGCGACTGCGCGCCGCGTTCACCGCCACCCGCATCGCCGAGTCGTTCCGCGACGCTGGGGCGCACGTCGTGCTGATGATGGACTCGCTGACCCGCGTCGCGATGGCACAGCGCGAGATCGGCCTCTCGGTGGGCGAACCGCCGGCGACCCGCGGCTACCCGCCGTCGACGTTCTCCCTGCTCGCCCAGCTCCTCGAACGCGCAGGCACAGGCGAGGTCGGCTCGATCACCGGCCTCTACACCGTGCTCGTCGACGGCGACGACCACAACGAGCCGATCGCGGACGCCGCCCGCTCGATCCTCGACGGCCACGTGGTGATGGACCGCCGCCTCGCGGTGGTCGGGCACTTCCCCTCCGTCGACGTCCTCGGCTCCATCTCCCGTCTCGCCTCCCGCGTCACCACGCCGGAGCAGCGCGCCGCCGCCGTCGCCCTGCGCAGCGTGCTCGCCGCCAAGGTCGCGGCCCAGGACCTCCTCGACGTCGGCGCATACAAGACGGGCACCAACCCCCGGGTGGATGCGGCCGTCGCGCACGAAGACGCCATCAACGCCTTCCTGCGCCAGAACCTCGGCGAGAACGCCGAACCGGCCGAAGCGTGGCAGCGCCTCGGCCACCTCGTGAACCTGCTCGGAGGTGTCTGATGGCGCGGGCGTTCCAGTTGGCCGGTCTGCTGCGGCTGCGGCAGATCGAGAAGGATCACGCCGCGAGCGACCTCGCTGCGGCGAACGCGTTCCGGCGGGATGCGGGGGAGCGGCAGGCGCGCGCCATCGCCGCCCTGCACGCGGTGCCGGTCGAGGCGACGGATGCGAGCACGCTGTTCGCGATGGCTGCGGCACGCGCATCCAGTCGCAGTATGCTCGCCGACCTCGCCGCCCTCGCTGAGCGCGCGGACGCCGACGTCGCCGAGGCGCAGACCGCATTCGGCGAGGCGAAAGCACGAGCCGTCGGGCTGGAGAAGCTCGAAGCGCGGCACAACGCCAGCGTGATCGCGGGAGAACTCAGCGCGGAGCAGGCCGCGATCGACGAAATCGCCACCGGCGCCTGGGTGCGCGAACGGGAAGGGAACGACGCATGACCGTCACCGACGCACTCACCAGGATCGCCCAGATCCAGGCCACGCTGGTGCAGATCGACAATCCGACAGCCGCGACGTCGACGGGGTCGTCGTCCGGCTCGTCCAGCACCTCCGCGACCGACTTCGCGAACGCGCTCGCCGGGGCGGTCGGAGAGACCTCCGGCGTGGGGGCGACCGCGGGAGGCGGGTCGGTGACCGGCGGGGACGTGGTCGCCGACGCGAAGAAGTACCTCGGCGTCCCGTACGTCTTCGGCGGAACCACCTCCAGCGGCCTCGACTGCTCCGGCCTGGTGCAGCGCGTCTTCAAAGACCTCGGCATCGACGTGCCCCGCCTGGTCTCCGGCCAGTCCACCCTCGGCACGGAGGTGCCGTCGCTCGCGCAGGCGAAGCCCGGCGACCTGATCGTCACCAACGGCGGCGACCACATCGTCATCTACGCGGGAGACGGCAAAGTCATCCACGCGCCGAGCGAGGGCCGCAACGTGAGCCTGGTGAACAACTGGATGGACGACTCCGACATCGTCACCATCCGCCGCGTGGTGCCGGAAGCGAGCACGGCGAGCACGGCGCTGGCGAGCGCGCCCGCGGCGTTCAACGCGGCGGGCGGGCTGTCGGCGGCGGGGCTCAGCGGGGTGTCTGGGTTGAGCGGGGTGTCTGGGTTGGCTGGGGTGTCTGGATTGGCGGGGTTGTCTGGGCTGTCTGGCTCGGCTGGGCTCTCCGGGCTCTCTGGCTTGGCTGGGCTCTCTGGGCTCTCTGGGCTCTCTGGGCTCTCTGGGCTCTCTGGGCTCTCTGGGCTCTCTGGGCTCTCTGGGCTCTCTGGGCTCTCTGGGCTCTCCGCTCTGTCCGGGCAGTCGTCGTCCGGGTCCTCTGCCGCGGCACAGGCCGTGCAACTGCAGGCCCTTCTCGCCTCGATGCTCGGCGGAGGTTCCGAATGAGCCCGACCATCGCCCCCGTGACCCAAGCCCCAGCGGTCCCCGCCCGCGCCGGCAAGCCCACCACGACGGGAGACGCGTTCCAGCAGTTCCTCACCGGCGCCTCCCCGGCAACGCCCTCGCGCTCCGATGCGCGGGATGCGCGGGATGCGCGGGATGCACGGGATGCACGCCCCGCCGCCCGCGACGAGCCTTCCTCGTCGGCCGACTCGCGCCCGCGCAAGCCAGCGAAGTCCAGTTCGCCCGACGCGGCCTCCGCCCCCGATCCCGCCAAGCCGTCGGCCCGTTCCGCCTCCGCGGAGAGTGCGGATGCTGCCACCCCCGCACCCGGCTCCGCCGCGCTCGGAGCTGGTGCCTCCACCGCCGCGGACGGCGCGACATCACAGGCCGCGCTCGCCGACGCTGCGACCACCGTGGCGGCGTCGGGATCGGCATCGGCCGCGTCGGCCGGATCGGCCACGGCCGGTCTCGCTCGCACGGCGAGTGGAGACCCTGAGGCAGGCGGGGCGAGCGTGACCGTCAGCGGGCACGGTGTCGCGGCTGGTCAGAGCGCGCTCGCCGCCGCTCCCGCAGGGAGCGACACGGGCGCGGGACGTGGCGGCTCGGCCGGTACGCCCGCGCAGGCGCAGGCGCAGGCGCAGGCCCAGGCCCCGGCCGCGTCTGCGTCCGCCGCCGATTCGGCGTCCTCGCCGATCGCGGCAGCGGGCTCAGTGACCGGCTCGGCGGCCGGGTCCGGCTCCGCGTCCGCTGGTTCGGCAGCGGCCTCAGCGGCGGCCTCGGCAGCGACGCCCGTATCCGCCGCCGCCGCGACCTCAGCGGCAGCGTCCGCAGCCGCCGGCCCTGTCGCCTCTGCTCCGCCCGGCGTGCCCGCGTCGTCCGCGACCAGGCCGTCCGCGTCGTCGTCGTCCGGGACCCCGGCCACCGCATCCGCAGCCGCTGCCGCCGCAGCCGCTGCCGCCGCAGCCGCCGCTGCCACTGCAGCCGCCGTCGCCCCATCCGCGTCCAACGCCCCCACCGCCGCCTCCGTGGCGTCCGCATCCATCGCCGCCGCATCCACCGCCGCATCCACCCCCGGCGCCCCGCACCCCGCCGACGACGCCGCCGCGTCCGCCGCGCCCGCCGCATCCACCCCCGGCGTCGTCGCAGCACCGGCTGTAGCCTCCGTCGCTTCGACCGCCCCCACCACCGCGAGCTCCGCCTCGCACGCCCCCGCCCAGACGACGCAGCCCGCCCTGCCCCAGCAGCTCGCGCGCCCGATCTTCACGCTCGCGTCCGCTGGGCGCGGCGACCACGTGATGACCGTGCACGTCACCCCGGACACACTCGGTCCCGTGACTGTCCGCGCGCACGTGGGAGCCGAGGGCGTGCGGGTCGAACTGTTCGCCCCGACAGACGGCGGCAGGGACGCGCTTCGTGCGATCCTGCCCGACCTGCGCCGCGACCTCAACGGTGCGGGGCTCTCCGGCAGCCTCGACCTGTCGAGCCAGAACCAGCCGCAGGCCGACGACCAGCGCGACGCTGGCCAGCAGGGGAGCGGCACCACCGCATCCAGAGCCGAGAAGCCGGCAGCCGACGCCCGCGCCGACCGCAGCACCGCCGATCAGCAGCGGGTCGCGGCTCGCTACGGCGGCGGCGGTCACACCATCGACCTCGTCGTCTGATCCGCCGGCCCCCACTCCTCGAACACCGTCCACCCATCCACCGACCCAACCGATCAGCCTCACCACAGAAGGGAGCCACCGTGGCCGTCGACCCCGTCACCGGAGCGAACGACACCGCCGCCACAGGCGGCATCTACTCCACCCTGCCCACCCGGCAGCCCAAGCAGTCCCTCGACAGTGAGGCGTTCATGCAGCTCCTGGTCACCCAGTTGCGCAACCAGGACCCGAGCTCGCCCATGGACACCAACCAGATGATCTCCCAGACCACGCAGCTCGCGACCATGGAGAAGCTCACCAACCTGGACACCACCAGCCAGGAGGGCTTCGCCCTGCAGATGCGCACGGCGGCGGCCGCCCTCGTCGGGCACACCGTCAGCTACATCGACAAAGACGGCGCCACGAAGACCGGCGTCGCCTCCTCCGTGTCGTACGCCGGGTCTGTCCCTGTCGTCACCGTCGGCGACCAGAAGATCAACCTCGACGCGATCTCCGGCGTGGTCACCCCCACACCGGCTCCAGCGCCGACCGCCTGACCTCACCGAACCTCACAGAAAGGCAGCATCGTGCTCCGTTCCCTCTACTCCGGAATCTCCGGCCTCCGTTCGCACCAGACCATGCTGGACGTGACGGGAAACAACATCGCCAACGTCAACACCACCGGCTTCAAATCCTCGGCCGTTCAGTTCGAGGACACCCTCTCGCAGCTCGTGCGCGGAGCGGGCGGAGGCCAGGGCGAGACCGGCGGCACCAACCCCGCCCAGATCGGCCTCGGCGTGCTCGTGGCCGGCATCAACACCAACTTCACCCAGGGCGCAGCGCAGGCGACCGGCCGCGCCACCGACATGATGATCAACGGAGACGGCTTCTTCGTCACCAAGGTCGGCGGCGAAACGCTCTACACCCGCGCCGGCTCGTTCGACCCGGATGCGCAGGGTCGCCTGGTCGGTCCGGGAGGCGCGATCCTGCAGGGCTGGAACGCGGTCAACGGCGTCATCCAGCAGGGTGGCGCGCTCGGCGACGTGACCATCCCGCTGAAGGCGGTGGCGCCCGCATCCGCCACCACCACGGGCACCGTGTCCGGCAACCTGCCGTCCGGCGCGGCGGTCGGCGACCAGCTCGTGCGCGATGTGAAGGTCTACGACTCCACCGGTGTCGCCCGCACCCTGTCGCTCACCTTCACCAAGACCGGCACGGGCTGGGATGTGGCAGGCACAGACGGCGCGGCCACCGGAAACGGGGCGCTCGCCTTCACCAACGGCGTGCTCACCTCGGGCGGCAGCATCACGGTCGGCGGGGTCGCGGTCGACCTCAGCTCGGTCACCGGGTACGCCGACCTCACCACGGTCGCTTTCAAGGAGCAGAACGGCCGCCAGGCCGGAACGCTCGAATCGTTCAGCCTCTCCCAGGACGGCACGCTCATCGGCCTGTTCTCGAACGGCGACAAGCAGGCGGTCGGCCGCATCGCGCTCGCCACGTTCGTCAACCCCGGCGGCCTCGAGAAGGCGGGCGGCTCCGGCTACCGCGCCTCCGTCAACTCCGGCAACCCGCAGCTCGGCGGCCCAGGCGACGCCGGCCTCGGCTCGATCCAGGGCGGCTCGCTCGAAATGTCCAACGTGGACCTCTCGCAGGAGTTCACCAACCTGATCGTCGCTCAGCGCGGCTTCCAGGCGAACGCCCGCATCATCACCACCTCCGACGAGGTGCTCCAGGAACTCACCAACCTGAAGCGCTAGCCGGAACCCCGCCCCGCAGCGGTTCGGCGCGGAACGCATCCCCTGTCCCAGGACGGCCCTGCGTTCCGCGCCGTTCGCGTTCCTGGGTGGGGATGCGCATCCCGCTCACTGCAGGCAGAACTCGTTGCCCTCCGGGTCGCGCATCATGATCGCGAACTCCTCGTACGGACCCCAGGCCCCGGTGAGCGTCTTCTCCTCGGTCGCACCGAGCGCGACCAGCCTGTCGCGCTCCGCCTCCAGCTCCTCCCTGGATGCGTGGCGGTCCTCGAACGGCGTGATGTCGATGTGCATCCGGTTCCGCTGCCTGCGCTCGTGCGTATAGCGGGTGAAGTAGAAGCGCTGGTGGTGCGGGTTCTCGTCCCAGGCCTCGGCGCGGGAGCTGATCGCGTCGTCGTCCAGCCCCGCCGCTTTCAGCTCGGCGATCTCGTCGTCCGCCCAGCCCGCCGGTGCCGGATAGCCCATGGCCGCGCTCCAGAAGCGGGCGAGGGCGGCCGGGTCCTCCGCGTGGATGGTCACGTTTGCGATGCGCGCTGTCATGCGTCGAGGATACGACCATCGCATCCTCCGACGGTGGATGCGCGGCGCCGCCAAGCGCCGCCCGTACACTCGTCCCGTGCCCATCATCACCGAGCTCGGACCCACGCTCCTCGGCGTCCTGCTGCTCGCGGCACTGGCCACCGTCGTGCTCACGGTCTACCGGGTGCCGCGCCGGTGGGCTCCGCTGCTCGCCATCCTCCGCGGCGCGGTGCAGCTCGCGGTCATCAGCGTGATCCTCGCCGGGGTCATCACCAACCCGGTGTGGGTGGCGCTGGCGCTGCTCGTCATGTTCTCCGTCGCCGCCGCGACCGCGACGAGGAGGGTCGGCTGGTCGGTCGAGCACGCGACCATGATGGGCGTCGCCATGGCGACGGGGATCGTCGTGACCCTCGCTGTGGTCTTCCTCACCGGCGCCATCGAGTTCTCGGCCAGGTACGCGCTGGCGATCGGCGGCATCGTCATCGGCAACGCGATGAGCATCGCCACCCTCACCGGGCGGCGCTTCACCGAGGCGACCATCGACCACTGGGATGAGGTCGAAGGCTGGCTCGCGCTCGGCGCGACCCCGAGGCGGTCGACTCTGGAGCTCGCGCGCGGCGCGGTCTACTCCGCGCTCATCCCCTCGGTCGACCAGACCAAGACGACCGGCCTCGTCACCCTGCCTGGCGCGTTCGTAGGCGCGATCTTCGGCGGCGTCTCGCCCCTGGAGGCCGGGCGGTTCCAGGTGGTGGTCCTCGCGGCGATCATGGCGGCAGGCTCGATCACGGCGGTCATCGTTTCCGCGTGGCTTGCGCCGGTGCGGACCCGCCCGGTCCCGCTGGACTGAGCGCAGCGGCTACCCGGACGCCGTCGTCGTCGGCCCGAGCGCCTGCGGGATGAGCTTGCGGATGGCGTCCGGCTGGTTCGACAGCACCACCACATCCACTCGCCGGTTGAGAGCGAGATCGGCGTCCGTCGTCCCCGTTGCGCTGGCGAGCGGACGTGCGGAGCCGTAGCTGAGCGCGACGATGCGTTCCTGCGGGAACCCGTCGGTCTCCACCAGGTGGCGCAGCACGCTGGTGGCGCGGCCGGCGGACAGCTCCCAGTTGGTCGGGTACGGAGCCCCGGGCTGGCGCATGTCGGCGTGGCCCTCGACCGACACCTGGTACGGCGTCGGCGCGAGCACCGGCCCGATGTCGTTGAGCACCTGGGTCGCCTGCACGCTCAGCTCCGCCCGGTTGGATGCGAAGAACGTCTCGTTGCCGACCAGCCCGATGGTGAGCCCGCGCTCGTCGATGCGCAACTGGACAGCATCCTGCAGCCCGTCCTTCGTCAGCGACGCCAGGATGCGCTCCTTCAGCTCTTTGAGGTTCTGCGCCTCCTGCTGGGCGAGCGCGAGGTCGGTGTTCTTGCCGTTCTGGTCGACCTGCGACGGCGGCACGATCACGCCGGTCGCCGTGTCGATCTTCTGCGATTTCACCTGGCCGAAACCGGTGGCGAGCGAGTCTTTCAGTTCCGCGAACTTCTTCTGATCCACCGTCGACATGGCGAAGAGCACGATGAACATGCACATGAGCACGGTGACCATGTCCATGTAGGAGGCCATCCAGCGCTCCTCGTTCTCGTGCTCCTCCTCTGGCTCGTGTTTGCGACGGCGGCGTGCGGACATCGCTACGCTGCTTCCTTGAGCTTCTCGGGCTTGGAGTCCTTGGCGTCCTTCTTGCTGCTGCCGGCATCCGGGACCATCGCGCGCAGGCGCTCGCCGAGGAGGCGGGGCTGGCTGCCGGACTGCACGGCGAGCACGCCCTCCATGAGCAGCGTCATGCGCTCCACATCCAGCTCGGACAGGCGGCGGAGGCGCGCGCCGAGCGGCAGCCAGAGGAAGTTGGCCGACAGCAGACCCCACAGTGTCGCCACGAACGCGCTGGCGATCATCGGCCCGAGCTCGCCGGGCTCCGCCAGGTTCTCGAGCACGTGCGTGAGCGAGACGACGGTTCCGATGATGCCGATGGTCGGCGCGTAACCGCCCATGCCGCTGAAGAACTTGGCAGCGACCCTGTCCTTCTTCGACTTGGTGGCGATCTCGTCCTCCAGCAGGATGCGCAGCTCGTCGCCGTCCGTGCCGTCCGCGATGTTCTGCAGTGCACGTTTGAGGAACGGGTCGTCGACGTTGTCCGCCTCCTGCTCCATCGCGAGCAGGCCGTTGGCGCGGGCCTTCTCAGCGAGGTCGACGACCTGGTCGATGACCTGCTGCGGCGGCTCGATCTTGCCCCGCAGCGCGCGCGGCACGGACTTCATGGCGACCATGAAGTCCTTGAGCGTTCCACTGGCGATGCCGACGGCGAACGTCGCGCCGAAGACGAGCACCATGGGCGCAGGCAGCACGAGCGCGCTGAGGTGCGCGCCCTCCATCGTCACCATGGCGACGACGGCGCCGAACGCCAGGACGATGCCGATTATGGTTGCGGGATCCATCACTTCTTCCTTGCACGGAGGGGAACGGTCCGAGCTTCGGGGTGCTCGCGCTGGTCGCGGTGGTCTGGGCGCTCGCGGCGATCGGGGTGCTCGCGGCGCGCATCCGGTGTCTCGTCGTCCCCGTCGGAGTCGGCAGGGGGCACGAGGCCGAGCTGCGGGACGCCGGCCGGCCGCGCGGTGGCGGAGGGCAGGTCGTGGGCGAGCGCGATGACCCGAGCCCGGTATGCGGCGATCTTCTCGATGACCTCGGGCATGCTCTCGGTCACGATGAACTTCGCCCCGTCGACCATCACAAGGGTGGTGTCCGGGCTCGCGTGGATGCGCTCGATGAGGTCCGGGTTGACCGCGAACTGGCTGTCGTTCAATCGGGTGACGACGATCATGGGCGGCGAATCCTGGTCTCGGCTCCGGGTGAGCCGTCACAGGGTCACTATCGGCCGGAGGGGGCCGGGCGTAAGGGTGCGGCGGCCAATGGATGCGGGAATGCTGGTATCTTCTCGCCGCTAGACATGCAACATGCGAAGTTTTACACGTAACATGGACGATCTGATTCCGGTTCGGGGGAGGTTCGGCTATGGGCGTGCGCGCGATGGTGGCGACGGTGATGATCGTGGGGCTTGCCATCAGCGGGAATGCCGCGGGAGGAAGCGCGGGGGCGGTCGCTGCTCCGGCGTCTGCTGCTTCTGCAGTGGTGGCCGCTGAGGTCGCGGTGGCCGCTGAGGTCGCGGCGGCCGCTGAGGTCGCGGCGGTCGCGGCGGTCGCGAGGGACTGCGCATCCACGTCGTCTGCGACGGATTGCGATGTCGACGGCGACCGCATCCCGGACTGGGTGGAGCGCGAGGTCTGCGGTTCGTTCACGTGTGCGACCGGTGCGGAGGACACTGACGGCGACGGCGTCGCGGACTGGGTGGAGGTCACGTCGTGCGGCACCACGCGCTGCGCCGACCCGGCGAAAGACCGGGATGGGGACGGCATCCCGGACTATGCAGAGCGGCTGGTGTGCGACTCGGACACCTGCTCCAACTCGACAGAGGACGCGGACGGCGACGGCGTGGCCGACTGGATCGAGTTCGTCATCTGCGGCGACCGAGAGTGCGCAACCGGTCGGGAGGACTACAACGGGAACGGCATTTCGGACGCCGACGAGCTCGCCGCGTGCGTTGTGCGGGTCGACGACCTCGCGAGCACGGGATCGAAGCTCGCGATCGGGCTCATCGTCGCGCTCGCTCTCGGTCTGGTCGCCGTCGGCCTGTGGATGCGCCGCCGCCGCGGTCTCTTCGCCGCCGGCACGGCTGCCGAGCGCGCCGCGCTGACGGGGACAGCCCTCTGATGCGCCGCGGATCGGCGATCGTCGCGGGAATCGCGGTGGTCGCGCTCAGCGTCGTCGGCTCGGCCGTCCCCGCGGAGGCTTCGCCGCAGCAGTTGGCGCGCGAGCGCGCAGCAGCCACCCTCGCCGAGGTGCGGAAGGCGGCAGAGCCCCGGCCGGAGCTGCTCGACGAGGCCGCCCAGGTGGCTACGGAAGCACCGGACGCGACGATCGACCTCTCGCCGGGGACGAAGGCGACGGTCGCCTCGGAGAAGCTCGGCGCATCGGCGACGTTCAGCGGGCACGAGGTCGACCATGAGCTCTCGGTGAGCATCGCCCAGGCGCCGGAGGCCGCATCCAGGGTCGCGCGCGCCGAGACGGCAGGTGTCGTCGTATCGAAGGTCGTGCAGGTCGATGCGGTCACGTCGGACGGCGCCGCGGTCACGTCCTTCCCGGCCAAACGGACGAAGACACGCGGAGGCGACGACGGAAGTCCGGCGGTCAGCGATGTCGTACCAGGGGTCGCGCTCGAACTGAGCGTCGACCAATCGACCGTGAAGAAGTCCGAGCTCGACCCCGCGTCGCTCGCGATCTACACCAGGGAGAAACCGGGCGAGGCGTGGACCCGCATCCCGTCGTACTATGACGCGAAGACGAAGACCGTGAAGGGTGAGTCCGACCACCTGTCGCAGTTCGTCGTGATCGGAGTCCCGTTCACCGCGCCGCCAGGGCCGTCGATCGTGCTCGACCCCGACGACGACGAGGGCCACTCCAACTCTCCGGCCACGGTCTCGGAACTTCCGTACAACATGGCGCTCACCAACGGGCTCGCCGCCCTGTTCCAGCAGCAGTGCCTGGCCAACGTCACGATCACCCGCACCGGCGACATGCCGTACGTGTCCCGGCAGACCAGGGCGGGCATCGCGGCCGCTGCCAACCCGGCGCTCACGCTGGGGATCGGCTTCAACACCTGGCTCGGCCACGCCTGGGGCTCGGACGGGTCGGACGGTGGAAGCCAGCTCTACTCCCGCGGTGGGCCGCTCGACGAGGCGGTGACCGCATCCCTGATCGCGGAACTTCCCGCATACACAGGGCGTCCGGCCAAGCAGATGCCTGCGAGCGCGGACTTCCCGCATCCCGAGTTCGGCTGGGTGCCCGGCGCGATGACGCACCTCGAGGCGCTGTTCCTCGACCACAACTTCGACTGGTCGGTCATCGCCAACGGGTTCCAGTCCGTCGTCAACGGCGCCTTCACCGGGTCGGGGAAATACCTGGAGTCGCAGGGCTTCGACTGCACCGACCCGGCGACGGGCGGCTGGCCGGCGAAACCGTCGGCCGCGGACCTCTCCCGCTGGCGCGACCTCGGCCATCAGAACTACCTCACCTACGGCGCTGAGCCCATCTCGTTCTCCACGGGCAACCTCATCGAGGACTTCTCGCTGTTCACGCTTCCCGGTCTGGGCAGCCAGGAACTCGATCTGACCCTGACCTACAACTCGCAGGACGGCCGGCTGTCCCGCGTCGGCGCCGGATGGTCGTTCGGGCTGGGTGCGCGGGCGCAGCGGTTCAGCGACGGATCGGTGCTGGTGGTGCGCGGGGATGGCGCGTCGTACGTCTTCGCGCCCGACGGGGCAGGCGGCTATCTGGCCGAGCCAGGACTACGGCAGACGCTCGCCGAGGCGGGAGATGGCAACCTCCGCCTGACGGCCGTCGACGGCGAGACGTGGATGTTCGCGGCGGGCGACATCGAGGGCATCGGGGAACTCGTCTCCCACACCGACCGGCGCGGAAACACGATCACACTGCAGTACGGTGCCGCCGATCCGGCGTCACAGAGCTTCGTTCCGCTCGTGTCGGTGACCGACGAGGCGGGGCAGACCATCGCCGTCGAGAACGACGGCGATGGCCGAATCGTCGCGATGACGCTTCCGGATGGACGCCGCTGGGGCTTCGGTTACGATGCCGCCGGCGATCTGGTCACCATCGGGTATCCGGATGCGCGCACCCGCACCTTCACCTACGACGACCGTCACCAGCTCCTCACCGCAACGGACCCGCTCGGTGTCACGTACCTCAGCAACTCGTACGACGCAGCGGGACGTGTCGTCAAGCAGATCGATCCGGACGGCAACGTCCGCCTGCTCGACTACTCCGTCGCGGGCCAGACGTCGTACACCGACAACGAGGGGCGCGTGAGCGTCTTCCACTTCGACGACAGGCGACGCATCACGAAGATCGTCGATGCGTCCGGCGCCGAGGTCGCGTATGCGTTCGACGACGAGTACCAGGTCACCAAGCACGTCGACGAGAACGGCGGCGTGACCACCTACGGCTATGACGAGCGCGGGAACGTCACCAGCGTCTCGCATCCGGACGGGTCGGTCGTGAAGTACACGTACACGCCCCTCGGCGATCTCGCGTCGCGCACCGACGCGGGCGGTGCGAAGGGTGCAGAGCGCACGGTCGCGTACGACCGGAACGCCGCCGGACTCGTCACGGTGGAGCACCGTCCGGACGGAACGGCGGTCGCGACCCGCTACGACGACGCCGGCGATCCGATCGCTGTCGTGCAGCCGTCCGGTGCCACGACCACCTACGAGTACGACCTCCGGGGGAACGCGGTGGCCGTGACGGACGCGGACGGCAACACCACCCGCTACGGCTACGACCTGTCCAATCGCGTCGTCAGCGCGACCGACCCGCGCGGTGGGGTGACCGCATACGGATGGGACGCGGGCGGAAGGCTGGCGGCCGTCACGGATGCGCTCGGCGGTGTCACCCGCTACGAGTACGACGGCAACGATCACCTCGTCTCGGCGACCGACGCATCCGGAGCTGTCACCGCGTACGCGTGGAACGCGATGTTCGACCTCGTCCGGGTCACCGCGCCGGACGGCGGCGTGACGACTTACGAGTACAACACAGAGAACGCGCTCACCAGGTCCACCGATCCGACGGGGTCGGTCACCGAGTACCGACGGGATGCGCTCGACCGCCTCACGCAGACCGTCGACCCCAACGGCGGCGTGTGGGCGACGGAGTACGACAGTGCGGGCAATGCCACGTCGGGGTCCGATCCGCTCGGCGCGACCAGCACCACCGCGTTCGACGCGATGGGGAGGGTCACCTCCACGAAGGGTCCGACGGGTGCCGCGCGGACGATCGTCTACGACGCTGTCGGGAGGGCGACGAGCGAGAAGGACGCGTCGGGTGCCGTGACCGCATACGAGTACGACCTCCTCGACCGGGTGGTCGTGGTCACGGACCCGCTCGGCAAGCGCACCAGGCTCGTCTACGACGAGGACGGCAACCTCACCGGCACATTCGACCGGCTCGGCAACGCGACCGCGTTCGCGTACACGCCCGCCGGTGTGCTCACCTCGATGACCGACAGCGCCGGCGGGACGACCACGTTCGAGACGGACGCGGGAGGCAACGTCACGGCAGTGTCGGATGCCCTCGGGCGCACCTCGCGCTTTGCATACGACGCCATCGGCCGCGCCGTCTCGGCGACCGATCCGACGGGCGCGACCACCGCCACCACGTACGACGCTCTCGGCCGGGCGGTCTCGGCGACGGATGCACTCGGCAACATGTCGACGACGGCATACGATCGGGCGGGTCGCGTCGTCTCGGTGACGGACCCCGTCGGCGCTGTGACCGGCTACGGCTACGACAAGGCCGGGCGACAGACCTCCATGACCGACGGGAACGGGAACGTGACGCGGTACGCGTACGATCCGGCCGGTCAACTCCTGGAGGTGATCGAGGGCTTCACGAAGGAGGCGAAGAAGGCAAGCGCCGGAGTCTCCGACGTCAACGTCACCACCTCGTACGGTTACGACGCCGTGGGCAATCTGACGTCGATCACCGATCCGAACGGGAACGCCACGACGTTCACGTTCGACCCCGCCGGGCTAACCCTCTCTGAGACGAACGCGGCAGGGAATCGCTGGCAGTACAACTACGACAAGGCCGGGCGGCTCACGGCTCAGAAAGACGCGAACGGCGCGACGACCCGCTTCGAGTACACGGACCGGGGCGACCTGTCGCGCATCCGGTATCCGGCGGCGACGGTCGGGTATGAGTACGACGCGGAGCAGCATCTGATCGCGATGACAGACCCCACCGGGGTCACCGGCTGGACCTACGACACGACCGGCCGCATGACGAAGCAGATCGACGGCAACGGCACGCGGGTGTCGTATGAGTACGACGCGGTCGGCTCGCTCAACGGTCTGACCCTGCCGACCGGGGAGGTGGTCGGCTACCGGTACGACGACGCCTCCCGCGTCATCGAGCAGACGTCCCCGTGGGGCGGCATCGCCTACGAGTGGGATGCAGCATCGAACCTGGTGAAGCAGACCCGCTCGACGGGTGTGACCTCCGCGTTCGAGTACGACGCGGCGAGCCGCGTCACCGGGATCGTGCACGGCACGCCCGCCCCCGCGGAGCCGCCAGCGACCGACCCCGCGAAGCCGTCGATGCTCCCCGAGGTGAAGCGTGGCGCCCAGCAGTGCAGCAACGGAGCGACGCAGTACCTCTCCGGGCGCACCGTCCCTGCGGCGATCGACTGCATCAAGACCGGCGAGTACCTCGCCGATCGTTCCGTGCCGACGGCGCCGAACCCGGTGGCGGATGGAGGCGCTCTGCGGTTCGAGTACGGCTACGACAAGGCGGGCAATGTCTCGTCCGCCTCCCGCACCGTCGGGTCGGGTTCCCCGGTGTCGCGTGATTTCACGTATGACGCGCTGAACCGACTGACCGGCTCGACCGCATCCACTGGCGAGAAGAACACGTACCGTTACGACGCGGTGGGCAACCGCACCGGCTGGGATCGCACCGGTTCATCGGCGGACTTCGCGGCGACGGCGACGTTCAACGAGGTCAATCAGCTGACCGAAACGTCCCGCACGGGTGCGGAGGGTGCTCAGGATGCGTCGTACTCCTACGACCGTGCGGGCAACCGTACCGGCCAGGTCGTCGGCGGCGCCCGCACGTCGTTCGATTACGACCCGTCGGGTCGTGTGACCTCTGTCTCTCGTGATGGGCGTGCGACGTCGTACGCGTACGACGGCCTCGGCCGCCAGGTCAGTTCGACCGACACGACCGACCGGGGCGGCTCGCAGACCACGACGCAGGCGTGGTCGGGCACGAGTGTGGTGCAGCGTTCGAACTCGGCGCACGGTGTGACGTCGCTGGTGCGGGATGCGGCGGGCGAGCTGGCTCTGCAGGCGTCCGGTTCGTCGGAGGTTGCGTGGGCGCTGGTGGACCGTCTGGGTTCGACCGCCGCGCAGTCGGTCGGTGGTTCGATCACGCAGTTGGCCGATTACGCGGACTTCGGTGAGGCATCGTTCGAGACGTCCGGCTGGTCGTCGCCGCTGGGCTTCACCGGCGAAACCGTCGACGCGGGTTATGGCCTGAACCAGTACTTCGCGCGCACCTACGACCCGGCGTCGGGTTCGTGGCTGTCGCAAGACCCGTACCGCGGCCTGCTGACGCAGCCGCAGACGCTGCACCGGTACGCGTACGTGGGGAGTAATCCGGTCACGTTCTGGGACCTGCTCGGCTTCCGAGCGGCGCCGTTCAACGGAACTGACTCCATCCCCCTGGGCACGGGAATGACGAAGCAGCAGATGGCCGATGCGATGAGCGGCCCACTCGGCACACAGGTCACCCCGGTGAGCCTGCGCGACGGTCTCACGGTCAACGACCCGAAGCACAAGTCCGTCCAATGGGAGAAGCCACGCCATGTCGACGGCAAGCCTGCATCCGCGATCAGCTATGGCGACAGCGTGGCAAAGCACTGGGAAGACACCTGGGCGAACGCGGGCAAACACTGGGACGAGACGTGGGCCAACTTCTTCAACAACGACACTTCGAGAAGGTGGGCAGACGTATGGCGTTGGATTGACGAGCAGCTCAACGGGTCTTTTCAGGGGTCATTCTGCGCGGCATTTCTTTGTGGGGTAGGCGGTAACGGCTCGGTTGGGATAGGTGTGGGCATCGGTGCGGGAGGGTCGGCAATGGTGGGGGCAACTCACGGCGATACAGAAGGGCTTGGTGTCACACTCTCGTGCACCGGTTCGCTCGCAGGCATTGGAATTTACGCCGAATACTCACGCGATATTTTCGGACGGCAGTCGATGGGGACCGGAGTAGCCAACGGCATCCAAGCGAGTTGCTCGGCCGCGATTGTTTGGATGTGGTGATGCAGAAGGAAGACATCGATTCGCTGGTGATGCTCATAGGGGGGCTCCTTGGAGGAGGGGTCGGGACTGTGTTCATTGTGCGGCGAAAACGAATCGCAGAGTGGTTCACAAACGAATTCCGATCAGGCTACGGCCGCATTGGTCCCACCCTAGAAAGGTCGATGTCGTCGACCTGGATGGCATTTGTCGGATTCGCCTGGCTCGCTATCGCGGTTTTCAACTTGGTTCGAGGCGTTATCGGTGTCGTGCATTGGTTGCAGTAGCCATCCGCTTGGTCACGCGAACTTACGATCCGGCCACCGCCGTCCTAGGAATCGTTCGAGGAAGATCCCTGAAGCTGTCCCGCGATCGAACTATTTCGGGCTATGGAAGTAACTGACCTGCGTGCTCATCGAGCGCGCCAAAAGGAGTCGAGCGACGGGTGACTAACGCATTTCAACCGACGCCCGTTCCCACAAGCCTGATCCTCTGTTCCGTCTTTTCTTTGAGCGGAGCAGGGTCCGCTGTGGTCGGACTCGTCCAAAGCGCCGAAGCGTTGCCCGGTGGCTTTGGCCTGGGTGCTGTTCTCGCCCTGCTCGCATTCGGGGCGTTCTTTGCCTGGTTGCCGACGATCGCTGCCGCCTTCGTTTGTCGTGGCAGGCAGTGGCCGAAGTATGTGCTCGCGGTGGTCATGTTGGGCAATATCGCTACCTTTTCGACGGAGCCGATCGTCGTTGTCGGCACAGTGGCGGCGACGGGCGCGGCGATCCTTGCGTGGCTTCCGGGGGCGCTTCGTTTCGCCATCCGGAGCCGGACTGCAGCTACGGGGGCGTCTCTCACCCGCCGGTGGCCAGAAACTACCGCAGACGCATACCTCTGGTGGATGGTGGCGGGGCCCGTCGGCGGTCACCTCTTCTACCTGGGTCGCTCCTGGCAGGGCGTTCTCTACTGTGTTCTCGCGCTCCTCGCGATCATCAGCATCCCGACGGTCATGGCCATTCTGTTCGCAGCGGTCGTGGGACTTGCGCTTCTTCTCGACGCCGGCCGAATTCCTGGCTGGGTCTCCTCCGCCGCGTGGTGAATGGGGTGAAGGAGCTGGGCTGGGAGCAGCGCGATCTGTTGCCGGGGTTAAGTGGAAACGCCTGGGCCGGGAAATCGCTGTGGTGTTTTGGCGTATGGGCGCTGAGCGCGGTCATGACGTTGTTTGGAGTGCTTGCGTCCAGAGGCAGGTATCAGTACTTCGACCCATTTTCCCTGGTATGCCTTGCGTTCTTCACGGTCTCCCTCGGCCTCGGATTTCTCTTCTCATGGGTCAGCACCCACAAAATCCGCAAGGAGATTGCGGCGGGTTACACCACAAGCACGACGGGCGACAACCACGTCGAGCGCAGGCATTCGCCGACCGGCGTCGTGATGCGTGCGGCTGGTGAGCCGAACCTCACTAAGCCGCAGTGGGAGGCCGCGATGCGCCGTGTCCGAGCATTCGAAGAGCACCAGAAGCGCGAGCGCGCCAGAACTGAAAAGAGGTCGGCATGAGCACCCAGAACCCGTGGCGAGCGTCCCAGCAGAGCACCCGCCCGCGATGGCACCGAGAATGGCCCCTCCTACTGTTCTTCCCCGCGGGTCTCGCTTTCGCTTTCATCTTGTGGCGGCCCAGCAATGCGCTGTCATTCGGTGAGGTTCTTGCCCTGGTGTTCGGCATCCTGGGTGCCCTCGTGCTCGGGATGGGCGGCTTCCGACTCATGATTGCGGCGCGCTTCGCTCGCGCACGCGAGCTCCATCCGGACGGAATCGTGTTCGAGGTGATCAGGGCGACAGCGACCGATGCGATGCTTCGCGGGATGAGCGAGACCGGTCTACGACCCGCGTACTGGTCTGTCGTCGCGGTGGACGCGTCCGGGTTGTACTGCTACCTGCGCGATCCGTCGGATACCGAGTGCGTCTTCATCCCTGCTTCGCACATTGTGGGCGTGGAGATGGGGGAGACATCGGTTCGTGATGGCTACGGCTCGCGCACGGTGCCAGCGATCATGGTCCACCTGAACGCGACCGCACCGGTGGCGCTCCCACTGGCGCCACGATCCGAGCGGTGGAACGCGACGTTCCGCTATGCCGCTTCTTACGCGGATCGCGACCTCCTCCTGGGAATGATCCGGGAGACGCTGCCCGCCAGATCCGGCGACCGGAATACGACCGGCCAATGACAATGAAGCCGAGAACGCGTGTCGGGCCAGTTGATTCAGACAAGCGGCCACGCACTAGGGGAACGGGGTGGGAGTGGCGCCTCAAACGGGGAACGCGATTCGTTGGACGGGCCGTTTGATGCTTTCGGCGGGTGTGTTCGTGCTCGTCAGTGGCGGAACGGCTTCTCTCGTTGTCGGGATCGTGTCCGAGGGAATCACTCCACGCGCTCGGGGGTATCTGATCGGGCTGGGTGTCTTTCCTTTCTGCCTTGTGGTGGTTTCGATCGTGTTCCGGGAGTGCGTGAGGGTTGCGCGTGATCGTGTACGAGAGGGATCGGGCGACGACGACGTGTACATGCTGCTGTGGTCTGGCAGTTGTGAGAGAGCCTTTCGCGCATTGGGCATCTTGCCGCTGTGGCGAGTGCGATTGTTCGCGGTCTCCATTGGTCCGACCGGCCTGAGATTCTGGTCAGGAATGAGGCGGCCCTTCCTCTTTGCGACGATTCGCGGCAGCGATATCGCGCTACCACGATCGGGCGACGAGCCGGGTGGAATGCGCGGAAAGGGGCCGCACCGCGCAGTGATACAGGTGGGCGAGCTCGGTGGAAATCAGGCCGTCCTTGAGCTTGAGCCGCTTGCGATCAGAGGACTGCTCGTTTCGCAAGGCGACCCCGGCGAAACGAGACGTATGCGCGACGCGCTGACTCGAGCGTTCGGTTCCGCCACACGTCAATGCGCGAGGAGAAGGCCTGCATGAGTGAGATGAGCGTTGAGACAGGGATGCGGAATCCGGGCACACGAGGGCCGCGCCTGGCCTGCACTGTTGCGTTCGTCGCTGCGCTCGCCGCCACCACGAGCGGGTGCAGTGCGCGAAGCGAAACACCCCAGCACGCCGCCGACCGTTGGGCGGAGCGCGCTGCGAGCGTCGTCGAGCCGCCGCTCGCTGTTGGCCCGTTTGAACGGGAGGCGATCGCCTGCGAGACCGGCGGAGTATCCCTGAGTACGAGGTTCGATGTCGCAGTACAGAGCCCCAGGATGGACACCCTGGTCGACGACATGAAGGACGCGTTCCGGGCGCACGGGTGGGATGACCTCGTCGACAAACCCGTGGGGCTCCTGGGTGGCACAGAGCACGACGGGCGGGGTGTGTGGTTGTACCCGCCCATCCCGCGCAGTGACGATGGGCCTGGCGTGTTCCTCGACTGGAACGTCGAGACCGAGATACTGACGGTGGTCGCCGCGTCCGACTGTGTCGTGGGCTGGTAGGACGTGGGCGTTCGGATCTCTTGCGGAGGAGGTGGGCTCGGCCGACGTGTTGTCGGCTTCGCTCTCGCGACCGCCGTCTGCACGATGCTGACAAGCTGCGTGCTCTTTCGGCCCGTTGCCGCGGACAGGGTCGTTGGCGTATGGGAGGTCGACCCTCGCGCGACTTCTTCCGCGTATCTCAGCGAGTTCGGCGGCGAGGACGGGACCATCGATTTTCTTCCGGATGGGACATTCGTCGCGCAAGCCGTGCGCTTTCCCGCGGGCATCCAGTCGGGGACGGAACCATCCGAGCTGTGCGAACAACGTGGTCAGTGGGAGCTCAAGGGACGCAATGAACTGCACCTGGATGTGCATGGGAAGGAGGGCAGGTTCGGTTTCACCGGCGACGTCGAGCGCACGTTGGCGGGTTCGATCCGAATCGTTTTCTGGGTCCACGTAGACCTGCCCGACCGTTACGTGCTCACCCCGCGCGTCACGGACAGAGACCAGACGTCACCGCTGCAAGCACCCGCCGCAGCCGACCCTGACACCCCGATCCGCGACTTCGCCCCGCACCCCTAACGCATCCCCGCCCCCTGCCGATAGTCGGCACCGTGACCACCCTGCACGCCCCCGAGACCGCGCCCGAGGCGCCGGTGTATGACTTCCGGCGGCCGACCACGCTCGCCAGGGAGCACTCTCGGGTGCTCGAGCTCGCGTTCGAGACGTTTGCGCGGCAGTGGGCGACGCAGTTGACCGCGAAGGTGCGCGTGCTCAGCCAGGTCGAGTGCGAGTCGGTCGCCATGCAGACTTACGACGAGTACGCCGCTTCGCTGCCCGCCACCACCGCCATGGTGCTGTGCGAGCTCGACGGGGTCGCGCCGAAGGGCGTCATCCAGTTTCCGACCGTCGCCGCCCTGTCGTGGGTGAACGCGATGCTCGGCGGCACCGGGAACCCCGTCGACACCGAGCGGACGTTCACGCAGATCGAGCACGCCCTCGTGCGGCGGCTGATGGACGACGCGCTCGAAGACCTGCGGTACTCGCTCGGCGCCCTGCTGGTCACCCCCATCTCCGTCGACGCCATCCAGTACAACTCGCAGTTCGCGCAGGCAGCGGCGACCGCCGAGCTGATGATCGTGGCGACCTTCGAGCTGCGGGTGGGGGAGAACGTCGCGGAGGCGACCCTCGCGCTGCCCGCCATCGTGCTGCTTCCGCAGCTCGGCGAGACCAACCCGACGAGCAGCGCCGACGACGCACGCGAGCTGCTGGATGCGCAGCTCGCCCACGTGCCCGTCGACGTCTCCCTGCGGCTCACTCCGGCGCGGGTGAAGCCGAGCGTCGTGCTCGGGCTCGCCGTCGGCGACCTGCTTCCGATTCCGCATCCGCAACACCGACCGTTCGATCTCGCCGTCGGGGGACACCCCGTCGCCGGTGCAGCGCTGGGCTCCAGCGGCTCGCGACTGGCGTGCGTGATCGTGAACACAGAGGACTGAGACAGCATGAGCATGACCAGCACAGGTACGGCGTCGGCACTGAGCGCGTCCGACGCGCTCGCCGCAGCCAACGCCCTCGTCGGCGTCCTGCCGACAGGGACGCCGCTCACCCCGCGCCTGCACACGCTCGGCGCGTTCGCCGGGGCGACAGGTGACGCCGTGGTCGCGACCTTCGTCGGCAACGTGTCTGCCGACCTCGCCGTCGTGCTGCTGGATGCGCCGAGCCTCGTCGACGACGCGGCGGACGGTTCGCCGGTCGTCGCGCTGCAGGACGTGCTGCAGCCGGCCATCGAGGCCGCGAGCGACACCCTCGGCGCCGGCGTGCTCGACGACGCGCGGGTCGAGGATGCGACGCTGCTGTTCGAGGACGTGGACACCACCGTGTTCGAGCTGGCGGGCGCATCCGGGATCGTCGGCTGGTTCGCCATCCGGGGACGCACGAGCAGCGCGGGACGCGACCTCGGCAGCGGCGCGATGGCCGGGAAGCTGGGGCGCATCAGCAACGTCGAGATGGCGCTCACCGTGGAGATCGGCCGCACCAGGATGCCCGTGCGCGACGTGCTCGCGATGGAGCCGGGCGCTGTGATCGAGCTCGACCGCTCGGCAGGGTCGCCCGCCGACGTGCTGCTCAACGGACGGCTGATCGCGCACGGCGAGATCGTCGTCATCGACCAGGACTACGCGGTGCGCATCACCAAGATCCTCGACGCCTCGGAAGACCTGGACTGACTTTTCGTGGATACCGTGTTCGTCGCTCTGCGAGTGCTCGTCGTGCTCGCGGTGATCGTTGGGCTGCTCTGGTATGTGCAGCGCCGCGTCACCAAGGGCAAGCGCGGCGGCGTGCGCCGCGGGAACGCGGTGACCGTCGTCGGCCGTCAGGGCGTGGGCTCGAAGGCGTCCGTCGTGGTGGTGGACGTGGACGGAACACGGTTCGTGCTCGGCGTCACAGAGCGGAACGTCAACGTGCTCGCCTCCGGTGACCGCCCGGCCGACGTGGATGCGGAGATCACCCCGATCTCGCGCGTGCGACAGACGTTCGCCAAACCTATCGACAGACAGAGCCCTCTCGACCGGCAGAGCCCTCTCGACCGGCAGAGCCCTGCCGACCGACAGAGCCCCGTCGAGTCCGGCGAAGCCGCGACAGCAGACCCCATCTCAACCGCCAAGGACGCCGCGCAGGATGCGCTCCCGTCCGCGACAGCAGCACGGCAGACGGGCGCCGCGAAGCCCGTGAAGAACACCAGGCAGGATGCCGATTACCTGACGGCGCAGGGACGCGCCTCCGTATTCGACGAGGCCCTCAAGGGCTCGATCCTGTCACCGGCAACGTGGAGGCAGGCGAGCTCGGCGGTGCGGCCCAAGAAGTGATCGCGGCGGCTGGGCGGCTGATCCGCTCCCCACGGTTCGTGGTCGCGATCGTGCTCGCCGTCATCACGGCGGTCGCCATGGTGCTCCTCACCGCGAACGTCGCGCACGCGGCTCCGCTGCCGATGGTGCCGGAGCCCGTCCCCACGCCGACCGGCCCGGCTGGCCCGAGCGGCGGCGGCACAGGCGGCGTCACCATCGACATCAACGGGCCGAACGGCACGCCGTCCGCGGCCATCCTGACCCTGCTCGGCATCACCCTGCTGTCGGTCGCGCCTGCGCTGCTGCTGATGATGTCGTCGTTCACCAAGATCTTCGTCGTGCTCGCACTCACCAGGAACGCCCTCGCGCTGCCGTCGATCCCGCCGAACCAGGTGCTCGCAGGTCTCGCCCTGTTTCTCAGCCTGTTCATCATGAGCCCGGTGCTGGTCGACATCAACAACCACGCCGTTCAGCCGTACCTGAACGGGCACATCGACTTCACCGCCGCTGTCCATCTCGCCGAGGGTCCGCTCAGGAACTTCATGCTCGCGCACGTCCGCGAGGAGGACATCGCGCTGATGACCAGGGCTGCCGGGCGTCCCAACCCGGCGAACCCGTCCGCCGTTCCGATGCTCACGCTCATCCCGGCGTTCATGATCTCGGAGCTGCGGGCGGCGTTCATCATCGGCTTCGTGATCTTCGTGCCGTTCCTGGTGATCGACATGGTCGTTTCCGCGGCGCTGATGTCGATGGGCATGATGATGCTCCCGCCCGTGATGATCTCGCTGCCGTTCAAGATCCTGCTGTTCATCCTGGTGGACGGCTGGGGCCTCGTGATCACCAGCCTCATCACGAGCTATCGGGGCGGCGGATGAACGCGAACGCGGTCCTCGACATCGCCATGCAGGGCCTGATGATCACGGCCAAGCTGGCCGCTCCGATCGTGGTGACGGCGCTGGTCGTCGGCTTCGCGATCTCGCTCGTGCAGTCGATCACCCAGATCCAGGAGGTGACGCTGTCGTTCGTGCCCAAGGCGGCGGCCGTCGGGGTGGCGCTGATCGTCTGCGGGCACTGGATGATCTCCGAGCTGATCACGTTCACCCACGTCCTGTTCGAGAAGATCCCGTCGCTGCTGGGCGGCGGCTGATGTACATCCCCATCGACCTGTCCACCATCGAGGCCATCGCGCTGGCGTCGCTGCGCATGGTCGCGTTCCTGGTGATCGCGCCGCCGTTCTCGTACAACGGCATCCCCGCCCAGATCAAGGGGATGCTCGCGATCGGCCTGGCCGTGGCCGTCGCGCCGCGCGTGGCCGAGGGCTACCACTCCGCCGACATCGGGATGTTCCTGATCGACCTGCTGCGGGAGCTCGCGGTCGGGGCGACGCTCGGCTTCCTCGTCTACCTGGTGTTCGCCGCCGTGCAGTCGGCGGGCAACCTGGTCGACCTGTTCGGCGGCTTCCAGCTCGCGCAGGCGTTCGACCCGCAGTCGATGGTCAACGGCGCCCAGTTCACCCGGCTGTTCCAGATGACGTCGCTGGCGCTGCTGTTCGCATCCGGTGCGTACCAGCTCATCATCGGCGGCCTCGTGCGCTCCTACGACGCCATCCCGCTCGCGGCGGGCATCGACCTCGCCGAGCCGGTGAAGCAGATGGTCGTGGGTGTGACACAGATGTTCGTGGCGGCCGTGCAGATCGCCGGCCCGCTGATCGTGGTGCTGTTCCTGGCGGATGTGGGGCTCGGCCTGCTGACCCGTGTCGCCCCGGCGCTCAACGCCTTCGCCCTCGGCTTCCCGCTGAAGATCATGCTCACTGTCGTTCTCGCCGCTGTGCTGTTCGTGGCGCTGCCCGGCGTGGTCGAGGGGCTCACCGGCACGGCCGTCAAGACGATGCTGGGGGTGGGCCGGTGAGCGACGCGCAGGAACGCACAGAGCAGGCGACCGACAAACGGATGAAGGAGGCCCGCGAGAAGGGCCGCCTCAGCAAGTCGATGGACCTCACCGCGTGGGTCGGCGTGGGGGCCGCCGCCGTGATGCTGCCGTTCACCATCGACCTGGGCACCCGCGCAGGAGTCGACCAGGTGTTCACCGTCCGCTCCATCATCGAGAACCCGGACCCGGCCGCCGCCCTCCAGGCGCTCGGCGACGGTCTCGGCAGCATCCTGGCCACCATCGGCCCGTTGCTCGCCGTCGCCGCCATCGCGATCATCGGCGCTGCGGCAGCGCAGGGCGGCGTGCACCTCAAGAAGCTCGAGGGCAAGTACGAGCAGTTCAACATCGTCAAGGGCGTCGGCCGGGTGTTCGGGATGCGCGCACTCTGGGAGGGGGCGAAGACCCTGCTCAAGTCCGCGGTCGTCGCTGTCGGGCTGTACCTGGTGATCCAGGGGCTGATGCCCGTGCTGCTCACGGCGGGCAGCCTGTCGCTCACCGCGCTGCTCGGCGCGGCGACCAGCGGCGCCACCGGGCTGCTGCAGGCCGCGGTCGGGGCCGGGCTGGTCCTCGCCGGACTGGACGTCCTGGTCGTGATGCGCCGCAACCGCAAGCAGACCCGCATGACCAAGCGCGAGGTGCGCGACGAGCAGAAGAACAGCGACGGCGACCCGCTGATCCGGTCGCAGCGCCGCTCCCGTCAGCTCGCGATGAGCCGCAACCGCATGATCGCGGCCATCGGGTCGTCGGATGTGGTGCTCGTCAACCCGACGCACATCGCCATCGCCATCAAGTACGAGCCGGGCAAGTCCGCCCCGCGCGTGGTCGCGAAGGGCTCCGGCACCATCGCCCAGCGCATCCGCGAGAAGGCGGAGGAGGAGCGGGTGCCGATCGTGAAGGACATCCCGCTCGCCCGCGCGCTGCACGCCGGGTGCCAGCTCGGCGACGAGATCCCGGTCGACCTCTACAACCAGGTCGCCAGGGTGCTCGCGTTCGTCATGTCCCTCAAAGCCCGCGGCTCCGCATACGGAACCCACACCATGACCCCGATTCTGGGAGGCATCTCATGAGATCGACCACCGCCAAGGTCGCCGTCCCCATCGGGGTCGTCGGCATCATCATGCTGCTGGTGGTGCCGGTGCCCGCCTGGCTGCTGGACACGCTCATCATCGTCAACATCATGCTGGCGCTGGTCATCCTGCTCACCACGATGTTCGTCAAGAAGCCCCTCGACTTCTCGGTGTTCCCGTCGCTGCTGCTCGTGGCGACGCTGTTCCGGCTCGGCCTCAACGTCGCATCCACCCGCCTGGTGCTGGGCGACGGGTACGCCGGTCAGGTCATCCAGGCGTTCGGGCACGTCGCCGTCGGCGGGTCGATCATCATCGGCGCGGTGGTGTTCCTCATCCTCATCGTCATCCAGTTCATCGTGGTCACCAAGGGTGCGGAGCGCGTCGCGGAGGTCGGAGCGCGATTCACCCTCGACGCCATGCCTGGCAAGCAGATGGCGATCGACGCCGACCTGAACGCCGGACTCATCACCGAGGAGCAGGCACGCACCCGCCGCGCGGAGGTGTCTGCGGAGGCGGACTTCTACGGCGCGATGGACGGCGCATCCAAGTTCGTCAAGGGCGACGCCATCGCCGGCATCCTGATCATCGTCATCAACGTGGTCGGCGGCATCGCGATCGGCATGATCCAGCGCGGCATGGAGATCGGCGACGCGGTCAACGCATACACGCTGCTGACCATCGGCGACGGTCTGGTCACCCAGATCCCCGCCCTGCTGATGGCGGTCTCCACCGGCATGATCGTCACGCGCTCGAACGCGGAGACCGACATCGGCACCACGGCGAGCGGCCAGCTCAGCCAGTCCCGCAACGCCCTGACCATCGCGGGATGCGCCGCCATCGTCATGGCGCTCATCCCCGGGATGCCGCCCATCCCGTTCGTGCTGGTCGGCGCGTTCCTGATCCTCGCGGCGCAGCGTCTGAAGAACTCGCAGGCCGCGGCGAAGAAGGCGCAGGCAGCGCAGGCGGCCGTCGCCAACGCCGGCAAGGGTGAGACGACGGACGACCTGCTCGAGCAGATGCGGGTGCACGCGCTCGAGATCACGCTCGCGCCCGACCTCGTCGACATCGTCAGCGGCGCATCCGACGACCTGCTCGCCAGGGTGCGTGCGCTGCGCCGCAAGATCGCACTGGAGCTCGGCATCATCGTGCCGCCCGTGCGCACCAGGGACAGCGCCGACCTGCCGCCCTCGACATACGTCATCAAGATCGCGGGCGTCGAGGCCGGTCGAGGGCAGGCGCCGAGCGGGCGGGTGCTCGCGCTCGGCGACGCACTGGATGCGCTGCCCGGCACCCCGACGGTCGAACCGGTCTTCGGCCTCGGCGCCAAGTGGATCCCGAGCGAGATGCGGCACAGCGCCGAGCTCGGCGGTGCGACCGTGATCGACCGCGTCTCCGTGCTGATCACGCACCTCTCGTCGATCATCACGGCGAACGCGGCGCGGCTGCTCACCAGGGAGGACGTGCGCCAGCTCACCGAGGGGGTCAAGCAGGTGAGCCCGTCCGCCGTCGACGAGCTGGTGCCGAACCTCCTCACGCTGGCGGAGGTGCAGCGCGTGCTGCAGGGGCTGCTGGCGGAGCAGGTCGCGATCAACGACCTGCCGCGCATCCTGGAGGCGCTGGCGCTTCGCGCGAAGACGTCGAACGATCCGGAGGGTCTGGTCGAGGCGGCGCGAAGCGCGCTCGGCCCTGCCGTGGTGGCGCCGCACCTGGACGGGGCGACGCTGCGGGTCATCATGATCGATCCCGGCCTGGAGCAGGCGATGCTCGAAGGCTTGCGGCCCTCGGAGTTCGGCACGCAGGTCGTGCTCGATCCCGCGCGGCTCGAAGCGGTGCTCGGCTCGCTCAGGCAGACAGCGGCGCAGCTCGACGACCAGGGGGTGTCGGCGGTGCTGGTCTGCGCTCCCGCGCTGCGGCCGGCGATCCGGCGGCTCGTGGCCGGGCAGTTGAGCGGGCTGGCGGTGCTGTCGTATCAGGAGGTCACGGCGGTGCAGGCGGAGATCGAGACGGTCGGGGTGGTGAGAGTTGCGGAACCGATCGCGGCCTGAGTGGGTGGATGCGGCCGGGCTGGCCGACGTCGACGAGGACTCCGCGGAGGACGTGCTGCCCGCGGTGTCGACGTCGTCGGCAGCGTTCGCGGCGATCCTGGACGATCTCGTGCGGGTGGTGGGGGAGACGGAGTCGAAGCCCGTGGCGGCGGAGCCGGCGGCCGAGCGGGCGGCGGAGCCGGCGGCCGAGCGGGCGGCCCAGCCGCTGGATGAGCGCATCGTGCGCGCTGCGGCAGAGCGGGCCGAGAGCGACGCATCCCCTGTGCTTGTCGCATCCACTGTGCCTGTCGCATCCCCCGTGCCCGACGCATCCCCCGTTGCGGCCGCCCCGACGCAGCCGCCCGCACGGCTGCGCGGACGCGGCGACCTCACGCTCGTCGTCGGCCTCGGCACGGACGCCGTGACCGCATCCCGTGTCCTCGCGGCGTCCGTCGATGGCGCGGAGGTGCGCCCGGGTGGGAGCGCCCGCGCCTCCGCACCGCGCGTCGACGACCGCCGCGGCGCTCTCCAGGCCCGCGCGGACGGTGTGCGCCGCGAACGTTCGATCATCGCGGCCTTCGGCCTGGAGCACGGGGCCGCCGACATCCCGGCGCTCGCAGAATCGCTGGCCGGCATCGCGCCCGATCAGGTCTGGGTGGCCGTCGACGCCTCCCGCAAGACCGAGGACACTGCCGCCTGGGTGGGCGCAGTGGATGCGGTGCTCGCCGTCGACGGGGTCGCGGCCTCCGGCGCCGCCTTCACCTCCATGCCCGGCTCGGTGGCCGCGCTCGGCTTCCCCGTCCTGTGGCTGGACGATGCGCCCCGCTAGGCTGAAGCAATGCTGGTATTAACGCGCAAGGTCGGGGAGCGGGTGCTCATCGGCGACGACATCGTCGTGACGATCCTGGATGCGCGCGGAGACGGCATCCGCATCGGCATCGACGCGCCGCGCGGCGTCCGCATCCAGCGCGACGAGGTCATCCGCGCGATCACCGAGGCCAACCAGCAGGCCACAGAGTCCGCCGCGACCACCGACGACCCCGAGTCGCTGATCAAGAAGTCGCTCGGCCTGTCCTGACCCGCGTCGCATCCCCGTGTCCACCGATCGGCTGACACGGATGACAGCCGCCGGACGGTGCCGCGCGCGAGCCGCCCCGGCGAGGCTGGAACCATGAAAACCTCCAGCGCGTCGAGGCTCGCGCTCATCGGCCTCATCCTCGCCGTCTCCATGACGACCATCGACCAGACGATCGTCGCCCTCTCCGCCCCCACCATCCAGCAGAACCTCGGTCTCAGCCACGACGGGATGCAGTGGGCGGTCAACGTCTACCTGCTCACCACCGCCGCGTTCTTCCTCCTCGGCGGCCGCGTCGCCGACGTGTTCGGGCACAAGCGCATGGCGCTCATCGGCATCGCCGGGTTCGGCATCACCTCGCTGCTCTGCGGGCTCGCGCCCGCCGGAGACGGAGCTGAGGCATGGCTCGTCGCTGCCCGCGCACTGCAGGGCGTGAGCGGAGCGATCATGTTCCCGGCCGCCATCGGCATCGTGGTCGAGGGCTTCGCCCGCGCCTCCCGCGGAAGGGCCATGGCGATCTTCTTCGCGATCACCGGTGCGATGACCGCGCTCGGCCCGATCGCCGGCGGCTACCTCACCGTGTGGACCTGGCGCGCGATCTTCTGGGTGAACGTGCCGATCGCGATCGCCGCGTTCGTCATCGTGGCCGTCGCCGCGCGGCCGTCCTCCCGTCGCAGGGAGCGCATCGACTGGCTGGGCGCGGCGATCGTGGCGTTGGGGATGAGCGCCATCGTCTTCGGCCTGCAGCAGGCGAGCCCGTGGGGCTGGGACGACCCGTCCGTGTACGGCAGCCTCATCGCCGGTGTGCTGCTGATCGGCCTCTTCATCGTGCGCCAGCGCCGCGTGGCTCAGCCGCTCGTGCAGCTCGCGGCGTTCCGCGACCGCGGGTTCACGCTCTCGACGCTGGCCACGCTGTTCTCATCCATCGCGTTCATCTCGACGTTCTTCTTCCTCAGCGTCTACGGCCAGGTGTCGCTGCAGCTCTCGGCGCTCGACACCGGGCTGCTGTTCCTCAAGTTCTTCATCGGGTTCGTCATCGCCAGCCGCATCGGCTCCGTCCGGTTCGACAAGCACGGCGCCCGCGGTGTCGTCATCCTCGGCGGTCTGGTCGGAGCGGCAGGCTTCGCCTGGCTCGCCGCCTCTGTCACGAACCTCAGCATCCACGCCGGTTCGTTCTTCAACGCGCAGACCATGCCCATCGTGGTGGCGGGCGCCGGCATCGGCCTCATGTTCAGCGCGGTGTCGACGGATGCGGTCAACCGGGCCATCGGCGCCAGCTACGGCGAGGTCACGGCCATCTCGCAGACCATGAAGAACTTCGGCGGAGCGCTCGGCCTCGCGGTGTTCACCACCATCGTCACCTCGCGGCTGACCGACCTCCTCACCGCATCGTTCGCCAAGCTCGGCGCTGGACCTGCGGATGCGCAACGCGCGGTCGACCAGATCTCCGGCGCATCCGGTGGCGGCAGCTCCCTCTCCGCGCTGCCGCAGACCGTGCGCGACCAGATCATGCACGCCGTGCAATCCGACTACGCGTCGAGCGTGCAGTGGGCGTTCATCGGCATGGCCGTCGCCATGGCCGTCGTAGCGGTGCTCGGGTTCTTCTACCCGGCAGGGCGCTCCTCCGCCGAGCCGGTGGAAGCAGCGGACGCCGCCGCCGACAGCGACCGAGCCGCTACAGTCTGAGCGTGGAGACCGTGACCGGGCAGCGCATCACCGACAGAGCCCTCAGCGACTGGCTGTGGTTCTCCGGTGTCGCGACGGCGGCAACGGTGGTGATGATCCTGGCGAACCCGGCCGGCGGGTTCGCCAGTGCCGCGCTCGCGGCCGCCATCGTTCTTGCCCTCGCCCCGGTCTACTGGTTCCTGGCCAGGCCGAGCCTGGCCGGCCTGCGCAGCGACTCGCCGCGCGCCTGGGCGTACGTCGCCATCGCGATCGTCGCCTACCTGATCGCGCTGGGCCTGAACGACTGGACCAACGTCGCGCTGTTCGTGCTCTCACCGCAGTTCTTCCTCCTGCTGCGGCCGTGGTTCGCGGGGGCGGCGATCGTCGCGCTCAACGCCGGAGGCCTGCTCGTGCGGGTCGGGCTCGGGCAGGTCGCGCCCTCCGACCTCGTCGAGCTGATCGGCTGGACCGTCCTGATCATCGCCGTCTCCATCTACTTCAGCAACCGGATGACCACCGTGACCCAGCAGAGCGAGGCCCGGGCGGCCCTCATCGAGCAGTTGCGGGAGCAGCAGACGGAGATCGCCGCCCTCTCCGGGCAGCAGGGCGCCGCCGCCGAACGCGAGCGCATCGCCCGCGAGATGCACGACACCCTCGCTCAGGGCTTCACGAGCATCGTCACACTCGGCCACGCGGTGCAGGGAGAGCTGAGCACCGACCCGGACGCCGCGCGCAGGCACGTCGAGCTCATCACCGAGACCGCGCAGGAGAACCTGCAGGAGTCGCGCCGCATCATCGCCGCGATGACGCCGGGCAGGCTCTCCGAGGGCTCGCTCGCGCAGGCCGTCGAGCGGGTCACTCGCCGCTTCGCCGACGAGACAGGGGTGGATGCGCGGTTCAGCTCCACCGGCACGCCCCGCCCTGCGCCGCCCACCGCCGAGGTGGTCGTGCTGCGGGTGGCCCAGGAAGCGCTGGCGAACGTGCGCAAGCACGCCGCGGCGGCGAACGTGAGCGTGGAGCTGGCGTACATCGACAGCGGCGACCATCCCGCTGCCATCTCGCTCGCCGTCTCCGACGACGGCCGCGGCTTCGACGGGGACGCGCCGCGCGTCGGCTACGGGATCGACGGGATGGCCTCGCGTGTGCGGGAGGTGGGTGGCGCGTTCGAACTGGACGCGCATCCCGGTGCTGGAACGACGGTGCGCGTCACCGTCCCCGCCGAGGAGGAGGAGCGCGCGTGATCCGCATCGTCCTCGCCGACGACCACCCGATGGTGCGCGAAGGCATCCGCGGGATGCTGCAGAGCTACGACGACATCGACGTGGTCGGCCAGGCATCCAGCGGGCCGGAGGCGGTGTCGCTCGTCGCAGCCCTGCATCCGGAGCTGGTGCTGATGGACCTGCGGATGCCGGGCGGCGACGGTGTCGACGCGACGAAGGCGATCGTCTCCGCGCATCCGGGAACCAGGGTGGTGGTGCTGACGACCTACGAGACGGACCAGGACATCCTGCGCGCCATCGAGGCGGGGGCCAGCGGCTACCTGCTCAAAGACATCGCCCCTGCCGAGCTGGCCAGGTCGGTGCGCGCTGCTGCGGCGGGCGAGACGGTGCTCGCCGGATCGGCGGCCACGGCGCTGCTCAGCAGGGTGCAGGGAGGACAGGCGGTGCCGCCTGCGCTCTCTGCGCAGGAGCTCAACGTGCTGCGGCTCGCGGCGGACGGGCGCACCAATGCGGCGATCGGCGCAGAGCTGTTCATCGGCGAGGCGACGGTGAAGACCTACCTGAGCCGCGCGTACGAGAAGCTCGGCGTCTCCGACCGCACCTCGGCCGTGCGGCGCGCCCTGGAGCTGGGACTGCTGGACTGACCGGCAGAATACCCGCATGGCACTGATCAGAACGGAGCGCGGGCTCGACCGGCTCGTCAACTTCTCCGATGCGGCGGTCGCCATCGCGATCACCCTGCTGATCCTGCCGCTCGTCGATGTCGCGGGCGACATCGAGCACCAGTCGGTCGGAACGTTCGTGTCCGCGCACCAGGGCGAACTGCTCGGCTTCGCCATCTCGTTCGTCGTGATCGGCCGGTTCTGGATCATCCACCACCGCGTCTTCGAGCTGGTGCTCGACTACTCCCCGGCGATGATCTGGTACAACTTCCTCTGGCTCGCCTCGATCGTGTTCATCCCGTTCGCCACCAACCTCGTCTCGGCCATCGGCGGCGACCGCGGCGACGTGGATGCGGTCTACATCGGGAACATGGTCGTCGCGACCGTCGCCATGCTGCTCATCGAGCTGCATCTGCAGCGGCATCCGACGCTGCTCCGTGAGGACGCGCGGGGCAGCATCGACCTGCTCCGCGGGCTGACGCCCGCGCTGCTGCTGGTCGTGGCGCTCGTGCTCGCCGTGCTGGTCCCGACGGTCGGGCTGTTCTGGCTGCTGGTGCTCTTCCTCGGTAGGCCGCTGCACGCGCTGCTGGTGCTGGTGTTCCGGGCGCGGGGTTCACAGAGCGGTCGGTGAGGGCTACCGTCGGCGCCACGACTAGGCAGGAGAACCGATGCGTCCCAAGTTTCTGATCATCCTCGTGATCGCCGGCATCGCGTACGTCCTCGGCGCGCGCGCCGGGCGTGAGCGCTACGAGCAGATCACCACGGCCGTCACCTCGTTCTGGAACGACCCCAACGTGAAGAAGGCGCGCCACGAGGCCAAGAAGAACGTCGACAAGGCCCGCAAAGCAGCCCAGAAAAAGCTCCGCTAGCGCGCGCCGCCGCGCCGCCGCGCCGCTAGCGCGCGCCGCCAGCGCCCGCGCTTCGTGCAAAACGTGCGGTCCCGCTCGCCGGAACCGCACGTTTCGCACGACTAGTGCGCGCCAGACTCGTGCGAAAGACGCGGTGCGGTCGCGCTGCACCGCACGTTTCGCACGACTCGTGCGCGCGGCGCGGCGCGCGCACGAGTCAGCGGTCGCGTTCGGTGTAGTCGCCCTGCTCTTCTTCGGTGGTCGCCTCCTGCACCTCGTCGGTGTCGGTGTAGCTGCCCTTGATGTCCGGGTCGGGGCCCACGCCCTCTTCCTCGGTGTACTGGCCGTGGACCGTACGCTCGGTCGGACCCTCGCCGTCCACCTCGGTGTACGTGCCCTCGAGGTCGTCCCGGTCGGCCGGTTCGCGCTCTGGCTGCTCGTTCGTGCTCATCCTGGCTCCTTCCGCCGACGGCACAGCAGACCTCGCTCACCGTCGGCACGCTGTCGTGAGGCAGAGCCTACGCCCGAGCAGGTTGTGCGGCTAGGGATGCGCGGCGCACGTTCGTGCAGCATCCGGCGCCGCCGACATCCCCGGGTCCACCGCGCACCCGGCGTGCACAGAACGGTAGACGACAAAACCTCATTCGGAGTAGTGTTCGCCCGTCACCAACGACGGGGTGGGCACCATGACGGACAGCACCACAGGAAGCGCCGACGGCGGGCTGCAGCAGCCCCACCACATCCTCGAGTTGCGCATCCACGGGATCAAGAACACGCCACCGGCCGAGATGCTCGGCGTCGACAAGGCCGACCTGCGCCAGTACCAGGGGGATGAGAACGGCGGCTTCTGGCTGCCGACCCGCCTGCCGGAACCAGACCCGGACGACGACACCCCGAACCCCGCCGTCCCTCCGCCGGATGTGCGGCGCGAGGCGTACTCGTGGGGCGCGATGGCCAGGTACGGCGGGGGAGCGCTCGTCATCATCGGCCAGTTCTTCGTGCAGATCGCGTGGCTGCTGCTGCTCCCGTTCGGGCTGACGAACAGCGCGTACTGGACCAGGCGCATCCCGAACCAGCGAGCGGGCGGCGAGTGGCGCGGAGGTGTGGGCGTGACCTCGCTGCGGGTCTTCGCGCTCGGCCTGACGCTGCTGTACGTGTGCGCGCTCGGCTCGGTGAGCCTCGACCTGATCGGCACCCAGTGCCTCGGCGGCGCCGCCTGTCCCGCGCTGCCGTCCGGCGTCGTCGACTTCCTCGCCTCCGAGTTCCTCGCCGAGCGCGGACGGCAGCTCGCCGTGCTCTCGCTCCTGCCCGTGGCCGGTGTGGTCGTGCTCTACCTCGTCTCGCACAGCGCGCGCACCCGCTACGAGGCCGGGATCTTCAACACCGTGCGGCGGATGCGCACGGCGGACACCCCCGGCCGCGCCACCGAGCGCAGGCCGCTCAGCGTCGAGGGCTTCTGGCAGCAGTCCCGCGTCGGCTCTCCGACCGAGTGGCTGCACCTGGCCGGTGCGCTCTGCCTGATCTCGCTGCTGCTCGTCTGGGATCGCGTGTTCGCCGGCGCGCCAGGCTGCGGTGAACTGCAGTCCTTCGGGCCGAGTGGATGCGTCTCCCGCCTCTTCGGGCCGGGCGGCGGCCTCTGGTACTTCACCGTCGCCGGCATCGTGTCGGCGGCCGGCCTGGTCTGGATCGTCGTGCGCATCGTGCGCTCCTCCGACACGATCAACCACTCCGGCGAACGCCTCGACGCGTTCCTGCGCGACGAGCAACGGCGCAGGGAGTCCGTCGCCGCGACGACGCTCGCCGTCTCGGTGGTGCTGTACCTGCTGGTGGGGGTCGCCCTCTTCCTCAACGGCGCTTACCACCGCTCCCCGTCGTTCGCGTTCCTCGGCCTGGTGTCCGCTCCTTCGATCATCCTCGGCGTGCTGGTCGCCATCTGCCTCTCGGCGCTCGGCTGGCGCCGCGGCGTGCCTCACATCCTCTCCATCGCGCTGATGACCGTCTCCGGGCTCACCTTCCTCATCGGGGTGTCGATGAACCCGGCGAGGCTCGGCGGGCAGCCAGGCGCACTCCAGTGGGTGTTCTACCTGATCGCGGGGCTGTTCCTCGTGGCGCAGCTCGTGCTCGTGGGGGTGTGGCCGCGCATCCACGGCACACGGGACCGGTTCCGCACGGAAGGGTGGGCCGGGATGGGTCCAGGCGTGTGGATGCTGCTGTCACTCGGCGCTGCGATGATCCTGTCCACCCTGCTCGTGCTCGGCGTGCAGAGCTGGCTCGGCAGCGGCACCCCGGCCTGTGGGTGCGCCGCCCCGGTCGGCCGCGCACTGGAAGCGCCGATCGCGTACAGCAACTTCGGCGACGTCATCCCGATGATCGCGGTGCTGCTCCTGCTGTTCGTGGCCGGCATGGTGGTGCTCCGGATGCTCTGGGTCCCCAAGCTGACCACCCCGCCCACTCCGGGCGGCACGCGCCCGCTGCTCGAACCAGTCGACGCTTACAAGGACGGCGTGATCGAACGGGGAAGGACCACGGACCGCCTCGCGATGAAGATGCTGCGCGCTCGCCGCTTCGCCGCCCTCTTCCACCGCGGCGAGCCGATCCTCGGGGTGCTGGCCGGGTTGCTCGCGGTCGGGTTCGTGGCGGCGCTCGCTGTGTCGAAGACGCAGTTCTTCGCGTGGATCGACGGGTTCGTCGCCCCGGCGCTCGGCCTGATCGCGGTGAGCGCGGTGGTGATGATCGCCGAGAATGCGATCACCACCAAAGAGCGCCCGATCGGGGTGATGTGGGACCTGATGTGCTTCCTCCCGCGGGCAGGGCATCCATTCGGTCCTCCCTGCTACGCCGAGCGGGTGGTGCCTGAGCTGCGCGACCGCGTCGTCGACTGGCTCACCCACGACCTGAAACCGCCGCCCGGTCTGACCGTCGCCGAGCAACTCGCCTGGAAGGAGGAGCAGGAGGAGGACGCGCTCGCCCGCGACCGGCCGTACCGGGTGATCCTCAGCGCGCACAGCCTCGGTGCCGTGCTTGCTGTCTCCTGCCTGTTCACGCTGCGCCCCGACCAGCAGGATGCGCTCCGCAACGTCGGCCTCCTCACCTACGGCACGCAGTTGCGCACCTACTTCGGGAGGTTCTTCCCCGAGCTGTTCGGTCCTGGCCCGCTCGGCACGCCCACCCAGCTCACGCCGTCGCTGCGCCGCGCCGACCCCTGGTACACGCAGGTGCAGGCCGACCACGGCGGCACCGATGTGCCGCCTCCGCCGCCGGACACCACCGACCCGACCCTGGTCGGCCTGCTGACGCAGCCGGACGGCGCGATCGCCTGGTTCAACCTGTGGCGCCGCACCGACTACCTCGGGTTCCCGGTCTACAGCCACCGCGCGAACCCGGTCGACGGCGGTGCGGACGAGTTCGGCCCCCCGCGCTACCTCGTGAAGGTCGCCACCCACCCCAACTACCAGGCCACCCCCCAGTACACCGCCAACCTCTCCCGCATGATCGCCCTCCTCTCCCGCTCCCGCTGACCCCCAGCAATCGAGCCCAGGGTTATTCACCGCAAAACCCGTTCTTAAGGTGAAAAAGCCTGGGCTCGATTGCTTCGAAACCGAGCAGTGTATGGTATTCGCAGCGACAGATCAGCCGTTCGAAGGAGAAACATGGTCAGCTTGCCCCGTGCATCCGAACTGAGCACCGAAGAGAAAGCCGCTCTCACCAGCGGGAAGAGCTTCTGGGAGTCCGAAGGCGTCGAGCGCGTCGGCATCCCGTCCATCTACCTCACCGACGGCCCGCACGGCGTGCGCAAGCAGGCGCAGGGCGGCGACCATCTCGGCATCGGCGACAGCGTTCCCGCCACCTGCTTCCCTCCCGCCGTCGCGCTCGGCTCGTCGTGGGATGCGGAACTCCTGGAACGGGTCGGCGCCGCGCTCGGCGAAGAGGCGAAGGCGGAGGGAGTCGGTGTGCTCCTCGGCCCCGGCATCAACATCAAGCGCTCTCCGCTCTGCGGCCGCAACTTCGAGTACCTGTCGGAAGACCCCATCCTGAGCGGTCGGCTGGGCGCCGCCCTCGTGAACGGCCTGCAGTCGCAGGGCGTCGGCGGCTCGCTCAAGCACTTCGCCGCGAACAACCAGGAGACAGACCGCTTGCGCGTCAGCGCCGACATCGACGAGCGCCCGCTGCGTGAGATCTACCTGCGCGGCTTCCAGCACGTCGTCCGCACCGCGAAGCCGTGGACCGTCATGTGCTCGTACAACCGCATCAACGGCGTCTACGCCAGCGAAGACCCGTGGCTGCTCACCCGCGTGCTCCGCGACGAGTGGGGCTTCGACGGCGTCGTCGTCTCCGACTGGGGCGCTGTCAACAACCGGGTGGATGCGCTGGTCGCCGGCCTCGACCTGGAGATGCCGTCGAGCGACGGCGTCACCGACGCGCAGCTCGTCGCCGCCGTCGGGGACGGCTCGCTGGACGAGTCCGTGCTCACCACCGCCGCCGACCGCGTCATCGACCTCGTGCAGAAGGCTGTCGACCACGCAGACCCCTCCGCGACCTACGACAGGGATGCGCACCACGCGCTCGCCCGCGAGGTGGCAGGGCGCAGCGTGGTGCTGCTCAAGAACGAGGGCGTGCTGCCGCTCGCTGCGGCCTCCGGGCGCAGCATCGCCGTGATCGGCGAGTTCGCGCGCACCCCGCGCTACCAGGGCGCCGGCTCGTCGCAGATCGTGCCGACGCGCCTCGACAACGCGCTGGACGAGATCCGCGCCATCGCGGGCGAAAGCGCCGTGACCTTCTCAGCCGGTTACGCGCTCGGCGACGCCGGCTCGGACGCCGGCTCGGACGCCGGCCCGGACGCCTCCGCGCTCACCGCCGAGGCCGTCGCCGCCGCGCAGGCCGCCGACGACGTGCTGGTCTTCCTCGGCCTCCCCGGCGAGGACGAGTCCGAGGGCTTCGACCGCGAGCACCTCGAACTGCCCGCCGCGCAGACCGCCCTCCTGGATGCGGTCATCGCGACCGGCGCGCGCGTCACCGTCGTCCTCTCCAACGGCGGGGTCGTCCGCGTCTCCGGCTGGGCGGACAGGGTGGCCGCGATCGTCGAAGGCTGGCTGCTCGGGCAGGCGGGCGGCGGCGCTGTCGCTGACGTGCTGTTCGGGGTGGTGAACCCGTCCGGGCGTCTGGCCGAGAGCATCCCACTGCGGCTGGAGGACACCGCGTCCTTCCTCAACTTCCCCGGCGAGAAGGGGCACGTGCGTTACGGCGAGGGCCTGTTCGTCGGCTACCGCGACTTCGACGCACGGGATGCGGACGTCAGCTTCCCGTTCGGTCACGGTCTCTCGTACACCTCGTTCGCCTTCTCCGGCCTGACGGTCGCCGCCGCCGAGGACGGCGACGGCATCGAGGTGTCTGTCGACGTCGTCAACACGGGAGACAGGGACGGCCGCGAGGTCGTGCAGGTCTACGTGTCCGTTCCCGGCTCGTCGGTGCAGCGCCCGGTGCGCGAGCTCAAGGGCTTCGCGAACGTCGCGGTGGGGGCCGGTGCGACCGAGCGGGCGACCGTGCGCATCCCGAACGAGGACCTGGCGTTCTACGACACGGCGCAGGAGCGCTGGACCGTGGAGGCCGGGGAGTACGAGGTCACGGTCGGGGCATCCTCGCGCGATCTGCGCGGTTCGGCGACGGTGACCCTCGCTGGTGACGCCGGGCTGCCGTTGCTCGCGTTCGACTCGACGATCGGCGAGTGGCTCGCCCACCCGATCGGAAGTCAGATCCTGATGGGCGCGCTCGCCCAGTCGGGCGGAGGCGCGGTCGCCGGGATGCTCGACGACCCCGGCCTGCGCCGCATGGCCGAGTCGATGCCGCTGAACCGCGTTGCCGCCTTCCCCGGCAGCCCGGTGACCGCCGAGCAGATCCAGCAGCTCGTGGCGGCGGCGAACGCGGCGACCGCGGCCAACCAGCCGGCGTAACCTACACCGCTGCCGTACCCGTCTGAACCCCCTTGCGAGAGCGAGGGGGTTCAGCGTTTGGTGGAGGGGAACCGAGGCGAGAGGAGCACCGGATGAGCGACACCAGCGGACTGCCCAACACCGACAGCGAGGGCGTGCCAGTGGAGGAGGACACGAGCCGCTTCGAGAGCGGGAACGGGAGCGGGAACAGCGCCGACGCCGACCGTGACGCGCAGACAGAGGAGCCCACCGAGACCGCGGACTCGCCCGGCGCGGGCGCGGGCGGCGACAGTGGCTCCGCCGACAGTGGCTCCGGCGACAGTGGCTCCGCCGACTCGGGCGCCCAAGCAGAGCCCGACCCCACCACCGGGACCGCCGCATCCACCGGCGTCGACGGCGCAGAACCGCCGCCCGCCGAACTCGACCCGGCGCAGAACCCCTCCAACCCCGACCTCGTCGACACCACAGAGGCCCCCGACTGACCCCACCCCCGCCCCCAGCAATCGAGCCCGCAATTAATCACGCTTTCGGCGACGTTTAGCGTGAATAACTGCGGGCTCGATTGCTGGGGCTCGATTGCTGGGGTCAGCGGGGGAGGCGCGTCCAGCGGTGGATGACCACGGCTCCGGCGACGCCGAGTGCAGCGGCGCAGAGCGCCCCGGCGAACACCAGGCCGACGCCGAGTCTGCTCAGCCCGGTGTCCGTGGCGAACTGGGGGCGCGTGGCGGCCAGCGCGAGCGCCGCCGCGAACAGGAACAGCATGAAGCTGGCGAGGTACCCGGTGAGCGCGTCGCTGCGGGCACGGAAACGGGTGCTGCGGTCGCTCAGTTCGCTCAGATCGCTCAGCTCGCTCATCGGGCCAGCAGCCCGTCGATGACGTCCGCGATGCCGACCCCGTCGTCGTCGGCGCGCCGCAGCAACTCGGCGTAGGCCTCCCCGGAGACGCCGATCAGTTCCTCGTCGCGCTCGGGGCTCACCCTCACCCGGTTCGGTACGGGCAACTGCAGCAGACGCCGCTCCCGCAGGAACACCAGATTGTCCGCGACCACGATCCCCATGCCGCCTTCGCGCTTCACCAGGGTGAGCCGTCCGCCCTCGACCGCGTCCATGAGTTCGGGGTAGCGCATCCCGCACATCTGCAGCAGGTCGGAGACGAACAGGAACTCGGGCAGCTTGTCGAGGTACTCCTGCAACACTGCGGCCCGCAGTCGCCGCAGCCCGGGACGCGGTTTGCCGCCCCCTGTACCGCCGACGAGGGTGAGGTGCCGTGCTGCCGTGGGTTTCGCCGCCATCGGTCAGAGCCCCAACGGCGAGAGCGTGTCGACGAGGAGCTTGCCGTACAGCGCGTCCAGCAGGGCCAGGCTCCCCAGCAACCCGCCGACGAGCACGACGCTCGCCACCGCGCACACCACCACGATGGAAACGAGTGGATGCGGTCCCCGCGGTGCGCGGACATCGTCGAGCATGGTCATGGCCGGTCTCCTCTGTGGTCTGAACCGTGGGTGGGGCCCGACCGGCCCCACCCACGAAGGACGCCGACACACCCGGTTCGGACGCCCGTGAGAGACCGCTGAGGCGAGCACCTCGCGCGATGGGATGTCTCTCACGAGATGAGACGCGGCTCTGTCGAGATCCTGACGCGGGAGCGGGAGAAAATTTCAGGGAGCGGCGGGGGATGAGCCCGAGCGATCAGCGCGTGCGATCAGCGCGTGCGAACAGCCCGAGCGATCACCGCGTGCGAACAGCCCGAGCGGTCAAGGCCGCTGCTGCCGGGAGAGGTACAGCCACGCGGCGCCGATCGCCAGCCCGACGATGCACAGAGCGACGCCCGTCACCAGCACGGGCGAGCTTCCGCCGACGCGCGGCAGGACGAGGCCGAGGACGAAAGCGACCACGCCGACGTTGATGAGCACGGCCGCCACCCAGCCGAGAGTCGTGCGCAGCGTCGCTTTCACGTTCGTATCGTAGGCCAGGGCAGCGCCGGCCTGGCGGGGGCGCGCATCCCGAGTGCGGCGATTCGCGGCGCGGGCGCCCGGGTTCAGGCTTCGCCCTGATTGCCTGTCGCGCCCGGAGCCGGTTCGAGGGCTTCGTTGATGAGCGACGCGACCAGCATCTTCCAGTCCGACCCCTCGTGCAGCGTCTCGACGTGGCCCGGCGGGATCGCGCCGAAGACGGGCTCGTGCTCCTCGCCCTCTCTGGAGACCCTGATCAGCACGCCGAGTTCGGCGTGGGAGTCGTCGAGCACGACCCACCGTCCTGGCGCCTGCTTCTCCACGTGGAAGATGCGGCTGCGGTACGGGAATCGCGTGCTGGACATTTCGAGCTCACTGGCGGACATGGCGTGCCCCTCTCGTCGGATGCCTCAGGCAGCATCCAACGCCCGCGCGGCCCGCGGCGCAAGAGTTTTGTACCAGCGGACGTATGTTTGGTGCCATGACCGAAACCGTCCACAACCTCGACGACGCCATCGCAGCCATCGCAGAGCACTGGCAGCCGCACCGGCTGACGAGCGTCAACGACTACGACGTGAAGGTCGTGAAGCTGCTCGGCGAGTTCGTCTGGCACACCCACCCGGACACCGACGAGCTGTTCCTCGTGCTCTCCGGCAGGCTCACCATCCAGCTCCGCGACGGGGATGTGCACCTCGGCCCGAACGACGTGTTCGTCGTGCCGCGCGGGGTCGAGCACTGCCCGCTCGCCGACGAGGAGGTGCGCGCTGTGCTGTTCGAGCCGAAGGGCACGGTGAACACCGGGGACGCCGGCGGCGAGCGGACGAGCCCGCTGCGGGAGCTGCCGCTCTAGCTCGCGGGGTCGTACATGAACTCGCGGAGCTCCTGCGAGCACCGGCACGACACCGCGATCCGCCTGGCCCACTCCACGGCGTCCTCGCGCGTCGCCAGTTCCAGCACGGTGAAGCCGCCGGTGAGGCTGCTGCCGGGGTAGAGCTCTGTGCTCACGGAGCCGTCCGCGGAGACCAGCACGGGACCGACGTCTTCCGCGATCCCGCCGCCGAACACGTAGACACCCGCGGCCTTGGCCTGCTCGATGACGGCGTGGGAGTCGGCCGCGACCGTCGGCAACTCGTCGGCGGTGACCTGCATCGCGTCACCGGGGAAGGAGATGAGGTATTTGGTCATGCGTCGATGGTGCTCCCGGACGGGCCGGGCGGCAAGTGGGGCCGGGCGGCAAGAGGGGCCGGGCGGCAAGCGGGCCGCTACAGCCCGCCCGTCACCCGGATGGTCGTCCCCGTCGCGTACGACGCGTCAGGCGAGAGCAGCCACGCCACCGCGCCGGCGACCTCCTCCGGCTGGCCGCCGCGACCGAGCGGAACGGTCGGCGCGACGATGTCCGGCCGGCCGGGCTCCGGGTGGAAGTCGGTCCAGATCGTCCCCGGCGCGACGCCGTTGACCCGGATGCCGAGCGAGGCGACCTCTTTGGAGAGGCCGACGGTGACCGCATCCACTGCCGCCTTCGCCGCCGCGTAGTGGATGTACCTGCCTGGGCTGCCGAGGTAGGCGGAGGCCGACGAGATGTTCACGATCGCGCCCCCGTCGGCGCCGGGTGCGCTCATCGCGCGCACGGCGTGCTTCGCGCAGATCAGCACGCCCACCAGGTCGACGTCGATGTCGCGCCTCACCGCCGCGATGTCCGCGTCGGCCAGCGGCCCGAAGGCGCTCGCCGACCCGGCGTTGTTCACGAGTCCTGTCACCGTGCCAAGCTCGGCGGCGGCCGCGAAGACGGCCTCGACCTGGGCTTCGTCCGTGGTGTCGACCGCGCAGGTGATCGCGCGCCGGCCGGATGCGCGCACCGCCGCGGCGACCGCCTCCGCGGCGGAGGCGTCGCTGCGGTAGCAGACAACGATGTCGTGACCGTCGGCGGCGAGGCGGCGGCTGATCGCGGCGCCGATGCCGCGACTCGCCCCGGTGACGACGGTGAGAGGGGCGGCGGTGCTGGACGGGTCGGCGGTGCTGGGTGCGGCGGCGGACATGCTTTCAGAGTATTGCGTCGAGGTTCTCCAGCAGCGCGGCCGGGTCGTCGAACACGGCGAACGCTCCGGCGTCGGTGAGTTCCCGCGCGCCGACGCCGCCGCTGAGCACGCCGACCGAACGCACGTGCGCGCGCGCCGCCGCGGTCAGATCCCACACCGAGTCGCCGACCATGATCGCGTCGGACGGCGTCGCGCCCGCCCGGTCGAGGGCGACCTCCAGGATGCCCGGGTCGGGCTTGGCCGTCTGCACGTCGTCGCTGGAGGTGGTGGCGTGGATCGCATCCGGAGCGTCGATGGTGTCGAGCAGCAGCTCCAGCTCGTCGTCCGGTGCGGAGGTCGCGAGCACCACGGCGATCCCGCGGGACGCGATGGCGCGCAGCAGCTCCTGCACCCTGTCGAAAGCGCGCAGCCGCGGCGCAAGCTCGTTGTAGTAGCGGGAGTGCAGGTCGGAGGCGTCGCGCATCCACTGGTCGTCGTGGTCGCCCGCCACAGAGCGGAGCAGGCGGTCGGAGTCCTGCCCGATGGAGCGGTGGATGCGCCAGGCGTCGGTGGGCGATCCCAGCTCGGCGAGCGCACGCTGCCAGGCGTCGACGTGCAGGAAGTTGGAGTCGACGAGCGTTCCATCGATGTCGAAGAGCACTGCGGTGACGGTCATGATCCCTGTCTACTCGCCGCTGGACGGCGCACAAGCCCGGGCGTGCTCCGCCGTCAGGCAGGCAGGCGCTCGCGTGCGGTGCGCAACCGCTTCTGCAGGCCGGGCACCGCATCCGTTGGGAGTGCGTCGAGCTCGAACCACTCGACCGCCTCGCTCTCGTCGCTGACGATCGGCACCGCATCCCGTGCCGTCTCCGCGGCGAACAGCAGATCCAGGTGGATGTCGCACCCGTTGAAGCGCTCGCCGAGCTGCTGCGCCTGCAGGTCCACGGCATCGTCCGACAGCATCCGGAACGACTCCAGCCCGCTCTCCTCGCTCACCTCGCGCGCGGCCGCCGCCGCGATGTCCGCATCCCCCTGCTCGAGGTGGCCGCCGAACTGCACCCAGAACCGCCCTTTGCGGTGGAACGCCAGCAGCACGCGCGTGCGCTCCTGGTCGAACACGACGCAGCTCGCGGTGACGTGCACGGGGCCGCCCTTGAACAGCAACTCTTCCCCGCCCCGGATGCGCGTGGCCACCGAGTCGAACAGCGTCCGCTCCGGCCGCCCGAACCAGGGCGGCGCCGTGGTGAAAAACGTGGTGGCAGTCTCGCGGTCCACGGTCCTCCTCGGTGCGACGCTCTCTGGGGCGGCTCTCGGTTGCCTCCGAGAGTAGCGCTCCGCGCGCCCCGCCGATACAGTTCCGCCGCCTCGGATGGCAGGGGGTGAGGAAGCCACGGGGCGGCGAAACTATGGCGTTCGGCGACGCCACTCCGACGCTACGCGCCGCCCGCATCCACACCACCCGCTTGACGCGGCCACGAGATACCAGTAACTGTCGCGCGCACCGGGCGTGTCGCGACAGTTACTGGTATCTCGTGGCCTCGAACGTGCTCAGCCACACCGTGGGTTCACCCTGGGCGTCGAGCCAGGCGACGAGCGTCGCGACTGCGGCCGTTGCCAGACCGCGGCCCCTCCCTTCCGGTTTGAGCGCGTAGAACACCTCGAAGCCGTGCTCGCCGTGGCCGAAGCCAGCGGTCCCCAGCGCGACACCGTGCTCGTCGAGCACGTACCGGATACCCGAACCGGCCTCCGCGCGCTCCACGTTACGTGTCGCGCGGCTTCGAGCCTGCTCCTCGGTGAGGTCGGCCGGGTACAGGGTCCACGTGGGCACGTCCGGCACCCTGGCGAGTTCCAGCTCGATCGCCCAGTCGTCCGGCTTCAGCTTCCGCAGCACCACACCAGGTCGCGACTCGACCTCGAACACCTCGGGAAACGCATCCACAAGCCCAACGGTAGCGGCCGCGAACCGTCGGCGACGGCCGCGCAGCGCTCGTCGCGCGCGACCGTCGCCGGCAAACTCGCCCGCGCTACACCGCGGCCAGGGACGGAACCTCCGCGACCGCTCGCGTGCGGGCGGACTCGTACGCGCCGAGGATGATCCCCAGCACCTCGATGCCCTCCTTCTGCGTGTGGATGGGGCGGGTGCCGTTCAGGATGCTCGTGGCGAAGTGGCCGAGTTCCTCGCCGAACTGGTCGACGGGGTCCAGGGCGAGCACCACCGGTTCGCTGCCGCGCAGGTGGTAGCTGAGCGTCGTCCCGTCGCTGGTGAGGCTGCCGAGCGAGCCGACGGCCGAGAAGCGCTCTGTGCTGTCCGCCGCGTCGTATGCCCAGCTCGTGACGACGGTGCCGATCACCCCGTTGTCGAACCGGACCACCACGGTCGCCGAGTCCTCGCCCTCCATGAAGCCGAGGCGGTGCGTCGCGAGCATCGCCGTCACCTCCACGGGCGCGCCGCCCGCGAGGTGCAGCAGCAGATAGGTGGGGTGGTATCCGGTGTCGATGAGTTCGCCGCCGCCGCTTGTGGCCGCGTGGGCGCGCCAGCCCATCGTGGACGGGTCGAAGTCGTTGTAGAAGCTGTCGGTGGTGCGCACCTCGTAGACCGTGCCGAGCGTGCCGGACTCGATCAGCTCTTTCGCGGCTGCCACGGCGGGGAGGAAGAGCTGGTTGTGGGCGCACATCAGCGTCACCCCGGCCTCCGACACCGCCTCGGAGACCTCGCGGGCCTCCTCGGGGGTGAGGCAGAGCGGCTTCTCGCACAGGATGTGCTTGCCGGCGCGGGCGGCCGCGACGATCGCGTCCTTGTGCAGGTGGTGCGGCAGGCAGATGTCGACGGCGTCGATGTCGGCGTCGGCGAGCATGTCGCGGTAGTCCGCGAAGATGACGGCGCCGGTGTCGCCTGCGCGCGCCTCCGCGTTCTCGCGCACGGGGTCGGCGACGGCGGCGAACGTGATCGTGTCCGGGTTGAGTGCGTAGCCGGCGACGTGCGCGCCTGCGATGCCGCCCGCGCCGATCAGGCCGATGCGGACGGTGGATGCGTTGCTGGAAGTCATGATGAGTCCTTCTGGAAAGTGGGTCGAAAAAGTGTGCGGGGTCGCCGAAGCGACAGTGAACGAGTGGATGCGCGGGGCCGGCTCAGCCCGCGCTGCGCACCGCGCGCCCGGCGACCGGAACCGCGGCGCCGCTCGCAGCGGACGCGTTCGACGCCGCGACGATCCGCGTCAGCGCCAGCGCGTGGTCGAGGATGGCGTCCGCCGTCGTGCCGGTGCGGATGCGTTCCACCCACTCCGCGAATGCGCCGTCGAGCGCATCCGGGATGGGCAGCTCCTGCCACCCGTCGCCGTACGTGCCGCCGGTGACCAGCAGCTTCTCGCCACCGAACCCGTAGATCGCCACGCCCTCTGTGCCGCGCAGTTCGATCGTGAACTGGCCGGGCGCCGAGGCGACGCTTGCTTCGAACACCCCGAGCGCTCCGCCGGGGAACGACGCCGTCACGACCGCGTTGTCCTCGACCGGATGACCGGTGACCGACCCGTACACCGCGCTCACCGCGAGCGGTTCGGCACGGTGGAACAGCCTGGTGAGGTATGCCGGGTGGCAGCCCAGGTCGGTGAGCGCCCCGCCGATCGCCTCCGCGGGGTTGCCGAACCGGTCCGGCAGCCATCCGGCCACCCAGCCGTCGTGCGCCAGCCGCACGCGCGAGTGCGTGAGCGTGCCGAGCGCGCCGGAGTCGACGATGGCGGTGAGCGCCTGCGTGTATCCGTCGTAAAGGCGGGGCAGCGAGACCACCAGAGCGACACCGGCTGCTTCGGCGGCGGCGACGATGTCCTCCGCCTCGTCGGCGGTGGGGGCGAGAACCTTCTCCGTGAAGATGTGCTTGCCGGCTGCCGCCGCGCGCAGCATCACGTCGTGGTGCTGGTCGGTGGAGGTGGTGATGGTGACCGCATCCAGGGTGTCGCGGGCGAGCAGCTCGTCGAGGTCGGCGACGAACTCCACGCCGAACGTTTCGGCGGCGGCGCGGCCGCGTGCTTCGTCGTCGTCCCAGACGGCGACGAGCTGCGTGTCCGGATGCTGTTGCGCGGCTTCCGCGTAGTCTCCGGCGTGCACGTGCCAGAAGCCGATCGCGGCGACGGTGAGGGGTTGGGGCATTGCAGTAGGCCTCCCTGCCTGTATTCGTTGCGCGCGAACGCATCCAGCCTAGCCAGTTCCGCCCGCTGTTCGTCAACTTTTGCCAGACACCGGGCGAAAGTCGTGGGCCGCGGTGACGGCGGCGCGCCGCGTTCGTTCACGAGGCGTTCAGACTGCGGTGGTGGGATGGGTCCCGTGAACACGCGAATCGCGGAGTACCCACGACCGGACCACTTCCTGGTCCACATCAGCGACACTCACCTCCTGGCGGGGGGTGAGAAGCTTTACGGCTCCGTCGACAGCACGCACCACCTCCGGTCGCTGCTCTCCGAGCTGGAAGCGTCCGGCGGGCGACCGGAGGCGATCGTCTTCACGGGCGACATCGCCGACAAGGGGCAACCGGATGCGTACGCCACCATCCGTGAGATCGTCGACCCTGTCGCGGCCCGGCTCGGCGCGCGGGTGGTCTGGGTGATGGGCAACCACGACGAGCGTGGAGCGTTCCGGTACGGCCTGCGCGACGAACTGCCCGCCGTCGAACCGGTCGACGACGTGTTCTGGTTCGGCGGCCTGCGCGTGATCGCCCTCGACTCGAGCGTGCCCGGCCACCACTACGGTGAGGTCACGGACGCGCAACTCGACTGGCTCGCCGCCGAACTCGCCTCCCCCGCGCCAGAGGGCACGATCCTCGCCATGCACCACCCGCCCGTCCCCAGCGTCCTCGACCTGGCGGTCTCCGTCGAGCTGCGCGACCAGTCCGGACTCGCCGAGGTGCTCGACGGCAGCGACGTGCGGAGCATCCTGGCCGGCCACCTGCACTACTCCTCGATGGCGACGTTCGCGGGCATCCCGGTGTCTGTCGCGTCGGCGAGCTGCTACACCCAAGACCTCAACGTGCCGGTCGGCGGCACCCGCGGACGCGACGGCGCCCGCGCGTTCAACCTCGTGCACGTGTACCCGACCACCGTGCTGCACTCCGTTGTTCCGCTCGGCTCACACCCCGCGCTCGACTACATCGACCCCGACGAGAGCGCTCGCCGCCTCGCCGCGGACGGCATCCGCATCCCGCCCGCACTGGTGGATGCGCGGGGCCAGGCCGCTTCGCGGGTCCAGGTGGATGGGGCGCAGCGCAACGACCCGTCGCCCACCACGCCGATCCAGGTCATGGCCTGACCGACGAGCGCGCGCCGTCTCCGTCTCAGTCCTCCGCACGCTCCCACGGCGCAGGGAACGGGAAGTAGCGCTCCAGGAAGTCGGTGACCGACCTGGTTCGCTCTTCCACGCTGATCTCCGGCTTCGAGCCGTCGTTGAGGCAGAACATGTCCTGGTCGCGGCGCTTGAGCAGCCGGCGCATCTTCTCGGACGCCTCGTGCAGCGTGGTCTCGATGTACTGCACCCTCGCCTGGGTCTGAACCACCGCTCGCCCGCTCATCAGCGCGAAGTAGTGGTAGAGCGAGTTCGTCACGGAGATGTCGGTGGCTGAGCGGAACGGGCTCGCCGCCGTGCGCGCGAAGTCGTCGGGGAACTCCCGCTCCATCTCGTTGAGCACGCTCACGCGCAGCGGAGCCGCGCAGTGCTCCAGGTGGCGGGTGGTGACCGCGCCGAAGCGCTCCCAGAGCAGCCGTCGGTTCACGCGGGCCGCGTTCTCGAATCCGCTGCGGGCAGGGTCGCTCTCGCCGAGGCCGATGCGCGTCCCCGCCTCCACGAACTTGGTCACGCCGCCAGGCGAGAAGAACAGGTCGGGGGAGATCGGACGGCCGATGAACATGTCGTCGTTCGAGTACAGGAAGTGCTCTGCGATCCCCGGGATGTGGTGGAGCTGGCTCTCGACGGCGTGCGAGTTGTGCGTCGGCAGCGTGGAGGTGTCGACGAAGAAGTCCTCGCTGCGCATGATGTGCACGTTCGGGTGCGGCACCAGCCACTCCGGCAGCGGCGAGTCCGTCGCGATGTAGATGTTGCGCACCCACGGCGCGAACATGTGCACGCTGCGCATCGCGTACTTGAGCTCGTCGATCTGCCGGTAGCGCGCCTCGTTGTCGTCGCCGTCGCCGACCACGTATGCGGCCTGCTGCGCCGCCCGCTTCCGCTGGAACTCGGCGCTCGACCCGTCGACCCAGGAGAACACGATGTCGATGTCGAACGCGATGTCGCTCGCCAGCGGGTCGAACATGTGCTCCAGCGTGCGCCAGGTGCGGCCGTAGAGTTCCACGGCCGCCTCGATCGCCTCGTTGCGCGGGAGGCGGGTGCGCATCAGGGCGTTGGGGCGCGGCGCTTCGATCTCCTCGTCGCCGAACCGCCAGAACTCGAGTTGCATGGCGGTGTCCGCGCCGTAGCGCAGGCGGCCGATCGGTTCGAGGCGCGGGCGGTAGACGCGGAGGACGGATGCCTTCCTGCTGGAGAGCCTGCCATCGGCGATCAGCGCATCCACACCGTCCACATCCACGGGCCTGGCGTAGAAGGGCTCGTCGGCGAACGCGGTCGCGAGCGCGGTGGTGACTTCCTTGCGGCGGCGGCGGTCGACCGCGATCACCCGGCGGTCGTCGTCGCCGCGCACCAGCAGGTGCTCGATGCCGGCAGCATCCAGTGCATCCCGCACCGCCAGCAGGTCTTCCACCATGGATTCACGCGGCGTGAACGGGCCGGACACGAGGGTGAGGACGCCCTTGCGCATCACCACATCGCCTCGGCGCAGAGTGGGGATGCTCGTGCGGGAGTCGCCGGAGACGACGACGGGTTCTGGCTGGTCGGACAGGGCTGGAGACGGGTGTTCTGCCATATGGTTGCCACTCTATGTCGTCCGGCGCGAAGTTCCAGTGCCAGGGATGCTCCGGGTTGCGCCGACGGGCAGGGGTGCGCGATCGCATATCGACTTTGGCGGGTCCGGTCAATCCCCCTGGTCGGGAAAGTTTTCTGCGCCGGGAATAGTGGACAATGGCGGTATGGGAAAACTGGTCTATGGCTCCGGACAGGAGTACGACCTCGACGATCGCGTGCTGAGTCACGTCAAGCTCGCCATCGTGGCGAAGCTTCGTCGACACGAGAGCTTTCTCCTCAACTGGGACGTGCCCGTCGAGCAGGGCTCCGGACGCGTCTCGCTCTGGATCAGCCGTGAGGTGCCGCTGTCCTTCCAGTTCAGCGGCAGCCGTCCTCCCGCGATCAACCCGCAGTGGCTCGAGGCGCTCATGCACACCTCGCAGCGAACCGGCGGGATGGTCGTGATGAGCGAGGACACGGTGGAGCAGCACCTCCCGGCGTGAGGCCGGGTGCGCGTGGCTTCTGGTCAGTCGCGGGCGGCCCGCAATGCCTTCTCCGCATCTCGGAGCGCTGACTGCGCCTGCGTGATCCTGCGGCGCAGCTCGCGCTCTGCCGCCCGTGATTCCGCGAGTTCGTCCTGGGTGCGTTCGAGTCGGCGGGCGAGCGCATCCCGTTCGGCTTCGAGGTCGGTGCGCCTGTCCACTTCCCCGTCGAGTTCGTCGTCGAGGGCGTCGGCGTCGGTTCGCGCGCGTTCCAGGGCCTTCTCCGCTGTCCGGATGCGGCGCTCCCTCTCCCTGCGCTCGCTCGCGGACTCGGCGGGCTCGGCGGCGGATGCGGCGCCGCGCTTGGACGGGGTTGCGGACGGAGACGTCGCCGTTCGCGGCGCGCGCGCCGGCGGCGGCGCATCCACGTCGACGGGGAGTGCGACCGCATCCGACACGTCCACCTGATCGACGCCGGTCGACTCCAGCGACCGCACCAGCAGCCCGCTGCGCACGGCGGCCGCCGCTGCCGCGTCGATGACGGCGGCCTGCAGGGTGTCCTCCACTTCGCGCAGCACGGCGGCGCTCGCGGCCCCCGCCGTGCGGGTCGCCTTCTGCAGGAGACGCTGCCGCTCGCCGGTGAGTTCGCGGATCGCGGCGCGGTCCCGCTCGGCGAACGCCTCCCGCATCCGGTCGCCGACCTCCAGGATCGCGTCGACAACATCCGGATGCTCGCGCACCAGTGCGTTCACGGCCGCCGCAGACGCCGACGGCTTCCTGAGCCCGCGGATCTCCGCCGCCAGCGGCTTGCCGGCTCTGCCCGCCGCAGCGTTCCGCGACGCGGTGAACTCGGCCGCTGGCAGGGCGTACAGCTCGTCGGCCACCTCGCGCAGGTCCATGCCGTGAGTGTACGACGCCGCGCCCTCTCGGTCAGTGGTTGCGGAGGGCGCTGATCAGTTCCTTCTTGTTCTTCCTGGAGTATCCGCTGAGGCCCAGCTCCTTGGCGCGCTTCTTGAGGTCGGGAACGGTCCAGTCGTCGTACGACCCAGACTCGCCGCCCTTCTTCCCCACCGACGAGCGTCCGCGCGCCGCGGCGGCGTTGGAGATACGTGCCGACTTCTCTTTCGAGTTGCCCTCCGTGCGGAGTTCTTCGTACAGCTTCTGGTCTTTCAGTTCCGGTTCGCTGCGCCCTGGCATCGGCGGCTCCTTCCGTTCGCCCGGCACGGTACGCCGTTGTCCGCGGACGTGGAACCGGGGGAAGCGCAGGAGAACGCGCGCGCCACGCCGTGCGCATCTCCGTCCGGAAGGAGAACCCGGCTGGATGCGCGGTCGACTCCGTCCGGAAGGAGAAGCCGGCTGGATGCGCGGTCGACTCCGTCCGGAAGGAGAACCCGGGTGGATGCGCGGCCATCTCCGTTCGGAAGGAGAAGCCGGGTGGATGCGCGGTTGATCTCCGTTCGGAAGGAGCCGCAGTCAGGGGCGGGTGGGGCCGCTGGCGGCGCGCACCTGCGCGAGCAGGCTCGCTGCGACCGTGTCGAAGGCCTCGGTGTCGCCGGTGGCGCGGGAGAGCAGGACGGCTCCCTCGGAGGCGGCGAGCAGCAGGGTGGCGAACCGGGGCGCGTCTTCGGCGGAGAGGCCGCCACGGAGGAGGAGGGCGGCCAGGTGGTCCTGCCAGGTGCGGAACGCCGTCGCCGTGCGAGTGCGGAGGTCGGCGGAGTCCGTGTCGACCGTGACCGCGACCAGCGCGCATCCCGCCGCGAAGCCGGAGCGGGTGAGCAGGAGGCGCCAGGAGTCGAGGAACAGCTCGGCCACCCGCTCGGCCGATTCGCCCGCGCGCTGGTCGAGCAGGGTCACCGCGTTCTCCGCCGAGCGGTCGATCGCCGCAGCGACGAGCTCGTCCTTGCCTCCGGGGAAGTGGTGGTAGATGGAGCCGCGCGGGGTCCCGGTGAGGTCGATCACGCTGGAGAACGACGTGCCGGCGACGCCGCGGGTGGCGAGAAGGCGGATCGCTCCATCGACCATCCTCGTGCGCACATCGGTGGTCACGGGCACTCCCTCCTTGACTATGACGCTCGTCATAATCTATCGTCTATGCACACCATCATAATTTCGCGAGGAGCATCCCATGCCCATGATCGACGTCTACACACCAGCCGACCTCTTCCCCGCCGACGCGGATGAGCAGCTCGGCCACGAACTCACCCACGCCGTGCTCCGGGCGGAAGGCGTCGCCCAGCCCGGCCCGTTCCACCTCGACAACACCGCCGCGTTCATCCACCGGCTGCCCGGCACGGCCGTCTCGACCGCGAACACGCCGTCGGCGCGCACCGTGCGCATCCAGGTCATCACCCCGCCCGGTTCCCTCGACCGCGACGGCCAGAAGCAGCTCGTGCGCGAGGCGACGGAGATCGCCACCCGGTTCGCTGGCGACGAGACGCAGGCGGCGCGCACCTGGGTCATCCTGCAGGAGGCGGCCGAGGGCGGCTGGGGACTCGCGGGCACCGCGTTCGGCGTCGAGGAGTTCACCGCCCTGGCGAAGGCCGCGGCAGCCGCGCGCGGCTGACCGGACCCGCGTCCAGAACGGAGAAGGGCCCCGGATGCACGTGCATCCGGGGCCCTTTGACGTCCGAGTCGTTCTAAACGGAGCGCCGACCACTGATCATGCGTACCAGCCACACGATGATGGCGAACACCAGGAGGATGATTCCCACCCAGAGCAGCCAGTTGAGGGCCTGCACGAATCCGCCGGTGAACAGGAGCACGATCGCGACGATCGCGATCACGATGAGCAGAATGTTCATTTTCCGTTACCTGCTTTCTTTTCCGGTCGACCATGACGACGACCGGCGCCCACACTAGACCGGGTATCGCAGAGTGTGAAGTCCCTCTGTCGAACTAACCGCGCGGATCGGTTCCGGCGAGCTCAGGTGCGGGGCGCGCGCGACGCCTTCACCGCAGCGAAGTACTCGGATGCGGGCCGCAGCCAGATCAGGATGGTCGCCACGATCGCAGCGATCACCTGGATGCCGCCGATGAAATAGAGGGTCGCGAGGTTCAGGAACGAGATCACGGTGAGAACCGTCAGCACGATGCGCGCCCAGTTGCGGCCGCGTCGCATGAAGACGGCGAACAGCACGAACACGAGCGCCCAGAAGATCAGAGTCACGATCGCCCACACGATGCCGAAGGTGACCGCGGCGTCCGCGAGCGAGTTCGCGTCGAGTTTGGTGCCGTTGGTCTGCGCGTTCTTCAGGCTGTCGGTGACCTGCTGGAGGATGATCGCGCGGTTCGCCGACACCGAGATGGCGGTGGCGATGCCGCTGATGACGCTGAGCACGGCAGCGGCGATGTACAGCCAGAACGCGATCGTCACCTGCTGCGGCGGCCTAGTGGGAGCGGCGACGGGTGCTGCGGGCGGCGTCGCGCCGTACGCGGGGAAACCGCCGGTCGCGGACGCGGGCGGGTAGCCGGGCGCTGCGGACGGCGCCGCGAACGCTGGCGGCTCCGGCGCGGAGGGCGCGGCGGGCGCCGAGGGCGCGACAGGCGGCTCCGGCGCGGCGGGCGGCGGGGTGACGGGCTCCGCGGCGGCCGGGGGCTCGGTCGGCTCAGTGGGCGGAACGGGCGGGACGGCCCCTCCGGCGTCCGGCACAGGGGGAACGTTACCGCCGGTGGGCTGTTCCGGCTTGCTGTCGTCGTTGGGAATAGTCATGCCGCGACCCTACTGCGGGACAGACCGCCGTGACTACTCCCCGGCAGGCGCAGCAGGCGCGGCGGCCGGGGCGGAGAGCGCTGGCGCGCCGGTCACGCTGGCGTCGGCGTGCCGTCGAGGTCGGCGAGCGCGGCCGTCGCCGGGCCTTCGAGCACGGTGCCGTCCGGAGCGAACCGCGAGCCGTGGAGCGGGCAGTCCCAGGACCGTTCGGCGTCGTTCCACCTCACCACGCCGCCCAGATGGGTGCAGACCGCCGAGAGCGCACAGGTCGCGCCGTCCACCGTCGAGACCGCCACCGGCACCGCACCGCGATGACCGACGACGCCCGTTCCTTCGGCGGGAGGGGGTGCATCCACCGGGAGCTGCTGCCCCGTCTCCGCACCGGCCCACTTCGTCAGCGCCGCCTTGCCGACGCCCGCGCCGAACGCTGCGCCCGTGGCGATGTCGATCGGATGCGTGACCCTGTGGTGCAGCACGCGCGCCCACTCGATGGTCTCGCCGGTGAGATCGGCCGTGAGGCTGAGCGCGGCGGCGACCGCGTTGGTCATGCCCCACTTGTTGTAGCCGGTCGCGAGGAACACCCGGCCACGGCCGCGCGGCAGCCAGCCGACGAACGGCACCTGGTTGGCCGACCGGTAGTCCTGGGCGGACCACCAGTGCGTGCGGACCGCGCCTGGGAAGGTCGTCTCGGTCCAGGCGGTGAGGTCGGCGACCAGCTCGGCGGGGGAGTCGGCGCGCCCCGAGATGTGACCATTACCGCCGACCACGAGCAGTTCGCCGTCCGGCGTGGTCGCTGTCCTGAGCGAACGCGCCGGCGACTCCGCCGACAGGTACATCCCGCGCGGAAGCTCGCCGGGCACCCGGAACGCCGCGACATAGGAGCGCAGCGGCTCCGTCTTGGCGAAGTACAGGCCGCGATCGAGGATCGGCGTGCCGCTCGCGAGGATGACGTTGGCGGCGCGCGTGGTCCCCGAGGTGCTGGTCACCACGGCAGGCTCGGACGCCGACACCGCTGACACGCGTTCGCCCTCCACGATCACGCCGCCGAGCGCGCGCAGGTCGGCGGCCAGGGAGGCGAGCAGCGGCAGCGGGTCGAGCTGTGCCTGCGCAGGCAGTCGCAGGGCGGCCTCGACGGCGAACGGCAGCTCGCAGCCGCGTTCCTCCGTCGCGCCCAGCCCGGCGATGCGTGCGGCGGCGAGCTCGGCGTCGAGCCGGTCGCGGCCATCCAGCGTCGTGGCGTACGTGTAAGCGTCTCGCACCTCGTACGGGATGCCCCGCGCATCCAGGTAGTCGAGCAGCCAGCCCTGTCCTGCCGTGTTCGCGTCCACGTACGCGCACATCACCCTGTCCGTGGTGTGACGGCGCATCTGCGACAGCGTCGTGCCCTGCAGCAGGCTCACCTTGCCGGTGGTGTTGCCGGTGGTCACGGCGCCGACCGTGCGGGCTTCGAGCACGGCGACGCGCATCCCGTGCCTGGCCAGCATGAACGCGGTGCTGAGCCCGGTGAGCCCGGCGCCGACGACCACCGCGTCGTACTCGGCGTGCGGCTGGAACGGGTCGGTCGGGATCGGGTCGGCGAGGTCGAGCCAGAGCGAGGTCATGTCGAGCCGGGTCAGGTCAGTTCAGGGAGTCGAAGTCGAACCAGAAGGCGTCGTCGTCGTCCGACCCGCCGTCGCCGGGGTCGCGCGGGATCGTCGCCGTCTCGATCCTGACTTTCGTCTGACTGGTGACGAACACCTCGCTCGGCGGCCTGCTCGATTGCGTTATCTGCACGAAGTCCCCATCGGAGCGGCTGGCCTTCACGACGTTGCTCTTCAGCTCTTCAACGGGAGCGCGGTCGACAAAGGTGAACCGAAGGTCGTCGATGTAGACGTGGAACACCTGCATACCCTCTCCCGTATCCTCTGCTGTCTCGTCGCGATAGTACGCGGCCATTCGGGATGCACCAGTGCAACGGACGAACTTTCAGCACCCGTCCGTGCGGTGCATCACAGAAGGTCCAGATCCAGACCGTCTGATTCTTCGGTGCCGCTGGTCACGAATCCCGCCTTGCTTCCGAGCGCGGCCACCTTCCGTTCGAGGGACTCGACGAATCCGTCGTCGACCAGTTCCTCGATGCCCGGCGCGTTCTCGGCGAGGATCTGGCTCGCCGGACCGAGGACAAGCATCACCTCGGTCACGTTTCCCGCCTCCGCCACAGCGGGGGCCGACACCTCGGCGGCCGTGCGATTCGACGCCAAGGCTGCGGCATAACGCAACAGCACGTCGGCGATCGCGTCACCGGTCAGCAAGGACCCGCTCGCGTAGTGGATGCGTTTCATGAACCATCCATACCGCCTCAGGGGAGGAGGTCAAGGGCCTTGAGGATTGTGGAGGCCTGGACGTCCCGGCCGGGCAGGGCCCGTCGGGTGCGTCGGGGGCGCTACCATGACCCCCGTGATCACCTCAGCGTCCGACCCGGACCCGGCTGTCGTCGCGCGGCTGCGCGCGGCCGGCTGCGTGTTCGCGGAGGACGAGGCGCTCCTCATCGCCGAGGCGGCGTCGAGTCCGGAGGAGCTGGAAGACCTCGTCGCCAAGCGCACGTCCGGCCTGCCGCTGGAGCCGCTGATCGGCTGGGCCGAGTTCTGCGGGCTGCGCATCCGCGTCGCGCCTGGAGTGTTCGTGCCGCGACATCGCACAGAGTTCCTCGTGGAGCAGGCCGTGGCGCTCGCCGCTCCGGATGCGGTGGTGCTCGATCTGTGCTGCGGCGCCGGTGCGATCGGGGTGGCGATCGCATCCAGGGTCGGCGCTGGCGTGGAACTGGTCGCGTGCGACGTGGAGCCCGCTGCTGTGCGCTGTGCGCGTCAGAACATCGAGCCTGCTGGAAGCGTCTACGAGGGCGACCTGTACGACGCTCTTCCCGCATCCCTGCGCGGCCGGGTGGATGTGCTCGCCGTGAACGCCCCGTACGTCCCGACGGACGCGATCGCGCTCATGCCCCCTGAGGCGCGCCTCTACGAACCGGCGGTCGCCCTCGACGGGGGAGGCGACGGCCTGGACGTGCAGCGCCGCGTCGCCGCGGGAGCAGTCGACTGGCTCGCGCCGGGTGGCTCGCTGCTGATCGAGACGAGCGGTGAGCAGGCGGCGGAGACGGCAGCCCTGTTCGAGCGGGAGGGCTTGAGCGTCCGGGTCGCGACCTCGGACGAGTTCGACACCACGGTCGTGATCGCCACCGCGTGACCTCTCTTCCACACCAACGAGTGGTCCCGAATTGCCGTAAGCGCAGGCGGGGACACGGCGCGTCGGGACCACTCATTCCTCGCGCCCGCCGTTGATGTCTAGCCCGGCTAGGCATATCGTGTGCGGCATGACCTCCACCGCAGCGGCCACCTCCGTCGCCACCCGCCCTGTCGCCGCCGATCGGGTGCGGCAGGTCGCGGTGCTCGTCGCCGCCGTGCTCGCGCTGGTCGGAGCGTTCGTCGGCTCGGGAGCGGCGGGCGGAACCCCGATCGCGAAGGCCGCCGGCGGCGCGCTCAGCGCGGACGCCACGATGCTCTCGCCGGCGGGACCGGCCTTCGCCATCTGGACGGTCATCTATCTCGGCCTCGTCGGCTACGCGATCTGGCAGGCGTTCCCGTCGCAGGCGGCGAAGCCGCGACAGCGCAGCGTCGGCTACTGGATGCTCGCCTCCCTGCTCCTCAACGCCGCCTGGATACTCAGCGTCCAGTTCGGGATGCTCGCTCTCTCCGCCGTCCTCATCGCGGCGCTGCTCGTGGTGCTGATCGTGGCGTTCGTGCTGCTTCAGCGCATCCACGGCGGGTCGACGGCCGACGCGATCCTGTTCGACGGGACGACGGGCCTCTACCTCGGCTGGGTGATGGTGGCGACCGTAGCGAACGTGACGAGCCTGCTCGTCGTGGCCGGATTCGACGGTTTCGGCTGGAGCCAGCACGCCTGGGGGATCGCGCTGGTCGTGGTTGCGGCGATCCTCGGCGCCGCGCTCGCGATCTGGGACAGGGGGCGCCTGACGCCCGCCATCGCCAGCGCGTGGGGCCTCGCCTGGATCGGGGTGTCCCGCCTGACGGGCACGCTCGTCTCCGCCCCCGTCGCCATCGCGGCCATCGCCGCAGCGGTGGTGCTGCTGATGATCGCGCTCGCCGTGCGGGTGGGCGGTCGGGGGAGGACCCCGGCGAGGTCGTGGACTTCGGCGAGACCGTGACTCCGGCTAGATCGTGACTCCGACTAGATCGTGATCCAGCCTGCCGCGAGCGCCACGATGGCCGCGACGGCCAGCAGCACGGCGACCACGCACAGCACGGCCTCGAACGGACGGAACACGCGCAGCCCCCTCTCCCGCCTCGCCGCGACGAACAGCAGCGTGCCCGGCGCATAGATGATGAACGTCAACAGCAGATAGCCCGGCCCGGCCGCGACGATCAGGAACAGTGTGTAGACGGTCGCGATGATCGCCACCGTCAGGCCGCGCCTGCTGCGCCCGCCGGGGTCGTCGCCCGCGCGGGTCTCGAGCTTGAGCGCATAGCCGGCTGTCAGCACGTACGGGATGAGGGCGAGCGAGCTGCACAGGCTCAGCATGAACTGGAAGGCGTTCTCCGAGAACAGGGTCACCACGAGCAGCGCCTGCACCAGCAGCGTCGTCAGCACCAGCGCAGCCACCGGGACGTTCCGCTTGCTGACCGCGGCGAGGAACCGAGGGGCGTCCTCGTTCCTTGCCGAGGTGAACAGCACCTCCGACGCCATCAGAGTCCAGGACAGGTATGCGCCGAGCACCGAGACGACGAGGCCGACGCTGATGAGCGTGTACCCCCACGGCCCGACGATCACCTGCAGCACGCTGGCGACCGAAGGCTCCCGCATCCCGCCGATCTCCGCCCGCGGGGCGACGCCGAACGACAGCACCGTGATCAGCACGAACAGGCACAGCACGCTGAGGAAGCCGAGCAGTGTCGCGCGCCCGACGTCGCGGCGGCTCTTCGCATACCGGGAGTAGACAGACGCGCCCTCGACGCCGAGGAACACGAACACCGTGAGCAGCATCGTCTGCTGGATCTGCCCGAACAGCGACGACACGTCCGGGCTGCCGGTGCCCCACAGGTTGAGGGTGAACGTGTGCCAGTTGAAGCCGACGGCCACGACGATCACCAGGAACACCACCAGCGGCACCACCTTGGCGACAGCGACGATGGTGTTGATGAACGCCGCCTGCGGCACCCCGCGCCTGATCAGCAGGAAGAACCCCCACACGCCCACCGTCGACACGGCGACGGCGAGCACGGTGTTCCCCGCGCCGAACGCGGGGAACAGGGCGCCGATGGTCGAGCCGATCAGGACCCAGTACGTGACGTTCCCCGCGCATCCACTGGCCCAGTAGCCGAACGCGGAGAAGAACCCGACATAGTCGCCGAACCCTGCCTTGGCGTACGCGTAGATGCCGGAGTCGAGCGCGGGCTTGCGCACGGCCAGCCTCTGGAACACGAAGACGAGGGTGAGCATCCCCGCCCCGGCGATGGCCCAGGCGACGATCGCGCCGATCGCTCCTGTCGCACCGGCGAACGTTCCCGGCAGCGAGAACACGCCGGCCCCGACCATGGAGCCGACGACCATGCCCACGAGGACGAGAACGGGAAGCTTGCGCGTTTCAGTCACGTGCATACATATTACGTTTGTCGGCGCCCCCATCCCAACGGAGCCCGCGCGCCGGCCCCCGGCCCCCACGCGCCCCACGCCCCCCGCGCTCCCCCACGCCCGGAATCTCCTTCCGAACGGAGTCCTCGCGCCCGCGCGCCGGATTCTCCTTCCGAACGGAGCCCCGGACGGCGTGTCGTCCGCGACCTCCTGCATTGCGGCTGTGGCGCGTTGTCGCAGGAGACCCCGGTCGACACGCCGCCTGCCACTCCGTCCGGAAGGAGATCATGGTCGGTGAGGCTCCTCACTCCTTCCGAACGGAGCGGGTGCGGCCGGGGCCGTAGGCTGGGACGATGGGCGGAGTGGTGATCGGGTTCGCGATCATCGCGTTCGTGATCGCCGTCGGCTACGTGGCGGGGCGCGCGGGGATCGGCGGCCCGCAGGCCGCATTCGTGCTCAATAGGATCGCCTTCTTCGTCACCAACCCGGCCCTGCTGTTCGTCACCCTGGCGAAGGCCGACCTGCACGTGGTCTTCTCCGCCCAGCTCGTCGTCTCCGCGGTCGCAGCTCTCGCATCGGCCGGGCTGTTCGTGCTGCTGTCGCGGCTGTTCTTCAAACGGAAGGCGGCGGAGACCACCATCGGCGCGCTGGGAGCCGGGTACGTCAACGCCAACAACATCGGGCTGCCCGTCGCCGTGTATGTGCTCGGCAGCGCATCGTTCGTCGCGCCCGTGCTGCTGTTGCAGCTCATCGTGTTCGCGCCGATCGCTCTCACGGTGCTAGACGTCACCTCGCGCGGGTCGGTCTCTGTGCGGTCGATCCTCACCCAGCCGATCCGCAACCCGATGATCATCGCATCCGTGCTCGGCATCCTCGTAGACCTCAGCGGGATCACACTCCCGGATGCGGTCTTCCAGCCGTTCGTGCTGCTCGGCGGTGCCGCGGTGCCGCTGGTGCTGATGGCGTTCGGCATGTCGCTGCACGGCTCCCGGCCCCTCAACGCCGACCACGGACGCGTCGAAATCCTCACGGCCTCCGTCATCAAGGCGGCGGTCATGCCGCTGATCGCGTTCCTCGTCGCCTGGCTCGGCTTCGGGATGCACGGGCACGCGCTGTTCGCGGCGGTCGCGCTCGCCGCGTTGCCCACCGCGCAGAACGTCTACAACTTCGCCGCCCGCTACGAGCGCGGGATGCCCGTGGCGCGCGACATAGTGCTGCTCACGACGCTGTTCGCGGTGCCGGCGCTGCTCCTGATCGCGGCGCTGCTCGCATAACGCGGCCGCCGCACCCGCCCGCGCACGAGCCGCCCGTGCCGCCCCTCCGCGCGAGTCGCGCCGCGCGCGCACGGTTCGTGCGGAACGTGCGCTCCGCGCTGCCGCGACCGCGCTTTTCGCACGAGTCGAGCGTGTCGCCCTCCGCGCGAGTCGCGCCGCCCGCCCGCGCACGAGTCGTGCGGAACGTGCGCTCCGCGTTGCCGCGACCGCGCTTTTCGCACGAGTCGAGCGTGTCGCCCTCCGCACGAGTCGCCCCGCCCGCGCACGAGTCGCCCCGCCCGCGCACGAGTCGCCCCGCCCGCGCACGAGTCGTGCGGAACGTGCGCTCCGCGCCGCCGTGACCGCGCTTTTCGCACGAGTCGCCCCGCCCGACCGCGCACGAGTCGTGCGGAATGTGCGCTCCGCGCCGCCGCGACCGCGCTTTTCGCACGAGTCGAGCGAGTCGCACTCCGCGCGAGTCGCCGCGCCCGCCCGCGCACGAGTCGAGCGAGTCGTGCGGATGCGGGCCAGCCCGGCGCGCGACGCCGCGCGGCGGCGTCAGCCGCGGTCGAGCGAGTGCAGGTACTCCGCGTTGCCGCGGATCGCCGCCTCGTACCGCAGCAGGTCCTCGGTGCGGATGTGGTCGACCGCCAGTTCCATCAGCGACGCCACCGCCGCGTCGCTGCGTCCGGCAGCGTGCAGCGACAGCGCGTGCCACATGCGCACCGACTCCGACTTCGGGTACAGCGCGAGTGCCTGGTCGAGCGCTGCCAGCGACTCGTCGTACCGGCCCAGGTTGCGCAGCGTGCTGCCGTACTGGAGGAGGCAGCGGCGCAGCGTGTCGCCGGTGAGGCCCGCATCCATCGCCTGCTCGTAGTAGCCGAGCGCCGTCTCCTCCTCGCCCGCCGTGTCGTACGATCCGCCCACGTCGTAGAGAACGTAGGCGTTGCCGGGGTTCTCGGCCAGCACCTCGAGGAAGGCGTCGATGGTCGGCTGCATGTTCTGCCGGTCGCGTCGGTCGAAGATGTCGCGCAGACGCTGCTCGAGGTGCGGGGTGACGTGGGCGACCATCGGAGTTCCTGTTCCTGTCGGGTTGAGGCCACGATACCCGCGGGATGCGCGGCCCCGGTCAGCCGCGCGCGAGCAGCCCGAGAAGCGGTCCGGGCACCCGTTCGGCGGGCACGGCGAGCACCAGCGCGCGGCCGTAGTGCTCCTTGCGGCCGGAGGTTGTGCCGAGGAACCGGTGCAACTGCTGCTCGACCGTCCGCAGCCGTTGCGCCGGCTGTTGCTGGAACATCCGGAACAGCCGCAGATCCCCCTCCTCGTCGAGCACCGCCTCGACGCCGGCCGGCCCGAGCGCCAGGATGAGTTCCCCTTCGAGATCCGGACGGCACACGTGCACATCCGTGGCGCGCATCCCCGCTATCTCGAAGTACCGCACCTCGGCCGCGTCGCAGAGCCCGCGCAGTGCGACGCCGAGCCCGTCGGGGCCGAGCAGGCCGACGAAGCGGCGGACGCTCATCGCGCCGCCCATCGGGAGCACAGCCCAGCCTTCCGCCGCCAGGTCGCGTCCCTGCGTTTCGGCCAGCGCCTCCACGGCCGCGCGGTCGCTCGCGCCCTCGACGAGGACGGCGACGCGGACGGCGGCCGGGGGTGCAGGGGCGGCGGCGTCCCTGGCCGCCCACGCCGCGACGGCGTGCTCGAAGGTACGCACCTCTGCGCGGTTCCCGCTCTGCGAGCGGCGGACGCTCGACGGCTCCGACACGCAGCCATTCTGGCACCGGGTCGACGCCGCTGTCCGGGGGCCGCCCCGGCTGGGCTCGGATGCGCCACGGCTGCCTGCGGCCGCTGCCCCGCTTGCAGGCCGGGGCTTGCGGCCCGGGCCGGGCCCCCTGTCGCATCGGGGAGGGCGCGGGTACGGTGCGTGCAACAGACCACCATCGAGAGGACAACGATGAAATTCATCATCTTCCTGGCAGGAGCGGCCGTCGGCTTCGTGCTCGGTTCGCGTTCCGGCCGCAAGACTTACGACACCATCAAGCGCCAGGTCAGTGGCTTCACCCACTCAGAACCCGTCCAGCAGGTGAAGGACGCCGCAGGCGACCTCGCCAGCAAAGCCGCGAGCGAACTGGGCGACAGGGTGAGCGACGCCGTCGACAAGGCGAGCGGCAAGCTCGACGACCTCACCGGCAAGAGCACCAGCTAGAGCGGCGTCACGCCCCGAGCGGAGGGTCGGCCAGCAGGCCGACCCGCTCCGCGAGGTACGCCTCCAACGGAACGGCCGCATCCGGAGTCGCGGCGTTCCACCGCACGAACGCCCGCCCGTCGCGCACGAAGACGGGACCAGTGGGTGCGCGCAGACCGTCCGCATCCACCTCGATGACCTCGGCGTCGTAGTTCACGGTCTCCCCGGCAGGGAAATGCCCGCGCTGCGCTGCCGCCCGGTATGCGCGCCGCGTCTCGGCCGACAGCGACTGGTACGCGGGCCTGCCCGGTTCGGTCGCCCGCACGATCGAGCCCGTCGCCCGCAGCACCCCGTCGCGGTCGAGCAGCAGCACGCCCAGCCGCCACACCCGGCCGACCGGGCGCAGCACAGGCTCCCTGGTGATGAGCATCCGGCGTTGCCGCGGGACGAACACGGCCAGCGCCTCGTCGCGGGCGCCAGCAGCGGTAAGCCGCCCCACTGCATCGGCGAGAGCCAAGTGGATGCGCGCGACAGCGTCCGCGTCCGCGTCCGCGCCTTCCCGCGCCCCGCCGTCCTGCCCTGCGTCTCCTGCCTCGCTCACGCAACGAGGATACCCAGCGCACTCAGCCCAGAGGCCAGAGCTCCCGCACCTCGATCCGCCCGAACCGCGCCATCGGATGACGCGAGGCCAGGTCGACGGCGTCGTCCATCGAGTCGCAGTCGATGACGTCGTACCCGGCCACCCACTCCTTCGCCTCGCTGAACGGCCCGTCCACCACGTCGAGGCGCCCGTGCCGAACCCGAACGGTCTTCGCCTCCTCGATGGGCCGCAGACGATCCCCGTCCGCGTCCCGGCCGCGTGCATCCACCTCGGCGATCCACTCGCCGATGTTGTCCTCGCTCTCGCGGTACGGCTCGCCGTCGAGTGCGGTCTGAATCAAAAACAAATAGCGCATTCCGTGCCTCCTGAAGGGTGACGTTACGGTAATACGTCGAACGGGCCGTCGTGGTTTCGACTAAGCCCGAATGCGTCCGGCGATCACGCCCTCACGCCCGCACCCTCGCACCCGCACCCTCACGCCGTCAGCGCGTGCGCATCCCGTGTCGCATCCACCGCGTCCTCCAGACGGATGGAGAACGCGTTGTCGTCGCGCACCAGCAGCAGCTCGACGCCGTGCGCGTGCCGCAGCACCACGAGGGCGGAGGTGTCTGTCTCGAGCACGCGTTCCACCTGGCGGAGGAAGATGCGCGCCATCTCGTCGCTCACCCGGAACTCGCGACCGAGGGCGTGCACGATGTAGCCGGGGGCTGCCGCCGGGCGGGCTTCCAGGTGGGTCTCCGCGCGGAAGCGGTCGCACGCGTGCTGGTCAGCGTGGGAAATCGTCATGGTTCCTCCGTCGGGTCGGATCACGAACGGTAGACCGTTCCCCGAGGGGGTACAGGGGTTGCGCGAGGAGGTCAGTCATGCATCCGGGCGGCGAGGGAGGGGATGAGCGCAGAATAGGGCCATGAAGACTTTCACCCTGCCGAACACCACCGTCGAAACCTCGAACATCATCCTCGGCCTCATGCGGATCACGCCGCTGGACGACGAGCAGATTCGCACCCTGGTGCGCTCGGCTCGGGATGCCGGCATCACCATGTTCGACCACGCCGACATCTACGGCGACGTGCGCCACGGCTGCGAGACGCGGTTCGGCGACGCGGGCGCGATCCCCGCCTCGGAGCGCGACCAGGTGCAGATCCAGTCGAAGGTGGGCATCAGGGACGGCTACTTCGATTTCTCCCGCGAGCACATCCTGACCACGGTCGACGAATCGCTGGCCGCGCTCAAGACCGACTACCTCGACCTGCTGCTCCTGCACCGCCCGGACACCCTGGTCGAGCCGGATGAGGTCGCTGCGGCGTTCGACGAGCTGTTCGAGTCCGGCAAGGTCCGCAACTTCGGTGTCTCCAACCAGACGCCGGGGCAGGTCGAGCTGCTGAAGCGTTCCGTCCGTCAGCCGATCGTGGTCAACCAGGTGCAGCTCAGCATCACCCACTCGCCGATCATCGCGCAGGGCATAGCGGCGAACATGGCCGCCCTCGACCAGTCCATCGACCGAGACAACGGCATCCTCGACTACAGCCGCCTCAACGGCATCACGCTGCAGGCCTGGTCGCCGTTCCAGAAGGGCTTCTTCGACGGCGTGTTCCTCGGCGACCGCGAGAACTACCGCGAACTGAACGACGTGATCGACGCGCTCGCCGCGAAGTACGACGTCCAGCCCGCCGCGATCGCCGTCGCCTGGATCACCCGTCACCCCGCCAACATCCAGGTCGTCCTCGGCACCACGAACATCCACCACCTGCTCGACTCCGCGGCCGGCAGCGATGTGCCCCTCACCCGCGAGGAGTGGTACCGCCTCTTCACCACCGCGGGCCACATCCTCCCGTAGCGCGCCGTCCGCGCCGCCCGCTCCGCCCGCCCCGCCGCAATCGAGCCCAGGGTTCTTCACGGTATTCGACCCGCATACCGTGAAAAAGCCTGGGCTCGATCGCGTCGGACGTGGGAGGATCGGGGCGTGACCGGGCGAACGATGCTTCTGGACAGTGCCTCCCTGTATTTCCGCGGGTTCTACGGGGTTCCGGATACGGTGCGCGCTCCCGACGGCACACCGGTGAACGCCGTGCGGGGGTTCCTCGACATCATCGCCAAGCTCGTCACCGACTTCGGGCCGGACGAACTCGTGGCGTGCTGGGACGACGACTGGCGTCCGCGGTGGCGGGTGGACCTCATCCCGAGCTACAAGGCGCACCGTGTCGCCGAGGAGAATCCGGGCGGCGTGGATGTGGAGGAGACGCCGGAGGCGCTGGTGCGGCAGGTCCCGATCATCCGGGAGGTGCTCGGCGCCATCGGCATCCCCATCGTCGGTGCGGCGCAGCACGAGGCGGATGACGTGATCGGCACGCTCGCGACCGGGGCGTCGCATCCCGTGGATGTCGTCACCGGCGACCGCGACCTGTTCCAGCTCGTCGACGACGCCGCCGATGTGCGCGTCATCTACACCGCGCGCGGCATGAGCAACCTGGAGACGCTGACCGAGTCCGTCGTCGTCGGAAAGTACGGTGTGCGGCCGCAGCAGTACGCCGACTTCGCCGTGATGCGCGGCGACAGCTCGGACGGACTGCCGGGCGTCGCCGGCATCGGCGAGAAGACGGCGACCGCGCTCCTCACCGAATACGGCGACCTCGACGGCATCCTTGCCGCCGCAGCCGACCCGGACAGCACGATGAAGGCGCCGATGCGCGCCAGATTCGAAGCGGCGTCCGCCTATCTGGAGGTCGCGCCGCGCGTGGTCGAAGTGGTGCGCGACCTCGACCTGCCGACAGTGGATGCGCGCATCCCGACCCCCGACGACGACCGGCGCGCGAGGCTCAGCGACCTCGGGGAGAAGTGGGGCCTCGGCGGTTCGCTCGACCGCGTCCTGCTGGCTCTCAAGAAGGACCGCTAGGCTCAGGGGTAGCGTCCGGCGATTTTCTGGCCGTTTCTTCGCAGCGATCCGCTGCCGAACGGACACTCACCGCACTATCCCGCCCCTCAGGTTCCGCGCTGCAACTGCCGCCGACCGCATCCAGGGGCTCCCAACTCGCGCGCACCGCCGAACGGTTCGCGCAGCAACGTCCGCGTCTCGAAAGGCGTGGTCGACGGGTCGCATCGCGTGGCCCGCAACACGAATAAAGGAATGACGATATGGCCACCGGCACCGTCAAATGGTTCAACTCCGAAAAGGGATTCGGGTTCATCGCACCCGATGACGGAACGAAGGATGTCTTCGCGCACCACAGCGCGATCGTCGGCGGCGACGCCGGCCACCGCAACCTCGAAGAGAACCAGAAGGTCGAGTTCGACACCGCCAACGGCCCCAAGGGCCCGCAGGCGGAGAACATTCGCGCCCTCTAGGGATCGCTTTGTCTGACGGGCAGGGTGGCTGAGCCGCCCTGCCCGTTTCTTGTGCCAGGGCCGCGTGCGCTACTGGTCGCCGGGCTCCCAGCGCCACAGCTCCCGCTGAGCCAGCAGCGCCAGTTCGCGGAGCACGTCGAGATCCGTCTCCGACTCCGTCGGGTCGCGGGCCGTGCGGCCGAACACGCAGATCGCGCCGATCCGGGTGCCGTCCGGCGCCTCCACGGGATACCCGGCATAGAACCGCAGGTGTGCGGGACCGGTGACCATCGCGTTCTCCGAGAAGCGAGGGTCGTCTTCGGCGTTCGGGACCACCATGCCGTCGTCGGTGGCGATCGTGTAGATGCACACCGACTCCTCCAGAGGGAACTCGGTCAGCGCCGTCCCGCTCGACGCGAGATGCCACTGCTTCTCGTCGTCCAGCACGGAGAACAGGGCGATGTCCGACTGCAGGGTGCGCCTGGCAGTGCCGATGAGTCCGTCGAGGCGCGCATCCGGGGATCGTTCGTGCAGGCGAAGCCGGTTGATCGCATCCACCCGGTCGGTGGCGGGCGCCGGCGGGATGGTGGCGACGGAGTCGGCGAGGCCCGGCGCGATGACGTCCGCGATCTGGCGCGCCCAGAAGAGGTAGTCGGCCGGGGTGCGGTGCCCGGCGCTCGCGTTGTGCGGGGGCGCGCCCAGCGGGATGAAGACGGTCCCCTCGGACGCCCGGCTCACCTCGGCTGCGCGGCGGTTGAGCTCGGTGGCGGTGCGCTGCACGATGTCGCCGTACTCATTGTCGTACGGACGCACGGAGCGGATGGGCTGGCAGCCGAGCCAGACGATGGTCGCGTCTGTGCGCGACCGGATGCGGCCGAGCACCGCGCGCATCCTGGCCTCCCAGCGTTCCGGAGCGACCCTGTGCAGCGCGTCCGTCATGGTGACGCTGACGACGATCGCCGCATACCGGGACAGGTCGGCGTCGTCGAGCAGCGCGCCCACGGTGCGCACGCCGGTATCGGTCGCAGGGATCACGTCGACCACGGCGCCGCGTCCGGTGGTCGCCGCTACGGCCCTGGCGAGCGCGCCCGGCAGAGCGAGATCGTGGCTGCCGACGCCCCAGCCTGCGGCGGGGCCGGAGCCGACGACGAGGATCCGGATGCTGTCGCGCCCTGCCGCGTACGCCTGCGGCGCATCCATCGGCCGGATCGTGCGAGACCTGGCGGAGGCGACGCGCCACAACCACACCCGCGACGCCAGGTTGCGAAGCGGTGGGGGAAGCGAATCGACCTGCACTCTCCGACGGTAGCCCGCTAATGCATGTGTTGCGAGCGGGTGGGCGCCGACACGCTGGCGGTCAGAGGGCCTCTGGCAGGCGGTCGAGCGTCATCGACCACCCGGCGTGACAGTCGATGCCGCTCCAGTACGCCACCTGCTCGGCCGTCAAGTGCGGCGGAAGCGCCTGGTGCAGGCGCAGCTCGGTGCGGTCGCCGGGCAGCGGGATGAGGTCGACCGTGACTCGCGGGACGTCCACGGCATCGCGGTCTGCCGCATCCACGGGTAGCTCCGGCCAGCCGCCGACCGCACCCCAGTCGAAGACGATGCGCTCGCCGGGGAGCAGTTCGCGGTAGACGCCGCCCGTCACGTAGCTGGTGTTCTCGTCGATCACCATGCGCTGCCGCCACGCCCCGCCGACACTCGGGTCGACCTCGATCGGCTCGTCGACGGGGCCGTTCCCGCTGAAGAACCAGCCGAGAAGCTCCGGATCGGTCCACGCCTGGAAGACCCGCCCGGGGGTCGCATTCAGTGTCCGCACCACCGTGAAGCCGTCGTCCGCGTCGCCGTTCGTTTCGCTCACCGTTCCTCCTCCGTCGCGCACGATCTTCCCACGCCTCCGGGATGCGGGACAGGGCGGACGATAGGGTGAACGCGACCCCTTCCCGGCTCGAAAGGCTTCGACGTGTCCGATCTTCGCCCGATCGCCGCAGCACCCACCATCCTCCGCACATCGTTCTGGCTGTGGATCGCCAGCGCGGCGGTGTCGTTCCTGTCCGGGATCGTCGGGGTTGTCGCGGCCGTGCAGGCTGGAGCATCCGGTTCCTCCGCGACGGCCGTGATGGCCGGAGCTGTGGTCGGCGCCATCATCAGCGCGGGACTTCGGGTCGTCATCGCGGTCTTCATGGTGAAGGGCGTCAATTGGGCGCGGATCATCCTCACGATCCTCGGCGGCCTGACCGCCCTCACATCCCTGCCGTCGCTGTTCACCGGTGACCTGCTCGGGATACTCGTGCTCGCACTCACTGTCGCAGCCGGGATCATGATGTGGTCGCCCGCCGCGAGCGCCTACCTGCGCCGCCGCTACTGACGCTGCGAAGAATCTCAGAAACGGTTTCGTCACGAATCCCGCGCTGAGCGGTCTTATCTGCTGAGCCCAATCGGGGGAGTCGGCTCCTGGCCCATTCGGGTTTGGGTCAGCGAGGGACCGGTGCATCGGGCGATGGTCCTTCGTCGAGGTGCCGACGGGGGTGGAGTCGGCGCCTCGGCTACCGCGTTTCCCGGCCCACAGAAAATGACTGCATTCCTGAGAGTTCGATGAAACGGAACACCTCGGCGTCATAGTCGGGTCCGAACGCGGTCTTTTGTAGCGAGTCTGGCGATCTCGCCCCTCCCGAAAAGGAGGCGAGCGCCGGAGGAGGCGCTCACCCGAACGCCGTCGTATCCGCAGTTCCTAGAACCCGAGCCGTACCCGAACGCCCCGCCCGCGGGGACCTGCTTACCCGAGCATTCGTGCGCACGCAGCGCAGCACGTTCGGCGCGCCTTCGCGCAGCCGTGCCGTCGCGCCATCGAGCGCGCCGGACGCCCGATGGCGCAGCAATACAGCAGGACAGCAATACAGCAGGACCACCCGAACCCGAAAGCCCGAAAGGAACCGAGACATGCTCGGTCGCCCCAGAACGACACCCAGCGACGCGCCCCCTGCGCCGCGCCGCCGTGCCCGGCATCGCGCCGACGGCCGCAACTGGTTCTTCGCCCGCCGTCGCACCACGAAGATCGCGGCGACCGTGGCCGCGGCGGCCATCGCTCTGTCGTCCCTGACCATCCTCACCCCCACCACGACCGCCGAGGCGACGACCCCCGGCACCCCAGGGGTCACCCAGCCGGGCACGGTGGTCTTCAACGAGGACTTCGAGAACAACCCGGCGGCCACAGCCGTCAACTACTCGACCTACGTCGGCTCCACCCCGGCCGGAGAGACGTACACCGGCTCACCCAAGTGGATCAACGGAGCACGCTGCAACGGGGTCATCCTGAACTACGCGAACGCGACGACGCCCGCGTGGGCGCAGTCGGGATCGTCGGCCTCGAACTCGGGCACGAACGGACTGTGCTCCGACTCCTCCGGTGTGGAGAGCTACCAGTTCCTGAGGATGCTCGCGCTCGCCATGGGTCAGCAGTTCACCCCCGCGTCGCCCACGACGGACCACGTGGTCAGCTCGTACACCGAGTGTCAGTCGAGCAGCACCGCCGGCGGCACCTGCGACACCCTTCCGACCGGTTCCGCCGTCGCGAGCGGCAGCGTCATGTTCAAGACGGTCCAGCCCATCACGACCATCCCCGGCCACTACTACGTTTTCGGCGTCAACACCGCGTATATGAACTGCGGGACCGGGTCGGCCGACCCCGGCTATCAGTTCGCGACCGTCGACCCGGTCACCGGCGCACTGACCAACATCGGCCAGCCGCTCAACGGTTGCCAGGCGACCACGAACCCGAACGTCACGGCGTACACCCAGAACGTCACCAGCGCGGTCGGCGGGGTGTTCGGCACGGTGACCAAGACGGTCAAGCTCAACTCGATGACGACCAACCAGGCGTTCCAGGCCACCGGAACGAGCATGGGCCTGGAGATGTACAACACCAACGGCACCACGAACGGCAACGACGGCGCCTTCGACAACGTGCGGCTGGTGGATGTGACGCCGCAGCTCGACAAGTCGTTCACCCCTGCTCTCGTCGCCCCCGGACAGAAGTCGACGGTCACTCTCACCGTGACCAACACGTCCGAACTGAATGCGAAGAACGACTGGACCATCGCAGACACACTCCCTGCCGGCCTGGTGATCGCGCCCACTCCCGCCGTTGGCGGGACCTGCGCGCAGGTGACCGGCGCGGCATTCGTCACCACAGCCGTCGCGGGGGCGGGCGCCTTCGCGGCGACCGGCGGCGACCTTGCCGCTGGGCAGGCGTCCTGCACCATCACCTTCGATGTGACCGCCGCGGCAGAGGGCACGTACACGAACGGTCCGGGCAACATCGTCTCCAACCTGAATCCGCCCGCGAACGCCGTGCTCGTGGTCCGCGCCCCGCGGATCACGTTGACGAAGGCGCTCGGCGCCCCGCGCGAGACGGCGACCGATCAGTTCACGGTCGCGTTGAAGACGGGTGGCGCATCCGGGACCGTGGTGGGCAGCCAGACCAACTCGACCACGACCGGCACGGGCGCAACGGTGACGCCGGGCAGCGGCACGACCGGCGCGTATGTGGCGACGGCCGGGACCGCTTACACGCTGACGGAGGCGGCGTCCGGCTCGACGGCGCTGGCCAACTACACCAGCACGATCACCTGCACGGACAGCTTCGGGCTTCAGACCGGTCTGCCGAACGGCGCCGCATACAGCCCGGCGTCTCCGCCATCGATCACTCCGGTCGCCGGCGCGAACATCGCCTGCGTCATCACGAACACGGCGCAGCCGATCATGTCGTGGAACAAGGTGGTCGACAAGGGCGCTGGCACGACGGTCAACCCGGGTGACACGCTGAAGTACACCATTTCCGTCACGAACTCCGGCTCGGTGGCGAACCCGTCGTTCTCGGCCTTCGACGACCTGACGAACGTGGTGAACAACGCCACGTTCAACACCGGCTCGATCGCGATCGCTCCGGCGGGGACGGGCACCGCGACCTACGACGCAACCTCGAAACATCTCACCTGGACGGGCCCGGTCGCCGCGAACTCGACGGTGACCGTGTCGTACACGGTCACCGTGAACGCCGGAGCGTTCGGGCAACTGAAGAACGCGTTCATCGACAAGTCCGTCGTCAACCCGATCGGCGCGAGCCTGCAGTGGCGGAAGATCGACGCGACCGCGGCGAAGAACGTGCTCTCCGGTGCGTCCTGGACGCTGACGGCGCAGCCGTCCGGCACCCCGATCACGATCGCAGACTGCGTGTCCGCGCCGTGCACGGGCGCAGACACCGACCCGGTGGGCGGCCAGTTCTTCGTCAAGGGTCTGATCCCTGGCGCGTATCAGCTCGTGGAGACCAAGGCCCCTGTCGGGTACGTCCTGAACTCCACCCCGATCGCCGTGACGGTCTCCGCCACGACACAGACCACGGTCCTCGCGGATGTGGTCAACCAGCAGCAATCGGTGCCGACGATCCCGTTGACCGGTGGTCTCGGCACCGACTATCTCGTGATCACGGGGGGCGGCCTGCTGGCCATCATGGCCGGTCTCGGTCTCTGGCAGTTCCTCCGGCGGAGGCGTCTGACATGACACTCCCGCATCCCTTGCACCCGCACACCCCACACAACCTCCCGCCGCAGCTCGCGGTGGATTCGAAAGGAAACGACAGCATGTCCGCAATCACTCGGAACCGGGGGCGCGCAGCGCTCGCGGTCGCGACGGCGCTCTCGCTCGGAGTGCTCGGAGCGTTGGCTTCCGGCGCTGCCGCGAATGCCGCGCCGATCAACACCTCCTCGCAGGGCCAGATCATCGTTCACAAGTTCACGAACCCCGGCAACGGCACGATGAACCCGGACGGGACCGGCACCGCCCCGACGACCGCGCCCATCGCGGGCGTCGTGTTCCAGTACTGCACGATCAGCGGCATCAACCTGCTCGACGGCACGAACACGGGCTGGAACCAGATCAACGCGATCACCGCCGCGCAGAAGCAGGCGTCCGCCGGTGCGGGCGTGACCACCCTCGGGTCGTACACCCTCACCGGATGCACGTCCCTGCCCGCCACCGACGCCACCGGGACCGCGGCATCCGTTGCGACCCTTCCGCTCGGTGCGTATTTCGTGCGCGAGATCTCGGCGCCGTCGAACGTCGTCGCTCCCGCTGCTCCGTTCATCGTGACCCTGCCGACCCCGCAGAACAACACGACGCTGAACGGCAACTGGGTCTACAACGTCAACGTGTACCCGAAGAACACCACCGCGCAGGGTCCGGCGAAGAACGTCGTCAACCAGACCACGGACGGTGTCGCCCTCGGCGCTCCGATCGAGTACCAGGTGACCCAGTTGATCCCCGCGCTCGCGACCGGTCAGACATACACGAAGTTCATCATGACCGACACTCTGGATGCGAAGCTCACCCCGGTCACCACCTACCCGGTGACCGTGAAGGCCGGCGCGACCACGTTCGTCTCCGGCACCGACTACAACGCGGTGTGGTCCGGTCAGACCCTGACCGTCACGTTCACGACCGCAGGCCTGGCGAAGCTGCAGGCCGGTCAGAACGTGGTGTTCGACTTCGAGGCGAAGGCGAACGCGGCGGGCACCATCACGAACCAGGCGTTCGCCAACCTGAACGACTTCACCCTCACCCCCGGCACGCCGAACGGCCCGAACGGATCCCCGTCGACCACGATCACCAGCCGCTGGGGCGACCTGACCGTTCAGAAGGTCAACGCCGCGAACACCTCCGACGGTCTCGCGGGCGCCCAGTTCCAGGTCTACATGGGCACCACCGACCAGCAGGCCTCCTGCACCGCCAGCATCACCGGCCTCACCCAGGTCACCGCGCCCGGCACCAGCAACCCGTATGTGGTCACCTCCGGGGCCAACGGAACGGTCACCATCCCCGGCCTGTGGGTGGGCGACACACAGATGACGACCGCCGCCGACGGCACCGTGTCGAACACGACCGTCGCCGGTCACGACCTCACCCAGCGCTGCTACGTGCTCCAGGAGATCGTCGCCCCCACCGGCTACGTCCTGCCCTCCGGCACCGCAGCGCTGACCCCGGTCATCGTCAAGGCCGGTGCCAACGGCACCACGCCGATCGCCACCATCACGAACACGCAGCAGGGCGTCCCGTCGCTGCCGTTCACCGGCTCCAGCATCCAGCTCGCGATGACCATCGGCGGCATCGCCCTCGTCGTCATCGCGCTCGGCGGCCTGCTCCTGGTCAGCCGCCGCCGCGCCCGTAAGAACGAGGCGTAACACAGACCGAGCGGGTGGCGGGCGTTTCCCCACCCCGCCACCCGCTCACCACACCGAACACCCCCGAGCCATGAACGAGCACCCGACCACACGCCGCCACCGTGCACGCCGCAACCGTGCCCGTCGCTGGCGGCCGAGCATCCTCCTGATCGCGACCGCTGTGGCCGCCTTCGCCGGCGCCACGGTCCTGGCATACTCGCCGGCCGCATCCTGGATCTCCTCGTACAACCAGTCGCTGATCGTCAGCCACTACACCGAGGACGTCCGCGACACCCGGCCGTCCCCTGCCGAACAACTCGCCGAAGCCCGCGCATACAACCAGGCGCTGTCCTCCGGCGCCCTGGTCGCGGCCAACAGCAACGTCCCCACCGGCAACGGCACCAGCAGCGACCAGCACTTCGACTACGAGAAGCTGCTCTCCACCCCGAACGGCACGATGGCGCGCATCCAGGTCCCCTCCATCGGCGTCGACCTGCCCATCTACCACGGCACCAGCGACGCAACCCTCGCCAAAGGCGCGGGCCACCTGGAGGGCACATCGCTCCCGGTCGGCGGGGTCGACACCCACGCCGTGATCACCGCCCACCGCGGCCTCGCGGACGCCACCATGTTCACCAACCTCGACAGGGTGAAACCGGGCGACACCTTCATCATCACCACGTTCGGCAAAGTCCTCACCTACCGGGTCGTCGACACCCGCGTCGTCGACCCGTCCGACACCGCAACCCTCCGCCAAGAGGCCGGACGCGACCTGGTCACCCTCATCACCTGCACTCCGCTCGGCATCAACACCCAGCGCATCCTCGTCACCGGCGAACGGGTGCTGCCCACCCCGGACAAAGACGTCGCCGCCGCCGCGAAACCGCCCGTCAGCGTCACCTTCCCCTGGTGGCTGGTCGTCTACCTCACCGCCGTCGCCCTGATCGGCCTCTACGTCTGGTGGGCAGGCCGAGTCACGCCTCCGGCTGGGCGACGTCGCGTTCGGCGTTCTCCGTGAACATCCGGCGGGCGCGTCTGCCGGGCCGCAACGGCTCATCGCAGGTGGCGAACGGCGTTCCGGCATTGCGATCGGACTCGAGCTCCTCGACCCGGAGCCGCACCGCTCTCGAGATGAACTCCGACCAGGTCTCGATCCGATCGTCGACGGCAGTGTGACGGTACGCCGCTCGAGCTCTGTCGCGCTCCGAACGCGTCATGTAGAAACTGACGCTCACCACCTGGTCGTGTGTGTGCGGCGGATCGTGCTGGGGAGTGGTCACACAGTAAGGGACCGAACGGAGCGCGATTCATGACGGCATCATCCGAAACGCGGGGGATCGGTGCGCTCGGCGCGCCTGCCGAGGAACCCGGCGATGCGGAGCGGCCCGCCATGGGTGGATGATGACTCAACGACCACGGGGAGTCACGATGACCAAGGTGCGGCTGGAGGCGTTCAGCGACGGAGTTCTGGCGGTGGCGATCACGCTGCTCGTCCTGGATCTGCACGTCGACCCCGGCAAGGGCGGAAGCCTCGGCGAGCAACTTCTCGCATCCTGGCCGTCGTTCGCCGCCTACGTGGTGAGCTTCCTCGTCATCGGCGTCATCTGGGTCAACCACCATGCGATCTTCGGCCTCGCGACGACGGTCGACCGGGTGCTGCTGTTCTGGAACCTCATCCTGCTGATGTTCGTCACCGCCGTCCCGTTCACGACGTCGACGCTCGCCGGTGCACTCGCCGAGGCGAGCGCGGGAGACACCAGGGTCGCTGCGGTGCTCTACGGCGGGGTGGCGACGGGCTTCGCGATCGCCTTCACCTTCGTCTACGGCCGGATCACCCTCACGCTGGTCCGGGCCGGTTCGATGCAGCCGCAACGCCGACGGAGCGCCCTGATGCGTTTCGGGGCGGGGACGCTGTTCTATCCGCTGCTCACGGTCGTCGGCGTCCTCTACGCGCCCGCCATGCTCGTCGGGTTCGCCGCGCTCAGCGTGTACTACCTGTTCAACCAGACCGGCACTCAGGAGTCAGGCCGGCCCACGATCAACCGGAGCGACCCGTCGAACGACGGCTGAGTGCGCAGGCGACCGTGCCTCGCGTCCCACGCGCCGCTGCCGAGGTCGGCGCGGAGGGTGCGTTCGAACCGGTCGTGGACGGCTCGGTCCACGAAGCTCCAGGCCGAGTTCGCGAGCCGAGCGCCTGGGTCGAGGAGTGCCTCCGGTCTTCCGTAGTACGCCTCGGAGAAGCCGTCGGTGCACGCCAGCGGGATCGGGAGCGCGGTGACGGTCACGGTCCCGCCGAGGGCAGAGCGGATGTCCGTGATGGACGGGTAGCGCCGTGCCTCCGTTGCGATGACCTCCGACGCGTACTCGTTCAGCCAGGAGGTTCGCAGCGCATCCGGATCGCAGGTCAGGATCACGACCGGCCCGATCGTGACCCGTCGCGCCTCACCCAAACCCGCCTGAAGGTCGCGCCACTGGTGGACCGTGAACGAGGCGAGGGATGCGTCGAAGGCGCCGTCGGGGAACGGGAGCTGCTCGGCGACGGCGTCGATCGCCGGTGCAGAGCCGCGTGGCCGCTGTGCTCGCATCGCGGCGCTGGGCTCGACAGCGGTGACGTCGAGTTCGGACGGCTCGTACGAGCCGGCGCCGGCCCCGATGTTCAGCAGCGTGGCCGCGTCGCCCAGAGCATACTGGATCGCCGCGACGAAGGCGGGTTCTGGTCGCCGGTAGCGGGCGTAATCGATGCCGATGCTTCCGTAGTCGGCGTCACCGGCGCTGCCGTCTTCGCTCCGCGGACCTGTTCTGAGCTTCTCTTCGGACATGCGACCACTTTCGTCCAGGAGACGGGACGGCGCCATTGGCCTGCAGGTCAGTGCCCGCAAGAATCACGCCAACGGTGCCGTGCGCGATCCTAGGCCGCTCTCGCGTATGCGAGCTTGCTCCCCGGCGCGTTGACGATGTCGCGGAGGCGTCTGCGCGCCCGGTATGCGAGGGAGCGGGCGGCTTCCGTCGTGATGCCGAGTGCGGCTGCCGTCTCTGCCGAGCTGTTGCCCTCGACGTCGCTCAGCCAGAGCACCGTCCTCCACTGCTCGGGGAGCAGCGCGAACGCGTCGCGGAGGGACAGGACCTCGTCGTGGTCGGCGAAGCGAGCCGGGGTGGCGAGGAGTTCGGCATCCACGAGGTCGGTCTCGCGAGCGGCCTGTCGCTTCGCGCCCCAGTTGTTCACGACGGCACGGAGGGTCTGACGGAGGTATCCGGCGAAACTGGTGGTCGGGCCGGACTCGTTCCGCAGCGCAGCGAGGATGCGCGTGAACGCTTCGGCGGCGACGTCGTCCGGGTCGAAGGCGGAGGTGAGGCTGCGCGCGGTCGCGAACGCGAACCGGCGATACCGTCGCCAGAGTTCCGCGAAGGCGGCCATGTCGCCGGAACGGGCGGCGCTGAGGAGGTCGGGCTCGCTGAGCATTTCGGGCTCGCTGAGCGTGTGAAGAGAGGTGTCGCTGGTGGCGTGTGCGTTGATCATCCGGGTATTGCCCGAGCGGAAACGCACGTGGATCGGGTTCCACGGATTCGGGGCGTTCTCGGGCACTTCCAGCCTGCTCGGCGAGCCACTCCGGCATCAGGCGGAAACTACCTGTCCGCTACGCGACGACTACCTGTCTTCGGTCGTCCCTTCTGCGTCGAGGTGGTCGCGGACCCACCCGGCGAGTTGGACGCGGGAGGAGAGCCCCAGCTTGTTCAGGATGCGTTGCACGTGTCCCTCCGCGGTGCGCACGGCGACGACCAGCGTGGTGGCGATCTCCTTGTTGCTGCGTCCGGCCGCGACCAGCCGCGCGACCTCCCGTTCCCGCTTGGTGAGGTCGGCGTCGGTGTCAACGCGTGTGGGAGCCGCTGCAGCCGAGCCGTCGACCCCGAGCACCCAGTCGAGCCCGGCGGCGGGTGACGCATCCCTGCCCTTCTCGTAGTCGACGGCGAAGTCGCGCTCAGGGAGGGCGTCCCTGATGCGTCGTTCGTACGCATCCCTCGGGGTCGTCGGCAGCCCGATGTCGTCACGCCGCACCCCGGTGGCCGACCAGATGGAGTCCGCGATCCCGATGCAGCGGGCCGCGTCGCCCGCGCGCCCGGTGTCGAACGAGGCGGCCGCGACCGCTTCCACGGTGTGCGCGGTCAGCGCGGACGGCGAGAGCCGCCTGCGCATCCTGAGCGACGTGGTGGCGAAGTGGAGCGCCTCCTCGGCGTCGTGGCGTTCGATCGCGTCCACGGCGAGCCCGAACAGCAGGTAGGCCCTGTCGTACATCTCGCCGGTCTGCTCGCTGCGACTCAGGATGGTGTCCCGCAGCTCGGCCGCCCGCTCGGTGTTCCCGAGACGGTCGTGCAGCAGCGCGAGCCGGATGTGCGCTCCCGTCCTGGTCAGCATGAGCAGGTTCTGCGCGCCGTACGCCACGGCCCGTTCCAGAAGCGCGGCGGCGGCAGGTCCATCCGGCATGAGCACCCCGACACCCGCATCGACCGACCTCGCCGTCCACTCGTCGCCGACGGCTTCCGCCTCGATGGTCAGCCGCCTCAGCTCGTCGGCGACCGCGTCCAGCCCCAGCCGGGAACCGACGATGTAGTCGTGCAGCAGCCGGGCGCTCAGCCGGAGGGGATGCGTGCCCGTCGTGGCAGACAGGGCGCGGTCGAGCAGCTTCTCCAGGTCTCTGGCGCGTCCCCGGGCGAGCCAGAAGACGCGCCACATCGGGATGAGCAGCCCGAACGCTGCGTCCGGGTCGCCGTCCGGCCCGAGTGCCAGATCGATGGCGACGCGGATGTTCGGCATCTCGAGCTCGTGACGCGCTATCCAGTCGAACTGCCGAGGACTGAACCAGTCCTGCTCCGCGGTGTCGAGGAACGCCGTGCACCACTGGCTGAGCAGTCGTTCGGCTGCCTCGATCTCGCCCTCTGCCCTGGCCTGCTCGATCCCGAACTCGCGAATCGCGAAAAGCATCGAGTATCGCGTGTGCGGCAGTCCTGGCGTCTTGGAGATGATCGACTTGTCCACGAGCGCCCGCAGCAGCTCCAGAGCGTCGGCGCGCCCGTCGCTGGATGCCGCGACGGTCTCGGCCGCCGCGATGTCGAAGCCGCCGGGGAACACCGCCAGGTGTCGCCACAACCGCCGCTCGTCCTCTGTGCACAGCTCGTAGCTCCACTCGATCGAGGCGTACAGCGTGCGCTGCCGAGCCGAGGGGATGCGTGCGGCGCCTCCCAGCAGCCGGAACGGCTCTTCCAGCCGCTGCAGGATGTCGGCGAGAGACAGGATGCGTGTCCATGCCGCCGCGAGCTCGATGGCGAGGGGGAGCCCGTCGAGCTGCCCGCAGATCTCGAAAAGCGTGGAGCGGCCGTCGCCGGGGTCGAATCCGGGGTCGAGCGCTCGCGCCCTGGACACGAACAGGTCGACGGCCGGGCTCACCCCCGTGTCGTCCGCTTCGACGCGGAGAGGAGTGACGGGGTAGATCCGCTCGGCGTCGAGCGCCAACGGCTCGCGGCTCGTCGTCAGCAGGACGACATCGGGGCAGCGCGCGACGATCGTCGCCGCGATCGTCGCGCAGGCCTCGATCACCTGCTCGCAGTTGTCGATCACCAACAGGATGCGGTGCTCCCCGAGGCGGCGGACGACCGCATCCAGGCTGGCGTCGCCCACCCGCAGCGCAACGCTCAGGAACTCGATCGTCTGCTCGAGGGAGCCGGACGCGGACAGGTCGACGAAGCACACGCCGTCCGGGAACGCGCGCCGCGCCTCCACAGCGACCCGGATGGCCAGTCTGGTCTTGCCGACGCCGCCGGGGCCGCAGATGGTGACCAGCCTGGCGGACCCCAGGAGCGCCCGGAGCTCGCTGATCTCGTCGCGGCGCCCGACGAACGACGACACCTCCGGCGGCGGCGGCGTCAGCGAAGCGACCGCATCGCTCGTCATGGTCGGGAACCCGGCGTTCTCATGACTCTCATCATGCCCCGTTCCGGCTCGCGCGGACGGCTAGGCGAACGACTCCAGCTCCAGCAGGTCGTCGATCGTCTGCCGCCGCCGGATGAGGCGCACGGCCCCGCCGTCCACCAGCACCTCCGGCGCGAGGGGGCGCGAGTTGTAGGTGGACGACATGCTCGCCCCGTATGCCCCGGCGTCGCGGAACACGACCAGGTCGCCGACCTCGACGGCGGGCAGCGGGATCGTCAGCACCTCGCCGCCCTCCGCCTGCGTGAAGACGTCGCCGGACTCGCACAGCGGCCCGGCCAGCACGGTCTCGGTCGTCCCGGTCTCGGTCGTCCCGGTCTGGGTCGTCCCGGTCTGGGTCCCGCGCTCGACGCCGTCGGGGCCGACCATGGTCACGCGATGAGCGGCGCCGTACAGCGCCGGCCGCATCAGGTCGTTGAAGCCCGCATCCACCAGCACGAACCGGTTGGCGCCCACCCGCTTGAACGCGCGCACCTCGGCGACGAGCACGCCGGACGACGCCACCAGGAACCGCCCTGGCTCGATCTCCAGCCGCACCGGATGCCCGAGGTGCGCAGCCAGGCGCCCGCGGGCGGCGTCCCACAGCCGGAAGTACTCGTCGGTGTCGAGTTCCCGCTCGTCGTCGGCGTACGGGACGGGCAGGCCGCCGCCCGCCGAGATCGCCGGCAGATCTCGCCCGGAGGCGATCACCAGCTCGACCATCGCGTCCGCCACCCTGGCGAGGTGCGCGAAGTCGGCCCCCGACCCGATGTGCATGTGCAGCCCCGCGAGTTCGAGCCCGTGGCGGTCGACGATCGCGAGGCTGTCGGCCAGCTCCTCGTGCCAGATCCCGTGCTTGCTGAACGCGCCGCCCGTGTTCGTCTTGCGGCTGTGCCCGTGACCGAAACCGGGGTTGACCCTGATCCAGACGCGATGCCCAGGCGACGCCTGCCCGAGCTGTTCGAGCATCTGCGGCGACCCGCAGTTCACCGTGACCCTGTCGCGCACCACGCGCTCCAGGGTGGGTCGGTCGAGCAGGTCGGCGGTGAAGACCACGGGGTCTTCGGCAGCAGCAGTGCCCATCGGGTACCCCGCCCGACGCGCGCGTTCGAGCTCGCCGGCGGAGACCGCATCCACCTGCACCCCCTCCTCCCGCATCAGCGACAGGATGTGGATGTTCGAGCACGCCTTCTGCGCGAACCGGATCGTGTCGAACGAGCGCAGCGCCGCGATCCTGCTCCGGATGCTCGCGGCGTCGTACACCCACACGGGCGTCCCGAACTCGGCGGCGATCGCGGCGAACCCTTCGAGGCCGGCCACCCCTGCCCGGTCAGCCATCGACCAGGAACTCCTCGAACCGCACGGTCCGCTCGGCGACGAAGTCCTCGTCCACCACCACCCCGAGCCCTGCCCCGCGCGGCACCTGCACGACGCCGTCGACAGCGAGAATCGGGTCGACCAGCACGTCTCTGGCGTAGTACTTGTCCGAGCCGGACACGTCGGACGGCAGCACGAAACCGGGAAGGCTCGACAGCGCCAGGTTGGCCGCGCGCCCCACCCCGAACTCGTGCATCCCGCCGCACCACACCGGGATGCCCGACGCATACGCCACATCGTGCGCCTCCAGCGACGGCGTGAGCCCGCCCATCCGCGACGCCTTGATGTTCAGGATGCGCCCCGCGTCCAGGCGAAGCGCCGTGCGGAGGTCCGCGACGGTCTCCACCGACTCGTCCAGGCAGATCGGCGACGCGACGCGCGCCTGCAGCCTGGCGTGCGCGAGCAGGTCGCGCGGCTCGAACGGCTGCTCGATCATCGTCAGCCCGAAATCGTCCAGGGCGATCAGCGCATCCAGATGTTCGGGGAGCTCCCGGTAGACGCCGTTCGCGTCGACGTGCAGGTCGAGCTCGGGGAACTCCTCCCGCACGGCACGCACGGGCTCGACGTCCCAGCCTGGCGCGATCTTCAGCTTCACCCGGCCGTAGCCGGCGTCGAGCTGCAGCCGCACCTGGTCCAGCAGGTCGTGGATGCTCGGCTCGATGCCCAGAGACACCCCGGCCACCACCTCGGTGCGCGTCCCGCCGAGCGACGCGGCAAGACTCTGGCCGGTCAGCGCTGAGTAGAGGGCCCAGGCGGCCGCATCCACGCCCGCCTTGGCGAAGTTGTTGCCTCGCACCTTCGCCCAGTGCTGCGCCGCCTCGGCCGGTGAGGTCCACGACCGGCCGAGCAGGCCGGGGAGCAGGTAGCTGGTCGCGATGGCCCAGCAGGTGTCGACGGTCTCGGCGCCGTAGAACGGGTCGCTCGGCGACGCGATCTCGCCCCACGCCTCCGCACCGGACTCGTCCACGAGCCGCACCAGCAGGTGCTCGAGGTGCTTCTTCCGATGCGAACTCGTCTGGAACGCGTGGACGAGGGGAAGCTCGACCCGGCTGATGGATGCGGCGACGACGCGCACTAGTCCTCCACGTACAGGCCGAGCTGCTCGCCGAGCCGGTCTCTTTCGAGGAGCCGGCGCCCGGCCCCTTTGGCGCTTGCGGTGGTCAGGGTGGTGAGGATGTGGATCACGAGAGCGACCGAGGTCGGCGAGTTCGCGAACGACGCGCTCGCCGTGTCGACCACCAGGCACTCGTCCGCGATGGCGACGAGCGGCGCATCCGGAGCGTCGGTGATCACCACGAGGGTGCCTCCCGCCTGCTTGAACACCTCGGCCATGTCGATCGTGTACTTGCGGTAGCGGGCGAGCGAGAACGCCACGAGCACGTCGCTGGTGCGCACGTCGCTGAGCACGTCGAGCGGGCGCACGATCGTTCCGTCGATGAGCGTGACGTTGGCGAGTCCGGCGCTGAGGTCCATCGCCAGCAGCGATGCGTAGGTGAACGATTTGGCGGCGCCGAGCACGAAACGGCGGCGGGCGGCGACGATGAGCGCCGCGATCCGCTCGAACGCCGGGTCGTCCCTCGCCCAGTCGAGCGCGTGCGAGAGCTGCTCGCGTTCCTGCTCGACCACGCGACGCTTGAGCACCAGCGCCGATCTGCGCTGCACGCGGGCGTCGTACCGCTCGTGCGGACTGTTGAGTTCCGATGGATTCACAGTTCACCTTCCGAAGCCGTAGACAGCAGTATCACAGGAGATTCCTCCGCAGCTCGTCACCCGCCGAGCGCATGATCGCGAGCACCCGGTCGCGTGCGTCGGAGCCGCGCTGCCAGTTGGCGAGCACGGCGTACGCGACCCTCCGGTCCGGCGTCATCACGAGCCCGGCGTCTGCCCGCACGGTGGAGATGGTTCCTGTCTTGTTCCAGAGCCACGCATCGCGATCGAAGAAGTAGTGCGCGAGCGGATCGAGGCCGAACGCGGAGGCCACCATCGACAGATCCATGCCGGCGCCGAGCCAGCGCTGCAGCGTCTCGGCGGAGGCCGGGCTGAGGTCGGCGGCCTGCGCCGTCCTGGTGACGAAACGCACGAGTTCGTCGGCGTTCGCGTGGGAGAGCGTCCGTGGAGCGCCCGGTGGCAGCGGCCAGCGGACGACATCGTCGAGGCCGGAGTGTTCGTAGCCGAGTGCGCGTGCGTGCTCCTGCACGGTGGGAAGGCCGATCACCCTGCAGAGCGTGTTCGTGGCGGCGTTGTCGCTGACGGCTCCGATCAGCGCGGCCACGTCGTAGAGCGACAGCGTGTCCGCCTGCAGCAGATACCAGAGCCCGGAGTTGTCCATCCACTCCGATGGGCGCCGTGTGACGCGGTCTTCGAGGGAGCGGGTGCCCGCATCCACCTCGGCGAGCAGCCGGTGCAGCAGGAACACCTTGCCGACGCTGGCGGTGTCGAGGACGAGGTCGGGCCTGTGGCGGAACAGTGTCTCACCCGAGTCGATGTCGACAGCGAGCGCCGAGAACCGGAGTCCTGGCACTTCGCGTTCGAGCTCGCCGAACGGCACGCTCACGAGGCTGCGATCCCGGTGACGTGCGCGCGTAGCTGCTCGCCGATGGCGTGCATGGCGCGCAGCACCGGTGCGCGCAGATCGTCGGCGGAGTCCTTCCAGTTCGCCGCCACGGCATAGGCGACGGCCGCGGCCGGCCCGGCGAGGTGGCCGATCTCGATGCGGGCGAAGGAGGTGCTTCCCGTCTTGTGGCGCAGCACCATGCCCTGGTACTCGTCGTCGACGTGAGCGAGAGGGTCGAGGAGGAGTGCATCGGCGACCATCGACGTGTCGACGTCCGCCGCGAGCCAGTCCAGCACGCGCGCGCTCACGGCGGGTGAGACCACGTCGCCGGAGCCGAGCAGGCGCATGAGCTGCGCGAGCTCCGCCCCCGTGCCGTACGACGGCGTCCACGGCAGGTCGGGGGTGCGCTCATTGCGGATGAAGTCGTGCAGCGACGTGTCGGAGAAGCCGAGCGACGGCGCCACCGCGCGCACGCTGTCGAGTCCGCACAGCCACAGGAGGGCGTTGGTCGCGAGGTTGTCGCTGACCGCTCCGACGAGCAGGGCCGCGTCGAGGACTGTCACGCGCTGGTCGCGCATCCGGTAGAGCAGCCCGGAATCGGCGACGCGATGCTCCTCGGGGATCTCGATGCGCTGGTCGGGGTCGAGCTCGCCCGCCTCCAGTCTGCGAGCCACCTCGATCAGCAGGAACACTTTGCCGATGCTCGCCGTCTCGCAGACGACGTGGGGCTCGCGGATCGCGAGCGTGCTTCCTGTCCGGGCATCGATCACGCTGACCGACCACCGCACCCGCTGGTCGAGCGACGGGAGCGCGACGGCCATCAGAGCGATCCTCCGACAGTCAGCCGGACAGGTTCGCCCTCGCGGGCGACGAGCGCGCCGTCGACGTTGAGCGGGATGCTCAGCGCGTCAGGATCGTGCCCGAAGCCCTGCTCCCACAGCACGGGCACGCCGAGGCTCGGCAGTAGTTCCTCCGCGAGCGCCCGCACCGCGTCGAGGTCGCCGCAGTTGTTCCACGACCCGAGGACGATCCCGGAGGCGTCCGCCAGCCGTCCGGCGCGGCCGAGCTGCACGAGGAAGCCGTCAAGCCTGTACGTCTCCTCGTCGACGTCTTCGAGGAAGAGGATGCCGCCGGGACGGTCGAGCGATTCCGGCGCGCCCATCGCACCGGCGAGCAGGCTGAGGTTGCCGCCCGTGAACCGTCCCTCCGCGACCCCGGGCACGAGCACGGAGGTCTTCTGGCCGACGATCTCTCGACCGCCCCACGGCTCGAGCAACCAGCGGCGCACATCGTCGCGCACGAACTCCGAGTCGCGGAACACATCGTTCCCGACCATCGGGCAGAACAGCGTCGGAACGTTCAGGTTGACCCGGAACGCCTCGTGCAGGGCCGTGATGTCGGACGAACCGGTGAGGAGCTTCGGGCGTCCGTCACGACGGAGCGCTGCATCCCGCAACTGCCCCCAGTCGAGCCCGTCGAGCAGCCGCATCGCGCCATAGCCGCCCCGGATGCACACCACGGCGTCCGCGTCGGGGTCGAGCCACGCATCCACCAGGTCTTGCCGTCGTCCGTCGTCGGCCCCGGCGAGGTAGCTCGCGCGTGGATGAGGGTCGAGCACGTGCTCGCCTACCACCACATCCAGCCCCCAGTCGCGGTAGTAGCCGACCGCGCGCTCGAGGCTCTCGGCGCTGCCCAGGCCGGACGGCGACACGAACCGAACGCGGTCCCCTGGCTGCAGGGGAGCGGTGTCGAGATACGCGGACCTGTCGATCGCGATGGTCGATGTGCTCATGCCAGCTTCCTCTCGATGCTTGGTGCGGCCGCGAGCAGACGGCGCGTGTACGGGTGCTGCGGATCGAGCAGCACCTGTTCGGTCGGCCCGTACTCCACGATGGCTCCCTCGTACATGACGGCGACGGTGTCGGCGATGTTCCAGGCGAGACCGAGGTCGTGCGTGATCACGAGGGCGCTCAGGTCGAGCCTGTCGCGCAGCGAGAGCAGCAGCGCCAGGATCTCGCCGCGCACCGAGGCGTCCAGCGATGCCACCGGTTCGTCGGCGACCAGCAGTTGCGGGCCGACAGCCAGTGCGCCGGCGATCACCGCCCGCTGCCGCTGACCGCCCGAGAGTTCCTGCGGGATGGCGCGGAAGAAGCGCTCGGGCGGCAGGAGCTCGGCGTCTGCGAGGCTCTGCGCCACGCGCTCCTGCTCGTCGCCCTGGTAGCGCTGCACTCGCAGGCCTTCCGCGACGGATTCGTAGACGCTGATCTTGGGGTTGAGGGCGGCAGACGGGTCTTGGAGGACCATCTGCACCTCGCTGCGGAATTCGCGCAGAGCGCGTCCCCTGTGCGGGATGTCCTTGCCGCGGAACCGGATGACGGAGCCTTCGTCCGCCCGCTGCAGCCCGACGATCGTGCGGGCCAGCGTCGTCTTGCCGGACCCGGACTGTCCGACGAGGGCCAGGATCTCCCCCCTCCGGAGGCTCAGGTTCACGTCTTTCACGGCAGCGAGCGGCCTGCCCCGTCCGTGGTACGTGACGGTGACCCCTCGCGCTTCCAGCACCACGTCGTCCGAGAGCTCGCGGGTCTTGTCCGTGACGGCGTCCGTGCGGCGGGTCACGGGGTTGAGCCGCGACGCCGGGTCGCCGATGGTGGGGAACGCCTCCGACAGTTGCCGCGTGTACGGGTGCTGCGGACTGGTGCACACCTCGTACGCGTCTCCGACCTCGACGAGCTCGCCGTCGCGCATGATGGCGATCCGCTCGCAGGCGGTGGCGAGGACGGACAGGTCGTGGCTGATCATCAGCATCGAGATGCCGCGCTGGGAGACCAGAGTGCTGATCATGTCCAGGATCTGCTTCTGCACGATCACATCGAGGGCGGTCGTGGGCTCATCGGCGATGATGATGTCCGGTTCGCAGGCCAGTGCCATCGCGATCATGACGCGCTGCTTCTGGCCGCCGGACAGCTCGTGCGGATACGCCTCCGCCTTCGACGGCGCAAGATCGACGGCGTAGAGAAGCTCGAGTGCCCGCGCCTTGCGGGCTTTGTCGGTGCGCCAGGCGTCGGCGACGTGCAGCTCCAGCGCCTCCACGATCTGCTGGCCGACCGTGCGCACGGGGTTGAGGGAGTGCATCGCCCCCTGGAAGACGATGGATGCTTCTGCCCAGCGCAGCGCCCTCAGCTCGCCGAACCGCAGGTCGGCGATGTCGGTGTCGCCGATCAGGACCCGACCGCCCAGTTTGGCGTTCGCGGGCAGGAGGCGCAGGACGCTCATGGCCAGGGTCGACTTGCCCGATCCCGACTCGCCGGCGATGCCGAGGGTGCCTCCGGCCGGCAGGAGCAGCGAGACGTTCTTGACCGCGGCGATCTCGCCCTCGTCGTTCCGCCCGGCCGTCCGGTAGGTGATGCAGACGTCGTCGAAGGTCAGGTCCGGCATCAGCGGCTCCTCAGAGTCGGGTTCACGATGGTCTCGACGGCACGGCCGATGAGGGTGAAGGCGAGGACGACGAGCACGATCGCGATACCGGGCACGAGGATGTACCACCAGTAGCCGGCGGTCGCCGCCGAGACGTCCATCGAGTTCTTCAGCACAGAACCCCACGACTGGAGTGTGGTGTCGCCGAGCCCGAGGAACGAGAGCGTCGATTCCGCGATGATCGCCGAGCCGACGGTGAGCGTGGTGTTCGCCAGCACCAGCGGCAGCACAGCGGGAAGCAGGTGCTTGACGATGATGTGCCAGTGCCCCGCGCCGAGCACCCTGGCGCGTTCGATGTAGTCGCGCGACTCGACGGAGAGCGTCTGGGCCCGCACCACGCGCGCCGTCCCTGCCCACGAGGTCAGGCCGATGGCGATGACGATCGTCCACACCCCGCGCGACAGCACGGACGAGAGCACGATCGCGAGGATGAGCGACGGCAGCACGAGGAAGAAGTCGATGATGCGCATCAGCAGGCCGCCGGTCCAGCCCGTGAAGTGCCCTGCGGCGATGCCGACGATGGTTCCGATGATCATCGACACGGCGGTGGCGGCGAAGCCGACGAGCAGGGAGACTCTGGCTCCCCAGATCATCCGCACCCACAGTTCGCGCCCCTGGTCGTCTGTGCCGAGGGGATGCGCGAACGACGGGGGAGCGAAGCGCGGTTGGTCGAGGAGCTTGGTGACGTCGAGCATCCACGACGGTGCGAGGACGGGGGCGAGCAGCGCCAGCAGGATCACGACCACGAGGAAGATGAGTCCGGCCATCCCCGCGCGGCTGTGCGAGAACTCACGGCAGAAGCCGCCGAAGGCGTTCCGCCGCCGTGCCCACGCCATGCTGCGGGGCGAACGTGCTGCGGTTGCGGTGGTGCCGCTCATCCGCGCCTCACTCTCGGGTCGAGCCGACGGTACACGAAGTCCGCGACGAGGTTCATGACGATGATGATGGCCGAGAACACCACGAACGTGCCCTGCAGCAGAGGCAGATCCGGCCCCTGGATCGCCTGGTAGGTGAGCTTGCCGAGACCGGGCCAGGAGAAGACGGTTTCCACCGTGACGGCGCCCGCGATGAGCCCGCCGATGTGCATGAAGACCAGCGTCACCGTGGGGAGAAGCGCGTTCGGAACGGCGTGGCGCCTGCGGAGGTCGTCATCCCGCAGCCCCTTGGCTCGTGCGGTGACCAGATAGTCGGCGCTCTTCTCCTCCATCACGGATGCCCGCATCACCATCACGTACTGGGCGTAGACCACGGCGACCATCGTGATCACGGGGAGCACCATGTGCGAGGCGACGTCGAGCACGACGCCGAGAGGGTCGTCGGGAGGGTTGGGGGACGTCATGCCGCCGGTGGGGAACCAGTGCAGCGTGCCGCCGAACACCATCAGGAGGATCAGGGCCAGCCAGAACGTCGGCACGGACCACAGCACCAGCGAGGTGCCGGTGGTGACCTTGTCGAACAGCGAGCCGGGTCGCCAGCCCGCCTTCTGACCCAGCCAGAGCCCGAGGGCGATGGCCAGGATCGCGGACGTCCCTGTCAGCAGGATCGTGTTCCAGAAATACTCGCCGATGAGGGATGCGACGCTCTGCTTGTAGACGTAGCTCTGGCCGAAGTTGAGGGTGAAGACGTTGCCGAGGTACTCGCCGAACTGCTGCCAGAGCGGCTTGTCCAGGCCGAGCTGCGCGCGGAGCTGCGCCATCTGCTCGGAGGTCATCGGGTGTTCGCGCGCCATTGCGGCGACCGGGTCGCCCGGCAGGATTTTGAAGGCGAAGAATCCGAGGATGATCACCATCAGGAGGCTGATCGCCGCCCCGCCGATCTTGTTGAGCGCGTATTTCAGCGCTGGCGCGCTGCGGACGGTCGCCTCGCCTTTTTCTTCGAGGATCACCGCCTCGGTGACGGGGGTTGCGTTGCTCATATGCCTTCTCTTCTGACGCGAGGGGAGAGCGGTGGCCGCGACGGGGTTCCGCCGCGGCCACCCGGTCGACTATTCGACGTCGGCGCTCTTGCGTCGGCGCACCACGAAGAAGATGATCGCACCGATCACGATGAGGACGATCACTCCGCCCGTGACGAGGAGACCGACGTTGGGGCCAGAGTCACTGCTCGTGCCGTCTGCGACGGGGGCGACGTCCATGAACCCCCAGTAGCCGGACTGGTTGGCGATGATCCCGCCCTTCGACGGCATCATCCGGAAATCGGTGAACCGGTCGGAGCGGTAGGCCTCGAGGCCGTTGGCGTACCAGTACACGATCTGAGCGGTGTCGGTGAAGTTGAGCTGCAGCATCTTCTGCACGATGGCTTCGCGCTTCTTCGCGTCCGTCTCGGTCTGCTGCTCCTTGTAGAGCTTGTCGTACTCCGGGTTGCACCAGCCGTCCTGCGAGGTCGCTCCCGTGCCGTCCGTCTTGGTCGGCAGGCTCGAGCAGGTGTTGATGCTGAGCTGGTAGTCCGGGTCGGGCCCGACGCTCCACCCGCTGAAGTAGATGTCGTAGTTGCCCTTCAGCGTGTCGGCGTTGATGGTGTCGGAGTCGGTCGAGATCAACTGGATGTCGATGCCGATCGCCTTCATCCACGGCTGGAAGTACTGCGCGGCCGTCTGCTCCTGCGGGTCGGTGGCGTCGACGAAGAGGCGGAGCGAGAGGCGCTGGCCGTCCTTCACGCGAATGCCGTCCGCTCCGGCCTTCCAGCCGGCGGCGTCGAGCTTCGCCTTCGCCTTGTCCGGGTTGTACGCGAGCGCTTTCACGGCCGAGTCGTCGGTCGGCAGCGTCCACTGCGGGTACGAGGACGGGATGAAGCTCGTGCCAGGGTTGCCGAGGCCGTTGAGCACCTTCGACAGCAGCGTGTCGGTGTCGGTGCCCATCCGGATCGCCTGACGCACGTCCACGTCTTGCAGCGCGGGGTTTCCGTTGCCGAACGGCTGGCCGTCGACGGTCTTCAGCCCGGAGTTGAAGCTGAACGAGGAGAACCGGCGGCCGATGCCGGAGTGCTCGGTGATGCCCTCAGCGCCCTTCAAGGCCTGGTACTGGGTGGGGGTGAGGCCGGTCACGAAGTCCACGTCGCCCGAGCGGAGCGCCTGGACCTGCGCATCCGAGTTCGTGTAGTAGACGTACTGGATCGTGTCGATCTTCGGCGCGCCCTTCCAGAACTTCGGGTTCGCCTTCATGGTGATGAACTGGTTGGCCTTGTAGCTCTTCAGCAGGAACGGGCCGGAGCCGACGACGTCCTTGTCGTTGGCGTATGTGGCTGGGTCGGAGATCTTCTCCCAGATGTGCTTCGGGAGGATCGGGACCTCGATGCCCGGGTTCGGCGCCTGCGGCGCCTTCAGGTCGATGACGACGGTCTTGGCATCCGGTGCCTTCACGTCGGAGAAGTTGGCGAGGAAGTTGCCGTTCGCCACGGCGAGGTCGGGGTTCGTCATCATCTGGTCGAAGGTGTACTTCACATCGGCCGAGGTGATGGCTTTGCCGTCGGACCACGTGATGCCGTCCTGCAGCGTGTACACCCACTTCTTGCCGCCGTCTTCGACCTTCCAGTGGTCCGCGAGGCCCTTCGTCGGCGAACCGTCGACGTCGCTGTTCTGCACCAGGTTCTCGTACATGTAGCGGAAGAGGTTGGTCGGGAGGAGGTAGATCGAGGTCCACGGGTTGAAGCTGTCGACGAAGCCGGAGGTCGCGATCCGCATCGTCTTGGCATCGGTGCCAGACGACGGGGACGAGGTCGGGTCGGCGGCGTGAACGCTGTGCGGTTCCGCGGCATTCGCTGCGCCGGCCGGTGCGGCGATGATCGCTGCTGCCGCAACGAATGACAGCGCGCGGATCAGATGTTTGCGGTGCCTGGTGCGCATTGGAGTCCTTCCATCGGCCGAGGTCCAGAGCAGGACCACGAGGGTTGCAGTAATGGAACAGCATGGAGCACGTCCGGGTCAACGTATTCGTACCAGATGTTAATGAATTCGTAACGCCGTGGGGTTGGCGCGCATTACTGCCAGTTCACGGATTATGTGCACGATTACGCGCTACCTCGCGTGAATCGCACGCCAGGTCGGCGCGAAACGCTGAATTCGTGCGCAAAATGCCCGCTCGCGCCGCCGTCGGTATTCGTGAATATCGCCTGCGGGTAGAGGATGATCCGTACCGGATAATTCAACTCAGGCGAGGAGAAGCGATGCCAGGAGTACCGAAGTCCGCGTTGCCTGACGTGTGGCGCACTCGTCTGGTGCGCGCCGACATCGACGCGGGGTGGACGGGGCGACAGTGGATGTCCGGTGTGCTCGAACCGGGATGGGAGGGCGACCCGGGTGCCGACCAGGCCGTCGCATCGTGGAACATCGACCCGGCCGTCACCGCCGTCGTCGAACTGCGTGCCCGCACCGCCGACGGCGGGTGGCATCCCTGGCAGACACTGGCGCACTGGGGCGGCGACGGTCAGCGCAGCACTGCGCCGTCGGAGGCCGCACTCGCCCACGCGGCGCCGACGGTCGAGACCGACGTCCTGACGGCCGGGAACGCCGGACGCTTCGACGCTGTCCAACTGCGCGTCATTCTCGGGGAGTCGGCGGCGGACCGCCACGCACTGCGCCTCGCCGCCGTGAGCTTCAGTTCGCCGGGCGCCGACGCGCCAGTGCTGGCCCCTAGGGTCACCGCGGCTGCCGCAAACGCGGTCGGGGTCGGGGTCGCGGTCGGGGCTGCCGCAGCCGTTCGACCGCTGTCCCAGCGTGCATATCCCGCTCGTGCCGACCTCGGCGGCGGAGGCCCCGCCTGGTGCTCGCCGACGTCGCTCACGATGGTCGCGGCCGCGTGGGGTGCGGAGATCCCGGCTGCGGCTGCCGAAGACGTCCCGCCCGGCGCCGACCCGCGCATCCCGTGGGTGGCTCGCGCTGTCTACGACGCCGCATACGACGGCACGGGCAACTGGTCGTTCAACGCCGCTCTCGCCGGAGCGCTCGGCTTCGACGCGCTGGTGACGAGGCTGTCCTCCATGCGCGCGGCCCAGACGCTGACGGATGCGGGCATCCCGCTGGTGGCGTCTGTTTCGTTCGCCGCGGGCGAGCTGCCCGGCGCTGACTACGACACTCCCGGGCACCTGCTCGTGATCCGCGGCTTCGCCGCCGACGGTGACGTGATGGTGGCCGACCCGTCGAATCCCGGCGGCGACTCCGGGCTGCGCACCTATCCCCGGCGCGCGTTCGACGATGCCTGGTCGCACAGCCGTCGCACGGTCTACCTGATCGTGCCGCGTGGCCACGCGCTTCCGCCGAGCCCGGCCGGGGAGTGGTGAAGGGGTGCCGGAGCGGGTCAGCGTGCCGGACGAGCGGGGGCGGCGGGACCGTCGAGCACTGCCGTGAGCAGGTCGATCCGTTCGCCGAGCGAGCGAAGCGACAGATGCTCGGTCGCCGCGTGGGCGCCGCCGCCGCGCGGGCCGAAGCCGTCGACCGTCGGGATGCCGAGACTTCCGAGCAGGTTCGTGTCCCCTGCGCCGCTCGCCGGGCGGCCGGTCACGGTCTGCCCGACGCGCGCGCCCGCGGTCGCTATCGCCGAAAGCAGCTCGCCGTCCGCGGCCGACGGGCTCCAGGCGGGGCGGTGACTGAGCAGCTTCGTCTCGATGAGCGCGCCGCTCCGCACCGGGGAGAGCGTGCGCAGCGCATCGAGTACGGCGTCCTCCGCCCGCCCGTCCAGGAATCGCAGCCCGATCTCCGCCTGCGCCTCCGCGGGGACGACGTTCGCGCGCCCGCCGCCCGCGATCGTGCCGACATTGCAGAGCACCTCCGAGTGCAGCGAGGCATCCGCCACGATGGCCCTGAGCGCCACGAGCTGGTCGACGAGCTCGTCGATGGCCGAGATCCCGCCTTCCGGGTCGAGGGCGGCGTGGGAGGCGCGCCCGCGAACGGTCAGCCCCACGCGGGTGCTGCCGCGCCGCCCCACCTTCAACGCGCCATCCGGATGCGGGGACTCGAATCCGATCGCACCGGATACGCCGTCGGAGCAGGCGCGCAGGAGGGCCTGCGTGGTGGGCGAGCCGACCTCCTCGTCGCAGACGATGACCGCCCGCACGCTTCGATGCCGGCGACCGCGCAGGCGCTCGGCGGCGGCGAGCATCACGAGCAGCCCGCTCTTCATGTCGTAGACGCCTGGGCCGCCGACGGTGTCGCCGTCGACGTACCACGGCACCTGGTCATCGATGGCGCCGTGCGGCCAGACGGTGTCCGAGTGTCCGACGAGCAGCAGGGGGTCGCCGTCGCCGTCGAGGTCGGCGACGAGGCTGGCGCCGGCGGTCGTCCGCTCGATGCGCACGACCGCACCGGCCGCATCCCACCATTCGGCGAGGATCTCCGCCATCCGCTCGCTCGCCTGCGCGTCGAACGACGGCGATTCGATGCGCGCGAGGCGTTCCAGCCGAGCGAGCGTTTCACCCGCTTCTTCGTTCACCGCGTCTGCCACGCCGGCCCCTCTCCGTTGTTTTACGAATCATATCGTTTGCTTGATCGAGCCGTGATGAAAGAGATAGCCTGGCGGTCCACGCCTCCCACGCTCAAACATAGGAAACGTATCGTGCTCCAGGCTTCCCTTTCCTCGCTTCGCGCGGAGACGCTGAATTCGGGTGAAGAGTTCCGCGCGGCGGCCGCCTTGTACACCAGAGTCTTCGGGTATGAGCGTCCCGAGTTCTCGCTCAATCCCAATCTTCTCAGCGCGCTCGCGCGCAACGGCGGCTCCGCGGTCGGCGTGCGAACCGCGGACGACGAGCTCATCGGTTTCGCATACGGTTTCGCAGGCCGCGACGCGCTGGGGCGCGACTTCCACTATTCGCAGGCGGCCGTCGTGGATGCGGCGCACCAGGGCGCAGGCGTCGGCCGGATGCTCAAGGAGCGTCAGCGGGAGGTCGCGCTGGGCTGGGGGCACAGCACGATGCGCTGGACGTTCGATCCTGTGCTCTCGAGAAACGCCCACTTCAACTTCTCCTCACTCCGTGCGGAGGGCGTCGGGTTCGTTCCTGACTACTACGGCAGGCCGGGCACAGACCGCGTGGTGGTCGAGTGGGATCTGACCCGCGACGACGACCCGCTCTCAGACCCGTTCGACGACCTCCGGCGCGCTGAGCCGCCGGCGCTGGGCCGCGGTGACTGGGGGAGGATCGTCCACGGCCAGGTCTCCCGCCGCGATGGCTCCGTCGGGGAGGCCGCCTGGCTCGCCGTCCCTGCGCAGGCGCCCGCTGTCTCCGACGACGAGGAGGAGCGCGCTTCCCACGACCTTCTGCGCGCGAATGTGGGCAGGTCGCTCGCCTCTCTCGTCGGCCGTGGCGCCGTCCTCGTCTCCTGCGTGCGCGTCGATCAGGCGACCGCCGTCTACCTCGCCGTCGAGCGTCCTTCCCGGACCGATTCCGACAAGGAGCCTTCCGTATGAGAATCGACCGGTTGCGGCTGTTCGACGTCACGCTTCCCCTCGTCCACAGCTTCGAGACGAGCTCGCATCGAAAGACCGGGCTGAACCACATCCTCGTCGAGGCGACGGACGCGGATGGTCGAGTGGGCTGGGGGGAGATCGCGACGCCATCGGACCCGTACTACGGGTCGGAGACCACACAGACAGCGTGGAGCGTCGCGGAGCGCTACCTCGCGCACGCTGTGCTCGGCACCGCCTGGGAGACACCGGAGGAACTGGAGGCGCTGTGGCGGCGCGTCCGCGGGCACGAGTTCGCCAAGGCGGGCTTCTCCATCGCGGGCTGGGACCTCTATGCACGCTCGACCGGCCGCTCGCTCTCCTCGGCTCTCGGGGGCACTCGCTCCGCCGTCGAGGCCGGGGTCTCGCTCGGTATCGAGCCGACGGTGGACGAACTCCTCGCGCAGGTCGCCCGGCAGGTGGATGCGGGCTACGGGCGCGTGAAACTCAAGATCGCCCCCGGCTGGGACGTCGAGCCGGTACGCGCTGTTCGCGCCGCGTATCCCGACCTCGATCTGCACGTCGACGCCAACGGCGCCTACCAGGACACGGAGGAGTCGACGGCGGTGATGCTGGCCATCGACGCCTTCCGGCTGACGATGATCGAGCAGCCGTTCGCCCCGCGCGACTTCGTGGCGCACGCGCGCCTCCAGGCCGTCATCGGCACCCCCGTCTGCCTGGACGAGTCGGTCGTCGATCTGGGCGATCTTCACACGATGCTGGCGCTGGACGCAGGGCGGGTGCTCAACATCAAGGTCTCCAGGATGGGAGGACTCGCCTCCGCCCGTCGTGCTCACGACATCGCACGGGATGCGGGAGTCCCTGTCTGGTGCGGTGGGATGCACGAGTTCGGGGTGGGCAGGGCGGCGAACGTCGCGATCTCCTCGCTGCCGAACTTCTCGCTCCCCTCCGACGTCTCCGGTTCCGACAAGTACTACGCGCGCGACGTGATCGTGCCTCCCGTGGTCGCCACCGCAGGAACCGTGCAGGTTCCGGCCACGGCAGGCATCGGCCACGATGTGGATGTGGAGTGGGTACTCCAGAACGCGTCTCGCGCACTCGACACCTCGGCTGCGGCCGCCTGATCAGGAGAACACCATGAAGACCCTCACCCTGCACCGCCTCGACCTCGGTTCGGACGGCGAGGCGGCGGGCTGCCTGACCAGCATCGCCCCGTCGGCGGCGCTCCTGACCGCCACCGATCTGTCCGCCACCCGCGGAGACGGCATATTCGAGACGGTCGTCGTGGCCGACGGCGTCCCGCAGGCACTTGAGGCGCATCTCGACCGCTTCGAGCGTTCGGCCGCCATGCTCGACCTCCCCGCACCGCGCCGCGAGCTGTGGCGCCTCGCCGTCATGGAGGCCGCAGACGCGCTCCGCTCCCACACCGCCCGCGGCGCCGTGAAGTTCGTGATGTCACGGGGCGACGAGGCCGGCGAGCCGGTCCCGACGGGATGGGCGATCGGCTTCGCCCCGGACAGCCGGCCGGGAGGTACGACGCCGGAGGTGGATGTGGTGCTGCTGGATCGCGGCTACCGTCACGATGTGGCGCAGACGTCCCCGTGGTTGCTGCAGGGCGCCAAGACCCTCTCATATGCGGTCAACATGGCGGCCTTGCGTGAAGCCAGACGGCGCGGAGCGCAGGACGTGATCTTCGTCAGCAGCGACGGCTACGTTCTGGAGGGGCCGAACTCCACGGTCATCGCCAGGATCGGCGGAGCGTACGTGACGCCCCCCACCGAGCTCGGGGTGCTCCCTGGCACGACGCAGGCGGACGTCTTCTCTGCGCTGTCGGCGTCTGGCGATCCGGTCGAGACGCGTGTTCTCGATGTCGCTGAGCTGCGCTCCGCCGAGGCCGTCTGGCTCTGCTCCAGCACCCGCGGCGCCGCCCCTGTTCGTTCGCTCGACGGCCACGCGGTCGCTGTCGACGCCGATGTCACCGATCGGATGAACGGCGCGCTGGACGAGCGAACGGCATGACGACGATGATCCCCGTCGTCGACGGTCACAACGATCTGGCCTGGGCTCGCCGTGAGCGCCACCACTACGAAGTCGCCGGGCTGGATGCGTCCTGCCCCGACCTGCACACCGACCTCCCTCGCCTTGTGGCCGGCGGTGTCGGCGGCCAGTTCTGGTCGGTGTGGGTCGACCCTGTCCTGCAGGGGGCGGAGCAGGTGACCGCCACTCTGGAGCAGATCGACTTCGTGCACCGGCTGGTTCAGGAGTATCCGGAGCGGCTGCGGTTCGCGCGAACGGCAGCCGACGTGCGAGCTGCGATCGGCGACGGCCGGATCGCGTCTCTGATCGGAATCGAGGGCGGCGATCAATTGAACGGCTCGCTGGCCGTCCTTCGGCAGTTCGCACGTCTGGGCGCACGCTACGTCACGCTGACCTGGTCGCGCACGACGGACTGGGCGGATTCGGCGACCGACGAGGCGCGCCACGGCGGGCTGACCGATTTCGGGCGCGAGGTGGTGCGGGAGATGAATCGCATCGGGGTGGTGGTCGACCTCGCGCATGTCGCGCCGTCGACGATGCGAGACGCGCTGGCGGTCTCCACGCGGCCGGTCATGGTGAGCCATTCCTGTGCGCTCACGCTGTGCGATCATCCGCGCAACGTGCCAGACGATGTCCTGCGCGCGATCGGCGAGGGCGGAGGAGTGGTCATGGTGGCCTTCGTGCCATCGTTCCTCTCGCCTGCGCGCGCCGAGTGGGTGCGCGGGGGCGCGCTCGGGGAGGCACCGCCGGTCGGCATCGCCGACGTCGCGGATCACGTCGAGCACGTGCGGGACGTCGCCGGCGTCCACGCGGTCGGCCTCGGCGCGGACTACGACGGCACGGATTCCATGCCGGCCGGCCTCGGGGACGTATCGCGCTATCAGGACCTGCTCGACGAGTTGCGCATCCGGGGCTGGTCCGAACAGGAGCTCGCGGCGCTTGCCCACGAGAACGTGCTGCGCCTCCTCGAAGCCTCGGACCCCGACCATCTCGCCTTCCTGGACGGCACAGCGCCGTCTCCGCGCCCGGCAGCGCTGACTCCCGCAGTGGATGTGGCAGCGCGCGAGACACCGGACGCTCCGGATGCACCGCGCGTGCTCGTGGTCGTCAACGCGAAGGAGTCCGCCCCACGCCGTCTCGGCCGCTGGCTCGAGGAGCAGGGCATCGTCGTCGAGCCCGTGCTCGGAACCGACGGCCTCCCGGACGGCCTCGACGGCTACGCGGGGCTCGTGATGCTCGGCGGCGGCCTCATGCCGGACGACGACGCGCGCGCTCCGTGGCTCGCTCAGGAGCGCGCCCTGGCTCGGGAGGCCATCGCCGCCGACCTTCCCACCCTGGGCATCTGCCTCGGCGGGCAGATCCTCGCCCATGTCGCGGGCGGAGAGGTGCGCGCGGCTTTCGGGCCGAAGGAGCGAGGCGCGACCTTCATCTCGACGTCGGCCGCAGGCCGCGGCGATCCCGTCATCGGCGGTCTGGGAGAATCGGCGCCCATGATCGAGAACCACCAGGACATGATCACGGCGCTTCCTCCGGGCGCGGTGCTTCTCGGGTCGAGCGACGCCATCGACATTCAAGCGTTCCGCCTGGGCGAGCGCGTCTACGGTCTGCAGTTCCATCCGGAGGTCTGCGCGGACGACCTGCTGCGCTGGAAGGAGCCGACCTCGCCGGCGCCTGGTGACCGCCCGGTGGCCGAGCTGGTCGAAGAGGCGCGCAGCGTCGACGAGGAGAACACGCGCGCCAGCTTCGCTCTCGTGAACGGGTTCGCCGACCACGTGCGCGCGTTCGCCGGTGAGCGGGCCGCCCGATGACCGAGGATGCGGTGCACGGCGGCCTCGCCGATCTCACGGACCCCGCCGATCTCACGGACCCCGCCGATCTCGCGCGAGCGGCCGGGGACGCGCTCGCTGCGCGACTGGACGAGCCGACGCTGCGGCGGGCACCCGCATCCATTGCCGCGGTCGTCTGCCGGGGGCGCGTCGTCTCCGCCAGCGCGCACGGCGAACCGCGCAGAGACGGAGCCGCGACCGCCGAGAACACGGTCTTCCGCATCGCGTCCATGTCGAAGAGCTTTCTGGGTGCGACCGCTCTCGCGCTGCGCGACGACGGGCTGCTCGACCTGCACGCACCGGCGACCGAGTACCTGCCCGAGCTGTCGGCCGCTCGATTCGGGGATGCGAAGTTCGCCGTGACCCTGGACGGGTTGCTGTCGAACAGGGGCGGTCTCGCGGAGGACAACGCGTGGGGAGACCGGCAGCTCGGCGCATCCAGGGCTGAGCTTGCGGCGGTCGTCTCCGCAGGGCTCACGCCTTCCAGTCAGCCGGGAACCGAGTACCAGTACTCCAACATCGGGATCTCCCTCATCGGCCGGGCCATCGAGGCCGTCACCGGCCGCGAGGTCGAAGCGGTGGTGCACGAGCGGATGCTCGACCCGCTGGGACTGTCGGACACCCGTTGGGCGGCAGACCGGTATCCCGTCGGGGCAGACCTGGCTGCCGGGTTCCGCACCTTCGACGACGGCGCGACCTTTGCGCGGGAACCGTACGTCGGCTCCGGCGCGCTGGCGTGCATCGGCAGTCTGTTCAGCACCGTGCGAGACATCGCCCGGTGGGCCGACTTCCTCGGCTCGGCGTTCGCCGACGAGCCGGAGGAGAGCGGCGTGCTGAGCGCGTCATCCCGGCGCGAGTTGCAGACGGCGCGCACCCTGATCCCCAGCGCGGCGGCGTCCGGCGGCCGCGAGCTCGACGGTCTCGGATACGGTTACGGCCTCGTGGTCGAGCACGATCGGCGTTTCGGCCGCATCGTGCAGCACGCGGGAGGGCTTCCCGGATTCTCTTCGCACATGCGCTGGCAGACCGCCACCGGAGTCGGGGTCATCGTCTTCGGCAACTCGGACGCGTTCGGCGCCGGCGACATCGCGACCGACATCCTCTCCGATGTCCTCTCCCGCGTGGATGCGCCTGCCGCCGTCGTTCGGCCCTGGCCGCAGACGCTGACCGCCGCTCACCGGATCGACGAGCTCGTCAGAGCCGGCCGGCCGCTGTCCGACGCGCCGGGGCTGCTCGCCGCCAACGTGCTGATGGACGTGCCGGAAAGCGTGCGCGCAGCCCGTCTCTCCGCCGCGCTCGCCGAGGTGGGTCCGGTGCGCCGCGACGCGGCCCCGTTCGCCGAGCGCATCGTGTCCGCCTCAGATCGGTCGGCCCTGCGTTGGGTCGTGCCGTGCGAGCGCGGCGTCCTGGTGTGCGATGTGCACCTGGTCGGACTGCACGAGCCCGCGGTGCAGGAGTTCCGCGTCACGGTGGCCGGCGAGGATGGACGCAAGCCGCGCGACGAGACCGCGCGGGTCACCGACCATCATCGGGTCGCGGATGAGGGGGTGCGGTGATGGACTCCACGGCGACACGAGCGCGACTCGAAGACCTCGGTGTCACTCTCGGCACGTATCCTCGCGGGCGTCACAACGCGATCACCGACGTGCCCGGCGTGCTCGTCGGCCACGCAACCGTGCACACGGATCGGCTCAATACCGGTGTCACGGCCATCGTCCCAGAGGTCATCGGCACCGGCCGGCGCTGGATTCCGGCCGGTCTCGCCGTCGGGAACGGCTACGGCAAGCTCATCGGCGCGACGCAGCTCCAGGAGCTCGGCGCGCTCGAGACGCCCATCCTGCTCACGAGCACACTGTCGGCGTACCGCGTCGCGGATGCGCTGCTGGGGCACATGCTGTCGAAGCCGGGCTACGAGACGGTCACGACGCTCAATCCCGTCGTCGGCGAGACCAACGACGGCTTCCTCTCCGACATCCGTTCGCGTGCGCTCGGCGCACACGACGTGGAGGCAGCGCTGGCGGCCGCCTCCGCCGGGCCCGTCGAGGAGGGGAGCGTCGGCGCGGGGTCGGGGACTGTCGCGCTCGGATTCAAGGGCGGGATGGGAACGTCGTCCAGAACCGTGCCTGTCGGAGAGGGGACGTACACCGTCGGAGCGATCGTCCAGTCGAACTTCAGCGGCACCCTCTCGATCGCAGGGGTGCCGATGCCGTCGAAGGAGCTCGTTCCCGGCCCGGCGGCGGAGACCGTCGGCAACTCGTGCATGATCGTCGTCGCGACCGACGCTCCGCTCGACGCCCGCCAGCTCGCCCGCTGCGCCAGGCGCGCGGTCTTCGCGATGCGGGGCGTCGGAGCCGACTTCTCCCAGGGCAGCGGCGACTACGCGATCGCGTTCTCGGTGGGGCACAGCGCACCGCCGGACGACACCGTGCTTTCGCCGCTCTTCCAGGCGACGATGGATGCGGTCGAGGAAGCCCTGGTGAACTCGATCCTCACCGCGACGACGCAGATGCACGCCGATGGTCACATCGCCCGCGCGATCCCGCTGCCCGCGGTTCGCGAGCGGCTCGCGGCTGCCGGTGTCGTCGGCGTCATGGATTCGAACGGATAGAGTCTTTCCATCGGCGGGTTGCGTCTGGCGCCAACGGCCGGCAACCCGCCGCCTTCCTTTTTCTTCCACTTCTTCGTCCCGCTTCGGCGCCCTGCGCATCCCGATCTTGACGTCTTCACAACTATCTTTTATGGTTTATTTAGTTCTGAAGAAAAGGATGCAATGGCGCTCACATCTCCCTCACGCACCGACGTGAACCGCACGGCGATCCTGGCCCACCTCGGCGGTCAGGGGCCGGCCTCGCGTGCAGACCTGGCGCGAATGCTCGGCGTCTCGCCCGCCCTCGTCACCCAGCTCACGCGCGACCTTCTCGCGGAGGGGCTGATCGAGGAGCTCGACACCTCCACGTCGCAGGGCGGGGGGCGACCGGCCAGGATGCTCGGGGTCGTCGCGCGCACCGCCTGCGCCGTCGGGGTCAAGGTCGTCGCCGATCACGTCGCGTTCGTGGAGGTCGGGATCGACGGCTCCGTGCTCCGTTCGGCGACCGAGCCGTTCGACGCGATGTCGCCCCTGGCCACGTCCGCGCTCATCGAACTCGCTCGGATCTTCATCGAGGCGGGCGGCGACAACCGGTTGCTCGGCATCGGCGTCGGCATCCCCGGCACAGTCGACGAGCAGGGCATCGGGGTCGTGGACTCCACTCAGCTCCGCTGGAACCAGGTTCCGCTCGGTGCCTCCCTCCGCAGGGCGCTTGACCTTCCCGTCGTCGTCGAGAACAACGTCAATGCGCTCAGCGTCGCGGAGCGCCTGTTCGGGCAGGGGCGCGATTGCGCCGACTTCCTGGTGGTCACGATCGGAACCGGCGTCGGAGCTGGCATCGTGTCCGGCGGCTCGATCCTGCGCGGCCGGGCGGGCGGAGCAGGCGACATCGGCCACATCCCCGTCTCTGAGGGCGGCCCTCTCTGCCAGTGCGGCAACCACGGCTGTCTCGAAGCCTTCGTGGGCGAGAGCGCCCTGGTCGCCACCGCCATCCGGGACGGCGCGGTCGGAGAGGGCGCCGACATCCGGGATGTCCGCGAAGCGGCCGATGCGGGGAACGCGGCGGCCGTCCGCGTCTTCGACGACGCCGGCCGGCTGCTCGGCCGCACGCTCGCCGGGGTCGTCAACATGCTCGACCCGGAACTCGTCGTGATCCTGGGCGAGGGCGTCGAGGCGTGGAACCACTGGTCGCCGTCGTTCGAGCCCGCGCTGCGCGCATCCCTTGTTCCCGGCAAGCGCGGCGTGGAGGTGGCCGTCGAGACCTGGCAGGACGACCGGTGGGCGCAGGGCGCAGCAGCACTCGTGCTCGCGACCCCGTTCGACACGCACGGGGTGGCGGGCGAGCAGGGGCGCCTGATGCGCGAGCGGCTGGTGTCGAGCGCCGGAGTGCGGCCATGACCGTCTCTGGGCTCAGCACGCGCACCGCCGCGGCTGACGCATCCACTCGTATCCCGGCATCCGGTCGAGGTCGCCGTCCGGGCAGGAAGCGCCTCTCGTACTTCCTCATCGTGGCGATCTTCCTGCTGCCGAGCCTCAGCCCCCTGCTCGCGTTCACCATCGGCCCGATGATCGCCGCCGCGTGGACGAGCTTCCACGAGTGGAACCTGATCGGCCCGATGAAGTGGGTCGGCTTCGACAACTACGCCACCCTGGTCAGCGACCCCACCACGCAGCAGGCGTTCCTGCACACGCTCTACTACATCGTCGGGTACCTCCCACTGGTGTACGTCGGCGGCCTCGGACTGGCCCTCGCGCTCAACAGCAGGATCAAGGGGCGCGCTTTCCTCCGAGGCGTCTACTTCCTTCCGGTGGTCACCAGTTGGGTGGTCGTCGCCCTGGTCTGGCGTTGGCTTCTCAACCCCAGCGTCGGGATCGTCAACTGGGCGCTCTCGCTGGTCGGGATCGACGGGCCCGGCTGGTGGGCGGACCCTGCCTGGTCGATGCCGTCGATCATCCTGGCCTCGGCCTGGAAAGACCTCGGATTCGTCATGGTCATCCTGCTCGCCGGGCTGCAGACCATCAACCCCGACCTCTACGAGGCCGCCGAGATCGACGGCGCCGGATGGTGGCGGCGGCTGTTCAGCATCACCCTGCCGATGCTCTCCCCGTCAACGTTCTTCGTCATCGTGCTTTCGCTGATCAACGGCTTCCAGGTCTTCGATCAGGTGTTCGTGATGACAGGCGGCGGTCCGAACAACTCGAGTCGCGTCGTCGTGCAGCAGGTCTACGACCTCACCTTCAGGTACGGGCAGGCCGGCATGGCGTCGGCGCTCTCCTGGCTGCTCTTCATCGTGATCCTGATCGTCACCCTCATCCAGTTCCTCGGGCAGAAGAAGTGGGTGAACTATGCGTAGCCCGGTCGCGAAGGTCTCGCTGTACACGGCCGTCATCCTCGGCGCGCTTGTCATGGTGTTCCCCTTCGTCTGGACGATCGTCACCTCGATCAGCCCGGGCGCGAGCCTCACCAGCACGCCCAAGCTCATCCCGGACAACCCGTCGCTCGCGCCGTACGCCGAGCTGTTCCAGCGCGTGCCGTTCGGACAGGTCATCGTCAACAGCCTGGTGATCGCCGTGGTGAGCACGCTGTTCCAGCTCGTCACCAGCTCCATGGCCGCGTACGTGTTCGCCCGGATGCCGTTCCGCGGTCGTGGCGCGATCTTCGTGCTCTACTTGGCGACCATGATGATCCCGTTCCAGGTGCTCATCGTTCCGCTGTTCGTGGAGATGAAGTCGCTCGGCCTCATCAACACGTATGCGGGCGCCATCCTGCCGACGGTCGCCTCCGCATTCGGGGTGTTCCTGCTCCGGCAGGCGATCAGCACGGTCCCGTACGAACTCGACCAGGCGGCGACGCTGGATGGGGCCGGCCACTTCCGGGTGTTCTTCCAGATCGTGCTGCCCCTGGTGCGCCCTGCGCTCGCCACCCTCGCGGTGTTCGGCTTCCTGAACACCTGGAACAGTTTCCTCTGGCCGCTCATCATCCTGCGCGATCCGCTCATGCAGACGCTCCCTGTCGCGCTGTCCAGCCTGCAAGGGCAGTACTCCACCCAGTGGGACGTGCTCATGGCGGGATCGGTCGTCAGCATCATCCCGATGTTCGCGCTCTACCTCTTCGCCCAGAAGTACATCGTCCAGGGCGTCGCCGGCACCGGCCTCAAATAGCCGCGCCACCGCATCCATCACCACCGCATCCATCACCACAGCAGCAATCACCGCACCATCCGTATCAAAGGAGATAGCAAACACATGAACAAGAAACTCGCCGCGACAGCAGCACTCGCTGTCGCAGCCCTCGCCACTGTCGGGATGAGCGGATGCAGCGCATCCGGGTCCGACAGCGGCAAGACGACCATCACGTACTCGAACTTCATCTCGAACGGCGGCAATGAGAAGAACCTCGCCACCATCGTGAGCGCGTTCGAGAAGGCGAACCCGGACATCACCGTCAAGGTGTCGACCACCGACTACGCCAACTACTTCACGAAGCTGCAGACCGACCTCTCTGCCGGAACGCAGTCCGACGTGTTCGATGTGGACCTCGGCAGCTACGGCAACCTGCAGGCGGACGGCGTGCTCGCCCCGCTCGACGGCGTAGACGCGAAGGCGTACCGCACCTCGGTCCTCGACACGTACAAGACCGACGGCAAGCAGTACGGCCTGCCCACCTCGTTCTCCAACGTGGTCCTGTTCTATAACAAGGATCTCTTCGACAAGGCGGGTGTGAAGTACCCGACCGACTCGTGGACGTGGGCAGACGAGGAGGCGGCGGCGAAGAAGCTGACCGACAAGACCGCAGGCGTGTGGGGCGACTACCAGCCGATCACATACAACGAGTACTACAAGACCGTGCAGCAGGCGGGCGGTTCGTTCCTGACCAAGGACGGCAAGAAGTCGGCGTTCGATTCCGACGCAGGGGCGAAGGCGGCCGACTGGCTCGCGGGCAAGAGCGGCGTGACCATGCCGTCCGCAGCCGATGGAGCCGGCACGCCCGACTTCGACTCCAACCTGTTCAAAGAGGGCAAGCTCGCGATGTGGCACACCGGCATCTGGATGTTCAGCACACTCGGGACGCTGCCGTTCGGCTGGGACGTCGCCGTCGAGCCGGGTGACACCCAGAAGGCCAGCGCCACGTTCTCCAACGCGGTCGCGGTCTCCAACGACTCCAAGCACAAGGACGCCGCGCAGAAGTTCGCGACCTACCTGTCCAGCTCGAAGACGATGGTGGATGTTCGACTCAAGGCCGGCTGGGAGCTCCCCGCGATCTCGGACGAGTCGCTGCTGAAGCCGTACCTCACCGCCGGCACCCCGGAGAACCGACAGGCCGTGTTCGACTCGCTCGAGCACATCGCCACGGCGCCGAACCTGGGCTCCAACTCGCAGAAGATCCAGGACGACGTGACCAACGCCCTCGGCGAGATCGCAGCGGGCAGGTCGAAGACCGCCGACACGATCCCTGCGACGGCGAAGCAGGTCGACGCGCTGCTCAAGTAGCGCATCCCACCGCTGCGGCCCGGCCGGGTTCCCCCCGAACCGGTCGGGCCGCACCCTCACGCATTCACCTCAGAAAGGCCGTTGTGCCCACCTCCACCCCACCGTCGACCACGCTGAGCCGCGTCGCCGTCCTGGCCTCGACAGGCCATCGGCTGATCGTGTCGTTACAGACGCCAGAGGGCGCATACCCTGCGAGCCCCACCTTCTCGGCCTACGCCGGATACTGCTGGTTCCGCGATGGCTCGTTCATCGCCGACGGCGTCTCGTCCTACGGTGACGAACACTCCGCGACACGCTTCTTCGGCTGGTGCGCGCGCGTGCTGACAGAGCGGGCCGACCACATCCACTGGATCGTGGAGGAGACACGGGCAGGTCGTCCGCCGAGCGGCGAGCACATGCTTCCGGCGCGGTTCACCTACGACGGCCGGGACGGCGACGACGAGTGGTGGGACTTCCAGCTCGATGGATACGGCACCTGGCTGTGGGCGCTCGTCGCCCACGCGGAGCGGCATAGCATCGACCTCGCGCCGTGGCGCGAAGCCGCCGAACTCACCGTCGACTATCTCACCAGCTCGTGGGAGCGCCCCTGCTACGACTGGTGGGAGGAGCACAGCGAGGCCGTCCACGTTTCGACGTTGGCCTGCGTGTCCGCCGGGCTGAGCGCCGCGGTGCGCGCGGGACTAGTGAGCGGCGCGCGCGCCGAGGAGGCGACCCACGCATCGGCGGCCATCGGTGAGGTCATCGGCGACCGCGGCGTGCGCGGCGGCCACCTCAGCAAGTGGCTCGGCGTGGCGACCGTCGACGGCAGCCTCGCCGCCGTCATCGCCCCACTGGGAGTCGTGGATGCGCGCTCGGCGCTCGCCGCGGGAACCATCGACGCCCTCGAACGGCAGCTCACCGTCGACGGCGGCGTGCACCGCTACCTCGGCGACACCTTCTACGGGGGCGGCCGTTGGCCGATCCTCAGTTGCTTCCTCGGCCTTGCGCACTCCGCGGCCGGCGACACCGGCCGTGCGGAGGAACTGCTCGGCTGGGCCGCCTCCACCGCTACCGCGAGTCTCGACCTGCCAGAGCAGGTCGACGGTCACCTCATCGCACCGGGGATGCGGCAGGAGTGGGTCGACCGCTGGGGTCCCGTCGCCACCCCGCTCCTCTGGAGCCACGCCATGCTCATCCGCCTCGCCGTCGACCTCGACCCCAGCATCGCCCACGCGGGCGACCTCGCCCCGACTCAGCTCTCGGAAGGACCGACCCGATGATCCGCCACCGCCCCTCCGGCTCCGGCCACCCGTACTCGATCGACACGGAGCAGCGCTCGCCGATCATCCCGGAGGCGGGCGCGACCGCCGTGCTCGGGGTCAGGGCGAGCGGCACGGTGGATGCCGTCGCCGTCGAATTCGCGTGGCGACCGGACGCGGGAAGCGCGGAGTCGCAGACGCTGCCGCTTTCCAGGGTCGCCAGCTCCTCCCGCGGCCGCACGGAGGACGGCGGCCACCTCGCCTCCGCCCAAGCACGGCTCGCCCGCGCGGTCGGCGGATGGCAGGTCGAGACCCCGGAGCTCCGGTTCGGCGGTGTCTACAGCTACCGCTTCACGGCCACGCACACCGGCGGCAAGACGGAGCGAACGCGCTGGTTCTCCTTCCGTGCGGGGCAGTGGCAGGAGGTGGATGCGGGTGCCGTGGCGACCGGAGCGACCGGCGCGACCGGCGCATCCCGCGTCGTCCCCGGTTCGGTCTCGGTGCTGCACGACGGCGAGCGGGCAGCGCGCATCCGCTTCGCGCTCCCGCTGACGGACGGTGAGCACGTCACCGGTTTCGGTGAACGCTACGACGCGCTCGACCACCGCGGCTCCGAACTCGACTCGGTGGTGTTCGAGCAGTACAAGAACCAGGGCGCCGAGCGGAAGACCTACCTGCCCATGCCGTTCGCGCACGTCGTCGGTGGCGATGGATGGGGTTTCCATGTCCGCACCTCCCGGCGCGTCTGGTTCGACATCGGCGCATCCACCTCGTCTCGGCTGCGGGTGGAGGCTGAGCTCGACGCGCCGTTCGGCGCATCCGGTACTGCCGCCGACCTGCTCGACGTCGCGTTCTTCGACGGCTCGCCCACCGACGTGCTCCGCGGCTTCCTCGCCGAGGCCGGCACGCCGACCGAGCTTCCGGACTGGGTGTTCCGTCTGTGGGCGAGCGGCAACGAGTGGAACACTCAGGCCGAGGTCATGCGCCAGGTCGACCTGCACCGTGAGCACGACATCCCGGTGGGTTCCGTGGTGATCGAGGCGTGGAGCGACGAGAGCACGTTCACGGCGTTCAGGGACTCGCGCGCAGCGGTCAGCGAGGACGGTGCGCCCCATCGCCTCGCCGACTTCGAGTTCCCTGCCGATGGTGCGTGGCCCGACCCCAAAGGCATGACCGACGCATTGCACGCCAGGGACATCCGCCTGCACCTCTGGCAGATTCCGCTGATCAAGATGCGCCCCCACCCGCGCGACCAGGTTGCCGCCGATGCTGCCGCCGCGATCCGGGAGAACGTGCTCATCCGGGAGCAGGCGCCCGACGGCAGCCTGCGCCCGTACCGCAACCGCGGCTGGTGGTTCCCGCTCGGCCTCATGCCCGACCTCACCGACGAGCGCGCCGCCCGCTGGTGGACGGAGAAGCGCCGCTACCTCGTCGAGGAGGTCGGCATCGACGGCTTCAAGACGGACGGCGGCGAGCACGCCTGGGGCAGCGACCTCGTCTACCTCGACGGAAAGCGAGGGGACGAGAAGAACAACACCTTCCCTGTCGCGTATGCCGCCGCTTACGGCGACCTGCTGCGCTCGGCCGGCAAGGCGCCCGTCACCTTCAGCCGCGCCGGCTTCACGGGCTCGCAGGCCCACGGCGCGTTCTGGGCGGGCGACGAGAACTCCACCTGGGAGGCGTTCCGCTGGTCGATGCTCGCCGGTCTCTCCGCTGCCGCGAGCGGCATCGTCTACTGGGGCTGGGATCTCGCCGGATTCTCGGGGGATGTGCCGAGCGCCGAACTGTTCCTCCGCTCGGCCGCGGCCGCGACGTTCGTGCCGATCATGCAGTACCACTCCGAGTTCAATCATCACCGCACGCCGTCGCGCGACCGCACTCCGTGGAACATCCAGGAGCGTTCGGAGGACGACCGGGTCATCCCGGTCTTCCGCCGCTATGCGAAGCTGCGCGAACGCCTCGTTCCCTACCTCGCGGAGCAGGCGGCGATCACCGTCGAGACGGCCCGCCCGCTGATGCGCCCGCTCTACTTCGATCACCCGGCAGACCCGGCCGTCTGGTCGGCGCAGCCGCAGTGGATGCTCGGTGACGACCTGCTCGTCGCCCCGGTGCTGTCCGAGGGCGCGACCACCTGGCCGGTCTACCTCCCTGCCGGCTCGTGGGTGGATGCGTGGACCGGCGAGGAGTTCGCGGGCGGCGTCACCATCACCGTCGACACCCCGCTCGACACCATCCCGGTCTTCCTCCGCGCCGATTCGGCGTACCGTCTCCTCCCCCTCTTCGCGGCCGGATAGGCCACGAGATACCAGCAACTGCGCGTCTCCCGCGGGATCTCGCGCAGTTACTGGTATCTCGATTACGGGATGCGCGCTGGCTGGGGAGAGCCCTGTGGAGAGCCGCCAGCGGTCGCCGCGGTCTCCACCACCCGTCCGTCCACCACGGTCACCAGCTCGTCGAGCGCGGCGCTGTGCGCCAGGTCGTGTGTCACCAGCAGGGTCGCCGTGTCCAGTTCGCGGCTGAGCCGCCCGATCAGGTCCATGATCGCCGCGCCCCGCTCCTGGTCGAGGGCGCTGGTGGGCTCGTCGACGAGCAGCACCCGCGGTTCCCGCACGAGCGCCCGGGCGATCGAGACGCGCTGCCGCTGGCCGCCGGACAGTTGCGCCGGCCGTCGGTCGGCCTGTCCGCTCAGCCCGACAGCGTCGAGCAGTTCGTCCACCCGCCCGCGCACCGCGCGTCGCAGCCCGCGGGGCCCGCGCGCACCGCGGTCGCCGAGCTCGCCCATCACCTGCAACTGTTCGCGGGCCGTCAGGGACGGCAGCAGGTTGGACTGCTGGAACACGATGCCGATGCGGGAGCGGCGGAGGGCCGTCGCCTCGTCGCGGGACAGGCCGGCCGCATCCACGCCGTCGATGAGCACACGGCCGGAGTCCGGGCGGATGAGCGTTCCGGCGATGGCCAGGATGCTCGACTTGCCCGAGCCGGACGGGCCGGTGATCCCGGTGACGCGGCCGGCACGGCCGTGCAGGGTGACCGCATCCACTGCCGTGACGCGGGATGCGCCGTCCGGGAAGGTGAGGGTGACGTCGTCGAGGGTGATCATCTGTTGCTCCCGAGTGCTGTGAGGGGGTCCGCCGACGTGACGGTCCGAAGGGCGACGGCCGCTCCGGCGAGACCGAGGACGGCCATCGCCAGGGCGGGTACGACCGTGGTGAGCGGGCTGATGAGGAACGGCAGCGCGCCGCCCGCGAGCGCACCGAGTCCGACGACCGCCGCGAGGCCGACGCCGATCCCGACCACGAGGACCACCAGCGCCTGCCCGAGCGCGTCCCGCACGAGCGAGCCTGTCGTCGCACCCAGCGCTTTCAGCACGGCGATGTCGCCGGAGCGCTGCATGGTCCACACGGTGAAGAACGCGCCGACCACCAGGGCGGAGATGCCGAACAGCATCACCACCATGAGTGCGAGGGAGCCGATCTCCGATTTGAAGGTCTCCAGTGCGGTGAGGCTCGCGAGGGGCGCGAACGCCGCCGTTCCCGTCGCCTTCGCGACCGCATCCCAGTCGGGGTCGCCGCTCACGGCGAGGACAGTGGCCGCACCGCTTCCGCCCATCCGCTTGGCGGCGGCCTCTGCCGCGTCGGTGGTCATCGCGATCACCGGGGTGTGGCTGTACCAGAGGTCGCCACCGACGGATGCGACCCGGTATGCGGTCCCCGCGATGCTCACCCTGTCGCCGACGCGCGCATCGAGGTCGGCGGCGGCTCCCGTCGACAACCCGATCTCGGTGGCGGCGTGCGGGGCCATCCGGCCGAGCGCCGACCCGTCGAGCGCCGACCCGTCGAGCGCCGACCCGTCGAGCGCCGAACCGTCGCCCGGCACCCCGAACACGGTGACCCCGGCCGTCTTCCCGTCCGCCTGGGCGCGGCCCTGCAGGATGCTCACGGGCACGGCCTCGCTCACCCCTGGGGCGCTGCGCCACGCATCCACGGTCTTCTCCGACAGCTCCGACTCCGAGAAGCTCGACTTCCCGTCCGTCTGCTGCAGCACCAGCCGGTTCCCCGGCAGGTCGAGCACGGCGGACACGTTCTGGAACGCCAGACCCCCTGTCAGCCCCGCGAGGAACCCGACGAGCACGGTGATGAGCGCGACGACGGCTCCGATCAGGATGAAGCGGCCCCGCGCGAAACGTAAGTCCCGCCATGCGACGAACACGATGATTCCTTTCCGGCAGGGAGGACCTCCCCGCACGTCTTCCAGCCTCCTTTCTGCGCCGTCGCCGGTCATCGCCTGCCCTGTGGATGCTGCGCTCGAACTTTCGATGGATGCCCCCGCGGCGCCGAGTGCATACGCTGGAAGCGTCATGCCGCACAACACCCTCACCCCCGTCTTCGTCGGGCTGCGCACGGGCCTCCACCTGCTCGTGGTCGGCCTGCTGACGCTGGTGCTGGTGAGGGTGTTCGTGGTCGGCGGTCCCTCGCTCGCACCGTCGCTCGCGCTCACGGCGGCGTTCGCTGTCGTGTACGCACTGGTCGCGCTGATGCGGTTCGTGCCGGAGCGACGCAGGAGGGTCGCGGCCGCGTGCTGGATCGCCGGGCTCTCGGTGATCTGGATCGGGCTGATCGTGCTCGTCCCCGAGGCGGCGTACCTCGTCTTCCCGATGTTCTTCCTCTACTTGCACGTCCTCCACGGGCTGCTCGGTCCGGCAGCCGTCGTCGCGGCGACCATCGTGGCGATCGTCGCCCTCGGGATGCACGGCGGCTTCACCATCGGCGGCGTGATCGGCCCCATCGTCGGCGCGGCGGTCGCCCTCCTGATCGGCCTCGGTTACCGGGCGCTCGCCCGCGAGGCCGCCGAACGGGAGGCGCTGCTCGCCGAACTCGTCGCCACCAGGGACCGCCTGGCCGAGAGCGAACGGGAGCAGGGGATGCTCGCCGAGCGTTCCCGTCTCGCCCGCGAGATCCACGACACGGTCGCGCAGGGTCTGTCGAGCATCCAGTTGCTGCTGCACGCCGCGGAGCGCGCGGACGGCGACCGGCCGGGCGCCGAGCATGTGCGGCTCGCACGGGAAACCGCGGCGGAAGCGCTCGCCGACACCCGCCGCTTCATCAGGGAGCTCGCATCGCCCCTGCTCGACGACGGCCTCGCGCAGGCGCTCGCGCGCCTCGCCGAGCAGCAGACGGCCGCGGACGGGGCGTTGCGCGTGGAGGTGGAGGCGTCGCAGACGGGTCACCTGCCGATGACCGTGCAGACCGCACTGTTGCGGATCGCGCAGGGCGCCCTGGCGAACGTGCGCCAGCACGCACACGCCACGCACGCGAGGATCCTGCTCGACGCGACAGCCACCGAGGTCACGCTCACGGTGTCCGACGACGGCGACGGGTTCAGCTTCGCGCCGGAGTTGGTCGGCGCTCGCGCCGCGGGCTCCGACTCGTTCGGGCTCCGCGCCATCGCCGAACGCGTCGAACAGCTCGGTGGTGACCTCAGTGTCGACAGCGCGCCGGGCGACGGCACGACCCTGACGGTCACGATCCGACTGGATGCGCCATGATCCGCGTCGTGATCGCCGACGACCATCCCGTCGTGCGGGCGGGCATCAGGGCGCTTCTGGAGGGCGAGGACGACATCCAGGTGATCGGCGAGGCTGGAACGCCCGACGAGGCCGTCGCCCTCGCGGAGTCCACAGCGCCGGAACTCGTGCTGATGGACCTGCAGTTCGCGGACGGCGAGAGCGGCGCGGACGCGACCAGGCGCATCCGGGCCCTGGATGCCGCGCCGTACGTGCTGGTGCTCACCAACTACGACACCGACGGCGACATCCTCGGCGCGGTGGAGGCGGGAGCGAGCGGCTACCTCCTCAAGGACGCCCCTCCCGGCGACCTGATCGCCGCCATCCGCAGCGCGGCCGCCGGAGAGAGCGCGCTGGCCCCCGCCATCGCGGGCCGCCTCATGGAACGGCTGCGCTCGCCGCGGGTGAGCCTGTCGGCACGCGAAATCGAGGTGCTGCAGTTGGTCGCGGACGGCGCATCCAACGCCGAGATCGCCCGCCGGCTCTACGTGACGGACGCCACCGTGAAGTCGCACCTGGTGCACGTCTTCTCGAAGCTCGGGGTCGCATCCCGCACGGCGGCGGTGTCGACGGCCCGCTCGCTCGGGGTGCTGCGGTGAGCGGGCCTGCGCGCAGCAGGCGGCCGCTGAGCAGCCGGCCGCACTAGCCACACCCGCGCATCGCGTCTACCGTCCGGCGCATGGATGCGATTCCCGCCGACTTCTCCGCCCTCAGCGCCCTCTTCATCAACACCACGCTCACGCGTTCTCCCGGAGTCAGCCACACCCAGCGGCTGATCGACGTCAGCGCGGGCATCATGGCGAAGCAGGGGGTGAAGGTCGACCAGTTTCGCTCGGTCGACTATCCGATCGCGTCCGGCGTGTACCCGGACATGCGCGAGTACGGCTGGGAGGAGGACGCCTGGCCGGACCTGTTCCCGCGCGTGCAGGCCGCCGACATCCTCGTGATCGCCGGACCGATCTGGCTGGGGGACAACAGCAGCGAGACCAAGAAGATCATCGAGCGCCTCTACGCCCACTCCGGCGAGTTGAACGATCGCGGGCAGGCGGGCTTCTACGGCCGGGCGGGTGGATGCATCATCACCGGCAACGAGGACGGCATCAAGCACTGCGCATCCAACGTCCTCTACAGCCTGCAGCACATCGGGTACAGCATCCCGCCGGAGGCGGACGCCGGGTGGATCGGCGACGTCGGTCCCGGCCCGAGCTACGGCGACGAGCTGGAGGACGGAACGCGCGCCGGGTTCGAGAACGACTTCACGAACCGCAAGGTCACGTTCGCCACCTGGAACCTGATCCACCTGGCCGCCATGCTCACGGCGGCGGGCGGGTTCCCCGCTCACGGCAACCAGCCGGAGGAGTGGGCGGCCGGCACACGCTTCGACTTCGAGAATCCCGAGTACCGGGCGTAGGCGAAGCCGCCCGCGGAACCTGACCGCGTCACTTCTTCCCCAGCGCCTCCTTGACGATGAGCTCTCGCACGGTCGGCGCTCCCGCCGAGGTCGAGACGGCGACGATCTTCCTCGCGTACTCGTCCTCGGTCGCCTGACGGAGCAGCACGTTCGCCAGGTCGGCTCGCGAGGTGAACGGCCCCGGTGTGTACCGCTCGGCGTAGTCGTATGCGCTCACGTCCGGCGCGTCGAACAGACCGGACGGGCGCACGATGGTCCAGTCCACGTCGCTGGCCGAGACGATCGACTCCATTCGGCGCATGTCCGCGTAGAGCTGCTTGCCGAACACGTTGACGATCACCGGCTGCAGCACCCGTTCGAAGAAGAAGCCGCCGTGCGGCCCCGCCGCGGGGTCGAGGGCGCTGGAGCTCACGCAGGCGAAGCGCCGGACGCCGTTGGCGCGCATCCCGGCGAGGATGTTGGTCGCGCCGTCGGAGTACACGCTGATCGGCTGTCGACCGTATGGGACGCCGAGGGCGGAGAGGACGGCGTCTGCGCCCGCGATCACGGAGGTGACCGCGGCGGCATCGTGCACGTCCGCTTCCGCGACCGTGAGCGCTGGATGCTCCAGCGGGAACCGCGCAGGGTCGCGCGTGACCGCGATCACGGTGTGGCCTTCGGTCAGAGCCTGCTCGACAAGGAGGCGACCGGTCGGACCGTTGGCCCCGAAAACGACGATACGCATACGGACTCCGCTACTCTTGGGTTAGAAAACCATATAATACGGAAACGATACCATATGACTTCAGGATCATCTTCGCTGCCCGACCGGCGACTCCAGCGCCGCGCGGCCGCAGCCGTGAAGCAGTCGCTCAGGGACCTCCGGGTGCAGCTCTCGATGCTCAACCATCAGGTGGGCGTCGCCGCCGAACTGCGCGACACCGACCTCGACTGCCTCGACCTCATCTCGAACGACGGGCCTCTCGGCCCGAGCGCGCTCGCCAAGCTGGCCGGACTGCATCCCGCGACCCTCACCGGCATCCTCGACCGCCTCGAGAAGGGCGGCTGGATCGCCCGCGATCGTGATCCGGCCGACCGTCGCTCGGTGCTGCTGCGCGCACTTCCCGACCGCAGCAGAGACATGTTCCGGCTCTACGGGGGCATGAACGCCAGAATGGACGAGCTCTGCTCCGGCTACGACACGGAACAGCTCGAGCTGATCGGCGAATTCCTCCAGCGGGCCACCGCGGCGGGCCGCGACGCCACGGAGCGGTTCGGCGACGAGAGCGCCTGACCACCGCCTGACCGCGCCGCCCGACCGCCGCCCAACCTCCCCGGTGTGGATGCGCTGCTCCCGCGCCTGCCATGATCGTGACTATGACCCAGGTGCTCGGCGACCTCATCCCGTACGCCATCGCTGTCTCGACCAGCCCGCTGCCGCTGATCGCCGTGCTCCTGCTGTTCCGTTCCCCGCACGCTCGCGCGGCGTCCGCGGCGTTCCTGATCAGCCGCTTCCTGGTGGTGGCCGTGGTCGCCGGTGCGGTCGCGTTCGCGGCCGAGTTCCTTCCGCAGTTCGACGACTCCTCGCTGCTGCTCGCCGCGCTGCGCATCCTGGGCGGCCTGGCACTGATGGTCTGGGCGATCGTCAAGGTGCTGAAACGCCCGAGGCGCGGCGACGACGTGGACATGCCGGGCTGGATGGCCTCGATCGAGAACGCCACGGTCCCCTCCGCCGCCCGGCTCGGCGTGCTGCTGTCGGCCGCGAACCTCAAAGAGATCGCCTTCGGCTTCGGCGCAGGGCTCACCATTGCGAGCGCCGACCTCGCCGTCGGCCCCACGATCCTGATCGCCGTGCTCTACGCGCTCGTCGCCTGCCTGGCGCTCATCGTCGTGGTCGTCGCGTTCCTCGTCGCCGAGCAGCGAGTCCGCGGGCCGCTCGACAGCGCACGCGGCTGGCTGGTCCGCAACAACTCGGTGCTGATCGCCGGGGTGCTGCTCATCATCGGCGCGATCCTGGTGGGCGAGGGCGTCAGCAGCCTGTGAGGCGCGGGAGTGGGGCGGTGGCGCGCGGGATGCCGCAGCGCGTTCTGCGCGGGAGCTATACACGGATAAACTAACGCGCGTTCCCATGACGACGACACCCACGCGCGCCCGCCGCGGCGATATTCAAGGCCTCCGTGCCGTCGCCGTCGTTCTCGTCGTCGTCTATCACGCCTTCCCGGGTGTTGTCCGCGGCGGCTTCGTCGGCGTCGACGTCTTCTTCGTGATCTCCGGCTTCCTCATCACCGGGCTCTTGTTGCGTGAGTTCGACGCCACCGGAAGCATCCGGCTCGGTCAGTTCTATGCGCGACGGATGCGACGCCTCCTGCCGGCCGCCCTCACCGTCACCCTGGTGACCCTGATCGCCGCGGCGATGGTCTACGGTCCCTTGCGGTTCGTCCAAGTGCTCCGAGATGCAGCCTGGGCAACACTCTCGCTGGCGAACATCAATTTCGGCATGGACCCCGATGGGTACTTCGCGACCACGTCGCCGAGCCCGTTCCTCCACTTCTGGTCGCTCTCGGTCGAAGAGCAGTACTACCTGCTGTGGCCGGTGCTGTTGATCGGAGCGTCGCTGATCTGGAAACGGAGAGGCGCGCTCACGTTGCTTGTCGTCGTGCTGCTGGGCTCGCTCGCCACGAGCGTGGTGCTCACATCGTCTGGCAGCCCCATGGCGTACTACTCTCTCGCTACCCGCGCGTGGGAGCTCGCGATCGGCGGTGCGCTCGCTTGGTTCACACGTCCCCGGCCAGCGCTGACGATCGAAGGCGCTGAGCGGGATGGTCGTTTGGCGAACATGCCTCAGTGGGTCCGTGCCACCCTTTTGCTGGTCGGCGGAGCCGCGATCCTCGCATCAGCGTTGCGGTTCTCGGTCGTCACGCCGTTTCCCGGATGGGCGGCGTTGGTTCCGACGGTCGGCGCAGCGCTTGTCATCGCATCGGGATCAGGGGGACGCGCACCGTTGCCCTGGCTCCTCGGCAACCAGGTCAGTCGCTATGTCGGCGACATCTCGTATTCCCTCTACCTCTGGCATTGGCCGGTGCTCGTCATCGGAATGGTGGTGTTCGGCGACGAGGTCGTGATTCGGGTTGCGCTCGTCGCGCTCGCCTTTCTTCTCGCGGCAGGAAGCTACCGCTTCATCGAACAGGGATACGGGAGGATCAGGCGAACGGCTCGGGCTCGGGCGGTGGTCGCGACGGGCCTCGCCGCCGCACTCGTGCTCTCGGCAGGCGCGGCTGGGATCGCCGCTGCCATCCCACTGGACTCGGGCAGGGCAGCACCCGTCGCACCGCGGGCCGTCAGTTTCGACTCCGGGCCAGGGTTCCTGCCCACAGGGGTGCCATCGAACGCCCGGCCGTCAATCGAAGATCTCGAGGGCGACCTGGCCCCGGTCTTCACCAACGGTTGCTATGCGGCCACGCTGCAGGTGTGCAGCGGTGGCGACCCAGACGGCGTCAAAACCGTGGTCCTGGCGGGTGACTCCCACGCGGGAATGTGGTGGCCTGCATTCGACGCTGCCGCCAAACAGAAGGGTTGGCGGCTCTATATCGTCGGGAAGAACGGATGTCCGATCGTCGACGTACGCATCAGTGCCGGCGCGACAGCCGACGCGTGGCCGGAGTGCGATCGGTGGCAGGCAGAAGCAATGGATGCGGTCACCTCCCTTCATCCTGACCTCATCGTCGTCGACAATTACGCGGCCGGTTACCGCGACAAGGTGAGTCTCCGCGACAACTTTGCCGAGCAGTGGGAGCCCGCGGCCATTTCTACCCTGACGGAGCTCGGCAAGGCCGCCCCTGTCGTCGTGTTCGGGCCAGAGCCTGTCCTGCCCAGCGCTCCAGGAGACTGCCTGCCGGAGCACGTTTTCGATGTGAGCGCGTGCGCCATGCCTCGGGAAAAGGCCGTTTCGGCGGACCTCCAGAAGCTGAGCTCGCGAATCGCGGTGGCGGCGGGTGCGACACTCATCGACCCGACCACCCTGCTGTGTACCGCGACCGTCTGCCCGGTGATCTCGTACAACCTGATCATGTACCGCGACCCCAACCACTTCACGGCGACGTTCTCGGAGCATCTCGCACCTGCCGTCGCGGACCTGCTGAATTGAGCGGCCGTTAACGAACGAAACGGAGGGAAAACTCCCTCCGCCACTTCTAATATATAGCACACCAGGGGGCTTGCCACAAGCCCCCTGGTCGGGCGGAGAATCGTCCATCGTGACTCTCTCCTCCTCTGCTTCCGCGCTCCCCGGCCCCTCTGCTTTCGCCCTGCCGGAGCGCCTCGCGGCCAAGCGGGACGCCCACCTGATCGCCCGCGACGAAGACCAGTTCGCCGCGATCTCCGTGAGTCTCGACGAGCAGATCGCCGAGTTGGAACGCCGCCTGGCGGACGAACGTCTCGCCCCCGTCGGCGAGGGCCAGGCCGCCCTGGATCGCGACATCGAGATCCACCGGCTCACCGCGCGGCTGCGGGCGCTGCGCCGCTTCACCCTCGACCTCTGCCTCGGCAGGATCGTCCCGGACGACGGCTCCGAGCCCGTCTACATCGGGCGGCTGAGCCTGTCGGACAGGGATGGTCGCAGGCTGCTCATCGACTGGCGCGCCCCCGCGGCCGAGCCGTTCTTCGCGGCGACCCACGCGCATCCACAGGGCATCGCCAGTCGTCGTCGCTACCGCTGGACCCGCGGCAGGGTGAGCGACTACTGGGACGAGGTCTTCACCGAGGACGGCCTGCGGAACGACGCGGCCCTCGACGACCAGTCGGCGTTCATCGCCAGCCTCGGCAGCAGCAGGTCGCCGCGGATGCGCGACGTGCTCAGCACCATCCAGTCCGATCAGGATGCGATCATCCGGGCCGCCTCGCGCGGCGCCCTGGTGGTCGACGGCGGCCCTGGCACGGGCAAGACCGTGGTCGCGCTGCACCGGGCGGCCTACCTGCTGTACGCCGACCCGCGCATCTCCCGAGGCGACGACGGCGTGCTGTTCGTCGGGCCGAGCCAGGGCTACCTCGCCTATGTCGACGACGTCCTGCCGAGCCTCGGCGAGGAGAGTGTGCAGATTTGCACGATGCGAGACCTTGTCGTCGAGGGCGCGTCCGCGGTGCCGGAGGGCGATCCGCGGGTGGCGGCGCTGAAGTCGTCCGGTGCGCTGACGGCTGCGGTGGAGGCGGCGGTCCGGTACTACGAGGCGCCCCCATCCCGTGCTCTGACGGTGGAGACGCCGTGGGCCGACCTCCGGCTGAGCCCGGCCGAGTGGGCGGAGGCGTTCGCCGCTGCCGACCCCGGCACCCCGCACAATGAGGCGCGCGACCAGGTGTGGGAGGCGCTGCTCGACATCCTCACCGACGGGTTCGACGACGAGGAGGTGCCCCTGCACCAGGTGCGCAGGGCGCTGCTGCAGAACGAGGAGCTGACCAGGACGTTCGCGACGGCCTGGCCGGTGCTCGACCCGGTGGGCGTGGTCGGCGACCTGTGGTCGGTGCCCGCCTACCTCAGGGTCTGCGCGCCGTGGCTGAATGCAGAGCAGGTCGCTCTGCTGCACCGAGTGGATGCGCGGGCCTGGACACTCTCCGACCTCCCGTTCCTCGATGCTGCCCGCCAGCTCATCGGCGATCCGGAGGCGTCCCGGCGCGCCAGGCGGCGGGCGGCGACCATCGCGGCGGAGAAAGAGCAGATGGCGAAAGTCATCGACGACCTCATCGCCTCCGACGACTCGGAGATGCTCGTCATGTCCATGCTGCGCAGGCCGGACGCGCAGAACAGCCTCATCGACGAGGCCGCCCTGCCCGGCGCAGACCCCGACCTGCTTGCCGGACCGTTCGCGCACATCATCGTGGACGAGGCGCAGGAGCTGTCCGACGCGGAATGGGAGATGCTGCTGCGCCGCTGCCCGTCGCGCAGCCTCACGATCGTCGGCGACCGCGCACAGGCCAGGCACGGCTTCACCGAAACCTGGCAGGAACGCCTCAACAGGATCGGCCTCCCGCACGCCCAGCTCGCGTCCCTCACGATCAACTACCGCACGCCGGAAGAGGTGATGGCGGAGGCGGAGCCGGTCATCCGCGCTGCGCTGCCCGACGCGAACGTGCCCACCTCCATCCGCAGCAGCGGCGTGCCGGTGACACACGGCAGGGCGGCGGACCTGCAGCCGATCCTGGATGCGTGGCTCGCCGAACACGAGGAAGGCGAGGGCATCGCGTGCGTGATCGGCACGGCGCCAGCCCCCGCAGACGGCGCCGGCCTGTTCGCGCCGTCGCCGCGCATCCGGTACCTGACGCCGGAACTGTCGAAGGGCCTGGAGTTCGACCTCGTGGTGCTGCTCGAGCCCGCAGGGTTCGGCGATGGGATCGAGGGGGCGGTGGACCGGTATGTGGCGATGACGCGGGCGACGCAGCGGTTGGTTGTGCTGGGGGTGTGATGGGCGGCTCAGCCGGCGCTGCTCAGAAGGGTCGCAAGGCCACCCACGACCATGACCACCCCGACGAGGACCCCGCCCAGCCCGGCCACTCCGACCCACGCGGAGGTCTGCAACCGTCCGAGGCGTTCGCCTGCTCGCTTACCGAGCGCAGCTCCTTCGGAGTCGACGGTGCTGTCGCGAATCGGCTTCCGGAAGACGAAGACGAGGATGCCGATGACGATAGCGATCGGCCCGACGATCAGGCTGGGCAGCACGACGACCATCGGCTGACTCCTCCTGTGCTCGGTTGACGGAACGCGGACCGGTGGATGCTCGGCGTCGCGCCGGTCTCGTCGACCGTAGCGGATTGCCGGGCTGGGTGGGCGGGCGCTGGCGCGCGCACGGGCGCCGGCGCTGGCGCTCGCCGCTCCCGCCGAGGTGGTTGACTTTCGAGGGCGGCATTCGCGGTCTGGTCGGAGGGAAACACATGAATACAGTGCTGGAGGGCCGTCGGGTCCTGGTGACGGGCGCCGCGCGCGGGCTGGGGCGCGCGATCGCGGTCGCGTGTGCCGAGGCCGGAGCGGACGTGGCGCTGGGGGTGCGCGACGAGAACGCGGTGGCCGGTCTGGTGGCCGAGATCGAGGCGTTCGGCAGGCGGGCGCTCCCGGTTCGGATGGATGTGACCGACCTCGCCCAGAGCTACGCGGCCGTCGACAGGGCCATCGAGGAGTTCGGCGGACTCGACATCCTGGTCAACAATGCGGGAGGCGGCGTGCCTGACCGGCCGGTCGAGGAGTACACGGTCGACGTGTTCGACGCGCTGATCGACCTCAACGTGAAGTCGACGTTCTTCCTCAGCCAGTATGTCGGCGCGCACCTGATCGCGAACGGCGGAGGCTCGATCGTGAACATCGGCTCCCAGGCGGGCGCCGTGGCGCTGCCGGGAGAGGCGGTCTACTGCCTGAGCAAGGCGGCCGTCTCGCAGCTCACCAAGAGCTTCGCCGTGGAATGGGGTGTGCACGGTGTGCGCGTGAACTGCGTCGCCCCGACCTTCGTGCGCACCGACGGCACGGAGGAGATGCTGGCGGACCCCGCGTTCGAAGCGGACGTGATCGACCGGATCGCTGCCCTGCACCGGATCGGCGAGCCGAGAGAGGTCGCGGACGCGGTGGTGTTCCTCGCGTCGGACGGGGCATCGCTGATCTCGGGGCAGACACTGCTGGTGGATGGGGGCTGGACGGCCAGGTGAGGTTCAGGCGCGACTGCCCCGACGAGATACCGGTAACTGCAGCCGAGCCGTGATGTGGGGCGCAGTTACTGGCATCTCGTGGATGCGGGGCGCGCGAGTTGTGGAGAAGAGTGTGGACACGGCTCTCGCTGCGTGCAACGTCCCGCCCGTGGGGAGCCCGGCCCCGCGCATCCACCGGTCGGCACCCGGCGCCCCACCGCGCGGCAGTGGACGATGATGGAGGAACGAGTCGAAAAGCGGGAGGTGCGTCGATGAACGCAGGCCGGACGAGCGGTGAGCTCGGGAAGCGCGCGTCGCTCAGCGGGATGCTCGGGATCGACGTTCCGGTGTTCCTCGGCCCGTTCGGCGGGCTGTCCTCGGTGGAGCTGACCGCGACGGTGAGCGAGCTCGGCGGCCTCGGCGGCTACGGTCTTTACGGGTACGACGCCGCGCGCATCCAGCAGACGGCGGCCGAACTCCGGGCCGCGACCTCGCGGCCGTTCGCGCTCAACCTGTGGCTGCCGATCGAGGAGACGGGCGAATCGGCGGACTCCGCGGACGCCGCCTTCGACCGGGCAGTGGATGCGCTTCGCCCGATCTTCGACGAGCTCGGCCTCGATGTCCCTGCCCGCCCCGGCCGTTACCTTCCGGCGTTCGACGAACAGGTCGAGGCGGCGCTCGCCGCAACCCCGGCCGCGCTGAGTTTCGTCTTCGGCGTGCCGCCCGCGGCGGTGGTGGAGGCTGCGCACGAGCGCGGGATCGCGGTGGTCGGGACTGCGACCACCGTCGATGAGGCCGTCGCCCTCGCCGCTGGCGGCGTGGACGTGGTCGTGGTGACCGGGATGGAGGCGGCAGGGCACCGGGTGTCGTTCCTGCGCCGGGCGGAGGAGTCGCTGGTCGGGTCGTTCGCGCTGATCCCGCAGGTGGTGGATGCGGTGGACGTGCCGGTGATCGCGGCCGGCGGCATCGCGGATCGGCGGGGTGTCGCTGCGGCTTTCGCGCTTGGCGCATCCGGAGTCCAGGTGGGCACGGCGTTCCTGGCGACGCGTCAGTCGGCGGCGACGGATGCGCACCGCAGAGCCATCGGCGAGACCCCGGCCGACCGCACGGTGCTGACTCGGGCGATGAGCGGACGGTTGGCGCGTGGGGCGGAGAACAGGGCGGTCAGGCAGATCGAGGCGGCGGGAGCGGTCGCGCCGTTCCCGGTGCAGAACTGGCTCACCGGACGCTTCCGCGCCGAAGCGGGGAGCCGCGGCATCGGGGAGCTGCAGTCGCTGTGGCTCGGTCAGGCGGCGCAGCTCGCGCGATTCAGCGACGCCCGAGCAGTCTTCGCGGAGCTGACCGCAGGCCTCCCCGCCACGTAGCAATCGAGCCCAGGCTTTTTCACCTTAAAACGCGGTCTTGGGGTGAAGAACCCTGGGCTCGATGGCGCGGGGTCAGACGAGGCGCTCGCGGGACTGCGCCGCCCAGAGGGTGCGGAGCGCCTCGGCGAGGCTGGGGAAGGTGCCCAACTGGCGGTCGGCCCAGTCCCAGAGCAGGAATCCGGCGGCGGTGCGCCAGACCTGACCGGCGATGAGCAGGGTCTCGCGGAGCTGGATGTCCCAGCGTCCTTCCCCGGCGTCGACGATGTCGAAAGCTTCTGTGTACGTCATGGTCCACCTCCTGGTCCTTTGGCCGCACGCTACGCGCGGAGTGTGACGTGCAGGCAAAGAGTGGGCGACATTTCATCTCCGTTTCGACCGACGGCTGTGCAAAACTGGGCCTGCCGAGCAGGAAATCCGCCAAGGAGGCCCGCAATGCCGAAACAGTCCAAGCTTCAGAAGGCCGCGACCGACGCCCTCGCGAAAGCAGAAGAGGCGCTCGCCGACGCGAAACGCGCGGCCAAGAAGGTCGACAAGAAGGCACGCAAGAAGGTCGACGAACTCGCGACGGAGTTCGAGCGGCTGCGCACGAAGTCCGCGGGCAAACCGGCGCCGAAGGGCAGCGCGCCGAAGGGCAGCGCAAAGAAGGGCAGCGCAAAGGACAGCGAGAAGAGGGTCGCTGCGAAGGCGCCGTCTGGGAAGAAAGCCGCGGTGAAGGCGCCTGCGGTGAGCAAGCCGGTGGCTGTGAGCAAGGCTGCTCCTGCGAAGGTCACCGCCAAGGTCGCTGGCCCCGCGAAATCCCCCGCAAGGAAGGCGGCGCCCACGAAGGCGGCGCCCGCGAAGGCGGCCCCTGCGAAGTCGGCGCCCACGAAGACGGCGCGCACGAAGACGGCGCCCACCAAGACGGCACCCGCTAAGACGGCCCCTGCGAAGTCGGCCCCTGCGAAGACGGCGCGCACGAAGGCGGCGCCCACCAAGACGGCACCCGCTAAGACGGCCCCTGCGAAGGCGGCGGGCACGAAGGCAGCGCCCACCAAGGCGGCCCCCGCGAAGTCGGCAGCCGCGAAGCACCCGGCTCGCGCATCCACCACTGTCACGCCAGCCCCGGCCGCCGACGTGCTCGCCGAGCTGACAGTCGTCGAGTTGCGGCGGCGGGCGCGCAGCCGCAGCATCGTCGGGTATTCGTCGATGACGAAGGTGCGCCTGGTGGAGGCGCTGTCGGGGGTGAGCTGATCGTCGTTCACCTCCCGGCTACTCCGGACGGCTAGTTTCTGGTCTTCTCACCTTTCCGGACGGAGTGACACGTGACCGAAGCTCGCACGGGCATCCTGGCGCGCGGCGCGTTCGCCGCCGAGCCTCGCACGCTGCTGGATGTCCTGCGCGCGACCGCGGCAGCGCATCCGGATGCGTCGGCCCTGGAGGACGGACGCGGCGCGCTCAGCTACCGCGAGCTGATGGCGGCCGTGGTGCGGGTGGCGGCGCGGCTGACCCTGGCCGGGGTGCGGCGCGGCGACCGGGTGGGCATCCGGCTGGCGTCGGGCACGCGCGAGCTGTACATCTCGATCCTGGCCGTGATCGCTGCGGGCGCGGCGTACGTGCCGGTGGATGCGGACGATCCCGAGGAGCGCGCCGAGCTGGTCTTCGGCGAAGCGGCCGTGCGCGGCATCATCACCGGCGACGCGGAGTACGTCCCCACCGACCCGACCGACGCCACCGTCCCCACCGACCCGACCGACGCCCTCGACGCACTCGACGTCGCCCCCGCCCCGAACCACACGGATGCGCCAGCCCACCTCTTCGAGGGCGCCCCCGCGCATCCCAGCACCGCCACCACCCCGATCATCTCGGCCCCGACGCCCGCCGACGACGCCTGGGTCATCTTCACCTCCGGGTCAACGGGGACGCCGAAGGGTGTCGCCGTCAGCCACCGGTCCGCCGCCGCGTTCGTGGATGCGGAGGCCAGGCTGTTCCTGCAGGACGAGCCGATCGGCCCTGGCGACCGGGTGCTGGCCGGGCTGTCGGTCGCGTTCGACGCCTCCTGCGAGGAGATGTGGCTGGCCTGGCGGCACGGCGCCTGCCTGGTGCCCGCGCCGCGATCGCTGGTGCGCAGCGGCATGGACCTGGGGCCGTGGCTGACGACGCGCGGCATCACCATCGTCTCGACGGTGCCGACCCTCGCCGCGCTGTGGCCTGCGGGGTCGCTGGAGAATGTGCGGCTGCTGATCTTCGGCGGGGAGGCGTGCCCGCCGGAGCTCGTGGACCGGCTCGCTGTGGAGGGGCGCGAGGTGTGGAACACCTACGGGCCGACCGAGGCCACCGTGGTCGCGTGCGGATCGTTGCTGCGTCCGGGGGAACCGGTGCGGATCGGCCTGCCGCTGGACGGCTGGGATCTGGCCGTGGTGGATGCGGAGGGGCAGCCGGTCGGCGACGGCGAGGTGGGCGAGCTCATCATCGGCGGCGTCGGTCTCGCCCGCTACCTCGACCCTGCCAAGGACGCAGAGAAGTACGCGCCGTTCCCGACGCTCGGCTGGGAGCGGGCGTACCGCAGCGGCGACCTGGTCCGGTTCGACCCGGCGGGCCTGCTGTTCCAGGGGCGCGCCGACGACCAGGTGAAGGTCGGCGGCAGGCGGATCGAGCTGGGCGAGATCGAGTCGGCCCTGCAACAGCTTCCCGGCGTCTCGGCGGCGGCTGTCGCCGTGCGGACCACGGAGGCGGGCAATCAGATCCTGGTCGGCTACCTGTCCGCCGTCGATCCGGCCGCGTTCGACAGGGCTGCGGCGCTCGCGCGGCTGCGTGAGGAGCTGCCGGCCGCGCTGGTGCCGTTGCTCGCGGTGCTCGGCGAGCTGCCGACGCGCACCTCGGGCAAGGTGGACAAGGCCGCCTTGCCGTGGCCGCTGCCGTCGAGCCTCGGCGTGGCCGGTTCCTCCGGCGCGTCAGGCGACGGTGCAGCAGGCGGCACCGCCGACGCTGCCGCCGACCCCGCCGACCCCGCCGACCCCGCCGTCGCCGCACTGGCCGCCGACTGGCAGGCCGTCCTCGGCCTCCCGGTCTCCGGCGAGGACGACAACTTCTTCGACCTCGGCGGCGGTTCGCTCGCCGCCGCCCAGCTCGTCACGCGCATCCGGCAGCGCGACCCGGAGTTCACGGTCGCCGACATCTACGCGCATCCACGGCTGGGTGCGATGGCCGCAGAGCTCGCCTCCCGCGCATCCGGTGCCCACGAGGCCGCCGCATCCACTCACGCCGTGCCGCCGACCCCGGCCAGGATGCAGTGGTTGCAGACCGTGCTCGGCGTGCCGTTGTTCGTGCTGAGCGGGGTGCGCTGGCTGCTCTACGCGCTCACCGCGTCCGCCGTCCTGCGCGGCTTCGACGGATTCGGTTTCCTCCCTACGACACCGCTCTGGCTCCTGATCGTCGGGCTGCTCGTCTTCGCGACGCCGTTCGGCCGCATGGCCATCTCGGTGGTCTGCGCGCGGCTGCTGCTCACCGGCGTGCGAGCCGGAGACTACCCGCGCGGCGGCGGTGTGCACCTGCGGCTGTGGCTGGCCGAGCAGGTGGCGCACCAGGTGGGCGCGGTCAGCCTGGCCGGAGCCCCCTGGATCTCGTACTACGCCCGCGCGCTCGGCGCCCGCATCGGACCGAACGTCGACCTGCACGCCCTGCCCCCGGTCACCGGGATGCTCCGCATCGGCGAAGGGGCGGCGATCGAGCCGGAGGTGGACCTCTCCGGCTACTGGATCGACGGCGACCTGCTGCGCATCGGCGCGGTCCGGATCGGAGCGAACAGCACGGTCGGCGCGCGAAGCACGCTGCTGCCGGGCACGCGCATCGGCAAGAACGCGCAGATCGATCCTGGCTCGTCGGTCTTCGGCCGCGTGCGCTCCGGTGAGCGCTGGGCGGGTTCGCCCGCGGTGCGCGTCGGGGCGAGCGAGCCGTGGTGGGAGGCGGATCGCCCACCGCTGCGCAAACGCTGGCTGGCCGCGTACGCGGTCGGCGGCGTGGTGGTCGCGCTGCTTCCGATCGTGGCGTTCGCGGCAGGGGGCGTGATCGTGGCGTTCGGGATGGCGGGGTCCGCATCCATCGGGGAGGCCGCCGTGCGCGCCGCGGCGGCTCTCGTCCCCGCGGCCCTGGTCTCCGGCGTGGTGCTGGCCGGGCTCATCCTGGTGATCGTGCGGCTGCTCGGCCTCGTGCTGAAGGAGGGCGTCCACCCCGTCCGCAGCGCGGTCGGCTGGGCGGTCTGGGCCACAGAGCGCGTGCTCGACCTCGCCCGCACGCTGCTCTTCCCGCTCTACGCGTCGCTGTTCACCCCCGTCTGGCTCCGGATGCTCGGGGCCGACATCGGGCGGGACGTCGAAGCATCCACGGTGCTGCTGATCCCCGCGATGACGCGGGTGAGGGACGGCGCGTTCCTCGCAGACGACACGCTGGTCGCGTCATACGAGCTCGGCGGCGGCCGGGTACGGGTGGCCCGCTCGGACATCGGCGCGCGGGCGTTCCTCGGCAACTCCGGCATGGCCGCCGCCGGCCACCGGGTGCCGAAGGACGGCCTCGTGGCCGTGCTGTCCGCTGCACCGCGAAAGTCGAAGCCCGGATCGTCCTGGCTCGGCTCCCCGCCCGTGCGGCTGCGGCGCACCGCGGCGAGCGGCGACGTGAACCGCACGTACAGCCCGTCTCCGGGGCTCCGCGTCGCGCGCACGCTGTGGGAGCTGTGCCGCATCGTGCCCGTGTTCGTCACCTGCGCCATCGGGCTCGGCGTGCTGTTCACGCTGACGGCGCTCGCAGAAGCGTGGGGCGTGTGGGCAGCTGTGCTGCTGAGCGGCGTCGTGATGCTGGCGTTCGGAGCCGTCGCCGCCGCGGTGAGCACGGTGGCCAAGTGGCTGCTGGTGCAGCGCATCCAGGTGGCGGAGCATCCCCTGTGGTCGTCGTTCGTGTGGCGCAGCGAGGTGTCGGATGCGTTCGTCGAGATGGTCGCTGCGCCATGGTTCGCGCAGGCCGCGTCCGGCACGCCGGCGCTGGTCTGGTGGCTGCGCAGCCTGGGCGCGCGGATCGGGCGAGGGGTGTGGTGCGAGAGCTACTGGCTGCCGGAGGCCGACCTGGTGCGGCTGGGCGACGCATCCACTGTGAATCGGGGCTGCGTGGTGCAAACGCACCTGTTCCATGATCGAATCATGAGCATGGACACGGTGACCTTGGAGACCGGCGGCACCCTCGGGCCGCACAGCGTCATCCTCCCTGCGGCCAGGATCGGGGCGCACGCGACGGTCGGGCCGGCGTCGCTCGTGATGCGCGGGGAGCTGGTGCCGGATCGCAGCCGCTGGAGCGGCAACCCGATCGGGCCGTGGCGCGAGGTCAAGGTCGCCGACTACCACGCGACCGTCTCATGACGTCCGCCACCGCGGGCTCGCGCGGCGTCGGCGACGAGTACCTGCCGCACTCCGGCAACGGCGGCTACGGCGTCGACCTCTACGATCTGGATCTGCGCTACCGCGTGGCGACGAACCGACTGGATGCGCGTGCCGTCATCACCGCGACGGCCACCCAGGAGCTGACCTCGTTCAGCCTCGACCTGGTGCGGCTGAAGGCGGGGAAGGTCAGCGTCGACGGCGGTCGCCGCACCCGGTTCAGGCAGGCGGCGTCGAAGCTGGTCGTCACCCCGGAGCGGTCGATCGCTGCCGGGGAGACGTTCACGGTGGACATCGAGTACGCGGGAACCCCCGCCCCTCGGCGCAGCCCGTGGGGGCTCGTCGGCTGGGAGGAGCTGACGGACGGGGTGATCGTGGCCGCCCAGCCGTCCGGTGCGCCGACCTGGTTCCCCTGCAACGACCACCCGTCGGACAGGGCGCGGTACCGCATCCGGGTCTCGGCGGAGCAGACGTATGCGGTGGTCGCGACGGGCGAGCTGGTCGAGCGCACGGTGTCGTCCGGGCGGGCGACGTGGACGTACGCGTGCGATGTGCCGACCGCCACCTACCTCGCCACGGTGCAGGTGGGGCGGTACCAGCTGGCCGAGAAGGAGACGGCGGCGGCGACGGTCGGCTTCGCGTACCCGGCCGAGCTGGAGCAGCGCGTCCGGGCGGACTTCTCGCCACTGCCGGAGATGCTCTCCTACTTCGCCGAGGCGTTCGGGCCGTATCCGTTCGATGCGTACACGGTGGTGGTCACCGCCGACGACCTCGAGATCCCGCTGGAGGCGCAGGCCGCTGCGATCTTCGGTGCGAACCACGCGGACGGCGCCGGCGGCTCGGAACGCCTCATCGCGCACGAGCTCGCGCACCAGTGGTTCGGCAACAGCGTCGGACTGGCGGCGTGGAAGCACATCTGGCTCAACGAGGGATTCGCCTGCTACGCGGAGTGGCTGTGGTCGGAGCGGGCGGGCAAAGAGCACGCAGACACGCTGGCGCGCCGCTTCCACGCCGGACTGCTCCGGCTTCCGCAGAACATCCGGCTCGGCGACCCGGGGGCGGCCAGTATGTTCGACGACCGCGTGTACAAGCGCGGGGCATTGCTGCTGCACGCGCTGCGCCTCACCGTCGGCGACGAGCGGTTCTTCGCGCTGCTGCGCGGCTGGACGGAGCGCTACCGGTACGCCACGGTGACGACGGACGACTTCCGCGCATACGCCGCCTCGGCGACAGGGGCCGACCTGGATGCGTTCTTCGACGCCTGGCTGGACGACCTCCCGCTCCCTGCCCTCCCGGCGACCGGCGTCACCGTTCGAGCGCGACGGTGACGAACAGGTCGTCGCCGAGGGGCGCATCCCGCACGAGGTAGCGGCGCGGGTCGCCGGGCACGGAGGCGAGGAGTCGGTCGCCGGTCTGCTCGAACACGACGGCGGCCGGGTCGACCCGCAGGCCGCGGCCGTCCGCCTTGAGGACGGCCTCGATGCGGGTCCACTGGCGCAGCTCGTCCTCGGTGCGCTGGGCTTGCGTGCGCGGCGTGCGAGGTTCAGCATCCACGCCGACCGAGCCGCCCACCAGCGCCGCCGCCACCGTGACGCCACCGGCGTGCGCGAGCGAGACGCGGACCGCGGTCGCCGCATCCGGAGCCATCACCACGGGGCGACCGTGCTCGCCGCCGCAATCGGGGCAGCGCGCCGCGATCCGCACGTCCTCCGGCGCCACGGAGGCCAGTTCGGCCACCAGGTCGCGCAGCATGGAGCGGCCGTCGACGGCAGTGCCGCGACGCAGGAGCAGGTCGCCGGTGCGCACGCGCCCAGTGTGCCACGGGATTCACAGCTTTTGGTCACCTGGCCACGCCACGCTTCGACCATGCCTGAGAAGAAGACCGAACGCGCATCGATCGACGACGTGATCACCCGGCTCAAGAAGAAGTACCCGGATGCGTCTGGCAAGCACATCGAGAAGCTCGTGGAGGAGAACTACGACTCCTTCAAGAACGCGCGCCTCCGCGACTACATCGCCGTGCTGGTCGAGCACGGGGCGAAGTCCACGTTGCAGGCGGAGAAACGGAAGAAGAAGTAGGTCTTTCGGCTCTTCCCGTGACAGTGCGCCGGTCGCTACGCTCAGACCAGTCCGCGCCGCCGGGCGCCGACCCGAGAGCAGGGGTGTTTGATGAGCACTTTGACGCAATGGGAACAGGACGAAGTCGCGAAAGCGAACGAGAGCGGAAAGCGGCCGGTGGTGTTCGTCCACGGGCTGTGGCTGCTGTCGAGCAGTTGGGACAAGTGGCGGGCGCTGTTCGAGGACCAGGGGTACTCGACGATCGCGCCCGGCTGGCCGGACGACCCGGACAGCGTCGAGGAGGCTCGGCGCGACCCTGAGGTCTTCGCGAAGAAGATGGTCAAACAGGTCACCGAGCACTACCTCGAGGCGATCGACGCCCTCGAACACGAGCCGGCGGTGATCGGCCACTCGTTCGGCGGCCTGATCGCGCAGAAGATCGCGGGCGAAGGGGTCGCCGCGGTGACGGTGTCGATCGACAACGCGCCGTTCCAGGGGGTGCTGCAGCTCCCGGCGTCGTCGCTCAAGTCGGCCGCGCCCGTGCTCACCAACCCGACCAACATCGGCAAGGCGGTGTCGCTCACGTTCGAGCAGTTCCGCTACGGCTGGGCGAACCACGTGGACGAGGCGGAAGCGCACGAACTCTACGAGACCTATCACGTACCCACCTCCGGGGTGCCGCTGTTCCAGGCGGCGACGGCCAATTTCAACCCGTTCGCGGAGACGAAGGTCGACTCGAAGAACCCCGAGCGCGGCCCGCTGCTGCTGATCTCGGGAGAGGGTGACAACACGGTGCCGACGGCGATCGTGGATGCGAGCTACAAGATCCAGTCCCGCAACGAGGGCGTGACGCGCCTGGCGACTGTCCCCAACCGGGGCCACTCGCTCACGATCGACAGCGGCTGGCGCGAGGTCGCCGACATCGCCCTCGAGTTCGTGCAGGAGTTCGCGCCCGTCGAGGCCTGATCGCCCCACGCATCCGTCCCCCCACACCCACGTCCCCACGCCATCGAGCCCAGGCTTTTTCACCGTAAGCGAGCCGTTTGCGGTGAATTATCCTGGGCTCGATTGCTCGGGATGCTCGGGATGCGGGCTCAGGCGGTGAGGGACTTGAGCGAGGCGAGCGCGGCGCGGACGCTGTCGGCGATGCCGGGGGTGGGCTGGTCGGTCGCGATCCAGTGCTCGAAGCCGACCTTGAACACGGTGACGGCCGTCTCGGCGGCGAGGGTGGCGGCAGGGTCGGCGACCCCGCGCGCCCGCAGTGCGTCGGCGGCGGCCGTTCCGAGCTTCGACAGCTTGAGCAGCTCGCGCTCCTGCAGGCTGGCGTTCGCGGCGATGACCTGCGCGCGCACCTGCGCGTAGGAACGGCGCTCGTCCAGCATGGTCGATGCGAGCGCGATGGCCTCGGCCGCGATGTCTACGGGCGACCCATCCCGCGCATCCGCGATGTTCTGCACGACCGCGTTCTGCAGGGCGTTCGATCCGTCGAACAGCGCTTCGCGCTTGTCGGCGAACTGCCGGAAGAACGTGCGCTCCGTCACCCCTGCGCGCTCGGCGATGTCGGCGACCGTCGTTCGGTCGTAGCCGCGCTCCGCGTACAGCTCGAGCGCGGCGACGGCGAGGCGCCCACGCGCATCCGGTTCCCATCGTGCCACGGGAACGATTCTACTGATGACAGTCGCTGACATGGGGTGCTATCGTGTGATGACAGTAACTGACATCGATGGTCCGGCGCTGATCGCCGGGTCGGAAGAAGGCACATCATGCGCGTTTTCGTCACAGGAGCATCCGGTTGGATCGGCTCCGCTGTGGTCCCGGAACTCCTCGACGCCGGCCACCAGGTCGTCGGCCTCACCCGCTCGGACGCGTCGGCCGCCGCCATCGAAGCCGCGGGAGCCGAGGTGCGCCGAGGAGCACTCGACGACCTCGACAGCCTGCGCTCCGGCGCGGCAGAGTCCGACGGCGTCGTGCACCTCGCGTTCAATCACGACTTCTCCGACTACCAGGGCGCAGGGCGCACCGAGCGCGCGGCCATCGAGACGCTCGCGGGTGAGCTGGAGGGCTCCGACCGCCCGTTCCTGTTCGCCTCCGGCGTCGCCCTGCTCGCGCCGGGCCGTCTGGCGACCGAGCGCGACCTTTCTCCGTTCGATGGACCGGATGCGCCGCGCGGAGGAGCGGAGCCCCTCGCGCTGAGCTACGCCGAGCGAGGCGTCCGCCCGGTGAGCCTGCGGTTCGCGCCGACCGTGCACGGCGACGGCGACCACGGCTTCACGGCCGCGCTGGTCGACATCGCCAGGCGCACGGGCGTCGCCGCATACATAGGAGACGGAGCGAACCGCTGGCCGGCCGTGCACCGCCTCGACGCCGCCCACCTCGTGCGCCTCGCCCTCGACGGAGCCCCGGCCGGCAGCGTTGTGCACGCGGTCGGCGAGGAGGGCGTGCCGACGCGCGACATCGCCGCGGCCATCGGCGCAGGGCTCGGGCTGCCCGTCGTCTCCGTCACTCCAGAGGATGCGCCGGAGCACTTCGGCTGGCTGGCCCGCTTCTTCAGCGTGGACGTCCCGGCGTCGAGTGCGCTGACCCAGGAGCTGCTCGGCTGGACGCCGACCCACCCCGGCCTCCTCGACGACCTCGCCGCCGGCTACTACTTCCGCGGCTGACGGGCCCGCACGACTCGGGCCGCCCGGCGGCACGCACGACTCGTGCCGCGCGTGCGGTGCGTCGCGCGGCGACCGCACCTTTCGCACGACTCGTGCCCGCCGCCCCCCCCCCGCGGGTCCGCACGACTCGTGCCGCCCGACGGTCCGCACGACTCGTGCCGCCCGACGGTCCGCACGACTCGTGCCGCCCGACGGTCCGCACGACTCGTGCCGCCCGTGCGGTCGCCGCGGCGCGCGCGGTGGACTCGTGCCGAACATGCGGTGCGGGGCGCTGGGACCGCGCGTTTCGCACGAGTCGTGCTGGGTGGTCGGTGCGGCAGCGCGGGTGGGCTCGTGCTGAACGTGTGGTGCGTCGCGTCGCGACCGCGCGTTTCGCACGAGTCGTGCGGGGCGGCGGGGCTGCGGGGCGGCGGGGCGTGCGGTGCATCGCGTCGCGACCGCGCGTTTCGCACGAGTCGTGCGGGGCGTGCGGGACGTGCGGTCGGCGCGGGGGTGGGGTGGGCTCGTGCCGAACGTGCGGTGGGTCGCGTCGCGACCGCGCGTTTCGCACGAGTCGTGCCGGGGCGCACGCGCGATGGTACGTTAGTGGTACTGCGTGGTATAGCGCGTGTCTAGCGGCCGGGAGGCGTCATGGAAGCGGTCGGATCGAGCCCGGTCGTGCTGGTGAACCACCTCGGCTACGACAGCGCGGCGCCGAAGGCCGCGATCGTGGCGGTCCCCGCGGGCGCCGTGGTCGAGCGGCTCCGCATCCTCTCCGCCCGGCCAGACACGCCGCAGGCGACAGTGGATGCGGTCCCCACCGCCTCCGCCCCGGAGCAGGTCCCCGGCTGGCGTTCGGCCGCATACGCCCGGTTCGACTTCTCCGAGCTCACCGAGGCCGGCAGCTACCGCGCCGTCGCGACGGTCGACGGTGTGGAGGTGAGCAGTGCGCCGTTCGTGGTGGCTGAGCACCGCATCCCGTCGCTGGTGGTCTCCGACGTCACCGCCTACTTCCGGTCGCAGCGGTCCAGCGGCGAGATCGATCGCAAGGACGCCGCCGCCCGCTTCTACGGCGACGATTCCGGCCGTACCGTCGACGCGCGCGGCGGCTGGCTGGATGCGTCGGGCGACTACAGCAAGTTCCTCAGCCACCTGACGTACACGCGCATGATGAGCCCTCAGCAGATCCCGCTGTGCGCGTGGGCGCTGCTGACCGCCGGGCGCGAGTTGCGAGAGGCGCACCCGGGTTTCGAGACCAGCCAGTACCCGCGGTTGCGCGACGAGGGACTGTTCGGTGCCGACTTCCTGGTGCGCTTCCAAGCGCCGGAGGGCTACTTCTACACGGGCATCTTCGACGCGCTCACGAAAGACCTCGACGAACGCGTGATCAACGCGCCCCTGCAGGACAGCGTGCGCACCCAGCGCTGGCAGGCGGCGTACCGCCACGGCGGAGGGTTGGCGATCGCCGCGCTCGCGCTGGCATCGACACAGGATGCGTCAGGTGAGGTCGACGCCGAAACGTACTTCGCGTCTGCCGTCCGCGGCTTCGAGCATCTGGAGGCCCACAACACGGAGTACCTATTCGACGGGCACGAGTCGGCGATCGACGACTACTGCGCCCTGCTCGCAGCGGCCGAGCTGGCGAACGCCGCCGCGGCGCGCGGCGTGGACGCCGACGCGTTCCTGGATGCGGCGGCCCGTCGAGCGGACGCGCTCACCGCCCGCGTGCGCCACGACGGGAACGGCGCCGCCTACCTGGAGGGCGATGTGGATGGGCGCCCATACTTCCACGCGGCGGAGTCCGGCCTGCCGGTGGTGGCGCTCCTCCGCTACGCCGACGTCGTCGACCAGCGGGCGGGCTCGGCCCCCGCCGCTGCCACCGCAGCGACCGTGGCCAGCCCGGTCGCTGCCACTGCCGCTCGCACCGCCGCCGCTCGCACGGCCAGCCCGGTCGCTGCCACCCGCGCCGCGACCGTGGCCAGCCCGGTCGCTGCCGCCGCCGCTCGCGCCGCCGCCGCTCGCGCCACCGTCGCTCGGGCGGCCGTCCCGGTCGCTGCCACCGCCGCCCGCGCCACCGCCCTCGACCTCATCCGCGCCACTGCCGCCCGCGTGGATGCGGTCCCCAACCCGTTCGGCTACGTGCGGCAGCGGGTCCAGCCGGTGGGCGGGGAGCCGCGCGACGCCTTCTTCTTCCCGCACGAGAACGAGACCGGCTACTGGTGGCAGGGCGAGAACGCCGGGATCTCGTCGGTCGCGTATGCGGCGAGTCGAGCATCCACTGCGCGGGAGTGCGATGACGCCACCCGCGAGAGGCTGCGGCGCCTGGCCGCCGACCTCACTTCGTGGGTCGGCGGCCTGAACCCCTTCGATTCGTGCATGATCCAGGGGCGCGGACGCAACACGGTCGAGTACTCGGGCGTCTACCAGAACAGTCCGGGCGGCATCGTCAACGGGATCACCGGTGGCTGGACCGACGAGGACGATATCGCGTTCCTGCCCGCCGACGCGCCGGACGGCAACGAGTGGCGCTGGGCCGAGCAGTGGATCCCGCACTCGGCGTGGTTCCTGCTGGCCGTCTGCGCGCAGCGCTGACGGGGCTCTGTTCGGAAGGAGTCCGCGGGCGACACGCCGTCGGCGGCTCCTTTCGGAAGGAGTAATCGCCGCCAGGGGGCGAAGACTCCGTTCCGAAGGAGATTCCGGGCGCTAGGGGGGCCGGGCGCTAGGGGGCCGGGGTGGGGGTGGCGGCCGGGAGGGGCGCCGGGTCCTCTTCCGAGAAGTCCATGACCGGGGGCTTGCGGCGGAAGCCGCCCGTGATGATCGCGAGGATCAGCACGCCCGCCAGCACCCAGATGCCGCCGGCGATGAAGGTGGTGGTCGAGAGGCTGGTCCACAGCCAGACCGTGAGCACGACGCCGATGGCCGGGGCGACGATGTATGCGAGCACGGCTCGTGCGCCGCGCGCCTTCCGGTCGACGACGTAGTGCTTGATCACGGCGAGGTTCACGAAGCTGAACGCGACGAGTGCGCCGAACGAGATCACCGAAGCTGCGATGTCCAGCGGGAGGAACAGCGCTCCGCCCAGCCCGACCACGCCGACCACGATCACCGCGAGCCACGGCGTCTTGAAGCGGGCGTGCACCACGCCGAACACGCGGCGGGGGAGCTGGCCGTCGCGGCCCATCGCGTAGAGGATGCGGGCCACGCTCGCCTGCGAGGTCATGGCAGAGGCGAAGCTTCCCGCGATGTACGCCGCCGTGAAGAACGTGAACAGGGCTGTTCCGCCGATGCGGGTCATCACATCCAATGGGGCGGAGTCGAGGTCGGTGAAGTTCTTGTAGTCGGGGAATACCAGCCCGGCGACGTATGCGGTGACGATGAAGAGCAGGCCGCCGGCGAGCGTGCACAGCAGGATCGCCCGCGGGATGGACTTCTTGGGGTCCTTGGCCTCCTCGGACAGGGTGGAGACCGCGTCGAACCCGAGGAAGGCGAGAGCGAGGATGGCCGAGCCGGCAGCGATGGAGGAGAGCGGGGTGTCGGCGGAGAAGAACGGCGAGAGGAGGTCGGGGACCTGTGCGGCGCCGGTGAGGTAGGCGATGCCGGTGACGACGAACACCACGATGAAGACGATCTGCACGCCCACCAGGGCGAGGTTCGCGCCGGAGACCAGGTTGATCCCGATCACGTTCAGCACGGTCACGAGCACCACCGACGCCACCACGAACGCCCACGCGGGCACGGCGGGGAACGCCGCATTGAGGTAGATGCCGATCACCAGGTAGTTGAGCAGCGGGAGGGCCAGGTAGTCGAGCAGGAGCGTCCAGCCGGTGAGGAAGCCGAGGTGGCGGCCGAACGACCGCTGCGTGTACGTGTACGCCGACCCGGCGACCGGGTACGCGCGCACCATGTTGGCGTAGCTGTACGCGGTGAAGAGCATGGCGATCGTCGTCACGAGGTACGCGCCGGCGAGGTGGCCGCCCGTCGTGTCCGTGACGAGGCCGTAGGTGGTGAAGACCGCGAGCGGCAGCATGTACGCGAGCCCGAACAGCAGGAGGGCCGGTGTGCCGAGGGCGCGCTTGAGGCGAGGTGTGGATGCGGAACCGGCTGGTGCTGCGCCGGTCGGGCTGGAGGTGCGGGTCACGGGTGTTCCCTTCGTTGCGTTCACTCGTATCGATGCGGGAAAGCGTTTACCGAGAATGTACACCTTTGGTCTGCCATTGGTTAAGCAATTTCTGAAAGTCCACGAGTGGTATGAATGAGGCGTGCATTGGGCCAGCGGAGGGTGTCGCCTGTGATCGATGAAGCCGAGGACACGGCGGGGGCTGTCGCCGTCATCCGCCCCGACTACCCGGAGCCGCTCTGGATCCAGGCCGTCAACCTGATCAACAGGGAGATCGCCGCGGGGATCCTCAAGCCGGGGATGCGCCTGCCGCCGGAGCGCGAGCTCTGCCAGCAGCTCAGCATCTCGCGCGTGACGCTGCGGAAGGCTCTCACGAAGCTGGTCGAGGACGGCGTGCTCAGTGCATCCCACGGTCGCGGCTGGTACGTGGCGGAGACCGCGCGCGCAGCGGGAACGTCAGGGACGGAGTTCCCGAACAGCCTCGAATCGTTCACGGAGACGGCCGCCAGGATGGGGCTGTCCGCCGGGTCGCTCGTCCTGCGTGCGGAGACGCGCCCTGCCACGCTCGACCAGGCGGAGGAGCTGTCCATCGCGCCCGGCACGCCACTGTTCCACCTGGAGCGTGTGCGCCTGCTCGACAATGTGCCGATCGCGCTCGACGTCACGCGCATCCCCGCGCAGTTGGCGCCGTCGCTGACCGAGGCCGACTTCGCCGAGGACTCGCTGTACGAGAAGCTGGCGGAGGCGGGCATCGAACCGCTCAGGGCTGACGCGACGATCGAGGCGCGCGAAGCGGACGCGACCGTCGCTGAGCACCTGGACCTCGTGGAGGGCAAGCCGGTGCTCGTGATGCGTCAGGTCGCGGTCGACCGCTCCGAGCATCCGCTGTTCGTGTCGACGATCACGTATGCGGGCGACCGCTACCGGCTGCGGACATTCTTCGCGCGCTCCCGCTGACCGATCGGGGCACACGCCCGGGTCACGCCCGGGCTCACGCCCGCCTCACGCGGGCGTCAGCGTCTCCAGCAGTGCCGTCACCGCCGCATCGCCCTCCCACGAGCGCGCCCAGTGCGCACCGTCGGCGCTCGGCCCGGGGTCGCTCTCCGTCACGAGCACGTGCGGCGCATCCAGGTAGCGCTCGGGGTCGACCACGAACGGCTCCGACTTCGGGTCGGGCGCAGCCCTCACCAGGAGCTGGGTGTACGGATGCACCGGGTTCAGGATGACCTCGCTCGACCCGCCGCGCTCCACCACGCGGCCGTTGCGCATCACCACGATCTGCGAGGAGAAGTGCCGGGCCGTCGCCAGGTCGTGCGTGATGTACAGCACGGCGAGGTTGCGCTCCTTCTTGAGGTCGTCGAGGAGCTGCAGGATCTCCAGGCGGATCGACACATCGAGCATCGACACCGGCTCGTCGGCGATCAGCACCTCCGGCCGAGGGGCCAGAGCGCGCGCGATGGCGATGCGCTGCCGCTGGCCGCCGGAGAGCTCGTGCGGGTATTTCGCGAGCATGGCGTCCGCCGGGCCGAGGTTCACGGAGTCGAGCAGGCGTCGCAGCTCGCGCTCCTCCTCCGCCCGGTTCGTGACGATCCCGTGGATGCGCAGGGGCCTGGCGAGCTGGTGCCGGATCGGTAGCGAGGGGTTCAGCGACGAGAACGGGTCCTGGAAAACCATCTGCACGCGCGACCGGTACTGCTTGGTGGCCCTGCGCCCCTTTCCGATGGTCTCGCCGTCGAGGGTGATGTCGCCGGCGGTCGGCTCGACGAGCCGGATCAGCATCTTCGCGATGGTGGACTTGCCGCTGCCGCTCTCGCCGACCAGGGCGACGGACTCGCCGGGCCGCACCACGATCGAGACGTCGTCGACGGCTTTGAGGACCTTGTTGCGCAGGCCGGTGCCGCGGATGTCGTAGTTCTTGCGCAGGTGCAGCGCTTCGAGGGTGGTCATGCCGTGACCTCTTCTTCCCTGTCGATGTAGCGGGTGCCGGTGAGCGGCACGTCGCCGCGGAGGCTGGGGAACGAGCGCAGCAGGTGCCTGGTGTACTCGTGCGACGGGTTCTCCAGCAGCACGTCGGGGGTGTCCTGCTCGACCAGGCGGCCGGAGAGCATCACCCCGACCCTGTCGCTGATCTCCAGCAGCAGACCGAGGTCGTGCGTGATGAAGAGCACGGCGAAGCCGAACTCGTGGCGGAGGCGGTTGATCTCCTCGAGGATGTTGCGCTGCACCACCACGTCGAGGGCGGTGGTCGGCTCGTCCATGATGATCAGGCGCGGACGCAGGGCGAGGGCCATCGCGATCATGACGCGCTGGCGCATCCCGCCGGAGAGCTCGTGCGGGTAGCTGCGCAGCCGGTCGGCGGGGATGCCGACGGTCTGCAGCAGCTCGGCCGCGCGCTCGCGGCGCTGCTTCTTGCTGAGACCGGTCTTGTGGTCGATGAAGACGTCCTCGATCTGCGCGCCGATGCGGTGCACGGGGTTGAGCGCGTTCATCGCTCCCTGGAAGACCATCGAGATCTCCTGCCAGCGGAACGCGCGCAGCGCGGGACCGTCGAGGGTGAGGATGTCGGTGCTTCCGCCGTCTTCGCGCTGCCACTCGATGGAGCCGCCCGTGATCTCGGCCGGTGCCTGGAGCAGCCGGGTGATCGTGTACGCCAGCGTCGACTTGCCGCAGCCGGACTCGCCGGCCAGCCCGACGATCTCGCCGGGGTGGATGTCCAGCGACACCGAGTTCACCGCCCGGACAGGGGATGCGGTCTGGTAGTCGACGGTGAGGTCGCGGATGCTCAGCAGCGGGCTCGCCGACGATGCTGCGGTGTCTGTCATCAGTGGGCGCCTTTCGCCTTGCGTGCGTGCTTGACGATGGCGGCCGTGCGCAGGCGCGGGTTGATCCGCTCGTCGATGCTGAAGTTGATGAGGCCGAGCGCGGCACCGAGGATCGCGATGCAGAGGCCGGGAGGAACGAACCACCACCAGGCGCCGAGGGTGATCGCCTGCGCGTTCTGGGCGAAGAACAGGATGCTTCCCCACGACTTGCCGCCGGGAGCTCCGAGCCCGAGGAACGACAGCCCGGCCTCGGCCAGGATCGCGCCGAGCGCGCCGAACACGAACTGCGCCGCGATGATCGGCATGAGGTTCGGCAGGATCTCGCGCAGCATGATGCGCCAGTTCGACTCGCTGGCGACGCGGGCCGCATCCACGTAGTCGCGCGAGCGCACGGAGAGCGTCTGCGCACGGAGCACGCGCGCCGCTCCCGCCCAGGAGACGAGGGCGATCACGACCGAGATCACGATGATGTCGCGCGACTCGACGTAGTCCGTCACGATGATCAGCAGCGGAAGGCCGGGGATCACCAGGAAGACGTTGCTGACGAGGGAGGACGCGTTGTCCCAGAACCCGCCGAGGAACGCGCCGCCGACGCCGAAGATCATCGAGAGGACGACGGTGATCGCCCCGGCCACGACGCCGATGACCACGGACCCGGTGGTGCCCGCGATCACCTGGCCGAGCACATCCTGTCCGATGTTGGTGGTGCCGAACAGGTGGTCGAGCGACGGCGGCTGCAGGCCGACCGGGCTGGACTGGTTCGGGTTGGGCACGAGGAACGGGGCGACGATCGCGAGCAGCGCGAAGAACGCGCAGACGCTGATGCCCACCCAGAATTTCCAGCCGCGGGATGTGCGGCTCCTGCCGGCGCTGCGGCCCGCGGCCCGGAAGAAGCCGGTGCGGGGCGCCCCATCGTCGGCGAGGTCCGGCTCGGCGCCGGACAGCTCAGGGTCGGCGAGTTCTTGTTGCGTGAAGCTCATGGTGCTCTCCTAGTCCGTCGCTCGTCAGTTGGCCAGTCGCGTGCGCGGGTCGATGAAGCCGTAGACCAGGTCCACGACGAGGTTCGCCCCGAGGACGGCGAGGGTGATGACGAGGAACAGGGCCTGCATCAGGGGGTAGTCGTTGTTCTGGACGGCGGTCAGCAGGGTGAAGCCGACGCCGGGGTAGCCGAAGACGCTCTCGGTGACCACCGAGCCGTTGACGATGAAGCCGAGGGACATCGCGAAGCCCGCGACCGACGGCAGCAGGGCGTTGCGCATCGCGTACGAGCCGAACACGCGGCGCGGGCGGAGGCCCTTGGCGCGCGCGGTGACCACGTAGTCCTCCGCCATCGTCGACACCATCATGTTGCGGGTGCCGAGAAGCTGCCCGGAGACGGAGGCGAGCACGATGGTGATCGCGGGGAGCATCCCGTAGAGGAGCACGGAGCCGATGAACTCGGGCGTGAAGCCCGGCGTGATGGTGAAGTCGTACCCTCCGCTCACCGGGAACCAGTGCAGGATCGAGCCGAACACGTAGACCAGCACGAGGGCGAGCCAGAAGTACGGGATGGCGGAGAAGAAGGTGGATGCGGGGAGGATCGCGTCTGTCCAGGTGCCGCGGCGCCAGCCGAGCCACGAGCCGAAGACGATGCCGATCAGGTAACTGATCACGGTGGCGAGCCCGACCAGGCCGACGGTCCAGGGCAGCGCCTGCATGACGACGTCGATCGCGGGGGTCGGGTAGTAGCTGACCGAGAGCCCGAAGTTGCCGGTGAAGAGGTTGCCGAGGTAGTGCACGTACTGCACGATCAGGGGGTCGTGCGTGACGCCGAACTGCAGTTCGAGCGCGTGCCGCGCCTCAGGCGGCATGGGTGCGACGCCCTGCGTCTTGGCGAGGATCACGTCGACAGGGCTGCCCTTGACGAGCCGTGGCAGCAGGAAGTTGAGGGTGATCGCGATCCAGGCCGCGATCAGGTAGAAGCCGAGCTTGTTGAGGTAATAGCGCATTGGGGGGTGCTTTCCGCCGGTGTCCGGGGCGGGAGGCGACCGGGACCGGCCGCCTCCCGCGCGCGAGTTACTTGACTGGTTTCAGCTTCTTGGCGATGAAGCCGATGTTTCCGGACAGCCAGTTGGAGGGCGTGGCCCACAGGTTGTCGGTGGTGGGCATCCCGGTGAAGTACTGGTCGCGGTAGGTGGTGACCGCGCCGTTCTGGCTCAGGATGATGTACGGCTGGTTCTCGGCGAAGTACGTGCCGAGAGCCTGGTACGCAGCGGTGAGCTTGGCCGGGTCGTTGGTGCTGCCCGCCTCGGCGATCAGCTTGTCCACGTCCGCGTTGTCGAAGCGGACGAAGTTCGCGTTCGCCGCCTGGCCGACCGGAGCCGACTTGGCGGAGTCGAGGCTGTCGCTGAACTGCTGGAACGGGTTGGGCCCGGTCGGGATGCGGTCGTCGAGCAGGTCGAACGTCCCGTTCTGGCGAGCGGTCGAGTACGCACCGAGCGACAGCTCTTCCGGCGTGGCCGTGACGCCGATCTTCGCGAAGTCCTGCACCAGGAGCTGGTTGGCGGTGATCGTGTCGGTGTACCCGGTCACGGTGGTGATCTTGAACGCCACCGGCTTGCCGTCCTTGCCGATGAGCTTGTCACCGGAGTACGTGTATCCGGCGCCGGTCAGGATCTTCTTCGCCTGGTCGATGTTCTGGTCCAGGGTCTTGCCCTTGTACGCGGCCGGGATGTACGCCTCGTCACGCGGCTGCAGCAGGCTGGTCGGGTTGCCGGGGGTGTCGGTGCCGCCGAATGCCTGCTTGATGATCGAGTCGCGGTCGATCGAGAGGCTGAGCGCCTGGCGGAACGCGACGTCGTTGAACGGCGCCTTCGTCAGGTTGGGCATCAGCGCCTTGATGTCGGCGGGGATGGACGTGTACTTGTTGTGCTTCGGGTCCTTGTCCACGAACGACTTCTGCACGTCTTGCAGGGCGATGCCCGCCCAGTCGATCTGACCGGCGTTGAGCGAGTTGAGCGCTGCCGCGTTGCCGGTGGAGGTGACGAGACGGATGCCGGGGATGGCCGGTTCGCCCTTCTCGTAGTAGTCCTTGTTGGCGACGAGCGTGACCGACTGTGGTGTGAATGCGCCGAACGAGAACGCCCCGGTGCCGATCGGCTTGGTGTTGGTGGTCTTCTCCGGGTCGGCGATCGACTTCCAGATGTGCTCTGGCACGATGAAGGTCAGGCCGAGCAGGCGGTACTCGTTGGGGTAGTCCGCCTGGGTGAGGGTGATGGTGGCGTGCGTGTCGTCCACGGCCTTCGCGTCCGCGATCTTGAGGCCGTAGAGGTTGAGCGACGGCTTCGACTTCAGCAGGTTGTACGTGTATGCCACATCGGCGGCGGTGAACGGCTTGCCGTCCTGCCACTTCACGCCGCTCTTGAGCGTGATCGAGTATGTGAGGCCGTCCGGGCTGACCGAGTATTCGGAGCCGAGCCAGGGCTGCGGCTTCTCGTTCTTGGCCGAGTTGAAGTAGAACAGCGGCTCGTAGACCGCGCCGAGGACCGCTCCGTTCGCCCCGTAAGCCACGTCGCTCACGAAGGGGTTGAAGTTGTCGGTCAGGTTGCCTGGGCTTCCGGAATAGACGTTGATGTACCGCGAGCTCGACGAGCTGCTGGCGCCAGAGCCGGAACAGCCCGTGATGATGAGCGTGGCGGCGGCCACGGTCGCGATCGCCGCTGCGACGCGCATCCGTAACGGTTTGCGTGGTTGCACTTCACTTCTCCTCTGAATTGCCCGATGGGTGTGCTGTGGGTGGTTCATGTGGCCGGCAGTGACGTATGCCCCGATGCAGACCGTGTGTTGACGAGAGAGTACATTGCTAGACCAAGAGGTAGCAAGAGGTATTTGTTTCTGGAAGATTAACTCTGATTATGTAGACCAATCGCGTACCACCTGGTTACTATGTGGAACACGCTTCTGAAGGAGGAAATGTGATTCGTGTCGGTCTGCTCGGTTCCGGGTTCATCAGTGACACCTATGCCGACGCGCTACAGGACGTGCGGAACGCGGAGATCGTCGCCAACTATTCGCGCGACCTCTCTCGCGCCGTGGCGTTCGCGGAGAAGTGGGGCCCCATCCCGAACCAGTACGACTCGATCGAGGCGCTCTGCGCGAATCCGGACGTCGACCTGGTGGTGATCGCGCTCCCCAACGAGGTGCACGTCGAGGCGGTGCGCATCGCGGCAGCGGCAGGCAAGGGCATCGTCTGCACCAAGCCCCTCGCCCGCACCGGCGCCGAGGCGGCCGAGATCCTGAGCATCGTCACCGAGGCGGGTGTCTGGCACGGCTACGCGGAGAGCTCGGTGTTCTCGCCGAACATCGCCAAGGCGCACCAGATGGTCGCGGCGGGAGCCATCGGCGATGTGCTCACGATGCGCGCCCGCGAGGCGCACTCCGGCCCGCACGCCCCGCACTTCTGGGACGCGGAGACCGCCGGCGGCGGTGCACTGCTCGACATGGGCTGCCACACCGTGGAGTCGGCCCGCCACTTCTTCGGCAAGGACAACCCCGTCACCGAGGTGTTCGCCTGGGGCGCCACCATGGCGCACGCCGACAAGACGACCGGCGAGGACACGGCCATCGCGCTGCTCAAGTTCGCCGGAGGCCAGCTCGCCCAGATCGAGTCCTCCTGGATCGAGAAGGGCGGGATGCAACTCCGCCACGAACTCGTCGGCAGCGCAGGCCGCATCGTCACCGACACCTCGCAGACCCCGGTCTGGGGCTTCATCGAGAACCCGGCCGGCTATCTGGTCGAGAAGGCGGACGCGGAGACCGGCTGGGTGTACCCGGTGCCGGAGGAGGCGCGCGCATACGGCTTCAGCCAGGAGATGCGTCACTTCGTCGACCGTTTCGCCGCAGGAGAGGAGCCGATCGAGACGTTCGGCGACGGCTTCGTCGTCAACTGCATCCTCGACGCCTGCTACGCGTCGATGGCGTCCGGCGTGTGGGAGAATGTGAGCTTCGAACGATGAGCGCCAACCAGCAGTTGAGCCTCGGGGATGCGGGCATCCGCGTCGACTACCCGGAGCCGCTCTGGGTGCAGGCCACGGACGCGCTGCGCGAGCAGCTCGCCTCGGAGGGGCTGCGCCCCGGATCGCGGCTCCCTCCGGAACGCGAGCTCTGCCAGAACCTCGGCATCAGCAGGGTCACCCTGCGCAAGGCGCTGCAGGCCCTGGTCGAGGACGGCGTGCTCACGCCGTCGCACGGTCGCGGCTGGTACGTCGCCGGTGCCGCGGAGGACCGCAACGAGTGGCCGAACAGCCTGGAGTCGTTCAGCGAGACGGCCGACAGGATGGGGCTCGTCGCCTCCAGCCGCGTGCTGCGCTCCGAGGTCACCGCCGCGACCATCGACGAAGCAGAACAGCTCGCCATCGCTCCAGGCACCCCGCTGTTCCGGCTCGGCAGGGTCCGGATGCTCAACGAGGTGGCGATCGCGGTCGACCTGTCGCTCGTGCCCGCCTCGCTGCTCCCCGATCCTGCGCGCCACGACTTCCGCATCCACTCGCTGTACGAGGCGCTCGCGGAGGCCGGCCATCAGCTCGCCAACGCGGAGACCACGATCGAGGCCCGCGAGGCGTCGGCCGAGATCGCCGAGCACCTGGATGTCGCGCCCGGCTCCCCGACACTCGTCATGCACCAGCTCGTGAGCGGCCGCACCGAGCGGCCCGTGCTCGCCTCCACCATCCAGTACGCGGGCGACCGCTACCGCCTGCGGACGTACTTCGCCCGCCACAACCGAACGGAGCTCCTGTGACCGACACCGCCGTCCCCCGCACCGCGCCCGCATCCTCGGGCGCCGCATCCACTGTGGCCGCATCCACGGTGGCCGCCGCCCTCGGCTCGCTGCGCGCCGAGGAGATCGAGACGTCGCACGCCATCCTGACGCGTGAAGGACTGCTCGGCGAGAACACGCACGTCTCATACTTCGGACTGCTCGAACAGGACAAGCGCACGCTGCTCGCCCCGGGCGCCGTGCCGGAGGCCCGTCGCTTCCGCGCGATGCTCGTCGACCTCTCCTCCGGCGCGTCGCACGACGTGATCGTCTGCCCGGCCGAAGACCGCATCGTCTCAGCGGTCGAGCTCGACCTCGCCGAGGGTCAGGTGCCCGTCGTGCTCGCCGAGTTCGGCCTGGTCGAGGAGATCGTGCACCAGGACGAGCGCTGGCTCGCCGCGATGGCCAAGCGCGGCCTGACCGACCTCAGCACGCTGCGGGTCAACCCGCTCTCCGCGGGAGTGCTCGCACCGGACGAGCACGGTCGCCGCATCCAGCGCTGCTTCACCTTCGTGCAGAAGACGCCGGACGACCTCGGCTGGGCGCACCCGGTGGACGGCGTGACCGTGATGGTCGACGTCGTCACCCGCGAGGTGCTCGACGTGATCGACTACGTCGAGCTGCCCGTGCCGCAGGAGGACGGCAACTTCCACCTCCCCGAGTGGGTCGGCCAGCCCGACCGGCAGGGCCTCAAGCCGATCGAGATCACCCAGCCGGAAGGCCCGAGCTTCACGATCGACGACGACGGCGTGCTCTCCTGGGCGGGCTGGAACCTGCAGGTGTCGTTCGACCAGCGCGAGGGCCTGGTCTTCCACAACATCTCCATCGACGACGCCGGCGTGCAGCGCCCTGTCGTGTACCGCGCATCCATCGCCGAGATGATGGTGCCGTACGGCGACCCGAGCCCGCAGCGCTGGTTCCAGAACTTCTTCGACTGCGGGGAGTACCTCCTCGGCGGTTTCGCCAACTCGCTGGAGCTGGGCTGCGACTGCGTCGGCGACATCACCTACCTGGATGCGACGCTCGCCGACAACGCGGGGAACGTCCGCGTCATCCCGCAGGCCATCTGCATCCACGAGGAGGACACCGGGATCCTCTGGAAGCACTTCGACAACTGGAACGGGTCGAGCGATTCCCGCCGCAACCGCCGCCTGGTCGTCTCGTTCTTCGTCACCGTCGGAAACTACGACTACGGCTTCTACTGGTACTTCTCGCTCGACGGCAGCATCGAGCTGGAGGTCAAGGCGACCGGAGTGGTGTTCACCTCCGCGTACCCGGGCGAAGGCTACCTCTACGCTTCGGAGCTCGCGCCCGGCCTCGGCGCCCCGTACCACCAGCACCTGTTCAGCGCCCGCCTCGACATGATGGTGGACGGCCAGGACAACGCGGTGGACGAGCTGGAGGCGGTGCTCGTGCCCCGCGGCGAGAGCAACCCGACCGGCACGGGCATCACCCAGACCGTGACGCGACTGCACACGGAGTCGGAGGCGCAGCGTCTCGCCGACAACGCCAAGAACCGGGTCTGGCTGGTCTCGAACCCCGGCGTGAAGAACCGGCTCGGCGGAAACGTCGGCTACGTGCTCTTCCCCGAGGGCAAGCCGGTGCTGCTGGCGGACGAGCAGTCGGACATCTACGCCCGCGCGACCTATGCGGCCAAGCACCTCTGGGTCACGCCGTACGAGCCGAGCGAGCTGTACCCGGCGGGCGACTTCGTGAACATGCACCCCGGCTGGGCCGGTCTTCCCGCCTGGACGGCCGCGGACCGGAACGTGGACGGCACCGACATCGTGCTCTGGCACACCTTCGGCCTCACCCACTTCCCGCGCATCGAGGACTGGCCGATCATGCCGGTCGACTCCGCGGGCTTCGTGCTCAAGCCGCACGGCTTCTTCGGCAGGAACCCGACGCTCGACATCCCCGCGACCGTGAGCGACCACTGCGCGCCGGGCGGAGCGCACGGCCACCACGAGCAGCACGAGCCGGAGCGTGCGGCGGCCGGGCACGAGGACGAGCACCACGACCACAGCGAGCACCACGACCACGAAGGGCACCACTGATGACCACCCCGCTCGGCGTCCAGCTCTACAGCGTCCGCGACGACATCGGCCCGGATGCGCTCCCCGCCACCCTCGCTCGCCTCGCCGCGCTCGGCTTCACGCACGTCGAACCGTACGACATCCTGAGCGACACGGACGGCCTCGCCTCCGCGCTCCAAGCGTCCGGGCTGCGTGCCGTCACCGCGCACGCCAAGATCACCGAGCTGGACAGGGATGCGGTGCTCGCCGCCGCCGCCCGCCTCGGCGTCGAGACGGTCATCGTGCCGTGGGTGCGTCCAGAGACCATCGCCACCCGCGAGGGCGTCGAAGCGCTCGCCGCGGCGATCAACGCGGCGTCGTCCGCCGCCGCCGCGCACGGCATCCGGGTCGGCTACCACAACCACGATTTCGAGTTCGCGCAGCACATCGACGGCGTCCCGGCATACGAGGTGCTGGTCGGCCTGCTCGACCCCGCCGTCGTGCTGGAGCTCGACACATACTGGGCGGCGGTCGGAGGGGCGGACGTGACCGAGCTCATCCCGCGCCTCGGCGACCGCGTGCGCTTCCTGCACGTGAAGCACGACGACGCCAACCCGTTCGACATCGCCGACGTGATCCCGCTCGCGAGCAGCCTCGAGCTGCCGGTCGTGGAGGTCGTCGTGCACGAGGGCGACGTCTTCCCGCTGGTCGAGGAGAACGCGCGCTACTTCCTCGGGCTGGTGAACGCGTGACCGGGCAGGCCACAGGCGTCGGGATCATCGGCGCAGGCAACATCTCCGACGAGTACCTGCGCTCGCTCACCACCTACCCGGACGTGCGGGTCCTGGGCATCGCCGACCTCGACGTCCCCCGGGCGGAGGCGCAGGCCGCGACGTACGGCATCCCGTTCGCCGGCACGGTGGATGCGCTGCTCGCGATCCCCGAGGTCGAGATCGTCGTCAACCTGACCATTCCCGCTGCGCACGCCGAGGTCGGCCTGAAGGCCGTCGCGGCAGGCAAGCACGTCTGGGGCGAGAAGCCGCTCACGCTCGACCTCGCGAGCGCCCGTGCGCTGCTCGACGCTGCGGAGGCCGCGGGTGTCGTGGTCGCGAACGCGCCGGACACCATCCTGGGCGAGGGCATCCAGAACGCGCACCGGCTGCTCGCCGACGGCGCCATCGGCAGTCCGCAGACGCTGCTCACTCTCATGCAGGGTCCCGGTCCAGACTCCTGGCACCCGCGCCCGCAGTTCCTCTTCGCACGCGGCGCAGGTCCGTTGTTCGACATCGGTCCCTACTACGTGAGCACGATGGTCCAGCTCCTCGGACCTGTCGAGTCGGTCGAGGCGATCGGCCAGCGTCCGCGCGCCGAGCGCGTGATCGGCTCCGGCCCGGATGCCGGCCAGTCGTTCCCCGTGGAGGTCAGCACGCACGTGAGCGTGCTCACCCGGTTCCGTTCCGGCGCCGTCGGCACGTCCATCTACAGCTTCGACTCGGCGCTGCGGCGGCAGACCTTCGAGATCACAGGCTCCGGCGGCGTGCTGGAGGTTCCGGTCAGCGGCTTCGACGGCCCCACCAGGCTCCTCGGCGGCGACGACCGCGAGACCGACTGGGTCGAGCTGCCGCCGCCGGGCGCGCACCGCGAGCGGGGCGTCGGCGTGCTGGAGATGGCTCGCGCCATCCGGGACGGCCGCACACCGCGGGCGAGCGGCGAGCTCGCGTACCACGCGCTCGAAGTGATGCTCGCGATCGAGGAGTCCATCGAGACGGGAGGGCCGGTGCGCATCAGCAGCACCGCCGCCGCCGTCGAACCGCTCCCGGCCGACTGGGACCCTGCGGCGCGCACCGCCGCGGGGGAGACGACAACAGCACTGAGGGGACCAGCATGAACGGCTACATCACTTTCGCGGAGGCGCGCGCGACCCAGGCAGAGGAGCTCGGCAGGGCGATCCCGCTGATCGCGGCGCAGCTCACCGACCGGCAGGAGTCGGGCGAGCTGGAGGGTCCGGGCCCGGTGTTCGTCGGCATCGGCGCGAGCCTCGCCGCTGCGTGCGCTCCGGTCTGGGAGCTGCGCTCGCGCGGCATCCACTCGTGGCGGCTCGGCGCCGGCGACCTGCCGATCCCGTTCCCGGAGAGCGCGCATCCCATAGTCGGCATCTCGCAGAGCGGCCGCAGCGCCGAGACGCTCGCCGTGCTGGAGTCGACGCCGCCGCAGCTCCGCCTCGCCGTCGTCAACACCGAGCCGTCGCCGATCGCCCAGCTCGCATCCACCATCTCGCTCGGCAGCCTCGCCGACAGCTACGCCTCCACGCTCGGATACACGGCCACCGTCGCCGCTCTCGGGATGCTCGCGGACGCCTGGGACGGCGGCCGCATCGACCAGGGCTGGTTCACGCTGCACGAGACGTTCGCCGCTGTGGAGGCCGACCTCACCGAGCGCGTGAGCGCCCTGGCCGAGCTGTTCCGCACGGTCCGGTCGAGCGACTTCGTCGGGGCGGGGCCCGCGGTCGGCTCCGCGGAGGCCGGGGCGCTGCTGTTCCGCGAGGTCGCGCGCATCCCCGCGACCGGCATGAGCACCCGGCAGTACCTGCACGGCTCGATGGAGTCTGCGGGCGACGGCGTGCACGTCGTGTTCGGCGACAGCCGCGAGCTCGACCTGGCCACGACCCTCTCCGAGGCGGGCCACCACGTCATCCTGATCTCCGGCGAGCCGGTCGCATCCACGCAGACGCTGCACGTGGTGCAACTGCCGAAGCTGCGTGCGTCGCAGCGTGCGGTGCTCGAAGCGCTGGTGATGCAGATCCTGGTCGGGGCGGTTGCCGCCGTGCGCGGCGTCGAGATCGAGGAGTTCGTCTTCCACAACGCAGACACCAAGGTGCCGGTGGATGCGGGCGGTGCCGCATGACGGACGTCGTCGTCGGACTGGACGCGGGCGGCACCAAGCTCGGCGTGCGCGTCGAGACGCTGGACGGCACGCGCATCGCCGACGTGTCGCTGCCGGCAGAGGACTGGAGCGCATCCCCGGCGGGAAGCGCAGCGCGGTGGCTCGTCGACCGGGTGGAGCGCGTGCTCGGAGGCGCCGTCGATCATCGGGTCGTCGCCGTCGGCGTCGGCGCGCAGGGCTGCGACACCGCGGAGCACTGCCGGGAGCTGGAGGCGGCGCTCGACGCGCTCGGCTACCCGGCGCGCGTCGTGAACGACGCGGCGCTGCTCGTGCCGGCCGCGGGACTGGACGCCGGAGTCGGCGTGATCGCGGGAACAGGGTCGATCGCGGTCGGACAGGGCGCCGACGGGGATACGCTGTTCGCGGGAGGCTGGGGCTGGGTGCTCGGCGACGACGGAGGGGCTCCCGCGATCGTGCGCGAGGCGACCATCGCAGCCCTCGGTGCACACGACGACGGCGCGCAGGACGACGGCCTGCTGGCCGCTCTGCAGCGCGCGTTCGGCGTCGCCTCCGCTCCGGCGCTCGCCAGGGCGGTCAACGACACCCCGACCCCGGAGAACTGGGGACCGCGGGCCGTCGCCGTGTTCGCCGCGGCCGACGCTGGGTCCGCGCTCGCGGTCGACGTGATCGGGTCCGCCGCCGACCATCTCGCCGGGCTCGTCGGCCAGCTCGTCCGTCGTGGCGCGGTCGGCGACGCCGTGGTCACCAGCGGCAGCGTGATCGTGCACCAGCCGCGGCTGTTCGCCGCGCTGTCCGCGCGGGTCGCGGCCGCGCATCCCCAGCTCACTGTCGTGCTCCTCGGCGACGCGCCCGTCGCCGGGGGCGTCGTGCTCGCCCGCCGCGCCCAGCACGCCCACCAGCAATCGAGCCGGGAGTTGTTCACGCGACACGCCGGGGCCACCCGGGCATAACTCCGGACTCGATTTCGCCAGCACCAACCACAGCCACAGCCACAGAACAAAGGAGTCAGCATGGCCATCGCCACCATCAACCCGTCCACGGGTGAGACGCTCAGGACGTTCGCGCCGCACACGGGCGACGAGATCGAGCGCATCGTCGCCTCCGCCCACGACACCTACCGCGACCTCGCATCCACCACGTTCGCCCAGCGGGCCACATGGATGCGCGCCGCCGCCGACATCCTCGACGCCGAACTCGACGAGGTCGCCTCCCTGGTCTCCACCGAGATGGGCAAAACCATCGGCACGGCGAAGTACGAGGTGTCGAAGTCGGCGCGCGGGATGCGCTGGTACGCCGACCACGCCGAGGAGTACCTGGCAGACGAGCATCCCGTCGAGCCGGGCGACGTTGGCGCATCGGCGGTGAGCGTGCGCTACCAGCCGATCGGCGCCGTGCTCGCGGTGATGCCGTGGAACTACCCGTTCTGGCAGGTCATCCGCTTCGCGGCCCCCGCGCTGATGGCGGGGAACACCGGCATCCTGAAACACGCGTCGAGCGTGCCGCAGAGCGCGCTGTACCTGGGCACGCTGTTCGCCCGCGGCGGGTTCCCCGATGGCGCGTTCCAGACGCTGCTCGTCGAGGGCGGCGCCGTCGCCCCGCTGCTGGACGACCCGCGCATCCGGGCTGTCACGCTCACCGGCTCTGTCGGCGCCGGTTCCGCGGTGGCAGAGGCCGCTGGCCGCAACATCAAGAAGTCGGTGCTCGAGCTGGGCGGGACGGACGTGTTCGTGGTCATGCCGTCCGCGGACGTGGCCGCCGCGGCGACGGCGGGCGTGAACGCCCGCGTGCAGAACTCCGGCCAGAGCTGCATCGCCGCCAAGCGCTACTACGTGCACGAGGACGTCTACGACGCGTTCGAGGACGCCTTCGTGGCCGGGATGCGCGCCCAGGTCGCAGGGGACCCGTTCGACCCGGCCACCTCGTTCGGCCCGCTCGCGACGGAGCAGGGACGCCGCGACGCCCACGCACTGGTCGAAGACGCACGCGCGAAAGGCGCGAACGTTCTCGCGGGCGGCGAGGTGCCGGACGGCCCCGGCTGGTTCTACCCCGCCACCGTGCTGACCGGCGTGACCCCGGAGATGCGGATCTACCGCGAAGAGTGCTTCGGCCCCGTCGCCTGCCTGTACAAGGTGTCGAGCGCCGAGGAGGCGATCGAGCGCTCCAACGACAGCGAGTTCGGCCTGAGCTCCAGCGTGTGGACGAACGACGACGCGGAAGCCGACCTGTTCCAGAACGGCATAGAGGCGGGCGGTGTGTTCGTCAACGGACTCACGGCGTCGTTCCCGCAGCTCCCCTTCGGCGGGGTGAAGGACTCCGGCTACGGCCGCGAACTCTCGGCGCTCGGCATCCGCGAGTTCACGAACGTGAAGACCGTCTGGCGCGCGTGACGGCGCCTGCGGCGCCTGCGGCACCCGCCGCGCGT
>NZ_BAAGWT010000009.1:0-471799 GCF_054780215.1 Leifsonia lichenia
GCGCGCGTCAGGCGCGCAGCGCCGCCGCGAACGGCAGCACCGCGGAGGCGCCCGACGTGCGCAGCGCGCGGCCTGCGACCGTGATCGTCCAGCGGCTGTCGACCAGGTCGTCCACCAGCAGCACGGGCACGCCCTGCGGCAGGTCGAGCGCGTCGGCGGAGAAGCGGTTCCAGACCGAGGACAGCCGGAACGCGCTATTCCCTCCCGCTTCGCCGGACGGCCCGCCATCGAGGAGGTCGAGCGTTCCGAGGAACGGCAGACGACCTGCGTCGGCGAATCCCCGAGCGAGCGTCTGGACGAACTGCGGGCGACGACGCGACGGCATCGCGACCACCGCTGCTGGACGCTCCGCCCAGTTCCAATCGGAGAGCACCCGGATGCACGCGGCAAGCAGGGCGGGCGGGCACGGCTGATCGGCGGCGCCCGCTCCGAGGAGCTCGCGCAGCGGACCACCCCAGCCGAGGTCGGTGAGCCGCGCAAGCGCCCTGCCGGGTTCGAGCTGCTCGTCCTGGCTGATCTTGCCCTTCACCGGGACGCCGAGGCGGTCTGCTCCGGTCGGCCAGAGCTTGCGCGGCTCGATCTCGACGCCGACCCTGTCGAGGGCCGTCGCCACCGACGAGCTGGCCGCCTCCGCGATCGCTGCCGGATACCAGGGGCCGGCGCAGTTGTCGCAGCGACCGCACGGCTGCGCATCCTGGTCGTCGAGTGCGCGCTGCAGGAACATCATGCGGCACTGATCCGTGGACTCGTAGTCGAGCATCGACTGCTGCTCGGCCGTGCGGGCGGCGGCGATCCGCTCGTAGCGTTCGCGGTCGTAGGTCCACGGCGTGCCCGTGCTGACCCACCCCTTCGCGACCCGCTTGACCGCTCCGTCGACGTCGAGCACCTTCAGCAGCAGTTCGAGCGTCGACGGCTTGAGGTCGACCTGGCTCTCCAGCGCGCGCGTCGACTGCGGCTCGGAGTGCAGCGCGCCGAGCACGGCGTCCGCTTTCACCTCGGACGGCATGGATGCGGTGGCGAAATAGTCCCAGATCGCCCTGTCCTCCTGCCCGGGCAGCAGCAGCACGTCCGCGTTGTCGGTGGCACGCCCTGCACGACCCACCTGCTGGTAGTAGGCCACCGGTGACGACGGAGCGCCCAGGTGGACGACGAACCCGAGGTCTGGCTTGTCGAATCCCATCCCCAGCGCGCTCGTCGCGACCAGCGCCTTCACCTCGTTGCGTTTCAGGCGGCCTTCGAGGTCCTCGCGCTCTGCCGTGTCCGTCTGCCCCGTGTACGCGTAGGTCTCGTGCCCTGCCTGCCGCAGCAGGCGCGCGGTGTCCTCCGCCGCCGATACCGTGAGCGCGTAGACGATGCCGCTGCCGGGCAACTGCGCGAGGTTGCTGACCAGCCAGGCCAGCCGGGCGCCGGCGTCGGGGAGGGTGAGCACGCCGAGCCGGAGCGACCGCCTGGCGAGAGGACCCCGGATGGTGAGCACCGCCTCGTGGCTTCCCGTGCCCATCTGCTCCGCGACGTCGGCCACTACGCGCTCGTTGGCGGTCGCCGTGGTCGCCAGCACAGGCACGCCGTCCGGCATCGTGGCGATCAGTTCGCGGAGTCGCCGGTAGTCGGGCCGGAAGTCGTGTCCCCAGTCGGAGATGCAGTGCGCCTCGTCGATCACCAGCAGGCCGCTGCGCGCGATGAGGTCGGGCAGGAACTCGTCGCGGAACTGCGGGTTGTTCAGTCGTTCGGGGGAGACGAGCAGTGCATCCACCGTGTCGTCGCGGAGGCGTTGAGAGACGTCGTCCCACTCGTGGCGGTTGGCGGAGTTGAGCGTGACCGCGCGCACGCCGGCGCGCTCCGCCGCCGCGACCTGGTCGCGCATGAGGGCGAGCAGCGGGGAGACCAGGATGGTCGGCCCAGCCCCGCGCGACCGGAGCACCATCGTGGCGACGAAGTACACCGCAGACTTCCCCCATCCCGTGCGCTGCACCACCAGGGCGCGCCTGCGGTCGTCCACCAGTGCGGAGATCGCTTCGAACTGCCCGTCGTGGAACTCGGCGTCTGGGTTGCCGACGAGTGCGCGGAGGGTCTCGACGGCCTGGTCTCGTGTGGTGCTGGTGGTGCTCATGGACTCATCGTTCCAGAGAGGACCGACGCCGGAGCCCCGCTGGGGCAGATCGGTGGACAACTCGCGGGGGTGGGAAACTCCCGCACGTCCCGCCCGCCCCTGTGCCGCGCGGTCAGGCCCCGTCCTTCCGGATCCACCGGAACGTCAACCGGCACGCCACCAGTCCGGCCACCAGCCAGATCAGCAGCACCACGGCCATCCACCCGAGCTGCCAGCTCCCGCTCGGCTCCTGCGACTCGAACGCGGCTGGCAGGAACACGCTGCGCATCCCCTGTGCGATCCACTTCAACGGGAAGATGCTCGCGATGTTGCGCAGCCACTCCGGCAGCAGGTTGAACGCCAGATACACGCCGGAGATGAACTGCAGCACGAGCACGATCGGGATGATCACCGCCGTTGCGCTCTTGCCCGTTCGCGGAACGGCCGACAGCGCGATGCCGAGCACGGCCGAGGTCACGATGCCGAGCGCGTAGATCCACGCGAATCTGAGCCACAGCGCGGGGTCCGTCGGCAGGGCGACCCCGAACAGCAGGCGGGCCATGAGGAGCAGCAGCGCCACCTGCAGGATGCTCGTGACGATCACCTGCCCCATCTTCCCGATGAAGTACGACACCACGGGCAGAGGGGTGCCGCCGAGGCGTTTCAGGGTGCCGTCGCTCTTCTCCACCGCGATGTCGACGGCGAGGTTCTGCACGCCGCTCAGCAGGATGCCCGCCGCGATCATCCCCGGCAGGTAGTACGCGGCCTGCGTGATGCCGCCGGAGCCGTCCGGCGCGGCGCCGACCTTGCCGAGCCCCTGGAAAGCGACCGAGAAGATCCCGAGCATGACGACCGGAAAGAGGAAGGTGAAGAAGATCGTGTCCGCCTGGCGGAAGTAGGTGAGCACCTCGTACCGGATGCGGACGAAGCCCAGCGGGATGGTCCTCATGCTGCCGACCCCCGAGACGCAGCGCCCGAGCCCGCGCCCGCGCCCGAGCCCGGGCCCGCACCCGCGACCTCCGCCGCCTGCACCAGCCCCAGGTAGACGTCCTCAAGGCTCGGCCGGATCACCTCCAGGTCGCGCGGCTCGCCTCCGGTCTCGGCCGTCAGCCGTGCGACGACGGCGGCGGGCGTCTCCGTCCGCTCCTCGCGCACCTGTCCGCTCGCATCCCGCCACCGGACGATCGGGATGCGAGCCGCCCTGTCGCCGATCGTGTCCACGGCCCCGATGTCGATCAGTTCGCCGCGTGCGATCACCGCGACCCTGTCGCTGAGCTGCGCGGCCTCGTCGAGGTAGTGCGTGGTGAGCAGGATCGTCGTCCCCTCGCGCTTGAGCTCGCGGATGAGCTGCCAGAACTCGCGTCGCGCCTCGGGGTCGAAGCCGGTCGTCGGCTCGTCGAGGAACAGCAGCTCTGGACGTCCGATCACGCCGAGCGCCACATCCAGTCGTCTGCGCTGACCACCCGACAGGTTCCGGATGCGCACCTTCGCCTTCTCCGCGAGCCCCACCGCTGCGATCAGCTCGTCCACGTTCCGCCGCTCCGGATAGAAGCGGGCGAAGTGCGCCACCTGCTCCCGCACCGTCACGTCGGCCGCCTCGCTGCCGGACTGGAGCACGATTCCGAGTCGAGCCTTCCAGGCCGACCCTCCCCGGCGCGGGTCGATGCCGAGGACGGTGACGTCCCCTCCGCTGCGATCCCGGTAACCCTCGAGGATCTCGATGGTGGTGCTCTTGCCAGCGCCGTTGGGGCCGAGCAGGGCGAAGGTCTCGCCCTGTTCGATGTCGAAGGTCACGCCGCGAACCGCTTCGAACGAGCCGTACGACTTCCGCAGATCGCGCACGACCACCGCTGGACCGCCGGAGGGGTAGGGGCTCATGCCCCCATCATGCCCGTCGACGGCGCTGCGCGCTCCTCACTCCTCCGAGAACGGCGAGTACGACGATGATCCCGCCCGCCACCGCGAGGCCGAGTGCCCACGCGCTCGCCGGGGTGAGAGCCGCGAACCACACCTGAGCGGCGATCAGCCGGTCGCGGGCGGAGAGCACGGCGAGTGTCCCTGCGGCGAACGCGATGAGGATGATGCCCCACACCACGCCGCCCCAGCGGATCTGCGCCGAGCCACGGGATGCGGACGGTCGCGGCTGCGCGCCGACGCCCGTTCCCGTGTCGAAGACGATGGTGGGCTGGTCGTCCTGGTTCCTGTTGTCGCTCATCGTCCGTCCTCCGTCGTGCTGTTCTGCTGTGCGGTACCGTCCGAGAGGACGCTCACCAGGCTGGACTGGTCGACCCGCACCGTCGCATCCGCGGTGGTCGACGGGCCGACGACCAGGCTCACGGTGCAGCGGCCGTCGCCGCCGGGCGTGCAGGTGTGCGCTGTCGTGTCGCCGTCCTGGCCGGTGATGTTGACGCCGGTGCCGTCCGTCACCGCCACGAGCCTGACGGTCGCGCCGCCCACGAGGACGACCTGCGTCTGCCCGGTGCCTTTCACCAGGTCGATCACCGGCGTGCCTCTGCCGGAGAGCACGGTGTCGTCGATGCTGATCGTCGTGTCGCCGTACGCCTGGGCGTACTGGCTGCTGCCAGCAGGCTGCAGGAACGCGCCGTCGAAGACGAGCTGCCTGTCGCGCGGCACCCAGGCCGATACCAGGGTGACGACGGCGAGCAGGATGCCGAGGAAGATGAAGAAGCCGCTCCTGCGACGCGCGAGCCCCGCGATGAGGACGGCGACGCCGAACACGAGCGTCGCGGCTGCGAGGGCGGCCGTCACCCCGTAACCGGACAAGCCGGTCGCCGGTTCCCACACGGCGGAGACGATCGCGGCGGCCACGAGTGCGAGGCCGATCGTCGCCCAGCCGAAGGCCGCGCCGATCCGCGGGTTCGCCGCGCGGTACGCCCTGCGCTGCGCTGCAGCCTCAGCGGTGGCGACGGACGCCTGGGCTCGCAGCTCTGCCGCACGCTGCCGCTTGACGGCGCGCATGTCCTCGTTGAGCCTGGCCTTCCACTGGGCGTGCTCCGCCTGCCAGGAGGCGTGTCTGGCGCGCCAGTCCGCGACGTCCTGCGAGGAGGCGCCGAGGGTCGGCGCCGGGGGCTCGGACGGTTCGGCCGAGACGTCGAGGGTCGGCTTGGCCGCGGCGGGGTCGGCGCTGGCTGCGGGGTCGGTGCTACCAGCGGGGTCGGCGTTCGCGGCCGGGTCGGTGCCCGCCGCCGGGTCCAGCGGGATGGTGTCTGCCGCATCCGGTGCTGCGGTGGTGCTCGGCGTGGCGTCGGCGGCGTCCGTCGAGCGCTCCTGCTGGGTGGCTGCGCCGGTCGCGTCCGCGGTCCAGACACCAGGGCCAGGGGCACCGGCAGCAGCGCCGGTGGCCGCGGAGGCCGTGGAGGCAGCCGAGGCGGAGGCGGCGAAGGCGGAACCGTTCGAACCGGTGCCAGCGGACCGGTTCGTGCCCCACGCATCCCGCCCCCAGTTTCCGCGCACGGCCCACACGATCAGCCCGGCGATCAGCGCGAGCACGATCAGCGTCCAGATCACGCGCCCGATCACGTCGCCCAGCGACGGAGAGCCCCAGAAGCCGCCGTTCGCCCACCAGAGGCCAGGAGCCCACGGCAGCAGCGCCAGCAGCGCAAGCACGCCGATGCCGACGATGGCGGGCTGGAAGTCGCCGTCGAACAGCCGCTGCAGGTGGATGCGGTTCTCCCTGTCGGGCAGGAGCGCCCACGCCGCGGCGTAGATGAGCAGCATCGGGGCGCCGAGGATCGCGGCGACGACCACGATGCCGCGGACGATCAGGGGGTCAATGCCGATGCGGTTGGCCACACCGGCGCAGACGCCTCCGAGCCAGCCGTCCGAACGCACAATGCCGAGGCCGCGCATCCAGGTGAAGAAGGTGGTGCCGCGTCCGGCGAGGCCGCTGGCAGGGCCGCCGTATGGCGCGCCTGGCGTTCCTGGCGAGGGTGGCGGCGGGGGCGGGGTGGTCGAGTCGTGCTGTGACATGCTTCGATCCTGGCGCGGGCGGTCAGGGCGCCGGTATCGGGTATCACCCTGAGTCGTCCCTGATTCCCGGCGCCCGGGGTGTCGGGGATGGGCGGAGTCTGCTTGGATTTCACCGTGACCGACACCGTCGCGCCAGGAAGCGCGCCCGCCGCCCGCCCTCCGCGGGTTCCGCTGGCGCGCCCGCGGACGTGCGAGCTCAGCGGCGTGAGCGTCGCGCTCGCCGACCACCTCGGCTGGTCGGTGACGATGGTGCGCTGGCTGTTCGTCGCCCTCGGTCTGGTCGGCGGTGCCGGCGTGCTCCTCTATCTCTGGCTGTGGGCGCTCACCCCGCTGCGCCAGGCGACGGCGGCCGATCCGCAGGAGCAGGTGGTGCGCCGCATCCCCGTCTCCTGGTTGCTGCTGGGGGCGTCCGGTGTGGCCGGGGTCGCTGCCGTGGCGCTCGCCGCGGTCGGATCGTCTCCGTTCGGGCAGCTCGCCGCGATCGGTGCGAGCATCCTGTTCGCCGTGGCCTGCGTCGCCTGGGATCAGCTCGTCGACGTCGTCGCTCGCGGTCCTGCCGCATCGCGCACCCTGCGCATCGCCGCCGGTGCGTTCCTCGTCGTGATCGCGGTCGCGTTGAGCTCGCTGGTCGACAGGGCGGGCACTGGCTGGCTGTGGCTCGGGATCATCGCATCCACGTTCGCGGGAGCCGCCGTCCTCGTCGGCCCGTGGGCGCTGCGGCTGTGGCGCGAGCTGATCGCAGAACGCACGGCGCGCATCAAGGAGGAGCAGCGGGCGGAGATCGCGGCGCACCTGCACGACTCCGTGCTGCAGACGCTCGCGCTCATCCAGAACAGGGCAGGTGCGTCGAGCGAGGTCGCCCGCATCGCCCGGGCGCAGGAACGCGAACTGCGCGAGTGGCTCTATGCGGACGCCGGCGACGACAGGGATGCGCAGATCCGCGACCTCGCCTCCGACCTGCGATCCGCCGCGGCCGCCCTCGAGATCGATCACGCCGTGCACTTCGACGTGGTCGCCGTCGGCGAGCCGGTCGAGCACGCGCCGTCGGAGCTCGCGGCCGCCGCCAGGGAGGCCATGCTGAACGCGGCACGCCACGCGGGCGGAGAGGTCTCGGTGTACGTCGAGAGCCGCGCAGGCGGCGTGGACGTGTTCGTCAGGGACCGCGGCCACGGCTTCGACGTCGACGCACTGCCGGAGGGCAGGCTCGGCGTGCGAGAGTCGATCATCGGCCGGATGCGCAGGGCGGGCGGACACGCCACCGTCACCTCGCGCGACACCGGCACGGAAGTACAGCTCAGCATCGAGTACGCGAACGAGGCACCATGACAGACCACCAGAACGACGCACCGGATGCACCGGACGCCGCCGCCGCATCCACCCCGGCCCCGATCACCGTCGTGATCGTCGACGACCACTCCATCTTCCGCTCCGGCCTGCGCGCCGACCTCGACCACAGGCTCACCGTGGTGGGAGAGGCCGCCGATGTGGATGCGGCGGTCGCTGTCATCCTGGCCACGCGCCCCGCCGTCGTCCTCCTCGACGTGCACCTGCCAGGCGGCCAGGGCGGCGGGGGAGCCGAAGTGGTGCGGAAGACCATCGCCGAGTGCCAGGACACCCGCTTCCTCGCCCTGAGCGTCTCCGACGCCGCGGAGGACGTGGTCGGCGTCATCCGGGCCGGGGCCCGCGGCTACCTCACCAAGGGAAGCTCCGGTGGCCAGGTGAGCGACGCCGTGGTCGGCGTCGCGGGCGGGGACGCCGTGTTCTCACCGCGCCTGGCCGGTTTCGTGCTGGATGCGTTCGGAGCGGCCGCGGGGGAGCAGGCGGAGTCGACGGATGAACTCGACCGGCTGTCGGCGCGCGAGCGCGAGGTGATGCGGCTGATCGCCCGCGGGTACTCGTACAAAGAGGTCGCTGCCGACCTGTTCATCTCGATCAAGACCGTCGAGACCCACGTCTCCGCCGTGCTGCGCAAGCTGCAGCTCTCGTCCCGCCACGAACTCACAGCCTGGGCGCTGGAGCGGAAGCTCCTCTAGCCGCCCCGAAGCAATCGAGCCCAGGATTAATCACCGCTGGAGGGCCGCTATCGGTGAAAAAGCCTGGGCTCGATTGCTTCGGGCGGGGGACGGGAGTCAGGCGCGGTCGGGGGAGGCGAAGAGGCGCTGCATCCGGCGGACGCCCTCGAGCAGCTCGTCGTCGCCGAGAGCGTACGACAGGCGCAGGTAACCGGACGGGCCGAACGCCTCGCCAGGCACGGTCGCGACCTCCGCCTGCTCCAGGATGAGGTCGGCCAGCTCCAGGGACGTGGTCGGCGTCACGCCGCCCCAGGTGCGTCCGAGCAGGCCGGAGACGTCCGGGTAGACGTAGAAGGCGCCTTGCGGCGTCGGGGTGACGATGCCGTCGATCGCGTTCAGCTCGGCGACGATGGTGCGGCGGCGACGGTCGAACGCGAGGCGCATCTGCTCCTCCGGCTCCTGCGTGCCGGTGAGGGCTTCGAGGGCGGCGCGCTGCGAGATGTTGGAGACGTTCGACGACAGGTGCGACTGCAGGTTGGCCGCTGCGGCGACGATGTCGGCCGGGCCGACCATCCAGCCCACCCGCCAGCCGGTCATCGCGTATGTCTTGGCGACGCCGTTCACCAGGATCGTGCGGTCGGCGAGCGCTGGCACGGCCTCGACGATCGAGACGGCCTTCACGCCGTCGTACGTGAGGTTCTGGTAGATCTCGTCCGCGATCACGAACAGGCCGTGCTCGTCCGCCCAGCTCCCGATCTCCTCGACCTGCTCCGGCGAGTACACCGCGCCCGTCGGGTTGGACGGGGAGACGAACAGCAGCACCTTCGTGCGTTCGGTGCGGGCGGCCTCGAGCTGGTCGACCGTCACCAGGTAGCCCTGGTCTGCGCCGGCGAACACGTCCACCTGCACGCCACCGGCGAGAGCGATCGCCTCGGGGTACGTCGTCCAGTACGGGGTGGGGACGAGCACCTCGTCGCCGGGGTCGAGCAGCGTGGCGAAGGCCTGGTAGACCGCCTGCTTCCCGCCGTTGGTGACGACGACACGGGATGCGGGCACCTCCAGCCCGGAGTCCCGTCGCGTCTTCTCCGCGATGGCCTCGCGCAGCTCTGGGAGGCCCGCCGCCGGGGTGTACCGGTAGTTGCGGGGGTCGTTCACGGCCGCGATCGCCGCATCCACGATGTTCTCCGGTGTGACGAAGTCCGGCTCGCCTGCGGCGTAGCTGATCACAGGGCGGCCCTGTGCCTTCAGCGCCTTGGCCTTCGCATCCACCTTGAGCGTGGCCGATTCGGCGATGGATGCGATGCGTCTGGAAATGCGCTGCTGTGCGGTCACGGGGCCCAACTTTACAGTGCGGTCCACGTCACATACACTTGGTCGCGGTAGTTGAAATCTGCCAAGCTTTTTTGCGCCCTTTTTCACTTGAGGACGGTCGGCGGAACTGCCTCGCTCGCTGAGGAATCTCCGAGCGTGATCGGCTAGCCTTGGTCGAGAAGGTGCGCGGGAAGGCTACGCGATTTCGCTTTCATAGGGCGGTGGCTCAATTGGTAGAGCAGCGGTCTCCAAAACCGCAGGTTGCAGGTTCGAGTCCTGTCCGCCCTGCAAGTCGTCGCTTCAGGTGGCGACCCACGAAAGGTGTAACAAGGTGGCCCGAAAAGTTATCGACGAGCCGAGCGAGGAAATCGTCGCCAACGCGAAGAAGGACCGCGCCGCAAAGCGTGGACCCTTCGCACGGATCGCTCTGTTCATCCGCCAGGTCATCGGCGAACTGAAGAAGGTCGTCACCCCGACGCGCAAAGAGCTCCTGAGCTACACGGGAGTCGTGCTCGTCTTCGTGGTGATCATGATGGCGCTCGTGTCCCTGCTCGACTGGATCTTCGGACTCGGAGTCGTCTGGGTCTTCGGAAACCCGTCCTGAACCCGCGCCAACGTCACGGCCTTCCCGAGAGCCGCATGACCGGCTACCGACAGAAATGGAATGAATTCAGTGTCTGAGACAAATCGCGACGACGTGGACTGGGCGACCGCAGCCGAGCAGTCCTCCGAAGACGATGAGGCGCAGACCGGCAACGTTCTGGCCAGCGAAGAGGAGTCGGTCGACGCAGCGGAGCACGAAGCCCTGCACGTCGTCGCAGAAGACGGCACCGAGATCGACCTGGATGCGGTCCTCGACGCGATGGCGGAGGCCGTCGACCCCGAGGCCGACCGTGCCGTCGACGAGGCCCTCGAGATCGACGACGACCAGGAGGCGGAAGCCGCCGTCGAGGCCGTCGAAGACGAGGACGAGGCAGCGACCGATCCGTACGAGGAGTTCCGCGCCGAACTGCGCAGCAAGATCGGCAAGTGGTACGTCATCCACTCGTACGCCGGTTTCGAGCGCCGCGTGAAGTCGAACATCGAGAACCGCATGGTCTCCATGAACATGGAGGACTTCATCTTCGAGGTCCAGGTTCCGATGGAAGACGTGGTCGAGATCAAGAACGGCCAGCGCAAGATGGTCAACCGCGTGCGCATCCCCGGCTACGTGCTGGTGCGCATGGACCTCAACGAGGACAGCTGGTCCGTCGTGCGGCACACGCCGGGCGTCACCGGCTTCGTCGGTAACGCGCACAACCCCACCCCCCTGCGCTTCGAAGAGGCCTTCTCGATGCTGAAGAGCCTCGTGCAGGTCGAGGCCGCTCCGGCGAAGGGCGCAGCGAAGGGCCAGAAGGCCGCGCAGCGCGTCATCCCCGCCGAGGTCGACTTCGAGATCGGCGAGACCATCACGATCAAGGAAGGCTCGTTCGCGGGCCTGCCCGGTTCGATCAGCGAGATCAAGCCGGAGAGCGGCAAGCTCACCGTCCTCGTCTCCCTGTTCGAGCGCGAGACCCCGGTCGAGCTCAGCTTCGACCAGGTCACCAAGCTCTGACGGAATAAGAGCCCCCAGCACCCAGTTTTCTAGAACACCGGATCTCGGAAAGGCCGAGAAACCGGGAGAGCCGTTCGGGATCGCATCCCGAACGCTCGAATACACAAAGAAGGAAGAAACATGGCACCGAAGAAAAAGGTCACTGGTCTGATCAAGCTTCAGATCAACGCCGGCGCCGCCAACCCCGCCCCGCCGATCGGTCCGGCGCTGGGTCAGCACGGCGTCAACATCATGGAGTTCTGCAAGGCGTACAACGCGGCGACCGAGTCGCAGCGTGGCAACGTCATCCCGGTGGAGATCACCGTCTACGAGGACCGTTCGTTCACGTTCGTCCTCAAGACGCCCCCGGCTGCCGAGCTCATCAAGAAGGCCGCAGGCGTCCCCAAGGGCTCCGGCGTCCCGCACACCACCAAGGTCGGCAAGCTGACCCAGGAGCAGGTGCGCGCGATCGCCGAGCAGAAGATGGTCGACCTGAACGCGAACGACATCGACGCAGCGTCGAAGATCATCGCAGGCACCGCCCGTTCGATGGGCATCACGGTCGAGGCGTAAGCCCTCGTCCTTCACAGACACATCCGTGGCAGAGCCGGCCAGGCTCGCACCACATTCTCGACAGGAGAAACCACATGGCACAGAAGTCAAAGGCCTACCGGGCCGCGGCCGAGAAGATCGAGTCCGGAAAGTTCTACACCCCCACCGAGGCCGTCACGCTGGCGCGTGAGACCGGCTCGAGCAAGTTCAACTCGACCGTCGAGGTCGCGCTGAAGCTCGGCGTCGACCCGCGCAAGGCGGACCAGATGGTCCGCGGTACCGTCATTCTTCCTCACGGTACCGGCAAGACCGCGCGCGTCATCGTGTTCGCGACGGGTCCGGCCGCCGAGGCCGCGATCGCCGCCGGCGCTGACGAGGTCGGCGGCGCCGAGCTCATCGAGAAGGTCGCCGCTGGATACACCGACTTCGACTCGGCTGTCTCCACCCCGGAGCTCATGGGCCAGGTCGGCCGTCTCGGTAAGGTGCTCGGCCCGCGCGGCCTCATGCCGAACCCGAAGACCGGCACGGTGACCCCGGACGTGGCCAAGGCCGTCTCCGACATCAAGGGTGGAAAGATCGAGTTCCGCGTCGACAAGCACGCCAATGTGCACTTCGTCGTGGGCAAGGCGGCCTTCACCGCCGAGCAGCTCGACGAGAACATCAAGGCTGCGCTCGAGGAGATCATGCGTCTCAAGCCGTCCTCTTCGAAGGGCCGTTACGTGCAGAAGGGCGCCGTGTCGACCACGTTCGGTCCCGGCATCCCGCTGGACGTCAACGCCATCTAGGCAGACTCGTTTCGTTCGAAAAGGCCGTCTCCGGTTTCCGGAGGCGGCCTTTTCTGCGTTTCGATGCTGCTCGGCGCTGAGAATTCTTCAGCCGTGTAAAAGAATGCAACAGAACTGTCTACCCCTCTTGTGGCGGTAGAACTCAGGGGTCTACTCTCGCGATTGGCGCGCGTCGCGCGCCGCTCACTGTCGAGTAAGGATCAACTTCATGACAACTCGCACCACCAGACGCGTCCTTCACAAAAGGACCGTCGGAATCATCGCCACCGCGGCCGCCGCGGTGGCTTTGTCGATGGCGGGGACCGGAGCAGCGAACGCGGCCGACAGGGTCACCTTCGCCGACTCCGTGCCGAGCTGGGCGACTGCAGCAAACGATGCAGGGGCCGCCCCGACGGACGAGACAGTCCAGGGCGAGATCTATCTCCCCCTGCGCGACCAGAACGGCGCGGAAGCGCTCGCGAAGGCCGTCTCGAATCCGGTCACCTCAGGCTTCCGCAAGGCGCTCAGCCCGAGCCAGTGGATCAACCGGTTCTCGCCGACCCAGGCGGACTCGGATGCTGTCGTCAGCTTCCTGAAGACCGCCGGTCTCACGATCACCGCCGTCCCGGCGAGCAGGCAGTACGTCGTCTTCCGCGGAACGCCGGACCAGCTCGGCTCGATCTTCGGAACGTCGCTGCACTCGTTCGACTACGCGGGCAAGAAGCTCGTCGCGCCGACCTCCGCACCGTCGCTCCCCGCCGCGGTCGGCACGAAGGTGTCCGGCATCAGCATCGAGCAGTCGCGCACGCTGACCAAGCCGGACTCGATCAAGCAGGGCGACCTCGGCGCATCCGGAACCCCGCAGCTCAGCCGCAAGGCAGCGGCGGCACCGGTGGTCGCGACGCCGTGCTCGCACTACATCGGTGAGCACGTGGTGACGGTTCCGCCGAGCTACAACGGCCAGACGCAGTACAGCACGTACAACTGCGGGTACACCCCGTCGCAGTTGCGCACTGCGTACGGCCTCGACAAGCTCAGCAAGAGCGGCGTGAACGGGTCGGGCCAGACGGTCGCGATCATCGACGCGTACGCGAGCCCGAGCATCGTGAAGGACGTCAACTCCTACTCGCAGCAGTACGGCGAGCCCGGGCTGAACAACTCGAACTACCAGCAGCTGGTTCCGAAGCCGAGTGACTTCACCGACCAGGAGCTGTGCCAGCAGCCGAGCGGGTGGCAGGGCGAGCAGACGCTCGACGTCGAGTCCGTGCACGGCATCGCACCGGGTGCGCGCATCCTGTATGTGGGCGGCACGGACTGCAGCGGGGGCCTCGACGTCGCGATGTCGAAGATCCTCGACAACAAGCTGGCCACGATCGTCAGCAACAGCTACGGAAACGTCGGAGAGGCCGTCCCCGCCGATGTGATCCAGGGCGAGGTCAACCTGCAGCTCCAGGCTGCGGGCGAGGGCATCGGCCTGTACTTCTCGAGCGGTGACAACGGCGACGAGGTCGCGAACCTCGGCTACCCGTCGCCCGACTTCCCCGCCTCCTCCCCGTGGGTGACCTCGGTGGGCGGCACGAGCCTCGGCATCGACAAGAACAGCAAGATCGCCTTCGAGACGGGCTGGGGCGACACCGTCGGCCAGATCGTCAAGAACCCGGACGGCACGCTCGCATACGCCCAGCCGCTGCCCGGTACGCGGTTCGTCGGCGGGGCAGGTGGCGGAGTGAGCGCTGTGTTCGCTCAGCCCGACTACCAGAAGAACGCCGTGCCTGCCGCGCTGGCGAACGGACACCGCGTCTCTCCGGATGTGGCCGCCCTCGCAGACCCGTACACCGGGTTCTCGATCGGCATCCGCCCCATCATCGACGACAGCACCCTGGAGACGGGCGACTACGTGAACGAGACGTACGGCGGAACCTCGCTGGCCACTCCGATCGTGGCGGCCCAGATCGCGATCGTGCAGCAGGCGACGCACGCACAGATCGGGTTCGCGAACCCGACCCTGTACGGCATCAAGCGCATCCTGCCGAACGCGTTCCGCGACGTGCTGCCGCAGAACCCGACGCAGGCCGTGGCGTACACCAGCGCCACCAGCGGCAACAGCTACCTGGTCTCCTTCGATCAGGACACCACGCTGAAAACCGCGAAGGGCTACGACGACGTCACCGGCCTCGGTGGTGTGTCGTTCAACCTGCTCTCCCTGGTCGCGGCAGGACGTCACTAGCGTCCGCGTCGCACCGAACGGCCGGTCGTCCCTTCTGGGGCGGCCGGCCGTTTCAGTATGGTGGTCTGGTGACCGTCACCATCCGCTCAGCAGAGGCACGGGATGCGCGGGGCCTCGCCGCCGTCGCCGCCGTGACCTTCCCCCTCGCCTGCCCACCGCACACCACAGAGGAGGCGAAGGCGGCGTTCGTCGCGACGATGCTCTCCGAGGAGAGATTCGGCGAATACCTCGCAGACGACGCCCGCGTGCTGCTGATCGCGGAGGACGAGAACGGCGAGGCAGTGGGGTACACGATGGTGAACCTCGGAGAGCCGGCGGACTCCGATGTGAGCGCCGCCATTCGCATCCGCCCGTCGAGCGAGCTGAGCAAGTGCTACGTGATGCCCGGCCACCACGGTGCCGGTGTGGCGAGCGGGCTCATGGAGGCGAGCCTCGCGGCGGCTGCGCAGGCCGGTGCATCCGGGATGTGGCTGGGCGTCAACGAGGAGAACGCCAGGGCGCAGCGCTTCTACGCCAAGAACGGGTTCGAGCGCGTCGGCTCCAAACAGTTCCTGGTCGGAGACCGGCTGGAGGACGACTGGGTGATGGAGCGGGCGCTCTAGCCCTCCGCCACCTTCAGCACGATCTTGCCGCGCGTGTGGCCGGACTCGATCGCGCGGTGGGCGTCCGCGATCTGTTCGAGCGCGAAGATCTGATCGACGTGCACGCGCACGTTGCCGGACTCCAGCAGCCGGGAGATCACGGCGAGGGTGTTGCCGTCCGGCGCGACTTTGAAGTCGGTGCCGCGGACTCCTGCGGCGGCGGTCTCGTCCTGGAAGGTCGGCCAGCTCCCGGTGGGCGCATTGACGATGAGTCCGCCGGGGCGGAGCACCTTCAGGGAGCGGCTGCCGGTGTCGTCGTGGACGTTCCCGATCAGGTCGATGACCACATCCACTTCGCCGGCGACGTCCTCGAACCGGGTGGTCGCGTAGTCGATGACCGACGACGCCCCGAGTGTGCGCAGCCACGAGGCGTTCGACCCGGATGCCGTCGCCGTCACCTGCGCGCCGAAGTACGACGCGAACTGCACCGCGAAATGGCCGACGCCTCCGCTGCCGGCGTGGATGAGCATCCGCTGGCCCTCGTGCGCCTTCGCCACCTCGACCACCATGCCCCACGCGGTGAGGGCGGCCAGCGGCGCTCCGGCGGCCTCGATGTGCGAGAGCGTCGACGGTTTGCGCACGACGCTGAGGCTCGGCACCGAGACGTACTCGGCGTACGTTCCGCTGAACCGGGGGACCATCACCATCCCGAACACCTCGTCGCCCGGCTTGATGGGATGCGCGCGGTACGGCGACTCGACCACCACCCCGCTGAAGTCGTGGCCGAGCACGGCGGGCAGGTTCCTGATGGCGCCGAACACCCCGCGACCGGCTCTGGTCTTGGCGTCGATCGGATTCACGCTCGCCGCGACCACCTTGACCAGGAACTCCGCGTTCACTCTGTCCGGCGTCGCGATCTCGCCGATCCTCAGCGCGTCGGCGTCGCCCGGCTGGGCGAGAAGCGCGGCTCGCATCGTCTTCTGCATTCGTCGTCCCCTCATCGGCTGCCTCTCAGTCAATCCCGCCAATGCTTCAGGGGTGTTTCGGTCGCGTCACCGCTGATGAACAATGCGTTTCGGATACCCCCAGGACGTTTCCAGGGGCGGTCTGGTTAGGATGCTCCTCGTGAGCAGAGTGCTGCGCGTCGTGCGTCAACCGTTCGCGGCACCCGTGCTCGCGCGCGGCTGGCAGCGCGCCGTGCCGGTGCTCCTCGCGCTCGGCACGATCGCGGTGCTCGGTGGGCTGACCATTATCTGGGCCGCGCGGCTGACCGTGCCGTACCCGGTCTATGTGAGCGAGCTCGGCGCCCAGGGCGCTCCGACTGCGACGCCGTTCGCCATCGCGCTGCTGTGCATCGCGGCCGGCGGGTTCTCGATCGCGCTGGCGAGCGGGCACATCCGGTCGTCGGCCAGGCTGCTGAGCAGGTGGGCTCCCGCTGTCACCCTCGGCTTCGCGGCGATCTGCTTCGTGATCGCGTCGCAGGTCACCTGCACCGCTGCGTGCCCTGTGCCGCTCGCGGACCCGCGGTCGACCGTGCAGGATCTCGTGCACACGACCACGGCCGTGCTCGGCTTCGCTGCGGCGTGCTACGCGATGCTGCAGGTGGCCTTCGCCTCCACCGTGCCGAGGGTGGCCAGGTTCTCGCTGGTGAGCTGCTTCGCGGTCGCCGCCATCACCATCGTGGGCGGCCTGCTCGCGCTCGTGCACATCGCGACGGACGTGGGAGCGTGGCTGGAGCTGATCGGCACGACCGTGGCCATCGCGTGGCTGGCGATCTACTCGCTCACCCTGGTGCGCGTTCCTGTCGTCGCCGACTAGGACGGCTGCGGGCTGGTAGCGCGGCGCAGCGCGTCGATGAGGTCGCCTGCCAGCGCGACGAGCTTCGCGATCTCGGTCTCGTCGCGGTCGACCCACCGGCACTCAGGTTCGTCGTGCAGCGGAACGAAACCGGAGTGCTGCTCCCAGACGAACAGCGTGCGCTCGGCTCCGAGCACGTACTGCTGCCACCAGATCTGCCGCAGATAGTTGCGCGGGATGCTGCGGAACGGCTTGTTCGTGGTCTTGATCTCCGCCAGTTCGATGCTGCCGCTCGCGCGGACGGTCAGGCCGTCCGGTGTCGCGAGGTGACGCCTGTCCCGCACGGCGTGATAGAGCGCATCCGATGGCTGGATGCCGTGGGTGGCGGCCACCCACGCGGCGATCTCCGGCTCGCGGGTGCGGCCGTGCTGCGTGTAGACGTTGCCGGAGAACCCGGTGCCGTGCAGTTTGTCGTACGCGGCTGACTGCACGGAGCGCGGCGTGGAGAGCTTGGCGACGTCGGTGGCGGTGATGCCGCGGCTGCGGGCGCGCAGCCAGCCGACCCTGTCGCTGGAGTGCGCGACGACCCTGGTGAGGTGCCCGCGGAGGACGCGGTCCGCATCCGGTGCTTCGAGCTGGAACTCGAGCTCGGCCTGCACGCGTTCCGCCTGCACGACCTCGGCCGGCCGGAGGTCGACGAGAGAGGCTGGGCGGGTCAGGACAGTATCGAGCACCCGTCCATTCTCCCTCGCATCAGCCCTCGGCGGCGGACCCCACGCCTGTCACGCCGAGCTGGCGGCGCGCCTCGTCGATCGTCTCGAGCGTCTGCACCGCCTCGGCCAGTGGATGCACGGGCGAGTCGGTGAGTCCGTCCGTCACGTAGCGGGCGAGCGCTGCGGCCTCGTACGACATGCCCTGGCGGTGGGGTCGCCCGTATGGGTCCTCCCAGTCGAGCGTCGGAGCATCCCCGCCCTGCACCAGGCGCAGACCGCTCGCCGACCAGAACGGGCTCCCGGTCTCGACCCGCGCTTCCGATCCGCAGATCGTCGCGAGCGACGGCGTCGCGGCGCGCAGCCCTGTGCTGACCAGCGCCTGCGCCCCGCTCAGCGACGACAGGATGAGCGACGCCTGCTCGTCGACGCCGGTGGGCGCGAGCGTCCCTGCCGCGATCACCCCGGCCGGCCGGCCGATGGCGAACGACGCCCAGGAGACGACGTACACGCCGAGGTCGAGCAGCGCCCCTCCGCCGAGCGCGGGATCGAAGAGGCGGCTGGTCGGGTCGAACCGCGCGTTCCCGCCGAAGTCCGCGGTGACGATGCGCACGTCGCCGAGCACGCCGTCGTCGAGGAGCTGCCGGATGATGTCGGTCTGCGGCAGATACCGCGTCCACATCGCCTCCATGGCGAACACCCCTGCCGCCTTCGCCGCGCGCTCGATGCGTCTGGCGTCCTCCGCGTCCGCGGCGAGCGGCTTCTCGACGAGCACGCTCTTTCCGGCGGCGATCGCGAGCAGCGCGTGCTCGGCGTGCTGGGTGTGCGGCGACGCCACGTAGACGACGTCCACGTCCGGATCCTCGACCAGCTCCACATACGAGCCGTACGACCGCTCCACGCCGTGCGCTGCGGCGAACGCGGCAGCGCGCTCCGCCGACCGCGACCCGGCAGCCACCACGCGCTGCGTCGTGTGAGCGTGCAGCGCATCCGTGAAGTCGGCGGCGATCCCGCCCGGCGCGAGCACGCCCCAGCGCAGGGGAGGTGCGTCCGCCGGGTCCGGGTGCCGCGGCTCAGGTAGCGAAGTGATTCGGCTCATGTCACCCAGTCTGCCGCCTGAGACGAGATACCAGTAACTGTCGCGAAACGCGCGGGATGCGGCGCAGTTACTGGTATCTCGATCGCGGGCTACCGCGGCCAGACCCCCGCATCCGGGTTGGAGACCTCCGGCGACCTGCGGGCGCCGGAGACCGGCGCCGCCCAGCGCACGCCGTTGGCGAGCACCCTGCGCACCTGCGGGTGGAAGTACACCGGGTACTCCTGGTCGCCCGGGCTGAAGTAGAAGATCTTGCCGCGACCGCGCGTGAACGTCACGCCGGAGCGGAAGACCTCTCCGCCGGTGAACGAGCTGATGAACACCAGGTCGTCCGGGGTCGGGATGTCGAAGAACTCTCCATACATCTCCTGCGCCTCGATCACGATCGGCTGCTCGACGCCCTCGGCGATCGGATGCGTCGGGTTGACGTTCCAGACCAGCTCGCGCTCTCCGCCCTCCGGGTTGCGCCAGGCGAGCGAGCAGGTGGTGCCGAGCATCCGGATGAAGATCTTCGAGAAGTGGCCGGAGTGCAGCACGATGAGACCCATGCCGCCGAGGACGTGCTCGCGCACGCGCTCCACCACCTCGTCTGCGACCTGATCGTGGGCGATGTGGCCCCACCAGAGCAGCACATCCGTGTCGGCCAGCACCTGCTCGGTGAGGCCGTGCTCCTCGTCGGCGAGCGTGGCGGTGCGCACCGTCACGTCGGAGCCGAGCAGCTCGCTGAGGCCTTCGGCGATGGCGCCGTGGATGCCTGTGGGGTAGATGGCGGCGATGTCCGGCTGGGTGGCCTCGTGGACACCCTCGTTCCAGACGGTGACGCGCAGTGCTGACATGCTCATGCTCCCTTCGTTGCCGGTTCGAGCACGACTTCGGCGTTGCGGCGCGCCGACTCGTACGCCGCGTCGATGACGCGGGCGCGGGCGAGGGCGCGGGAACCGTCGTACTGCGACCAGTTGGCCGTGTCCGCGACGTGCTCGAGGAACGTCTCGACCACGGCCAGGTGGCCGCGGCCGGGATCGGCGGCGACGCGCACGTCGGAGGTCGCCTCCCCTTCTCCGGTGAAGATGGTCAGCTCGCCGGCCGGAGCGTAGTCGACGACGCGCAGGTCGGCGCCGCCCTCCGTGCCGTACAGCGTGATGCCGAACTCGTCGCCGGCCGGACGGTACGCCGCCCAGCTCGTCTCGAGCACGATCGAGCCGCCGCCTTCGAGGCGCAGCAGCAGGCTGGCGAGGTCCTCGACCTCGTATGCGGAGCCGACGTCCTGCTTGTTGCCGGCGGCGCCGCCGCGACCGCGGGTGCCGAGCTCGGAGTGCGTCACGGCGGAGACGGCGGTCACCTTCGGCTCGCCGAACAGGTGCAGCGCGTAGTCGAGCACGTGCACGCCGATGTCGATGAGCGGTCCGCCGCCCGCCATCTCACGGTTGGTGAACCAGCTTCCGAGAGCCGGGATGCCCGCCCTGCGCAGCCAGATCGCGCGCGCGTGGTACGGGCGGCCGATCTGGCCGGCGTCGATCGCGGCCTTCAGCGCCTCGATGTCGCCGCGGCGGCGGTGGTTGAAGGCGACCTCGAGCACGCGGTCTGCGGTGTGCGCCGCATCCACCATCGCCTGCGCCTCGTCGGCGGTCCTGGCGATCGGCTTCTCGCTGAGCACGTGGATGCCCGCCTCCAGGGCGCCGACGGCGATCGGGGCGTGCAGGAAGGTCGGGACGGCGACGCTCACCACGTCGATCCCTCCGTCCTCGACGAGCTCGTGCCAGTCGCGGTAGAGGCGGGTGATGCCGTACTTCTCGCCGAGCTCGGCGCGCGGCCCGTCCTCCATGCCGGCGATGGCGACGAGCTCGACCCCTGGCAGGGTCGCGTACGCATCCATGTGCTGCTGGCCCGCCCAGCCGAGTCCGATGACGGCGGCCTTGATGGTCTCGCCGGGTTTCGTCGCAGTGGTCACGACTGTCCTTCCGTTCTGTGTTCTGTGTTCTGGTGGTGTGAGGTGGTGGATGCGGTTGTCGAAACGATTCGATTTCGCCGGGGATCGGCGCGGGATCGGTGCAGGGGGAGGGGCGCTGCGGCAGGGGATGCCCGGCTCAGCGGCCCAGGGGTCTCGCGTATCTCTGGGAGTCCTCGACGGGATCGAGGGCGTGCTGGATCACCATGATCGCGGCGCCGATCACGCCGCCGGTCTCGCCGGAGCGCGACTGCGTGATGGTGAGATACTGCGTCGCCAGCGGCGTCGACCGCTGGTAGACGACCTCGCGGATCCCGGCGAGGAGCTGCTCGCCGACCCGGGAGAGACTGCCGCCCACGATGACGAGCGACGGATTGAGGAGGTTGACGGAGGTCGCGATCACCTCACCGAGGTCGCGGCCCGCCTGACGGATCGTCTGCAGCACAGTCGCGTTTCCGGTGCGGGCCAGCTCGACCACATCGTCGCTCGTGCGCGCCGGGATGCCGAGCGCTGTCAGCGTGCGCGCGATGGCCGGGCCGGAGGCGAGCGCTTCGAGGTCGGCGTCCTGCGCTCCGTGGCTGGGCGTGTCGGCGCCGAACGGCACGCGCACGTGGCCGAGGTCGCCTGCGGAGCCCTGCGCACCGCGCTGCAGCCTGCCGCCGTTGATGATGCCGGCGCCGATGCCGGTGGCCACCTTCACGAAGAGGAGGTCGGACTGGTCTGGCCACATGAGCGCGTGCTCGCCGAGCGCGAGGAGGTTGACGTCGTTGTCCACGAGCACGGGGACGTCGAACGTCCGCGCGACGTACGCCGGGATGTCGAAGCGGTCCCAGCCTGGCATGATCGGCGGGTTCACCGGCAGACCGGTCGAGTGCTCGACGGGTCCCGGCACACCGATGCCGACGCCGACCAGTTCGCTCGGCGGCCGGCCGGAGGCGGTGAACAGCTTCTCCGCCGTCCCCAGTGCCCAGTCGAGGATCGGCTCCGGCCCGTCGGTGATCAGGATGCGCTGCGACTCGCTGGTCAGGATGTTCCCCGCCAGGTCGGCGAGCGCGACCACCCCGTGCGTCGCGCCGAGGTCGATCGCGATGACGACGCGCGACTCCGGGTTGAACCGGATGCGGGCAGGCGGGCGACCGCCGGTCGACACGTCGTCGCCGGCGGGGGCGACGAGACCGGATGCGGTCAGGCTGTCGATCCGCACCGCGACCGTCGAGCGGGCGAGCCCGGTCAGCTCGGCCAGTTGGGCGCGCGTGCGAGGGACGCCGTCGCGCAGGATCGCCAGCAGGCCGGCGGCGTCCGGGGCGACGAGCGGCTGCTCGCGCACGCTGTCGGTCATGAGGGTATTGAACCACACGGTTCCCAGAGGGAACAAAGTCTGTTTTCTCTCATGCGACTTTTGATTGACATTCGGCAGAAGTCTGGCTTGAATGGGTACCGTCGCCATCAGGCGCGCCCCATCCACTCGACGAGGAGAAAAGTGTCGAAGTCCAACCTCTCCGTGCAGCTCTACACCGTTCGTGAGCTCCTGACCGACGACACGGTCGGCACCCTCAAGCGCATCGCAGACCTCGGGTTCACCCAGGTCGAGCCGTTCGCATTCCTCGACTTCGGCGACGAACTGCGTCGCGGTCTCGAGGAGACGGGCCTGACGGCGCCCACCACCCACCAGGGATTCATCGGCGGCGACCTCGAGCCCGTCTTCGAGGCGGCCAAGGCCCTCGGCATCCCCACCGTCATCGACCCGTTCGTCGCGCCGGAGCGCTGGCAGACGGCGGAAAGCGTCGACGAGATCGCCGCTCAGCTCAACGCGGCGGCCGAGGTCGCCGCCCGCTACGGCGTCCGCGTCGGCTACCACAACCACGCCCACGAGCTCGAGAGCACGATCGACGGCGTGACGGCCCTGGAGTACTTCGCCGGCAAGCTCGCGCCGGAGGTCGTCCTCGAGGTCGACACGTACTGGGTGGCCGTCGGCGGCCACGACCCGGTGGAGCTTCTCGGCAGGCTCGGCGACCGCGTCGTCGCACTGCACATCAAGGACGGCCCCGGCACCACGGAGACCAAGGACCAGGTCGCCGTCGGCAAGGGCTCGCTCCCGATCGAACAGATCATCGCCGCGGCTCCGAACGCCCTGCGCGTGATCGAACTCGACGACTCGCGCGGCGACCGCTTCGAGGCCGTCGCGGACAGCATCGAGTTCCTCACCGCCAAGGGCCTCGCGTGAGCGGCGGAAAGGTCGGCGTCGGCGTCATCGGCGCCGGTGTCATCAGCACCGAATACCTGACCAACCTCACCACCTTCCCCGATCTCGACGTGCGCTTCGTCGCCGACATCGACGAGCCGCGGGCGAAGGCGCAGGCCGAGAAGTTCGGCATCGCAGGGTCCGGCTCTGTCGCCGACCTGCTCGCCGACGACCAGATCGAGATCGTGGTCAACCTCACGCTCCCTCGCGTGCACGTCGAGGTCGCCCTGCAGATCCTGGATGCGGGCAAGCACGTCTGGAGCGAGAAGCCGTTCGCGCTCGACCGCGTCAGCGGCACCGAGCTTCTCACGGCGGCGCACGAGAAGGGGCTGCGCGTCGCGACGGCGCCTGACACCTTCCTCGGCGCCGGCATCCAGTCGGCTCGTCGCCTCATCGAGAACGGCCAGATCGGCGCCCCGCTCACCGCCCTGACTCTCATGCAGAGCCCCGGCCCGGAGTCGTGGCACCCGAACCCGGACTTCCTGTTCCAGGAGGGCGCCGGGCCGCTGTTCGACATCGGACCGTACTACCTCACCGCTCTCGTCCAGCTCTTCGGCCCCGTCGCCCGCGTCAGCGCGGTCGCGTCGAAGGCCAAGGAGTCGCGTGTCATCGGTTCCGGCCCCCGCGCCGGCGAGGAGTTCGCCGTGACCGTGCCGACGCACGTCAGCGCGCTCTACGAGTTCGAGAGCGGCCAGACGGCGCAGAGCATCTTCAGCTTCGACTCCAAGCTCGGCCGCACGCAGTTCGAGGTCGCGGGCGTCGATGGCACGCTGGTCGTGCCCGACCCCAACACCTTCGTCGGCGACCTCCTCGTCCACGGCGCCGACGGCGTCGAGACGTTCCCGTCGACGGGGTCGACGTCGAGCAGGGGCACGGGCGTCGTCGAGCTCGCCCGCGCGATCCGTGCCGGAGTGCCCGAGCGCGCATCCGGCGAGCAGGCGTACCACGTGCTCGACGTGATGGTCTCGACCATCGAGGCCGGACTCGCCGGGGCTCCCGTCGAGGTCCAGAGCACCGTCACGGTCGCACCGGCCCTGCCGGAGGATTGGGACCCGCGTGCAGCCACCCTCGGGCAGGATGGCTGAATGACGGAGACGACGGCAGGACCGCGGCCGAGGGTCGCGATCGTCGGCGGCGGTTTCATGGCGCAGGTGCACTCCAGGGCCGCTCGCAACGCGCGGGCGGAACTGGCGGGCATCGTCTCGTCCAGTCCGCAGAAGTCCGCCGCCGCTGCGGCCGACCTCGGCATCGCCAGGGCGTACGACTCGCTCGACCAGGTGCTCGCCGACGACGCGATCGACGTGGTTCATGTCTGCACGCCGAACGCGCTCCACGCCGAGCAGGCCGCCGCGGTTCTGGCCGCAGGCAAGCACGTGGTGTGCGAGAAGCCGCTCACCACCACGGTCCGGGATGCGGAGGCGCTCGTCGCCGCTGTCGGCGACCGCACCGCGACGGTGCCGTTCGCCTACCGCTTCCACCCGATGGTCCGCGAGGCGCGCGACCGGTTCGCGTCCGGGGCGGCAGGCCGCGTGCTCACCGTGAACGCGTCGTACCTGCAGGACTGGCTTCTCGGCGCCGACGACGACAACTGGCGGGTGGATGCAGCATCCGGCGGTCGCTCCCGGGCGTTCGCCGACATCGGCTCGCACCTGGTCGACCTCGTCGAGTTCGTCAGCGGCGACCGGGTCTCCCGCGTCTCCGCCACCAAGAAGACGTACTTCTCCGACAGGGCGGCGCACTCCGGCATCACCACGGAGGACGCGGTCGCGGTCGTCATCGAGACGCGCTCAGGCGGCATCGGGACCCTCCTGGTGTCGCAGGTCGCGCCCGGCAGGAAGAACCGTCTGCTGCTCGAGATCGCGGGAAGCGCGGAGAGCGTCGAGTTCGACCAGGAGCAGCCGGAGACGCTCTGGATCGGCAAGCGGAAGGGCAGCCTGCTCGTCCCGCGCGACGCCGACCAGCTCAGCGCGGACGCCGCGCGCCTGTGCGTCGTGCCGTCCGGGCATCCACAGGGCTACCAGGATGCGTTCAACGCGTTCGTCGCAGACACATACGCGGCCATCGGCGGGGCGGACCCCGACGGACTGCCGCGCTTCACCGACGGCCTGCGCGCCGTGCGGGTCACCGAGGCCGTGCTCGACTCCGCGGAGTCCGGCACCTGGATCGAGATGGGAACAGAGGAATGACAGACAATGCGAACACCGGCACGGAGCTCGCCAGCACGCACCCGGTGACGCTGTTCACCGGACAGTGGGCCGACCTCACGCTCGAAGAGGTCGCTCAGTACGCGAGCGAGTGGGGCTACGACGGCCTGGAGATCGCCTGCTCCGGCGAGCACCTCGACGTGTGGAGGGCCGCAGAGGACGACGCCTACCTGCAGGGCCGCCTCGACATCCTGAACAAGTACGGGCTCAAGGTCTGGGCCATCTCCAACCACCTCAAGGGGCAGGCGGTCTGCGACGACCCGATCGACTTCCGCCACCAGGCGATCGTCGGCTCGAAGGTCTGGGGAGACGGCGACCCGGAGGGCGTGCGTCAGCGGGCCGCCGAGGAGCTGAAGCTCACGGCGAAGGTCGCCCGCAAGCTCGGCGTCGACACGGTGGTCGGGTTCACCGGCTCCAAGATCTGGCCGTACGTCGCCCAGTTCCCGCCCGTGCCCGCCGACGTGATCGACGCCGGGTATCAGGACTTCGCCGATCGGTGGAACCCCATCCTGGATGTGTTCGACGGCGAGGGCGTCCGCTTCGCCCACGAGGTGCACCCGTCCGAGATCGCCTACGACTACTGGTCCAGCGTCCGGTCGCTCGAGGCGATCGACCACAGGGAGGCCTTCGGCTTCAACTGGGACCCGAGCCACATGATGTGGCAGGACATCGACCCTGTCGGGTTCATCGTCGACTTCAAAGACCGTATCTATCACGTCGACTGCAAGGACACCCGGCTGCGCCCGAAGAACGGCCGCGCCGGTGTGCTCGGCTCGCACCTGCCCTGGGGCGACCCGCGCCGCGGCTGGGACTTCGTCTCCACCGGGCACGGCGACGTGCCGTGGGAGGACTCATTCCGCGCGCTCACGTCCATCGGATACACCGGCCCCATCTCGATCGAGTGGGAGGACGCGGGCATGGACAGGCTGCACGGCGCCAAGGAAGCGGTCGGCTACATCCGCTCGCTGCTCTGGAAGCAGCCGACCGCGTCGTTCGACGCAGCGTTCAGCAACCAGGACTGAGTCGAACCATCCGGCACCGGCCGTCGCCGCGCAGGCGTCGGCGGCCGGTGCTTGGATGGGGTCATGACGGACAGTGGACGACGCAGCAGGACGCCCGTGACAGAGACGATGGTCCGCGGCGAGGACTGGTACGGCCGTGACCTCGACGGCGACGAGTTCGAGCGGGTCGAGTTCGTCGACGTCGACATGACGGAGCTGACCAGTTCCGGCGCCGTGTTCACCGAGTGCACGTTCCTCAACGTGAAGTTCAACGTCAGCATCCATACGGAGTCGGCGTTCGTGAACTGCACGTTCACCCGCTGCAACTTCTTCGACACCACGTTCACCCGGTGCAAGCTCACCGGCAGCCAGTTCGACGGCTGCGAGTTCGGCCTGCTGAAGGTCGACGGAGGCAACTGGTCGTTCGCCGGTTTCCAGAAGGCCGAGCTGCGCGGCGCCGACTTCACCGGTGTCCGGCTGCGCGAGGCCGATCTTGGCTATGCGCGCTGCCAGGACGCCACCTTCGTCGGGTGCGACCTCTCCGCATCCTGGTTCGAGGGAGCCGACTTCACCGGAGCGACGCTGCGGGGGAGCGACCTCACCGGTCTCGACCCCCGCACCGCCACCCTCCGCGGAGCGATCGTCGACGACCACCAGGCCGTGGCACTCGTCGAGGCCCTCGGCCTGGTCGTCCTCCCCTCCTGACCCACACCCTCACAGCCCCCGTACAACAGGAGAATCGGCGCGCCACCCGCCGGATCTCCGTCCGAACGGTGATCCTGCTGGAGTGTCGCGCCGATTCTCCTGTTGTGCCGCGCGCGGTCAGGCCACGTCCTTCACCTGCCCGTGCTTGATGTGCAGCCTGCGCTGCGCCCGCTTCGCGACCGCGGAGTCGTGCGTCACGATCACCAGCGTCAGGCCGCGGTCGCGCCAGAGCCCTTCGAGCAGGTCCATGATCTCGTCGCGGGTCTCCTCATCCAGGTTGCCCGTCGGTTCGTCGGCGAGCAGCACGTTCGGGTTCTTCACCAGAGCGCGCGCAATCGCGACGCGCTGCTGCTGACCGCCGGAGAGCTCGCTCGGCAGGTGGCTGCCGCGGTCGGCGAGGCCGACGGAGGCGAGCGCTTCCGCTGCGCGCCTCTTCCGCTCCTCGCCGCTCACCTTGAGCGGGGCGAGAGCGGTCTCGACGTTCTCCTGCGCGGTGAGCGTCGGGATGAGGTTGAAGCCCTGGAAGACGAACCCGATCTCGTTGGCCCGGATGGCGGTGAGCTTGCCGTCGCCGAGTCCGGACAGGCTCGACTTCTCCAGCTCCACCGAGCCGGTGGTCGGCCGGTCGAGCGCGCCGAGCATCTGCAGCAGCGTCGACTTGCCGCCGCCTGTCGGACCCTGGATGGCGACGAGCTGGCCGTCCGGGATGTGCAGGGTCACGTCGTTGAGGGCGACGACCTCGCGCTTGGACTGCGAGTACTTCTTCGTGACATTGGTGAGCGTGTACACGTTCTCTCCTTTGGGTGGGTCAGGCGACCGAGCGCAGGGCGGCGGCTGGGCGAAGACGGGATGCGCGCCATCCTCCGATGGCGCCGGCGAGGAGCCCGCCGAGGACGGCGAGGCCGACGGCGATGACGATCACCCAGACGGTGACGGGGGCGTGCAGGGCGATGTCCGTCGTGGCATTGGCCGCCGCGTTGCGCACCCCGGCGAAACCGCCGGTGCCGCCGCCGAAGCCGCCGCCGCCGAAGCCGCCCTCCGCGCCGCCGGTGCCTGCACCCGTTCCCGTTCTGGTCCTGGCCGCCGCTTCGACGGTGCCGCCACCGACGCGGCCGGAGAGGGTCGGCGAGATCACGTTCACGACGAGCACGCCGACCAGGCCGACCGCGACGCCGATGACGCCGCCGATCAGGCCCTGCACGACCGACTCGCCCGCCACCTGGCCGACGATGCGGCCGTTGGACCAGCCGATCGCCTTGAGGGTGCCGAACTCCCTGGTGCGCCGGGTGACGCCGGAGATGGTGAACAGGATCGCGATGAGGAACGCCGCGGCGAGCACGATGATCGACAGCCAGGTGCCGAGGTTCGCGATCAGGTCACCGGCGGTTCCGAGCGAGCCGGAGACACTGGATGCGAGATCCGCCTGGGTGCTGATGGTCGCCTTCGGCAGCGCCTTCGTGAGGTCGGACTTGATCTGGTCGATGTCGCTCGCTGACGCCGCGGTCACGTAGACCGAGCTGACCTTGCCGGTCTGGCCGGACAGCTTCTGGGCGACGTCGAGCGGGATGTACGCGTTGGCCGCCGTGGTGGAGTCGCTGCCCGTCGCCGCCACGATGCCGACGACCTTGAAGTCGGTGCCGCCGATGGTGACGGTGTCTCCGACCGCCTTGCTGCCGGTCTTGGCGTACGCCTGGTCGAGCACCACCACGTCCTTGCCGGCGTCGGAAGCCGCGAACGCGCGACCGCTGGAGAGGGTCACGGAGGAGAGCGGTCCGACCGACTTGCCGGCGGGGTCGAGGCCGAGGACGGAGAAGGAGTCGACGCTGAACGAGCTTCCGCCTGCACCGTCCGAGCCGCCGGTGGGCGCCGGGTTCGGCACGGTGGCTTCGCCGCCCGTCCCGCCGGCCTGACGCTGTTCGCGCAACTGCTGGAAGTTGGGGAGGGTGCCGGAGAAGCTTGTGTTCGTCAGCGACAGCACGGACGCGGCGGCGGACACGTTGTCCACCTTCTTGACGGTGGCGAGGGTGGTTGCATCCATCACCGTCGCGCCGCGGGTCGGCTCGAGCCGTGAGGTGTTCACCGAGCGACCTGCGCCGGTGTCTGTGCCGGCGTTCGCCCCGAAGTCGAAGCGAGGTCCGCCTCCCTGCGCCTGGTTGGTGGTGGCGCTCTGCGCGGTGGCCGGCTCGCTGACGGTGATGTCGGTGCCGACGCCGTAGACCGACTGGAGCACGCTCGCCTGGGCCGCCTTCACCCCCGCGGAGACGGAATTGACGATGATGACGAGCGCGATCGCGAGAGCCATGCCCACCGCGATGATCACTGTCTGCTTGCGGCGATTGAGGAGTTCTCGCCGCAGATAAGTCCCGAACATGCTGTTTCCGTATCTCTGGGGTGGGCTGGGGGCGATCTGGACGTTAGGAGCGCGGAATTTGGGAGGACTATGGCGTGGCTATGTTTTGGCTGTGCGCCGCGTCGAAGCCTCACAGAATTCCCATAGCTTTCGCATAGCCCTCATCAAGAGCACTCCTCATAATGAGAAAGGTGACCATGAACTCGCGTGCCGCCTCCGGCACCTCCACCCAGCCCCGTAGCCTGTTGCGCCGCGCAGACGGCACTGCGATCCGCGTGCTCGTCGTCGACGACGAGTCCACGCTCACCGATCTGCTCTCGATGGCGCTGCACTACGAAGACTGGGATGTGAAGACCGCATCCAATGGACAGCAGGCGCTCCAGCTCTCCCGCGAGTTCAAGCCGGACGTCGTCGTGCTCGACATCATGCTGCCCGACATCGACGGGCTGCAGGTGCTGTCCAGGATGCGCGCGGACGGCAACGAGGCTCCTGTCCTGTTCCTCACGGCGAAGGACTCGCTCGACGACCGCATCGCAGGCCTCACCGCCGGTGGAGACGACTACGTCACCAAGCCGTTCAGCCTGGAGGAGCTGGTCGCCCGCCTGCGCGGACTGCTGCGCCGGTCGCGCGCAGCGGTCGCCGACGAGAGCGACCCCGTGCTGATCGTCGGAGACCTGGTGCTCGACGAGGACAGCTACGAGGTGCACCGCGACGGGCAGCAGATCCAGCTCACGGCCACCGAGTTCGAACTGCTGCGGTTCCTGATGCGCAACCCGCGCCGCGTGCTCAGCAAGACGCAGATCCTCGACCGCGTCTGGAGCTACGACTTCGGCGGCTCGTCCAGCGTGGTCGAGCTCTACATCTCCTACCTGCGCAAGAAGATCGACTCCGGTCGCGCGCCGATGATCCACACCGTGCGCGGCGCCGGTTACATGGTCAAGGCGGCGCAATGACGACAGCCCGCGCGACGGGCACACCGACCGACACCCCGACGGACGGGCGCGGGATGCGCGGCCTGACCAAGCGCATCCGGCCGTTCCGCTCGTGGACGCTCCGCAGCCGCGTCGTGCTCGTGGTCGTCGCCATGCTGGCGGTGCTCGGCGCAGTGATCGGGACCGTCAGCGTGGTGGCGTTGCAGGGCTACCTGATCAGCAGGCTCGATGGACAGCTCACCAGTGCGCTCGTCCGCGGCCAGCACGCGGCCGACCGAATCAACGCCGGCGGTCCGACCAGCCCGCAGGCGGCGGGCGTCGTGCAGACCCCGGGCCAGCCCACGGGCACCCTCGGCGCAGTGCGCAGCGCGAGCGGCGGCCTGCTCTTCCCGCCCGTGGTCCTCGCGGACCAGCCCACCACCACGAACCAGCCGCTCGAACCCAAGCAGGTGACGATCAACGGCCTCGCGCTGCTGACGGTCCCCTCCGACGAGAAACCGCACACCGTCGATCTCGGCGAGGCCCTCGGTTCGTATCGCATCGCCGCGGCGCGACTCGACAACGGCGACAGCGTCATCATCGGCCTGCCGCTGAGCGACGTGAACGCCACCGTCTCCCAGCTCACCCTCGTGATCGTGCTGGTCACGCTGGCCGGGCTGATCTTCGCGTTCCTGATCGCGAGCTTCGTGGTGCGGCTGGCGATGCGCCCGCTCGCCCGCGTGGCCGGCACGGCTCAGCAGGTGGCGGAGATGCCCCTCGACCGCGGCGACGTCGCACTGTCGGTGCGTGTTCCAGAGGCGGACACCGACCCGCACACCGAGGTCGGCACCGTCGGCGCGGCTCTCAACCGGATGCTCGGCCACGTCGCCTCGGCGCTGACCGCCCGCCAGGCGAGCGAGCAGAAGGTGCGGCAGTTCGTCGCGGACGCCAGCCACGAACTGCGGACACCGCTCGCCTCCATCCGGGGCTACGCGGAGCTGACCAGGCGTTCGCCGCACGAACTGCCCACCGACGTGACGCGCTCGCTCGGCCGGATCGAGTCGGAGGCGACCAGGATGACCTCGCTCGTGGAGGACCTGCTCCTGCTCGCCAGACTCGACGAGGGCCGCGAACTCGACCGCGATCCTGTCGACCTGTCCATGCTGCTGATCGACGCGCTGAGCGACGCGCACGCCGCAGGCCCGGATCACACCTGGTCGATCGTGCTTCCCGAGGAGCCGGTCGAAGTGATCGGCGACCAGCCGCGCCTGCATCAGGTGGTCACGAATCTGCTGGCGAACGCCCGCGTGCACACCCCGGAGGGCACCGAGGTCGTCGCCGAGCTCGCGGTCGACCAGGAGAAGAACCACGCGGTCATCTCGGTGAAGGACAACGGCCCCGGCATCCCGGACGAGGTGCGCTCCACGCTGTTCGAACGCTTCGCCAGGGGAGACAGCTCCCGCAACCGTGCGACGGGCTCGACCGGTCTCGGCCTCGCGATCGTCAGCGCCGTCGTGGAGGCGCACGGGGGAGAGCTCACGGTGGAGAGCGGGCAGGGCGAGACCGTCTTCGCGGTGTCGCTCCCGCTCACCGAGCGCGAGGGCGAGGTGCAGGAGTGACTCCCGACATCCTCGCCACGGCCCACTACGGCGACGCCGACGCCGAGCCGCTGCTGTTCATCCGCGCACTTCCGGCGGAGGTCGACAACCCGCGCGGGGTCGACCGCGTGATCGAGCGGCTGATCGTGCGCGGCCCTGCCAGAGTCACGCGCGTGCACGCCGTCGGGCGTCCCGCATACCTTCCGACCGACTTCGACATGTCGGAGATCGCCGACATCTACGCGCGGTATGTGCGCGAGCACTTCGACGGTCCGGTCGCGCTGATGGGCCTGTCGACGGGAGCGAGCGTCGCCCTGCAGCTCGCCGCCGACCAGCCGGAACTCGTGAAGTCGCTCGTCGTCGCCGCCGGCTCCGGCCGCCTCGGTTCACGCGGGCGCGCGATCCAGCGGAGGTATGTCTCGCTGCTCGCAGCGGGCGATCGCCGCGCGTACGCCGAACTGGCGAGCGCCACCATGAACTCGAAGCACTTCGACAACATCGTCCGGCTGGCCAGCCGTCTCGCGCCGAAGCCGGACGACCCGGAGAGTCTGATCGCGCTCGTCCGCGCGGAGGACGGCTTCGACGTCCTCGACCGGGTGGAGCGCATCACGGCTCCGACCCTGATCCTCTCCGGCGAAAGGGACGTCTTCTACCCGCCGGAACTCGGGCGGCAGACGGCCGAGCGCATCCGGCACGCCAGTCACATCGTCTACCGCGGCCGCGCACACGGCGGCGTCCCGCTGCACCCGCACTTCGCGCAGGACATCGCCGGGTTCCTGGGCGCCAGCGCCTGATTTGCGCCTGGACCGCGCATCCCGTACTCTATACGAAGCCAAAGACCGCTGGTTGTCGTGTTCGCACGACAAGAAGATCCACTCAGGTGGGCGCCCGCGCAGGTGTATGAAGCAGTTCTCGCAGGTTCTCCTGCGTCGCCAGCTCCGTGCCTCTGCGCCGGAGCTTTTTTCATGCCGGCGGTCTGGGCGCACATCGCTCCCGCGGTGTGCGACGTAGATATAGAGGAGTAGGCCATGGCGAACAAGGAAGCCACGGTTGCCGAACTCGAGAACCTGTTCACGAGCTCGACCGCCGTTCTGCTGACCGAGTACCGCGGTCTCACTGTTGCTCAGCTCAAGACGCTGCGCAAGTCCATCAGTGAGCACGCGACGTACGCCGTGGTGAAGAACACGCTGACCAAGATCGCTGCCAACAAGGCCGGGATCTCGTCGTTCGATGAGGAGCTCGTCGGCCCCTCCGCGATCGCTTTCGTTCACGGTGACCCTGTCGCCGTCGCGAAGTCGCTGCGTGACTTCACCAAGGCAAACCCTCTCCTGGTGGTCAAGGGTGGTTACTTCGACGGTAACCCGCTGACCGCAGAAGAGGTAGGCAAGCTCGCCGACCTCGAGTCCCGTGAGGTTCTGCTGGCCAAGCTGGCCGGCGCCTTCAAGGCCTCGCTGTTCGGAGCCGCATATCTGTTCAACGCACCGCTGTCGCAGGCCGTTCGCACGGTCGACGCGCTGCGTGAGAAGCAGGAGTCCGCTGCGTAGTCCATCCCCAGGGATGCACTTCCAGCGGTGAGTAAACGAGAAAGAATCTAAGGAGAAAATCATGGCAAAGCTGTCGACTGACGAGCTGCTCGAGGCGTTCAAGGAGCTCACGCTCATCGAGCTGAGCGAGTTCGTGAAGAAGTTCGAGGAGACCTTCGAGGTCACCGCCGCCGCCCCCGTCGCCGTTGCTGCGGCCGGTGCAGGCGCTGCCGCTCCCGCGGAAGAGGTCGAGGAGAAGGACTCCTTCGACGTCGTCCTCGAGGCTGCCGGTGACAAGAAGATCCAGGTCATCAAGGAGGTGCGCGCCCTCACCAGCCTCGGCCTCGGTGAGGCGAAGGCCCTCGTTGACGGCGCTCCGAGCACCGTGCTCGAAGGCGCCAACAAGGAGACCGCAGACAAGGCAAAGGCACAGCTCGAAGAGGCTGGCGCCACCATCACCCTCAAGTAGTCAGCGCCCCATCGGGGCTCTTTCTGCCGCAGGTTGACTGCCGGTACGCGACGCGGACTCCTCGCAAGACGAGTATCCGCGTTGTGAAGGGCGTCGCCCCCGCAACGGGGCGACGCCCTTCGTGCGTTTAACGACGCCGATCGACGTGGATGCTCGACCACCCACCGCGTCCGATCGCGCCTGCCTGCGTGCATCGGTGTGCAAGGACGCACAACCGTAAGGAAGAACCACGATGAACCGATCCAGGTGGCGTGCATACGCCGCATACTGGCGCGACCTGACCGTCGCGACCCTCGCGGGCGAGACCAGGGAGAGCTCTGCTCACCCGCCGGATCTGTACCGCAGCATCGCTCTGTACGAGCGATTCCTGCGGTAGCCCCCGACCCATTGAGAACGCCCCCGGTTTGGTAGCTGGGGGCGTTTCCATGTTCTTTAGACTGCTGGCATGTCCGAGCATCCTGATGTCGTGGCCACCAGGGCGGCGTACGACGCCGTCGCCGTCGACTACGCCGCGCTGCTGCGCGACGAGCTGGAGGGGAAGGCGCTCGACCGGGCGATGCTCGCGGCGTTCGCCGAGCATGTGCAGGCGGCCGGCGGGGGAGAGGTGGCCGACCTGGGCTGCGGACCGGGGCGGGTGACCGTGCACCTGGCGGGGCTGGGGCTGGACGCGTTCGGCATCGACCTGTCGCCCGCGATGGTGGAGGTGGCGCGCGAGGCATACCCGGAGCTGCTGTTCGAGGTGGGCACGATGGCCGCGCTCGAGCTGCCGGATGCTGCGCTTGCGGGGGCGGTCGCCTGGTACTCGATCATCCATACGCCTCGTGAGCGGCAGCACATCCTGTTCGCGGAGTTCGCGCGGGTGGTGCGCACGGGTGGCTGGCTGCTGCTGGCGTTCCAGGTGGGCGATGACGTCGTGAACCTGCGGCACGCGTACGGCCACGACCTGGAACTGGATGCGTACCGCCAGGCTCCCGACCGCATCCACGACCTCCTGGCGGCGTCCGGCTTCACCGAGCACGCGCGCCTCGTGCGCGAACCCGTCGCGCCGGAGAAGGTGCAGCAAGCGTACGTGCTCGCCCGGCGCTAGCGGTCGGAGGGCGCGGGAACCGTCAGGTCGAGCTCACGCGCCCGGCGGACCGCGGCGACGCGTGCGACCCGGCGGCGGACACCGAACCAGCCGAGCACCAGGGCCGGGATGACGACCACGATCGCCGTGCCGAAGGTGAAGGTGCCGGTGGGGTAGTCGAGGAGGATGAGCACCGCGACCGTAGCGAGGAAGGCCAGCGTGAGGTACGCCGTGAACGGTGCTCCCGGCAGCCGGAACGACGGCCGCGTCACGAGCCCGGCGAGGGAGAGCCGTCGCAGGCGGATCTGGCAGAGCACGATCACGCCCCAGGCGGTGAGCGTGCCGAGCGCCGTGAGGTTGATGCCGATCTCGAACGCTTCCTCGGGAACCACGGCGTTGAGTCCGACGCCGAGCAGGGCGATGGCGCCGGTGACCATGATTCCGCCGTACGGGACGCCGTGGCGGCTGAGCTTGGCGGTGAAGACCGGCGCAGCCCCGCGCAGCGCAAGCGACCTGGCGATTCGGCCGGTGGAGTAGAGGCCGGCGTTCAGGGACGACAGTGCCGCCGTCAGGACCACCATGTTCATCACGACGTCGGCGCCCTCCACGCCGATGGATGCGAAGAACGTGACGAACGGGCTCTCTCCCGCCGTGAAGGCGGTGTACGGCAGGAGCAGCGACAGCAAGGCCACGGAGCCGACGTAGAACAGCGCGATGCGCAGGATGACCGAGTTGATGGCGCGCGGCATCGTCTTCTGCGGGTCTGGCGTCTCGCCCGCCGCCGTGCCGACGAGCTCGATGGCGCCGTATGCGAAGACCACGCCCTGCACGACGAGGACGGCGGGCAGGACGCCGTTCGGGAAGAAGCCGCCGCTGTCTGCGAAGAGGGAGAAGCCGGGCGTGTGACCGTCGATGGGCGTTCCGAAGACGACGAACAGGATGCCGACGATCAGGAAGATGATGAGGGCGCCGACCTTGATGACGGAGAACCAGAACTCGAGCTCTCCGAAGACCTTCACCGAGAGGAGGTTGAGCACAAGGACGACGGCAAGGGCCACCAGGGCGAACACCCACTGGGGGACGATGGCGAAGAACTCGACGTACTTGCCGAAGAACGACAGGTAGAGCGCGACCGCCGTGATGTCGACGATGGCGATCATCGACCAGTAGATCCAGTACGACCAGCCCGCCACGAAGGCCAGCTTCTCTCCGAAGAACTCCCTGGCGTACGAGACGAAGTTGCCGGAGTCCGGCCGATGCAGCACGAGTTCGCCGAGCGCGCGGAGGATGAAGAACGCGAAGAGCCCGCAGATGGCGTACACGATGAGCAGGCTGGGGCCGGCGGACGCGAGGCGGCCTCCCGCACCGAGGAAGAGCCCGGTGCCGATGGCGCCGCCCACCGCGATCATCTGGATGTGCCGACGCTTGAGGCCCTTGTCGTACGACTCCGTGTCGTTCTGGTCGGCGAGGAACTCGGCGGTCTGCTGCGGGGTGCGGCGCGAAGGGGGCATTGGACTATTAAACCCGACACTGAAACGTAGTCATATGAAATACTGAAACGAAATGGATTGATTTATATAGCGAAGCTATATATAATCGAGTCATGACACACAGCACCCCCAGTGATCTCCGGAACACGATCGGCGACCTCGTGGTCGCCAGTCACCGGCTGACCCGTCTCGCCGTGCGCGTCACGGGCAACACGGAATCGCCGGCCGTCTGGCGCACCCTCAGTGTTCTTCAGGCCTCAGGTCCCATGCGCCTCGGCGAGCTCGCCGCCCAGAGCAGGGTCTCCCAGCCCACCATGACCAAGCTCGTCCGCAACCTGGTCGAGTCGGAGTGGGTCAAGCGCATCGCGGACACTGACGACGCGCGGGCCTGGCAGATCGCCGCCACCGCCAAGGGCGAGGCCGCTCTGCAGAACTGGCGGGACGAACTGTCCGGCGCCCTGGTGCCGATGTTCGAGGACCTCACGGAGGACGAGGTGGCCGCCCTGCGCGCCACCGTCCGCATCCTTGGCTCTCGCGTCGGCCTCTCCGCGCCGGCAGAGGCCGTAGCAGCGCACTGACGACAGCACCACACACCACCGAACCATCGGAGTCCATCACCTCTATGTCGCACGACAAACCAAGCAATCTCCTCAAGCAGCCGACGGCCGTCTGGGCCGTCGCCTTCGCCTCCGTCATCGCCTTCATGGGCATCGGACTGGTCGACCCCATCCTTCCCGCAATCGCGAAGAGCCTGCAGGCGACACCGACCGAGACCGAGATGCTGTTCACCAGCTATCTGCTGATCACCGGCATCGCGATGTTCTTCAGTAGCTGGATCTCCAGCCGCATCGGAGCGAAGAAGACCCTGCTCATCGGGCTTGCCCTGATCGTCGTGTTCGCGCTCGCCGCCGGACTCTCCCAGAACGTGGAGTCGATCATCGGCTTCCGCGCAGGGTGGGGGCTCGGGAACGCGCTCTTCATCTCCACCGCTCTCGCCACGATCGTGGGCGCTGCCGCGGGCGGCACATCGTCGGCGATCGTCCTCTACGAGGCCGCGCTCGGTCTCGGCATCGCGATCGGCCCCCTGCTCGGCGGACTGCTCGGAAGCTGGAGCTGGCGCGGGCCGTTCTTCGGCACGGCGACGCTCATGGCGGTCGGCTTCATCGCCATCGTCCTGATGCTCAAGAAGTCGCCGGAGAAGCCGCAGCCGACCAGTTTGAGTGCGCCGTTCAGGGCGCTTGCGAAGCCTGCCCTCGGCTTCCTCGCCGCCGCCGCCCTGTTCTACAACATCGGCTTCTTCGTGCTGCTGGCGTACACCCCGTTCGCCCTTGTTCCGCTCGGCGTCGAATCGGCGATCTCGCTCGGCCTGATCTTCTTCGGCTGGGGCGTCGCGCTCGCGATCACCTCGGTCTGGGGTGCGCCGCTGCTCACCAGGCGACTGCCGCGCACCAGGGTGCTCTGGATCGTGATGCCGCTGCTCGCCATCGACCTGCTCGCCGCCGGGCTGCTGATCGGCTCGCTGGTCGGACTCATCGTCTGCGTGATCGTCGGCGGGCTGCTGCTCGGCGTGCTGAACACCGTGCTCACCGAGTGCGTGATGGAGGCCACCGACCTGCCGCGCTCCGTCGCATCCAGTGCGTACTCAGGAGTCCGGTTCCTCGGCGGCGCCATCGCACCGCCCGCTGCGACGCTCCTGGCCGACACGATCTCGCCCGCGACGCCGTTCTTCGCCGGAGCCGTCTCCGTGCTGGTCGCGGTCGTGCTGGTCATGGCAGGACACCGCTACCTCAAGCGGGTCGACGGCGTCGAGGAGTCCGGAGTCGAGGAGGCGGAAGCCGTCTCGGTCGGCGACGCAGCCTGACGAATTCGAAGAGCCGCCCCGTTCCTAGGCAGGGCGGCTCTTCCCGTTCCCGAGTTAGGAGCTCGCGAACGGGCGACATCGACAGCAGTTGATCGCGCCTACCCGAAAGGCACGATCAGCCGGACGTTCGCTCGGCTATTCTTTCAGATCGGTAAGCGCTGCACCTATCAGGCGGACCGCCGCGCGTGTCGGAGCGCCGATGCGGGTCAGCGTCGAGGAGCTGTCGACCCGCGAACCGTGAGTTTCGCGCTCGAGCGAACGGACCGGCTGCGCGGCTCTCCGCCCGCCAGCTCGTCCAGCAGGATGCGCGTGGCCACCGAGCCTTGGTCGAACGGATCCTGCGACATCGTGGTGAGCTGGAACGACTCGGCGAAGTCGTGATTGTCGATCCCGATCACGGACAGGTCGTCTGGCACGGAGAGACCGTGATCGGCCGCCGCGAGCATCGCGCCCATCGCCATCTCGTCCGACGCGGCGAAGACGGCGGTCGGTCGCGGACCTGGCCGGTCGAGCAGTGCGTTCATCGCCGCGCGCCCGAGCGGAAGGGAGAAGCCGCCGGGCACCACCCACTCCGGCCGCACGGAGAGTCCTGCGTCGCGCATCGCCTGCTGGAAGCCGTGCAGCCGCCCGACGGGGACCTGCTTGTTCAGGCCCTCCTCGTCCTCGCCTCCGATGTGCGCGATGTCCGTGTGCCCGAGTCCGATCAGGTGCTCGGTGGCGATGCGCGCGGTGGCCTTCTCGTCGATGCCGACGCTGCGCAGCCCCTTCACCGGGCCGCCGACCACGATGGTCGGGTGGCCGAGCGAGGCGAGCTGGTGCCGTTCGTCCGCCGTGAAGTCGAGGCACAGGGCGAGTAGCGCATCCGTCCGCTTGCGCAGGATGCTCCGGTGGAAGACCCGCTCCCTGTCGCCGCGGTGCCCTCCCAGGTTGAACAGGATCATGTCGTAGCTGGCCGCGCGCAGCTCGGCGTCGACGCCCTCCAGCACGGAGGTGTAGAACCAGCGGCTCACCGACGGGACGACCACGCCCATCGCGAGGGTCCGGCCGCTCGCCAGACCGGATGCGCTCGACGACGCGACGTAGCCGAGCTCATCCGCAGCCCGCCGCACGGCGGCGCGCGTCTTGTCCGACACGTTCGGCAGCCCGCGCAGCGCCCGCGACACCGTCGCCGTAGAGACGCCCGTCGCGCGCGCGACCTCGTCGATCCCTGCCATGCTCGTTCCTTGTCGTCAGGAGCCCTGGTGGGGCAGGGTGACGCGTTCGTCGTCCTCCTCCGGCCGACGCGACGCCGCGATGCGGAGCCGCGCCTGCCAGAGGAGCACGAGGATGAGAACGAGAGCCAACAGTGTCAATGCCCAGCCGAGGGCATCGGCGCCCGTGAGCTCGCTCACGATCGTAACGATCAGGAACGCGAACGCGAAGAACCCGACGATGCCGATGCCGACATCGACCACCTCCAGCGAATCGTCCCAGCGCATCCGATCAGCCCTTCACACCACCGGCGGTGAGCCCGGCGACGATGCGGCGCTGGAAGATCAGCACCAGGATGACCAGCGGAACCGTCACGATCGTACCGGCCGCCATGACGGCGGTGTACGGCTCCTGGTGCGGCTGACTGCCGGCGAAGGAGGCGATGGCGACGGTGACAGGCTGCGTGGCGTCACTCGACAACTGGCTGGAGATCAGGTACTCGTTCCACGAGGAGATGAACGCCAGGATCGCCGTCGTGAAAACGGCGGGAGCCGCGAGCGGCAGGATGATCTTCCGGAAGGCCTGGGCCTGCGTGCATCCGTCGATTCGTGCTGCCTCCTCCAGGTCCCACGGCATCTCGCGGAAGAACGAGGTGAGCGTGTAGACCGTCAGCGGAAGCACGAAGGAGATGCTCGGGATGATCAGCGCCTGGTACGTGCCCATCCAGCCGATGTTCGTGAAGAGCTGGAACAGCGGCGTGATGAGCGCGACACCGGGGAACATCGACGCACCGAGGATGAGGCCGAGCACGATTCCCTTGAACTTGAAGTCGAGGCGTGCGAGCGCATACGCGGCGAAGGTGCCGACCAGCAGGGCGATGATCGTGACGCAGGCTCCGATGAACAGCGAGTTCAGGAGCGCCTGGCCGAGATGGTTGCCGAGCTTGGTGGAGAACGCCGTCGCGTAGTTGTCCCAGGTGAAGTGGGTGAACCACGGCGTGGTGTCGAACGTGTACCCGACATCGCGGAACGAGGTCACGACCATCCAGTAGAACGGCAGCAGGCACCACAGCACGATGATGATCGCGCTGATTCCGGTGCGGATGCCCGCGTTGCGCTGGCGCGACCTCGACTTGGACTTCTGCTTCGTGCGGGGAAGGGACTTCGCCTCGGCCGTTGCCGCTGCCGGTCCTGCGACGGTGGTCATCACTTCGCTCCCTTCTGCTGGGCTTCCTGCGTTCTGACGACGTTGGTCCCGAGGAACCGCACGAAGATGAACGCGACGAGGAAGATGAGGATGAACGTGATCGTCGACAGGGCGGAGGCGCTGTTGAAGCCCTGCCTGATCTGATCGACCACGAGGATGGAGAGGGTGGTCGTGGCATTACCGGTGCCACCACCTCCGCCGGTGAGGATCGCTGGCAGGTCGTAGATGCGGAGAGCGTCGAGCACGCGGAACAGCACGGCGACGAGCAGAGCCGGTTTCACCAGCGGCATCGTCACCCGCCAGAACCGCTGCCAGGTGGTGGCGCCGTCGACCTTGGCGGCCTCGTACACCTCTTCCGGGATGATCTGCAGCCCGGCCAGGATGAGCAGCGCCATGAACGGCGTCGTCTTCCAGGTGTCAGCGATGATCACCGCGAACCGGGATGCCCACTCGTCGCTGGTCCAGAGGATGTGCGCGCCGAGCACGGCGTTGGCGATGCCGGCGACCGAGAAGATGAAGTACCAGAGCTTCGCGGTGACGGCGGTCGGGATGGCCCACGGCACCAGGATGGCGGCGCGGACGAGGCCGCGGCCGCGGAAGGTGCGGTTCATGATGAACGCGAACCACATCCCGAGCACGGTCTCCAGGACCACGGTGGTGGCGGTGAAGAAGAACGTGACGAAGACGGCGTTCCAGAACTGCGAGCCAAGGTTGCCCGGCGGGCAGGTGATGCTCTCGCCGTTGGGTCCGGCGCACTGCTGGAACAGCCAGTGCGCGTAGTTCTGGAATCCGGCGAAGCCGCCCTGCACGAACAGGCCGGTGGCCGGGTCGAGTCCGGCGTCCTTCTGGAAGGACATGATGATCGCGCTGACGACCGGGTAACCGATGACGATGGCGAGGAGGACCAGGGTGGGGAGGATGAGATAGAGCGCCCAGCGACTTTGCTGACGGCGGTTCTTCTTCACCCCGGCGCGCAACTGCGGCGACTTGGGGTTCTGGGTTCCTGGCGGGGCGACGACGTTCGACGTTGACATGTGAGGCCTCCGAGACGGGGTTCAGGGGAAGTGGACCGGGCGGCGGGAGAGTTCCCGCCGCCCGGTGGCCGCATCCGGTCGGTTATCCGGCGCTCGCGGTCTTGATGGCCGCAGCCATGTCCTTCAGCGCCTGATCGACCGACTTGTCACCCTTCAGAGCGGCGTAGGAGTTGTCCTGCACCGCCTTGGTGATGGCCGGGTAGAACGGCGAGACGGGACGCGGGACTGCGTTCTCGATCGACGTCTTCAGGGTCGACAGGTACGGGAGCTGCGTGTTCAGGCTCGCGTCGTCGTACAGCGACGACAGCACCGGAGCCAGCGAGCCCTGGGTCACGAAGAACTTCTGGGTCTCTTCGCTCTGCAGGAACTTCAGGAACTCGAACGCGGTCGCCTTGTGCTTCGAGTAGACGCTGATCGCCGCGTTGTGGCCACCGAGGCTGGAGACGCCTGGCTTGTCGGCGGTGACGCCGGGAAGCGGAGCGATTCCGAAGGTGTCCTTCACGGTCGAGCTGCCGTCCGTCTTGGCCAGGTTGTACACGTACGGCCAGTTGCGCAGGAACAGGAGCTTGCCTGCCTCGAACGCCTGGCGTCCCTGCTCCTCCTGGTAGGTGATGGCCTCTGCCGGGATCTGCCCGTTCTTGAAGCCGTCGGTCAGGCGGGTGAGCCCGGCGTTGGCCTCTGAGCTGTCGACGGTGACGGTCTTTCCGTCGTCGCCGACGATGGTGCCCCCGTTGGTGTTGATGGCCTCAGCCACGTTCACCGTCAGACCCTCGTACTTGGCGAACTGCCCGGCGTAGCAGCCGATGCCCTTCGCCTTGGCGATGTCGCAGTCCTTGAGCATTTCGTCCCAGGTCTTCGGCGGCGTCGGAACGAGGTCCTTGCGGTAGTAGAGGATGCCGCCGTCCGAGGTCTGCGGCGCCGCATACTGGGTGCCGTTGTACGTGCCGGACTTGACGGTCGGCGCCAGGAGGGCCGAGTTGTCCATCTTGAGGTCGCCCGTCAGCGGCTGCAGCCAGCCCTTGGCGGCGAACTCGCCTGTCCACACGACGTCGACGTCGACGACGTCGTAGCCGGAGTCCTTGGCCTGGAAGTGCTGGACGAGGTCGTCGTGCTGCTGGTCAGCCTGGTCGGACTGCTCCTTGAAGGTGACCTTCTCATCCGGATGGGCCGCGTTCCACTTGTCGACGAGCGGGCGGACGACGTTCGAGTTGTCCTTGCCCTGGACGTAGGTGATCGGGCCTTTCGACGTGAGGTTGGCGCTGGCGTCTCCGCCTCCGCTGCCCCCTGAACCACCACCGGTGCATCCCGCCAGCGCGAGGCCGACGACGGCCACTCCGGCGATCACCGAGAGACGTGCTGCTTTCATTTCACTCCTCGTTGAGCTCTTGGTGCAGGCGCAGGTGCGCCCTGCACGGACGCTACCCCCGAGAACGGGTGTGATGCAAGCGTTTACGTCAAGCGCTTGCATCACGGTTGTGTCACGCCGGGTCTACGCTGAAACCATGAGCGGGATGCGCGGCATGGCCGGTGGTGGAGGCGGCGGTCGCGGCCGGGTGAGCGGTGGAGACGCAGAAGCGCAGAAGGCGCTGAACGCCACGGCGCCGAAGATCCCGCACCTGCTCCGGCGCATCACGACGCTGTTCGCCCCGCACAAGACGGCGATCATCGTCACGATGGTGCTCGTGCTCATCGGAGCGGCGCTCTCGGTCGTGCCCCCGCTGCTCACCCAGCGGGCGTTCGACGACGGGCTGTTCCCGAAGAGCGGCAAGCCGGACATGGAGGCGCTGATCACCATCGTCGTCGTGATGATCGTGGTGTTCGTCGGCTCTGCACTGCTCGGCGTGTGGCAGACCTACCTGACCGCCTCGGTCGGCAACAAGGTGATGGGTGCGCTGCGGGTGCGGCTGTTCTCGCACCTGCAGTCGATGGAGCTGAGCTTCTTCACCAAGACGAAGACGGGCATCATCCAGTCCAGGCTGCAGAACGACGTCGGGGGTGTGGCGAACGTCCTCACCAACACGATGTCGAGCATCCTGGGCAACACGGTCACGGTGATCGCGGCGTTCGTCGCGATGATCCTGCTCAACTGGCAGCTCACCATCGTGGCCGTCATCCTGATGCCGATTCTGGTCATCGCGCAGCGCAGGGTCGGTCAGGTGCGCGCCAGGATCGCCACGAAGACGCAGGAATCGCTGTCCGACATGACGGCGATCACGCAGGAGACGCTGAGCGTGTCCGGCATCCTGCTCTCGAAGAGCTTCAACAGGCAGGCCACGGAGGTCGGCCGGTACTCGGACGAGAACGAGAACCAGATCCGGTTGCAGGTGTCGCAGTCGATGAGTGGCCAGTGGTTCTTCGCGATGGTGAACATCTTCCTGTCGTCCATCCCCGCCATCGTCTACCTGGTGTCCGGCTGGCTCGTGCTCGGCGGCGCCACCGACATCACCGCCGGCACGATCGTGGCGTTCACCACGGTGCAGGCCAGACTCCTCTTCCCCCTGCTCGCACTGATGCGGGTGGCGCTCGACCTGCAGACCTCCGGCGCGCTGTTCGCGCGCATCTTCGAGTACCTCGACCTCAAACCCGCCATCTCCGACCGGCCGGATGCCGCTCCCGTCGATCCGGCGCAGGACCTCGGCCGCGTCGAGTTCGACCACGTCGTGTTCCGCTACCCGGATGCGCGCGAGGGGGAGAGGAACACGCTCGACGACGTCTCGTTCGTGATCCAGCCCGGCGAGTTCGCCGCGTTCGTCGGTCCCTCCGGCGCGGGCAAGACGACCGTCTCGTACCTCATCCCGCGGTTCTACGACGCTACGAGCGGCCGCATCCTGTTCGGCGACACCGACATCCGGTCGCTGCAGCAGGACTCGCTGGTCTCGCACATCGGCATCGTGAGCCAGGAGACGTATCTTTTCCACGCCACGATCGCGGAGAACCTCCGCTACGCCAGACCGGATGCGACGCAGGCGGAGATCGAGCAGGCCACCAGGAAGGCGAACATCCACGAGACGATCGCGAGCTTCCCCGACGGCTACGACACGCTCGTCGGAGAGCGCGGCTACCGGCTGTCCGGAGGGGAGAAGCAGCGCATCGCCATCGCCAGGGTGCTGCTGAAGGACCCGGAGGTGCTGATCCTCGACGAGGCGACCAGCGCCCTCGACTCGATCTCGGAACGGGTGGTGCAGCAGGCGCTCGACACCGCATCCCGGGGCAGGACCACGATCGCCATCGCCCACCGGCTCTCCACGATCGTCGCAGCCGACGTCATCTTCGTGATCGACCACGGGCAGTTGGTCGAGCACGGGACGCACAGGGAACTGCTGGAGCGCGGCGGCGTCTACGCGGGGCTGTACCGCGAGCAGACGGAGGGCGCGCTGCTCGACGACTGAGTGTTAGGCTGGCCTAACAATTCAGTTAGGGGCTGGCGATGGCGGATGCGGTGACGGCGAAGGAGCGGCGCTCCTCCCGTGCGCGCCGCCCGTCCACCCGGCTCTGGTTCCTGCTCGGTCCCGCCTTCGTGGCCGCCATCGCGTACGTCGACCCGGGGAACGTCGCCGCCAACCTCACGGCCGGCGCGCAGTACGGCTACCTGCTCGTCTGGGTGCTCGTCGCCGCGAACGTGATCGCCGTTTTCGTGCAGTACCAGTCGGCGAAGCTCGGGATCGTCACCGGCCGGAGCCTTCCCGAACTGCTCGGCGCGCGCCTCGGCACCGGGGGCAGGCGGGCGTTCTGGGTGCAGGCGGAACTGGTCGCCGCCGCGACCGACCTGGCGGAGGTGATCGGCGGAGCCATCGCGCTCAATCTGCTCTTCGGCCTGCCCCTTCCACTCGGCGGTCTGGTGGTCGGCGTGGTCGCCATCGGCATCCTCGCCATCCAGTCGCGCAGGGGGCAGCGGCCGTTCGAGGCGGTCATCCTCGGGCTGCTCGCCGTGATCTCGATCGGCTTCCTCGCCGGGTTGTTCGTCAGCCCGGTCGACTGGGGCGCGGCTGCGGGAGGCCTCGTCCCCCGGTTCGACGGCGCCCCGACCGTGCTGCTCGCAGCGAGCATGTTGGGAGCGACGGTGATGCCGCACGCGATCTACCTGCACTCCGCCCTCGCCCGCGACCGGCACGGTCACGCCACCACTCCGGATGCGAGACGCACCCTGCTGCGCGCCACTCGCGTCGACGTCGTCGCGGCCCTCGTGCTCGCCGGCGCCGTGAACATCGCCATGCTGCTGCTCGCCGCCGCCTCCCTCGGCGGCGTCGCAGGCACCGACACGATCGAGGGAGCGCACGCCGCCATCACGGCAGCGCTCGGCCCCGTGGTGGGGATCGCGTTCGCGCTCGGCCTGCTCGCGTCGGGGCTCGCATCCACGTCGGTCGGCAGCTACGCGGGAGCGACGATCATGGCGGGGCTGCTGAAGGTGCGCATCCCGTTGCTGACGCGCAGGGTGGTGACGCTCATCCCGGCCATCGCGATCCTCGCTCTGGGGGTGGAGCCGACCTGGGCGCTCGTGGTCAGCCAGGTGTTCCTGAGCCTCGGCATCCCGTTCGCGATGATCCCGCTGCTGCGACTCACCGGGTCGAAGGCGGTGATGGGAGACAGGGCCGACAGCGTCTGGATGCGCGTGGCCGGGGTCGGGATCGCGACCCTCGTGGTGGTGCTCAACATCGCGCTGGTGGTGCTGACGGTGGGGGAGTGGGTCGGCTGACGAGTCAGTCGCCCGCCACCCACACAGCGCCGGCCGCCGTCTGGCCGAGCACGATCTCCGCGTCGCCCAGCCGCACGGTTACGTCACCGGCGAACTCGCGGTGCTCGTCGACGCTCAGTTCGGCGTCTGGCACGATGCCGCGCTCTGCGAGATAGCGGAGGATGGCCGGCTCGGCGTCCGAAATGCGCGACACCGTCAGGCGGACGCCCGTGCGCGCGGCGAGCAGGGGAGTCGCATCCGGTCGGTGGGCCGTGCCGTCCGCTGTGGGGATGGGGTCGCCGTGCGGGTCGCGGGACGGGAAGCCGAGCCTGCGGTCGATGCGCTCGATGAGCCCGTCGGAGACCGCGTGCTCCAGCACCTCGGCCTCGTCGTGCACCTCGTCCCAGCCGTAGCCGAGCTCCTCCACCAGGAACGTCTCCAGCAGCCGGTGCCTGCGCACCATGGCGACGGCGTGGTGACGGCCGGTCTCTGTCAGCTCGATGCCGCCGTACGGCTCGTGCACGAGCATCCCCTGGTCGACGAGGCGGCGGATGCCGTCGGAGATGGTGGCTGCGCGGACGCCAAGGCGCTCGGCGAGCTGCTTGACCGTGATCGGGGTCTCCGACCATTCGGTCGCCGACCAGATCACTTTGAGGTAATCCTGGGCCACGGTCGAGAGGTCGGACACTGGCATGACGTAATTCTACGGGCGGTCCGCACGCGGCACTGTTACGGTTGGTCGCGTGAATTACGCAGAGACCATCATCGACTTGGTCGGCGACACTCCGCTCGTGAAGCTCAACAGGCTGACCGACGGAATCGCGGCGACGGTGCTCGTCAAACTCGAGTACCTGAACCCCGGAGGTTCGTCGAAGGACCGCATTGCAACCCGCATCATCGACGCTGCGGAGAAAGAGGGGCTGTTGAAGCCCGGCGGGACGATCGTCGAACCGACGAGCGGCAACACCGGCGTCGGGCTCGCGCTCGTCGCCCAGCAGCGCGGCTACAAGTGCGTGTTCGTGCTGCCGGACAAGGTGGGAGAGGACAAGCGCAACGTCCTCACCGCGTACGGAGCCGAGATCGTGGTGACGCCGACCTCGGTGGCGCCGGAGCATCCCGACTCCTACTACAGCGTCTCCGACCGGCTCGCGGCGGAGATCCCCGGCGCGTTCAAGCCCAACCAGTACTTCAACCCGAACGGCCCGCGCAGCCACTACGAGACCACCGGCCCCGAGATCTGGCGCGACACCGACCAGAAGGTGACGCACGTCGTCATCGGCGTCGGAACGGGCGGCACCATCAGCGGCACGGGGCGCTTCCTCAAGGAGGCGTCGGACGGCGCCGTTCGCGTGATCGGCGCAGACCCAGAGGGGTCGGTCTACTCCGGCGGAACGGGACGGCCGTACCTGGTCGAGGGCGTCGGCGAGGACTTCTGGCCGGGCGCATACGACCCGACCGTGGTAGACGAGGTCATCGCGATCTCCGACGCCGAGTCGTTCCACATCACGCGGCGGCTGGCACGGGAGGAGGGCATCCTGGTCGGCGGCTCCAGCGGCATGGCCGTCGCGGCGGCCCTCCGTGCGGCGAAGGACCTCACCGCCGACGACATCGTCGTGGTGATCCTGCCGGACGGCGGACGCGGCTACCTCGCCAAGATCTTCAACGACAAGTGGATGCGGTCATACGGCTTCAGCGACGTGCCGGACGAGGCGACGGTGCACGACGTCATCAAGACCAAGCGCGGCGACCTGCCCGACCTGGTGCACACGCATCCATCGGAGACGGTGCGCGACGCCATTCAGATCATGAACACGTACGGCGTGTCGCAGTTGCCCGTGCTCACCGCCGAACCGCCCGTGGTCATGGGCGAGGTGGCGGGGGCGCTCGACGAGACCTCGCTGGTGGACGCGGTGTTCAGCGGCCGGGCCGCGATGACCGACGATGTCGGCGCGCACATCGGCGACCCGTTCCAGCTCATCGGCGTCAACGAACCGGTCAGCGCCGCCCGCGCGGCCCTCGCCACCGAGAACGCCCTGCTGGTCACCGAGGACGGCAAGCCGGTCGCCGTGCTCACCAGGCAGGATCTCCTCAACTTCCTCAGCGAGTAGAAAGAGCAGCAGACAGAACATGAAGTTCGCAACACAGGCCATCCACGTCGGCCAGGAGTTCGACCAGACGACCGGCGCGATCATCCCGCCGATCTACCAGACCTCGACCTTCGTGCAGGACGGCGTCGGCGGCCTCCGCGGCGGTTACGAGTACAGCCGCGGCGGCAACCCCACCCGCACGTCGCTCGAAACGCTGCTCGCCGCCCTCGAAGGCGGCACCAGCGCGCTGTCGTTCGCCTCCGGCCTCGCCGCGGAGGACGCGCTGCTGCGCGCCGTGCTCCAGCCGGGCGACCACGTGGTGCTCGGCAACGACGTCTACGGCGGGACGCACCGGCTGATCAACCGCATCCACGGCGCATGGGAGATCCGCAACACCACGGTCGACCTCACCGACCTGGATGCGGTGCGCACAGCCCTGCAGACCGACCGCACGCGCGTGCTCTGGATCGAGACGCCCAGCAACCCGCTGATGAAGATCAGCGACATCGCGGCGCTGGCGGAGCTCGGCCACGCGGTCGGCGCGCTGGTCGTGGTGGACAACACGTTCGCATCGCCTGCTCTGCAGCAGCCGCTGTCGCTCGGCGCCGACGTGGTGGCCCACTCGACCACCAAGTACCTCGGCGGTCACTCCGATGTGCTCGGCGGCGCCCTCGTCTTCTCCGACGAGGAGCTGGCGTCGAAGGTGCAGTTCATCCAGTTCGCTGCCGGCGCGGTGTCGGCGCCGATGGATGCGTGGCTCACGACCCGCGGCATCAAGACGCTCGCCGTGCGGATGCAGCGTCACACCGAGAACGCGCAGGCCATCGCGGAGGCCCTGGTCGGCCGCGCGGGGATCGACGCCGTCTACTACCCCGGCCTGCCGACCCACCCCGGCCACGAGCTGGCCGCCCGCCAGATGAGCGGCTTCGGCGGGATGCTGTCGGTGGCTCTCAGCGGAGGGGCAGCAGCTGCGCGCCGCTTCGCGGAGTCGACCGAGGTGTTCCAGCTCGCCGAGTCGCTGGGCGGGGTCGAGTCCCTGATCGGCTACCCGAGCGAGATGACGCACGCCTCCGTGCGCGGCACGGAACTCGAGGTCCCAGACAACGTGATCCGCCTCTCCGTCGGCATCGAAGACGTCTCCGACCTCCTCGCCGACATCGACCAGGCGCTCTCCCGCTAGCGCGCCGCCCCGAGCGCGAAGCCATCGAGCCCAGGCTTTTTCACCGCAAGAACGCGTTTTGCAGTGAAAAAGGCTGGGCTCGATGGTGTGAGGGGCGGTAGCTTCGGGGGATGGGGGAGGAGGAGCGCGTGGGTGGGAAGATGCGGTACATCCTGCTTCCCGGCGCAGGCGGCGCCGGATACGTCTGGCACCGTGTGGCCGAGCAGCTCCGCGCTCGCGGGGTGGATGCGGTCGCCGTCGACTTCGAGACCGGTGACGGTCACGCGCTCGGCGAGTACACGGCGGCGGCGGTCGCAGCGGCGGACGGCGCTGACGATGTCGTGATCGTCGCGCAGTCGATGGGCGGCTTCACGGCCGCGCTCGCGGCGCAGAAGCTGCCGGTGAGCCGCATCGTCTTCCTCAACGCGATGATCCCCGTGCCGGGTGAGACGGCGGAAGGCTGGTGGGAGGCGGTCGGCCACGGTCCCGCCATGCGGGAGAACGACATCGCCGCCGGCCGCGACCCCGACGCCGAGTTCGACGTCGACCTCTACTTCCTCCACGACGTGCCGCAGGAGGAACGCGACGGCCTCGAACAGCAGGAGGGGGAACCGGACTCGGCGGAGATGTTCGCAGAGCCGTGCGACTTCCCCGGCTGGCCGAAGGTCCCCGTCACGGTGATCGTCGGCGAGGACGACCGGCTGTTCCCCGCCGACTTCCAGGAGCGCGTCGCACGCGAACGGCTGGGCGTGGATGCGCACAGCGTGGATGTGCACCGCGTGCCGGGCGGGCACCTCGCCGCGCTCTCGCATCCGGAGCCGATCGTCGAGCTTCTCGTGTCGGACGGCCGAACGGCGGAATGAGGTCGACCTGATCCGCCGCGGCAGGCCGGCCTAAACGCTGGGAAGATGCCCAGCCGGTTCACAGGATCGCGCGCATTCCGGGCAGGATGGGAGACATCGAAGGGGAGTAGTTCCCACCGCCGCACGACGGCGAAGCGGTGCGTCGACATACTGGCCGGTCACGGTGACCGGCCCGGCGCCCCACCCGCACAGCACGGTCCGTGCGGGCGAACGAGACCTTCGGTCGGCCATTCACGGCGACCGAGTCACCCCTGCGCTCTTCTCGGTCGCTGCCTGTGATCGAAAGGGTCTCCCCGTGTCGAATCCGCACCATCCCGCCGCGCCGCGAACAGCGCCATTTCCCGCATCGGCGCCGGCGTCCACCTGGCGTCGTCTCGTCATCCCCCTCGGGATCGTGGCGCTGATCGCCGCCCAAGGTGTCGCCCTGCGGCTGACCGGCGCGCACGTCCCCCCACTCGTCGGGGTGCTCGCGTTCGGTGTCGCGATCGTCGCGGCCGCCTTCGCCCTCGCCTGGGCAGGGGAGGCCGCCGAGGTCGACATCTCCGGCGGCCTCGCGGTGGGTCTGCTGGCGATCATCGCGATCCTGCCCGAGTACGCCATCGACCTGTACTTCGCGTTCACCGCGGGTTCCGATCCGTCGCAGGCCCCGTATGCGGCGGCGAACATGACCGGCTCCAACCGGTTGCTGCTCGGCTTCGGCTGGCCCTTCATCCTGCTGATCGCGTTCCTCGCCTTCCGCGCAGCGCGTCGCCGTCGCACCCCCGTCGATCCGGATGTGCAGGCGACGCCGTTCGCCATCCGGCTGCCGCGGGACAACCGGGTCGAACTCGGGCTCCTGCTCGTCGCCTCCGTGCTCACCCTGCTGATCCCCCTGACCGGGCAGATCCACGTCGTCCTCGGTGTGCTGCTGCTCGCCCTGTTCGCGTACTACCTCTGGCGGGTGTCGACGGGCGAGAGCGACGAGCCAGAGCTGCTCGGTGTCGCCCACAGCATCGGCACGCTCCCCACCCGCGCCCGCCGGACGACGGTGATCGCGATCTTCGTGCTCGCCGCCGTGATCATCCTGCTGCTCGCAGAGCCGTTCGCGAACAGCCTCGTCGATGGCGGCCGGTCGCTCGGGATCGACGACTTCCTGCTCGTGCAGTGGCTGGCTCCGCTCGCGTCCGAGGCACCAGAGTTCGTGATCGCGGTGATCTTCGCGCTGCGGGGCAAGGCGGCGATGGGCATCGGCATCCTGCTCGCCAGCAAGGTCAACCAGTGGACGGCGCTGGTCGGCACCCTTCCGATCGCTCACCTCATCGGCGGAGGAGGAATGGCCCTCCCGATGGATGCGCGCCAGGTGGAGGAGTTCACCCTGACAGCGACGCAGACCATCCTGGGCGTCGCCATGCTGCTCACGCTCCGCTTCAGCGGGCGCTGGGCCGTCGCCCTGTTCGTGCTGTTCGCCGCGACGTTCGTGTTCACCACGACCGAAGCCCGACTGATCGTGTCCGCCGTGTATGCGGTGCTCGCCGTCACCCTGTTCGTCCTGCGCAGGCGCACCCTGCTGCCGACGCTCACGGCTCCGTTCCGGTTCGGGAAACGGCAGGAGCCTGCCGTGCGGGAGCCGGAACGCGCGGGATGATCGGAGCATGACGACGACCATCCGCCGCGCCACCGAAGCCGACGCCACAGCGATCCTCCGCCTCTTCGACGACGCTATCGCCTGGTTCGTGAGCATCGGCAACACGCGGCAGTGGGGCACGGAACCGTTCTCCACCCAGCAGAAGCAGGTGGACAGGGTGACCGGGTGGGTCGCTGAGCCGGGCGCCTGGGTGGCCGAGCATCCGGATGCGGGGGTCGTCGGAGCGCTGATCCTCGGCGAAGCGACCGACTACGTCCCCGCGGCGACCGAGCAGGAGCTCTACGTGAAGGTGCTGATCGGGTCGCGGGATCCGCGAGCGAAGGGCACAGGCAGGGCACTCCTCGCGTTCGCCGACGAGCAGGCAGCGGCGGCGGGCGTGCGGATGCTCCGCGTCGACTGCTACGCCGGGGGCACGGGTGACCTCGTGCGGTTCTATGAGTCGTGCGGTTACGTCAAGACCGACACGTTCCTGGTGGGGGACTGGCCAGGGCAGGTGCTGGCGCGGATAGTTGGTGCATGAGGACTTTCGGGGTGGAGGAAGAACTGCTGCTCGTCGACGAGCACACCGGCGCCCCGCGAGCCGTGGCTCCCCAGGCGCTCGCCGCTGCGGCGGACGATGACCGGCAGGGGAAAGACCACCGAGAGGCAGCGCCGGAAGTCGCCGCCGAGATCCATCAGGAGATGCTCGAGACGCAGACCAGGCCGCTGACCTCCACCGACGACCTCCTGGCGGACATCGTGGCAGGCAGGGAGCGCGCCGACCAGCTCGTCCGCCCCCTCGGCGTTCGCGCGGCGGCGCTGGCGATGTCCCCGCTCCCCGTCCAACCGCATCCGACCGAGAAGGAGCGCTACGGCGAGATGATGCGCCGGTACGGCGCCACCGCGCACAAGACCCTCGTCTGCGGCTGCCACGTGCACGTCGGCATCGTGTCGCGCGAGGAGGGGGTCGCGGTGCTCGACCGCATCCGCACCTGGCTGCCCGTGATCCTCGCGTTGAGCGCCAACTCCCCGTTCGCGGACGGTGCGGACACCGGGTATGCGAGCTTCCGCTTCCTCACCTGGCACCAGTGGCAGAGCGCGGGGCCGACGGAGGTCTTCGGCTCCGTCGAGGAGTACGACAGGTTCGAGCGCGTGCTCGTCGACACCGGCGTCATCCTCGACTACGGCATGGTCTACCTCGACGCCCGGCTGTCGCACAAGCAGCCGACGGTCGAGGTGCGCATCGCAGACGTCTGCCTGGATGCACGGGATGCGGTGGTCTTGGCCGCCATCGTCCGCGCTCTGGTCGACACGGCTGCGGCGGAGTGGCACGCGGGCGTTCAGCCGTCCGATCTTCCGTCCGCTGCGCTGCGGCTGGCCGGGTGGCAGGCGGCGCTGACCGGCACGCAGGGCAGGCTCCCGCATCCACAGCACGGGGCGGGCGCCGACATCGCCGACGCGCTGGACGCCCTGGTCGCCCACATCGGCGCGGCCCTGGACGCGAACGGCGACCGGGAGCTCGTGCGCGCCGGGCTCAAGCGCATCGTGGCGGTCGGCGGAGGGGCGGGACGGCAGCGCGCGGCCTTCGCGGTGCGGGGGAGCCTGGAGGACGTGGTCTCCGCGGCGGTGGATGCGACGCACGAGCTGAGCAGGTCGGGCGACGACCTGTCCGTGCTCTGATCCGCTGCTCCGATCCGGCACGCGGCGCAACACGACACAACACCCGCTATCGCACCGTCGCGTTTGCGAATACTCTGCCGGACATGACCGGGAAGCAGCTCGACCACCAGCACGCGGTCTACAGCTACGGCACCACGCCGCTCACGCTCATGTACAGCCCCACCGCGACGGCGGCGTGGGAGGTCTACTACGGCGGGGAGTACCTCGGCCTCATCGAGGAGGTGCGGATCGACGGCGAGGCGTGGCCGCGGTTCGTCGCGCGGCTGCCGGGCGAGGAGGAGGGCTCGGAGACGGGGGACGGCGTTCCGTCGTCGGACTGGCGCCTCGCAGTGGAGGTGCTTGCGGCGCACGCAGGGCTCTGATCGGCAGCGCATAGCCACCCCGGAGAATATGCATTCATTCCGCATAGGGCCAGCAAAGGTCACAGGAATGTAACGACGTGAGGGTTGTCCTCATGTCGCACTCACTCTCACCCCTGTCGCTCGACATCGTCGTGCCCGTCTACAACGAGCAGGCGACGCTCGAACAGTCCATCCGTCAGCTCAACGCCTACCTGATCGGCGAGATCGACCAGACCTGGCGCATCACGATCGCCGACAACGCGAGCACGGACGCCACCCCGCTGATCGCCGACGCCCTCGCGGCCGAGCTCTCCGGCGTCGTCGCGGTGCACATCCCTCAGAAGGGGCGGGGTCGCGCGCTCAAGCAGGTGTGGGGCTCGTCGCCGGCCGACGTGCTGGTCTACCTCGACGAAGACCTCTCCACAGACCTCGCCGCCCTCCTCCCGCTCGTCGCACCGCTCCTCTCCGGCCACTCCGACCTGGCCATCGGCACCAGGCTGGGGCACAGCGCGCGGGTCACACGCGGTGGCAAGCGCGAGTTCATCTCCCGCAGCTACAACCTGCTGCTGCGCCGCACCATGGCCGTCAGCTTCAGCGACGCGCAGTGCGGGTTCAAGGCCATCAGGAGGGAGGTGGCGCACCGCCTGCTGCCGCTTGTCGAGGACGACGCGTGGTTCTTCGACACCGAACTGCTGATCCTCGCGGAGCGGGCGGGCCTGCGCATCCACGAGATCCCCGTCGACTGGGTGGACGATCCGGACAGCTCTGTCGACATCGTGTCGACGGCGCGAGAAGACCTCAAGGGGATGCTCAGGGTCGGCAGCAACATCGCCCGCGGCCGCATCCCGCTCGAGTCCGTGTACGCGGAGCTCGGCAGGCGGCCGTTCGCTCCGCCGAGACCGCCGAGCTTCTTCGGGCAGGTGGTGCGGTTCGGCGTCGTCGGCGTGCTCTCCACCGCGGCGTACGCCGTGCTGTACCTGCTGTTGCAGGGAGTCTTCCCCGCGCAGCTCGCGAACTTCGCCGCGCTGCTGATCACCACGGTCGCGAACACCTGGGCGAACAGGAGGTTCACATTCGGGGTCAAGGGCAGGAGCGGAGCCGTGCGCCACCAGTTCCAGGGGCTGATCGTGTTCGCGGTCGCCTGGGGGATGACGGCCGGATCGCTCGCCGTGCTCCACCTGACGGCGCCGACCGCCGGCGCCAGAGCGGAGCTGATAGTGCTCACGGCCGCCAACCTCGCGGCGACCCTCGTGCGCTTCGTGCTCCTGCGCCTCTGGGTCTTTCGCGCATCCCCCACCCCCCTCCCTCTCCCCACCCCCCCAGCCATTGAGTGGTCCCGAATTGCCGCGACGCCGGATGCTCGCGCGGCGATTCGGGACCACTCGATGCACGAGACAGGCCTTCGACAGGAAGCGAGCGGATCATGACCACCACAACGCAGGACCGACCGGCCGTGACATACCCGGTCTCCGACGCCCCACCCGGCACGAGGCGTCTCCGGGCGGCCGGACGCCGGCTGATCAGGGGCAGAGAGGGGAGCGCCGCCTGGGAGCGCCCCGCCCTGCTCGGCCTGCTCGGCGTCGCAGCGGTCCTCTACCTCTGGGACCTGGCGGCGAGCGGCTACGCCAACTCGTTCTACTCGGCGGCCGTGCAGGCGGGAAGCGTCGACTGGGAGGCGTTCTTCTACGGCTCCAGCGACGCGGCCAACTCGATCACGGTCGACAAGCCACCGGCGAGCCTGTGGATCATGGCGCTCTCGGTGCGGCTGTTCGGGCTGAGCTCGTGGAGCATCCTGGTGCCGGAGGCGCTGATGGGCGTCGCGACGGTGGCCATCGTCTACTGCATCGTGCGGCGGCACTGCTCCGCACAGACCGCGCTGCTCGCGGGAGGGGTGCTGGCGATCACGCCGGTCGCCGTCCTGATGTTCAGGTTCAACAACCCGGATGCGCTGCTGGTGCTCCTGCTGACCGCGTCGCTCTACTTCACCCTGCGCGCGATCGAGTCCGGGCGGACGCGCTGGCTACTGCTGGCCGGGGTGGCGGTCGGTTTCGGCTTCCTGACCAAGCAGCTCCAGGCCTTCCTCATCCTCCCGGTGCTGGCTGGGGTGTACCTCGCGGTTGCGCCCGTCTCCGTGAAGAAGCGATTCGGTCAGCTTTTCGCGGCCCTCGGCGCCGTGATCGTGGCTGCGGGGTGGTGGGTCGCCGTTGTCGAGCTGGTGCCGGCATCCCTGCGCCCGTACATCGGCGGATCGCAGACCAACAGCTTCCTGGAGCTGACCTTCGGCTACAACGGGCTCGGCCGTCTCACCGGCGATGAGACCGGAAGCGTCACCGGCGGCGGTGGAACGACGACCGGAGGCGGGATGTGGGGAGCCACCGGCATCCTGCGCCTATTCGAGAACGAGATCGGCGGCCAGATCTCCTGGCTGCTGCCCGCCGCGCTGGTGCTGTTCGTGCTCGCTCTGGTGCTCGGCCGTGCCGCGAAGCGGACGGACGCCCGCCGGGCGACCCTGCTGCTCTTCGGCGGTTGGCTCATCGTCACGGCGCTCGCGTTCAGTTTCATGGCGGGGATCTTCCACGCGTACTACACGGTCGCTCTCGCTCCGGCGCTGGCGGGGACCGTAGCCATCGGCGCCGCTGCCGCCTGGTCGGCGAGGGAGAGACTGTGGGTGCGCATCCTGTCTGCCGTGACCCTGGTGGGCACAGCGGTGTGGGCGTGGGTGCTGCTCGACCGGGCGGCGGACTGGCTGCCCTGGCTGAAGGTGGTGGTGCTCGTGCTGGCGATCGTCGGGGCGGTGCTGCTCGTGCTGCCCCCGCGCGGCCGGAGGTTCGCAGGAGCGACCATCGCCACGACACTCGCCGCTGCGCTGCTGGCACCCGCCGCGTACGCGGTGGAGACCGTGGCGACGCCGCACACCGGCTCGATCGTGACGGCGGGGCCGACCGTGTCCGGGTCGATGGGCGGTCCGGGCGGCGGCGCAGGCCGCGGCGGGTTCGGCGGCGCGCCAGGAGGTGCGGGAGGGCCGGGCGCTGGCACGGCTCCGGGCGGCACGGGCGGGACAGGTGCGGCGCAGGGCGGCACCGGCACGGGCACTGGCACCGGCGGCACCGCGCAGGGCGGCACCGGCACCGGCACTGGCACCGGCGGCGCCGCTCAGGGCGGCGGGATGGGCGGCCTTCTCGGCTCCTCGACCGTCAGCTCGCAGCTCAGCGCCCTGCTCACGGCGGACGCGTCGTCGTACACCTGGGTCGCCGCGGCGATCGGCTCCAATTCGGCGGCCGGATACCAGCTCGCCACCCAGCAGGCCGTCATGCCCATCGGTGGCTTCAACGGCTCCGACCCGTCGCCGACGCTCGCGCAGTTCAAGGAATACGTCGCAGCGGGGAAGATCCACTACTTCATCGCGGGAGGCGTCGGGCAGGCGAACGGAGGGAGCAGCGCATCCAGTGCCATCGCGAGCTGGGTGGAGCAGAACTTCACGGCGACGACCGTCGGGAACACGACGGTCTACGACCTGACGAGCCAGCCACGCGCCTGATGGAATCGATGTCGGGGGTCTGCGCCATCATGGAGACATGACGGAAAGCGGGCCCTCGATCGCGCGCGCCCGCGGCACACGCGCCGACGGTGTGCAGGACGGTCCCGCCGAACCGCACGGCCACCTGGGCGTCGCGGGCGGCACGGCGCTGTACATCGCCGCCGTCCTCGGCACGGGCATCCTCGTGCTCCCCGCGCTCGCCGCGTCCGTGGCCGGACCGGGGTCGATCATCGCGGTCGCCGCCCTCGCCGTCATCTCCATCCCGCTGGCCGCCACGTTCGCCGCTCTCGCCAGGCGGCATCCGGATGCGGGTGGCGTCGCGACCTTCGCCAGGCGCGCCTTCGGCCCGACCGCCGCCCGCGTCATCAGCTACTGGTTCTTCTTCGGCACGCCGATCGGGGCGCCGATCGCCGCGCTGATGACGGCACGGTACGTGGTCGCCGTCATCGGAGGGGATGCGCTGACCACCACGCTCATCGCCGTCGGCCTCATGGTCATCCCCGTGATCGTCACGGCGTTCGGCGTGCGGTTCGCCGGGTGGCTGCAGCTCGTGCTGTCGGCGGCGCTGGTGGCTGTGCTGGTCTTCGTGCTCGCCGCCGCCGTCCCGCACGCCGACCCGGCCAACCTGCAGCCGCTGCTGCCGCACGGCTGGGCGGGCGTCGGACTCGCGATGAACCTGTACATCTGGGCGTTCGCCGGCTGGGAGGCTGTTGCGGGGATCGGCGGCGAGTTCCGCAATCCCAAACGGGACATTCCACGGGCGACGGCGCTGGCCCTCGTGATCGTGTCCGTGGCCTACCTGGCGATTCAGACGGTGACGGTCCTGGTGCTCGGCGGCCGCGCATCCACCAGTGCCGTGCCCCTGCTCGACCTGGTCGTGGTGTCGTCCGGGAGGGGTGGCGGGATCGTGGTCGCCGTCATCGCGGCCATCGTGGTGACCGGCGTGTTCAACGCGTACCTGGCGGCGTTCAGCAAGCTGGGGGCGGCGATGGGGCGAGACGGCGACCTGCCGCGCTGGTTCGGGCGGGGTGCTGAGAACGGCGGGATCGCGCGCCGCGGGCTGCTGCTGTCCGCCGTGATCATGGCGGCGTACTCGGCGGTGGTGCTCGCCAGCGGCGACCTGCAGCCGTTCATCCTCGTGCACACGAGCATCGCCGCGGCCGTCTACGCGCTCGGCGTCGCCTCGGCGCTCGTGCTGCTGCCGCGCTGGTCGGTCGGCTGGTGGATGTCGCTCGCCTCCTGCGTCTTCGCGGCCGGTCTCCTCCTCCTCGCCGGGTGGCACCTCGTCTTCCCGCTCGCGCTCGCCCTCGCCGCCGTCCTCATCCGCCCCCGCAGGCCGACGATCGAGTCCGAACCTGTTCGGGCGACGCGCCGGGGACCGGCCTGAACGACTCCGGACTCGAACCCGTGGCGCTGCACGCATAATTGGGAGGTGACGCACGAGGAAGGCGCGGGTAGAGCCGCCAGTATGCGCGATGTCGCGCGCGTCGCCGGCGTGTCGCACCAGACCGTGTCGCGCGTGCTGAACGGGCACCCGAGCATCCGGGCGTCGACGCGGGAGCGGGTCGTGCAGGCGATGGATGCGCTGCACTACCGGCCGAATCGCGCGGCGAGGGCGCTGGTCACCGCCCGGTCGAACACGATCGGTGTGCTCACCTCCTCCGCCGCGGCGCTGTACGGCCCGGTGTCGAGCATGGGCGCCATCCAGAACGCGGGACGCGAGGCCGGCTACTACGTCACCGTCGCGCAGCTCGCCGACCTCAGCGCCGAGAGCATCGCGGACGGGATCGACCACCTGCTCGCGCAGGCCGTTGAGGGCGTCGTCGTGATCGCCCCGCAGGAGCGGGTGCTCGACCAGATCGCCGCGAGCCTCGACGTGCCGTACGTGACGCTGCAGGCGGGCGCCCAGTACGCGGAGAAGGAGCTGTCTGTCGATCAGATCGCCGGAGCCCGCGCCGCCACCCGTCACCTGATCGACCTCGGACACCGCAGGATCGCCCACGTCTCCGGGCCGCTCGGCTGGATCGAGGCGCAGGCCAGGGTGCGCGGCTTCGAAGAGGAGCTGCGCTCTGCCGGACTCGAGGCGCTGCCGCCGATCCGCGGCGACTGGTCGGCGCAATCCGGCTACCTCGCCGGTCTCGCGCTGCTCGCCGACCGCACGATCACGGCGGTATTCGCCTCCAACGACCAGCTCGCCCTCGGCGTGATGCACGCCGCGCGCGACCTCGGCAGGGACATCCCGGGCGACCTCAGCATCGTCGGCTTCGACGACATCCCCGAGTCTGCGCACTTCTGCCCGCCGCTCACGACGGTCAGGCAGGACTTCGCCGAGCTGGGCCGCCGCTGCGTCGCCCGGCTGGTCGCCGAGATCGAGTCGACGGAGGAACCGCACCCCGGCAACGTGCAACCGGCGCTCGTCGTGCGCGCGTCGACGGCCGCGCCACGCTGATCGCGGCACGCCGACCACGGCACGCCGACCACGCCGGGCCGACCAGGCCGGGCCGACCGCTTCAGTCCTCGTCGTCCATCCATCTGCGCGGTCCTGGCCCGCTCCCGCCGAGTTCGTCCGACGGGTTCTGGAGCGCGCACGTGCGCAGGCTGAGGCACCCGCATCCCATGCAGCCGGTGAGGTCGTCGCGGAGGTGTTCCAGGTCCCGGATGCGGTCGTCGAGCGCATCCCGCCACAGCCGGGAGAGCCGCGCCCAGTCCTTCTTGGTCGGCGTGCGTCCTTCCGGAAGCGAGTCGAGGGCGACCCGGATCTCGGCGAGCGGCACGCCCACCCGCTGCGAGACCCGGATGAACGCCACCCGACGCAGGACGTCCCGCCGATAGCGCCGCTGGTTCCCCGCCGTGCGTTCGCTGCTGATGAGTCCCTGCCGCTCGTAGAAGTGCAGGGCGGACACGGCGACGCCGCTGCGCGCGGCCAGCTCGCCGACGCTGAGGATCGGTTCCGACGGGTTCATTGACCTCAACCGTAGTTGAGGTCATAGGCTCGCACCATGACCAGTGACGACCTCGACCGCACCGGCGCGCCCGCGCAGCCGAGCGCGGCCGTCCATCCCGAAGCGCCGGAACACCAGGGCGGCGCGGTCGCCGATCTTCCTCCGCCAGGCGGCGTGCTGAGCCAGCAGTACCGCTGGGTGAGCATCGGGATGTGCGCCCTCATCATGCTGGCGGCGTTCGAAGCCCTCGCGGTCACCACGATCATGCCCACCGTGAGCCGCGAGCTCCACGGCGCGAGCCTGTACGCCTTCGCGTTCGCCGGTCCCCTCGCTGTCAGCGTGGTCGGCATGGTGCTCGCGGGCGCCTGGTGCGACAGGGGAAGCCCTCGGAACGCGCTGTTCGCATCCGTCGGGATGTTCGTGATCGGCCTGCTCGTCGTCGGCACCGCCCAGAACATGGGCGTCTTCGTCGCGGGCCGGCTCATCCACGGCTTCGGCGGCGGAGCGCTGACGGTGGCCCTGTACGTGATCGTCGCCCGCGTCTACCCCGCGTCGCTGCACGCCAAGATCTTCGCCGGGTTCGCGGCTGCGTGGGTCATCCCGTCGTTGATCGGCCCCCTGATCGCCGGGGCACTCGCTGAGTCCGTCGGCTGGCGCTGGGTGTTCCTCGGCGTCGTCGCCCTGGCGGTGCTCGCGATGCTGATGGTGGTCCCCGCGATGCGCGGGGTGCACCGGCCGGCCGATGGCGACGATCGTCCCCCGCTCGATCTTCGCCGCATCGGCTGGGCCGTGCTCGTCGCTGTCGCCGTGCTCGCCCTCAATCTGACCGCGGAGGCGCGCGGCCCCGTGCAGTGGATAGCGCCGGTGTTCGCCGTGGCTGTGGCGCTGTACGCCATCCGTCCGCTGCTGCCGGCGCGCGCTCTCCGGGCCGCCCGCGGCCTGCCGAGCGTGATCCTGGTGCGCGCGATCGTCGCCGGGACGTTCTTCGCCGCCGAGGTCTACGTTCCGCTGCTGCTGGTGACGGAGTTCGGTTTCACGGCAGCGCTCTCCGGCCTCGCCCTGACGGCTGCCGGAGTGAGCTGGGCTGCGGCGTCGTGGGTGCAAGGCAGGTTCCCCGCGATCCGCAACAGGACGGCCGCCATGCTCGGCTCCGCTGGTCTCAGCATCGCTGTGGGCTCGCTGCTGCTGACGGCCCTCTTCCACCTTCCTCCCGTGATCGTCGTGGTCGGCTGGGCGTTCGCGGGAGCCGGTATGGGCATCCTGTATCCGCGGCTGGGTGTGCTCACGCTGGAGTACTCGACGATCGAGAACCAGGGCTTCAACAGCTCGGCGCTGTCCATAGCGGATGCGATCGGCTCGTCGATCTCGCTCGCGGCGACCGCGATCGTGTTCGCGGCCCTCGCCGGGCTGGGCGGCGCATGGCCGTTCGTCGGAGCGTTCGCCTTCACGGGCATCCTGTGCCTGGCGTCGTGGGCCGCAGGCCCGCGCATCCTGGTGTCGCGCCGCTGACGCGGCACCCTTCCAGACTCGTCGCGGCGGCAGCCGGGCGGCTCCCGAACCGCGGGGCCGAGCGACAGCCGTCCGCCGCCGCGACGATACTCGTCGGCCGCGCTGTCGCCCTGCGCCAGCACCCCTCCGAGGTCACGCAGCGACACGCCCGGTTAACCTCGCGTCCCCCTGTTGAAACCCTGAGTGGATACTGTCATTCCGTTCACAGAGAGGACACCCATGTTCCCCATCGCCCTGGCCGCCGACGGCCTGATCGCCACCGAGACCACCGCATACAACCCGGTGCCGTCCATCATCGGCGGCCTCATCGGATACATCCTTGTCGTCATCGCCCTGTGGCCCGTGTTCACCAAGGCGGGCAAGCCGGGCTGGGGTGCGCTCATCCCGATCTACAACACCTACCTGCTGGTGAAGATCGGCGGATTCCACGGCGCGCTCGTGATCCTGTACTTCATCCCGATCGTCAACATCATCGTCGCGATCATCGTTGCCCTCGGCGTCGGCCGTGCGTTCGGCAAGGGAGCTGCGTTCAGCATCTTCCTGCTCTGGCTGCTGGCGATCATCGGCTACTTCATCATCGGCTACGGCAGCTCGCAGTACGTCGGCCCCGGCGGCAAGCGCGAGGCCGTCGCGGCGTAAGCGCCGCCAGCGCCGTAAGCGCCGCCAGTGCCGTAAGCGCCGCCAACTTCGCAGAAAGGGTGCGACCGGGAGTCTCCCGGTCGCACCCTTTCGTGTGTCGTGCGCTCGATGTGTCAGCGCACCGCTGCAGGCTCCGGTGCGGCGACGGCGTCTGGCGCGCCATCCTGGCCGAGTTCGCCGGTGGGCACATGCGCCGTCTCGCGCGCTGTGAGTGCTGCGACGGAGGCCAGCACCGCGATGCCGGCGGTGAAGATCGAGATGACCACCCAACTGTTCTCGGCCGTCGCGCCGACGGCGGCGTTGATCGCCGTGATGATGGTCGGTGCGAACCCGGCAGCGAGGAACCCGATCTGCGTGCCGATCGCGACCCCGGAGAACCGCACCCGGCGTGAGAACATCTCGTTGTAGAACGCGGGCCAGACCGCGTTCGCTGCTGCGTAGCCGCAGGAGAACGTCGCGACGGAGAGCGCGAACACGATGCCCATGTTCTCCTGCGACATGGACAGGAGATAGAACGGCAGCAGGGCTGCGCTCGCGAGGGCGCCATAGACGAAGACCGGTTTGCGCCCGATGCGGTCGGCGAGCATCCCGAACAGCGGTTGCGTGACCAGGGCCACGGCGTTCGCGGCCACCACCAGCCACTGCGTCATCCCCTTGTCGACGCCGACGCCGATCCCGTAGGCGACAGCGAGCGTGGTGATCACGGTGGACACCGCCGAGACGGTCGCGCAGAGGATCACGCGCAGCACATCCCGCCAGTGGTCGCGCAGCAGGTCGGCCACCGGCAGCTTGGCCAGCTCGCCTTTGCTCTTCGCCTCCTCGAACTCCGGGGACTCGTGCAGCGAACGGCGCACGACGAACGCGATCACGACCACGAGGGCGGACAGCCAGAACGGGATGCGCCAGCCGATCGTGTACGTGAACTCGTCCGGAGCCATCAGGATCGGGATGAACGCGAGCGCCGCGAGGATCTGCCCGCCCTGCGTGCCGGTGAGAGTCCACGACGTGAAGAACGCCCGCCGGTTCTCCGGTGCGTGCTCGAGCGTCATCGAGCTCGCGCCCGCCTGCTCGCCAGCGGCGGAGAGGCCCTGCATCAGTCGGCACAGCACCAGCAGCGCGGGCGCGAACCAGCCGATCGTCTCGAACGTGGGCAGGCAGCCGATGATGAACGTGGACAGTCCCATGAGCACGAGAGTGAACACCAGCACGCGCTGCCGCCCGATGCGGTCGCCGAAGTGACCGAGGAAGATCGCCCCGATCGGTCGCGCGACGTACGCGAACCCGAAGGTCGCGAACGACATCACCTGCGCGTTCGCGTTGGCATCCGGGAAGAAGATGTGCGGAAAGATCAGCGCCGCAGCCGTGCCGAAGATGAAGAAGTCGTAGTACTCCACGGCGGAGCCGAGAAAGCTGGCGACGGCCGCGCGTCGCGGGGTTTTTCCGGGGGTGTCGCCGGGGTTCGTGCTGGGGGGAGCGGCGGTCGTATTCGCCATTGATTCGTCCTCTGGTCGCTCTGGGCGCGCCGAAGACCCGCCTTAAATGATGAATGAACTATACGGTACGTTAGGAAGGCGCTGGCGGCGGTGTCAACCAAATTCCAGCATCCAATATCGATCGGCAGAGGAGGCTCCGATGAGCACCGTGGATGAGTCGCACCTGGTCGGACTGATCGGCGACGGCGTGCTGCCGTCGCTCACCCCGGCACTCCACGAGGCGGAGGGCGACGCCCACGGGATGCGCTACCTCTATCGCCCGCTCGATCTGGCCGCGATGGGCAGGAGCGCCGTCGAGGTGGGCAGGATCCTGGTCGAGGCGCGGGCGCTCGGCTTCTCCGCGTTCAACATCACGCATCCGTGCAAGCGCGAGGTCCTGTCCGTGCTCGACACGATCGACCAGGTGGCGCAGGCGGTCGGGGCGGTCAACACCGTGCTCGTCAGGGACGGACTGTTCGTCGGACACAACACCGACGTCACCGGCTTCGCCTCCGCGCTCTCCGCCGGCCTTCCGGGGGCCGACCTGGATTCCGTCGTCCTCGTGGGCGCCGGAGGCGCAGGCTCGGCCGTCGCGCACGCGCTCCTGGGAGCAGGGGTCCGCAGACTCGCGATCGTCGATGTGGTCGATGCCGCGGCAGCGCGGCTCGCCGCCGAGACTGCCGCCGCTTTCCCCGCCGCGCAGGTCGAGGCCGCCACTCCCTCCGACGTCGCCGCCCTCCTCGAACACGCCGATGGTCTGGTCAACGCGAGCTTCGTCGGGATGCACTCGCACCCGGGCATCCCGGTGGACGCCGCCCTGCTGCATCCGGGACTGTGGGTGGCCGACATCGTCTACCGCCCGGTGGTCACCGAACTGGTCGCCGCTGCGCGAGCGGCGGGATGCCGGGTGCTCGACGGCGGCCAGATGGCGGTCGGCCAGGCGGCGGACGCGTTCCGCCTGATCACCGGCAGCGAGCCGGACAGGGCACGGATGCACGCGCACTTCCTCGACCTGATCGCAGCCGGGCGCTGATGCGCACCTCGATCGCGACCGTCTGCCTCTCCGGCACCATCGTCGACAAGCTGCACGCAGCCGCCGACGCGGGGTTCGACGCCGTAGAGCTCTTCGAGCCCGACCTCGTCGTCGCCCAGCAGTCGCCGGAGGAGTTGCGGGCACTGAGCGACAGGCTCGGCCTCGAGCTCTCGCTCTATCAGCCGTTCCGGGATGCGGAGGGCGTCGCCGAGGAGGAGTTCGGCGCCGTGCTCCGCCGTGCGGAGGCCAAGTTCGAGCTGATGGACCGTCTCGGCATCGAAACGGTGCTGGTCTGCAGCAACGTGGCGACGGCCACCGTCGACGACGACGCGGTGTCCGCATCCCAGCTCGCGCGTCTGGCCGACCTGGCAGGCGCGCGCGGCATGAGGATCGCGTACGAGGCCCTCGCCTGGGGCCGGTTCGTCGACGACTACCGGCGGTCCTGGCGGATCGTGGAGCGTGCCGACCACGACGCGCTCGGCGTCTGCATCGACAGCTTCCACATCCTGTCGCGCGGCCACGACCCCGCCGCGATCGAGAGCATTCCCGGCGAGAAGATCTTCTTCGTGCAGCTCGCGGACGCGCCGCTGCTGTCGATGGATGTCCTGTCCTGGAGCCGGCACCATCGCCTGTTCCCGGGAGAGGGCGGCTTCGACCTTCCGGCGTTCCTCGGCCACGTGATGCGCGCGGGGTACACGGGGCCGCTGTCGCTCGAAGTGTTCAACGACACCTTCCGGCAGACGGATGCGCGGAGGACGGCTCGGCACGCGCTCCGCTCGCTGCGCGTGCTGGAGGATGCGACGGCCCGACTGCTGGCGGAGCATCCGTCCGCCGCGGCCCTCGACTCTGTGACGACCGTGCCGGAGCCGCGCGGGTTCGACTTCGTGGAGATCACGGCGGAGAACACCGACGCCGTGGCGGACGTGCTCGATCGCCTCGGCTTCGCGTTCGCCGGGCAGCACCGCACCAAGGACGTGCGGCTGTGGTCGTGCGGGTCGGCTCGCGTGATCCTCAACGAGCAGCAGGCGCGCGGCTGTGAGCCGTCGATCACGGCCGTCGGCCTCGACGTCGAGAACTCTTCTGCCGCCGCGGCGAGGGCGTCGGAGCTCAGCGTTCCCTCCGCGTTCCGCCGCACGAGCGCGCAGGACCAGGAGCTTCCGGCGGTGGTCGCCCCGGACGGCACGGAGGTCTACTGGTCGACGCAGCCCGCCGGGGCCGCTGTGCCAGACTGGGTCGCGGAGTTCACCGGCGGCTTCGGCGACGGCGATCCAGCCATCGACCGGATCGACCACGTGAACCTGGCGCAGCCGGCCGCCCACTTCGACGAGGCGGTGCTTTTCTACGGGAGCCTCCTGGCGCTCCGGCCGTCGGCCCCCACCGAGGTCGCCGGCCCTGTCGGGCTGGTCCGCAGCCAGGTGATCCGCTCGCGCGACGGCGGGGTGCGGTTCGCGCTCAACGTGGCGCCGTCGCTGTCCGAGGGCGATGCGACACCGGATGCGCGGCCCCTGGCTCAGCACGTCGCCATCGCCTGCTCCGACGTGGCCGGGCTCGCCCGCCGCGCCCGGCAGCGCGGGCTGCGCTTCCTGCCCGTCCCCGCGAACTACTACGAGGACCTCGCGGTGCGGTTCGACCTCGACGCCGACCGGATCGCCGAGCTGCGCACGCTGGACCTGCTCTACGACCGCGATGCGGACGGAGAGTTCGTCCACTTCTACACGCCGACGGTCGGGAACGTCTTCATCGAGCTGGTGCAGCGGTGCGGAGCCTACGACGGCTACGGAGCGGGGAACGCGCCGGTGCGGATGGCCGCGCAGCACGCTGCGGACTGAGGCGGCGCCGACTGCTGTCCGCGCCGCCTCAGTGACCCGAGGTCCCCCTCAGTCGGTCGCGCTCGCAGCCGCGGTTGCGCTCGCAGCCGCAGTCGCGCTCGCAGCCGCCGTCGCGCTCGCAGCCGCGTACTGCTCGCGGATGACCGGCCGGGTGTCGACGGCCAGCGCGGGGGCCGCATCCACCGTCCACGACGGACGCGTACCGGTGAGCGCCCACGCCGCCTGAACGGCGGCCCCGTCCGCGACGTACTCGCCAGGCGACGGCACGACCACGGGGGCGTCGAAGACCTGCGCCGCGATGGTGGCGACGGCGCGGTTCTGCGCCGCGCCGCCGATCAGGAGCACGCGCTTCTCGCGCACGCCGACCGCGCGCACGGCGTCGAGACCGTCTGCGAGGCCGCAGAGCATCCCCTCGATGGCCGCGCGGGCGACGGTGGCCGGCCTGGTGCTCGCGATGGTGAGTCCGTGGATGCTCGCGGTCGCGTCCGGCAGGTTCGGTGTGCGCTCTCCTTCGAAGTACGGCACGAGCACGACGCCCTCCGCACCAGGCTCGGCGGACAGCGCGAGCTCGGCGAGCCCGTCGAAGTCGACCGAGAGCAGGTCGGCGATGGAGCTGAGCACGCGGGCCGCGTTGAGGGTGGCGATGAGGGGGAGGCTGAGTCCGCTCGCGTCGGCGAAGCCCGCGACCGTGCCGCTCTCGTCTGCGACCGGAGCCTCCGTCACTGCGAACACTGTGCCGCTGGTGCCGATGGACACCACCACGTCGCCGTCCGCGGCGCCGAGACCGAGCGCGGCGCCAGCGTTGTCTCCCGCTCCCGGCCCGACAAGCACGCCGGACGGCGTGCGCCCGGCCGGCTCCGCAGGCCCGAGCACGCGGGGGAGCACCACGCCGTCGCCCTCCGTGCCTGCCTCGCGGGCGCCGCGGCCGAACGCCTGGGAGAACAGGTCGAGGTCGTACGCACCGGAGGCGGCGCCCCAATATGCGGTGCCGCTCGCGTCGGAGCGGTCGGTCGTCAGGGCGTCGAGGTCGGGACCGAGCTCGCTCTCGCCTTCCGGGCCATACCCGAGCAGCCGCCAGGTGAGCCAGTCGTGCGGGAGCGCGACGGCCGCGACGCGCGTGGCGTTCTCCGGCTCCGCATCCCGCAGCCAGCGCAGCTTGGTGGCCGTGAACGACGCGACCGGCACCACACCGACGCGCGCGGCGTACGCTGCGGCTCCGACCTCGGCGATCAGGTCTCGCGCGGCCTGCGCGGAGCGGGTGTCGTTCCAGAGCAGGGCGTCGCGGACGACCTGGCCCTGTGCATCCAGTGCAACCATGCCGTGCTGCTGCCCTGCGATGGAGACGGAGGCGACATCGTCCAGTCCGCCCGCCTCCGCGATGGCCTGCTGCAGCGCCGCCCACCAGGCGGCGGGGGCGACCTCCGTGCCGTCCGGATGCGCGGCACGGCCGAACCGCACGACGGCTCCGGTCTCGAGGTCGCGCACGACGACCTTGCAGCTCTGGGTGGATGAGTCGACTCCGGCGACCAGGGTCATCCGCTCTGTCCTTTCAACGGGGGAGAGGGGCGCCCCGGTCGGGACGCCCCTCAGGAGTGGGTCGGTTCAGCGAGCGCCGAGCAGGTGCTCGAGCGCCAACTGCTGCAGCCGGACGAAGCCGAAGCCCTTGCCGCCGAAGTACGCGTCGGCGTCGAAGTCTTCGTACGCCGAGCGGTCGGCGAGCAGGTCGTCGTAGCTTTCGCCGGCGCCGATGGTCGGCTGCGCGAGCTGGGTGACGCGCGACGCCTCCAGGGCCTCCTGCACCTCGGGGTCGGCGCGGAACGCCTGCGCGCGCTCCTTGAGCAGGAGGTAGGTGCGCATGTTGGCGGCCGCGGAGTCCCACACGCCGGTGATGTCCTCGGTGCGCGACGGCTTGTAGTCGAAGTGACGGGGACCGTCGTACGACGGGCCGCCGTTCGGGCCGCCGTTCTCCAGCAGGTCGACGAGCGCGAACGCGTTCTGCAGGTCGCCGTGACCGAAGACGAGGTCCTGGTCGTACTTGATGCCGCGCTGGCCGTTGAGGTCGATGTGGAAGAGTTTGCCCTGGTACAGCGCCTGGGCGATTCCGGCGGCGAAGTTCAGTCCGGCCATCTGCTCGTGGCCGACCTCTGGGTTGACGCCGACGAGTTCCGGACGCTCCAGCGTCTCGATGAACGCCATCGCGTGTCCGACGGTCGGGAGGAGGATGTCGCCGCGGGGCTCGTTCGGCTTCGGCTCGATGGCGAAGCGGATGTCGTATCCCTTGTCGGTGACGTACTGCCCGAGCAGGTTGACGGCCTCGCGGTAGCGCTCGAGCGCCGAGCGGATGTCCTTGGCCGAGTCGTACTCCGCACCCTCGCGGCCACCCCACATGACGAACGTCTTGGCGCCGAGCTCTGCGGCCAGGTCGAGGTTGCGGAGCACCTTGCGCAGCGCGAAGCGGCGCACGGCGCGGTCGTTGGAGGTGAAGCCGCCGTCTTTGAAGACCGGGGCGCTGAACAGGTTGGTCGTCACCATCGGCACGATGACGCCGGTGTCGGCCAGGGCACCCTTGAGGCGGTCGATCTGCTTCTGGCGCTCGGCGTCGGTCGAGCCGAACGCGAACAGGTCGTCGTCGTGGAAGGTCAGGCCGTACGCGCCGAGCTCGTTGAGCTTGGTGACGGCCTCGACGACGTCGAGCTGCGGGCGGGTCGGGCCGCCGAACGGGTCCGTGCCGTTGTAGCCGATGGTCCAGAGGCCGAACGAGAACTTGTCCTCGCGGGTGGGTGTTGCGGTCATGGGAGTTTCCTTCAGGTGTTCGATGGGATGGAGATCGGAATTCGATCGGTGGTGGGGTCGATGGTGAATGCGATGCCGGCGTCGCCGACGCTCGCCAGGTAGTCGCCGCTGAATCCGGAGACGGCCACGCGGCCGTGCTCGTCGGTGACGGTCGTGGTGGGTGCGAGCCACCAGTCCTCTTTCACCAGGCGGCGCAGCGCGTCGTACGCGGGCTTGGGGGTGCCGTCCGCGCGGACCAGCCCGATCGGCGCACCGAGCCAGGCGTCCGCGTCGGTGATGCCCCAGTAGGTGATGGCCTCGACGGCGGGATGCGCGACGAGCGACCGGTAGTGCCGCACGAGTTCGTCGGCCTGGCGCTCCTCGCCGTCCGGTGTCGACGGCCACGAGGGGATGCGGTAGTCGTTGAGGTCGACGATGTCGGCCGGCATCAGGTGCCCGGAGACCAGCGACGTCTCCGTCAGGTGCAGCGGAAGGCCGTAGCGGGCGAACCGGTCGACGGTCGCGAGCATCGCATCCTCGCCCCGGTAGCCCTGGTGCATATGCGTCTGCAGACCGATGGCGTCGATCGGGATGCCCGCCTCGAGCACGCCCTCGATCAGGCACTCGTACGCGGTGGACAGATCGAAGTCGTTGAGCAGCAGCTTCACCCGCGGATCGGCGGCGCGCGCCTCCTCGAACGCCATCCGGATCATCTGGATGCGGCCCCTGGCGCGGGCGAGCGGACTGATCGCGTTGTCGCCGTTGTCGAACACCGGCATGATGACGACCTCGTTGATGGCGTCCCAGGTGTCGATCAGGCCGTCGAAGTCGCGCACCTCGCGGCGGATGCGCTCGCGCTGGAGGCGCTCGACCTCGTCGAGCGGCAGGCCGAGCAGCCAGTCGGGCTGCACCGTGTGCCAGACCAGCGGGTGGCCCTTGAGCGCGATGCCGCCCTCGCGGAACCAGCGCGCCGTGCGCTGCAGCCGCAGCGTGTCCGGCTCGCCGCGCTGCGGCTCGAAGCGGCCCCAGTAGAACGGCAGGGTCGCCGTGTTGAACACGTCGGTGTACAGGGCGGCGAGGCGCTCGTCCGCGTCGCTCGTGCTCTCCCCGTTGGCGAGGGGGATGAAGTGGAAGCCGATGTTCCCGAACGCGAAGGCGTGCCTGGTCTGTTCGACCGTGACCTCGACGCCCGCGAGCGGCTCTCCCCGCGCATCCAGAACCGTCACGACGGCATCGTGGATGCGGTGGGCCTGCGCCGTGCTCGACGGTGCGGCTGCGGAATAGATCGACACTGATTCACTCTCGGAGGGAAATTGTTGTTTCTAAGAACATATCAGCGAGAGCGGCCGACGGGAAATGGAATTTTCGTCAGGCGGACGGTGCGGGGCCCGTGCTCCCGCGGACGACGAGCTCCGCAGGCAGGTGGATGCCGCCCGCCACGGGCTGGTCGTCCAGGAGAGCGAGCAGCATCTGCAGCGCGCGCTCGCCGAGTTCGTGCAGGGGCTGCGCGACGGTGGTCAGCGGGGGAGTGGCGTTCGCCGCATCCGGGATGTCGTCGAAGCCGACCACCGACAGATCCTCCGGGATGCGCAGCCCGAGCTCGCGTGCCACAGCGACGACGCCGAGCGCCGACGTGTCGTTCGCGGCGAACACCGCGGTCGGCCGGTCGGGGCGGCTCAGCAGCTCCCTCGCGACGGTCGCCGACTGCGCGGCGGAGTACTCGCCGAAGAGCACGAGTTCCTGGTCGAACGGGATGCCCGCCCCTTCGAGTGCTGTGCGGTAGCCGTCCTCGCGGAGCTGGGCGGACGCGAGGTCCCTGCGGCCGCGGATGTGCGCGATCCTGGTGTGGCCGAGCTCGATGAGGTGGCGCACGGCGACGAGCGCGCCGCCGACGTTGTCGGAGTCGATCGTCGCTGGTCCGCCCTGCCCGGTGTGCGGGTCGATCGCGACGACAGGGATGGACGTGCTCGGGATGAGCGTGGTCGGCGTCACGATGATCGCGCCGTCGATGAGCGTCCCCGCCAGACGGGAGAGCGACTTGCGCTCCCAGCCCACGCTGCTCTCGCCGGAGACGAGTCCCGTATACGCGAGCAGTTCGTATCCCGTGCCCGTCGCAGCCACGGAGATGCCCTTCAGGATCTCCACGGAGAACGGCTCGAACTCCGCCACCAGGATGCCGATGACGTTCGTGCTGCGCCTGCGCAGGCTGCTCGCGACGAGCGACGTCTCATAGCCGAGCTCGTTCACCACCTCCATCACGCGGCGTGAAGTGGTCGGGGCCACGCCGTATCGTTCGTTGACGACCTTCGAGACGGTGGACACCGAGACGCCGGCCGCGCGGGCGACGTCGTTGATCGTCACCCTGCCGAAGGCGGCCGGATCGAGTTCGGTGGACATAGTGGACACAGTACCGTGCGCCCAGCGGGTTTCCACGTTGCGCAGCACGTTTTCGATAACGATATCGAAAACGTTATCGACAACGTTTGACAAACGATGCGAATGGATGCGATGCTCTCGGCGGGCGGACGAATGTGCGTCAATGAGGACAACCAAGGAGTTTCCACAATGAAGAGGAAAATTCGAGCGGCGGGCTTGCTCGCACTCGTCGCGAGCACAGCCCTTCTCGCAACGGGGTGTAGCGGCGACGGCGGCAACTCTGCTGACGGCAAGGTCACGATGACCTTCTGGCACAACTCCACCACCGGACCGGGCAAGGCCTACTGGCAGCAGACGGTCGCGGACTTCGAGAAGGCCAACCCGAACGTCACGATCAAGATCCAGTCCATCCAGAACGAAGACATGGACGGCAAGCTGCAGACCGCGCTGAACTCCGGCGACGGTCCCGACATCTTCATGGCACGCGGCGGCGGAAAGCTCGCGGACGTGGTCGCCGCCGGTCAGGCGATGGACATCTCGGACAAGATCGACTCGGCCACCAAGTCCGCGGTCAGCGAGGGCGTCCTGAACTCGTTCGCCGTCGACGGCAAGATCTACGGAATGCCGACGGCCGTGCTTCCGGGCGGCATCTACTACAGCAAGGACCTCTACAAGGCGGCGGGCGTCACAGCGACGCCGACCACCATCCCGGAACTCGAGGCGACGGTCGAGGCCGTCAAGAAGACCGGCGTGCAGCCGATCGCGCTCGGCGGCAAGGATGCATGGCCCGCAGCGCACTGGTACTACTTCTTCGCCCTGCGCGAGTGCTCGCAGGACACCATGAACAAGGCAGCCAAGTCGCGCAGCTTCGATGACAAGTGCTGGCTCAAGGCCGGTGAGGACCTCCAGTCCTTCGCAGCCACCAAGCCGTTCAACGACGGCTTCCTGACCACGACCGCGCAGCAGGGTGCAGGCAGCTCCGCCGGTCTCGTCGCGAACCACAAGGCATCCATGGAACTGATGGGCGCGTGGGACCCGGGAGTGATCGCATCGCTCACCCCCGACCAGAAGCCGCTCGCCGACCTGAGCTGGTTCCCGTTCCCCGCGGTCGACGGCGGCAAGGGCAAGGCCGACGCGATGATGGGTGGAGTCGACGGCTTCACCTGCGCTGCCAAGGCTCCGAAGGAGTGCCCGGAGTTCCTCAACTTCTTCATGCAGAAGAAGTACCAGGAGGGCTACGCGACCGCGTTCCAGACCCTCCCGGCGAGCAAGGATGCTCAGGAGGTCGTCACCGACCCGGCGCTGAAGTCGATCCTCGAGGCGTACAACAAGGCACCGTACGTGTCCGTCTGGCTCGACACCCTCTACGGACAGAGCGTCGGAAACGCCCTGAACGCCGGAGTCGTCGACATGCTCGCAGGCAAGGGAAGCCCGGAGGCGATCGTCAAGGCCGTCAACGACGCCGGAGCCAAGGGATAGTTCTCGATCATGAGTGAGACACTCGGCGCTCAGTCGGCCATCGACGAGCAATCAGCTCCGAGCGCTCGCACCAACGGGGGTGACGCCGTCGTGGCGTCACCCCCTGTGCGGTCGCGATCCAAGCGACGCCGCAGCGGTGGCGGCTGGCGTCAGCGATCCGAGATCGCCCTGCTGGCCGGTCCCGCGATCATCGTGTTCCTGGCGTTCGTCATCTTCCCGGTGGTGCTCGCCGCGTACTACGGCTTCTTCAAGTGGAAGGGCTACGGCGCCCCGACCGACTTCGTGGGGCTCAACAACTACCTGATCATCTTCCAGGACAAGGCGTTCCAGGACGCCCTTGCGCACAACGGGATCATCCTCGTGCTCTCCCTGGTGATGCAGGGGCCGGTCGCGATCATCCTCGCCCTGCTCCTGAACCAGAAGATCCGCGGTCGCACGATCATCCGCGTGCTGATCTTCGTGCCATACGTGATCTCAGAGGTCATCGTCGGAACCGGGTTCAGCCTGATGCTGCAGAGCGCAGGCGCTGTCAACGACCTCCTGCAGAGCATCGGTCTGGGTGCGTTCAAGCAGGACTGGCTCTCCGACCCGAGCATCGCCATCTGGTCGCTGATGTTCATCATCTCGTGGAAGTACATCGGCTTCGCCGTGATCCTGTTCCTCGCCGGGATGCAGAGCATCCCCGAGGAACTGTTCGAGGCAGCATCCATCGACGGTGCGAGCTACTGGCAGATCCAGCGGCGCATCACCCTGCCGCTGCTCGGCCCGACCATCCGCATCTGGGCGTTCCTGTCGATCATCGGCTCTCTGCAGTTGTTCGACCTGGTTTACATCATCTGGGGCCAGTACGTGGCCGCGACAGCGGGGACGTCGACCATGGCGACGTACATGGTCGCCAACGGCCGCGGCTCGGGCAACTACGGCTTCGGCAACGCCGTCGCCGTCGTCATGTTCCTGATCTCGCTCGTGATCGCCCTGATCTACCAGCGTTTCGTGCTTCGTCGCGACATGGCTGGCGCTGTAACGGAGGGTAAGAAGTAATGTCAGCAACGACAGCAGGAACCGTGCAGCCGCCGGCGCGCGAGCAGCGCGGCCGCAGGCAGAAGCTCTCCCGCAACGGCGAGAAGTGGGGCAGCCCGCTCACCTACTTCATCGCCCTCGTCTTCATCGCCGTGTGCCTGGCGCCGATCCTCTACACGATCGTCGGCGGCTTCCGCACGAACTCGCAGATCACCACATCCCCCGCTGGGCTGCCGAACCCGTGGGTGATGGTCAACTACGCGGACGTCCTGACCAGCTCGACGTTCTGGATCGAGATCGGGAACTCGGCGATCGTCGGCATCCTCACCACGGCCGGCGTCGTCGCGCTGGGTCTGATGGTCAGCTACGTTCTGGCACGCTACGAGTTTCGCGGTCGCGGAGCGATCTACTCCCTGTTCGCGGCCGGGCTCATGTTCCCGCTCACCGTCGCGATCACGCCGCTCTACATCCTCGTCAAGGACCTCGGGCTGACCAACAGCCTCGCCGGTGTGATCCTGCCGCAGATCGCGTTCTCCCTGCCGACCACGGTGATCATCCTCGTCCCGTTCATCCGGGCGATCCCGGTCGAGCTCGAAGAGGCGGCATCCCTCGACGGCACCAGCCGCCTCGGCTTCTTCTTCCGGATGGTGATGCCGCTGTCGATCCCCGGCGTGGTGACCACGGGCATTCTGGCGTTCATCGCGAGCTGGAACAGCTATCTGCTCCCGCTCTTCATCCTGAACGACCCGTCGACGTTCACCCTGCCGCTCGGTGTGCAGGCGTTCGCGTCGCAGTACTCGGTCGACACGGCGAAGGTCCTCGCCTTCACCTCGCTGTCGATGATCCCCGCTCTGATCTTCTTCACGATCTTCCAGAAGCGCATCGTCGGCGGCCTGACCGGCGCGGTCAAGGGCTGACCGCGGCGTCCGACCGATTTCTCTCTCCCCGCATTCAGCTCTCTTTTGTGATTGGTTCCTGTGAAGAAAAGCACTGAGTCCGCGACCGTTCCTCCCGCGGCCATGCCAGACGTCTCGGAGCGCGTCCGCGCGCTGCACGCCCGGATGACCCTCGAAGAGAAGCTCGCGCAGATCGTCGGATACTGGCTCGACCAGAACGGCCTCGTCGCCCCGATGCAGGGCGAGATGGCCGCGGGTCAAGAGGCGAAGGGCAGCCTCGCCGACGTGACGCGTCACGGCATCGGGCACTACACGAGGGTCTACGGCACCCGGCCGGTCGACCCCGCGGAGCGTGCGGCGTGGCTGTGGCAGGAGCAGCGTAGGCTGAAGCGGGAGACCAGGCTGGGCATCCCCGCGCTGGTGCACGAGGAGTGCCTGACCGGGCTCGCCACCTGGAAGGCAGCGACCTTCCCGACTCCGCTGGCCTGGGGTGCGTCGTTCGACCCCGACCTGGTGGAGCAGGTGGCTCGCTCGATCGGCGACGCGATGAAGCAGCTCGGCATCCACCAGGGGCTCGCTCCCGTGCTGGACGTCGTGCGCGATCCCCGCTGGGGCCGCGTGGACGAGTGCATCGGCGAGGACCCGTACCTCGTCGGCACCGTGGGAACCGCGTACGTGCGCGGCCTGCAGGATGCGGGGGTGCACGCCACGCTCAAGCACTTCCTCGGGTACTCGGCGTCCCGTGCCGGCCGCAACCACGCGCCCGTGCACGCCGGGCCGCGCGAGCTCGCGGACGTCTTCCTCCCCCCGTTCGAGATGGCGATCCTCGACGGGGGCGCGCGCTCGGTGATGAACTCGTACACCGAGATCGACGGCGTCCCCGTGGCCGCCGACCCGAACCTGCTCACCGGGACGCTGCGGGAGAAGCTGGGGTTCGACGGCGTCGTCGTCGCCGACTACTTCGCCGTCGCCTTCCTGGAGGTCATGCACGCCGTCGCCGCCGATCGCGGGGAGGCGGCAGCGCTCGCGCTGGAGGCCGGGATCGACATCGAACTGCCGACCGGGGATGCTTACCTGCAGCCGCTGGCCGACCGCATCCGCTCCGGTGCGTTCGACGAGGCATACGTCGACCGCGCGGTGCTCCGCGCGCTCGCCCAGAAGGAAGAGCTCGGCCTGCTCGACGCCGACGCGTTCGAGGACGAGCCACCCTCGGTGGTCGACCTCGACTCGCCGCGGCACCGTGAGCTGGCCAGACGCCTCGCCGAGGAATCGGTCGTGCTGCTCAGGAACGACGGTGTCCTCCCGCTCGGCGCACGCTCCTCCGCGCTCTCGACTGTGGCCGTGATCGGCCCGAACGCCGACAGGGCGGAGGCGCTGCAGGGCTGCTACTCGTTCGCCAACCACGTGCTCGCCGCTCACCCCGGTCTCCCGCTCGGGTTCGAGATCCCGACCGTGCTGGAATCGCTGCCGGGTGCGTTCGCGGACGCAGGGCTCCCCGTCCCCGAATTCGTGCACGCCGAGGGCTGCGCTGTGGAGGGCGACGACGAGTCCGGTTTCGCGGCGGCTGTGGATGCGGCGACAAGCGCCGACCTCGCCGTGGTCGTGGTCGGCGACCAGGCCGGCCTGTTCGGCCGCGGAACGGTCGGAGAGGGCAACGACTCCGAGTCGCTCGAACTGCCCGGCGCCCAGCGCCGCCTGGTCGAGGCCGTCATCGCGACGGGCACTCCTGTCGTCATGGTCCTGCTCACCGGCCGTCCGTACGCGATCGACTGGGCGCTCCACAGCGAGGCGGCTCCGGGAGCCGTGCTCCAGGCCTTCTTCCCCGGCGAAGGCGGTGGTCCCGCCATCGCCGACATCCTGACCGGACGCGTGAACCCGTCCGGCCGACTCCCCGTTTCGATGCCGCGCTCGGCCGGAGCGCAGCCGTACTCGTACCTGCATCCGATCCTCGGCGGGCCGTCCGACGTGACGGCGACCGACTCCACTCCGGTCCTCCCGTTCGGCTTCGGCCTGTCGTACAGCTCGTTCGCGTACTCCGACCTGGCGGTCGACCTGACCGCATCCACGGACGGGTCGTTCGCAGCGACCGTGACGGTGACCAACACCGGCCCCGCACGCGGCGCAGACACGGTGCAGCTCTACGGCCGTGACATCGCGGCGACCGTCACCCGCCCGGTGGCGCAACTGCTCGGCTACGCCAGGGTGACGCTCGACGCCGGCGAAGCCGTGCGCGTGACCTTCGACGTGCCGGCCACCCGGTTCGCGTTCAGCGACAGAGGGATGGTCAGGGTGGTCGAGCCTGGAGACGTCGAGGTGTGGGCGGCGACGCACGCGGCCGCATCCACGGGTCTCCGCGGCGACGAGGTGACAGGTGGCGCCATCGTCAACGAGAAGCAGGCCGACGTGCGGGACATCCCAGGTGCGGCGACGCCGAGAGCGACGCTGACCCTGACCGGCGCCGTGCACGCGGTGACGGCCTCGGATCGACGGACCGTGCGGGTGCTGCTCTCGGAGCGCGTGCCGGAGACGGTCTAGGCCGCTAGAGGGAGCAGGCGGATCGGGGCTTCCGTTGGCCCCGACTGCAGCGTGCCGTTCAGGATGCCTTCAGATACTGCGCCAGTGCGTCTCGGATGATTTCGCTGCGGTTGCGGTGCTCGGTTTCTACTCGCGCAGTGAGTAGCTCGTCGAGTTCCTGTCCGAGCCGCACCTGGCGGGCGGGGGAGTGGCCCGCCGTCATGCTGCCATCGACGCGGGGCCTGCCCATCGCCCGCTCGACGGCTTCGGGAGAACCCAGCAGTTCTTCCATCAGGGTCCGGCCACCATGGGTCGCCGCGGCGTCTACGACGGTGGCGTCGGCGGGGATTCCGTCGACGCCCTCCGCCCAGTCGGCGGCGCGTGCGTAGCGCGCTTCCTGCTCTTCGGTCAGTTTCCGGTTCATTTGCCGATCCTCCTCTTCGCCTCGTTCAGAATCTTCGGTCGTACCAACATCACGTGAAAGACGGTCGCTTGTGTTCGCGACGTGCGTTCCAGCAGGACCTCGAGCATCCGCCCGTCGCGGCCGGGGCCGATATACAGGTCCGGAGAGATCCCACCAGTGCGACCGTCATCAAACTGAGGCACGACGTACAGCGCGTTCACGATCGCGTGCACCGCATCCTCGTGCGCCACGTGATGCCTGTCGGCGCTTGCTGCCCAGCTGATCGGTGCCATTTATATAGTGTAGTACAAATGACCTACTAGTGTGATACAAAAGACTGAGTCCTCGGAACGAGACGCGCGGAGGCCAGCGCCCGACGGACTACACCGCGAGGCGCGTCGCCAGCCAGCGCGCCTGCTTCTGCCACTGCACGGCTGACCCGCCCTCGTGGTCGTTGAACGGGTACACCTCCAGGGTCGTGTCCTCTGCCGCGAGGTGGTTGTATGCGGCCACCGTGGTCGAGGGCGGCACGACGCTGTCCATGAGCGCCACCGAGAACAGGGACGGGGCGTGGATGCGGCGGGCGAAGTTCACGCCGTCGAAGTACGAGAGGGTGCGGAACACCGCATCCACCTCGTCGCGGTGCACGGACAGATAGGTGGCGAGTTCCAGGTATGGGCCGCCGAACGCCACCTCGGCGCCACGGCGGAAGGCGCAGAGGAACGCCACGTCAGGGAGCAGGGCGCGAACGCCATCGGCAAGGGCAGCGGCCGCGATGGCGATGCCGCCGCCCTGGCTTCCGCCCGTCACGGCGATGCGGCCGGCGTCGACGAACGGGAAGGTGCGCGTCGCATCCACCGCCCGCACCGCGTCGGTGAAGACGCGGCGGTAGTAGTAGGAGTGCGGGTCGTGGATGCCGCGGGTCATGTAGCCGGGGGTCGCGGGGCCGGAGCCGTGCGGGTCGGGGGTGTCGCCTCCCGTTCCCCAGTTGCTGCCCTGACCGCGCGTGTCCACGAAGACGTGCACGTAGCCGGCGAGCGCCCAGAGCACGTTCTCGCCTGGCAGCCCCCGTCCGCCGCCGTAGCCCTGGAATTGCACCACAGCGGGCAGTGGGCCTTCCGCGTCCCGTGGCCGGGAGACCCACGCGCGCACCGGCTCGCCGTTGAACCCGGGGAAGGTCAGGTCTTCCACGATGAGCTGCGTGACCGGGGTGTCTGCCGGGGTCAGCGTCGTCTCGCCTCCGGCTGCTCGCGCCTCGGCGATGGTCTCTGTCCAGAACGCGTCGAAGTCGTCCGGCTCGTCCACGTCGGGGCGGAATGCGAGCAGTTCGGCGGGGGAGAGGTCGGTGAAAGCCATCTCTGAGCTGGTCCTCCTGGGAAGTTTTCGCCGGATCGGGCGAAAGGGATGGGCCACATTGTGGCACAGTGTGTGCATGTCCGATCGAAACCGGCCGACGCTGGAGGCAATAGCGCGGCAGGCGTCCGTGTCTCTGTCGACCGCGTCCAAGGTGCTGAACGGTCGGCCCGGGGTGTCCTCATCCACGCGCCAGCGAGTCGAGGAGCTGCTGCGCGACTCCGGGTACGCCAGGCGCGGGCTCGACCCGGAGCGCGGCGGACTGGTCGAGCTGGTCGTCGAGGACCTGCTGAGCGAGTGGTCGGTCGAGATCATCCGCGGCGTCGAACGGATCACGCGCGAGGCCGGATTCGTGCTGGCCCTCTCCGCGCTCGGCGACCACCACACGCCGAGGGACGAGTGGATGACCGGGGTGCTGCAGCGCAAACCGGTCGCGGTGATCCTGCAGTTCTCCGACCTGACCGTGGCGCACCGCAGGCAACTGCGCACCAGGAACATCCCGTTCGTGGTCGTGGACCCCGCGGGCGATCCGCCAGCGGACGTCCCGGCCGTCGGTGCCACCAACTGGGCGGGCGGCGTCGCGGCGACCAGGCACCTGATCGGCCTCGGCCACACCAGGATCGGCGTCATCTCCGGGCCGGCCGACCTCATGTGCTCGCGGGCGAGGGTGGCCGGATACCAGTCGGCTCTGGCCGAGGCGGGCATCCCGTTCGTGGAGGAGCTGGCGGGGTCCGGCTCGTTCGGGCAGCGGGACGGCGAGAGGGAGGGGCGGCGGCTGCTCGGCCTCCGCGACCGGCCGACCGCGATCTTCGCGGGCAACGATCAGCAGGCGCTCGGCGTCTACGACGCAGCGGCGGCTCTGGGGCTGGAGGTGCCACGGGATGTCTCTGTCGTCGGCTTCGACGATGTGCGGCCTGCGCTGTGGGCGCGTCCGCCGCTGACGACCGTGCGCCAGCCGCTGCAGGAGATGGCGGAGGAGGCGACGCGGATGGCGCTGCGCCTGCGCTCCGGCGAGGTCGACAACGCGCGGCTCGAACTGGCCACGTCTCTCGTGGTGCGGCAGTCGACGGCGGCTCCCGCATCCTGAATCGACGTCGCATTCACGAAAGTTTTCCAATGGCGGCTCGAAACTTGTGGCTCTCGTTGGGCGGGCAATAGCGTCGAACGGCGGAACGACGCGAAGGAGCGAGACGATGACGGATGCGGCTACAGAGCTGCGCGTGGCGATGATCGGCTACGGGTTCATGGGCGCCGCCCACTCCCAGGGCTGGCGCGTCGCCCCGCGGTTCTTCCCCCTCGATGCTCAGCCGGTGATGCACACCATCGTCGGCCGAGACAGCGCCAGGGTCGAAGCCGCGAGGGAACGCTTCGGCTGGCAGCACGCCGAGACCGACTGGCGCCGCGTCGTCGACGACCCGACCATCGACATCGTCGACATCTGCTCGCCGGGCGCATCGCACGCCGAGATCGCGATCGCGGCGCTGGAGGCAGGCAAGCACGTCCTCTGCGAGAAGCCGCTCGCCAACACGGTCGAGGAGGCGGAGGCCATGGTCGCTGCGGCCGAGCGCGCCGCCGCCCGCGGAGTGCGGTCGATGGTCGGCTTCAGCTATCGTCGCGTTCCGGCCATCGGGTTCGCCAAGCGGCTCGTGGAGGAGGGCAGGCTGGGCACCATCCGCCAGGTGCGTGCACTCTACCTGCAGGACTGGCTGACCGACGAGAACGGCCCGATGACCTGGCGGCTCGACAAGGAGGCCGCAGGCTCCGGCTCGCTCGGCGACATCGGCGCGCACGCGATCGACCTGGTCGAGCACATCACCGGTTCCCGCCTCGACAGCGTCTCCGGCACCCTTGCGACCTTCGTGGAGGAGCGTCCGCTGCTCGGCGAGACGGTCGGTCTGTCCGGCACGGCATCGACGGAGCGCGGCAGGGTGACCGTGGACGACGCGGCGTGGTTCACGGCGCGACTCGGCGGTGGAGGCGCGGCAGCAGGAGCCGTCGGCGCGTTCGAGGCCACCCGCTACGCCACCGGCCGCAAGAACGCGCTGCGCATCGAACTGAGCGGTTCGCGGGGCGCCATCGCCTTCGACCTGGAGGCGATGAACGAGATCCAGTTCTACGACGCGACCGCGCCGGCCGGGGAGCAGGGTTTCACGCGCATCATCGTGACGGAGCCGGAGCATCCGTACATGGCCAACTGGTGGCCGACAGGGCACGCGATCGGCTATGAGCACGCCTTCAGCCACCAGATCAAGGACTTCGTCGACGACATCACTTCCGGCCGCGACCCGCAGCCGTCGTTCGCCGACGGGCTGCACGTGCAGCGCGTGCTCGCCGCCGTCGAACGCAGTGCGGCCGGCGGCAGTGCATGGACGGCGACGGACGCACCGGTCGCCGCCTCCGAAGAACGGACAGGACAGGAAGCATGACCAGGAACGCACTCGTCGTCCGCGGCGGCTGGGACGGGCACATGCCCGTTGAGACCACCGACCTCTTCATCCCGTATCTCGAAGCGAACGGCTTCGACGTGCGCATCGAGGAAGCCCCCGCCGTCTACACCGACGAGGCATACATGGACACAGTCGACCTGGTGCTCCAGATCAACACCATGAACACGATCACGAAAGAGGAGTTCGCCGGCCTGCAGCGGGCGGTCCTCAGCGGGACGGGCATGGCGGGCTGGCACGGCGGCATCGCAGACGCCTACCGCGACAACGCCGACTACCTGCACATGATCGGCGGCCAGTTCGCGCATCACGCAGGCAAAGACCCGGCCGAGCGCACCGGCGAGCAGTCGGACAACTACATCCCGTACACGGTGCACATCACCGACCACGGTCGCGGCCACCCCATCACCGAGGGCATCGACGACTTCGACCTGGTGAGCGAGCAGTACTGGGTGCTGAGCGACGAATACAACGACGTCCTCGCCACCACGACCCAGTCGGTGCGCCCGTGGGATGCGTGGAACCGCCCGGTCACAGCGCCCGCCATCTGGACGCGCCAGTGGGGCAACGGCCGCATCTTCGTCTCCGCACCCGGCCACCGGCTCGAGATCGTGGAGAGCCAGCCGGTCCGCACCATCATCGAGAGGGGGCTGCTGTGGGCAGCACGTTGAACATCGGCGTCGTCGGGGTCGGCAACATCAGCCGCCAGTACTTCGAGCGGTTCCCGCAGTTGCCCAACCTCTCGCTGACGGCTGTCGCCGACCTCGACCTGGGTCGCGCATCCGCTGTCGCCGCCGAGCAGGGCGTCGAGGCGCTGACGGTGGATGCGCTCATCGCCGACCCGCGGATCGACGCCGTCCTCAATCTCACCATCCCCGCCGCGCACACCGAGATCGCGCTCGCGGCACTGGATGCGGGCAAGCACGTCTACGGGGAGAAGCCGCTCGCCCTCGCCACGGCCGACGCCGTACCCGTGCTGGAGCGCGCGGCCGACAAGGGGCTGCGCGTCGGGAGTGCGCCGGACACGGTGCTCGGCACGGGCATCCAGACCGCTCGCGCGCTGCTCGACGACGGGCGGATCGGCCGACCGGTGGGTGCCGCGGTGTCGTGGACGGCGCCTGGACACGAGCTGTGGCATCCTGCGCCCGCCTTCTACTACCAGCCGGGCGGCGGGCCGCTGTTCGACATGGGGCCGTACTATCTGACGAGCCTCGTGACGTTCTTCGGTCCGGTCGTGCGGGTGTCCGGCGCCGTCGGACGCTCTGAGCGAGCGCGCACCGTGGCGACCGGACCGCTGGCGGGAACCGTCATCCCCGTCGACGTCGACACGCACGTCACCGCGATCCTGGAGCACGCTGACGGCGTCATCTCCACGGTGACGATGTCGTTCGAGGTGTGGGAGTCCAGGATCCCGCTGTTCGAGGTCTACGGCACGGGCGGCACCATCGCGGTGCCCGACCCGAACGCGTTCTCGCAGACCGCATCCATCGCAACCGCCGACGACCGCACCTGGCGCGAGGTTCCGGATGCGGCCGGGTACATCGACGCCGGACGCGGAGTCGGCCTCGCCGACCTCGCCCGCGCTGTGGAGACCGGACGGCCGCACCGGGCGTCCGGAGAGCTGGCGTTCCACGTGCTGGAGATCATGGAGTCGATCATCTCTGCGGGACACCGTCACGAGGTCGTCACCCTGCGCTCGACGGTTGAGCGGCCGGAGCCCGTGCCGCTCGGCGCGCGGCCGGAAGCCTGGTGAACAGAAGCCTGGTGAACGGAAGCCTGGTGAGGGGGCGCTGTCGGACGACCTGATGCGCCGCCCCGCGCGACGCGAAACGGTACAGTACACAGGACCATGAACACGACCGGCACGAACCTCGACACCGTGCGCCGGAACAACCTCGCCACGGTGCTCGGGCTCGTGCACCGCGGCGGCCCGGCCGCACGGTCGTCGCTCACGCACGCAACGGGGCTGAACCGGTCGACGGTCGGCGCGCTCGTGGCCGAGCTCGTCGAGCTGGGGCTCGTCACCGAGCGCGACCCGGAGACCAGCAACAGGGTCGGGCGTCCCTCGCCCGTCGTCGTCGCGGACGGCCGCGTGGTCGCGATCTCGGTGAACCCGGAGATCGACGCGGTCACGGTGGGTGTCGTCGGCCTCGACGGAGCTGTGCACCGCCGCGTGCGATTCCCCCTCGACCACGTTCCAGGAGCGCAGGAGGCGGCGGCAGTCGCCGCAGCGGTCATCGACGGACTCCGCCCCGACCTCGCCGCAGCACGCAGAGTGGTCGGCATCGGCGTTGCCGTGCCGGGGCTGGTGCGCGAGAGCGACGGCGTCGTGCGGCTCGCACCCCACCTCGAATGGCGCGATGAACCGTTCGCCTCCGAACTCGCCGACGCGACAGGGCTGACCGTCAGCGCGGCGAACGACGCCAACCTCGGCGCGAACGCCGAACGGCTCTTCGGCGCCGGGCGGGGAGCGAGCGACCTGGTCTACCTCAACGGCGGCGCATCCGGCATCGGAGCCGGTGTCGTCGTCGGCGGCGTCTCCCTCACCGGGGTCTCCGGCTACGCGGGGGAGCTCGGTCACACACTCGTCAACTCCAACGGCGTGCGCTGTCACTGCGGCGCGATCGGCTGCCTGGAGACCGAGGTGAGCCAACGGGCGCTCCTCGCGGCCCTCGGGCTGGAGGCGGCCGATAGTGAGGAACTGGATCGCGCGCTCGCCGCGGCCGTCGCAGCAGGGGATGCGGAGGTGCGCGCCGAGATCGAGCGGCAGCTCGGCTTCCTCGCCATCGCGCTGCGCAACGCGACCAACGTGTTCAACCCGGAGCTGGTGGTGCTCGGCGGGTTCCTCGGCTCGCTGTACGCCGTCGCGCCCGACCGTCTGGCGGCTCTCGTCGCCGAGCAGGCGATGGCGGCGTCAGGGGAGCACCTGCGGATCGCACGCGCGGAGCTCGGGGCGAACATCCTGATGATCGGCGCGGCCGAGCTCGCCTTCGCGCCGCTCCTCGCCGCTCCGGCGGACTGAGCGCATCCACTGTCCGGATCCCCCGAATTCGGGGATGTGCACGGTAACATTCCCGCCCGGTATCCGATAGGATTATCGAGCAACGACGGTCGAATCGATTCGAACGAGCGAGTAGCACCACCGCCGGATTCCCGGCAGCACCCCTCCCACCCACACACCGCGGCTTCCCCCGCGGTGCTCGTCTTCCAGTCAAGGACCCTTTCGTGACCACCGTCGTGCATCCAGGAGACTCGCTCTCCGGTCGCCAGCGCCTCGCATACATCCTCATCCTCGGTGCGCTCACCGCGCTCGGGCCGTTCACCATCGACACGTACCTGCCGGCGCTTCCGACGCTGCAGGCCGACTTCAACGTCTCGACGGCGGCCATCCAGCTCACGCTCACGGCCACCACGATCGGGTTCGGCGTCGGCCAGTTGCTCGTCGGCCCGTGGAGCGACAAGATCGGCCGCCGTCTGCCGCTCATCCTGTCGACCGTCGTGCACATTCTGGCCTGCCTCGGCGCTGCGGTCGCACCGAACGTCGAGCTGCTCGGGCTCGCCCGCGCCATGCAGGGCATCGGCGCTGCAGCGGGCGGTGTCGTCGCGATGGCGATGGTGCGCGACCTGTTCGGCGGACGCCCGCTGGTCAGGATGCTCAGCCGCCTCGCGCTGGTCAACGGCCTCGCTCCCGTGCTCGCGCCCGTGATCGGCTCCTGGCTGCTGCTCGTCATGCCGTGGCGCGGCATCTTCGTCGTGCTCGCCTGCTACGGACTGTTCGTCGTCATCTGCGTCTCGCTCTGGATCGTCGAGACCCTGCCGAAGGCGCGCCGCCACGACGCGGGCCACTCCACCGTGCGGCAGCGGTACAAGGCCGTGCTGAGCGACCGGATCTTCGTCGGCATCGCCATCGTCGGCGCTGCCAACTTCACCGGCCTGTTCTCCTACCTCTCGTCGAGCTCGTTCGTGTTCCAGGAGATCTACAAGTTCAACGCCCAGGAGTACGGTCTGCTGTTCGCTGTCAACTCGATCGGCATCATCATCGGTGTGCAGTCCGCTGCGCGGATCACGAAGTACGTGGGCCCGCAGTGGATTCTCGCGGTGTCGACGGTGGTGATGTTCGTCTCCAGCGTGCTCATCGTCATCCTCGACCAGGCGCACGTCGGGCTGTGGGGCACGGCCATCCCGCTGTGGTTCTTCATCGCGGCGTGCGGTTTCGGTTTCCCCTGCGTACAGGTGCTCGCGCTCAACGCGCACGGGCACGAGGCCGGCACGGCCGCATCCCTCCTCGGCGCGCTGAACTTCGGCATCGCGGGCATCGTCTCACCGATCGTCGGCATCCTCGGCGTCGGCAGCGCCACCCCGATGGGCTTCGTCATGGCCGTGTGCGCCCTCGTGTCCATCGCTGCCCTCTGGTTCATCGTGCGCCCCCGCACCGTCCCCGCCCTCGCCCACTAGCCCCTTCATCCGGCTTCCTGACAATCGAATCGGAACTCCTTCACGCGTCGCACCGTCGAACCCGTGAATACCGTCTGACTCGATGGATGCACGGCGAGGCATGAGTACGTTGGTTGGCATGGGAACGGCACGCGACGACATCCAGCAGGCCGCACGGGTGAGCAGACGGTGGCCGGTGATCTCCGCCTCCGTCGCCGTCGGACTCGTCGTCGTGCTCGGCGTGATCATCGCGTTGCGCCCGACGGAGCCGTTCGCCATCGACCTCGAGTGGATGGGCGAGATCGTCGAGCACCGCTCGCCGATCTGGCTCGGCCCTGCCCTGTTCTTCAACTACGCCGGTGGAGGCATCATCGGCTCGGTGGCCATCCCCGTCCTGATCTTCCTGCTGTTGCTCGCGTTCCGACGGCCATGGGGCGCTTACTTCTTCGCGGTGGCGAGCCTTCTGTCGGTGGCGGCGGTGCAGCTTCTCAAGCACACGGTCGGTCGCGCGAGGCCGACAGAGATCCTTGTGCAGTCGGACACGGGCTCGTTCCCGTCCGGGCACACGGCTAACGCCGCCACGATGGTCGTGGTGCTCGCGATCATCTTCCCGCGGGTGTGGGTGTGGGTGGCCGGTGCGGCGTGGGCCGTCCTGATGGCCGTCAGCCGCACCTACCTCGGTGCGCACTGGCTCAGCGACACGATCGGTGGTCTGCTGCTCGGGGCGGCCATCGCGGTGATCGCGTGGGCGCCGTTCGCCTTGCGCCTGGTGCAGGAACGCCTGCGCCCGCATCCTTTCCTGCGGCGGACCATCTGACCCGTGATGTTTAATTTCGATATTCGGAATCCGCAACGTTATTGATCTCCCCCGCGCGGCTCTAGATCACCGGGAGACCCTCCCTGCCCGGCGCCATGTGCTGATCGAGCAGGTTCTCCTGTCGTAGAGACGCGGCTCCGCCGTGCGCTCTCCGAGATCACATTCGAAGCAGTGCACCTGAGTGGGCGCCGAACCGGCCGGATGACATCGGCTAGCGGCTCCCCGACACATGGAGAAGAGATAACGTGCGTTCACGCAAACTGAGGGCGACTATGGCCCTTGCTGTCGCCGGTGGTGTCGGAGCCACCGGTATGGTCGCGGTACCCGCTGCGACCGCAGCACCGGGGCAGCCGCTCGATCCGGCACAGGCGGCGCTGTACACGACGTCTGCGTTGGACGCCGGCAACAACCAGACGGTTCTGCTGCAGGGCATCAACGGGCCGACGGGGTTCACGTTCAACCAGGTCGGCACTCCCCAGGGCGGGTACGGCGCCATTGGACTTCACCAAGCGTCGGGCTTCCTGTTCGGATTGTCTCAGAAACCGGTCGCGAACAACGGCGTGTGGACGCGAATCGACTCCGAAGGAAACACGACGCTGTACAGCGTTCCTGACGCGTTTCCCTCATCCGATCTGACTTTTGTCGTCGTCTTCGGCGGAGCGTTCGGGACGGGCGCATACGCCAACAAATTCGTGTTTCAGTATTTCGCCGATTCCCAGCTCTATCTCGGCGTCATCGACGTCGATGACTCGGGAGCGCCTGTCACCGCGGGAAACATCCAGGTGAACACGACGGCGCTCGGCGATCTTGCATACTCGAACGGCTATTTCTGGATTCTTGGAATCTCAACGATCCTCCGCATCGACCCCACAAACAACTTCGCGACCGAGTTTCCGCGCCCCGCGGACCTGGCGCCGGCCGTGTCTGCGTCCACTGGAGGCGCTTGGACCTACCCGAACGGCAACGTCGGCTTCATGAGAGGTGACGTCGGCACGACGGCCGGCCGGCCTGCTGTGCAGCTTCACATCGACAACCCGAGCAGCTCGAGCCCGACGTTCACGGCTGTCGCTCAGTACATGTATCCCGGTTCTGCCGCATCGTCGGACGCCGCATTCGCCGGCTATACCCACGACACCGACCTCGAGCTCGTGAAGTCGGCCCCGGCAAGCGTGCTCCTTGGCTCGCAGATCACCTATTCGTTGAATGTCACGAACCGCTCAGCCGACCCGTCGTCTGGTTCGGTCATCGCCGACACGCTTCCAGCCGGACTCACCAACGTGCAACTGCCGGCCAACTGCCTGTTGGATGCGGGTGAGATCTCCTGCAACGTGCCCGCTCTGGCACCCGGTGCATCGCAACTGATCCAGTACACGGCCCAGGTCCCGAGCACGCCGTCGGTCGTCACGAACTCGGCGACGATCACGCCGAACGAGGTCGACCCGGACGTCTCGAACAACACGTCGACGGTGAACACGGATGTCGTCGCCGACACCGGTGATGTCAATGCGTCCGCCTCGGCGGCCGCTGATGCGACCGGCGGAGCCGCGGCGGTCGCCGCGGCGAACGCGGACGCGACGTCCGCGGGCTCGGCGGCGGCCGATGTCACGAGCGCTGCGGCCGCGCAGGCTGCTGCAAACGCCGCGGCGTCAACGGATGCGTCTGCCGACGCAACGACCACGACGGCTGCGCAGGCGGCCGCGCAGGCCGCCGCCCACGGCGACGACACCTCCACGACGGCGGCTGACGCGTCGGCGGCGGCAACCGGCAACGCATCCGCCGCGGCGCAGGCTGCTGCGACCGCGACAGCGTCGACGGACGCGTCGGCCGAGTCATCCGCGAACGCGAACGCTGCCGCATCTGCCGCGGCCGACGCCAACGCGAACAGTGCCTCCGTCGCTGCCGGCAATGCGGACGCGACGACCCAGGCGTCGGCTGCGGCCGACATCTCCGCGGCTGCTGCGGCTCAGGCCGCTGCGAACGCAACGGCGTCCACAGCGGCGACGGCAGACGCGACGACGACGACCGCGTCGCAGGCCGCCGCTCAGTCGTCAGCCCGCGGCGACAACAGCTCGAACACGGCAGGCGAGGCATCCGCTGCGACGAGTGGCGATGCTACCGCTGCAGCGCAGTCTGCAGCGACCGCGACAGCGTCGACGGACGCATCCGCCGACGCATCCACCGCGTCCAACGCGAACGCATCGGCCTCCGCTGCTGCAGACGCGAACGCGAACGCTGCCGCGGCTGCTGCGGCAAACGCGGATGCGACCACGACGGCGTCCGCCGCGGCTGACATCACCGCGGCTGCTGCCGCGCAGGCTGCGGCGAACGCAACGGCCTCGACCTCCGCGTCGACAGACGCCACCACCACGACGTCAGCGCAGGCGGCCGCTCAGGCAGCAGGTAACGTCGACGCGGCCGCCATCGGAGCGGCCGCGGCAAGCGCGGCCGCGACCGGCGATGCGTCCGCTGCGGCGCAGACCGCTGCGAACGCGACGGCGTCGACCGATGCGTCAGCCGCCGGTAGCGTTGATGCGAACGCGAATGCTGCGGCGTCGGCGGCGGCTGATTCGAACGCGAACGCTGCTGCGGTTGCTGCTGGCAATGCGGATGCGACGACGTCGGCGTCGGCGGCGGCGGACATTACCGCGGCTGCTGCTGCGCAAGCGGCAGCGAACACGACGGCGTCGACGGATGCGTCTACTGACGCGACCACGGCGACGAATGCCGCTGCGCAGGCGTCGGCGCAGGCCGCGTCGAACGCGAACAACACCGCTGCTACGAACGCGGCAGCATCTGCTGCCGCGACCGGGGACGCGACCGCTGCGGCGCAGACCGCAGCGAACGCGACCGCGTCGACGGATGCGTCGGTGACGAGCGCGGGCAACGCGAACGCTGCAGCGTCAGCTGCAGCTGATTCGCAGGCGAACGCTGCTGCGGTTGCTGCCGGAAATGCGGATGCGACAACGACCGCATCGGCGGCGGCTGACATCACGGCGGCTGCTGCTGCTCAGGCGGCGGCGAACACGACCGCGTCGACCGATGCGTCTACTGACGCGACGACGCAGACCGCTGCGGAGGCGTCGGCGCAGGCTGCGTCGAACGCGAACAACACGGCTGCTACGAATGCGGCAGCATCTGCTGCGGCGACCGGGGATGCGACCGCTGCGGCGCAGACCGCTGCGAACGCGACCGCGTCCAGCGACGCTTCGACCGTGGGCACCGCGAACGCGAACGCGAATGCTGCCGCGTCGGCTGCGGCTGACTCGAACGCGAACGCTGCTGCGGTTGCTGCTGGCAATGCGGACGCGACCACGCAGGCGTCAGCGGCGGCGGACATCACGGCGGCTGCTGCTGCGCAAGCGGCGGCGAGCACGACTGCGTCGACGGATGCGTCTACTGACGCGACCACGGCGACGAATGCTGCTGCGGAGGCGTCGGCGCAGGCCGCGTCGAACGCGAACAACACGGCCGCCACGAACGCGGCGGCATCTGCTGCGGCAACCGGGGATGCGACCGCGTCGGGGGCGGCGCAGACCGCTGCGAACGCGACCGCGTCGACGGATGCGTCGGCGACGAGCGCGGGCAACGCGAATGCTGCAGCGTCGGCTGCGGCCGACTCGAACGCGAACGCTGCTGCGGTCGCTGCCGGCAACGCGGACGCGACAACGACCGCATCAGCGGCGGCCGACATCACCGCGGCCGCTGCTGCGCAAGCGGCAGCGAACACGACCGCGTCGACCGATGCGTCCACCGACGCGACCACGCAGACCGCTGCGGAGGCGTCCGCGCAGGCTGCATCGAACGCCAACAACACCGCTGCCACGAACGCGGCAGCATCTGCTGCCGCGACCGGGGATGCGACGGCTGCGGCGCAGACCGCTGCGAACGCGACCGCGACCAGCGACGCCTCGACTGTCGGCACCGCGAACGCGAACGCGAATGCTGCAGCGTCGGCGTCGGCCGATTCGAATGCGAATGCTGCTGCGGTTGCTGCTGGCAATGCGGATGCGACCACGACCGCATCAGCGGCGGCGGACATCACCGCGGCTGCTGCTGCGCAAGCGGCAGCGAACACGACCGCGTCAACGGATGCGACCACGCAGACCGCTGCGGAGGCGTCCGCGCAGGCTGCATCGAACGCGAACAACACGGCCGCTACGAACGCGGCAGCATCTGCCGCCGCAACCGGTGACGCGACCGCTGCGGCGCAGACGGCTGCGAACGCTACGGCGTCCAGCGACGCCTCGACTGTCGGCACCGCGAACGCGAACGCGAATGCTGCCGCGTCGGCTGCAGCTGACTCAAATGCGAACGCTGCTGCGGTCGCTGCCGGCAATGCGGACGCGACGTCGGCGGCATCAGCCGCGGCGGACATCACGGCGGCTGCTGCTGCGCAAGCGGCAGCGAACACGACCGCGTCGACCGATGCGTCTACTGACGCGACCACGCAGACCGCTGCGGAGGCGTCCGCGCAGGCTGCATCGAACGCGAACAACACCGCTGCTACGAACGCGGCAGCATCCGCCGCCGCGACCGGGGATGCGACGGCTGCGGCGCAGACCGCTGCGAACACGACCGCGTCAACCGATGCGTCGGCGACGAGCACGGGCAACGCGAACGCAGCAGCGTCAGCTGCAGCTGACTCGAACGCGAACGCTGCCGCAGTCGCTGCCGGAAATGCGGATGCGACCACGACCGCGTCAGCCGCGGCCGACATCACGGCGGCTGCTGCTGCGCAGGCGGCAGCGAACACGACCGCGTCGACCGATGCGTCTACTGACGCGACGACGCAGACCGCTGCGGAGGCGTCGGCGCAGGCTGCATCGAACGCGAACAACACGGCCACCACGAACGCGGCAGCATCTGCTGCCGCGACCGGGGATGCGACGGCTGCGGCGCAGACCGCAGCGAACGCGACCGCGACCAGCGACGCCTCGACCGTCGGCACCGCGAACGCGAACGCGAATGCTGCCGCGTCGGCTGCAGCTGATTCGAACGCGAACGCTGCCGCGGTCGCCGCAGGCAATGCGGACGCGACCACGCAGGCGTCAGCCGCGGCTGACATCACGGCGGCTGCTGCTGCTCAGGCAGCGGCGAGCACGACCGCGTCCACCGATGCGTCTACTGACGCGACCACAGCGACGAATGCCGCTGCACAGGCGTCGGCGCAGGCCGCGTCGAACGCCAACAACACGGCCGCCACGAACGCGGCGGCATCTGCTGCGGCAACCGGGGATGCGACCGCGACGGCGGCGGCGCAGACCGCTGCGAACGCGACCGCGTCGACGGATGCGTCGGCGACGAGCGCGGGCAACGCGAATGCTGCCGCGTCGGCTGCGGCCGATTCGAATGCGAACGCTGCTGCGGTTGCTGCTGGCAATGCGGACGCGACAACGCAGGCGTCAGCGGCGGCGGACATCACGGCGGCTGCTGCTGCTCAGGCAGCAGCGAACACGACCGCGTCGACCGATGCGTCTACTGACGCGACGACGCAGACCGCTGCGCAGGCGTCCGCGCAGGCTGCATCGAACGCGAACAACACCGCTGCTACGAACGCGGCAGCATCTGCTGCCGCGACCGGGGACGCGTCCGCGGCGGCGCAGACGGCTGCGAACGCGACGGCGTCGACGGATGCGTCGGTGACGAGCGCGGGCAACGCGAACGCTGCAGCGTCGGCTGCGGCTGACTCGAATGCGAATGCTGCTGCGGTTGCTGCTGGCAATGCGGATGCGACCACGACCGCATCAGCGGCGGCGGACATCACGGCGGCTGCTGCTGCTCAGGCAGCGGCGAACACGACCGCGTCGACCGATGCGTCTACTGACGCGACGACGCAGACCGCTGCGGAGGCGTCGGCGCAGGCTGCGTCGAACGCGAACAACACGGCCGCTACGAACGCGGCAGCATCTGCTGCGGCAACCGGGGATGCGACGGCTGCGGCGCAGACCGCAGCGAACGCGACCGCGTCCAGCGACGCTTCGACCGTGGGCACCGCGAACGCGAACGCGAATGCTGCCGCGTCGGCTGCAGCTGATTCGAACGCGAACGCTGCTGCGGTTGCTGCTGGCAATGCGGACGCGACCACGCAGGCGTCAGCGGCGGCTGACATCACGGCGGCTGCTGCTGCTCAGGCAGCGGCGAGCACGACCGCGTCGACCGATGCGTCTACTGACGCGACCACAGCGACGAATGCCGCTGCACAGGCGTCGGCGCAGGCCGCGTCGAACGCCAACAACACCGCTGCCACCAACGCGGCAGCATCCGCTGCGGCAACAGGTGACGCGACCGCGACGGGTGCGGCGCAGACGGCTGCGAACACGACCGCGTCAACGGATGCGTCGGCGACGAGCACGGGCAACGCGAACGCAGCAGCGTCAGCTGCGGCTGACTCGAATGCGAATGCTGCTGCGGTTGCTGCTGGCAATGCGGATGCGACCACGACCGCGTCGGCGGCGGCGGACATCACGGCGGCTGCTGCTGCGCAGGCAGCAGCGAACACGACCGCGTCCACGGATGCGTCTACTGACGCGACCACGGCGACGAATGCTGCTGCGGAGGCGTCGGCGCAGGCTGCATCGAACGCGAACAACACGGCTGCTACGAACGCGGCAGCATCTGCTGCCGCGACCGGGGATGCGACGGCTGCGGCGCAGACCGCAGCGAACGCGACCGCGTCCAGCGACGCCTCGACTGTCGGCACCGCGAACGCGAACGCGAATGCTGCCGCGTCGGCTGCAGCTGACTCGAACGCGAACGCGGCTGCGGTTGCTGCTGGCAATGCGGATGCGACCACGACCGCATCAGCGGCGGCTGACATCACCGCGGCTGCTGCTGCGCAAGCGGCGGCGAACACGACCGCGTCAACGGATGCGTCCTCTGACGCGACGACGCAGACCGCTGCGGAGGCGTCGGCGCAGGCTGCATCGAACGCGAACAACACGGCTGCTACGAACGCGGCAGCATCTGCCGCCGCAACCGGTGATGCGACCGCTGCGGCGCAGACCGCTGCGAACGCGACCGCGTCCAGCGACGCCTCGACTGTCGGCACCGCGAACGCGAACGCGAATGCTGCCGCGTCGGCTGCGGCCGACTCGAACGCGAACGCGGCTGCGGTCGCTGCCGGCAATGCGGACGCGACGGCGGCGGCATCGGCGGCGGCGGACATCACTGCGGCTGCTGCTGCGCAGGCGGCAGCGAACACGACCGCGTCGACCGATGCGTCCACCGACGCGACGACGCAGACCGCTGCGGAGGCGTCCGCGCAGGCTGCATCGAACGCGAACAACACGGCCACCACGAACGCGGCAGCATCTGCTGCCGCGACCGGGGACGCGACGGCTGCGGCGCAGACGGCTGCGAACACGACCGCGTCGACGGATGCGTCGGCGACGAGCGCGGGCAACGCGAACGCTGCAGCGTCGGCTGCGGCCGACTCGAACGCGAACGCTGCTGCGATCGCTGCCGGCAACGCGGACGCGACAACGACCGCATCAGCGGCGGCCGACATCACCGCGGCCGCTGCTGCGCAAGCGGCAGCGAACACGACCGCGTCGACCGATGCGTCCACCGACGCGACCACGCAGACCGCTGCGGAGGCGTCCGCGCAGGCTGCATCGAACGCCAACAACACCGCCGCCACCAACGCGGCAGCATCCGCTGCCGCAACCGGTGACGCGACCGCGTCGGGTGCGGCGCAGACCGCTGCGAACGCGACCGCGTCGACCGATGCGTCGGCGACGAGCGCGGGCAACGCGAACGCTGCAGCATCGGCGTCGGCCGACTCGAACGCGAACGCTGCCGCGGTCGCTGCCGGCAATGCGGATGCGACCACGCAGGCGTCAGCCGCGGCCGACGTCTCGGCGGCTGCTGCTGCGCAGGCGGCAGCGAACACGACCGCGTCCACCGACGCGTCAGCCGACGCGACCACGGCGGCCAACGCGTCTGCGCAGACGTCCGCCCAGGGTGCTGCCAACGCCAACAACACCGCCGCCGCCAATGCGGCAGCGTCTGCCGCGGCGACCGGCGACGCTTCCGCCGCCGCGCGGGGTGCTGCCAGCGCCATCGGGTCGACGAACGCGTCGGCGGATTCGACCGGGAACGCGAACGCGGCGGCCTCGGCTGCTGCGGATGTCAGCGCCAACGCGGCTGCTGTTGCCGCAGGCGCCGCAGATGCGTCAACGCAGGCGTCCGCCGCAAGCGACGTGACCGCCGCTTCGGCAGCGCAGGCTGCAGCGAACACGGCTGCGTCGGCGAACGCGTCAGCAGATGTCAGCACCGCCGCGAATGCGGCTTCGCAGGCGTCCGCTCAGGGTGCCGCGAACGGGGACAACACGGCCGCTGCGAACGGTGCAGCGTCCGCCGCTGCCAACAGCACCGCAGCCTCCTCGTCCGCTGCCAATGCCGCGGCGTCCACAGACGCGTCGGCCTCGATCGCGGCCAACGGCACCGCCGGCGCGAACACCGCAACCGAGGGGGCGACGACCGCAAACGCGAGCGCCGCTGCAGACGGTTCGGGTGAAGGCAAACTCGCCAGCACCGGTTCCGACACCAACGGATGGCTCGTCGGCGGAGGCATCACAGGCCTCCTGCTCGGGCTCGGTGCGTTCCTGTTCGGTCGTCGCCGCAAGAACGAAGCAGAGAGCGGCGACACCAGCATCAACTAGTCGCGACCATCATCGTCGGCATCGTTTGAGGCGGTGACACGAGGCGGGGCCAGGACACACCAGTCCTGGCCCCGCTTTCGTCCGTCACCTGCGCAGAGTCAGAGACGTTTCCGCCACCGTCACGCCGCGCTCGCGGGCACTGACCGCGACACACGACACCCTTCACACCGCCAGACCCCCCGTCCCGGCTGCCGCTCTTGCCGGTCGCCCCAACCAGCCCGTGCGCTGCTCGGGGAGGAGGGCGGCACGCACCGGCTCGTCGGGGGAGTTGCTCGCGTGGGGCCGGACGATGGCGAGCGTGACGGCCAGCGCATCCTGAGCTGTCACACCGCCGAGTTCGGCACCCCAACGCACGACGGACGGATGCAGAGCGCCGTGGTCGAGGAGCACACTCCGTCGCCGCACAGGTGGTCAGGTGGAAGGCATGATGCTCCTCAGCCGGGACGTCCGAACACGTTCGGGGGCGAAGTTTCTTGACCGTCGCGATGCGATGCGCGCTAGCGTTGCGCCATGAGAATCCTGCTCGTGGGCGCCGGCGGGGTCGGCGACGCCATCGCGAAGATCGCCGCACGCCGAACGTTCTACGAAGTGATCGTCGTCAGCGACTACGACCTCGGTCGCGCGGAGAAGACCATCGCGTGGATAAGAGGGAGGCACGGCGACGAGGTCGCGTCGCGGTTCGTCGCGGCCGCCATCGACGCGTCCGACCCGGATGCCGTTGCCGCCGTCGCCAGGGAGCACGGAGCGACGCACGTGATGAACGCCGTGGAGCCGAAATTCGTGCCGACCATCTTCGCCGGAGCGCTGGCCGCGGGCGCCGACTATCTGGACATGGCGATGAGCCTGTCGGAGCCGCATCCCACCGACCCGTACGCGAAGACCGGCGTGAAGCTCGGCGACGACCAGTTCGCCCTCCGAGGCGACTGGGAGACGGCGGGCAGACTGGCGCTCGTCGGCATGGGCGTCGAGCCGGGGCTGAGCGACGTGTTCGCACGGTACGCCTCCGACACCCTGTTCTCCCACATCGAGGAGCTCGGCACCCGTGACGGCGCCAACCTCGTGGTGCGGGACAGCGACGGCAACGAGATCTTCGCCCCGTCGTTCAGCATCTGGACCACCATCGAAGAGTGTCTGAACCCGCCGGTGATCTTCGAGAAGGACGCGGGGTGGTACACGACGCCCCCGTTCAGCGAGCCGGAAGTGTTCGACTTCCCCGACGGCATCGGCCCGGTCGAATGCGTCAACGTGGAGCACGAGGAAGTGCTGCTGATGCCGCGGTGGATCGACGCGGAACGGGTGACGTTCAAGTATGGGCTGGGGGAGGAGTTCATCGGCATTCTGCGCACACTGCACCAGCTCGGACTGGACTCGACCACGCCCATCCGGGTGCGCAGCCAGAACGGTCCTGTCGAGGTGGCCCCGCGGGATGTGGTCGCCGCCGCCCTCCCCGACCCCGCCACGATCGGGCCGCGGATGACGGGCAAGACCTGCGCGGGAGTGTGGGTGAAGGGAACCGGTGTGGATGGGAACTCCCGCGAGGTGTACCTCTACCACGTGAGCGACAACGAGTGGACGATGGCCGAGTACGAGGCGCAGTGCGTCGTCTGGCAGACCGCGATGAACCCGGTGATCGCGCTCGAACTGCTCGCGACGGGCGCGTGGGCCGGAACCGGCGTGCTCGGCCCTGAGGCGTTCGACGCCGCCCCCTTCCTCGACCTGATGGCGCGCCCGGTCGACGAAGGAGGCTACGGGCAGCCCTGGGGGCTCCGGGAGCAGTAGCCCAGCGACCGCGGCAAACCTGTCCGACGTTCGTCACGTCGGACTGTCGCGTGTCGCCGGAACAACTTCGGACTCCATTGCTGCGCGGGGGCAGACCGCACCTTTAGAGTGAGCGCATGAGCGACGCGGATGCACTTGCCCAAGCCCAGGCCGACGCGAAAGCCGCCGCGGAGAACGCGGCCCGGCTGCAGGCGGAGGCGGCGGACGCGATGAAACGAGCACAGGATGCGGCCGCGGCGGCACAGGCGCAGGCCGACGCCGCGCAGGCGCGAGCCGATGCGGTGCAGGCCCAGGCCGCGGCGGCCCAGACGGCGGTGGCGGCCTCGGACGCGGCGACCGCGGCCAGCGCGGCTGCGACGGAAGTCGCGCCGCCCGCCCCGGCTCCCACACCGTCCGCCGCCCCGGCTCCCGCCCCAGTTCCCGCCCCGCCCGCCGCACCGGCAACGGCCGCGGCACCCGCATCCTCGCCCGCCGGCGCCGCCGGCGCCTCCGCGCCGCCAGCCGGCCCGCTCACCGAACCGGAGGTGGACGCTGTGCGCACCGGTTACGCGTTCACCGGGGCGGTGCTGGAGATGGGGGCGCTCGTGAACGGGGAGGCGCGCGCGGACGTGCCCGTGCGCATCCCGTTGTCGATGACCAACCGGCACGGGCTCGTGGCCGGAGCGACAGGCACGGGCAAGACCAAGACGCTGCAGGTTCTTGCGGAGCAGCTCGCCGCGCACGGGGTTCCCGTGTTCGCCGCCGACATCAAGGGCGACCTGTCCGGGATCGCGACGGCGGGGGAGCCGAACGACAAACTCCTCGAACGGACGCGCGGCATCGGTCAGGACTGGGCGCCGCACGCCACCACCACCGAGTTCTTCTCGCTCGGCGGCATCGGGAAGGGCATCCCGATCAGGGCCACCGTCGCCGGGTTCGGGCCGCTGCTGCTGTCGAAGGTGCTCGGGCTGAACGACACGCAGGAGTCCAGCCTCGGGCTTGTCTTCCACTACGCGGACAAGGCAGGGCTCCCGCTGCTCGATCTCAGCGACCTGCGCGCCGTCCTCACCTACCTGAACAGCGCGGACGGGAAAGCGGAGCTCGCCGACCTCGGCGGGCTGTCGAGCGCGACGGTCGGGGTGATCCTGCGCGAGCTCATCACCTTCGCCGACCAGGGCGCCGACGCGTTCTTCGGCGAGCCGGAGATCGACACGGCCGAGTTCATCCGGCTCGCCGCCGACGGCACTGGGGTGGTCAGCCTGCTCGAAGTGCCGGGCGTGCAGGACAAGCCGGCCCTGTTCTCGACGTTCCTGATGTGGCTGCTCGCCGACCTGTTCAACGACCTGCCGGAGGTCGGCGACCTCGACAAGCCCAAGCTGGTGTTCTTCTTCGACGAAGCGCACCTGCTGTTCAAGGACGCATCCAAGGATTTTCTCGCCTCCATCACCCAGACCGTGCGGCTGATCCGGTCGAAGGGAGTCGGCATCTTCTTCGTCACGCAGACACCGAAGGATGTGCCCTCCGACGTGCTCGCGCAGCTCGGTTCGCGCGTGCAGCACCAGCTTCGCGCGTTCACTCCGGACGACGCGAAGGCGCTGAAGGCGACGGTGTCGACGTACCCGAAGTCTGGCTACGACCTGGCCGAGGTGCTGCAGCAGCTCGGCACGGGTGAGGCCATCGTCACGGTCATGGGTGAGAAGGGTGCGCCGACGCCGGTCGCGTGGACGCGGCTGCGCGCACCCCAGGGCTCCATGTCACCGGCGCCCGAGTCGCAGATCGATGCGACCATCGCCGCGTCTCCGCTGCTCTCGAAATACGGGACGGCCATCGACCGCGACTCCGCCCGCGAGATGCTCACCCGCAAACTGGATGCTGCCGCCGCGGCCGCCGAGGAGCAGGAGCGCGTGCTGGAGCAGGCCAAAGCGGCAGTGGAGGCGCAGAAGGCAGCGGACAAGGCCGCCGCGGCCCAGGCGAAAGCGCAGAAGGCGGCCGACGCGGAGTACGAGAGGCTGCTGAAGTCGACGGGGCCGACCACCCGCGGCAAGCGCACGACCTCGAAACCGCAGCCGAACCTCCTGGAGCAGGTGCTCGGCTCAAAAGCGACGGCGTCGATCCTCACCGGCGTTGTGGAGGGGATCTTCGGAACGCGGAAGCGGCGCTGAGGAACAACGGTGGGGGCGCTGGGCCGACCGTCGCGCGATCGGCAGCGCAGCCTCAGCGCAGCGTCAGCCCGCCGCATCCCCGAGAAGCGACCGCGCCAGCCTCGCCACCCCCAGCGTGTGTCCGGCGTCGTCTCCGCTGCGCTCCGACCAGCACGAGGAGAGCGCCGCCCACGCGAACGCCCAGCGCAGCATCCGCGCGGGCTCGACGCCGGTCGAGGTGCAGATGACCCCGAGCTGACGTTCGAAGCGTCCGGGGGCGAGGGCGATCCGCGCATCCGGGTTGCACAGGATGTTGGCGTAGTCGAATCCTGGGTCGCCCGCGACGTGCTTCGGGTCGATCGCGAGCCAGCCGTCCGCGCCGAAGTCGAGCACGTTGCCGTGGTGCAGGTCGCCGTGCAGCACGAGGTCGGCGACGGGATGCGCGATCAGCTCCCCGGCGACGGTCGCCGCGTGCGTATACAGGCCGTCGTGTGCCGCCGGATGCTCCGCCGCCTCCTCGAAGAGCTCGCGGAACCACACCAGCAGGCTCACCAACCCGTGTGGTCTCGGCCGGTCGTCGACCGCGTGCAGGCGGTCGGCCGTGCGGCACAGGATGCGCGTGGCCGCGTCGTCGCTGTCCGGCCCCGACCCGGCGATGGTCGCCAGATCACGGTCGCCCGTCGCACGTTCGACGAGGATCGCGTCGCCGTCCGCCGCGAACACCGGCGCGGCTCCGCGTCCGTCCCACCAGGCGAGCAGGCGCGATCCTGCGGCCTCTTCCGCAACTGTCGCCAGTTTGAGGAAGGCGGGGCGACCGCGCCAGTCCACCGGCTGCAGCACGCTCGACGGGGTGGCGAAGGCGTCGCCGGAGGGGGTCAGCCGCCAGCGGTCGCGCCAGGGCGCGAGAGCGGCGTCCGCGAGAGCGGCGACCGGGCTGGACGGGCACGGGAGCTGTCCGGTCATCGGTCGGAATCCGTCATCAGCCGGTCGACTCGGCCGCGTACGTGCCGGGCGTCGACCCGATCACGGCTTTGAACTCCCGGCCGAAGTGGGCCTGGTCGGCGTAGCCGAGTTCGGCGGCGAGGTCGGCGAGCTGAGGCGGCGCAGGGGAGCGCAGCGCCGCCGCCGCCTCCTGCAGCCGGTAGCGCTGAATGAGCCATTTGGGCCCGAAGCCGATGTGGCCGGCGACCAGCCTCTGCAGGTGGCGGATGCCGAGCCCGAACCGGTCGGCGAGCTGCTCGACGCGGGTGATGGTCCTGTCGGTCTCCACCGCATCCACGATCGCGTCGACCATCCCCGCCTCGACGGTGGGGGCAGGCAGCGTCGTCGTCCAGTCCTCGAACGCCTCGACCGCAGCCTGGTCGTCGCCCTGCCGCATGGCGTCGTGGATGCGCGCGCGAACCGCATCCACTCCCGGAAGCAGCAGCGCGTGATGCTGGTAGCCTCCTGCCCCGTCGGTCAGCGGGACGGCCGAGGGCAGGCTGCGGACGCTCACGCCGACGAGGCCGCGCGCTACGCCGGGGCGGAGCATCGCCCCGAACGCCCAGCCGTCGCCCCGCAGGGTCTTCACGCTGAGGCCGCGGCGCGCCAGGTGGAGCGCGGTCGTGTCTGGTTCGAAGACGAGGTTCGCGGTCGGGTACTCGAGCACCTGCTGCCGCAGGGACGCACCATCGGGGAGTCGCCAGCGTGGGATCCAGTAGTGGCGGACGAACGCGGCGGCGTCTTCGCCCGGCCAGCGACGCTCGATGGTCACGGGCGTCGACGCGCGCTCGTTGAGGTGGCCGTGGCTCACCGGCTGCTCGGCGCGGGTGGCGGAGTCGTGGATGGCAGCGGCGGAGGTGCTCACGCTGACATACTTTCACGGTGAGCTCGATCCGTCCCTACCAGCCCGGCGACCGCGACGACGTGTACGACGTGTGCATCCGAACAGGGGCGAGCGGCGGTGACGCGACCGGGACATACCGGGACGACGACCTCATCCCGGACGTCTTCGCCGGCCCGTACGCGACCTACCAGCCCGACCTCGCGTTCGTGGTGGACACCGGCGAGCACGTGGCAGGGTATGTGATCGCCGTCGCGGACAGCGCAGCGTTCGTCGACTGGTACGCCAGGGAATGGCTGCCGACGTTCTCCGCCAAATACCCGCTCGATACGGCGCGCGACGACAAGGAGCGCGAAGCGATCACGTTCGGCCTCGACCTGCAGGGGATGCTCGTGCCCGAGCTCGCCGAATACCCGGCGCACCTGCACATCGACCTCCTGCCCGAGCTGCAGGGGCAGGGGTTCGGCCGCGCCCTGATCCGCACGCTCCTCGACGCCCTCCGGGAGCGCGGGGTGCCAGGCGTCTACCTGCGGATGTCGCCGACCAACCACGGAGCCCGCGCGTTCTACGAGAAGCTCGGCTTCCACGAGCTGCCATCGAGCACGCCGGACGGCCCGGTGTACGCGATCTCGACCAACGCCGCGGTGTAGCCCACGCCGCGGTGTACCGCCGCGGCGGGTCAGCGCCCGAAGCGCGGCAACCGCTCGAACCAGTACAGCAACCCGGGGGATGCGCGCCGCAGCTCCGAGAGCGTCATCGAGTCCTCGCGCCTCGTCACGGGCACGTCGAGCTCTTCGGCCACGCGCTCCATGTCTTCGAGCGCCCAGAACTGCCCGCGCATCCGGATCAGCAGCTTGCCGTCCGTGCCGGTCACGAACAATTGCGGCTGGGTGTCGAGCGTGCTGCCCTCGTACAGGTTGACCAGGATGACCTGGCCGACAGAGCCCGGCACCACATCCACTGTCCTGCCGAAGAAACCGCGTTCGCGCACGACGTCGCGGCCGAGCTGGATGGTCGTGCTGAAGAACGCGAGGACGGCGAGCGTCGTGCCGGTGATCACCACGATGTGGAGGCCGAGCACGAGAGGCCAGACGCCGTCTGGGATGGTCAGCCAGTAGAGGACGGCGAAGACCGGGGTGGTGAGGGCGAGAATGGCGATGATTCCGCGCGCGAAAAGGTGGGCGTGCGGGCGCAGAACCACCGTCTGCTGCACCACGCCCGTCTCCTGTCTCAGCTCCCGCCGACCCTCCATCCTTCGAGGATCGCCTATCGCGGTGGCCTTTCGGTAGCGGCATTTTGGGGGACACGGGCGTCCGGTTTCGATGCGGCCGCCCGCTCGCGCATCCGGATGTTGCGCACCCGGAAGGCACTCAGAATCGTGATGAGGACGCAGGCGCCGAAGACGACGGCCATGCCGAGATCGTGCATGTTGCGGCCGATGAGCAGCGTGATGGCGCCGAGCAGCACGGTCGTGCAGAGCTGGGCGAAGACCTTCTTGCTCACGGAGCCACCTTCCTGCGGGCCGGAGTCCATCGTAGTGTCGGTGCCAGGGCGACTGTCCGGCCGCCGCAACGGAAAGGACACGACCGTGACGAACAAGACGCCGCGCGAAGAAGCCATCCAGAAGGAGCAGGAGCGCAAGGACGAGGAGAAGGAACACCTCGAAGAAGAGGAGGAGCGCCGCCTGAAGTAGCGGCTGCCGCGCGTCGGTACAGGGGAGCGGGCGGTGGAGCCGGTCAGGGGCGTTTGTTACACTCCCAGGGTGTCCACTCCGCTCGCTCCCGTGCTGCCCTCCGGGCGTCAGGAGGTCGTCGGCGTTCTGAACGCCGGCGTGAGATAGCGTCGTCTTCCCCTGCCTTCCGCCCTCGTTCTGTGCGAGGGATGCGGTGACCGACCCCGTGCATCCACCTGTGGTGCCTGTCGTCCCGCGCAGAATCCGACGCGCATCCGGGCTCGTCCGCCCGTGCGATCTCTCCGGCCGTCGCGGCCGTACTCCGATTGGTGAAACACACTCATGCTCCCTCTGACCGAGCAACAGCTCCGCTCCTCGTTCGTCAACGCCTCCCGCAAGGAGGTCAGCGACCTGACCCTGCCCGCCGACTTCCAGACCATCGACTGGGATGCGCTCGACTACCTCGGCTGGCGCGACCGCAAGCAGCCGAAGCGCGCATACGCCGTCGTGATCCTCGACGGCGCGCCCGTCGGCCTGCTTCTGCGCCAGGCAGAGGCGTCCGCGCTCAGCCGCCCGCAGTGCTCGTGGTGCCAGGACGTGAACCTGACCAACGACGTCGCTTTCTACAGCGCCAAGCGCGCGGGCCAGGCCGGAAAGAACGGCGACACGGTCGGCACACTCGTCTGCACCGACTTCGGCTGCTCGGCGAACGTCCGCAAGCGCCCGCCGCTCGCCTACGTCGGCTTCGACGTGGATGCGGCGCGCCAGGAACGCATGGCGAGCCTGCGCGAGCGCGCGGCGAGCTTCGCGGTGTCGGTGCTGCACGGGACGGGGCGCACCTCGGCCTAGCGACGGGGATGCGCATCCACAGCCGCCTCCACAGGTGACCCGGCGCGCAACGGCGAGATGCCAGTAACTGCGTGCGATCCTTCGGGGCCCGGCGCAGTTACTGGCATCTCGTCGGCCGCTGCCGCGGCATCGGATCCGGTTCCGGGAAGAAGGTGTCCTGTGGCCTTGCGCGGCGTGCCCCAGTCGTTCGGTGTCGCGTGGACACCAATGCGCCCATAGTGGTCTGCTGGGGCGAAAAGTGAAGGGCTGGGTCGGCGAGCGGGCGCGCCTCAGCCTGTCGTGTAAAACGGATCTGGTTGAGCTGGCAACCCGAGTGATCTCCGGAACACGGGGCCCACGTCGGCAAAGCGAGCGACGTTGCCGTTCGCGGCCACGGTGCATCCGGAGAGACCGACCGTCACGGTTGCGCGCGCGGATGCGTCCCAGAAATAGAGGTCTGCTTCCTCGCCAGAGTCGGCCGGGCACGAGAGCAGTCCCTCCGCAGACTGCCGAAGAGCGTTGAGCTCCTTGGCGACGTTCGCGGCTTTGGCCGGATCGTTCGCGATGCGTTCTTCCAGCTTCGCCGGGCCTGGTGCGTAATGACACACGAGCAGCCCTGTCGGCGTGAACGGGACCAAGCGGTCTGTGGCGCTTCCCCCGAGTGCTGAGGTGCGAGCGGCCGGAGCGGCCGGACACGTCAGGGTGGCGAACGTCGACGTTTCGGGCGAGTGCGCTGTCGAAGGTGTGGGCGAACCAGAAGTGCATCCGGAGAGGGTGGCGCCGAGCAGAACGGACACGACGACCGCTAACGTCACCCCGCCGTGCTTCATGCGCTGACACTACATCTGTCGCTGACTCGGAGACGCGAACCCCCCCCCCGGATTCGAACCCCGGATGGACGCTGCGCGCGCACCGGCGGCGCATCCTGGAACACGATTGGCGGAGAATGGGGGATTCGAACCCCGGATGGACGCTGCGCGCGCACCGGCGGCGCATCCTGGAACACGATTGGCGGAGAATGGGGGATTCGAACCCCGGATGGACGCTGCGCGCGCACCGGGGGCGCATCCTGGAACACGATTGGCGGAGAATGGGGGATTCGAACCCCCAGCGAGGGCTTTGAAGGCCGCTGAAAAGGGCCAACTTCCGCCGAATTACGCGGAAGTTGCATCTCCTGTTATCTCCGTAATTTGGCCCGATCTCAGAATTTTGTGGGCAAAATGTGGGCACGGCCATTGCACCAAGAGCCTCGCGCGGTTGTGATGTATCAGGACATCTCTGACGTTTCTGCATCAGGACATCTCTGACAGACGGTGTATCAGGACATCTCTGACGGGAGCTGTGTCCAAACGTTTGGCATGTCTCGACCGTCCCGCATGTGTCTGTCGAGCCTGAGGACCGCACTTTGCGTGCTCGAGACTAGCTATGTGACATAGCTGGCGCCGCTCATTGGGCAGTCCTATGCTTCGGTTATCGAGGGGATGGGGGCGTCATGATCGACATGCGCGAGGATGCTGACGGAGTCTTTCGTGCGGACGCCGACCGGCCGCTCCCATATGGGTTGCATGATGATCCTCAGGAGCCGTTCGTGGCCATCGTCGCTCCCAACATCGACAAGGTCTCTTCCCTGTCTTTCGATCGCCGGACGGTGGCCGGCCGGCGCTCCCGCCGGGGGCTGATCGCCGTCGCCGCATCAATAGCCGGCGGTGTCGTCGTGATTGGAATCGTGGTTGCAGCGCAGTCGGTTATGAGCTTCTTGGGCGTCCAGTAGTCCCGCCCTGCGAGGCGAGCTGCGTTGAACAGACTCCCTCTCCTGCGCCTGGGCGACCGCATCTCGGCCGGTTGTGCTGAGGTTGCTTTTGATGACCATCTGGGGACCTTGCCGGACGAGGTTGGTGACCCTTAGACCGTCTTCGGTTTGCGGCCGCGGCGTTGGCCGCTGGCGACGTATGTGGTGCCGGGCTTGGGCCAGGGGTATTCGGCGATGAGCGTGCCCTGGTAGTCGAAGATCAGCACGGTCTTCGCTTCCTCGACAATGTAGGCGGTCGAGCCGGCGAGGGTGCGGCTGGTCTGGAAGCGGATGCTGCGGACGACGACGCTGCCGGTGTCGCGGATCCGGGTCATCCGGATGCCGTCGTCAGACTTCGGTGCGGCTGCTTGTGGGACCGGGCGCGGTGCTTCGACCACGGGCGTGGCCGCCCAACCCAACGCTGGTGTGACCCGACCGGGGAGCGCTTGATGCGGTCGCTCGGTGTTATAGATGACGTCGAACGCGTCGACCTGGGCCTGCAACTGCTCGAGCGTCTCCGCGAGTGGTTGCTTGTCGAGATAGCGGAACAAGGTCTGGTGGAAGCGCTCGTTCTTGCCTTGCGTGGTCGGTTTGTAGGGTTTGCCGGTGATCGGTTCGACGCCGAGTGAGCGCAGGTAGGCGACCAGCTGGCCCAGCACTCCGCGCCGGGACGGGTTCAGCGCCGCCCCGTTGTCGGAGAGCAGCCGTTGCGGAACACCGTGGGCTGCAATGCCCTTGCTGACCACCGTGATCGCGCCCTCGGAGGTCTCGCCCCAGGAGACGTGGGAGGCGATCGCGAGGCGGGAGTGGTCGTCGATGAGCTGAAAGATCACGCATTTGCGTCCGCCGGTTAGGACGTATTCGGTCGCATCCAGCTGCCAGCATGCGTTCGGCGCCGGATAGACGAACCGGCGATAAGACGCTCTCGGCTTCTTCCTCGGCTCAATCTTCGCGACACCCTGCTCGCGGAAGATCCGCGACAACGACGCCGTCGACGGCACCGGGTCCATCCCAAGCGACCGCATCTTCTCGTGAACACTGATCGGGCCATGGTCCAGGCCCGACGCCTCGAATGCGGCGCGGACCCCGACCGCTCGTTCGACGACCTCGTCAGTGACCCTCGACGGGCTGCTGCGCGGCCGTCTCGACCGCGGCTCCAACGCCGCCGCCGGCCCATCCTCCGCCGCCCGCTTCCGGATCGCGTAGAACGTCTCCCTGGAGATCCCGTGCTCGGCGCAGAATGTCGTGATCGACCCGCGCGGAGCATCCGGCGGCCACTGAACGATCGCGAGACGGACACGAGGATCAACAGGGTCAACACGACTCATCCCTCAAACATTGAGGGCAACTGTCAGGACCAACCCCGCCGAAACGTCAGAGCTCTATTGATGCAGCTTCGTCAGAGATGTCCTGATGGATCGCAAGAGCCTCGCGCGGTTCTACGGCGCGGCGGCCCGCCTCATTAGTTCAGGCTGCTCTTGGGCGACGGTGGCGGCTTCCATGATCTGCTCGGTCTTTACCCATTCGTCGACGCGGAGCCCGAAAGACATCCGCAATGCCAGCATGCCCATCCGTCGTGATGGGAGCTCGCGGAATCGTTGAGGGTTGGAGGTCGTCGCTGCCGCGACAGCACCGGCTTCTCGGACGAGCCAACGTGTGAGAGTCTGCACGGAGGATTGGTCGACGCCCTCATCTCCAGCGCCCTGCACCAGTTTGTTCAGCGTCGGGATCACGCGAAGCTCGAAGTCCTCGTTCTCTGCCCACGCAGTATTCATCGCCGCGTTCATAGACATGATCGCGGCGTGGGCCACCCGCTCGCGTGGCATCCTGGCTTCGCTTTCGGCGGCGTCGCGGGTCACCGATAAGGCCGCTCCGGCCGTCCGGTTAGCTGCGAGCGCGACGATGAGCGCGACGAAGGCGACAGTGATCGAGGCGGCGCCGACAATCACGGGAATCCAAACGCCGGACCACCAATCGAAGTCTGTGGGCGGCGCGGAGTAGTCCCACGGCCAATTATCGCGATCATGGACTTAGTCTGCAGGCCGCCAGGGGTTCATGCCCAGCACTCCGGCAAACCTTGATTCCTACTGGGATGAGCCGCCCGAAGTAGTTTCGGTCGACTCGTCGAGACCGACCATGCCGTCGCTCGTGAGCACTCCCGATAGCAGCGAGACCTCCCGGCGTATCCGATCGATGCGATCGCGGACTCCGGTGTTGGCCCCGGTGAGATCGGCGTCGCCGGATTTCGCCTGCACGTCCCAAATCATGCGAAGACGCTCTAGTTCGCGCTCAAGCGTGCCGAGCTCGCGAAGTGAGTTCAGTGTCTGGATGTCGGACCGTTCGGCTGCCAAGCGAGGTCGGTAAGAACTCGCCGGCGTTGCAGAAAGCCAGCAGTCGAACTCGGCCGCACTCATGCCGACAAAGTCGTCACTGAGATTCGGCAAATCCAAATCTGCGGTTGGTCTTCCCATCGGGGCGAGAAGCATCGAAGGCGGAACGTTGAGCCCCCGGGCGATATTCAGCAGCTGGCTGACACCAATGTCTGCCTTTCGTCCCGACTCAATGTTCTCCAGCACGGCCTCAGTGACATTCCCTCCAGGAATGGCCTCTGCCAACTCGCGTGTGGTGCGAAAACCACGCTGCCGCCGAGCGAACTTGATCCGCGCTCCAACTGTTTGCTCGCCTCGAAAATCCGTCATGTCGACAGCCTAGTGCGACCACTGTTGTCAATCCAGCGAATAGTGGTATTGTCTTTCTCACAACACGTGGAAACTCTCGTTGTCGAAACGGAGGATACGAGATGATTGGGGAATTCATTCGGCCCGCCGACGCGGCCGAACTCACTGGGCTGTCAGTGGCGGCGCTGGCACAGCTTCGCTACCGCCGCCAAGGGCCGCGCTTTTACAAGCCGACCTCGCATCGGGTCTACTACAAGCGTGCGGAGGTGATCGCATGGCTGGAATCGGGAATCCAGACCGCGACGTCGATGCTGGCGTAGGAGCATCGGTCGAGGCGCAAGCCGGGCTAATTCAGGACTTCGTGGACGGGTATCTAGTGCCGGTTGACCCCATGGATGACCTGCAGTGTGAGAGCTGTCAGTAGAACAGCCGGTGCACCCGGCGCGCCGCCGCGCCACGACCCCTGTTCGGGGGTAGCGTGCGGCACCAAATGGAGCGGCTGATTCTTACCCCACTTGCCGTTACGCCGGACTCGCGATTCGAGTCAGGGCGTCGGTGACGCATCGTGGCTGAGACTCCCGCACTTCAGAGTCGAAGTCGCCGCTCCACCATCGAATCCGAGGGCGCCGCCCCGAACCCCATGACTTCGGCGCTGCTCGGCTCATCCACCCTCCCTTGCCCAGGTGGGCTTTCGCGCGCCGTCGTGCGCTCGGCCGCACCACTGTTCTAACGGGCCTCACGGCTCGAACCCGGTCCTTCGCATTAGCCACATCCATGCAAGGAAGGTTGTGATCTCGTGGCTGAAGGAAATCAAGTCGCAGTTGTGGACGATCGTCTCGGAGAACTTCTCCGCACCGTCGACAGCATGCGCTCGTTCGTCCGATACCGCCTGTGGGGCCGGCCGAACGATGTCGACGTCGTTCTGCAAATCGTGCGGGAGTCCGTCTGGCGCCGCTGTTCCGCATATGACCCGGCGAAAGGGACACCGAACGCGTTTGTGTTCGGGATCACACGCCATGTCGTCCTGCGCGAACTACAGCGCAAGGTCGTCGAGACCGATGAGCTGCCGGCGGACATCCAATCGGGCCGCGACATCGACCCGCTCGATGCGCTGATCGGTCGGTTCGAAGCCAACCGGTGGATGAGCCTGGTCGCCGATTTCGTCGGGCCATCCGACTGGGTCGTGGTGGGTGAATTGGGGCTCACCGATGGTGACGGCGATCGTGTGGCTGAGGCGCACCACCTCTCTGCGCGCGGGCTTCGGACAGTTCGCGAGCGCGTGAGCCAGGCGGCGCACACCGTGCGCGCTGCGCTCGCGGCCGCCGATGCAGGCCTTCCACTCACTGGCTCCGTCGTTGTGCGATGCGTCCCTGAGCGGGGCGGCTTCCGTGAGGTCGCCGAGATGATCGACGACGACGCCGAGACGATCGCCGCCAGACTGCATATCCACGCCGGATCGGCGCGAGCGCGGATCGCGACAGCGAAACGTCTGATGATGATCGCCCGGGCCGTTCTAGAGCAGGAGGTCTCGGCATGATCACCGCGGGCGCCCGTGCGGCGCACGCAGTCACCCATCCAAAAGCAACGCGGAATCTGCTGATCGTCATCGCTGTCCTCGTCCTCGTCGTCCCCGCAAGCTTGGTAGCCCTGCCGGTCACGATGGTGCTCGCGATTGGCGCAAACGGGTTCGTCGGTGGGGGAGAGTGCGGCGGCTCCGCGCCCACCGTGGCCGCCAGCCAGAGCGTCGACGGGTATGGGCCCGACCAGTTGAGAATCGCCGCGACAATCATCACCGTCGGCCAACAAATGAACATCTCACCGCACGGCCAAACGCTCGCGCTGATGGTCGCGATCGGGGAGTCCGGACTACGGAACCTCGACCACGGCGATGCCGTCGACGACACCACCATCGGGGTCTTCCAGCAAGGCGCCGGCTACGGCACCCCTGCCCAACGAATGGACCCAGCCACTGCTGCTGCAGCGTTCTACACGCGGATGCTCCACGTGCCGGGCTGGCAGACCATAGCCCCGACCTTGGCCGCCCACGCCGTCCAGATCAACGCGGACCCGAATCACTACGCACCCTTCTGGACTCCCGCCCAACACGTCCTCGCCGCGCTCACCGGGGCAACCGCCGGCGCGTGCCAAATCCCGGCGGACGCCCGCGCTGCCGCGGCCGTGCTGGTGCAAGCGATCCAGGCAAAGAAGCTGAACTTCCTCGAGGCCCGGTATCAGCAACAGGTCATCAACATGGCTGACGGGACTGCGTCCCCGAACTGCGTGATCGACGGACACGTCCTTCAGTTGATCGTCGTCGCCGTCCAGTCGTTCCAGCAGGTCGGCGTCAGCGATCTCAACCGTCGCTGCACCGGCACAACACCAGGCGCCGGGACCAAGTCGGCGCACTGGAAGGGCAAAGCCGTGGATTTCTACGCCCTCAACCGTCGCTCGCTCACCGGTGCGGACGACCTCTCCACGCAATTGATCCACGTGCTGGATCCCTACGCCCCGCACGGGTCGAGCGCCGGTCAAAGCGACTGCCGCGCCCAGTCGGGCGTGACTCTCGGCCCACTGATGAACATCACCCACACCTTCGCCGACACCTGCAACCACCAGCACATTCAGGTGCCCTGACCAACCAACCTCACCAATGCGCGCCAAAACCCACCCCGAACCGGAACGTGTAGGTAAAGGCACAGACGAGAACCGAGGTGACTTGAGATGAACAAGAAGCTGATCGCAATCGGGGCACTCCTGCCATGCCTGGCGCTGGTCGGCTGCGTCTCCACGGGGCCCGCCAGAGACCCGTTATTCACGACCGTTGCGCCGGCCGAGCCGACGCCGACTCCGTCGAGCGCTGCAGCGCCGGCTGCGGACGGCATCGTGGATACCGTCTACGTCCAGGTCTTCCCCAGCCGCATCTTCAAGTCGAAACACGGCTGCCGGTGCACCCTCCCGGATTCGAACCAGGAGCTCTTCCCTGCCGGAACCCCCGTCGTGTTGATGAAGCTCACGATGACCGGCGAATGGAAGCCCTCGCAGGGGAATCAGACCTATCAGATAGTCACCGGCACCACTTTGCAGGGAACCCAGTTCGATGGGCGTCCCGAACCGGCCGTCCTCGACACGGCGGACGGACCTGCAGCCGCGAAAGCCGCAGGACTTCCATGGCTCCCGACCGGTCTCTTTCGTAGCAAGACCGACTGGACGGTACCGAACGACAAGGGACGCTCCTTCGCCGCCGCCTGGTACCTCCCGGACGGCGTGGACCGCCTCCTGCTGACCGTGGACGTCCCCTCCGAGGGGCAGCCCCTGCACCTGGTCGTTCCACTACCGAGCTCCGACGCGAACGCGAGCGGGGAGTGAACCTCATGGCCCTCCTGCTCAACCTGCTCGGTCTGCTGCTGATCGTCGGCATCGCATTGCTCGGCATCGTCGCCAGCGGACTGCTGACCGCAAAGCGGATGGCTGAGACGAACGAACCCACTCCGAAAACGGACACCCCGGAAAGGAAGACCGAATCATGAACGCACTCAACGAGGCCCTGGTGACCGTGCACTCGCGCGCCATCACCGTCCTGACAGTGGCCAACCCGTCGCCGGATTTCTCAGGCCCTGGCGTTTCCGCGCTCCAGTCGATCGCGAACGTCGTGTTCGCCATCGTCCTCAGCCTCGCCGTGATCGGCGGACTCATCGCCGCCGGATTCATCGTGGTCGGCCACATCTCGAGCAATGGACGGGTGCAGAAGATGGGCATGGTCGGGCTCGTCAGCTGTATCGCCGGCGTTGCCGTCGCGGGCGGGATCGCCGGACTGATCAATTGGGGTCAGTCGCTGAGGGTGGCGTGAGCATCATGTTGGTTCTTTCCGCACCGCCCGATCCGTTCTCGCCGAACTACGGCTGCTTCCTCTCCGACTTCAGCTGCCAAGCCTCACAAACGGTGGCCCATTTCATGGCGTCCACCATCCGCAATCTCGGCGACTTCATCGCCACCATGATCAGCGGGGCATTCAACACCAGCATCGACCAGGGCAGCTGGAACATCGCCCACTCCCAATTTCTGTTCTGGGTCGCGGTCACCGCACCGGTCATCCTGATCGTCGCGCTCGTCCAGATCGGGATCGCAATGATCCTGCAGGATTGGCACCGGATCGGCCGCACCGCCGCTGGCGCCGCCCTCGCCATCCCGTTCTCCGCGATCTGCGTGTGGGGGATGCAGAAGGCGTCCGGGATCACCGACGCCATCACGACCAGCCTCACCACCACCGTTCAAGGCGGCGACCTCAGCAAGGGGCTGCTGCGCGTGATCGGCATCCTCGACCTGTCGAAGCAGGGCCCAAACGCCGTCATGCACAACTCCCAATTCACGCAGGGCGGCGTCATCTTCACAATGGTGTCGCAAGGAGCGCAGGGACCTGCCTCGGTGGGCGAATATGTGATGGCGCTGCTGGTCGTCGCCCTGATGATGATCGCGTCGCTGTTTCTTTTCATCGCCATGTCCATCCGTGAGTTCGGTCTGCTGGCTTTGGCTGCAATGGCCCCGGTCGGGTTGATGATGATCGGCCAGCCCAAGCTGACCGCGTGGGCGCAACGGTGGATGAATCTCACCGTCGGGCTGCTGATCGCCAAGCCGCTCGCAGCGGGCGTCGTCTTGCTCGCGGTGGAGCTGACCAAAGCGAGCCTCAGTATTGGGGTCATCCTGATCGCCGCCGGCGCGGTGATCACCGCATCGTTTAGCCCGCTCTGGGCCACCAAGCTCGTCTCGTTCGCCGGAGCCGAGGTCGGCACCGCCCTTCATCACCGGTTCTCAATGCGCGACCAGTTCTCGCGGGTCAACACTGCTGCAGCACCCGTGCGGTCGGCCGCGCGGGTCATCAAGGTTGGGAGATAACCCATGACCACGTTCATCGCCGACCAGCTGATCAGTGACGAGGGCGCACCCCGCGTCCGCTTCGCCGCCCGCGAGCGCCGGGGGATCTTCCTCGGACTGACGTTCCTGCAACTCGTCGTCGTCGGCGGAGCCATCGCTGCCCTGCTGGCAACCTTGCTCATCAACCCCAATGCGATCTGGGTGATGTTGCCGATCGTCGCTCTCGTGGCCTTCTTCGCCCTCGCCACCTATCGACGCGAACCCGTCCTTGTGATCGCCGCGCAGGCTGCCCGCTACGCGTACCGCAGCGTCGCCGGGCAGACGGTGTTCCGCCGCGACGTGTGGCTGCGGGTCACCATGGCGTCTTTGAAGGTCGGCCACGCCCAGATCGAAGCTGTCACACCGACCGTGACCTCGAAGTTTCTTCTGCCGGGTGCGCTCGGGGACGTGCAGGTCGTGCAGATCCCGGGTGCGGGCGCGTTCATCTACAACGCCCGCGGCCGCCTCGCTTCCGTCACCGTCCGCGTCGGATCCCGAGCATGGGCGCTGCGCGACAAAGGTACCCAGGAAGCCGCCTACGACGGATTCGTCGAATGGCTCAGCTCACTGGAAAGCCTGCCCGGCGTCCGCGAGACCACCATTCGTATCCGCGTAGACCGCGCGTCGTCCAACGAGCTGCGCGACTACCTGCTGGCTCGCGAGAGCGAACACGCTCCGCAGGTCAGCTCCGAGCTGCGTCAGCAGTACTGGGACCTGACCCAGACCGCGTCCAAGCGGTCGATGGGATTCACGAACTTCGTCACCCTCACCTTCGACACCGGCATTCTGAACGCTGCGATCCGCGACGCAGGCAAGGGCCTCACGGGACTTGCTGGTGTGCTCAAGGAGCGCGTAGCGGGCATCGAGACCTCGATGGAACACGCCCGATTGACCCCGGCCGGATGGCTCACCTCGGACGACCTCGACGAACTTCTGGCCCTTTCAGCCGACCCCGTTTCGGCGGCAACCCGACGCGAGCAAGACGCGATCACCGAGGCGCAGCCTGCACCGCCGGTGATGGGGATCGACGAGGGCTGGGACACGATGCGGGTGGATGAGTCGTGGCATCAGACCTTTTGGGTGGCTGAGTGGCCCCGCACCGATGTCCGGACTGGATTTCTGGAGCCGCTGCTCTACGCCGGGGATGCGACCCGGGTTATCACGCTGCAAGTTCGCCCGGTGGCGACGCACAAGGCGCTGGCCCAGCTGAACCGCGCCCAGTCCGACATGGAGACCTCAGCCACCATTCGGATGAAGCTCTCCTCCCGGATCCCGCTGACTCACTTGCGTGAGGAGGAGGACCTTGCGGTTCGGGAGCACGATCTGGTCGATGGGTTCGGTGATGTGGAGTACCGCGGGTTCGTGACCGTCTCCGCTGAGTCGAAGGATGCACTGTCCAAGGCCCGCACGGATATCGAGCAGGCGTCACACCCGGCTCGGCTGGTGTTGGCGTCGATGTCGGGGCAGCAGGCGGCCGGGTTCGTCACCGGAGCACTGCCAGTGCCGTTAGAGGGGGAGTGAGATGAAGCCCAACACCGTCATCGGCCGCATTTCAGCTGACGAGAAGCCTGGAGCCAACGCGCGCAAACGCCAGCCGGAATCCGCGGAAAAGGGGTCGAGTTGGAAGCTGCAGTCGACGGAGTTGCCGGCGTCGAAGATGCCGGCGTGGGGGTGGAAGCAGCCGCACAATCTGCGCGGCCCACTGCGCGCCACCCCACCAGCACACCGCTGCAGTTCCAAGGTTCTTGGAGGTGCGTATCCGTTCCTGGCGGAGACGGGCGACATCCTCACCGGAGCGTACATCGGCGAGAACGAGCTCTCCCGAGCCCCGTTCTGCTTCGACCCCTGGGACGCCTACTCGGCCGAGGCCGTCCGCTCCCACTCGGTCGCCATCCTAGGCGTCAAAGGCACCGGCAAGTCGATGCTCGCCAAGTCCTGGTCCTCCCGCCTGGCGCGGCTGGGTCGCAAGGTCGCCGTCCCGCACGACCCGAACGGCGAATGGGTGCGCGTGGCCGAGTACGTCGGAGGCACCTCGATCAGCGTTGGCCCTGGCAAAGCCGCCCGCATCAACCTGCTCGATGAGGGTCCGCGGGATGCGACGTTTTCGGATGAGGAGTGGAACCAGAACGTGCTCCAGTATCGCCGCGGCACGGTCAAGACGATCATCCGCCGGCTGCGCGAAGGCGGAAACCTGGAACCGGTCGAACACACCGCGCTCGACGTGGCGCTCGACGCACTCCGCGGGCAGTCGACGGTCACCATCACCCACGTCTACAACCGCCTCATCGACCCCGACACGGACCAGCCCGCTGAGGTCGCCGAGGCCGGACACCGGCTCGCGCACTCGCTGCGGCGGATGGTGTCCGGCGACCTGACCGGGTTCTTCGACGGACCATCCACGGTTCGCTTCGACGCGGACACCCCAATGATGGTCGTCGACACGTCCGCGCTGAAGGGCGCCTCTCCAGAAGCGCAGGCGCTCGCCCGCCTCGCGACCGCGAACTGGATCCGCCGTTCTTCGCTCGGCGCCAACCGGCAGGCTCGGGTCATCATCCACGAGGAAGCCGCCGTCGAACTCCTCAACGATGTCTCCGGCGGTGACGGGCTCGCAGACCGGGTGGAAGACGAGAAGGTCGCCCGTCACCTCGGCACCAGCAACTGGTACCTGCTGCACCGGGTCGCGGATCTCGATGCTCTCGGCGACCGAGATAGTGCCCTCCACTCCCGGGCGCTCGGCCTCCTCGCCGACTGCGAGACCCGCATCTCGTACGCGCAGCACTCCGGCGAGATCGCCCGGTCCCGAGAGATCCTGGGCTGGAACGACACCCAGGCCGACCTCGTTCGCAAACTCCACAAAGGCGAGGGGCTCTGGCAGATAGGTCAGGACCGGGTGGCGAAGGTCCGCAACATTTGCACCGACTACGAGCTGGGCATCTTCCGCACCGACGCCCTCGGAGGCGAACGGGCATGAGGACTCACGACTCGTCCTGGACGCGCATCGCCCTTTATTCGCTCTTCGGGCTGGTCGTCGCCGGTGCACTCGCGACGGGGATCGCAGCGGGGACGATCGCCGCGGTCTGCGGCACCGGCGGTCAACCGTCGAGCGTCTTCGCTGGCCTCCAACTCGCCCTCAATGGCAGCCTTGCCGGTTTCACGTACCCGTCAACGTGTCAGGCGCCCGTCGCCCTGATTCGCGTGCTCGACGCGCTGGCCCTCCTGCTTATTCTCGGAACGGTCGCCGCCGCGGCCACCTGGTGGCTCCGCTACCGCCAGTCCGACCGACACTTCATCCACGAGCTCCGCGGCCGGGACGGGCTGGCCAAGCCCGGCGAAGTCCGCAAGCACACCTCCGCCGGCGCCGCCCTCCACCGTGCGAAGACCCTCCGGCCGTCCCTGACCGGTCCGACACCGTCGGCAGTCGGATGGAAAGTCGGCCAAGCGCACGGGCAGGACGTCTACGTGTCGATCGAGGACTCTATCGTCGTCGAGGGCGCACCCCGCTCCGGCAAGGGCTACCGGTTCATCATCAACGCCATCCTCGACTGGGACGGACCTCTGATCACCACTTCCACCCGGAACGATAATCTCTCCGCCACGATGCGGGAGCGCGCCCGCGTCGGCGAAGTGACGGTGTTCGATCCTCAGGAACTCTCCGGTGTCCGCTCCGCCTTGCGGATCTCACCGGTCACCGGATGCGAGGACCCGCTCGTCGCCGACCAACGAGCCCAGGCGATCGTCGCCGGAACCGCACTTGGCGCATCGAAGTCCAATCAGGAATGGGCGCAGGTTTCCTCCTCCGTTCTCTCCCGGCTCCTGCATGCCGCTGCCGTTTCGGGTCGCGGCACCGATGCGCTCGCGCGGTGGGGATCCAATCCGCGCCTCGCGCTGGAAGCAGTCGGGGTGCTCGCGAACCAAGGATCCCCGGGCTGGTCCGAGGACCTGGACGCGATCATCAATGGCGACGAGAAGCTCCTGGCCAACTCTTGGTTTGGCGTTTTCGGCGCCCTCCGCCCGCTTTCGATTCCCGCGATCCGGAACGCGATGACGCCTGGGCCGGGAGAGCAGTTCGATCTTGACCGGTTCCTTGCCGGATCCAACAGTCTGTATCTCGTCGGCACCGGTGCCGGCGCAGGGTCCGTCGGCGGCTTCCTGGGGGCGATCCTGGATGACATCGTCGAGACCGCGCGCCGCAAGGCGCTCGCCTCACCCGGCTCTCGCCTCGACCTGCCACTCGCACTGGTGTTGGACGAGATCGCGAACATGTTCTCCTGGCCCGCGCTTCCTCGGATCATGGCCGACGGTGGCGGCATCGGCATCTCCACCGTCGTCGTCCTGCAGGCGCTGTCACAAGCCGAGACTGCCTGGTCGCGGTCGGAAGCTGACACAATCTGGTCCGCAGCCACCGCCAAGCTTCTCCTCGGCGGCGCGTCCGACGTCGACCACCTCCGCGACATCGAATCGCTCCTTGGCCTCCGACGGGTCAGTAACACCGGTCACTCCTACAACGACACCGGGTCCTCCACCAACGTCAGCAACGAGAAGGTGCCGGTCATGACGATCGATGAGATTCGGCGAATGCCAGAAACCGTCGGGCTTCTCGCATACAGGACGCGTCGCGGGATCCTTCTTGACCTGCGCGGTTGGACCGACCGCGACGACGCCCGCCAGGTTGGAACGGGCAAGCAGCTCACCGAGCTCGACCAGCAGGTCGTGTTCGGCGAACAGTATCAAGCTGGTCTGGATCGCCGAGGATCCGCCCGGGAGGAACGCTGATGTCCAACCGTCGCCGTCCCGCCAGGGACAACAACTACCGCACCCGCTACCTTCATTCGCCAGTTTGGTTCGGCCGCCGAGACCGTTGGTTTATCGAGGAAGCACGCCGCGCCAGCACGATCCGCTGCGCTCTGTGCCTGGGCGCGGGCAGCGCTCGAACCCTCGAGCTGCACCATCTCGACTACCGCGGCGTCACCCAAACCCCGCACGGCTGGATCGCTCACGAGCGCCACGAAGACCTCACCGCCCTCCACCCGCGTTGCCACGAATACGTTCACCAGCTCGTCGAACGCGACCGCGCACTCTCCGGATTCGTCTCCCGCCGCACCGCATCTCTCCAAGCAATCGCACGCCTGCGCGCAAAGATCGGTCGGTACATCGAAGCCCTGGACCAGCAGTGACCGATGACATTCCACTCGATGAACTCGTGGCCTCGCTCCCCGAGACGTGGGACGACCAGCCACCGCGTCGAACCCCGGGGATGCTCGGCATTCACGTCATCAACTGGCTCACCCTCGACGACGCCGACGCCCCACAGGCCTGGACCGACCTACGGGACTGGGTGACCTGGCTTACCCACCGCTACAACCTCCCCACCCGCAAGATCCCGCCGTGCTGGTACAAACACGGCGCGCTTGTCGAAGAACTCTCCGCCCTCCACACCGCCTGGCTTGTCTCCTACGACAGCCTCGACGCCGGCTACGGCCCCATCGGCTGGCATGAACGCCTCGCCGTCGGCATCCCGCGACTCGCCACTTGGTACAACGGCGAATGCCACAACGGCCACATCGAACTTCCACAGACGGGCGACGACGCGGCGCCGTCGGACTGGGGCGATTGGATCAGCCAGAGCCATGCGCGGCCGTAACCACGGGATCCGAGGTTTGCGCGCCGCCGGCGCGCATATTCCTCCGTCGAATCGGAATGTGTAGTTGAAGGCGACCCGACGAAAGGTCGCCCAATCGAAAGGAAGAGAACGATGAGCACACGAGTCCCGATCAGCATCGAAGGCAACCTCGTCGCCGACCCCGACTACGGCGAATCACAGAACGGCACGAAGTTTGCCAAGTTCACCGTCGCAGTTACCGACCGCAAACTCGAAGACGGCAAGTGGGTCGACGGCGACACCCAGTACCACCGCACCACCGTCTTCGGACGCACCGCCGAGAACGTCCGCGAGAGCCTCGCCAAAGGCGACACCGTCATCGTCAACGGCAACCTCGAGTTCCGGCACTGGACCGACCAAGCCACTGGCGAACCCCGAGCCGCCACCGAAGTCGTCGCCGACAGCGTCGGCCCCTCCCTCCGCTACACCACGGCGGAGGTGACCCGACGCGCCCCAAAAGCTGACGGCCCGGACGCATCCGCATCGGGGCCGGCATTCTTAAACGCGGCACAGTCGGGTGCCGCATCGATGGCCTGAGACCTAGACAGGCGGCGGTGGCGGGGTCCGCTCTGGGCCCCGCCACTCGACGCGATTACACCCGCACGCGTCATCCAGCCCTAGGCAATGGCACTCCGTGTTTAGCTGAGAAGCAGCAGACGCTGACACCACGCGACAGGAGGGCCTGTCATTCGAGCGCCGCGCCTTGTGCGCGCTCCAACCGACGAGGGCGAAGCTCACCTAGTCTGGCAACGCGAAGAGCGCCGCTTCGTCGATGCCAAGTGCTTCGCACATCGCACTCAAATGTCTTGGGTCGTTAGCACGAATCATCAAAAACAGCGAGCGAAGGACCACGGTTGCCTCGCTCGGGTCGAGCATGGCCGACACGTTGCCCTCTTCATTGTGCGAGTATGCGTGCAGATAGCGTTCCACGTGCGTACGGATCGCTGGGTCTTCTAGTTCGCTGATGGCAGCCTTCATTCCAATATGAAACCTGCCGATGTGCTGCGGGAACCTGAAGCTCAAGAATGCCTCGATCATCTTCCTTGCTGCGTTTGGCGCAAGTGCCAGCAGATCCATCCGCTCGGCAAGACTGATTTCGGGAGTGGCCTCGATCACTGAGGTTGCGACCCGAGCGAATAGGAAGTGGTAGAGCGATCGGAGTCTGCTGGACTGCCGAGTATTAGCAGTCCACGGATCAAACTGTGGCAAGCGGCGTGGCTTTTCGGAACCGCGCGACCGGTGTCGCATCCGAATTTCGTGAATGGTGTACCCGCCAATGACATGCTTCCCGGCGCCTTCGAGTTGTATAACCCACTGCCGAAAGAGCTCAAAGTTGTGAGTCAGCAGCAGTACTTGGCTTGCGTATGTGTTCTCAACCAGGGACGACCAGAGGAAGGAGGAAATGCCGAATAGGATGCCGTCGTCCATGCTGGACACGGGATCGTCGATCACAACGATGGGTTCGTCGCCGGCGATGACGCCTTCCCGAATACTTGCCAGAAAGTGTAGGAGCGCGATGGCCGTGCGCTCCCCTTCACTCAAATGAGTGGCGGGGCTTCCTGCTCGTTCAATTCGGTATTGTTTGCCGTCTTCGCTGGGGGCGAATGCGAGGTCGGAGCGACCGAGCAATCGAGACACGCTGGTCGTAAGTTCGGCGGCCTGCGGCACGGGGTCTGCGTCCACGTTGCTGAGCGCGATGATCCGACCGCGAATGTCCTTGAGTTCAGCCTCGAGTTCGTTCGCGCGCTCCGTGACCTCCTGCAGGCTTGCCGCCCTGCGGTCGTACTCATCGGCAAGGCTCTTGACTCGCGCGAGTTCCACCCTGCGCGCTGCCACGGTAGCCTGCGCGGTGTGTTCTGACCGTCGCTTCTCGTGCGCTGCAACTACACCTGCCACCTCGTCGAGTGTCGGAATCTCGATGGCGCTCGCGACGTAGGAAGTCGACCTGAACGGGTTAGACCGTTTTGCGGTGAGGGCTTCGGATAGCTCGGAAATCGTCTTTTGGAAACGATCGATTTGAGCTCGAGCGTTGCTTCTCGCGGCACGGAGCATTCCCGCGAGATCCGGATAGAGATCACCGTCTCGTGGAATGCTCTCGGCCATCTTGCTTGCCTCAGCGTGGCATCCCTTGAGCACGTTGAGCTGTGCGTCAATGCGGCTCTGGAGGTCCGTCACCGACCGATCGAAGTGCGCCGCAAGGTCTGCGCGTCGGCTAGCCGAGATTCCGTTCCCGCAGAACAAGCAGTGTTGCTCGTGCACATGCAGCGCAAGCCCCTCCTGGACCCACATTGCGCGGGAAGCGTCGGCGGCCAGCTCGGCAAGCGGTCGCGAGGTCACATCGGTGTTTAGGAGCTCAACCGACGCATCAAGAAGAGCGTCTGGCCCTGGTAGCAGCGTCCGGGCGAGGGACGTGTACGAGGCCGGGGCGTCTGAGTTCGCGGTCTTGATGTCCGCGGCAATATCGGTGGACGCCGAGTCGAATACGGTTCGATCGCCCGCGAGCAAAGAACGCACGTTCCGACGCGTATAGACGTTCGTTCCGCGGTAGGTCGCTACAGGGGACGATCGCAGATCATCGACAATGCGGCCCGCGATCTCGGTCATCCGTTGCTGCAGCTCGGTGTCGGTACTCTTCGCGAGCGCTCGCGCTTCTGCGGCTAGTGGTTCTATCTCAGTGCGACGCAGCTCGGCGTCCTCTAGTTCCCGCTCAGCATCGACGTTGGTCTTTCCCAGGGTAAGCAAACTGTCGGAGCGTGGTCCGTGCGCATCGTCAAAACGCAGGTTTTCCTGAACATACTCGGCGTTGAACACCTTCACCCGCGCCCAAAAGCCCTCGCTCGATTGGGTGATCGAGGTTTCGACACCGTCAACCGAAACGCCGAGCTCGATGTTCGATCGAGTGGCCTCCGGTGACGCAGTTGCACATGCGCGGAAAAGGTTTGCGAGAGTGCTTTTCCCGCTGCCATTGGTGCCGTAGATCAGGTTGACACGTGCGAATTCGTTCGGACGGTTCTCGTCATTCCACGCTTGGAACACTCGATAGTTGCCGATCTTGCGAACTCGAGTGATCAGCGCTCTTGCCACCATGCTCCTAAAGTCCGGGAGACGTTTTTCCCCACCACCTGTGAGACTACTGGCCGCGGAGGACGTGCCATCTGACTACTGTCGATGTGTCGGCTCTGCAACTGCCGGGTTTGCGACGCTGTGGTTGGGATGGGAGACATTCGGGGGTTGAATGCCAAACTCTTAGAGTGAGATGAGGTTGCTATCGGTGTCGTCCGCGGACTGCCACGAAATTGTCTGAGGACACACTCGGACAGGCCATCTGGGCATGGTGCAGTGTGCTGGACTCTTGCGCAGCGGGCGACAGTTGAGCAATGTAGTGTCACGCCTCATCGACCCGACGACGCGTCGATGCTCGCAGGCATGTGAAAGGAGCGGAGCTTGCCCGAGAAGCGCCGTGTGACCTACAGCGCTCCTGTGCTGCCATTCGACTACGAGCCTGACGGAGATGCGATCTGGCCGTGCCCGGACTGCCTGCCATGGCACGTGGAGGTCGTTGTGACGCCCGAGGAGGGCGTCATGATCAGGGAGTGGCACGCGGTCGACTGCCGCGTGTTCAATGAGGACTGGGCCGAGATCGAGTGAGGCGTCACGGGCCTGGCGCGAACACTGGGTCTACCGCAGGGAATTGCGGATCGCCGTGGGCCGGCCGTGTGAGATGCCTGGCAGAAGGGTGAACGCAGAATGGTCGAGGTCCTGGGAGATTCCGACACCGCCGCCCGGGTGGCGTACAACCTTCAGGTCGCTGCGAACGATGCTGCCGCTGTTTTCAACGACACGGGCCTCGACCGGTTCAACAGCTACATTCGCTGGGTCAACACCCACGTTCGCATGCTTGCGGGACAGATCAGCGAGCAAGATATTGACACCCTCCTGCGAACACGGGGATATTGGGCCCTTCGAGCCAGCGACCCTGCGGCTTTAGGCGACAACCTCAACGAAACTGTAAGTCGCGAACTGGAGGCGCAGCGCTGCGCACTAGCCAACGCGTCGAAAGAAGTTACACAGGAGTTGCAAAGGTGGCATGGAAAGGGTCAGGAACCGATTGCGCTGGTCCTCGATACGGGGGTGGTGGAGCACCACGCCACAGAGCTCGACACGGCGGACTGGCATGCGATAGCCGACGTGCGCCCGCACCACTTCCTCTATCTCGTCGTTCCCCGAGTTGTGCTCGACGAACTCGACCGGCACAAGCAGAGTCGCGGAAACGACACGCAAGCTCGGGCTATGCGCGCAAACGCAAGGGCTGCGATCAAGGTGCTTTGGGCAATGTTCGGAACCGGAGAACTGGCGACTAGCTTTGTGCGCCCCGACGAAACTCCTAGCAGGGAGGGTCGATTCGAGTTGCTGAACGACTCCATCGATCACGTGCAACTCGCAGATGCCGATGCCGAACTGCTTGATCGCGGCCGCGCCCTTATGGCCTACCTCCCTGTCAAGGTCGTCACGTTCGACACCGGGATGGCCCTGAGGGGGCGGGCAGCAGGTATCGACGTCGTCCGTAGCAAGTCTCGAAATCCGGAGGAGTAGCCGCAGCCGCTACGAGCCGGTGCCACGCTAAAGAGTCGAAGGGGCTAAAAACATCCTTGTCGCACTGCGTCGTAGGCAAAGCAAGCGATACTCGTCCCAATTGGGCGTCGGGTAGTACATCCGCGCCGCGTCGACCTGCTGCGCTTCAAGTCCGGCGCCGTTCTCCAGGCGGGTGCAGGCCACCTCGCCGAGAAGTGGCTAGCGTCTGACGGTTTCATCACGGAGGACTCGATCTAGCGTGGTCACGCGATCCCGTACCGTCGAAAGTCCGCAGATGGATTCTCTGGTAGCGGCGTCGGCAGGAAGACTGGGGCATCGACGTTGCCGGTTGTTCCGGGGACAATGAACTGTGGATCGGTATGAGCAACGGCACTGGGGCGCCACTGGCCCCGCAGCGGTAGAACTCTGCCGCCACTGGATGGTCCGTCTGGGCGCGACGGATACAGTCGTTGCTCTCAATGGAGCAACTCAGGTCTGTGACCTGTACAGCTCGCGGTATCTCGCCTGGGTTCAGAGCCGCCGGGGAAACCTTGATCTTGGTGTCGTCGAACGCGCGGCAGCCGTTAGCTCGTCCGACGGCCGCGCAGCGCTGGTGTTCCTCGCCGGAGGAGTATACCCATCGGTGCAAGACCGAGCTGATGCTCTGGAAGTGGGGCTGCTCCGCTTCGACGCACGCTCCGGTGATCTTGACGGAGCGAATGCTGTCGGTCGACGCGCGCTCGCGAGTGGGTTGGTGGTGGCATAGCCATTCCAGCTACCGCAGATCAGGACCGTTCGACGCAAGTGGCAAGCGGCTGGTGACGGGCCCTGTTCGGGACTGAGCTGCGCGGTGGAGTTCGACCCGTGCGGCCGCCCGCGACTTCTCGATCGTCTCTTCCACGGTCTGACGCTGCATGGTCTCGACGAGTCGGGTTTGAGCAGTCTTCTGAGTCGTAGCGACAACAACCGCTTGGTTATTGATCTTGCCTCTCGTCATTCCCACATAAAGGCCGGCCGCATCGATGCCCGGGCCGACCATCGATCGGTCAGTTGTGTCTCCCTGTACGCCGTATACAGTCGTGGCGTAAGCCAAGTGAAGGTGTGATTCCGCGTACTCGTGGCTGATCTTTCTCAGGTCTGTCGAATCATTTACAGACGCCAACAGCACATGCTGCGCTGTGACGCTCTTGACGACCCAGTTCTGCCGATTCTGCACGTCCAACGTGCTGTCGTTGCGTCGCGTCTGGACGACATCACCGACGAAAATCGGCTGCCCGGCCTGGCCAGTCACCGCTTCGTTGGTGTCGACTGATCCGGCCGCGATTCGACGACTCTGGATATCCTCGCTCACCGATTGCGCCTCGGCGTGGGTCGCGGCGACAAGAGCGATGGATTGACGAGCCCGTGCTGCGTCGAACCATGCGGCGACAAGCGCATTGTGGGCTTCCATTTCGCTGTTCGAGAGCACTACGTGCCCGGTGCTGATAAGTTCCTCGGCGGTGCGCAGGGCCTCTTCGAGATCGTCTGGTCTGCGTAGTCTGAGGCTTAGGTCGGCCCAGGTTGGATCCTCGAATCGATGGACCGTCATGAGTTCGACCTGTCGAGTCGCGCGACGCCAGAATAGGGCCATCGCGCCGGAGTGGCCGACTGGAAGCGCCTGATGCTGGTCGCCAACGAGGGCGACGCATGCTTCCGTGCGCACGACAACGTCGAGCAGGGCGTTCGCTGCCTCGAGGTCAAGCATGCCGGCTTCGTCAACGACGATGCGGTCGCCTGGTCGAATCGCGATTCGCGGGCCGGAGTACTGCATCCCTGTCGTCACGTCGAGCTCGCCAACGGTGAGACGCGACCACTTGGTGGCCCCAGCCTGGTCGCCGGTCCAGCGCCATCCGTAGTCGTGCAAGAGCTGATGGAGAGAAGACGACTCGCTACCGGTCTCGCGTCCCGCAACCGCGGAGGCCTTCTTCGTTGGAGCGACGATGATCATGGCGCGACCGCGGCGGCGGAGCGTTGCTCCCGCTACCTTAAGCATGGTCGTCTTGCCAGTCCCAGCGGCGCCAGAAATCGTCACGATACGGTCCGACCCCGCGATCGCGGACGCACCCTCCAACTGTCCCTCGTCCAGCGCGCGGTCGGGGTCAATAGCTCTCGCGACCTCAGTGATCTCGGAGGCGGGTGGCACCTCGCCGGGCGCTGCAAGCGACTCGGTCCGCTGCGCGACAGTCGCCTTAAGAGTCGCGGTCGATATCGCCATACGCCGCTTGATATGCGCAGGAATCTCCGGCTCCGACAAGAGTGTCACCGTGTGTGTGCGAGTGGCGTAGGAAGTTACTTCGTCCACGATCGGGGCAAGCCGGGCCCGATCCACGATCACTCCCGACGCCGCGATCGCTCGGATTGCTCCGGCTCGGACATCCAAATCGCTGAACCGGCCTCCAGTCCCGGTTGACCGAGCGTCCGCATCGGCGATGGCTTTCGCTGCGAGGAGTTCGACATCGAGGTCCTTGATGGCGGCCGACAGTGCCATCAGCTCAGCGCGCGGCTGGCCGAGTTCCGGGTCTGCGTGAAGGAGTTCTGCGATCACAATGGATGCCCAATCCTCCTCGTTCAGCTGTCCCGGCTTGCTCGGCCGGCCGGCCGCCCACGCCCACTGATCGATCTGGGTCAGCACCGTTGAGGAGGGCTTCTCATCCGGGTGGTGCTCCTGCCAAGCACGGAGGTGTGCGGCCTTGTTCGCTTCGATCTGCGCGGACCGCTTCGACAAGGGTCGCACCAGATGCTGCAGTTGCGCGATCTCGCCATCCGCGTTCAAAGTGAAGCCCTTAGCGGCGAGCGCCCCGATCCACGCTGGGTCAGTGCGCGACGCCAGGTCACCTTCCGCGTTGACAACGTTCTGGAACCGCAACGCGACGCGGGTGTCGACGTTCGACCACTTTCCATCGAGCCCCTGTACCTTGACGTTCAACCACAGATGGCGGTGCTTGTGCGGGTCCAGCGACCGCGACCGTTCGTGCCGCAGCTCGACGACTTCAATCCTTGCGAGGTGTTCCCGGACGCATCCCTGTTTGCCGCGCCGGGCGTTGAGTTCGGTCTGCCACAACTTGATGATCCGGTCCCGCAGCCGGTCCTGCATGTCCTCGTACGCGGCTGCCAACTCCGGGTCGAGCATCGCCGCGATCGAGTACGACTTCGGCGCGTTGATCGTCGCATCCAAGATCAGGTCCGCGACCGGTGACTCCAGATCTCGGCCCCGACGCTCACCGGTGAGTGGGTCGACGCCGTCGACCCACTCCCTCAGCCGGGTGCGGGTGAGGAGGTCGTCGCGGATGCTTCCGTTCTCCACGATGTACCGGGTCATCACCGCGTCCGCGTACCCGGCAGCAGCCAGAGCGCCGTTGGCAGTCTTGGCAGTCAGGGTTGCATCGCAGACACCGCCGAAGGCGTAGTGCACCGCCTGCTTGACCCCTTGGGCTGCTTGCCCGCGCTTCCAGCGCGCTACTCCACCTCTCACACTTACACGTTCCGGTTGCGGGCCTATTTTGGCGCGCACATCTCGAAGAGTGCCTACGTGCATTCGCTCTTTGCTCTTCGATCCGTCCTACTAATCTCTTCTCTCGCTCCTCGTCTTGTGCTCTCTTTGGTCTCCCTCCTTTTTGCCTTCCTTCGTTGCTCCTGGTTCTTCCCTTCCTGTTCTTCTCTCGTCGCGCGCATTTTCCCGCTCAGCATTTGCGAACCTGCTCTGGCTCTCACGTGTCGCTGCTCCCGAGCACGAAAGAACCCCGGCCCAGGGAGACGGGTCGGGGTTCTTGGATTCGCTAGGGGACTACTTGTCGAGCATCCCCACGATGGTGTGTGCCGCCGCGAGGACGCGCGCAGCGGAGTCGCGAATCACGGTGACGTCTTCGTCGCTCCATCCGGTGATGTAGCCGATGCTGTAGGCGCTGGTGTCGAATCCGCAGAGGCCGGCGACGACGTAGGCGACCGATTCGGCCTCGACTTCCATGCGTCCGCGATGCTGCCGATACTCTTCGACGCTGTCGATGTGGTGCAGCTCGATGTGCGCGGTCTCGTGAATCAGAGTCTTCGCGGCTTGTTCGGCGCTGATGCTTTCCGCCAGGATCACATGCAGCGTTTCTGGGTCGGTGTAGCCGCTGTCATGGGCGAGGGGTTCGCGGCTGATCCTCCATCCCCGGGACTCGAGGTGATTGGTCAGTGGAGTGATGATGCCGTGGTCGTGTTCGCCGATGAGTCGCTGTGTGGGATCCCGGGGGAGCGGGTCGGCCCCGTCGATCGGGTCGGTCTGTGTGATGTCGAACACGGACAGGGTCGGGAAGTATCGGGTCACGCGCCCTTCGTCCTCGGTCGGCTCATTGGCGTCGGTTGCGGTCTCGGTCGTCTTCTCGCGGTATCCGAAGATCTTGATTGACTTCTCGCCTTTGCGTACCTGCCGGCCCTTCGCCTGCCACTGTCGGAAACCGGCGACCATGGTTGCGTCTGGGTTCTGCGCGAGGATCAGCAGAAGGTTGTTCAGGCTGTAGTTGTGAAAGGAGCGGGCGAACTCCAGGAACGCCCGCCACTGGCCGCTGTCGGCGAGCTGCTGGACCTGCTCCACAATCGACGCGTGAAGTGCCTCCGCCGCTGCCTGACGGTCCTCCGCGTCTCGGGCGATGATCTTGCTCCCCATGATTCGCTTGCTCCTTTGTCCACTCGTCCTTCTCGCCGTCCCGGCAGGAAGATCAAGAACGGGCGGAGGCCGAGCAGCGACCGGCACGAGCGGTTGCTAAGTGGAGGAGCGCAGCGACGGAGTCTGCAAATAGCGAGGGTCGGGAACGGAGCAGCCGGAGGCCGTTACGATCGCAGGCCGGAGCGGGGAGAAGACACACATATCGCGCCGACGCAGTCGGCTCCACGCAGAAGTTCGTTGCTAGTTCGACGGCTGATGTTGACGCCGTCGAACCACGGCCCTGACGATGAGGGGCGTTCCAACGATCGCTGGCAGGAGCCAGAACAGCCAGGACGGGAGGAGCTGCCAGATCGGCAGCTGGGGTCCGTTGTCGACGTAGAACGCGGTCAGCATCGCGACATAGGAGACTCCCATGGCGATGATGTGCGGAGCGTCGCCGGGTCGGTGTAGCCGACGATAGATGAACCCGTAAGTGGCCGCGACGGCAGCCACAGCTCCGGCGGCAACGAGCGGTAGGTCGGTCGGCCACCGGAATGCGGACATCGCGCAGGCGGAACTGAAGACGATCAGGATCGCTCCGAAGTAGATCCGGCCGCTGACCAGGTGTCGGCCGGAGCCCTTCCGGCTGAACATGGCGACCAGTCCGCTCACGATGGCGACCAGCGCCGCGCTGACGTGGATTCCGAGCAGAACGAGGAACACGACGGAGCGCGACGCCACGTCCAGTCCGAGCAGGGGTTCCGCGTGCACGAGAGGGCCTCCCTAAGGTGCGCTCAGGTTAGCTCCGCCAATGGATTCGAGCTACCTTCTCGTCGCCGCTCGATGAGTATGGTGTCGCGCCACTGCCCGGCCCAGGGGCCGTAAGTCATCAGGGCGATGCGCTCGCGGTGGCCGACCACCCGGAAGCCGGTCTGTTCGTGGAGCCGGATGCTGGGGGCGTTTTCGCGGAAGATGCTTGACTGGATGGTCCAGATGCCCGCGTTGTCGCAGGCGGCGATCAGCTCGTCGAGGAGCTTTCGTCCGAGTCCGTGGCCGCGCGCGCGTTCGGCCACGTAGACGGAGTGCTCGACGACGCCCCGGTACACCTCACGTGAGGACACCGGAGATACAGCTGCCCATCCGGCGACACCGCCCTGATCGACCGCGACCAGTCGCCCGACCTGCAGCTTGCTCGCGTCGAACTGCTCCCACGATGGAGGCGCCGACTCGAACGTAGCGTTGCCGGTCGCGATCCCCTCGGCGTAGATTCGCTCGACTTCTGGCCAGTCCGCTTGCGTGAGTGCACGGATGATCATTCGGCGGCCGGGCTTTCCAGAGTGGTCACTGGGTCATTCTCGTGCGGGCGCCACCCACTCCACCAGCTCCTCGACCTGAACCAGGATCGAGTCTCGGAGTTCACGCACGCCGTCGAGATCCCAGCTCGCCGGGTCGGGGAACTCCCACTGGACGAACTGGCCCGCGACGGGGCCGGGGAGTTCGAGCCCCGGTTTCATGGCGACGACGACGTCGGCAGTTGCCAGGTCGTCGACAGTCACGGCGCGGGGCTGCGAGTTGGAGCTGTCGATGCCGAGTTCGGCAAGGGCCCGGACTACGGGCCGGCTGGGCCCGTCGGTGGGGGCCGTTCCGGCACTGGTCGCACGGGCGCGATCGCCGGCGACATGACGGAAGAGGTGGGATCCGAGCTGGGACCGGCCGGCGTTGTGGGTGCAGATGAAGAGGACGACGGGGGAGGTGTTCATACAGTGATTTCGGCTTCGGTGGTGTCTCGGGTCCAGGCCTGGGTCGCTGCTTGGACGGCGTCCCATGGTGAGCCGAGTGGTGGTGTGTAGGAGAGGTCGAGGTCGCTGATCTGCTGGACGGTGAGGCCGGCGAAGAGCGCGGTGGCGTATGTGTCGACGCGTTTCGCGGTTTCCGTGCCGAGGCGGCCAACGAGTTGAGCGCCGAGGAGGCGTCCGTATTCCGCGTCTCCGGTGATTCGGATGCTGATTGGTTGGGCGCCTGGGTAGTAGCGCTTGTGATCGTCGGCGGTCGTCTGGGTGGTGACGCTTTGGAAGCCAGCGGCGCTTGCTTCGTGGTCGCGCAGACCGGTTCGGGCGGCGACGAGGTCGAAGACCTTCACGACCTGTGTTCCGACGGACCCGGCGAATCGGGCCTCGCCTCCGATGGCGTTCTCGCCGGCGACGCGTCCTTGCTTGTGTGCGGTCGTCCCGAGCGGGAGGTAAGTGACGCCGAGCAGCCGGTGGTGAGTGACGACGCCGTCGCCGGCCGCGTAGATGTGGGGAAGTCCGGTGCGCATTTGATCGTCGACAACGACCGCGCGTCCAGCGCCGAGGGTGGCCCCGGCGGATTCCAGGAGTTGAGTATTTGGGCGCACCCCGACGACGGCGAGCACGATGTCGGCTCTCAGGTGAACAGGCTCGCCATCGTGGTCGGCGTGCACGACAAGACCGTCGCCGTCCTTCTCCACCGAGCGAACGACGGTGCTGGTGCGCACGTGAACCCCGTGGCGGATCAATTCCTCGCGGACGGAGGATCCGAGTTCGGGGTCGAGAGTCGAGAGAACTTCCTGTCCCCGTTGGAGGACGGTGACATCGATCCCGCGTGCGGTGAATCCCTCAGCCATTTCGAGCCCGACGTAGCCGGCGCCGATGATGATCGCGGTGCGCGGATCGCGGGCCTCAAGGTCCTTATCCAGGGCGAAAGTGTCGCCCATCGAGTGGATGACGTGCAGCCCGTCTGCGGGGGTGAGCTGGTCGAGCCCCGCAATGCCGGCGTGAGAGGGAAGTGCGCCCGTCCCGACGACCAGTTCGTCGTAGGCGACGACGGACTCGGTTCCGTCCGAGGTCCGAACTTTCAACTGCTGGCGCGCTACGTCGATGCTGGTGGCGAGCGTGTTGAGCCTCAACGACATCCCGGTCGCTTCGAGGTCGGCGTGGGTCCGATGGGCCAGAGACTGCCACGGGCGCACGTCACCGGAGAAGTAGTAGGGGATGCCGCAGATCGAGAAGTTCGGGTATTCGTCGGCGACGACGACGGTGACGTCGGTCGCCGGGTCGAGTTCGCGGGCGCGCAGCGCGGCAGAGATGCCGGCGTCGCTGCCGCCGATGGCGACGAGATGCATGGGACGGTTCCGTTCAGCGATCGGTGGTCTGCGGGATGACGACGTCCGCGGCGGCCTGAGCCAGTACTTTCTCAGAGCGGAACAACGCCAAGGTGAGTCCGGCGCCGATGGCGGCGCCGACGAGTTGCGCGGCGATGAAGGGGAAGACGGACGCCGGGGCGATCCCGGCGAAGGAGTCGGAGAAGATCCGCCCGATCGTGACGGCGGGGTTCGCGAACGAGGTGGAGCTGGTGAACCAGTAGGCAGCTCCGATGTAGGCGCCGATCGCGGGAGCGGCCGCTGCGCTGCGGCCCGTTCGAGCCAGAGCGAGGATCAGCATGATGAGTCCCGCGGTTGCGACGACTTCGCCGAGGAGCGTCCCGGCGGTGACCCGCTCGGTGGTGGCGATGCGTGTGGGGAGTTCGAACATCGCGTTCGCCAGCAGTGCTCCGCCGATGGCGCCGAGGACTTGAGCGAGTATGTATGCCGAGGCTTCGGTCAGGGTTAGCCCGTTGCGGGCGGATCGGCCGACGACCCAGTCGACCAGCGAGACGACCGGGTTGAAGTGGGCTCCAGAGACGGAACCGAACAGGAGGATCAGCACGGCAAGGCCGAGGGCGGTGGCGATGCTGTTTTCCAGCAACTGCAGGCCTGTGTCGTGGGAGAGGCGACTGGCCGCGATTCCGGAGCCGACGACGACCGTGACGAGGAGGCCGGTTCCGAGGAACTCAGCGAGCAGTCGAGAGAAGAGGCGCGTATTCATCAGGTTCATCTTGACCGGTGACGGTTACCTCAGTCAACATTGAGGTAATGAACAGTGGGCGAAATTCGTTGGAGGAGCGGGCTGCGTTGCACGCGGCCCTGGCGGATCCGTTGCGCCTACGGGTCGTGGATCTCCTTGTGCTCGGTGACTTGACGCCGGGAGAGCTCGTCGCGGAGTTGGGGGTTTCGACCAATCTGCTCGCGCACCACCTCGCGGTGCTTGAGCGTGAGCGGATCATTGTGCGCGAACGCTCGGAAGGAGATCGCCGGAGGACATACGTGCGCCTGCGGCCGGCCGCGCTCGCGGCAGTTGGGCCGTCGGCCGATGCGGCGGCGCACCGCGTCGTCTTTGTCTGCACCGCGAACTCGGCGCGCTCGCAACTGGCGGAGGCGCTTTGGTCGCGTTCTAGCAACGTCCCTGCCGTGTCTGCGGGAACGCACCCGGCGGCACGCGTCGCGGTGGGCGCTGTTCAGGTGGCGGCGCAGCACGGAGTCGCGTTGGCGGGTCGACCGAAGTTCTACACCGATGTTCTCGCTGCCGATGACTACGTTGTGACCGTCTGCGACCGTGCGCACGAGGAGCTGGCGCTGGGAGGCTCGCACTGGTCGATTCCCGATCCGGTGCCGGATGGCAGTGCGCTCGCGTTCGAAGCGGCCTTCGAGGAGATTGCACGAAGGGTCGACTCCCTCGCCGCGCATTTGACGCCGAGCTAGGTCGCCCGCGCGAGAGCCAGTGCTGCCAGAGCCACGCCGGCCATGAGCGCGGCCATTCCCGCGTAGCTGCCGACACCGTTGGCGATGAGGGGCCCGAGCGCAGGTGCCAGTGCCGTCAGCACTGTGATGGGTGCGGCGAAAACGCCATTGATTGATCCGTAGTTGTGGACTCCCCAACGATCAGCGGCAGCCGACGCCTGGACCAGCGTGTTGGCGCCGCGTATCGCACCGACCAGGATCGCTAAGAGAAGCAGCAACCATACCGGTCCTGGGATCAGGGCCAACGCGAGTACCCCCACGGTCGACCCGAACGCGATGATCGCGATCGGCAGCCAGGGTTTCGCGCGTCGAGGTGTGACGTAGAAGAGCAAACGACCGATCACTTGGCCGGCGCCGACCAGCCCTAGGGCCAGCGCGGCGACTGGGTAGCTCATGCCCTTCTCAGTGAAGAGCGGAATGATCGCCAGAGTCACCGTGTACAGGCTGGCCGTGATCAGTGACATCGTGCCGACCAGCACCCAGAACCTCCGGGTTCGGACCACTGTCGACACCCGATGCTCGGCTACCGATTGGTGGGGAAGGGGCGCCCATCGCTTCTCTACTGACAACCAGTGCAGGGGCGCACCGACGACGAGCAAAAGCCCGGCGAGCAGGAGGAGGGTGATTCTCCAGTTGGACGCACCGAGCAAAGCGGCAGTGGCGGGGGCGAACACAGTGGAGGCGAGACCACCAGCAAGGGTGACGATGGTGAGGGCGCCCTGTCGGCGCTCACCGTAGCGACAGGTGATGACGGCGAAGGCTGCCTGGTACAGCACAGCGCCTTGCGCTCCGCCGACGACAATCCAACACAGGAAGAATAGCTCGAGGTTTGGCGCGGTCGAAGAGGCGGCGACGCCGATTGCGCCGACAATTGTGCCCGTTGTCATGACGATCCGAGGACTCCACGAGTCGAGCAGACGTCCAACGATCGGGCCGGTGAGTGCAGAGACCACCAGCCCCGCTGCGATCGCGCCAGTGACGGCGGCAAGGGCCCAGCCGGTGTCCACGCTGATCGCGGGCGCGGCCACGATCGGTGCGTAGTAGAGGACCCCCCAGTTCAGGATCTGGCCGGCGGACAGTGCGGCAAGGCTCCAGTGCGACGCCTGCCTCGTTGCTATGCCTGACTCGGCGACCTCGGTCACAGCGCCGTGGTGAGGACCTTCGAGACTCGCTCGAGACTTCCCGGGACCAGCTTGTAGTACGACCAGGTGCCGCGCTTCGACCGGGTGATGTAGCCCGCGTCCAGCAAGAGTTTGAGGTGGTGCGACACCGTCGGCTGGCTGAGCCCGACCGGTTCGGTCAGATCGCAGACGCACGCTTCCTGGCCTTCCGAGTTCGCCACGATCGAGAGCAGGCGCAACCTGGTCGGATCCCCGAGCGCTTTGAATGCGCTGGCCATGGACTCCGCCTCGTCGAGGGAGAGCGTCTCGCTGGTCACCGGGGTACAGCAGGCATTCACGGGGGTGATCGGGAGTGCTTCAAGGACAGCCATGCTGTTAGTGTACCCGTACATTGACAGACTTCGATGAAGCGGGCACACTGTATATCGAAAACCTTCGATGAATGGAGAATGACGGATGACTCTCGTCGACCTCACCGCCCCAGTGGTCCACCGCAGTCGGCTTGACGGTCTGCCGGTGGTGATCATTGGCGCCGGCCCGATTGGGCTCGCCGCCGCAGCGCATCTGATCGAACGCGGCATTCCCTTCGAGGTCTACGAGACCGGGCCTGCGTCGGGTCACACCGTTGCTCAATGGGCGCACATCCGATTTTTCTCACCCTGGAAGATGCTCGTCGATGCCGCGGCCGCCCGTCTCCTCGCGGAGACCGGGTGGACAGCTCCGGACGACAAGAAGCTTCCCACCGGCGGCCAGTTCCTCGAGGAGTATCTGGCACCGCTGGCAGCGCTCGATTCGATCCGCCCGCACATCCGCTACGGCGTCATGGTGACCGACGTCAGTCGCGAAGGCATGGACCGCACCCGCAGCACTGGGCGCGCCGACACACCCTTCCTGCTCCGTATCCAGGACGCGGAGGGCGTGCGTGAGGTGACTGCGCGCGCTGTCATCGATGCTTCGGGAACGTACCTCACCCCAAACAGCCTCGCCTCGTCCGGCCTCGATCCGCTCGGGCTGCCGGCGGTGGCCGAATATGTCTCGCACGCCCTGCCCGACGTCGTGGGGCGGGAGCGCGACCGGTTCGCGGGCAAGCGTGTCACCGTCGTCGGTGCGGGACACTCGGCCGCGAACACACTGCTCAACCTTGCGGCGCTCAAGCGCGAGGTCCCGGAAACGCAGATCACCTGGCTGATTCGCAACGCCAGTGCTGTTCGCGTCACGACCTCGGAAGATGACCAGCTCATCGAGCGCGCCGCGATCGGCAAGCGTGTCGATCGCCTCATCGACACTGGTGCCATCGACCAGCTCGACCGGTTCGAGATCCTCCGCCTCGCCCCGACCGAGCACGGCGTCCGCGTGGTCGGTCAGCGCGCTGGCGAACTCGTCGCGCACGACACCGATGTGGTGGTGAACGCGACCGGGTTCCGGCCCAACTTGGACATGCTGCGCGAGATTCGGCTCGAACTCGATGAGATCGTGGAGGCGCCTGTCCGGCTGGCGCCGCGGATCGATCCAAACATCCACTCCTGCGGAACGGTCGAACCACACGGGTTCGCCGAGCTGCAGCAACCGGAGCCGAACTTCTTCCTGGCCGGGATGAAGTCTTACGGCCGCGCGCCGACGTTCCTGCTCGCCACCGGATACGAGCAGGTCCGCTCGATCACCGCCTACCTAGCCGGCGACATCGCGTCCGCCCGGAACGTGCAGCTTGTGCTGCCGGCCACCGGGGTTTGCTCCACCGGAGGAAGCTCCGGCTCGTGCTGCTCCTAGTCGGCTGACTGTGTGCATGGGTGGCCGGCGTTCGAACGTTCCATTAGTACAGCAAACGCTGTACCATTGGCGCATGACGCACGTTGGCCACCTCCATGGGCGGACGGTGGACCACCTGGCCGCCTTCGCCGCTCCCACCTGGGCCGCCCGATGACGACGCTCGCGCCAGCTGCCACAGTCACGCACACCGCCGCTCTTGCGCGCTTCGGTCACGCGCTATCGGATCCCACCAGGCTCGGCATCCTGCTCGCCTTACGCGAGGCGCCCGCCTTTCCGTCAGATCTCGCCGAAGCGCTCGACGTGTCCCGACAGGTGATGTCCAACCAGCTTGCCTGTCTGCGGGGCTGTGGACTGGTCGAGGCTATCCCGGAAGGCCGGCGGACGTGGTACCGGCTCGCGGACGGTCATATCGCGCCAGCGCTGGACGAACTTCTGCGGGTGACCTTGTTCGTCGAGCCTGGATGCTGCGCGGGGGAGGAGTGTCACTGCGCATGAGCGCCTTTGCTTCTGTTGACCGGGCCGCCGTTCTTCAACGCCGGATTCGATGGATCGTCGCGGGAACCATCGGCTACAACCTGATCGAAGCCGTGGTGGCGATTACGGCGGGCAGCGTCGCGTCGTCGGTCGCCTTGATCGGCTTCGGCCTTGACTCGACCATCGAGGTTCTCTCGGCGGCGGCCGTTGCATGGCAGTTCACACGTCGCGACCCTGAGCGCTGGGAGAAGCCGACCCTGCGGGTCATCGCGGTCGCGTTCTTCGCGCTCGCCGTTTAGGTGACCACCAGCTCGCTGCTGTCGCTGATCGGACGGATCGACGCCCAACACTCGCCGGTCGGGATCGTACTTACTGCATTGAGTGTGCTCATCATGCCGTTTCTCTCCTACGCCGAACGACGCGCCGGACGGGAACTGGGATCCGCTACCGCAGTCGCCGATTCCAAGCAGACCTTGATCTGCACTTACCTTTCCGCCGCAGTGCTGGTGGGCCTGCTCCTGAACGGCTTTTTCGGCTGGTGGTGGGCCGACCCGATCGCAGGCATCGTCATTGCCTTCTTCGCGCTGCGCGAGGGCGTCGAAGCCTGGAAGGGCGACGCATGTGCGACCTCGGTTGGGATGCTGCTCGACGAGGAGCAAGACGAAGGGCGTGGCGCGGCTGAGCGCCAAGGAGCATAGACTCGCGTCTATGAGTGTCGCTAACCCCACGGGACTGCAGAGTCTCAAGCGGATCAGTGATCCCACGCGGGCCGCCCTCCTCCGTATCATCCTCGATTCCGAGGAGGGGAGAGGGTCGGTGACTCGGATGGCCGAGACTCTGGGGCTAACCCAGCCGACCGTGTCTCACCATCTGCGGATACTGAAGAACGAGGGGCTGGTCGAGCGGGAACAGATCGGTCGAACGGCGTGGTACTCGATCACGCCTTCCCAGTTCGATCGTGTCTCCGACCTCGTTCGGGGCGGCGAGACGAGAGATGACACGGACGCTTTGCGGCGGATCGTCGCTGACCTCACTACTCGATACCGGGGTATTCTCGCGCAAGAGACTGTCGGCGAGTATGTCGAGGACAGCTATCGCATGCTTGGGGAACGCGACGGGTCGCATTCCAATCGTGCATCTCAGACCAGCAGCTTCACGATCGACCGTCTCGACGCGCTCCTCAGGACCGTCGAATCCTCTCACACCGTCCCCGAGGTGTTGTTCGTGTGCGTGCAGAACGCTGGCCGCTCGCAGCTCGCTTCGGCGATCCTGCGACAGCTCGCCGGCGACCGGGTCATTGTCAGGACGGCGGGCTCCGAGCCGGCCGATGCGGTTCGGTCGACGATCGTGGCTGTGCTCGATGAGATTGGCACACCCCTAGGCGGCGAGTTCCCCAAGCCGTTGACGGACGAGGCTGTGTGGGCGGCGGACTACGTGATCACGATGGGCTGCGGCGACGCGTGCCCGATCTATCCGGGTCGTGAGTATCTGGACTGGGACATCCCTGACCCGGTCGGGCAGCCTGTCGCCAGGGTGCGAGAGATTCGGGATGACATCGAGGAGCGTGTTCGCAGCCTGCTCGAACGGCTCGAAGGTGAACAGTTCGGGAACTGAGCGTCCCGGACTGGAATAAGCATTGATCTACATCTATGCTTATCGTAGATCATTGAGAACCGAGGAGAACCATGTCTGAGAAGCCCACTGTCCTGTTCGTTTGCATTCACAACGCCGGCCGCTCCCAGATGGCCGCAGGTTTCATGCGCGAGCTCTCCGAGGGACGGGTCGACGTGCTCTCCGCCGGCTCCGAGCCCAAGGATCAGATCAACCCCATCGCCGTGCAGGTCATGGCTGAACAGGGCATCGACATCGCGAACGAGCAGCCGAAGATCCTCACCACGGAGGCCGTCAAGGAGTCCGACGTGGTGATCACGATGGGCTGCGGCGACACCTGCCCGATCTTCCCCGGCAAGCGCTACGAGGACTGGGAGCTCACCGACCCCGCCGGCCGCCCGGTCGACGAGGTCCGCCCGATCCGCGACGACATCAAGCAGCGCGTAGAGAACCTGCTCTCCGAGCTTCTCCCCGCGGCGGTGTGACGCTCATGACCATCGACGCAACGGGGCGCCGAGCTCAACCGGAACTCGCCTATCCGGAACGCTATCTGCGTCGGCTGGCCGATGAGCTGGCCGAGAAATTCGAGGGCATCTTCAACCGGGAAACCGTCGAACGCTATGTGCTGGAGTCGTACACGGCTCTCCTTCGCACCGCGACGATAAAGGCGCACCTGGCGACCCGCACCATCCACTTCGCGACCGAACGCCTCACCGCGCTCGCCCAAGCCAAGGGTGCACTTCCCGTGATCTGGCCCGAGGTGCTCTTCGTGTGCGAGCAGAACTCGGGCCGTTCACAGATGGCGGCAGTGCTCACCGAACGCCTCTCGGGCGGTCGTGTCCACGTCCGCTCCGCCGGGTCGATGCCGGCGAACGAGTTGAATCCGGCAGTCGTCGAGGTGATGACCGAGCTCGGCTTGGACATGAGCCGCGAGTTCCCGAAACCGTTGACCGACGATGTCGTACAGGCCGCCGACGTGGTGGTCACGATGGGCTGCGGCGACGCATGCCCGATCTACCCGGGGAAGCGTTATCAGGACTGGGAGCTGCGGGATCCGCAGGGACAGTCGATCGACACGGTCCGGGAGATCCGCGCCGAGGTGGAACAGCACGTGCGCGAGCTGCTGGAGAGCCTGGAGGTGACGCCCGCATGAGCGTCGAGAACGTCGTCGTTATCGGCTCCGGTCCCGCCGGCTACACCGCCGCGATCTATCTGGCCCGCGCGGGCCTGGAGCCGATCGTGCTGACCAGTTCGGTCGAGATCGGCGGCGCCCTGATGAACACCACCGAGGTCGAGAACTTCCCCGGCTTCATCGACGGCATTCAAGGCCCAGACCTGATGGAGAATCTGCGTCAGCAGGCCGAACGCTTCGGCGCCCGCCTCGTCTACGACGACGCCACAGCCGTCGACCTCACCAGCGACCTGAAGACGATCACCACGGGTAGCGGCACGGAATACCAGGCGCACGTCGTCGTCCTTGCGATGGGGTCCGCTCATCGCAAACTCGGCATCGACGGCGAAGACCGACTGTCTGGATATGGGATCTCCTGGTGCGCCACCTGCGACGGCGCATTCTTCAAGAATCAGGACATCGCCGTCGCCGGCGGGGGCGACTCGGCCCTGGAGGAGGCAATGTTCCTCACCCGGTTCGCCAACTCCGTCACCCTCATCCACCGCCGCGACGAGCTCCGGGCGTCGAAGATCATGCAGGATCGAGCTCATGAGAACCCGAAGATCAACGTCCGGTGGAACACGCAGATCGCCGAAGCCCACGGCGACGAGAGGCTTGATAGCCTGAGCCTCCGCGACACGATCACTGGAGAGCCTGGAACTCTCGACGCGACGGGCCTGTTTGTCGCTATCGGCCACGACCCGCGCAGCGCCCTCGTCGCCGGACAGATTGAGCTCGACCCCGAGGGGTACGTGAAGGTCAAGCATCCGACAACCGAGACGAATCTCGCTGGGGTGTTCGCGTGCGGGGATCTCGTCGACCGGCGCTATCGCCAAGCGATCACCGCGGCAGGAACAGGCTGTGCCGCGGCGCTCGACGCAGAGCACTTCCTGGCCGCCCATGGTCTCGGCACTCACGCACAGTCGCAGACTGCCGCTGAGGACGCGCTCGCGCGCAACTGAGGGCAAGCGCATGATTCCTCAGGAGTCCCTTCATCCCGGTCAACTAGGATCCCTGCCATGGGATTGCTTGACCCGCACGACGGTGGCGACGCAACGCCGGCGCCTCTCGAGCGCGGCACCGCTGAGGAGCTCGCACGCACTCTCCGCGCGATCGCAGACCCGACTCGGATCCAGCTGCTCAGCATCCTCGCCGGCAGCCCGGATGGGGAAGCTACCGTGCAGACCCTCACGGACGGCATGGGTCTGCGTCAGCCGACCATCTCGCACCACCTGCGGATCATGCTCGAGGATGGGCTCGTCGAGCGTGAACAGCGTGGCCGCAAAGTTTGGTACTCGATCGCACCCGACCGGCGCGCGTCGATCACCGACCTTCTTGGGTGAGCGATGAACCCGGCCGACGGATCACCGCGGCCGCTCGACTCGGCCAGTGCGGCTGAGCGCGCGACTCAGGTCGCGGCGCTCGCCGACCCGGGCCGGTTGCGGTTGATGAGCATTCTGGTCACCGACCCGCAGGGCCTCTATTCGGAGGCGGTTCTGGCTCAGTCGCTCGGCTTGACCTCGGTTGGGATCACCAATGACATCCGGGTGCTCGTCGAAGCGGGACTCCTGACCTGCGAGCCGTCGGCGACGGCGCCGATTTATCGGCCGACCGCGGACGCATGGATGCGGTTCGGTCGCATCCTCGGCGGTCCGGCTGCGCCGGACACCACCCCGGCTCACGTGGCGTCCGACCGACCGCCTGCGGAGACGCTGCCTCCGGTGATCCAGAAGATCGCCGATCGGCTCGCCTACCGCTTCTCCGCTAACTTCTCGAAAGAGACGGTCGGCAAATACGTCGCGGACAGCTATGAGTTGCTGAGGGAGCGAGCGCAGGTCACTCGTCACCTTCCATCGCTGACCAGTCGGTTCGCGACGGACCGGCTGGGGGCGCTCGCCGCCGCCCATGGCTTCGACCTCAGCGGCACGCCCGAGATCCTTTTCGTCTGTGTCCAGAACGCCGGTCGCAGCCAGATCGCTGCCGGCATCCTGCGGCAGCTCGCTGGAAATCGTGTGCATGTCCGCACGGCCGGATCGCAGCCGGCCAGCGCGATCGACGAGACCGTCGTGGAGATCCTCGATGAGATCGGCGTGCCGGTGGGCGCCGATTTCCCGAAGCCGCTTACTGACGAGGTCGTGCAGGCCTCGGACATAGTGGTGACGATGGGCTGCGGCGACGCGTGTCCGGTCTATCCGGGACGACGGTATCTGGACTGGCCGGTCGAGGACCCTGTGGGGAAGCCGTTGGAGGAGGCGCGCCGGATTCGGGACGATATCCAGCAGCGAGTCGAGGGGCTATTGAAGAGCGTCGGGCTGGAGCCGATCCACTAGAGCGGTGCCGTAGTAGCCGGGATCGCGCGGGCGTTTGTCCCTTGTCGAGCGCCTCACCTGTTCGAGAGGCTCGCTAGCCTTGCCACATGGCATCCTTCTCCGAGCGGCACGGTTACAAAGAGGTCCGAACGCTCATCCAACGCGAGAGCCTGGATGACGAGACACGGACCGATCTGTGGAATGTGCTCGCCCTTACCCCGGGCATCCTCGACTCCTATGGCGACACGACGGAGGAGAACACCCTCACCGCGATGTGGGTCTGGCATTGGAGGAAGCCCCGAGACGAGCGTCTATCGCTTACCGCATTGTGGGATCTGATGAAGGCGACTCTGCTGAAAGGCACCTGGATTGAGGTTTTCGACCTGCTTGAGGCCTTCATTCGGTACCTCGACGCGAACAAGACCTATGACTTCGATGCCTTGCCCAACACCATGGTTGAGGCGTTGAACGGCAGATTCGAAGACAATCTGGTCGGCTATCGATTCATCGGGCACGAGATTACCCCCGTCGATTCCGCGGCCGAGAGTGACGCTGTCACCGAGGCCCTCGTCGATGCGGACTCGATCAAGGGGGCACGCCACAGCCTCGACAGGGCCGTGGAACTTCTCGCGGACCGGCAGACCCCGGATTACCCGAACTCGATCAAAGAGTCGATCTCCGCAGTTGAGGCCGTGGTGAAGAAGGTCACGGGCGAAGGGCAGCTTGGAGCCGGGCTCAAGAAACTGGAGGCAGCTGGGCTCATCATCCATCCTGCGCTCAAAGAGGCCTGGCTAAAGATGTATGGCTGGACTTCCAGTGCGAACGGCATCCGGCACGCTGGGATCGAGGCCGCTGACGCCGACCAAGCAATAGCGAAGTACATGCTTGTGACCTGCTCAGCGTTCGTGTCGTACCTCATCGAAGCGGGTCGGAAAACTGAACTTTTGACCTAGCACGGGTGGTAGCGAATGGTGGACGACTCGGGGCGTCGCTAGACGTAAGCTGGTATCAGATAGATGTCTATCTATTTGTCCGGAGGAGTCGTCATGAGCGATCGAAATGGCGTTCGATCGTCCTCACCGGTGCTCGCGGGTGTGTACCCTGGCCAACCGCGCCGTGTATTGCTGGAGAGTGTGCGCACGGCGATGGAGAGCAAGTCGCCGTTGATCTTTGCGCATGTTCGAGCCACCAGTTACTTGTCTGAATGGGACACCACCCGGCAGCGACGTGATGCCTTCCCGCACACGGACGACGGATACCTGGTGGCCGAGCTTGAAGAGGTAATCCGCTCCGCAGTGGGTGGGGCGGCCGTGAACTGGTCCCTGACCCTCATCGACGGCGACCCACCCAAGGCTTTGGCTCGTCTCGCCGATGAAGTCAGTGCATCCAGGATCGTTGTGGGCAGCCGCTCGCGCGGCGCGATGAGCGCAGTGGACGAGTGGTTGTCCCGCTCGGTCGCGACGCGTCTCGTACACCTGCAGAGCCGCCCGGTCATCGTCGTTCCAGTGACGGAAACTTCGGCGTACTCGGCTAACGCCTATTCGGAGTTGACGAAGCGATAGCCCAGACCGCGAACAGTCTGCAACATCGTCGAGCTTCCGGGTTTGACGGCTTCGAGCTTCTTGCGAATGCGCAGCACGACCACCCGTGTGCCCTCGACATTCGCGTCCCCGTAAACGCTGTGCTGCTCGGAGAGTTCCTCCGGACTCACGAGCCGGTGCGATTCGCTCATCAGGTACTTCAATACGTGGAACTCGCGTGGTGTTAACGCGACAACGTGGTCGTCGACGGTCACCTGGAACGCTTGCGGGTCCAGCCTGACGGGGCCGACGGTCACGACGTCGGCGGCATCGTTTGACGCTGGCGTTAGTCCGAGGTTTCGGACTGCAGCGGCGATGTCGGCGCCGCTGAACGGAAGCCCGATCAGTGACCGCGCGCCGTGCTCGAGTGCGTGGAATGCTCGCTCGTGTGAGCCGGGTTCGCTGCCGATCCCGACGATGATCGGGACCTCCGACCACGCGCGCAGCGCGTCGACGAATGCGAGGAGGTCGACGCCGGACATGTCGGTCGGGGCTACCAGGATGCTGGGGTGTTCCTCCGCGAACCCGAGTAAGGCGCTGAGTCCGTCCGAGTAGGTGCAGAGCTCGATGCCGTGTCGCAGCAGGCCCGAGCGAGAATCGTTGCTCAAGCGCAGACTGGACTCGATCGCCAATACACGCATGGGCCAACGCAACGGTGGCGGCGCAAGCCTGGTGGCACCGGCCTGTGCGTAGGCGTATTCCCCGATGACCGAGTTGCCGCGCTTGGACGTCGAGGTCATCCAAACCGCCCTGAGATGTAGTCCTCGGTTGCCCTCTGGGTCGGGTTGGAGAAGATCGTCTCTGTGTCGCCGGCCTCGATCAGTCGGCCCGGTTGGCCGACTCCACCAAGGTTGAAAAAGGCAGTCTGATCGCTGACCCGTGCCGCCTGCTGCATGTTGTGGGTGACGATCACGATGGTGAATGTCTCCTTCAGCTCGGTGATCAGATCTTCAATCGCCAGTGTGGAGATCGGATCGAGCGCCGAGCAGGGCTCGTCCATGAGGAGAACATCAGGTTCGACGGCGATGGAACGAGCGATGCAGAGTCGCTGCTGCTGCCCGCCGGAGAGGCTACCGCCTGGCTTCTTCAGCCGGTCTTTGACCTCGTTCCAGAGATTGGCGCCCCGTAGCGATCGCTCGGCGATCTCGTCGAGGCGTCCCTTGTTCTTCACGCCCTGCAGTCGGAGCCCGGCGACGACGTTGTCACGGATCGACATGGTCGGGAAGGGGTTCGGCCGCTGGAAGACCATCCCGATTGTCCTGCGAACGGACACCGCGCTGATGCCGGCTCCGTAGATGTTCTCGTTCTCCAGCAGCACTTCACCTTCGACGTAAGCCCCGGGAATCACCTCATGCATCCGATTGAGGGTGCGGAGCACGGTGGATTTGCCGCATCCGCTCGGCCCGATGAGGGCGGTGACGCTGCGCGGCGCCACGTGTAGGGACACGTCCTCGACGGCGTGGAATTTGCCGTAGTAGACGTTGAGGTCTTTGATGTCGAGTCGTTTCATCGGGTTTCCTATGCGGAGTGTTTGCGGGTGAGGAAGCGGGCGAGAAGGGTGGCGATCACGTTCAGTAGCGCGATGATGATGATCAGCGTGAGGGCCGCGCCCCAGGCGCGGAACTGCCCAGCTGGCAGCGGGTTGATGAGTTCGCTGTAGATCAGGAGCGGAAGCGAAGCCATGTTGCCGTTGAAGATGTCGAAGTTGAGCGCCCGGCTGTAACCGACTAGAACCAGGACCGGAGCGGTCTCACCCATCACGCGGGCGACAGCGAGCAGGACTCCGCTGATGATGCCGGAGAACGCGGACGGTAGGACGACTCGGACGATGGTGACCCACTTCGCGACGCCGAGCGCGTACGACGCCTCCCGAATCTCGTTCGGTACCAAGCGCAGCATCTCTTCGGTGGAACGAATCACGACGGGCAGCATCAGGAGCCCGAGCGCGATTGAGACCGCGAACGCGCTTTGAGGGAGGCCGAGAGTGGTGATCCAGAGCGCGAATACAAACAGGGCGGCCACGATCGACGGGATGCCGGAGAGCACGTCGACCATGAAAGTCGTGATCCGAGCGAACGTTCCACGCCCGTATTCCACGAGGTAGATGGCGACGAAGATACCCAGCGGAACCGCGATGAGAGCGGCAACGAAGGCCTGCGCGAGGGTGCCGTAGATCGCATGGTAGGCGCCGCCGAGGAACTGTTCGGGCAGGACACCGCGAAGTGAGTGCGTCCACCAGGTGGAGCTGACGACGGCGCCAATACCCTTGGCGATGACCACAATGAGTACCCACGCGAGCGGGACGAGGGCGACCAAGAAGGCGAGAAGGACGAGGATGCGGGCGGTGATGTCACGCGCTCGTCTGGAGTCGCTGACCGGGGGAAAGACGACGTTGGTGTGCGGCCGGCCTTTGGTGGCGGTTGTCATCAGGCGGCTTTCCTTCCTGCGATCAGGCGGGCGACCACGTTGACAACGAAGGTGAGGACGAAGAGCACGAAACCGGCGGCAATGTAGGCACCTGTAGGCAAGGGGGCGCTGAATTCAGCGGCCGCCGATGCGATCTTGCTCGCGAAGGTGTAGCCACCATCGAAGATGCTCCAGTGGGAGGGGATCGGCGAGGTCCGCAGAATGATTAGGATTGCGATCGTCTCGCCGAGCGCGCGACCCAGTCCCAGCATGGCCGCCGCGATCGTGCCGCTCTTCCCGAACGGAAGCACCGTGGTGCGGATGACTTCCCACTTGGTAGCGCCGAGCGCTTGTGCCGCCTCGATTTGGGAGAGCGGGGTCTGCTTGTAGACCTCACGACTGATGGCGGTGACGATCGGCAAGATCATCACGGCCAAGACGACCGAGGCGGTGAAGATGGTGCCGCCGCCGTTGATCGCGACGTTGCCCTTTGCGAAAAGGGGGAACCAGCCGAGCGCCTGGTTGAGGAAGATCGCGACGGGTTCGATAGCGGGGGCGAGGATGAAGATTCCCCAGAGGCCGAAAACGATCGAGGGCACGGCGGCGAGGAGGTCGACGAGGGTGCCGAAGAATCGAGCGATGCGCTTGGGGGCGTACTGGGTCAGGAAGATCGCGATGCCGATTGAGACCGGTACAGAGATGGCGAGGGCGACGACCGAGCTCAGCACGGTGACGATGAGGAGATCGCGGATGCCGAAGCGGAGATTGTTCGCGTCCGAGGTGGAGAACTCGGTGCTGGTGAAGAAGTTGACCTTGTTCTCCATCAGGGACGGGACAGCCTTGATGAGCAGGAAGATCGCGATCAGCGCGATGGCGGCGACAATGGTGCCGCCGGCTGCGGTCGCCAAGCCGCGGAAGATGGCGTCGCCCGTGCGCCCTGGCTGTTTCTTGTCGGCGAGGGAGCCGCGGCGGGCTCGGACGGAGTTAGCGGTATCGGCCGCGAGGGGACCTGCCGCGTTCTGCGGCAGATCCCCAGCGGTTGCGACGTCGGGTCGCATGTTGTCCATGAGAGTGGTGCTAGCCGATCGCGTTGACCGCGGTGCTGAGCTTGCCGAGGAACTGGCTCGGGATCGGGATGTAGCCGTTGTCGGCAAGCCCCGCCTGGCCGCCGGTGATGGTCGACTGCAGGAACGCCTTGACAGCCTTACCGGTGTCCGCGTCCTTGTACTTCGAGCAGACAATCTCATAGGTGGCGAGAACGATCGGGTAGGCGCCCGTCGCGGTCGGCTTGTAGAAGGAGCTCGTGTCGAGGACCAGGTCGTTGCCAGTCCCCTTGATCTTTGCGCCCTCAATGGTCTTGCCGACCGTTTCAGTGGTGATCTTCACCGGGTCGGGGCCGGCGGACGTGACGATCTCAGCCTGCTTGAGGTTCTGCGACGTGGCGAAAGACCACTCGTTGTACGTGATCGCGCCTTCGGTCGTTTTGATTGCGGCTGAGGTTCCCTCGTTGCCCTTGGCGCCCTCGCCGACACCGCCGGCGAACGCCTTACCGACGCCCTTGGTCCAGGAGCCATCGGACGCGGATGTGAGGTATTTCTGGAAGTTGTCCGTGGTGCCGGACTCGTCGCTGCGGAAGATGACGTTGATCGGCTCGGAGGGGAGTGACGCGCTCTTGTTCAGTGCGGCGATCGCTGGGTCGTTCCAGGTCTTGATCCCACCGCTGAAGATCTTGCCAAGCGTCGGGCCGTCGAGGACGAGCGTGTCGACGCCCTTGACGTTGTAGGTCACCGCGAGCGGACCGAAGACGACCGGCAGGTTCCATGCTTCGCTGCCGCAGGTCTTTTGGGCAGCCGCCGGCTCACCCTTGTCCGCGTTCAGCGGCGAGTCCGAACCGCCGAAGTCGGTCTGTCCGCCGATGAACTCAGAGACGCCGGCACCGGAACCGTTCGAGGTGTAGTCGAGCGTGGCGCTCGGGCAGGCGGCCTCGTAGGCCGCGATGAAGCGGGTCATAGCGTTGGCCTGCGCGGTGGAGCCGCTGGCCTTCAAAGCGGTCTTGCCGCCGCAGTCCACCTTGGAGGCTGCTGCGGTCGAGGAGCCGGTGGGGTTGGCCCCTGCATTGTTGTCGCTGCCGCAAGCGGTCAGCATAACGAGGCTCAGGACACCGGCGGCCAGGGCGGCCGGCAATGTCACTGCGCGCGATCGAATCGACACGGTAGGTCCTTCCATTCGCGGGCGAGGGCCCGCTTCAGACGAATGTGATTGCCGGCTGGACCGGCGTACCTATAGAAGATCGTCTATGTGAATTCCAGGTGAACGGAAGGCGACATACAGATTTCAATAGACAGACTTCTATAGGTTGAGCGACGCCTACAGTCGGGAGTGATTGAGATCCGGTGCGGACGGGTGTTAGTAGAGTTCGACGGGGCTCACTGGCACCGAGAGTGCCAGCCGATCTCTGGCGAGATAAGCCTGGAGGGCGCGTCAGAGATCGGCTGGAACGGCAGGGTGCGCCAGCGACTTACGATGGCGTCCCGACAAGTCGCAAGCAGCTCGGACGAGTCCCGCCGCGTAGCGGCTCCGGAACCATCTGCCTCTCTGTGGCCCTGGGATGACGCAATCGCGATCGAATGCAGACCGGGTATCCGCTTCGTAGCATGTGGGTCGCGGTGTGGGGGCACATGTTGTGGCGTGCCGCTTAGCGGAGCCGCCGTGGGCGGCGCTGTCCTAGCTGGGTTTGTGTGTCTTTCCGCCGCCCGATCGTAGCTCGTTCCCGGTGCTTCCGTGCCGGGCTTTCGCGGCATATCCTCACTCGCTGCGCTCCCTCCGGTATTCCACGGTCCCGGCACTCACGCCCCTCCCACTCGCCACTGATCTCCCCGCCGGAAAGGCAAACAAAACGATCAACCAGGGGAGTGATCAGGATGCGGGTATTCATCATCGATGCGAGAAACATGGGTCCGGAACTGCAGGGTGGACTGATCGGGGTGGTCGGCTCGACCAGCCCGTCGACGGAGGAGAAGCGGGAGTGCGTCGAGACGGTGAGCGGGTACGCCGTTGACGGGTGGGCGATCGCCGCTGACCCGCGCACGCCAATCGGCCGACTCGCGGCGCTGACGGCCGAGACGGCGTGTGTGCCGTTCCTGGCCTTCAATCGGGTAGCCGAGCGGGGAGGCCCGGTCGTCGGGCCGTCGATGGTTGGGCCTTCGGTTCACGAACTATCCTGACCGCGCAAGAGCGAGAAGCGGGCCCGGTGCATGGGCCCGCTTCCGTCCGTCGCAATCAGTCGTCTGCGGCTGGCCCCGCGCCGCGTGATGCAGCGGCTCCTTCCGCATCCGCGGCGCCGTCGGCGGTCACGATCTGCTCGACGTCGCTGAGGCTGTACCCCCAGCTGGCGAGCAGGGCGAAGTAGTCGGTGTCGGTAGGGGACGGGTAACGCCAGGTCTGCTTGCTGGTGACGGATTCGCACGCACCGAGCACCACCGCGAGGGCGACATGCTGAGCTTTGGCCGGGGTCTGTTCGATCAATGCCGTGAGCTTGTCACTCTCGACGTAGCCGGACTGCTCCAGGCCGAGCAGCTGGTGGGCGAGTTCGTTTCCCTCGCGGGTGGCGGTGCTGATCGCCTGCCTGTGGACGGTGAGTCCCTTGGCAATCACGACTGCGGCGTCCTTCGGAAGGCTCTTACGGGAGAGGAGCGTGGTGAGCCATTCGCGGCGGACGATCTCGGCGGAAGCCCACGCCTTGTTGTTGGCGATCAGCGTGCGCCGCTCCGCCTTCTCCTCGTCCGTCATAGGGCCGGACTTGGACGGGCTGCCGCCGTAGCTGTGGAACCCGGCCGCCTTCGCATCCTGGACGAAGTAGGTGACGTTGGCCTCCCCGTCGGCGTAGACGCGCACGTAGGCCGCACGTCCTTCCAGACTTTCGATGTGCTCGACGGTGACGCGCTGGTCGTCGGCGGTGAGCAGTTCACTAATGCGGGTGTACTCGGTGTCGTAGTAGCCGGGATCGCTGTCGAGGATCAGGTAGCCACGTCCCGCCAGATCGGCTTCCGTGTCTGCCTTGGCCTTGGCCCGGGCCTTGTCATCGCGTGCCCGCTGGGCCGTGTGCGCGAACTGCGCCGGATCCGTTGTGGCGACTTGGATGAGGTTGGCGCGGGTCTCGTCGTCGTCGTCGAACTCGATCAGCACCGCCGCCTGATCCAAGGTCAACTGATTCTCATGGATCGCGGATGCCGCGATCTGGTTCTCGACCACCGCCAACGCGGTCTTGACCTCCCTCGTCTTGGTGCCGGTGCGGCGCGCGATCGCGGTGACGGAGAGTCCTTCGAACGCGAGCTGCTGGAATGCGGCGGCGCGGTCGGCGTCGGTGAGGGCTTCACGCTGGTCGTTCTCGACCATCTGCTGCACGATCCGCCTCGCGGTCGCATCATCTGCCTCCACGAGGTAGACGGGAATGGTGGCGAGACCGGCTTCGCGGGCGGCGAAGACCCTGCGCTGTCCTGCCCGGACGGTCACCTGGCCGTCGTCGCTTCGGTATCCGAGGACGGGGGTGAGGACCCCGTTCTCCTTGATGCTCTGCACGAAGGCGGGGGTGATGGGTGCGGAGGGTCGCACGTTGGTTTCGATGCTCAGGGTGTGGGGGTCGAGGTGTTCGATGGTGCCCGCAACCGTGGTGGTGTCGCTCATTTCTGCTTTTCCGATCAACTGTTCTTGTTCGCCTGTCTGGCAAGAGGATCGAGGGAGAGCGGAAGCGAGCGGAGTGCCGGGTCGTGGAATACCACAGGGAGCGCAGCGAGTGAGGATATGCCGCGAAAGCCCGGAACGTAGCCCGCGGGAGCGAACTACGATCGACGGCCAGGCAGACGGACAACCCGGCAAGCAGAGCGCCGCAGGCGGTCCCTTTGCGATCTTGCTTCACGTCAATCGAGCCCACGCCGTGTTTGGCGCGGGCTCGTGGGTGGTCACTGGCAACTGTGGCGTGGCAACTCGATCCAACCCGTGCAATTGCTTAACCACCGTTTTTGTGTATTAATCTGCGTATGGATGCAGATAAAGCAATATGCGGTCGACTTCCCGACAGTCAGTTCGTCGAGCTCGCCGTGGAAGTCTTTGGCATGCTCGCCGACGCTACTCGTGTGCGTATCGTTCTTGCGCTCAAGGATGCGGGTGAGTTGTCGGTGAACCACCTGGCTGACATCTTGGACAAGCAGCCGGCCTCGGTTTCCCAGCATCTTGCGAAGCTTCGGCTCGCGCGGATAGTTTCGACGCGTCAGGATGGTCAACGCGTCTTCTACCGGTTGGAGAACGAGCACGCCAGCCGATTGGTGACCGACGCGATCTTCCAGGCCGAGCACTCTCTTGGCGGTACTCCGAGGCACCACCACGGCGAAGCTGCGCTTGGCGCAGAGGCGACCGCGTGAGAGCTGCGCACACCCATCAGCACGACGGGCACCCACATGGTCACCAGCACGAGCACGGTCATGAGCACGAGCACGGTCATGAGCATCCGAAGGGTTTCAAGGGTTTCCTGTACGGGCTGTTCGTGCCGCATTCGCACGATGCCGCCGACTCGATCGACGATGCGCTGGAGGCGAGCACCGAGGGCGTCCGCGCACTGAAGATCAGTCTGTTCGTGCTGCTGGCCACGACGCTCTTGCAGGCCGTCATCGTCACCTTCAGCGGCTCCGTAGCCCTCCTGGCCGACACCGTGCACAACTTCTCTGACGCGCTCACGGCTGTGCCGCTTTGGGTCGCCTTCGTGCTCGGTCGCCGCGTCGCCTCTCGCCGCTACACCTACGGGTACGGGCGTGCTGAGGATCTCGCCGGCCTGTTCATCATCGCCGTCGTGGCGCTTTCGGCGATCGTCGCCGCCTGGCAGTCGATCGACCGGCTCTTCCACCCACATCCGCTGGAGAACCTTGGCTGGGTGATTGTTGCGGGCATCATCGGCTTCGCCGGTAACGAGGCGGTTGCGATTTACCGGATCCGGGTCGGTCAGCGCATCGGGTCTGCTGCGCTCGTCGCTGACGGTGTCCACGCTCGTATCGACGGGTTCACGTCCCTTGCCGTTGTGCTCGGCGCGCTTGGCGTCATGCTCGGCTTTCCACTTGCGGACCCGATCGTCGGTCTGCTCATCTCTGCGGCGATCATCGTCCTGCTCTGGGGCACCGTCCGCAGTATCGGCCGCCGCCTCCTGGATGTGATCGAGCCGGAGCTCGTCGATCAGCTCGAGCACGCGCTCGAAGAGACTGACGGAGTGATTGCCGTAGCTCGTGTGCAGCTGCGATGGGTCGGCCACCGGCTGCAGGGCGGTGCGAAGATCGTCGTCGGCGCCGACAGTCTCGTTGAAGCGCAACTGATCATGGGCGCAGCCCGCGCGCACGCGCATGAGCACCTGCGCAACCTCGACGAGCTCCAGGTCGAACTCGTGCCGGCGGCAGTCCGAACTCCGGGCTGATACAGCGGTGCCGGCTGGCCGCTGACCTGTGCAGTCGGAGCGGGGGCGCGCTCGAATGATGCGAGAGCAGCACGAACGGCAAGTGCACCGTCCGCGCGCGATGCCTACCAACAGCCGCGGCGCTTCCCTGACCATTGCGGCAGGTGAGACCGCCCCTCTTCCGAGAGCATGGACAGTCTTGCCCGCGTGACAATTTGACAACACTCAGACGAAAATGCAGCGTATCGGGCGACATCGAGACGTGTCGGGACCGCTGCAAATTCGCGGACCTCAGCAACCGATGAGGTGGGGAATAGCGCTTCGCTAGAGTTCGAATCCCACTCTCTCCGCTTTGCGAAACACGTCGCCCCCACGAGATCGTGCGGACCGCGAAGCTTGCCGTCGAAGCGCGGGCGGCGGCTTCCGGCGCCACCGCATCGTGAGCTGCTACGCGTCCATCGACCGTTCAAGCCCACGGATGAACACGTCGAGCTCATAGTCGAATTGCGCTCCGATGTCGGCCGGACCGTTGAGACCGGCAGACGCCAGTCCGCGAATGCCCTCGTAGCCGCCGGCTGCCTCGTCTTTGGCGAGGAGGTTCATGACCTCGGTGGACTGCGGGTGACCGCCCAACTGGTTCTGCATCAGGATGTCGCGTCCGACGGCCATCGCGAAATGGGTGGCGAAGATCACGGCGCGGCCGGCTGACGTCTCGTCGAAGCCCGCGGCGTGCAGGCGGCGGAGGACGAGTTCGATCGGTTCGAAGATCGCCAAGTTGTCGCTGTTGATACGGAAGTAGGTTACAAGTACGCCGGTCGCGACCATGCTGTCGCGCACCGCGACCGCCCAGGCACGCAACGCATCCCGCCAGTCGGCGGTGCCGCCGTCGTCGACGGTGAAGTAGCCGGAGAACGCGTCGGCGAAGGCGGACTCGAACGCCTCCTCGGCGACGAGTCGCAGGAGGGTGTCCCGATCGGTGACGTGGTAGTTCAGGGCCTTGCGATCCACTCCGAGCTCGTCGGCTACGGCCTGCATCGTGAGTGTTTGCGGGTCGAATCGCTTGGCGACATCGATGATGCGGGTTCGGTCGATCCGCAGGGGTCCGCCGCGCTTGCGTCCCTTCGAGCCGCTCGTGGCTGCCTCCGGTGCTGTCATGAAGACCCTCTCCCTTCGGCGTCGAGCTTGACGGGACGCTCTCTGCAGTCTATCGTTTCCCGCACGGGAAACGTGTTTCCCAGCCGGGAAACTCCGACTCTACGTGATCTGTCTCAGGAAGTGAATCGTCGATGATCCGCACATCATTCAATCGCCACTGGTACGTCTTCCCGGAGAGCTCGAGCCGGGGCGGCCGGATCGGTCCGGTGACGCTGCCCTATGACGCCATGCTTTTCGAGGAGCGAGACCCGAACACGAAGAACGGTGGCAATACGGGCTTCTTCCCGGGCGGCCTGTATCGGTACACGAAGACGTTCGACGTTCCGGAGGACTTGCGCGGACGCAGCGTGGTCGTCGAGTTCGAAGGTGTCTATCACCGCTCGAAGGTCTTTGTGAACGGGCAGCTCGCGAACGAACGACCGTCGGGCTACGCCCTCTTCCATGTCGCGATTGATGACTACCTCGAATACGGGACGCAGAACACCATCGAGGTCGTGGCTGACAACGCAGACGAGCCCAACAGTCGCTGGTACACCGGAAGCGGCATTTATCGCCCGGTCAGCCTGCTGGTCGGCGGACCCGTCCACGTCGCACCGACCGGACTGCGCGTATCCACCGGCGACGTGAGCAACGGAACGGCGACGGTCAACGTCGATACCGAGATCGTCAATGACGGGGCAGCCTCACAGGTGCTCACCGTTCAGGCCAGCCTTAAGAGCCCCTCCGGTGACGATGTCGAGCCGGTGACCGGCGACCTACTCGTAGCCGCAGGCGGTCGGGCCCGGATCCGACAGCAGGTCACAGTTCCCGACGCCGCGCTCTGGTCGCCGGAGAACCCGCAGCTCTATCGGATTGCCGTCACCATCAGCGATGAAGGTGGAGAGATCGACGGGGTCGATGACGAGTTCGGCATCCGCACTCTCGCGGTCGATTCTCGCAATGGCCTGCGCATCAACGGAGCGCCGGTGAAACTGCGCGGCGCGTGCATCCACCACGACAACGGTGTCATCGGCGCCCACACCCTCGATGCCGCCGAGGACCGCCGGGTTCGCATCCTCAAGTCGAGCGGCTACAACGCCATCCGGAGCGCTCACAACCCCGCTTCGCGAGCCCTACTCCGGGCCTGCGACCGCCACGGCATCCTCGTCATGGACGAACTCACGGATGCGTGGACCAAGCCCAAGGTCGCCCACGACTACAGCAAAGACTTCGAGCAGTGGTGGGAGCGCGACCTGGAAGCGCTCATCGCCAACGCCCACAACCACCCGAGCGTCATCATGTACAGCATCGGGAACGAGATCTCCGAGACGGCGACGCCGCGAGGGATCGAAACTAATCGTCGGATGGCCGAGCGCACCCGGGAGCTCGACCCGACCCGCTTCGTGACTAACGGGATCAACGGGTTCCTCAACCTCATCGCGCCGCAGGACGACCAGAAAAAGCCACCGAAGAAGGCTCCCGCTAAAGACGCGGATGAGAACCCGAACAAGAACCTCATCCGCGTGCTCAACCTGATCCTGGGCATCCTCGACAAGCTGCTCAACCGAATCGTCCGTCTGAAGGCCGTCGACAAGCGGACCAAGGACGTGTTCGCGGACCTCGATATCGCCGGTTACAACTACATGATGGGGCGTTACGAACTCGACGCGAAGCTCCACCCCGACCGCGTCATCGTCGGAAGCGAAACCCGATCGACCAACGGGGCGACGATCTGGAAGCAGATCGAGAACCTCCCCAACGTGATCGGCGATTTCACCTGGACCGCGTGGGACTACATCGGCGAGGCCGGCCTCGCCACGAAGCAGTACGGAACCACGAAGCGCTCGATCTACCAGCCGTATCCGGCCCTGCTCGCCGGGGAACCCGTGATCGACATCACGGGTCACCGCCAGACCCAGGCGTACCTGAACGAGATCGCCTGGGGTTTTGCGGACAGCCCGCACATCGCCGTTGAACCGGTGAACCACTCTGGCGAGAAGGTTGTGAAGACGGGCTGGCGCGCCACCAACTCGATCGCCAGCTGGAGTTGGCAGGGCTGCGAGGGTCGCGTGGCGACGGTCGAGGTTTACTCGGACGCGTCGCGCGTGGAGCTGCAGCTGAATGGACGCAGGGCCGGCATCGCGCCAGCCGGCCGCGATGGGCTCTACCTGACGAAGTTTACGCTCCCGTATCAGCCGGGTGAGCTGGTAGCCATCGCCTACGCCGAGGACGGAACCGTGACGGGTCGCTCCTCCCTGACCAGCGCCGGTACGGGTCTTCGCCTCGACGTGCAGCCGGAGTCCACCGAACTCCGAGCGGACGGCGGCGACCTCGCCTACCTGCCGATCGCGTTGACCGACGACGCGGGCACGGTGCTGCCGCTCACCGACCGCGACGTCACGGTAACGGTGGGGGGTCCCGCCACCCTGCTCGGGTTCGGCAGCGCCGAGGCGATCAGCACCGAAGGCTTCAACACCGACACCCACACCACGTTCTACGGTCGTGCCCTCGCCGTGATCCGCAGCGGTCACGAAACCGGCGAGGTCACCGTCACCGTCACCGCTGAGGGATGCGAACCGGTGCGGGTCGACCTCTTCATCACGAACGCGGACGAGAGCGAACTGGCCGACGATCACGTCGCTGGCTGAGCTCAAGACCCCGCCCTAACCCCACGGAAGCAGAACAATGCCCCTCCACCCTCACTTCGCAAACAGGGCAGCCCTTCTCGATGGCTTCGACTCGATTGAGGAGGCGATGCGCGACCCGGAGACGGCTGCGAAACTCGCAGCGGCTTTCGCCGACGATGTCGTCGAGCCCGGGCCCATCGGCGATGTCCACGATGAGGCGCTCGATACGCCGGTCGGCCCCCTGCGCGTGAAGATCTACCGACCGGAGTCGCTGGATAGGACAGGACCGGCATTCGTGTGGGCACACGGCGGCGGATTCGCCGGCGGCAGCATCGACATGCCGGAGGCCGACACCGTCGCGCGCGAACTCGCCTTCCTTCATGACACTCTCGTGATCTCGGCCGACTACTCGCTCTCCAACGGGACGTCCGTCACCTACCCACTCCCGCACCGGCAGATGACGGAGGTCGTCAGGTGGGCTCGGCGCGAGTCGGAGGCGCTCGGGTTCGATCCTGCTCGCCTTGCGCTCGGTGGGGCGTCCGCCGGAGCGAACCTGGCGTTCGGGGCGATGTTGGAGCTCCGCGCGAACGGCGAGCAGCTTCCCGCATCGCTTGTCGTGGTCTACCCGCTCCTTCACCGCACGCTCGCGACGTCCCCAGAACTCGAGCCCGAACTCGCATCGGCTCTCGGGCCGACGCGAATGACTCAGGGCGTTATCGACATCATGTTCGGCGCGTACACGGCCGGCGCCGAAGCCCCGTTCGCCTCCCTCGACGACAACGACCTGACGGGTTTCCCACGAACGCTCACGATCGTGTCCGAGTACGACGACCTCCGACCCTCCGGAGAGGTCTTCCACTCTCAGGCAGTGACCGAGGGCGTCGATGCGTCCCTGTATGTCGCTCGTGGCATGACGCACGGCCACCTGGATCGAATGCGCGAGATCGAGGAGGTCGGCGCGACCGTTCGCACGATCGCCGGATTCATCCACACGCGCTGAGACATCCGCTTCACACAAAGGGCGGCCGACCGGATCGTCCGGTCGGCCGCCCTTCTCGCTTGCTGACTGTCACACGCTGGCGAGTTCCGCCTTCAGCGCGTCGATGGTCGCAGGATCGACATTGGATGCCGCCATGCCGAGCAGAGCGTTCACCGACATCGAGCGGGCCATCGCGAGCATCGGGTTGCCGATGAGCTCCGGGATGTAACGCTCGATGATGGCGCTGCTCTCGGGGTCGTCGAGGACGTCGCCGATTGGGGAGTGGTCCAGGTCCCAGCGCCCGCCTGAAGCCTCGTCATCGTCCGCCGCCTCGGACTTCTCAGGCTGCGCTGCGGGTGTCCAGTCGGTGTAGCGCAGCCCGGAACCGAACGGGAACGTCGGGTTCTCCGTGTCGTTGGGCACGTCCTCCTTGCTTGCCTCCACCGCTGCCATCGTCGACGGCAGCTCGAAGGGAAGCCCGCCGAGGGGCTCGAGCTCGCCGAACAGTACCTTCACGAACGCGTCGCCGCTGGATCCGAAATTGACGATCAACGACGCGATGTCAGCGACGAATGGTTCGACGATCGCCGGGCGGTCGAGGTACACGTCCACGACGGTCGGCACGGTCGCAGCGATCGAACGGATGTGCTCGAGATCCTCGGCGTGGAAGTCAAGGGAACCGGCGTGGAAGAAGTTCTGCAGCTCGCCCGGCTCGCCGCGGGACTCCCACGGTGCGACGACGCGCAGGACGGCGACGTCCGCTTCCTCGGGGGTGGCGACGACCGTCGCCCACCGCCGGAGGATTCGCTTGTCGATCCCTTCTGCATACACGCGCACACCCGGGGTGAGCGGGAGGTGTGCTGCCCCGTCATCGTTCTTCAGAAGCGTCTGCGCGTGGGCCTGCGCTTCGATACCGAGACGGCGCGCCTCATCGGTTCCGACCAGGCTGTCGGCGTCGTCGGCATCGACGAACGGGTTCTCGAACAGTCCAAGGCGGAACTTCTCGCGCAGCAGGCGCCGTACCGACTGGTCGAGGCGTGCCTCCTCGATGCGGCCCTCCGTGACCAGGCGGACGAGCATGGCGGGTTCGGTCTCGCCACCGAACTGGTCCACGCCGGCGTCGATCGACTTGATCATCCGCTCTTCCTCGGTGAGGTCCTCGACGCCCCAGAACTGGCGCGAGACGACGCCCCAGTCGGTGCAGATGATGCCTTCGAAGCCGAGCTGCTCGCGAAGGATGTCAGTGAGGATCACCTTGTTGAAGTTGAAGCCAACCTCTTCGAACTCGGTGTTGATGGGCATCCCGTAGTACGGCATCATCTGGGAGACGCCGGCTGCGATGAGCTTCTTGAACGGCTCGAGGTGGTACTCGAAGTTGTTGCCCGGGTAGACCTGCTCGCGGCCGTAGGAGAAGTGGGGGTCCTCGCCCTTGAGCTGCGGTCCGCCGCCGGGGAAGTGCTTGGCCATCCCGGAGACGGAGGCGGGGCCGATCTGTGTGCCCTGGATGCCGCGGACGTAGGCGGCACCGAGGCGGCCGACGACCTCGGCGTCGGAGCCGAAGGTGGTGCTGGCTCGGGACCAGCGCGGCTCGGTCGCGATGTCGACTTGCGGGTGCAGCGCGGTGCGGATGCCGACGGCGAGGTACTCCCGACGGATGGTATCGGCGAACTTCTCAACGAGGTCCGGGTCGTCGAGCGCGCCGAAGCCGAGCATCTCGGGCCACTGCGAGAACGGGCCGGCGAGGAGCGAGGTGGCGGGGTTGTCGCTGAACGAGTGGCGAGGGTCGGTGGAGAAGGTGACCGGGATGCCGAGCGGCGACTTCTGAGCCTCTCGTTGAACGCTGTTGGTCCACTCGGCGAGCTCGCGCGCGGACGGCGCTTGCAACACGTTGAAGTGCGTGATGCCCCGGTCGATCAGGGTGCGGGCGGAGGGGAGCCCGAAGATGCCGGGGGCGTCGAAATCCCCGTACGGCAGGATCGGGTGGAACATGAGCGCGGCCTTGTCGTCGACGCTCATTCGGGAGAGGAGGTCCTCGACGCGCTGTTCGATGCTGAGGGCAGCATCCTGGTAGGGAAGGCGGATGTCTTCGGTTGTTTCCATGAGTGAGAGTGCCTTTCGAATTCTTGCTTGCGGAGCGGATGTCGTTGTCTGGTCAGCGCACCTTGCGGACGCGCAGGATGAGGAAGGCGCCGGCGATGGCCATCACCGCGCCGACACCGAACCAGAGGGTGTAGCCGGCGCCGAAGAGCGCGTTGCCGAGGGGGATGAAGACAAGGCCCGCCAGAAGCGGTGCGAGGGCTCCGGGAAGGGCGCCGGCGGCGTTGAGGATGCCGAGGTCTTTGGCGGTGTCGTCCGGGTTCGGGAGGAGAGTGAGGCAGAGCGCCTGGTCGACGGCGAAGAAGCAGCCGGCGCCCATGCCCATCACAGCCTGTGCGATGAGCAAGACGGCAAGTCCGCCTTGGTGTCCGAAGAGCGGGGACACGGCGACGCCGGCGACGCCGAGGGCGATCATGCTCCCGGAGACGATGATGAAGGGCTTGCGGCGGCCGACGCGGTCGGAGATGAATCCGCCGACGACGCTGAAGACGACGAGCGTTCCGACTCCGACGATCTGGGCGATGGCGTTGAAGGACAGCTGTTCGGTGGTGTTCATGGCGTAGGCCGTGCCGAGGAACAGTGTGAGATAGGTCGAGACGCTCCCGTAGGCGACCAGGATCAGCGCGCGGCTGAGAAGGGCCCAGCCGAAGTCGGGGTGTTTGCGCGGGTTGAAGACGAACGACAGAAGTAGCTGCTTCACGTTCAGCGGCGTGCTGGGCGGGGTGGTGCGAACGTGATCCTTCAGCACGATCACGAAGATGATGGCGACGACGACGGCGAAGATGCCGGGAACGACGAATCGCAGGACTTCGGTAGGCAGTGCGGAGAGCAGCACTGCTCCGACGAGCAGGCCGAGCGGGGTGGCAGCGCCGAGGATGCCCGAGACGCCGCCTCGCTTCAGCTCGGGGACCTGGTCGGCAACCGTCGCGTTCTGCGCGGCTTGCGCGACGCTGCCGAACAGCTGGGCGAGGCACCATCCGAGAATCAGCAACGGAACGTTCGGGGCGATGCCGCAGATCACGAGGGCGAAGAGGAGCCCGACGACACCCACGATGATGAATGGTCGACGTCGACCGAACCGGGACATGGAACGGTCGGAGAGGCGCCCGGCGATCGGTTGCGTGACGAGCGAGAACGCGAGCCCGATTCCGGTGATGAGTCCCAGCTGGGCGGGTGCGGCATCGAGCCCCACGAGTCCCTGGACCTTCACGGAGAGACCGCCGATGGTCGGTCCGAGCAGGGCGAGGAACAATCCGAAGGACGACAGGGCCAGGGTCGGAACGTATCCGCGGGGACTCTTTGTGGGCTGAACGGCTGGGATGGCCGTGGTCTCGATCACGGGTGAACTCCTTTGTCCGAGTGCAGGTTCGGGTTTCGCTTCGGGACGACTCGAGTCCGAGTTTTTCCCGTAGGGGAGAATTGACTCCCGTGCGGGAAATAATAGACTGAGGGCGACGCTTCGTCAATTCGTTCGACCCAAGGAGGAGCCGATGGCTGATTTCGGCAATGCCACAGCGGGAACCCCTGCGCGCAAGCGGGGGCGCCCCCTCCAGATCGACCGATCGCGAATCCTTGAGGTCGCCAAGGGCCTCGACCCGCAGACTCTGACGATGCAGGCCGTCGCCGACGAACTCGGGGTGGATCGGAAGGCGATCAATTACCACGTCACGGATCGTGACGGCCTGTTGCGCCTGGTCGCCGCCGACGTCTTCGAGTCTCGCTTCGCTGACACCTTCACGGCGGAAGTGCTGGGTTCGGATGGCGATTGGCGGGCAACGGTCCGGGCGTGGGCGATGGCGATCCGCGACGGGATGGTCGCGACCGGAGTTGCGACGATGTATTACCGGATCGACACCGACAACCCGGCGATCTTCGAGCCCGTGGAACTCGTTCTCCGCCGGCTCGTCGAGGCGGGTTTCGGGCGTGAGGTCGCGAGCCGCGCTCTGATTTTCGTCACCCGCTTGGCGATGGGTGTCGGGCGGGACACCGTGATGGAGAAGCAGATGGGCGAGCATCCACAGGGTCCGGAAGTCCGGAGGGTGTTGAGCGAAGGCGCTGCCCAAGGCGATTATGAAGAACTTCGCTGGCTCGTCTCCGCGGATCTCAACGGACCGGACGACATCGACACCCAATTCGCCTTCGAACTTGACTTTTTCATCGCAGGGATGGAACGCCTTCTCCTCACCGCTACAGATCAGGGAACCGAATGAGCACAGAGACGTCGTCCGCCGACACGTTCACCACCGAGGATCACAAGATCACTGGTGGTCACGGCACCGTCCTCGTGCGTGACTACCGGCCTCGCACACTCACTGCTCGTACGGCGTTCTTGTGGGTGCACGGGGGCGGCTTCAGCAGCGGTGGATTGGATCAGAAGGAGTCCGATGCGCCCGCGCGTGCGCTGGCAGCAGCGGGAACGTTCGTCCGTACCGTGGACTATCGACTCGCGCCACGAGCGAATCCGTGGAAGGATCCCGACCTCGAGGCGCACCCTGGCCGGTACCCGGCAGGGCTCGACGATGTCGTCGACGCCGCGAGATCTCTTCTGGAAGAAACCGGCGCCCCGATCAACCTGGGGGGCGGAAGCGCGGGAGCCAACATCGCAGCGGGCGCTGCGATGCGCTTGAGGGATGAAGAGAGCGTCGTCCCTGTCCGGGCGCTCGCCCTGGCCTATGGCACCTTCCACGCGGTGCTCCCGGCGAGCGAGGCGATCGAGGCGGAACTGCGCGGGGTGCTGGCCAAGTGGGCGTTCAACCCGTCAATGCTTCGCCGCATGAACCTGAACTACGTCGGCGACCCGGCTCTGCTCGTCCCCGGCTATGCCTTCCCGGGCGGCGGCGACGTTCGAGGATTCCCTCCCACGCTCATCTTCGACTCCTCGAACGATCGCTTGCGTCGTTCGGGGCACGCCTTCGCTGACGAACTCCGAGCGGCCGGAACGGAGGTGCGCGAAGTAGTTATCACCGGCACGCACGCGTTCCTCAACAAACCGAAGAGTCCGGGATTCGCTCAGGGGATGCGCGAGCTCACCAGCTGGCTGGCCGCGCACGACTGAGGTCTCACGCCAGCCGCCCGAGCGTTGAACGCACAAGCTCGATGCTCTGCCGTTGAAGGGTGGCGATCGGTGGCAGGGGAGCGGCTCCCTCGCCATCCGGAACAAGGGAGCGCATCGCGCCGGCGCAGAGCCCGAGCAGCAGATGAGCGCTCGCGTCCCTCGGCTCGACATCCGACCACCGCGGGCTGGCCCGCAGAGTACGCAGCGTCACCTCGGTGAGGGCTTCGCTGAGTTTGCTCACGTGCCCGACGTGTGCGGAGACCAGCTGCGGGTGGCGCCGGATGATGTGTGCGCGATGCCGATGCTGAGCCAGGTCTTCCAGTACCGGCCGACCGATCAGGAAGAGCAAGCCCATGACCGATTCGACAGGATCCGATTCACTGTAGAGCGCGGAATGTTCGGCCAGCAGGTCGTCGTCGAGCAGGAGAAGAGTGCTTTCGAGCAGCGCATCCTGTTTGCTCTCGAAGTAGTTGAAGAAGGTGCGCGGGGACACGCCGGCGCGATCGGCGATGTGGTCGATCTTGGCGACCTCCAGACCGTCTCGGTCTACGAAGTAGAAGGTTGCCTCGCGTAGCCGAGCCCGCGTCTCGCGATGCTTCCTCTCGCGGAGCCCGAGCTGTGAGTCAGGATTCGTCATCGAATGTGGGCCACGGCACGGGCCGGCGGCGACGCGGACGTCGTCACCGGCCCGTGGTCGGGTTGTCAGACAGCAGCCTCGGCGAGGGACGCGACGTCGACCGTCGAGAAGAAGCTGCGCTCGCTGCTCTTGAGCGGGCGCGACGCTCCCTCGACCGTGAAGGATCCGGTGAGGCTCCGGTCGTCGGAGGACGTTCCGACGTAGACGTCGACGACTCCGGGATCGACGGAGAACCCGCCACGCGCGTTCGTGTAGCCGAGCTGCGCGGCCGCGACCGTGAAGGTGATGCGACGCGCCTCTCCGGCCTCGAGCTCCACGCGGCTGAAGCCGGCCAGCTGCTGAGCCGGACGCGTCACCCCGCTTGTGTTCGAGTGCACATAGAGCTGCACGACCTCGGCACCGGATCGATCGCCCGTGTTACGGACAGTCAGGGCGATCGTCGCCTCACCGTCGGTGCCGATCGCGTCGGGGGTGACCGACAGGTCCGTTATCTCGAACGCCGTGTAGCTGAGCCCGAACCCGAACGGGTAGAGCGGGGTGGCCGGCCCGTCGATGTAGTGGTTGCCGAACGGGGTGTGGCTGCGGTAGCCGCTCGCGGAACGCTGGTGGTGGAAAATCGGCAGCTGTCCCTGGTGCCGTGGCAGCGTGAAGGGGAGCTTGCCGCTCGGGTTGATCTCACCGGTGACGACGCGGGCGATGGCGTTGATGCCGCCGACGCCGTTGAACGACGCGCTCGCGAGAGCGTTGGCCTTCTGCAGCGAGGCGGGCAACACGTACGGCCGCCCCTGGATGAGGACGGCGACAGTCGGCTTACCCAAAGCGATAATCGCGTCGATCAGTCGGCGCTGAACCTCGGGCAGTTCGATGCTCAGTGAGTCGCTCGCCTCACCCTCGGTGCGATCGCCGACGAACCAGGCGCTGGCGCCCCCGACGGCGAGCACGACGGTGTCGGCGTCGCGCGCGGCACTCACGGCGCGGGTGAACGCGTGGTCGTCGAGCTCTTTGAGGATCCCGGTGCCCGGTTCGACGATGACGGAGGCGCCGAGCGCGGACAGCTCTTCGGCCAGGCCCTTTACGCCGTATTCGCTGCGCACCCATTCCTCCTGGGTGAGCGGCTTCTCGGCAGAAGCCTGCGTCTCCGGCATGTACTCCTCCATGCCGACCATGTTGTTGAAGCCGCCCTGAGCCATGAAGATGCCCACGGCACGAGCCGCAGGGAACGAGTAGGCGGGGTACTGGAACGCCGCGGCCTCGGCGTGCGGCCCGACGACGGCGACGCGCCCCGCCTTCACGTCGAGGGGGAGGATGCCGTCGTTGGCGAGGAGGGTAACGCTGCGGTCGGCCATCTCCTGGGCGAGTTCGCGGCCCTCCTGGGCGACAGCGTCCAGGTCGATGGTCTCCTGGGCGTACGGCTGCTCGAACAGACCCAGCTCGAACTTGGTCGTCAGTAGGCGCAGGGCGGAGAGGTCGAGGAGCTCCTCCTCCACGCGTCCGGCGCGCACCTCTTCGGCAAGGACCTTGCCGTAGGACCACGGCGATGGGAGTTCGAGGTCTAGCCCTGCTTCGAGGCCGAGACGCGCCGCGTCGGCGGCATCGACGGCGGCCTTCGCGCGGTCGACGACGTGCTGGAACGAGATGTAGTCGGAGGAGACATAGCCCTCGAATTCGAGGGTTCCGCGCAGGAGCGTTGTCAGGAGCTCGTAGGAGATCGCCGCGGGGACGCCGTTGACCTCGGAGTAGGTGTTCATGACGGAGCGGAGTCCCGCGAGCTGGATGGCGGCCTCGAACGGGAGGGCGAAGACGTCGCGGATGCGACGGGATCCGGCTTCGACGTTAGCCGAGTTCAATCCGCCCTCGGAGGCGCCGTAGCCCAGGAAGTGCTTGCCCGTCGCGACAACGCCGTCGGCGAGATCGGTACCCTGCAGGCCAGCGATGTACGACGTGCCGAAGGCTGCGGCGAGGTACGGGTCTTCTCCGTACGTCTCGTGAACGCGGCCCCAGCGCGGCTCGAGCGAGACATCGAGCACGGGGCCGAGCGCTTGGCGTAGGCCGAGGCGGCGCATCTGGCTGCTCACCAGGTCACCCATCTGCTTGCTGAGCTCGGGGCTCCACGTGGCAGCGACGCCCGACTCGGTGGGGAACACCGTGTGGCCAGGGGCCTGAACGCCGGCGATGGCCTCGTTGTGGAAGACCGCAGGGACGCCGAGACGCGTGTTCTCGACGAGGTAGCGCTGGATGAGGTTGATCTCTGTGGCGATCTGCTGTGGGTTGGTGCCACCCGTGCTGGTGAGTGGTGCGACCTGCCCGATGCCCTCGCCGAGCACTGCTTCGACCGTCTCCGTGTTGAGCACGCCACTAGCGAGTACGGACGGCGGCATGATGCAGGTCAGTTGCTGCGACTTCTCCTCGATCGTCATCTCTTTGAGGAGTAGCTGGGCACGTGAGGCGGGAGCGAGGGCCGCGTTCCGGAAGGAGTCGTCGTGGGACATTTCAGGCTTTCTTCGAGATCCGGGGAGCTCTCCTGAGACGCCACGGAGTCGACTCCTCTGTCAGTTCGATTCGCGGGTAGAGTATTTACCAACGGGCGTGAAAAAACAGTATCCGACAGTTCGGTATGACGCAAGCAGTCGATCGAGGGCTCAGGATGTTGACAGAATGAGTGCCTGAAAGTGAGGTACGCGATGGTGGAGGATCCAACTCGGGCAGAGCCTGTCCGGCGTGGACGCGGGCGCCCCGCGCGCGTTTCACGGGCCTCGATCATCGATGCGGCCAGGGGGCTGCCACTCGGGGAGCTGTCCATGCAGGCAGTCGCCGATCGACTCGGTGTGGACCGCACGACGATCAACTACCACTTCGCCGACAGGGAGGAGCTGTTCGCGACCGTCGCCTCGGCGATGCTCAGTTCAGAGCTGGCCGACTACACCCCACCCGAGAGCGACGACTGGCGCGACTGGGTCCGTAGCTACGCGCAGAACATCCACGGTGCACTGATCCGGCACTCGTCGATCGTCCTCTACGTGAAGCTCCCGCTGGGAAGCGATGCGGCGGCGCTCGCGCCCGGCGAGGCGATCATCTCCAAGCTCCTCGACGCAGGATTCGACGAGGATTCCGTCGGTCACGCGGTCGCATTCATCAGCGAAGTGGTGCACGCTACCGCTCAGAACGAGATCCTGGTCTCGCAAGGTGGGCACCCGCAGGGTGAGGAGCTCATCCGTTTCCTCGAGGACCAACCGGCCGATGCAGTTCCCGGCCTTCGGCGTCTGATCGAGCTCAACCCACTCGGCCGCACGGCGCACTTCGACTTCGCGATCCAGATGGTGATCGCGGGGCTGGAATCGTTGCTCCCGTCTGACCGCTACGCCGGCTCAAAAACGAGACCCTAGCGACTTGTCGCTAACGGGTTGACCCTTTCGCGTCGGTGACGAGGGACTCGAGGGCGGGCCGCAACCGGCTTGTCCACGCGCGATATCCGGCCGTGTTCAAGTGCAGCCCGTCCGTAGTGAGGTCACGCCTCAAGGACCCTCGCGGCGTTGCTAGGATCGGCCAGAGGTCCAGGAAGGTTGCACCCGCGGATGCTGCGATGCCGCGATATCGATCGTTGAGACGGCGGATCCGGTCGGCGTACTTGCGTTGCCGAGGCATCACCGAATTGATCACAAGCGGCACGTCGGGTGCGAGGTCATGGATTCCTTCGAGGAGGAGCTCGAATCGATCGGCGATGGCGTCGGGTTCCCGGTCGCCGGCGTAGCGGAGGTCGTTCGTCCCAGCCAGGATCGAGACGCCGGCCGGCGCATCGATGGCCGTATCCAATCTGTCGATCATCTGCGAGATGCGGTCACCACCGATTCCACGGTTCACGACCGGGAGTCCGCGAAGCCACCCGTCCCACACCCCTCCTTCGGTGATGCTGTCCCCCAGCAGGACGATGGATCCTCTGGGTCGCGGGAGCGTTCCGAAGAGGGTCGCTCGGAGTTGCCGGGAGCGTTCGGTTATCCCACCTACCGCGGGCGGGTCCATCGGAACTGCCGTAGGTGGCATAACAGTGGTATCGATCAGGGGCGCAATCGCGGAGGCGATCGACGCATAGACGCCGGCGCTCCAGGACGACAGTGAGACCAAATACCCTTCGCCCGTTCGCTGAGGGATTTCGGGTGCTTCAACGAAGATCCCGCCGCGTTCGGTGACGAGGCGAGCTGCGCGGTGGTTGTACGTCGTCGCGAGAGGCCCGAGGTCGGATCGCGGCGGAACTCCCACGACGATTACGGGAGCGGGCGCGACGGTACGGCGCGCTTGGGAGACGAGTTCTGCGACATTGCCGGCGACGCGTTCTGGATCGGCCGAGCGTCCGAGCCCGAGCAGATCGCCGGTGCCGGTGAGGATCACGAGCGCTCGGGGCTGCCGGACGAAAGGGAGCAGGGGCGACAGCTCGTCGACTCGCAGAAGCAGATCTCCGAGAGTGCGAACGGTGAGTTCGGGGAACCATTCGGGCCAGTTGCCGCCGTTCGCCCGCCCGTCACCGATGAACACGAGATCACCCGGTTCGGTGGGAAGTACGCGGGATTGGTTCGTGCGTCCGATGCGGGCGAGGAGGGCATGGGCGGCTCGGCCCTTGATGCTCACGGCTGGGTCTCCGGCAGGATGCCGTTCAGGATGGTGTTGGTCAGGTCGTCGGCGAACCCCATCGTGACCTCTTCGTGCGTGACAAGCCGATAGAGCAGGGCGCCGACGATGACCTCGGCGATCGTCTCGGCTGGCGTTCCGCCTCGCACCTGCCCCGCATCTTCGGCTCGATTCAGGCGCTCGGCGAGAGCCTCTCGCGCGAGCGTGTTGAGCTGCTGCTGGAAGCCGCGGGCGATATCGCGGTCTTCGGAGGCAGCTGCTCCCGCCGCACGGATCAAGGCGACGGCCTGGGGATCCTTGGTGATCGTCACGAACTTTTGCACCCATGTGGTGAGGTCGTCGCGGATGTCGCCACTGTCATTCACTTCGAGGGCGGGCGTGAGCACGTATCCCTCAAGAAGGCAGTGGGCGACGAGGGCGCTCTTGGAGGCGTACCTGCGGTAGATGGTCGGTTTCGATACGCCGGCGGATGCGGCGATGCGGTCGATCGAGAGCTTGTCGTAGCCGTGCTGCGTCAACTCGGCGCGGGTCGCGTCGAGGATCGCGCGCTGCGCGGCTTCGCTGCGGGGGCGTCCTGCGGGCATGGTGTGAGTATGTCGGCGGGAGGCGTCGACCGGAAATCGGCGCGCCTCCCGCCAGCCGTTTCTACTTGAGGACCGTTCCCGGAACGAGCACGTCGAGCTCGTCGAGCGTGTACGGGTCGTTCTCGTAGGGGTCGCCCTTGCTGATCGTGTTGAGGTCTTGGTACTCGGACCAGACGCTGACCTTGCCGCCACCGGAGTGGAAGACCTTTCCGGAGACGTTCGCGGCCGCGTCCGTGGTGAGCCACGTGACGATCGGCGGGACATGCTCGACCGGCCCCGGACCGCGCTTTGCGGCAGCGAACATCTCTTCGGAGAGCCGGCCCTCGGCGTGCGCCTTCTCCAGCTCGGGGAGCATCAGTTCGTAGGTGCGAGTGGACGCCCCGGGGGCGAAGGTGTTCGCGGTGACACCCGTGCCGGCGAGCTCGGTAGCAAGGCCCTTCATCATGGAGACCGTGCCACCCATCGCTGCGGCGAACACCGGGTTCCCGACGCCGCCACGCGCGCCCTCTGATGCGACCGAGATGAAGCGGCCGTAGCCGCGCTCGACCATGCCGGGAACGGTGGCGCGCGCCAACCAGAACTTCTGGCCGAGGAACAGGTCGAGCAGCTTGTAGTACTGCTCATCGCTGATGTCGATCTGTCCGTTCATGACGGCGCCCGCGATGGCCAGAACGATGTCCGCCGGCCCGAACGCGTCTTCAGCGGTCTTCACCAGGTTCGCGACGCCCTTCGGGTCGGCCACCGAGTCGTAGTTCGCGACCGCTTCGCCGCCTGCTGCGATGATCTCGGCGACGGTCGCGTCGGCCGCAGCCGAGCTCATGCCTGTGCCCGCAGCACTCGTGCCGAGGTCATTGACGACGACGCGCGCACCTTCCGCGGCCAGGGACAACGCGCACGCCTTGCCGACGCCGTTTCCGGCACCGGTCACGATCGCGACCTTGCCCTTCAGTCGGTCACCCATTTTCGGATCTCCTTCGTGTTGGCCGACTTCGTCCGTGCGACATGATGCGTTGGCGGGGAATCGGCGATTCCAATTACGTAACAAACAGTGTCGTAATTAAGCGGGCTGCGCAAGTGTTTCTTTCCCGAACGGGAAACATTCAAGGAAATGCTCAGGAACGGGACGGGGCCGGCTAGGCGCACTGCGCCCCGCCGACCCCGCGAGCCGATTTATGTGCAGCTCAGCGGACGCTCCGGATGAAGATGACACACCCGCTCGCCAGCGCGCCGGCGACGATCACGAGCAGGAACACCAGGCCGTACCCAGTTGATGCGACCAGGGCGCCGGCGAGTACGGGTGCGGCGATGCTGCCCACCGACCCCGAGACATTGAGGAGTCCGAGGTCACGACCTGCATTGGTCTTGTTCGGGATGACGCGGGTCATCAGCACGCCATCAACCGAAATGTACGAGCCGAAGGCGAGGCCGACGATCGTGAAGCCGATGAAGGCGCCCGGAAGCGTCGGGACCAGGGCGAGGATGAGTGCCCCGGGGATGAAGAGCAGCGATGATCCGATCACGAACGGCTTGATTCGTCCGAACTTGTCGACGAGGAACCCGCCGGCAAGGGCTGCGATGGCAAGGGCGAGCGTGCTGAAGATCGTGATCTGCGGGAGGACCAGGCTGGCCGCAGCTGTCGTGTGGTCGCCGACCTTGAAGTAGTCGCGTAGGGCGTAGAGCTGGAGCCCCGTTGCGAGCCCGAATGCCATGAACGCCAGGCCGCGCGCGACGAACGTCAGCCAGTAGTCGGGGTGGCTCTTCGGCGTCGGGAACTTCGGCTTCACCATGCCGGCGGCCTGCTCCTTGGTCATCAGCTCCGACACCGGCACGTCGCGCGTGAAGAAGGCGAAGATCGCGCAAAAGACCACGAGCTGTACGGCGAGGATCACGAAACCGATGAAGATCGTGGGAGCAAGAGCGGCCGCAGCAATTCCCAGCCCGGAGCCGATGAGCCCCATCATGCCGTTCAGGCTCGAGATGCGACCACGTGAGCGAAGTGGGACGCGCTCAGGAACGACGGCGCCGGACGCAGCAAGGATCACACTGATCGGGATCGTGGCCACCGACGCAAGCACGATCAGCATCGGGACCGTATTCGACGTGCCGAGTGCGACCAGCGAGATCGCTCCGGCAATGGCACCGATAAGCACCCACAGGTTGCGCCGCCCGAGGAAGCGGGTGCGGGTCTTGTCGGAGAGGATGCCGCCGATGGGACCGGCCAGGAGATAGGTGAGGCCCGAGAGTGAGAGGGCGAGGCCGAGCGTGGCCGCAGCCCCAACCTCTTCGCCACCAGGGAAGCTCGCGATGAGCTTGGCGAGCAGCGCACTGTTCACACCGCCCGAGACCGCAGAAGCGCCGAGCGCGACCAGCGGGAACAGGAACCAGAGGCGACGCTGCATCGTCTCGGGCTCAGTTGAAAGAGAGAACGATCCTGTCGGATCGGCCACAGTCACGGACTGGGCAACGCCGATCAGCGTTGGTTCGTTGATGGGCAGGTTCTTTTCCTGGGGCATCGGAGGTCCTTCGTCGTTGAGAGGCGGTTTCCCGACGGGGAAACGAGTTTCCCGTGCGGGAAACACTAGGACACTGTCCGTTCAGAGTCAAGCGGACTCTATCGAGGGCGCCAGTCGTCAGCGGACATGTCACACTGCGGAGCGGAACGCGCTGACCGCATTGCTGCGCAGCTTCGACCTCGGCATCGACGTCCGCAAGCCGCTCACCGACACTCAGGTGAAGGAGATCACGGGCTGGCGGCAGCGCGCGAACGACGACGCCGCAACGGCAACGATCCGGCAGGAGGCCCGCCGGCTGGCGGTCTCGGTTCAGGCCCTCTCCGCGCAGCTTGTTGAGAACCAGGCAGCCCTCGCCGCTCATGTTCACGAACTCGCGCCCGGGCTGCAACAATTGCTCGGAGTCGGTGCTGTCCCTGGGGCGATCCTTATGGCGGGCTACTCGCATCAAGGACGGCTTCGTAGCGAGGCCGCGTTCGCGGCCCTGGCCAGACCGTCACCGCTGGAAGCGTCGAGCGGGAACACGGCCAGGCATCGGCTGAACCGGCATGGCGACCGGCAGCTGAACGGGGCCTTGGACGCGATCACCCGCGTCCGATTGAGCTGCGATCCGCCCACCCGCGAGCATCTGTCTTGACGGCTGGCGGAGGGCAAGAGCAAACGCGAGGTTCGGCGCAGCTTGAAGCGCAATATCGCCCGGCAACTGTTCCGGCACCTGAGCACGATGATGGCCTGAGGGCTCACCGCGAATGTGAGCGGCAGGTTGGTCAAGCTTCGGGCGTGGGTTCTTCGCGGAAGATGTGGATGGCTTCGCGGGCGGCGTAGAAGACGATGACGAGGCCGGCGACGGGGTCGGCCCACCACCAGCCGAGTGTGTAGTCGAGCACGATCCCGAGCAGGACGCTCGTGGCGAGGATTCCGTCGATGAGGGTGACGCGTCCCTCGGTGAGCAGGACCGGAGTGTCCAAGCGTTTCCCGACGACCCATTTGCCCCAGGCGAGGGCGAACATGACCAACGCGGTGAGGGCGGTCCAGCCGATCCCGCCGATCAGTGGGGTGGCGTGGTGGCGCAGGATCAGCGCGACGGCGGCTTGGATGAGGAGGTAGGCGGCGATGAGGATGAATGCCCACCCGATTAGGCGCAGCGCGACGTGTTGCCGCGCCTGGTTGGTGTCGGTGAGTTCCCAGATCACGACGATGCTGGCGCCAATCTCGATCAGGCTATCCAACCCGAAGCCGAGCAAGGCGACGGACGCGGATTGGTAGGCGAGGATCGCCAGGACCACGACGCCGACGACGTTCCAGGCGAGGGTGATGACTTCCAGTCCAATTCCGGATCGGCGCAGTCTCGGGGAGAGGTCGGTCACCTGATGACGGTACTCGATGACCCGTCAGGACGGGATGAAACAATGCTCGGGTGTCCGACGAGACGAATCCTTCCCTGCCCAACTCGACGGTGGGTGCACCGAGGTGGAGTCAGCATCGTCGGATACTGATCGTCCTCGGGCTGAACCTTGCGCTGATCATCGGGCTGGTCATCGCGGGCCTGCTCGCGCATTCAGTCAGTGTGCTCGCCGCTGCCGGCGATACCGTCGCCGACTGTTTCGCCCTTGTACTCGGTCTGATCGCGATCACGCTGCGCGACCGGGATCCCGACCATCCGCACGCGCAACGACCGATTGCGATCGCCGCGTTGGTGAACGCGACCCTGCTGCTGGCTATCACGGTGATCGTGGCGATCGAGGCCATCTCCCGGCTGCGGGAGGGATCGCCATCGGTCGAGGGGCTGCCGATGGTGATCGTCAGCCTGATCACGATGATCGTGATGCTCGCCGGGGCGTTCGTCCTCGGCCGTTCCGCAGCGGGGGAAGACCTGCACATGCGGTCGGTCCTCATCGACGCACTCGCCGATGCGGCAGCGGCCGCGGCGATCGCGGTCGCCGGAGCGATCATCCTGGTCACCGACGGGCTCTATTGGCTCGACCCGGTCCTCGCGTTGGGAGTCTCCGCCCTCATCGCCATCGCCGCGATCCAGCTCATCGTCAAAGCGATCGCAGCTGTGCGCGGCAAGGACGTCGACTTCGACGACGACTGATCCCTTCGGAGTCGGCCCTCCGATACGCGCGTCAAGACGCATGAGGCCGGTGGCGCTGGCGCGGGCAAGCGACACGCGGATGCTTAGTGGAGCCCACGGAGGCGGCGCTGCTTCTGTTGCATGGAGCGCCTTCGGCGTGTGTCCCGTCGGGCGGTCGGCGTGACAACACTTTGACAACACTTGGGCGAAGCCAGAGAGTGTCGAGCGAGGTCAAGGAGCGTCAAGGACCAGCCAGATTCTGCGGTTTTGCTCGTAGCCCCTGACGTCACAAGACCCTTGGCTAGAGTTCGAATCCCACGCCCTCCCAGGTGCTGATGAGCCGCAATACATGGCAAGCATGTCTTCGACAGCAGGCGACTCTGCGGTGTAGGGACCGAAGTGCAAGGGGCCGCTCGGACGGGTTCCGAGGCGATGACACGGTAAGCGTGGTTGCGACAGAGCAGCCGATTAGGCGCTCGTGGTGGCGCCGAGAACCGGTGGTGGGTTGGCTAGCCAGGCCCGAAGTATTGATGGGTAGTGCCGGCTCCGACAGGAGGCGGTTAGGAGCATAGCGTCGCAAGCCGTCGCGTCGACGGTCCATTGATGATGGGGCGGAAGCGGTGAGCCCCAAGCCTGGTAAGTCACCACAGGATGTGGGTGCACCCCGTCTCCGCCTCGCCGCCAATGAGCCTTGTTCTCATTAGCGGCTTCCATCTCAGGAGTAATTCGAAGGGCAGTCAAGTTGTCGAGCATCACGTCATAAAGGTCTCTTGCACCCAGGAGAATGCAGAGATCCATGACCACACTCACCAGGTAGCTCGAAGGCCGCCGAGTGGTTTCCGTGACGTCAAAAGCACCGCCGAGTAGTCGTTCCACTGCGACTAGCTCTGGTTCGCCAATGGAAGCGAGACCTAAACCAGCCTTGTCAGGGTCGTATCGATCAAGCAGCCAGATGGCGATCGATCGAACATATGTGATTGCTGCGGCCGGGTTCTTCGCGCCGAGCACCATCGCGACTGGTAGCAGTGACACTGCGAACTGGTCCGAGACGGGGCGAGCCGCTCCCGGGTGCTTGGCAAGAAGGTGCGCGGCGTTCGCCGCGCGCTCCGCAAGGAGCTCGTCCTCGGTGGATATCGCCAATAGTGCGATCAGCTCCGCCGTCCTGCAGCAGACCACCTGATAGGCGACAATCGCCATTGGTCGAAAGGTTGCTCTGGCAAACGCTGAAGGGTCGGGCAATAGCGGTTCGATTTCGTCGAGCACTTCCGCGGCGATCCCGGCAAAAAGCCTCAGTGCGGCGTAGTAGATGCCCGATCGATTCGGGGTCTCGCTGGTATGAGCGACGGAAGCGCGAACGAGATGTAAAGCGACGAACGCGGCCAGATCGAGTCTCTTGCCGCGACGCAATGAATTAACAACTACCGCAGACTCGATCGCGGCCCGAGTCGAAACGGTTCCGTCGCCTTCGATCCAGGTTCGAGTGAACCGCTCCAGTCTTGGCTCATCCATTTCGCCGGACTCAATCGCAGCAACGAGCGTCATCAGCGCCGTGGATGTCGGGCTCCCGAGCAAACCGGTCGACGGGTCGTCGCTCATCCAATCGGCAAGAGTTTTGCGATCCCAGATTTCAAACTCCGCGACTCCGCGACTCTTGGCGCTGGCCTTGTACTCCTGAGCGTCGACAGCGGCAGCGCCCTTTAGTCGGCCAGTGGTCAGCAGGACTGCAACTCTAGGGAGTGAAGCGTCGTAATTCGGATGTGCGCGTGTGTTGTACTCGGCCTCCTCAAGCTGTGGGCGTATCTCACGCCACGACGACTGGCCAATGTCGCCTGCTTTGGACTGAATCGCGTACTGCTTCTGCCCGCCTGTAACGCTATCGCGGCGCTTGGCGATCACGTCTTTCCCGAACTCGAATGCGCCGTGAATGAAGTGGATATCCGTAAACCCTTGGGCAGACAAGAGGGCGAGAAGGGGAGCGTCGAATTCGCGTTCGGTGAGCGAATCAAGGAAGTTCTCGACGACGCCGCGAAGCATCCCACTCCTTACGCTTACGCGCGATGATGTCATCGATGCGCGCTGATTGTTCCGCCGTAGGCTGACGTCCCTGGAGCTTTTCGGCCGTGTCGGGATGCATCACAAGAGACATGTTGTGATTGCCATTTTCGTCGAAGCTGAATTCGAGCTTCTCCATCATCTCGGCGAGGGCGTCGAAGATGTCCTTATCGGATGCGTCGATCTCCTGTCCTGCCGCTTTCGCGGTGTCGCTTGCAAACGAAATGAAGCCGCTCGAAAGTTGCGATCCAAATGAGTCGGCTAGTCCGTAGACCTCGCTAAGAAAAGTGTCCAGGTCGAAATTGAGGGCGGTATCGACACTGACGATCCACTCGTATGCCACCTTGATCGGTCTGTAATTGCCTGACGTGCGATTCGTATCGGCGTCAGATTCATCGGACGCATCGTGTGGGAGCTCAGCGACGGTGACAGTTGGAACCGACGCCAGCAACGGATGAATTCGGTGGGAGAGTTTCCGGCTCGCCGACGCGAGCCACTCTCGGCCCGCGATGTCGTATTCGTCCGGCGCAATGCGTGGTGCAGCCACCGCCGGAGGTGAACCCTCCCCCTCAGTCATGAACTGATACTGGCACGGAAGTGCTGTCCAGACCGAAGGACGAGCGCGTTGAATGCAGCGATCCCGTCTGCGTCGAGCTTTGCTGCCACCTCCCAAGTGCGCCCGAGTGTTCTGGGATTTGCGCGCCGAATCAACTTCGAATCCGGAACCTGTAAGTGAGAGGGGAGCGATATGGGTACTGTCACGCCGTACGACACCAACGGTGGGCGCCGCTGGCGTGTGCGCTACAGAACGCCCGAACACCGTCAGACAGATAAACGAGGTTTCAAGACCAAGCGCGACGCCGAGCTCTACTTGGCGAACGTCGAAGTGGCCAAGGCGGCAGGTTCATTCGTCGATCCGAAGGCATCACGGATCACTGTGGGTGAACTCGCTCTCGGCTGGCTTGCGAACAAGCGGCACGCAATGAAGCCCTCAAGCTTTCACTCGATTGAGACGTCGTGGCGCGTCTATGTTGAGCCACGTTGGGCAACGACGGCTGTCGGCGCCATACGGCCAAGCGCCGTGGCGCAATGGATCCGGGAGATGGGCGAGGGGTCTGCCACGTCCAGCCCGCGAGCTGCGTGGACATCGGATGTTACGAGACCGCGCTCGGCGACCGTCGTGCTCCGCGCACTCGGCGTGCTCGCCGGCATCCTTGATGTCGCGCTGAAAGACGGTCGGATCGCTAAGAACGTCGCTCGCGGCGCGGACGGAGCCCCACAGAAACACTCGAATAAGGCGCGCAGATACCTCACACACGAAGAGGTCATCCGCTTCGCCGAGGCGGCCGAGACCGACATGCAGGCGACTCTGCTGATGACGCTTGCCTACTGCGGGCTTCGTTGGGCCGAAGCAACGGGCCTCCGGGTTCGTAATGTCGCGATGAAGCGGCGCCGGCTGGAGGTCAATCACACTGCTACGGAAGTCAATGGAAACGTGGTCGAGGGAGTGCCCAAGTCATGGGAGAGGCGTTCGGTCCCGTTCCCCGACTTCCTCACGGAACCACTCGCTCGCCTGTGCGCCGGGAAAGGCCTAGACGACCTGGTCTTCGCCGACCGCTTTGGCGGGTTCCTCCGCCGCCCCAGCGCCAGCAAGAACAAGCGGTCCTGGTTCCTGACTGCTCTCGCCGGCGCCGACCTGGAGCGACTCACGCCCCATGACCTCCGACACACCGCCGCGAGCCTGGCGGTCAGTTCCGGAGCCAACGTCAAAGCCGTCCAGCGGATGCTCGGTCACAAGTCGGCCGCGATGACCCTCGACACCTACGCCGACCTCTTCGACGACGACCTCGATGAGGTTGCGATGCGCCTCAATGAGGGTGGGCATCAGAAAAATGTGGGCAAAGTGTGGGCACGGAGAGCAAACCCGGGCGCCTGAACTAAGAACAAAAGCCCCAACTTCCGCGTAATTGCGCGGATCTCGGGGCCTTCAATGTCTTGGAAAAATGGCGGAGAATGGGGGATTCGAACCCCCGAGGGCTTGCACCCAACACGCTTTCCAAGCGTGCGCCATAGGCCACTAGGCGAATTCTCCTGAGGCGGTGTCGCTCCCGCGGGAGCAACGGCCACGAAGTATCCTACCGGGTCTTAGGGGGTGCTCTGTGCCACGGGCTCCCAGTCTGACCCGCTACACTGGTTTCCGGCTCCTCACGTGGCGCCATCCAGGCCAACTCCCCCAGGGCGGAAACGCAGCAAGGGTAACCGGGCTCTGGCGGGTGCGTGAGGGGTCTTTTTCTTTGCTGCCGGTCAGGGTGTTCCGCGTACAGTTGGGAGGAGCACAGCCGCTCTTCTACACTCTGTAGAAGGGCGGATCGAGATCCGCCGATGGAGTGAGGTGCTGGATGACCGGGCAATTGAGCGAATTGGCTTCTGAGGCGTATGTCTTCGGGTTTCCGCTCGTCTTCAATGGTGAGCAGATTCTGCGGCTCACCACGAGCGGGATCGGGTCTCTGCCTCCCGCCTCGCTCAACTCGTTCTCTCACGCTCGCGCGCTGGCGAACCCGCGCGACACCTTCGTCTCCATCAACAACGACACCGTCTACTCCATGGCGCCCGTCGACCTGAGCGTCGGTCCCGTCCTGCTGAGCGTCCCGGATGCGGGAGACCGCTACTACGTGCTGCAGTTCGTGGATGCGTGGACCAACAACTTCGCGTATGTCGGCACCAGGGCAACCGGCAACCGTCGCGGCGATTTCCTGCTCGTGCCCCCGGAGTGGGAGGGCGGCCCTGAGGCGGACGGTGTGACCGTCATCCGGTTCCCGACGCGCGTTGCGGTGATCGTCGGACGCTGGGCCTGCGACGGCGAGGAGGATCTGCCCGCCGTCGAGGAGTTGCAGAACTCGCTGACGCTGACGCCCATCCGGAAATCGCTCACGCCGCCGCAGGGCATCCCCGTGGTGGCCGGAGGGCTGAGCGAGGCGCTCGACTTCTTCGAGAGGCTGAGGGTCTGGGCGCTCGCTTTCCCGCCCGCCGAACGCGACAGGGCGGCCCTCGACTCGTACGGCGAGCTCGGGCTGACCAGCGCGTACACCGTCGCGGAGGCGCCCGCCGAGGTGCGGGAGGCGCTCGAGGTCGGATACGCGGCGGGCAAGCAGGCGCTCGAGATGGCCGTGCGCTCCGGCGACGGACCGTACGTCAACAACTGGCTGGTCAACCTGCACATCTTCGACTACAACTTGGACTTCTTCGAGGTGGGCACGCTCGACGATCCTGCCTGGAAGCACGCGGACGCGAAGACCAGGTATGCCACCAGGGCGGCGGCAGCGCTCGCCGGGCTCTGGGGCAACCACGGCTACGAGGCCGCGTACTTCTTCACCTACCTGGATGCGGCAGGGGATGCGCTCACCGGCGAGCACACGTACACCCTGCGCCTGCATCCCACGCCGCCCGTCGGCGCATTCTGGTCCATCACCATGTACGACCTCCCGAACTTCTACCTCGTCGAGAACCAGGCGGCGCGGTACTCGATCGGGGACAGGACGCGAGGGATCGTGTACGACGACGACGGAGGCTTGACCATCACCATGAGCGCGACCAGACCGGCCGACGAGAAGGCGGCGGCCAACTGGCTGCCGGCGCCGGAGGGCGAGTTCCGTCCCATCCTGCGCCTGTACGCGCCGAAGCAGGAGCTGCTCGACGGCACGTACGCGGTCCCTGCGATCGAGCGGGTCGTCTGAGTCGTGGCGAGATCTCTCTACATCACGTCCGCTGAGGGACACACCGGCAAGTCCACTGTCGCCCTCGGCGTCCTCGAAGCGCTTCGCCGCGCGGTCGGCCGGGTGGGTGTCTTCCGTCCCATCTCGCGGTCGACGTCGGAGCGCGACTACGTTCTCGAACTGCTGTTGCAGCGCGAAACGGCCGATATCGCCTACGAGGAGGCCATCGGAGTCACCTACGACGACGTGCACCTGGATGCGGATGCCGCCCTCTCCGAGATCGTGCGCCGCTTCCGGGCGGTCGAGTCCCGCTGCGACACCGTGGTCATCCTCGGCTCCGACTACACCGACGTCGGCAGCCCGACCGAGCTGCGGTTCAACGCGCGCATCGCCGCCAACCTCGGGGCTCCCGTGCTGCTCGTCCTCGGCGGCCGGGTCGGTCAGGGCCTCGGCGAGCGGCTCGGCCAGGCGGAGCCGCGCAGCGCGGAGGACATGAAACAGCTCACCGAGCTGGCCGTCGCCGAGCTGCGCGACGAGCACGTCGCTCTGCTCGGGGTCGTCGCGAACCGTGCGGACCCCGACGACCTCGACCAGGTCATCAGCGCCGTGCAGCAGGCTGTCGGGGTGTCGCCGAGTGGTGACAGGGCGCCCGTGTGGGCGATCCCGGAGGACCCGTTCCTCGTCGCCCCGAGTATGCGCTCGATCATGGAGGCCACGGGGTCCACCCTCATCGCGGGCGACGAGGCGCTGCTGGCGCGCGAGGCGCTCGGCGTCGTGGTCGCCGGCATGTCGATGAACAACGTCCTGCCTCGGCTGATCGAGGGCTCCGTCGTCGTGGTCCCCGCCGACCGCACGGAGGTGCTGCTCGCGGTGCTGCTGGCGAACGCATCCGGAACGTTTCCCTCCATCGCCGGAATCGTTCTCAACGGTGGCTTCGAGCTTCCCGAGCCGATCGAGCGGCTGCTCTCCGGCCTCCGGTCCCCGTTGCCGATCGTGGAGACCGACCTCGGCACCTACGACACCGTCGTGCGGATCACGCACGCCCGCGGCAGGCTCGCCGCCGACTCGCAGCGCAAATACGACACGGCGCAGGCGCTGTTCGAGCGCCATGTGGATGCGGATGCGCTGCTCAAGCGGCTCGACGTGAGCCCGCGGGATGTGGTTACCCCGCTGATGTTCGAATACGACCTGCTGGAGCGGGCCCGCGCCGCTGGCAAGCACATCGTGCTGCCGGAGGGGGAGGACGACCGCATCCTGCGGGCCGCGGCGACACTGCTCGCCCGCGGGGTGGCACGGCTCACGATTCTCGGCGAATCGTTCGAAGTGCGCGCCAGGGCCATCGAGCTCGGCGTCGACATCTCCGGCGCCGAGGTGCTCAGCCCGTTCGACGACGTGCTGCGGCTACGCTTCGCTCAGGAGTACGCGCGGCTCAGAGCGCACAAGGGCATCACACTGGAGCAGGCGTCCGACACGGTCACGGACCCCTCCTACTTCGGCACGATGATGGTCCATCTCGGCCTCGCGGACGGCATGGTGTCCGGTGCGGCGCACACCACCGCGCACACGATCCGCCCAGCGTTCGAGATCATCAAGACCCGGCCGGAGGTGTCTGTCGTGTCGAGCGTCTTCCTGATGGCGCTCGCCGACCGGGTGCTCGTCTACGGAGACTGCGCGGTCATCCCCGACCCGACGGCGGAGCAGTTGGCGGACATCGCGATCTCGTCGGCGGAGACGGCCGCGCAGTTCGGCATCGAGCCGCGCGTCGCCATGCTGTCGTACTCGACCGGCGAGTCGGGCACAGGCGCCGACGTCGACAAGGTGCGGGCGGCCACGGCCCTCGTGCACGAGAGGGCGCCGCAGTTGGCGGTGGACGGTCCCATCCAGTACGACGCGGCAGCGGATGCGGCGGTCGGCGCGGCGAAACTGCCGGGCTCGCAGGTGGCAGGGCGTGCCACGGTCTTCATCTTCCCCGACCTCAACACCGGCAACAACACCTACAAAGCGGTGCAGCGCAGCGCGGGCGCCGTGGCGATCGGGCCGGTGCTGCAGGGGCTGCGCAAGCCGATCAACGATCTGTCCAGAGGCGCACTCGTCGACGACATCGTCAACACCGTCGCCATCACCGCGATCCAGGCGGGTCTCGCATGAGCGCCGTCCTCGTGATCAACAGCGGATCGTCGTCGTTCAAGTACCAGCTCATCGACCTCGACACCGAGCAGCCCCTGGCGAGCGGCCTCGTGGAGCGGATCGGAGAGCGGTCGGGGCACACCACGCACCGCGGCCCGAACGGCACAAGCGAACGGAGCCTGGAGATCCCGGATCACACAGCCGGGTTCCAGGCGATGATCGAGGCGTTCGAGGCGGACGGGCCGAGTCTCACCGAGTATCCGCCCGTCGCCGTCGGCCACCGCGTGGTGCACGGAGGCAAGCGGTTCTTCGAGCCCACCATCGTGACCCCGCTGGTCGAGATCAACATCGAGGACCTCGCCGATCTGGCCCCGCTGCACAACCCGGCCAACCTGCAGGGCATCCGGGCGGCGGAGAAGGCGTTCCCCGACGTTCCGCACGTCGCGGTGTTCGACACGGCGTTCCATCAGACGCTGCCGCCTGAGGCGTACACCTACGCGATCGACGCGGAGCTCGCCGAGCGTCACCGCGTGCGCAGGTACGGGTTCCACGGCACCTCGCACAAATACGTGTCGGAGACCGCCGCCGCATTCCTCGAACGTCCGCTCGGGGAACTGAAGCAGATCGTGCTTCACCTCGGCAACGGCGCGTCCGCGTGCGCGATCGACGGCGGACGGTCGGTCGACACCTCGATGGGCATGACGCCGCTCGAAGGTCTCGTGATGGGCACCAGGTCGGGCGACCTGGACCCTGCCGTCCTCATCCACTTGGCCAGGCGGGCGAACCTCGACATCGACGGCCTCGACGAGCTTCTCAACCGCAAGAGCGGTCTGCTCGGGCTGTCGGGCACGGGCGACATGCGGGATGTGCGCCGCGCTGCCAACGACGGCGACGAGGCTGCGAAGCTCGCTCTGGCGACCACCGTGCACCGGCTGAAGCACTACATCGGCGCGTACACGGCGCTCCTCGGCGGCCTGGACGTGCTCACCTTCACGGCGGGGGTCGGCGAGAACGACGCTGCGCTGCGGGCGGATGCCCTGGCCGGGCTGGAGTCGTTCGGCATCGTTCTCGACCAGGAGCGCAATGCGAGCAGGTCGTCGGAGGCGCGGATCATCTCGACCGACGACTCGCCGGTGACGGTGCTGGTCGTGCCCACCGACGAGGAACTGGAGATCGCCCGCCAGACGGTGCAGGCGATCGGCGGAGACCCGGGGGCCTCAGCCGCCGGGTGACCGGCGACCGGCGGCGGTGATGTCATGCACGCGCGGAGCGGCACGGTGCGAGGACGGTTCGCCGCTGCGCGTGCTGCGCGCGGTGCGGGACCTGCCCGCGCTGTCCGGGCCGCTGTCGCCGTGCTCGCGCTCGCCGCTGTCGCAGCACTCTCGGGATGCACGTCGAGCGCCGTGTCGGCCGGGCCCAGGTTCGTCACGCCTCCGCTGATCCGGTACACCTCCGTGCTCTGGCCGGTTCCGCTCCAGCTCGTCGGCGCAGAGCCGGGCAGCCGGGTGCGACTGGAGGCCAGGATGAGCACGGCTCGTGGCGTCTGGAGTTCGTCGGCGACATACACGGTGCCCGCCTCAGGCACTCTCGATCTCGCCGCGGCCAAGCCGCAGCTCTCCCGCTTCTCCGAACCCGACTCTGCCGGGCTGTTCTGGTCGCTGCGCGGTCCTCAGCTCGAGGAGCAGGCGCTCGCGCAGCAGTGGATGCGCGACGTGTCGCCCGTCACCGTCACGGCCTTCGACGGCAGCCGCGCCATCGCCGCTCGCACGTTCCGCCTGCAGGGGATCGGCGCAGACGTGCGCACCAGGACGGTGTTCACCCGTGATCTGCTCGCGGCCACGGCGGCGCGGTCGGGAGGGACGGCCCCGCGCATCCCGACCCAGACGCACGAGGACGTGCGGGTCGGCACCTTCTACAGCGCGCGGTCGATCGAGCGGCCCCGTACCCCGGCCGTCGTGGTCTTCGACGACCCGGCTCCCGGCGCATCCAGTGACTTCGTCGCTCCGCTGCTGTCCCTGTTCGGGGCGTCCGTGTTCGTCGTGCCCACGACGCGCTCTGCGGACGGCGTGCGCCTCACCTCGATCGTCGACGCTGACACGATCGCCGGGGTGCTCGACTGGCTCGACGATCGGCAGGACGTCGACGGGCGGCAGGTGTTCGCATACGGGACCAGCCAGTCGGAGCAGCTTGCGCTGTGGGCTGCTGCGCGATTCCCCGACAGGCTGGCCGGAGTGTTCGCCGCCGGGGGAGCGACGGCCCTGATCTGCCTGCCGTCCAGTGCGGTGGGGCCGCTGTTCGACGGCGGCGTGCCGGAAGGCTGCATGATCGACCCGATGCTCGTGAACGATGCGGCGACGCCTCCGCTCTCCGTGCTGCGCGGATCGATCGTGATCGGCTGCTCCGTGCATGACGAGAAGCTGCCGTCGGCGTGCGGCTGGCTCGACGCCGTGATGGCCACCAGGGGCACGCGGGCGGGTGACGTCATCCTGCGGGACAGCACGGCGACCCACGCCACGATGGTGCCGCCCGGCTTGCCGATCGCCCTCCAGGACGGTCGAAGGGGCGAGAAGACCGAGCACGCGCGGATCGCGTTCTGGGACGCCGTGCTGAACGTGCTGCTGCGGGCGGGGCGGGCCTGATGCGCGCACGCGGGTGGCGGATGCCGGCGGCGGTTGCCGCAGCGCTGCTCGCCGTCGCCGTCCTCGCGGGATGCGGTGGCCCGGCGCGGTCGATCGGGCCGCGGTTCGTGGTCGACCTGCTCCACTCCGGGATGTCCGATCCTGTCATCCTCTCCGTGGTGGGGCTGCGGCCGGGCGGCGACGCTGTGCTCACGGCGACGGCGCACACCGCATCCGGGGTGTGGACGTCGAAGGCGGTCTATGCGGTGCCGCCCAACGGCGTGATCGACCTGTGGAGGGCGAAGCCGCTGCTCGCCCCGTACGACGGTGACGACCCCGCCGCCCTGCTCTGGAGCATGTCGGGACCGTCGCTCAGTCAGAGCGCGCTGGAGGAGACGTGGGCAGGCGGCGACGTGGACATCCGGCTCGCGGCGGAGCAGGACGGCCGCGAGGTCGCCTCGCAGACCCTCCACCGCACCGGCTACCGCTCAGCGAGCTCGACGCGAGACATCTTCGCGCGGGACCTGCTGAGCGGAACGGACAGGGAGGAGGACATCGGAGGAACGGTGTTCGACAGGCGCATCGGAACGTACCTGGCGCCCGACCCGCCCACTGTGCAGTCCCGCCCGGCGGTCATCGTCATCGACGGCGACGACGGAGGAGCGTCCGGTGCGTTCGTGGCGGGGCAGCTCGCCGCCAACGGGTTCCCCGCCTTCGTGCTGCCGTCCTTCGGGCCGACAGGGCAGATCCCCGGATCGTCCGCCCTCAGCGTCGAATCGTTCGACACTGCGCGCACCTGGCTCGCCGAGCAGCCGGAGGTGGATGCGTCCCGCATCTTCGTCTGGGGAACCTGGCGGGCCGCGCCGCTCGCCCTCTGGTTCGCCGCAGCCGAACCGTACGCCGTGTACGGCGCCATCGCCGCGAGCGGGCCGACAGCGCTGCTCTGCACGGCCTCTGGCGGAGCGTCCCCGCTCACCAGCGACGGCGACCCTGTGCCGTGCGAGAGCCAGGTGCGCACGATCGCGGATACGCCCTCGCTCCGCCTGGACCGCATCCCCGGCCCTGTCGTGCTGGCGTGCGGGACGAAGGACGAGATCCTGTCCAACGCGTGCGACTGGATGACGGCGGGGGAGCAGGCCAGAGGCGTCCGGGCCGACGACCAATTCCTCCGTGCTGTCGGCAGCGGGCACACGATCGGCACGCCGCCGATCGTGCCGGTGGGGCTGTCGGACCTCACGCCGGCGCTCGCGCAGGCGACGGAGCGTGCGCGGAGCGCGTTCTGGGTGGATGCCCTCTCCGCACTGCAGGGGGCGGTGGAATGATGGCGGGTGTGAGGATCGCTGCCGTCGTCGCCGTGCTGGCCGTCGTCGCCGCGCTCGCCGGGTGCGCGCAGCCGTCGGGAAGCCCGCACCAGGACGGCCCGCGATTCGTGGTGAGCCAGAACCCGAGCCCGGTCTGGCAGCCGGTGGGAATCAAACTGGCATCGCTCCCTCCCGGTCAGCGGGTGACGATCACGGCCACGGTGCGCGACGGCGCTGTCTGGTCGTCCCACGCCGACTACCTCGTGCCGGCGAACGGTGCCATCGACCTCGACAGCCAGGCGCCCATCGACGCTCCCTTCTCCGGCGTCGACGGGATGGGGCTGTTCTGGTCGCTGCACAGCGCATCCGGTGCTCCGGCGTCCTCCGCCGAGATGTGGGGTGCATCCACGCTGCGGGTGGGGCTGGCCGCGGTCGCCGGAGGTCGTCGCGTCGCCCAGACCACCGTCGTGCGGGTCGGACTCTCCTCGGCGTCGACGTCGAGCGCCGTCTTCGACGACGGCATCAGCGGCGACTACTTCCGGCCGAAGACCCAGGACGTCGCGCTCCGCCCCGCCGTGATCGTGTTCGACGGGACGGACACCGGGACGCCGACGGGCGTCATCGCCGCCTCCCAGCTCGCCGCCAACGGCTACCCGGCGCTCGCGCTCTCCACCTTCGGATCGGCGGGGCAGCTCGATCCGTCCCATACCTTCCCCGCCGAGCGCTTCCTCTCCGCGATCGCCTGGCTGCGCTCGCAGCCGGGGGTCGACCGCCAGCGGATCTTCACCTTCGGCGCCTCCAGAGGCGCGCAGCTCGCCCTGTGGACGGCGGTGGCATACCCCCAGCTCGTCTACGGCGCCATCGCGCCGGGCGGCACGACAGGGCTGATCTGCAACTCGCCCGTCCCGAACCCGGCCGTGACGGTCGGCGGGAGCTGGGTGCCGTGCGCGTCTGGCACGCGCGACACCAGCCGGCCCAACGTGCTGGACCTCTCCCGCATCCCTGGCCCGATCGTGCTCGGCTGCGCGGGGCGCGACGAGCAACTGGACAATGGATGCGCGTGGATGAGCGCCGGAATCGCCACCAGGGGCACGAGGGTCGGCGACGTGTACGTGCGCGCGGCGAACGCGACGCACCTGTTCTACGCTCCGCCGTACACCCCGCTCTTTCTCCCCGCCGCCCCGTATGCGCAGCCGACGGAGGATGCGAGGGTGCAGCTCTGGAACGGCATCCTGGAGGCGCTCTCCGAGCCGTCGAGCGTCCCCGGCCACTGAGGCGGAGATCCGCTCTGTTCCGATCCGCTCCTCACGACCGAATGTCGGCGGCGGCAAGTACCATGAGTGGGTGGTTACCGCACTGTATCGCCGCTATCGGCCAGACACCTTCGCCGAGATGATCGGGCAGTCGCAGGTGACCGAGCCGCTGATGACGGCCCTGCGCACCAACCGGGTCAATCACGCCTACCTGTTCAGCGGCCCGCGCGGCTGCGGCAAGACCACCTCGGCCCGCATCCTGGCCCGCTGCCTCAACTGCGCGGAGGGTCCGACGGACACGCCGTGCGGAAAGTGCTCGAGCTGCATCGAGCTGAGCCGCGACGGCAGCGGATCGCTCGACGTCGTCGAGATCGACGCCGCCAGCCACAACGGCGTCGACGACGCCCGCGACATCCGGGAGCGCGCCATCTTCGCGCCCGCCCGCGACCGCTACAAGATCTTCATCCTCGACGAGGCGCACATGGTCACGCCGCAGGGCTTCAACGCTCTGCTCAAGATCGTGGAGGAGCCGCCGGAGCACGTGAAGTTCATCTTCGCGACCACGGAGCCGGAGAAGGTGATCGGCACCATCCGGTCCCGTACCCACCACTACCCGTTCCGGCTCGTCCCTCCCGCCCAGATGCTCGAATACGTGCAGACGCTCTGCGACGCAGAGGGCGTGCGGGTCGCACCGGGCGTGCTCCCGCTCGTGGTGCGCGCAGGCGGAGGCTCGCCGCGCGACACGCTCTCGCTCCTCGACCAGTTGATGGCGGGCTCCGACGGCACCTCGGTCGAATACGAGCGAGCCGTCGCTCTGCTCGGCTACACGCACGCCGCCCTGCTCGACGAGGTGGTCGACGCCATCGCAGCACGGGATGCGGCAGGGGCGTTCGGCGCCGTCGACCGCGTCGTGCAGACCGGCCAGGACCCGCGGCGCTTCGTCGAAGACCTGCTCGAACGACTCCGCGACCTCATCGTCGTCTCCGCCACCAGCGCAGAAGGCGCCGCCGCGGTGCTCCGTGGCGTTCCCCAGGACGAGCTCGACCGGATGAGCGTGCAGTCGATGAAGTTCGGAGCGGCAGAGCTGTCGCGCTCGGCCGACATCGTCAACGCTGCTCTCACGGAGATGACGGGGGCCACGTCGCCCCGGCTGCACCTCGAACTGATGATCGCGCGCGTTCTCGTGCCGTCGAGCGACGCGAGCGAGCGCGGCGCCCTTGCCCGTGTGGAGCGCCTGGAACGCCGGGTCGGCGTGAGCGACGCCACGGGCGGGAGCGGCGGTGCGGGGGCTCCCGCGCCGATCGAGCCCGCTGTCGTGACTCCGCAGGCCGCGCCGCGGCCCGCTGCGGCGACGGCGCCCGCTGGTTCGGCGGCGCCCGCTGGTTCGGCGGCGCCCGCTGGTTCGGTGGCGGCTGCTGGTTCGGCGGCGGCTGCTGGTTCGGCGGCGCCTGCGGCTTCGACCGCGACGTCGGGCTCGGCGGCTGAGGCGCAGGCTGCGTCGGCGGGACTGGCCGGTTCTGCTGCGCCGGGTGGCGCACCCGTTGCGCAGGCAGAGGAGACCGCCACCGCGGCATTGCCCGCTTCGCAGGCCGCGTCCACGGCCGCAGAGCCCGCCCCTCCCGTGGCGACTCCCGCACCCGCACCGGTCGGCCCGGTGACGACGCAACAGGTCAAAGACACCTGGCCGCAGATCCTTGATGCCGTGCAGCGGGCCAAGCGCAGCGCGTGGATGGTCGTGTTCACCGCGCAGGTCCGCTCACTGAACGACGACGTCCTCACGCTGTCGTTCCCCAGCGACAACGACGTGGCCAGCTTCAAACAGCAACAGGGTTCCGACACCAAGGGCGTGAGCGAGTACCTGCGCCAGGCCATCGTCGACCTGCTCGGCATCCGTGTGAAGTTCATCGCGCGTGCGGACGGAGCACAGGGCGGAGGCGCCGGTCCCTCCGGCGGTGGTCGTCCGGGTCCCGGCGGTTCAGGGGCCGGTGGTCCTGCTGCGGGTGGTCCTGCTGCGGGTGGTGGGTCGAATCCATCAGCCGCGTCCGCTCCTGCGGCATCCACGCCGTCCGCGTCCGCTCCTGCGGCGTTCGTTTCGTCCGCGGCTCCTGCAGCGTCCGCTCCTGCGGCATCTGCGACCTCGGCCGCTCCAGCATCCCCGCCGTCCGTGCCCGCCGCCCAGGCCGCACCCGCCGTCACCACGGAGTGGGCTGTCGTCAGCATCCCCGGCGGCGCGTCGAACATCGTCGAAGCATCTACCGCTGCGACGTCGCCAGCGCCAGCGCCAGCGCCAGCGGCAGTGGCAACGCCCGCATCCGCTCCGTCCGCGGTCGCGACGCTGGAGCGCGACGACTACCCGCACGACGACGTCCCTCCGCCAGAGACCGAGCCGCCGTACGAGCCGCCGCTCCCCGCGGAGCCGGAAGGCGAGTGGGCGGTCAGCGCCCCCGACGAACCACCGATGCCGGACTCGGTGCGCGAGGCATCCTCCGGGTCGGCCCAGCAGCGCGCATCCACTGGCCCGGCCTCCGGTGCTCCTGCCTCCGGTGCCCCCGCCTCCGGTGCCCCCGCATCCAGTGGCCGCGTCGAGGAGCGTCCAGCGCGCACCTCGCAGGCGGCCGGTGCGCGCACGCCGACGTTCCAGCAGCCGCAGCGGTACGGCGAAGCGGTGGTGCGCGAGATCCTCGGCGCCACCTTCATCGAAGAGCAGGCAGCCCCGCCTGCCGGGTCGAGGTAACGCGTGTACGAAGGTATCGTCCAGGAACTGATCGACGAACTCGGACGGCTTCCCGGCATCGGCCCGAAGTCGGCTCAGCGCATCGCGTTCCACATTCTGCAAACCGAGACGTTCGACGTCACCCGGCTCGCCGAGGTGCTGCTCGAAGTGCGCGACAAGGTGCGGTTCTGCGAGATCTGCGGCAACGTCTCCGAACAGGAGACCTGCACCATCTGCCGCGACCCACGCCGAAACCCCGAGCTGATCTGCGTCGTCGAAGAGGCGAAAGACGTCGTCGCGATCGAGCGCACCAGAGAGTTCCGCGGGCTGTACCACGTGCTCGGCGGTGCGATCAGCCCGATCGACGGCGTCGGGCCGGACGACCTGCGCATCCGGCAGCTCATGCAGCGCCTCGCGGACGGCACCGTGCAGGAGGTCATCATCGCCACCGACCCCAACCTCGAGGGCGAGGCCACGGCCACCTACCTCAGCAGGCTGCTGACCACGCTCGAGATCCGCGTGACCAGGCTCGCCTCCGGACTCCCCGTCGGCGGCGACCTCGAGTACGCGGACGAGGTCACTCTCGGGCGCGCGTTCGAGGGCAGACGGCTCATCTCCTGAGCTCGTCCTCACCGCGGCGTCATATGGGATTCGGCGTATGTGATCGCGGCTAGGATGGGGTTTCCGGCTTATCCCAGGAGTATCAGTGGCCCTCATCGTGCAGAAATTCGGCGGATCGTCCGTCGCAGACGCAGAGAGCATCAAGCGCGTCGCGAAGCGCATCGTCGAGACCCGCAAAGGCGGGAACGAGGTGGTCGTCGCCGTCTCGGCGATGGGCGACACCACAGACGAGCTGCTCGACCTCGCCCACGACGTCACCCCCATCCCCGCCCCGCGCGAGCTGGACATGCTGCTCACCGCCGGTGAACGCATCTCGATGGCGCTGCTCGCCATGGCGATCCGCAGCATGGGATACGACGCGCGCTCCTTCACCGGCAGCCAGGCGGGCATGATCACCGACGCGCAGCACGGCGCCGCCCGCATCGTCGACGTGACGCCCGGCCGCATCCGGGATGCGCTCGACGAGGGTGCCATCGCAATCGTCGCCGGCTTCCAGGGCTTCAACCGCGACACCAAAGACATCACCACGCTCGGCCGCGGCGGCTCGGACACCACCGCCGTCGCCCTCGCCGCCGCGCTCGGCGCTGAGGTCTGTGAGATCTACACCGACGTCGACGGCGTGTTCACCTCCGACCCGCGCGTCGTGCCGAACGCGCGCAAGATCGACCGCATCACCAGCGAAGAGATGCTCGAACTGGCCGCGGCCGGTGCGAAAGTCCTCTATATTCGCGCCGTGGAATATGCCCGTCGCCACAACGTGACCCTGCACGTGCGCTCATCGTTCAACAACAACGACGGAACGCTCGTGCTCAACGAAGCAGCGGTCGAGGCCGCGAAAAAGAAGGACGGAACCGTGGAAGAGCCGATCATCGCCGGAATCGCCACCGACCTGAGCGAAGCCAAGATCACCGTCGTCGGAGTGCCGGACGTGCCAGGCAAGGCGGCGCAGATCTTCAAGATCGTCGCGAAGACCGAAGCCAACGTCGACATGATCGTCCAGAACGTGTCCGCTGCGGCCACCGGCCTCACCGACATCTCCTTCACCCTGCCGAAGTCGGAGGGCCAGCGCGTGCTCACCGCTCTCAAGGCGGAGCAGCCGGAGGTCGGCTTCCAGTCGCTCCAGTACGACGACCAGATCGGCAAGCTCGCGCTCGTCGGTGCCGGGATGCGCACGAACACCGGCGTCTCCGCTCAGCTCTTCGCCGCCCTCTTCGACGCCGGCATCAACATCGAGATGATCTCCACCAGCGAGATCCGCATCTCGGTCGTCACCCGCGCGGACACGGTCAACGAGGCTGCGCGCGTCGTCCACAAGGCGTTCGGCCTCGACGGCGACGACAAGGCGATCGTCTACGCGGGCACGGGACGCTGACACCGCATCCGCGAGCCGGATTCATCTCTGGCGGGAATGCGCGCAGCGCGACCGCCGTTCGACCTCACAACACGAGACCCGAAGGGGCCACACCATGAGCGAGACAAAAGAACTCACCGTCGCCGTCGTCGGAGCGACCGGGCAGGTCGGCAGCGTGATGCGCCGCCTGCTTGAGGAGCGCGACTTCCCGGTGGGACGCATCCGCTTCTTCGCCTCCGCCCGTTCGGCGGGCACTACCCTGCCGTTCAAGGGTGAGGACATCGTGGTCGAGGACGCGGCGACCGCCGATGTCTCCGGCATCGACATCGCCCTGTTCTCCGCGGGAGCCACCGGCTCCAAGGCGCAGGCTCCCCGGTTCGCCGAGGCCGGCGCCATCGTGATCGACAACTCCAGCGGCTGGCGCATGGACCCGGATGTCCCGCTCGTCGTCAGCGAGGTCAATCCCGAGGCCATCGCGGATGCGCGCAAGGGCATCATCGCCAACCCCAATTGCACCACCATGGCCGCGATGCCCGTGCTCAAGGTCCTGCACGAGGAGGCGGGCCTCGAACGCCTGATCGTCAGCACATACCAGGCCGTCTCCGGCTCGGGGCTCGCGGGAGCCGAGGAACTGGCAGGCCAGATCCGCACCGCCGTCGCGGACGAGAACCTGCTGCAGCTCGTTCACGACGGTTCCGCCGTGGCGATGCCGGAGCCGGTCAAGTACGTCCGTCCGATCGCGTTCGACGTGATCCCGCTCGCCGGTTCCATCGTCGACGACGGCGAGAACGAGACGGACGAGGAGAAGAAGCTGCGCAACGAGAGCCGCAAGATCCTCGGCCTGCCGGAGCTGCTGGTCAGCGGCACCTGCGTGCGCGTCCCCGTCTTCACCGGCCACTCTCTCTCGATCAACGCCGAGTTCGCGAAGCCGATCAGCCCGGAGCGTGCGGAGGAACTCCTCGCGAAGGCCCCCGGCGTCGTCCTCACCGACGTGCCGACCCCGCTGGAAGCCGCAGGAAAAGACCCGAGCTTCGTCGGACGCATCCGCCGGGACGAGGGTGCGCCCGCGGGTCGCGGACTCGCGCTGTTCATCAGCAACGACAACCTCCGCAAGGGCGCAGCGCTCAACGCCGTGCAGATCGCGGAGATCGTCGCCGAACGCCTCGCAACGCCCGTCACCGCCTGACACCATGGCGTCGGCGTCGATCCCGGCCGAGGTCGCGGCTTACTTCGACGGGCTCGATGCCGCGAAGCGCGCGGTCGTCGAGCCCGTCTTCGAGACCGTGGCCGCTGCGATGCCGGACGGCTACAGCCTCGGGATGCACTGGCGTATGCCCGGCTGGGTCGTCCCGCTGGAGACGTTCCCCGTCACATACAACAAGCAGCCGCTCGCGTACGTCAGCATCGCAGCGCAGAAGAACTACAACTCGCTCTACCTGATGGCGCTCTACAGCGAGTCGGACGAGGACGCTGCCTTCCGCACGGCGTGGGAGGCAAGCGGCAGGACGCTGAACATGGGCAAGAGCTGCCTGCGTTTCCGCACGCTGGACGATGTCGACCTCCCTCTCATCGCGGAGACGGTCGCGGCGTTCCCGGTCGAGCGGTTCATCGACCTGTACCAGCGGGTGCGCTGATCCGGGAGGTGGACGCATCCACCCGCATCAGGTCCGTACGGACAAAGCGACGCGCCGGGCACCGTAGGATTGACGGGTGAGTAATTCTCCCATCGACGTCGTCCTCATCGGCGGTGGCATCATGAGTGCCACGCTCGGAGCCCTCATCCAGAGGGTGCAGCCGGACTGGACCATCCGGCTGTACGAGAACCTGGGCGAGGTGGCGCAGGAGAGTTCCAACCCCTGGAACAATGCGGGCACGGGCCACGCGGCCCTCTGCGAGCTCAACTACATGCCCGAGGCGTCCGACGGCTCTGTCGACCCCGCGAAGGCCATCGCGATCAACGAGCAGTTCCAGCTCAGCCGTCAGTTCTGGGCGAGCCTGGTGACCTCCGGCGACCTCCCTGAGCCGTCCACCTTCATCAATTCAACGCCGCACATGACGTTCGTGCACGGTCGCGACAACGTCAGCTACCTGCGCAAGCGCTACGAGGCGCTCAAAGACCAGCCGCTGTTCGCCGGCATGGAGTACACGGAGGACCCGGCTGTGCTCGCCGAGTGGACCCCGCTGCTCACGAAGAAGCGCAACCCCAAGCAGCGCGTCGCCGCGACCAGGGTGCCGGCCGGAACGGACGTCGACTTCGGCGCGCTCACGAAGGCTCTCGTGGACGACCTGCAGCGCCGCGGCGCCGACGTCGCCCTCAACCACAAGGTGCGCAGCATCAAGCGCACCAAGGACGGCCTCTGGAAGCTCAAGGTGCGCCATCAGGTCGGTCACACCCCGCACGAGGTGACGGCGCGTTTCGTGTTCGTCGGCGCGGGCGGAGGTGCCCTGCACCTGCTGCAGAAGTCGGGCATCCCCGAGATCAACGGCTTCGGCGGGTTCCCGATCTCCGGTCAGTTCCTGCGCACGAGCGACCCGAAGATCGTCGCCCAGCACCAGGCCAAGGTCTACGGCAAGGCCGCCGTCGGCGCTCCGCCGATGTCCGTGCCGCACCTCGACACGCGCGTGGTGGACGGACAGGCGTCCCTGCTGTTCGGCCCGTACGCCGGATTCAGCCCCAAGTTCCTGAAGACCGGCACGTGGTGGGACCTGCCCGGTTCGGTTCGTCCTGGCAACCTCATCCCGATGCTCGCGGTCGCGAAAGACAACTTCGACCTCATCAAGTACCTCGTCGGCGAGCTCCTCGCCAACCGGGCCAAGAAGATGAAGGCGCTGCAGGAGTTCATGCCCACCGCCAAGAGCGAGGACTGGGAGCTCATCACCGCCGGACAGCGCGTCCAGGTGATGAAGAAGGACCAGAAGAAGGGCGGCGTGCTGCAGTTCGGCACGGAGGTCATCGCGTCGGCGGACGGCTCGATCGCCGGTCTCCTCGGGGCTTCGCCTGGCGCATCCACTGCTGTGCCGATCATGCTCGACCTGCTCAAGCGCTGCTTCCCCGACCGCTACGACGCCTGGTTGCCGACGCTCACCGAGCTCGTCCCCACCATCGGGACGACCCTGAACGACCGTCCAGCCGAGGCAGAGCGGGTCACCGCCCAGACAGCCGACATCCTCCACATCTCGCGCTGATCGCGGCGCACGATTCGTGCGAAAGGTGCGGTCGGCTTTGGTCCGACCGCACCTTCGGCACGAACTGTTGCTGGACAAATCGCGCGCGACGTTGGTAGAGTCGTCGGCGCTATGAAGTAGGAATCTCCTTTCGTCCCGCGCCTGAGGCTTTCGCCCACGCGATGCTGTGCATCGTGGCGCCGTCGACATAGCCGGGTGACATCGTCATCGTTATTCAGCGCTCCGGCGCGGCTGTCGGCGGGAACACCCGGCGGGAATCAGCTCCACGGAGCGCTCGAAAAGGCGGATTCCATGCCAGCAAACCTTCCAACGACGATTCCCACCGCATCCACTGCCTCCCCGACGGCGGTGGCTCTCGGGGCTGCCGGGGCTTTCGCCGCGGTCGCCGATCACCTCAAGGCGGACGGCGTCTCGCAGAGCTACGGCGATCACCGCGTGCTCACCGATGTCTCGCTCACCGTCGCGCCCGGCGCGCGTCTCGGACTGATCGGCGAGAACGGCGTCGGCAAGTCGACGCTGTTGCGCATCCTGGGCGGCGCAGAGTCACCGGACGGCGGAACGCTCGCGCGTCCCGCCCGCACCGGCATCCTCTGGCAGGAGGTCCGCTTCGCGCCGGAGGAAACGCTCGCCGCCCTCGTCGAGAGCTCGCTGGCAGAGGTGCGCGCCATCGAGCGGGAGCTCGAGGCGTCAGCGTCGAGCCTCGGCGGCGGTCCTGAGGCGGACGCGCGCTACGCCCGCGCCCTGGACGCGGCGGAGAACGCCGCCGTGTGGAGCGTGGATGCGCGCCGCGACGAACTCCTCGACGGCCTCGGCGTCGGGTCCATCCCGCTGCACAGGCGGCTGTCGGAGGTGTCCGGTGGCCAGCGCAGCCGGTTCGCCCTCGCCGCGCTCCTGCTGTCCAGGCCGGACGCGCTCCTCCTCGACGAGCCGACCAACCACCTCGACGACGACGCTGCCCGCTTCCTCGAACGGCAGCTCAGCGCCTGGCGGGGTCCGGTGGTGTTCGCCAGCCACGACCGCGCCTTCCTGGATGCGGTCGCGACGGGCCTGCTCGACCTGGACCCTTCTCGCTCCGGCACGACCGTGTTCGGCGGCAACTACTCGGCGTACCTCGCCGCGAAAGCGGACGAGCGGGAGCGCTGGGAGAAGCAGTTCGCCGACGAGCAGGACGAGTTGAAGGCGCTCAAGTTCGCGGTGGACGTGACCGCTCGCGGCATCGCCTGGTCCGGCAAGGTGCGGGACAACGACAAGTTCGCCAAGTCGTTCAAGGGTGGGGCGCTGGACAAGCAGATCAGCCGCCGCATCAAGAACGCGTCGGGCAGGCTCGACGAACTCACGGAGGCCCAGGTGCGAAAGCCCCCGGCGATCCTGAGCTTCTCGGGCATCCCCACCGGTTCGCAGGCGCTGAACGAGGAGGCCGGCACGCTGGTGCAGGTGTCGGATGCGCGCATCCCCGACCGGCTCGACATCGCCTCGTTCCGGGTGGAGCCGCAGTCGCGCATCCTGATCACGGGCCACAACGGCGCCGGCAAGTCGACCCTCCTGTCGGCGCTGGCCGGGCTGCAGCCGGTGGACTCGGGTGCGGTGACGAGGAGGAAAGGGCTGCGCGTCGGCCTCCTCGAACAGGATGTGCGCTTCGCCGATCCAGCGGCCAGTCCGCGCCGGATCTACGAGGAACGTCTCGGGGAGCGGCGGGCGGAGGCTGTCCCATTGACCGGTCTCGGCCTCGTCGCGCCGCGCGACGTCGACCGCCCTGTCGGCGCCCTCTCGATCGGTCAGCAGCGCAGGCTCGCGCTCGCGCTGATCCTCGCGAAACCGCCGCACGTGTTCCTGCTCGACGAGCCGACCAACCACCTCTCGCTGTCGCTCGCGACCGAGCTGGAGGAGGCGCTCGGGGCGTATCCGGGGGCCGTGGTGGTGGCGAGCCACGACCGCTGGCTGCGCTCGGCGTGGAGGGGGGAGCGGGTGGAGATGGCGGGCGGCAGGATCGTGTGACAGGCGGGCAGCTCGCGCGTTGAGGCGCTTGCTTAACCTTCGAACATATGTTCGAATGAATCCATGAGATGGAGCGGGCAAGAACTCACGGCGGAAGAGCCGTCGACGCTGCCGGGGTTGGCGCGGCTCAACAACCTGGTGCGGTCGGTGCGCACGCCCGACTTCGCGGGCATCACGTTTCACGAGGTGCTCGCGAAGTCGGCGCTCAACAAGATCCCTGGCGGGGGAGGGCCGATGCCGTTCGGCTGGACCATCAACCCGTACAGGGGATGCTCGCACGCGTGCGTCTACTGCTTCGCCCGGCCGACGCACTCCTACCTCGAGCTCGACTCCGGCAAAGACTTCGACCAGGAGATCATCGTCAAGGTCAACGTGGCCGAGGTGCTGCGCAAAGAGCTGAGCAAGCCGAGCTGGGGGCGCCACCCGGTGGCGCTCGGCACCAACACCGACCCGTACCAGCGGGCGGAGGGGCGGTATGCGCTGATGCCCGGCATCATCGATGCGCTCGCCGACACCGGCACGCCGTTCAGCATCCTCACCAAAGGGTCGTTGCTCCGGCGCGACCTGGACCACCTGGCGGACGCGGCTCGGCGCGTTCCCGTCGACCTGGCGATGTCGATCGCGGTGTACGACGACGAACTGCAGCAGTCCGTCGAGCCCGGCACGCCCAGCACCAAGGCCCGGCTGGCGACGGTCACGGCCGTGCGAGAGCACGGGCTCGACTGCGGGGTGTTCCTGATGCCGATCCTGCCGTACCTGACCGACACCAGGGCGCACCTGGACGAGGCGCTGCGGCAAGCCAAGGAGGCGGGAGCGACCTCGGTGCTCTACACGGCTCTCCATCTCAAGCCGGGGGTGAAGGAGTGGTACTACCTGTGGCTCGGGCGCGAGCATCCCGACCTGCTTCCGCAGTACCGGCGCATGTACGGGGGAGGTGCGCACGCGCCGAAGGAGTACCGGAAATGGCTGGCGGCCAAGATCAAGCCGCTGATCGCTGCGCACGGGCTGACGCGCGGGGAGGAAGATCCGGTCACCGGGGGTGTTCGGTCGACCGCACTCGGGATGCTGCGCGACGGCGAAGGCGAGCGGCAGGTGGCGTCCGCCGCTGCCGGGGCGCGCCGCACCCGCGTCATACCGGAGGAGGTGGATGCGGAAGCGAACGGGCTGACGGTGCTGGGGGTGCAGCCGACGCTGTTCTGAGAGGGTTCGGTGGCTCTCGGGGAGGGTGAGGAGCCGGTCGGGGTACACACGGCGACGATTGGGGTACGCAGGGAGGGAGAGAGATGGCATAATCCATCTGAGGCGCACAGGCGCCGCACACGAGGGGGTGGCGATGTCGCTCGGGCTGCCGAGTCATCTGTCGCGAGTCGCCAACTCGCGGGCGCTGGCTGCCGCAGCGCGATGGGCGGCGCTGGTGTGCCTGGGGTCCGCGTTCGTCAACGTGGCGGTCGCCGGGTTCGGGTCGGCGGGGGCGTACTCCTGGATCGGACTGCTGGTGCTGCTGCCGATGGTCGGGCTGCTGGTGCTGCTGTCGCGGGGGCGCACGGTGATTCTGACGGTGGCATACCTCGTGGTCGGTGCGTTCTCGACGTACTTCTACGTGCTGATCCTTCTCGATTCCAACCCCGGGTACGCAGACACCAACCTGTTCGTCATCGCACTGCCGGTCGTCGCGATGACGCTGGTCGGCGGTGCGGGGACAGGGTCGCTGTACGGCATTCTCTGGTCGACGCTCGGGTTCGCGCTCGCCGAGGCGGCGGTCGTGCTGGCCGCGCTCACGGCGGGGCGGGTGTTCCGGCAGGATGCGATCTCGCTCGGCGCCTACCTCCTGCTCGTCGGGATCTTCGCGTTCGACGGACTGACCCGCGGCTCCCGCAGCCGACCGCAGTCGGCGATCCACCGATCGGTTCGGGATACGCGCCTCATCGACCTGCGCCGCGACGTGATCGCGGAGTACGCCGCCGACCTCCACGACACGGTGCTCAGCGACCTGCTCGCCCTCGCCGCCGCGCGGCCAGGGCCGCTCGCGCCGAAACTGCGAGAGCGCATCGAGGCGGACCTGCTGACCCTCGGCGCCTCGGTGGCGGGTGGGCCGTCGGGTGCGGGCGATGTCCGTGGGGCTGGTGGCGTTGGCGGACTCGGTGGTGCTGGAGGTTCGCCCGGGGCTGGTGGAGCTGGTGGGGCTGGTGGGGCTGGCGGACTCGGTGACCCCGACGATGCCGCGGATGGAGCACGTCGCACTCACGACAGCGGGTGGCCGCCGTCTGGCTCCGCGCGGTCGGGGCTGCCGCATCCACTGGGCGACGACGGGCCAGGGGACGCGTGGTTCGGCAGCGAACTCCACCAGGCCGTCGAGCAGGCCCGCGACGAGGGGCTGGCGGTCAGCGTGTCCGGCGACCGGGATGTGCTCGGCACGCTCTCCCTGGACAGGCGGCGGGCCGTCGGGCTCGCTGTGCGGCAGTGCCTCGTCAACGTGGTCCGGCACTCCGGGAGCGCGACGGCGGAGGTCACGCTGTCGTCGTCGGGGGGTTCCGTCTCCGTCATGGTGGTGGACGAGGGGCGCGGGTTCGTGCCGTCCGCGGCGGCGAGCGACCGGCTCGGATTGCGGCAGTCGGTGCACGACAGGATCGAGCGCGTCGGCGGGGTCGTGACCGTCTACTCGAGCGAAGACGTCGGCACCACCGTGCTCATCGTCGTCCCGTCCTACGACGAGGAGGCGGCCGGATGAGCACGCTCGACGACGCCGCCATCGTGCGGCTGCGGTCGACGCCGTTCGAGCGCACACCGCAGCGGCTCGACCCTCTCGGCGTCCAGTCCGCGTGGCTGATCGTGCCGCTGCTGAGCCTCGTCGCCGTCGGCTACGCCGTCTACTCGACCATCCAGCACAGCGACCAGTTGCGCGACCCGGCGCTCGCGTACTCCGCCATCGTGCTGCTCCTGCTGGCGGGCATCGCGTTCTCGGCGCGCGCGCATCCCGCGCTCGCACCGTTCGGGCGAGGAGCGCACCTGTCGATCATGGCGGTGACGCTCATCGCCGCACTCGCGTTCACGGCGGCGGTGTGGGGACACAACGTGCGCATCCAGGACGACTGGGGGCAGATCGCCATCGCACTGTTCCTGGTCGCGATGCCGCTGTACCGGCCGATCTCCGAAGTCCTGGTCGTCGCCGTGGTGTCCTCCTTCGCGCTCGGCATCTCGTCTGCGCTGCAGGCTGGAACCCTGTCCATCGTCACCAGCCCCATCGTCTACTTCACCGTTTCCGCGACCCCGATCATCGCGCTCGCCTGCGGCGGCTGCGGGTACGCCTGGACGATGACAGGCGAGACGCTGGCCTGGCGCCAGGTGGCCAAGCGGGGCCAGGCGGAACTCGACGCCGAACTGCGGGAGACCGCCCGCAGGATGGTCGCCCAAGAGCAGATGTCGACCCTGAACGAAGCGACCGTGCCCTTCCTCGCCGACCTGCTGCGCCGCGGTGAGGTCACCGCGGCCGACACCGAGGCCGCTATGGACCTCGCCGTCCGCCTCCGCGACGGGACCGTCACCGCTGTCGACCGCACCTGGCTGGCCGAACGGCTCGCCCAGGCGCTCGCGCTCCGGGGGATCGACCCCAGAGCCACCCACTCGGTGCGGATGGTCGACGACCCCGACCGCCTGGATCGCGCGCTCAGCGACGAGCAGCGGGCGATCGTGGGGGCCATCATCGCGACGGCGGTGACGCTCCCCGGCCTCGACCCGAGCTCGGTGCGCATCGTCGCACGTCACCCGGAGCATCCCGAGTTCGAGCTGAGCGCGACGGTCGCGCAGGCGCCGCGCGACATCCGCCACGCGCTGTCCGCCCTGCTCAGCTCGTTGCGCTCCGTCGCGATGGACGCGACCCTGCGCATCCACGGGCAGCACATCACTATTCGATTCGCCTACCCGGAAGGGGAGAACAGGTGAACACCGCATCCACCGCGCCGCCGATCAGGCTGGCGCTCCTCGACGACCACGAGCTGCTGCTCGACAGCCTGTCGTCGTGGATCGAGAAGCACGCCCCCGACCTCGACCTCGTGGTGCGGGCGAGTAGCTGGCTCGAACTCGTCCACAGCGACCAGTTCCCCACCGATCTCGTCATCATGGACCTGCAACTGCGCGAGACCATCTCCATCGGCGCTCGCGTTCGCACCTGCCGGGCGGCAGGCGCCAAAGTCATCGTGCTCAGCGCCGTCGACACCGCAGAGGACCGGGATGCGGCGCTCGCGGCCGGCGCGGTCGCCTACCTGAGCAAGACCCAGCCGATGACCGACGTGCTCGACGCTGCGCTCGAAGCGATGGGACGGGGCAGCGGAGGGGAAGCCGCGAAGGAGCCGCAGGCGGAGCCGGCCTGGCGACCGAAGCCGAGCATCCCGGAGTCGGCCAGACCCAGGCTCAGCGACGGCGAGCGGCAGGCTCTGACCCTGTACGCGGACGGCAGGACGACCTCCGAGGTCGCCAAGGCGATGAACGTCCAGTACGAGACCGCGAAGACGTACCTGCGGAGGGTGAGGGAGAAGTACGGCAAAGCAGGACGCCCGACGAGCTCCCGCGCGGATCTGATCCGGCGCGCCGCGGAGGACGGCTACCTCACCTGACCCGCTGGCGCACCCCATAGGATCGGTGCGTGGCAAAACTGTATTTCCGCTACGGCGCGATGAACAGCGGTAAGAGCACGGCGATGCTCCAGGCGGCCTACAACTACGAGGAGCGCGGGCATCGCGTGCTGCTCGCGAAGCCGTCGATAGACACCAAGGGCGACATGGGCATCCTGTCGCGGCTCGGCGTCACCCGCGAGGTCGACTACCTGATCACGCCGGAGACCGACGCGTACGGCCGGTTCCAGCAGCACAGGGAGCGCACCGTCAAGCGGTACGACCGCGACGTCAGCGCCCTCCTCGTCGACGAGGCCCAGTTCCTCACCGAGGCCCAGATCGATGATCTGCTCAGGATCGCGCTGCTCGAGAATATCCCGGTGCTCGCGTACGGCATCCGCACCGACTTCCAGACTGTCGCGTTCCCGGGCAGCAGGCGCCTCCTCGAGATCGCGCACACGCTCGAGGAGCTGAAGACGATCTGCCGCTGCGGCAGGAAAGCGATCTTCAACGCCCGCAAGATCGACGGGATCTTCGTGTTCGACGGCGACCAGGTGGCCATCGACGGAGCGTCCGTCAGCTACGAGTCGCTGTGCGGCGCCTGCTATCTGCAGGAGAGCCAGGGCGTCCTCAACAACGGCCGCAGACACTGGCCGCTCGACGCCGCCGCGTACACTGACGAGCCCGACCCCGACTTCACCTGACCCTCGGAGCGCGTGCGCTCCCCGGAAGAATCGACGTTCAGCATGAGAATCTCCGTGATCGGCTGCGGTTATCTCGGAGCGGTGCACGCCGCATCCATGGCTCACCTCGGACACGACGTCGTCGGCATCGACGTCGACGAGCGCAAGATCGCGCTGCTGTCCTCCGGCCAGGCGCCGTTCTTCGAGCCCGGCCTTCCCGACGTGCTCGCCTCATCCATCGCCTCCGGCCGGTTGCGGTTCACCACCGACTTCGCCGCGGCGGCCGACGCGGACGTGCACTTCGTCGCGGTCGGTACGCCGCAGGTCGCCGACGGCGACGCAGCCGACATGCGCTACGTGGATGCGGCGTTCAGCACCCTCCTGCAGCACGTGAAGGCGGGGGATGTGCTGGTCGGCAAAAGCACGGTCCCGGTCGGCACGGCGGCGCGGCTCGCCGAGCAGGTCGAGTCGACCGTCGACGGCGCGACGCTGGCGTGGAACCCCGAGTTCCTGCGGGAGGGCTTCGCAGTGAAGGACACGATCAGCCCGGACCGGCTGGTCTACGGAGTTCCGGCAGGCGACGCCGGACAGCGCGCCGCCCGCATTCTGGATGAGGTCTACGCATCGGCCGTCGCGACGGGGACGCCGGTGATCGTCACGGACTACGCAACGGCAGAGCTCGTGAAGGTGTCGGCGAACGCGTTCCTCGCGACCAAGATCAGCTTCATCAACGCGATGGCGGAGATCGCGGAGGCGACCGGCGCCGACGTGACGCAGCTCGCGGATGCGATCGGCCACGACGCCAGGATCGGTCGCCGCTTCCTCAACGCGGGCGTCGGCTTCGGCGGCGGCTGCCTGCCGAAGGACATCCGGGCGTTCAGCGCTCGCGCCAGGGAACTGGGCAAGGGTGAGGCGCTGGCGTTCCTCTCCGAGGTGGACAAGATCAACCTGCGCCGCCGCGAGCGCGTCGTCGACCTGGTGCGCGAAGAGGTCGGAGAGCTCGCCGGCGCCCGCGTCGCGATGCTGGGTCTGGCGTTCAAACCGCACTCGGACGACATCAGGGACTCACCGGCGCTCGACGTCGCGATGCGGCTCGCCGAGGCGGGAGCGCGGGTGATCGCGACGGACCCGGAAGCGGTCGAGAGCGCATCCCGTCGGGCGCCGCAGCTCGAATACGCCGCGTCGGCGGAGGAAGCGGTGCGCGATGCGGACGTCGTCGTGCTGCTGACCGAGTGGCCGCAGTTCACCGGGCTCGACCCGGCCGCCGTCGGGGAGCTCGTGGCCCGCCGCAGCATCATCGACGGAAGAAACTGCCTCGACCCAGCCGCCTGGCGGGCGGCAGGGTGGACGTACCGCGGGCTCGGGCGCTGATCGCGCGCTGAAAATGCCCCCGCTTCTGGGTGGGATAAAACCCAACGTAAAAAGTGAGGAATTGTTAGATTAGTCGTATGGCGACGTCTGGCACTCCTTCCCCCACCCCACCAGGGGCGTCGGCTCGCCCTGCTCCCGACCCGGCGAGACGCCGTCTGATCCTCTGGATCGTGGCCGCCGTGGTGTTCGTCCTGCTCCTCATCGGCGCCTGGGTGGGCGTCCGTGGGCTGCTGGCGAAGAACGAGCTGGAGTCCGCCCTGCCGGCGGCGAAGCAGGTGCAGACCGCCGTGGTCGCCGGAGACCTCGCGACCGCGAAGTCGGCAGCGACGACTCTGCGGAAGCACGCCGCCGCCGCCGCGTCGCTCACGGGAGACCCCGTCTGGCGCGTCGCGGAGTTCTTCCCGCTGCTCGGCTCCAACCTCACGGCCGTGCGCGTCGCAGCGGCGTCGACCGACCAGCTCGCCTCGCAGGTGATCGACCCGCTCGTCGGCGTCGCCGGCCAGGTCGACCCTCGGGCGATCAAGCCGGTCGACAAGAAGATCGACCTCGGGCCCATCGAGGCGGCGAAGCCCGTGGTGGTGAAGGCGCAGGCCGCCTTCCACACCGCCAAGAGCAACGTCGACGGAATCGACACCGAGGGCACCCTCCCGCAGGTGACCAGCGCCGTCGAGCGTCTGCAGACCCAGCTCGGCAAGGCGGCCGGGGTGGTGGATGCGGTGGGCAACAGCGTCCGTCTCCTCCCGCCCATGCTCGGTGCGGACGGGCCGCGCACCTACCTCGTCCTCGTCCAGAACCCCGCGGAGCTCCGTGCGACGGGCGGCCTCGTCGGCGCCCTGGCCCTGATCAAGGCCGACCACGGCGCCATCACGCTCGAAGCGCAGTCCTCCGGCACGAGCATCGGCCCGTGGCCCTCGCCGGTGAGCGCCATCCCCGCGTCGACGCAGGGCCTGTACGGCCCGCTGCTCGGCCGGTTCATCCAGGACGTGAACCTCACCCCGCACTTCCCGCTCGCGGCGACCACGGCGGCCACCATGTGGAAGGAGACGCACGGCGGCACGGTCGACGGCGTCCTCACGATCGACCCCGTGGTGCTCACCGGCCTGCTCAAGGCGACAGGGCCGGTCGCGCTGCCGACGGGCGACATGCTGACCTCGGCCAACGCCATCCCGCTGCTGCTGAGCGAGAGTTACAAGAAGTTCGCCCTGCCGGAGGAGCAGGATGCGTACTTCGCGTCCGCGGCGACGGCGGTCTTCGACAGCGTGGCCTCCGGGAAGGCGGACGGTGCCGAGCTCGTCAAGGCGCTCGCCAACGCTGGAGCAGACCGGCGTCTGCTGGTCTGGAGCGCGCATCCGGAGGAGCAGAAGGTGCTCGCGCCGACCACGCTCGCCGGCGGGCTCCCCGAATCCACGCCCTCGACGGCAGGGCTCGGCGTGTACTTCAACGATGCGACCGGCGCCAAGATGGACTACTACCTCAAGGCGAAGATCGAGGCGGGGACCGCGATCTGCCGGGTGGACGGCAAGCCGACCAGCCGGGTCAGCGTCACGCTGACCAACACCGCGCCCGCGGATGCGGGTACCACGCTGCCCGACTACGTGACGGGTGCGGGGACGTACGGCGTTCCTCCCGGAAACATCCGCACCAGGGTCGCGGTCTACGGTGCGGAGGACGGTCTGCTCGTGTCGACGACGAGCGGCGGCGCTCCGTATGCGACGATCTCCGGCACGGACGCGAAGCGGCCGGTGAGCGTCTTCACCGTCGAGTTGGCGCCCGGTGAGTCGAAGACCGTCAGCGTCGATCTGCTGGATGTGAAGCAGACAGCGCCGGGAATGGATGTCTTCGTCACTCCGACCCTTCCGAAGACGACCCCCGATGTGGGGGGATCGGGAAGGGTGTCGGTCGTTGCCCTCGACTGCGGCTCGACGGTAAAGTGAGGAAAAGTCATTTAGACTAACCCGCGCACCACCGGCCTCCCCGAAAGGCTCCCCGAATGTCCAAGAAGTTTCTGGCAGCGCTGATCATCGGCGCAGCGATCGCCCTCGCGGCACCAGCCGCGGCCAACGCCGTCCCGTACACCCACGGCGGCGACTGCAGCATCAGCCCGTCCACCGTCGCAGCAGGCGGCACGAGCACGATGACCTGCGCCCCTGGCACGTTCAAGCCGTCGGAGGGCGTCCAGTACGTCGTCTCCGGCAAGGACGCATCCAAGGCCACGCTCAGCTCCGACCCCACCGCGACCAACCTCGGTGGATCGCAGCTCGAGATCACCGTCCCGCAGGACGCGAGCGGCGCATACACGGTCACCGCGACCGGTGCATCCAGCCAGGCGGCCTCGGCCGTCACGGTCACGGTGCTCCCCGCCGATGTGCCGGCGTCGACCAGCAGCAGCGGCAGCTCGACCGGCCTCGCATCCACCGGTTCGACGGTCGGCTGGTACATCGCCTGGATCGGCGGAGCCCTCGTCGTGCTCGGCCTGATCGTGCTCTCGCTCATCGCGGCGGCGCGCAGGCGGGCACACCAGTCCTGATCACCGGACAACACAGCACCCGGGGTGCGGCTCACAACGGAGTGGGCCGCACCCTTCTGCCGTTCCCGGCGGCGGGCGAGGGAATCGACGGACTGCGGCGGCGGTTGCACCTGAGGTGACCACGCAGAACGCCATCCCGCTCAACGTCCTCGACCTCGCCAGCCGTCCGTACGGCGGCACCAACGCGGATGCGGTGGCGGGGTCGGTGCGGCTGGCGCAGGCGGCGGAGGAGCTGGGCTACCAGCGGTTCTGGGTCGCGGAGCACCACGGGATGCCGGGGATCGCATCCAGCGCCCCGGCCGTGCTCATCGCAGGCATCGCCGCGGCGACCTCGCGCATCCGCGTCGGCAGCGGCGGTGTGATGCTGCCGAACCACGCCCCGCTCGTCGTCGCCGAGCAGTTCGGCACGCTGCGCGCGCTCTACGGCGACCGCATCGACCTCGGGATCGGCCGTGCGCCCGGCACGGACGGCGCGACGGCGATGGCGCTGCGCCGCAGCACGGAAGGGCTGGGCGTCGACGACTTCCCCCAGCAGCTCCTCGACCTGCTCGGCTTCTTCCACGGCGGCATGAGTGACGCGAACCCGCTGCACACCATCACCGCCGTCCCCGGTCTCGGAGACGCGCCGCAGGTGTGGCTGCTCGGGTCGAGCGGGTTCAGCGCGCAGGTGGCCGCAGCGCTCGGTCTGCCGTTCGCGTTCGCCCACCACTTCGCCGGCGACCACACCGAGGAAGCGCTCGACCTCTACCGCTCGCGATTCGAGCCGAGCGAGACGCTGCGAGAGCCGCACACGATGATCGGCGTCAACGTCGTCTCCGACGAAGACCCCGCTGTGGTCAGGGCGCTCTCGCTGCCCGGCCAGCTCTCCTTCCTGCGGATGCGGATGGGCGCGAAGCCGCAGCCGGTCAGCATCGAGGAAGCGCTGGCGTACGAGTTCACCCCGTTGGAGGAGGAGTTCATCGCCGCCAGGAACGCGAGGCAGGCCATCGGCACGCCGGACGAGGTGTCGTCCAGGCTCGAATCGCTGCTCGCATCCACGGGGGCGGACGAGCTCATGATCACCTCGGGAGCGGCGACCGTCGACGGGCGCATCCGGTCGCTCGAGATCGTGCGCGACGTGCTCGGAGTGCCCGCAGGGTAGCGTCCCCTGCGCCCCGGCGCCAGCACATGTCGACGAATGACAGAGTGTTGCGCTATCCGTCGCGCACGTTGCTGCGCATCCCGACCCTCCTCCCTAGCGTTGTCGGACACCACCCGTCCTGCATCCCCCGAGGAGACCCCCATGCGTTCGCGCACCCTCCGCACCGTCATCGCCGCCACAGCAATCGCGCTCTCGAGTGCGATGGCGCTGACCGCCTGCGCCGGATCGTCCACCGCATCGAGCGGTGAGAAGGTCACAGGCGGCACCATCGTCTACGCCCACCAGCAAGAGCCCGCCTGCGTGTTCGGCGGCTGGATCGAGCAGGCGTACCTCTCGTACCAGGTCCTCGACAACCTCACCTCGCTGGATGCGGACCACAAGGTGGTCCCGTGGCTCGCCACCGCCTGGAAGCAGTCCGACGACGGCCTCACCTGGACGTTCACGCTCAAGAAGGGCGTGAAGTTCACCGACGGCACCCCGGTGACCGCCGCGGCCGTCGCATACAACTTCGACTACTGGGTCAAGGGCGGCAACAGCACCGCCAAGGTCTGGCTCGACGGCTACTACAAGGACGCCAAGGCGATCGACGACCAGACCCTCCAGGTCGACCTGTCGAAGCCGTACCCGCGCCTGGCGGACAACCTCAGCCAGGGATACTTCGGCATCCAGTCGCAGCACGCGCTGGAGACCCGCACCAAGGAGCAGAACTGCGAGGCGCCGATCGGCTCCGGTGCGTTCATCGTGAAGAAGTGGAACCGCGGCCAGGACATCGTCCTCACCCGCAATGCGAACTACACGTCCTGGCCGGCCAACGCCAAGCACACCGGCCCCGCGTACGTCGACGAGGTCGACTGGAAGTTCGTCGCAGACCCGACCACCCGCGTCGCCGCGCTGCAGAGCGGCCAGGTGGATGCGATCTACGACGTTCCCGCCATCCAGTGGAAGACGCTGAAGGACGGCGGATACCAGCTCGAGAAGTACGTCACCCCCGGCCGCCCGCAGCAGATCTCGTTCAACACGCAGAAGGGCCCGTTCACCGACGAGAAGGTGCGTCAGGCGTTCGCGTACAGCCTCGACCGCAAGCAGATCGTCGACACCATCGGCCAGGGCGTCATCCCCGTCGAGGGCAACGGCGGCGTCAGCCAGGCGACTCCCGGCTACAGCGAGAAGGCCGCGAACTGGTACGACTACGACACGAAGAAGGCGAACGCGCTCCTGGATGCGGCCGGATGGTCGCAGAAGAACGACAAGGGCGTGCGCGAGAAGGACGGCAAGACGCTCAGCGTGATCCTGCCGTACGGCGCAGGCTCGATCATCAACTCCGACGGCGCTGCGATCCTGCAGGGCGTGAAGGAGCAGGCGTCCAAGGTTGGCTTCGACGTGCAGCTCATCCCGGTGCCGCAGAGCGAGTTCTTCGCAGGGAAGTACTCGACGCCGGACGACCACGACCTGAGCGTCGGATACTGGACAGCCGTCACCGCCGGCATCCTCTACATCAACTGGCGCCCGTCCACCGCAGACGACCCCAACTACTCCAACTCCGCGTTCTACAACGACCCGACGCTGGCGCAGTACATCCTCGACGGCAACTCCGCTCCCACCGTGGATGCGCAGAACGCGTCGTACCAGAAGGCACAGGACTACATCGCAGAGCACGCGCTCTCCATCGGCGTCTACGACCGCCTCAGCACCCTGGCGGTCTCGACGAAGCTGAAGGGCGTGTGGCAGGAGCACGCACAGGGAGGACCGACGTTCTATGACGCATACCTCACCAAGTAGCGAGACCGTCGCGGGCTCCGCGTCCGCCGCAGGCTCTGCCCCCATCGGGGCGGAGCCGCGGCGGCCGCGCCGCACCAGGCGTGTGCTGTTCACGATCGGACGCAAGATCGTCTCGGCCGTGATCGTGCTCTGGGGCGCTGCCACCGTCGCGTTCTTCGCTCAGCTCGCGCTTCCCGGCGACCGGGCCACGGCCATCCTGAACATCCGGGCCGGTCAGGCGCAGCAGCGCACCCCGGCCGAGCTCGCGCAGATCAACGAGCAGTACGGCCTGCACCGTCCCGTCATCGTGCAGTACGTCGACTACCTCCGCGGCCTCGTGGTCGGCGACTTCGGTTCGTCGTACCAGCAGTACCGCCCTGTCACCGCGATCATCGGCGAGCAGTTGGGCGCAACGGTGACGCTGTCGCTGACGGCGATCGTGTTCGCCTGGGTGCTGATGATCGTGTGGGTGACCATCACAGCCGGTCGCGGGCCGCGCGTCGGCGCCCTGGGCTCGACCGTGGATGTGGTCGCAGCTGGGCTTCCCGCGTACTGGCTGGGCATCATCCTGCTGCTCGTGTTCGGCCTCGGTCTGCGCTGGTTCCCGATCATCGGCGGGACGGGAGTGAACGGCCTGATCCTGCCCGCGCTGACGCTCGCCATCCCGCTCGCCGGGTTCATGGCGCAGAGCACGAGGGCCGAGTTCGAGCGCGCGCTGGAGCAGCCGTTCGTGCTGTCCGCCAGGATGCGCGGGATGGGCGAGTGGGGCATCCGGTTGCGGCACGTGCTCCGGCACGCGGTCATCCCGGCCATCACGCTCTCGGGGTGGGCGCTCGGCGCGACCCTCTCCGGCGCCGTGATCGTGGAGTCGATCTTCTCCAGGCCGGGCATCGGCTCCGTGCTCGTCGGCGCGGTGAACAACCAGGATCTGCCCGTCGTGGTCGGCATCGTCACGCTCGTGGCCGTCGTCTACGTGATCGCGAACCTGCTCGTCGACATCGTGTACACCATCATCGATCCCCGCTTGGACCTGTCATGACAGCACTCGGCTCTCCGTCCGTCGGCAGCGGCTCCCGCCCGTCCAGGGCAGGGACGGCGGCCGCCTCTCTCGCACGCCGCCCGTGGGGCCTCTACATCGCCGTGACGTTCGCGCTGCTCCTCGCCGTCGCCGCTTTCGCTCCGCAGGCGCTCACCGTCCACGCGCCGACGGCGATCGACTACGGCGCTGCCTTGAAGCCGCCGTCGTTCGCGCACTGGTTCGGCACCGACGAGTCCGGCCGCGATCTCTACACGCGCGTCGTCTGGGGCGCGCGGGAGTCGCTGCTGATCGGCCTCGGCGCCGCCGCCGTTGGTGTCATCACGGCCCTGATCCTCGGCTCGATCGCCGCGCTCGGCCCGAAGCCGGCCGCCGTGGTGGTCGACCGGTTCGTCGAGGTCATGTTCGCCTTCCCCGCCCTCCTGCTCGCGCTGCTCCTCATCGCCATCGCGGGACCATCGGCCGCCACCGAGATCTTCGCGGTCGGCCTCGGCACGGCGCCCGGCTATGCGCGCATGATCCGCGGTCAGATCCTCGGGGCGAAGAACTCCGGCTATGTCGAAGCGGCGACCGCGCTCGGGCACTCCCGCTGGCGGATCATCCGCGCGCACATCCTGCCGAACGCTCTGCGTCCGCTCGTCGCCGTCTTCGCGCTCTCCGTCGGCCAGTCGATCGTCTGGGCGTCCAGCCTGTCGTTCCTCGGGCTCGGCGTCGCCCCTCCATCGTCGGAGTGGGGCGCCCTGCTCGACGCGGGGCGCGCGTACATCACCCAGGCCTGGTGGCTCGTGGTGGTGCCAGGACTGGTCATCGTCGCCGTCGCCCTCGCGGCGACCACGATCGGCCGTCACCTGCAGATCCGCCTCGAGAAGGGAGAGCGCTGATGAGCGTCACCCAGGAGAGCCAGACGGCGACCGAGAGCGTCGTCGACGAGCTGGACTGGCCGGCCACCCGGCTGCGCGTCCAGAACCTCCGCACGGCGTTCCGCGTCGACGGCGCGGTGCGCGAGGTGGTGTCCGGTGTCTCGTTCGACCTGCTGCCCGGCCAGTGCGTCGCCATCGTCGGGGAGTCCGGCTCTGGGAAGAGCGTCACGGCCAGGTCCATCGTGGGCCTCGCCGGCCGCAACGCGATCGTCGAAGCGGACGTGCTGGAGATCCATCACGAGGACGTCCGCAGCTTCACCCCGCGCCAGTGGAGGCGCATCCGTGGCCGCGACCTCGGCTTCGTGCTGCAGGATGCGCTGGTCTCCCTCGACCCGCTGCGCCCGGTCGGCCGAGAGATCGCCGAGGCTCTCAAGCTGCACGGCTGGGGAGACCGAGCCGCCAGGAAGCAGCGCGTGCTCGACCTTCTGGAGCGGGTCGGTGTGCCCTTCCCCGCTCTGCGGGCGCGCCAGCGGCCCGACCAGCTCTCCGGCGGCCTGCGCCAGCGCGCACTGATCGCCTCCGCCATCGCGCTCGACCCCGATATCGTGATCGCCGACGAGCCGACGACCGCCCTCGACGTCACCGTGCAGTCGCAGGTGCTCGCCCAGCTCGAACGGATGAAGGCACGGGGCGCGTCCGTCATCCTGATCAGCCACGACCTCTCCGTGGTCGCCAGGCTGGCCGACCACATCCTGGTGATGCGCGGCGGCGAGGTGCTCGAACAGGGCAGCATCGCCTCCGTCCTCGGCGCCCCGCAGCACGAGTACACGAGGGCGCTCATCGCGGCCGTGCCGAGCGAGGCGACGCGCGGCACGCCGCTGAGTCCGTCGTCTGCTCCGTTCCCCGAGGTGCAGCCCCGGGATGCGGCTGCGGGCGCGGCACAGGGCGCGACTCCGGATGTCCCGGTGATTCAGGCCACCGACCTCGTCAAGCGCTTCCACACCGCGGACGGCACTGTCACCCGCGCCGTGGACGGCGTCTCGTTCACGCTGGCGGCGGGGGAGACCCTGGGCATCGTGGGGGAGTCCGGGTCGGGCAAGAGCACGACCGCGCGGCTCGCCCTCGGCCTCGAAAGCCTCGACGGGGGAGACGTCCGCCTGCTCGGGCACGCCTGGTCCAGCCTCTCCGAACGCAAGCGCCGATCCTTGCGCCCGCGCATCTCTGTGGTCTATCAGGACCCGCTGAGCTCGTTCGACCCGCGCTGGAACGTCGAGCGCATCCTGCTGGACGCGCTGCGCGGGGAACGCTTCGCCGACGCTTCGGCCAGGAAGGCGCGCGTCGTCGAACTGCTCGGCCAGGTCGGGCTGCCTCCGGAGGTGCTCGGCCGGTTCCCGCTCCGCCTCTCCGGCGGCCAGCGGCAGAGGGTCGCCATCGCCCGCGCGCTCGCTCCGCGCCCGGCCGTGATCGTGCTCGACGAGGCCGTCTCCGCGCTCGACGTCACCATCCAGGCCCAGATCCTCGACCTGCTCGTCGCCCTCCAGCGCGAATCCGGCGTCGCCTACCTGTTCATCTCCCACGACCTCGGAGTGATCAGCCACCTGAGCGACCGTGTGCTGGTGATGAAAGACGGCGTCGTGGTCGAGGAAGGGAAACCTGACGACATATTCCTCCGCCCACAGCACCCGTACACGCGAGACTTGATCGCAGCGATCCCCGAATTCGACCCGGCCTCGTTCGCCGGGCATCAGAACCACAGCGCGCCAGCCGCGCAGGAAGGCGCCTGAGCACATGACAGAGCGCAAACAGCTTTTCCTCAACCTGTTCGAGATGGCCTGCGTGAGTCACATCACGCACGGCCTCTGGCCGCTGCCGGGCAACAACAGGGAGCGCTTCGCCGACCTCGACTACTGGACGGAGCTCGCTCAGATCCTCGAGCACGGCGGCTTCGACGGCGTTTTCCTCGCCGACGTGATCGGCGCGTACGACGTGTTCCGCGGCGGTCCGGAGACGGCGCTCCGCGAGGGGCTGCAGAGCCCCAACATCGACCCACTGCTCGTGATCCCCGCAATGGCGGCGGTCACCAAGCGTCTCGGCTTCGGCGTCACCTTCTCCACCACCTACGAGCCGCCGTTCGCGTTCGCCAGGCGAATGTCCACCCTCGACCACCTCACCAAGGGCCGGGTCGGCTGGAACGTGGTCACCTCCTACCTGCCCAACGCCGCCCACAACTTCGGGCTCGACGGCGAGGTGCCGCACGACCTGCGCTACCAGTACGCCGACGAATACGTGGATGTGCTCTACAAGCTCTGGGAGGGCTCCTGGGACGATGACGCGGTCATCGCCGACAGGGAGCGCCGCATCTTCACCGACCCGTCCAAGGTGCGATACATCGACCACGTCGGCGACCGGTTCAAGGTCGCAGGGCCGCACATCGTGCATCCATCTCCCCAGCGCACGCCGGTCATGTTCCAAGCGACAGGGTCGCCGGCGGGAATCGAGTTCGCCGGCCGCCACGCGGAGGTCGTCTTCACCGGAGGCCGCACCAGCGAGGAGTTCCGCCGCAACGCCGACGGGATGCGCGACGCGGCAGAGCGCCACGGCCGCGGCAGGGACGCGGTGAAGTTCATCGCGATGGCCGGAGTGATCGTCGGCCGCACCGAGGAGGAGGCCGCAGACAAGTGGCGCCTCTACCAGCAGCACGCCAGCCTCGACGGCATCCTCGCCCACAGCAGCCTGCCGGTCGACCTCACCGCCTTCCCCCGGGACATCACGGTGCGCGAGGCCCTGCTGCGCGCGGAGTTCCCCGCGGAGCGCGTGCCGTTCCTCCCGCTCGACAAGACGGTGGGCCAAGCCCTCGACTTCATCGGAGGGAACAGGGACGACCGCTTCCTCGTCGTCGGAACGGCCAAGACCGTCGCAGACGAGATCGAGCGGTGGCTCGACGAAGACGGACTGGACGGCATCAACCTGCGCCAGTATCACTCGTTCGACACGGCGCGCGACTTCGCGGAGCTGGTCGTGCCGGAGCTCAGGAAGCGCGGCCGCCTGCCGGAGGAGGGCTCGCATCCGGGGACGCTGCGGGAGCGCCTGTTCGGCGCGGGCAACAACCGCCTGCCCGACGAGCACATCGGCGCCCGCTACCGCGGCGGGGCGAACCTCGACAACCCCGTCGCGCCGCTCCAGCTCGCCAAGGCGAACGTCGGATCGTTCTGATGACGGAGAACCGCAGGATCTCGGTCGTCGGCGTCAGCGGCAGCCCGACGCATCCCTCGCGCACGACGGTTCTCGTGCGCGAGGTGACGGAGGCGTTCGCTGCGGCCGTCGGCGGCACGGCCACCACGGTCGAGCTCGCGCCGCTTCTCGGCCAGCTCAGCCTCGGCCCGTTCAGAAACAGCCTGGGCCCGGATGCGGTCGCCGCCCTCGAAGCGGTCGAGGCGGCCGACATCGTGGTGGTCGGCTCGCCCGCGTACCGCGCGACGTACACCGGACTGTTCAAGCTGTTCTTCGACCACGTCGGCCAGTACGCGCTGGTGGACAAGCCGATCGTCCTCACCGCTACGGGAGGGAGCGAACGCCACGCGCTGCTGGTCGAGCACCAGATGCGGCCCCTGTTCGGCTTCTTCCAGTCGCTCACGCTGCCTCTCGGCATCTATGCGAGCGAACGGGACTTCACCGACTACCAGGTCTCGTCGGACGACCTGCGGGCCAGGATCGACACCTCGATCGGCCGCACGCTCCCGTACATCCGCACCCACATCGACCCGCAGGCGTACGATGCGCCGGTCGAGTTCGCGAGGCCCGACGCCTTCTAGGGCAGTACATCTAGGGCATGTCTTGTAATTGGTTTGGACGGTCGGCTGGGATGACTGTGTGGTGTCGCGGTTTCAGTTGCTTTCTGATGCTCGGTGGGAGCTGATCGGCTCGAGTCAGCGGGGTCGTACTGGTCGGAAGGGCCGCCCGTTCGCGGACGCCCGCACGATGGTCGAGGGCAGTGCGTGTCGATAACGGACGGGGATCGTGTGGCGGGATCTGCCGCAATCACGAGACATCACCTAGCCCTGCTATAGCCGGTTGATGATTTCGGGGACCTGTATTTGGATGTGGATGTCTTCGGTGCGTTGGGTGAAGTCGGACCCGATGATGTCTCGCACCTTGTCGGGCTGGTTGGTCACCAGGTCCTGATACACCGGCAGGGATGCGGTGGTATTGGGCAAGGCGGAGCGACGGGACTCGGGCTTGCGTGACCGACGGAGGGTGCTCAGAGTCCCGGAAGCGGTTGAAACTCGCTGCTTTTGGGGGTTACCAGAACGATGACGGTGTTGACATGTCCGGGGCCACGGTAGCGGAAGTCGTAGATCACTTCGAACCCGAGCTTGTAACCGGGATCGAGGGCAAGTTTGGAGCCGCTGTCGGGACGGTCCTTCATGGACTGGATCAGGCGTTCCACGGTGGGCTTGTCGAAGCCGTAGGCTTCGGCGCCGTCGCGGAGGATGGTGAAGAACTCTTCCGGGGTGTCCGCGGTCAGGAAGTAGGAGATTTCATCGACCCACGCGTCCTGCTCGACGGTGAAGAATCTGATGCGGTCGGTGTGGGCGGTGAGTGTGCCGTGGGAGCCGTGGAGGGTGAGGGTCATGAGGCCGTCGACGCTGAGATTAGGCACGGAGCGGGCTGTGGCGAGCAGGCCGAGGTCTTCTTTGAGCAGCTCATTGGTGGTGAGGTCGAAGGTGACCTGGCAGGTTGCGGCGATCTCTGTGAGGCCTGCCTCGTCGAATTGTGAGTTCTTGAGTTCGTTCATCGTGGTTTCCTGCTTCGTTGGGGTGTCGCATTGAGGGAGTGAGGAGTGCGAGGTGAGAGCCTGGACCACCCCGCAGCCGGACAGCGAGAGGACCAGCATGCCTGCAATCGCAGCCCCGGCTATCGTGCTGTAGTTCATGGTTTCTCCTTCCCGGTGTAGCCCTGCCATAGCCGGTCGATGATTTCGGGGACCCGGTTATGGATGCGCATGTCTTCGGTGCGCTGGGTGAAGTCGGACCCGACGATCTTCCGCACCTTGTCCGGATGGTTGGTCACCAGATCCTGATACACCAGCAGCGTGTCATGCTCGATCAGCGCCCACCTGTCGTCCTTGTCGGCGATGTTGCCCTCGGAGAAGACCTCGGGGAAGGTCTTGGCTCCCGGGATCGAAGCGGCACCGATCAGCGTGATCATCTGCGCCATCGCTTCTCCGGTGATCGGACGATTGCGCATCGCATCGTAGTTGTCGTCGATGATCTCTCTTTGTTCCCGCTCGAGCAGTACGGCATTTCCCTTGGCGATTTCTGCGGGGTCGCCGGACGCGATCTGCCCCCATGCGTTCGCGGTCTTTCGGTCGATGGCGCCGGAGGCGCGGAGGCGTTCGATTTCCTTCATGCCGCCGGCAAGGAACGCTTCGTGTTGGCGAGCCTGGTCGAGGAAGATCTCTTTCTGCATCCCCAGCAGGGTGGTTTCGAAGTATCGCAGTTCGCCGTCGCCAAACTGTTTCAGGAACGCCCACACGCCGTCGGGCATGAACGGGGGTTGTATCCCGGAATTCAGGATGCTGCGCAGCGTGGCGAGGTCGCGGAAGCCGCCAGCGAAGGAGGGTCCGATCATGTTCGCCATCCCGGCCCATTGGAGATCCGGATTCTTGAGGTAGAGGCGGCCATAGTAGTCGTAGACCTTCTTGATGATCTCCCAGTTCGCCTCCGTCCCGCGACTGATATCCCACTTCTTAGGGTCGATGCCCGCCTTGACGAGAGCCTTGTGATTCCAGTACGCCGTGAGGAAGTGCGCGTATGTGTCTGACTTGGTCTCGATCAGCCCGGAGTCGGCGGCCGCGTCCATAGCTATCTTCGCGCCTTCCCAGTGCGTGGACGCCCACTGGCGGAACTCCGGGCTGTCAAGATACGCCGACCGCTGCTCGGGCGTCATGCCCTTCAGCAGTTCCGTCAGGTATTGCGCGTCCTTCTTCAGGTCCGGCTTGATCCGGGACGGGGCGAACATGGCCACACCCTTCCCTTTGGACACTGTCGCACTGAACAGCCCCCTCGTGCCGATGTTGAACCCGTGTAACGCATCCAACCGGTCCTGGAGGTTGCGAAGGTCCTTCTCCAACTGCGTCAACACGAGCTCCAGTTGAGGACCCACCGCCCTCAACGCTTCCCCTGCCCCAGGCAGTGCCGCGTCCGCCGCCGCCGCGACAACCTCGTTCGTCTCCTTCAGGCTTTTAGTGAGGTCACGTTGCGCCTTCGTCGTGGCGAGCTGACGTTTCAGCTCGTCCTCTTTCAGTATTCCGAAACGATTGACCTTGCTGTCTTCGTGCGTGAACTTCTCGAGATCCTTCTCGATGACCGCGATCTCATCTCGTGCCGCGGCGATCTGCGGGGCGATGTCTCGAGACAGAACGAGTTGAGCGGCGGAATAGCCCCTGCCGGACAGCTCGCCACTGCTCAGAGCGCCGGTCAGGCGACGAGCCGCAGACTCCGTCGCGTCCAACACGGACACGGCCGTGGTCAGGTTCCCGGTCAGAGCCGTCTTCAGATTGGCCGAATCGGCCGCGTCATAGACCAGCCCCATCACGCACCCCCTTCCGCATCGCCCGACCGCTCCGCGTCCGCAGCCCCGTTGATCGCCCGCACCGTCTGGGTCAGTACCTCTGCCTGCTCGCTCGCGAGTCGACCGATATAGCCGTCGACCTCCCTGCGCGCCGCCACGTCCTTCTGCACGGAGTAGTTCGTCGTCCCCAAGGCAGCCGCAGCCTCCTCAAACTGGGACGTGTGATCCCTCATCGCTCGCCGATACTCGTCCCAGCGCTCCTCGTGCCGGCGTATCTGCGAGAGCGCATCCGCGACGTCCTGTTCGGACGAGACCTGTCCGTAGCCCTCCCCATCACGACCGCTCACGAGTCGGCACCCCAGATCGCCGCGTCCAGACTGTCGCGTTGCTCGATCTGCTTCGCTAGAGAATCGACGTTCCGGGCGTGGCTGATCAGAGTCGCGGACAGTGTGAAGATGCCACCCAGGGCCGTGTTGGTCACGGTCGCCGCATCCCTCATGCTGGCGATGTTGCTGGAACCGAGGTCCACGGTCTGCGCCTCGATGTCAGTCTTGATGGCGTCGATACCGGCCGTCGCATCCTGAGCCGCTGCAACGCTTGATGTCGATTTCACTACTAAAACCTCCGAGCCTTACATACCAATATAAGGCTCGCCTTGCCATCGGGTCCACCCCGGCCTCGGCAGGTGTCGGGCGGCGCCGTAGCTGACGTCGTAGAACACGTGAAACCCGAGATAGTGGCTAGGCTGCAGCGCAGCCGGGTCACTGCGGCGACTCCCCGATGATCATCCCGATGCCGGAGCGACTGCGCATCACCCGTCCGGAGGGCAGGCCGCGAAGGACGCGAACGCAGTCTGGGGCGACCAGGCCTACTCGTCCCTAGCGATCCGACAACACCTACGCGGCCGCGTGATCGGCAGCCGTCCTCAACGTCGTCATCGCCTGGATCCGCAATGACAAGACCGAACCTGCGTCTCGCTACCGGAACGCCGCGTCGATCCGCCGCGCCGCGGCGGCGAGCACATCCGCCACGTGCTCCTCATCCAGGGGATGCGGCAGGTACAGCACGGCGATGGCCGCCGCCCTACCGTGCGGAAGCGCGAGCGGGACGGCGATGGAGTACAGCCCGGGCAGCACCTCGTCGTGGCTGCGCTCGAAGCGCTGCGGCGGGTACTGCTCGGGGTGGAGCAGCGACCGGATGACCCGCCCGGGCGCTCCCTGTCCGATGGCGTGACGGCTGCCCGGGCGCTGCGCGACGGTGGTCTCCGCGTGCCGAGGTTCAGCGCTGGTCAGCGTCACGGCGACCTCGCCGTCGAAGCTGACCAGGAAGGCGGTCATCCCCAGCTCGTCTGCCACAGCGGCCAGCTCCGGCGCAGCGGCCGTCTGCAGGCTCCGTGCAGCTCCGCGCGCGAGGGAGGCGAGTCGCGCTCCGAGCTCGAGCTCGCCGGACGGCGACCGCTCGACGAATCCGTGCTGTTCGAGCGTCTTCACCAGCCGATACGCCATCGAGCGGTGGATGCCCAGGCGTCCGGCCAGCTCCGGCACGCTGAGGGATGCGCCGTCCTCGCCGATCATGGCCAGCGCGCTGAGCCCACGGGCGAGCGTCTGCGAGCCGCCCTCTGTGCGGTTCTCGGCGGTGCCTTCGGCCTGGCCGCCAGCGGTGTCCGTCATCCGGGCTTCCTTCCTCTGCGCGCATCCCACGCGGGTGTCTTGCGACCCGCGGCGGCGCCAACTAGCATCGTATCGATAGTTGAAATGATGTCGCAACTATAGATACATCGATAGTCATGAGTTCAATGAGGAGCCACTGAGATGCAGATCCACCACCGCGGTTACGTCGCCACCGATCCGCGCATCAAGCCGGCGGCGGGCTACGGGATCGACAGGGCGTCTGACATCCCGGACGAACTGGATGTGCTCATCGTCGGCACGGGCCCGGCCGCGGTAGCGGTCACGGCCCAGCTCTCCCGCTTCCCCTCCATCAACGCGCGCGCCATCGAGCAGCGGCCGGGTCGTCTCGCGGTCGGCCAGGCGGACGGCATCCAGGCGCGATCGGTGGAGACCTTCCAGGCGTTCGGCTTCGCGAACGAGGTGGTCGACGAGGCGTACCGGAACGTCGAGATGTGCTTCTGGAAGCCGGACGCCGACGATCCCTCCCGCATCGTCCGGGTGTCTCGCGCCCCGGATGACGCGACCGGGATCAGCGAATTCCCGCACATCTACGTGAACCAGGCCCGCATCCTGGACTACTTCCTGCGCGACGCCGAGCGCGCCCCCGGTCGCATCGTCCCCGACTACGGCGTCGAGTTCGTCGACCTCGCGATCGATCGCGACGCCGAGTACCCTGTCGCGGCGCGCATCCGGTACGTCGCTGGCGAGCGGACCGGTGAGGAGCGCACGGTTCGTGCGAAGTACCTCGTCGGCGGGGACGGCGCCAGGAGCTCGGTGCGCGCATCCCTCGGCCACCGGTTGCACGGGGAGGCGGCGATGCACGCCTGGGGTGTGCTCGACGTGCTGGCGAACACCGATTTCCCCGACATCCAGCTCAAGTGCTCGATCCAGTCGCACGACGCGGGCAGCATCCTCCTCATCCCGCGCGAGGGCGGCTACCTCGTGCGCATGTACGTGGACCTCGGCGAGGTCGGCGGGGCAGACGCCGGTGCGATCAGGTCCACCCCGGTGGATGCGATGATCGCCAGGGTGAACCGCATCATCGCGCCGTACTCGCTGGACGTCAGGCAGGTCGCGTGGTCGTCGGTGTACGAGGTCGCCCACCGCATCACGGACGGTTTCGACGACGTGCCGGCCGCGTTGCGCGCCGAGCGTGCTCCCCGCGCCTTCATCATGGGCGACGCCTGCCACACGCACTCCGCGAAGGCGGGCCAGGGCATGAACGTCTCCATCCAGGACGGCTTCAACCTCGGCTGGAAGCTCGCCGCCGTGCTGGAAGGTCGCGCCCCCGAATCCCTGCTGTCGACCTACGAGGACGAGCGCAAGGTGGTCGCGCAGAACCTCATCGACTTCGACAAGGAGTGGTCGGACATGCTCGCCCGTCCCGCCGACTCGTGGGAGGACCCCGGCGAGCTGGAGCGCTACTACGTCTCGACGTTCGAGTTCCCCGCCGGCTTCATGACCCAATACACCCCGTCGATGATCACGACCGCCGACGATCACCAGCCGCTCGTCCCTGGCTTCCCCATCGGCAAGCGCTTCAAGTCGGCCGAGGTGATCCGCCGTGCGGACAACCGCTGGCGTCACCTCGGCCACCTGCACGAGGCGGACGGCCGCTGGCGCGTCTACGTCTTCGCCGACGCTGCCGCGCCCGCGCTCACCGACACGCCGACCGCGGAGTTCGCCGAGTGGTGGCGCACCGACCCCGCATCCCCGTGGTGCCGCTTCACACCGGAGGGCTGCGACGACGACGCGACCTTCGACACGAAGGTGATCTACCAGCAGGACTACACGCTCGTCGAGCCCGGCGACGTGCCCGCCGCGTTCAAGCCGGTCAAGGTCCCGTTCGGCCTGATCGACCTGAACCAGGTCTTCGCCTCCGGCCACGGCCGCGACATCTTCCGCGACCGCGAACTCAGCCGCGACGGCGCGATCGTCGTGGTCCGTCCCGACCAGTACGTCGCAGGCGTGTTCCCGCTGGACGCGCACGCCGAGCTGGCCGCGTTCTTCGAGGGGAACATGCTGCCCGTCGCGCGCTAGCCCGCCGAAGCGAATACGGGCTTGAAACAGAAATGCCGGAGCATCTTCATGCTCCGGCATTTTTCTGTCGGGGTGACAGGATTTGAACCTGCGACCTCTTCGTCCCGAACGAAGCGCGCTACCAAGCTGCGCCACACCCCGATTGGCCCGTAGGCCTCAATAAGAATACACGAGCTTGAGGGGTGCTCGTGACCACTCAGGCGGAGGCGGTCAGCGTCACCAGGGTCGCCTCCGGACGGCACGCGAAGCGCACGGGCGCGTAGATCGACGTGCCGAGCCCGGCGGAGACGTTGAGGAATGCCGAGCGGAAGGCGTGACGCCAGATGCTCAGTCCCTTGACCTGGCTGCGCGGGATGTCGCAGTTCGTGACGAGTGCGCCGAAACCGGGTACGCAGACCTGACCGCCGTGCGTGTGCCCGGCGAAGATCATCGCGGCGCCGTACGTGACGAACGCATCGAGGACGCGCCGGTACGGGGAGTGGGTGACGCCGAGCGTGACCGTCGGGCGGTCGGCGCGGGGCGCATCCTGCGGCCACATCGCGTCCTCGGCGTACGGGTCGTTCTCGCGCAGCTCGTCCAGGGCACCGGGGATCGCCTCCACCCGGTCGAAGTGGATGTGCGGGTCGTTGACGCCGAAGAACTCCAGGTGGGTGCCGCGCACATCCACGGCCCCCGCCGCGTTGTTGAGGTCGAGCCAGCCCAGGCTGCGGAAGTAGGCGGTGAGCGCCGCGTTGTCGAGGCGCGGGGCGGTCGACGGCTTCTTGGTCGACGGGCCGACGAAGTACTTGAGCGGGTTCTTGAGCTGAGGGCCGAAGTAGTCGTTCGAGCCGTGCGCGAAGACGCCGGGGATGCCCTCGAAGCGTTCGAACGCGCGCTCGATGCCCGTGAGGCCGTCGGCGTGGCCGAGGTTGTCGCCGGTGTCGACGATCAGGTCGGGCTTGAGGTCGGCGAGCGACCGCACCCACTCCTGCTTGTCGTGCTGCCACGGCGCCATGTGCAGGTCGGACAGGTGCAGGACGCGGATCGACTCCGAGCCCGCGGGAAGCACGGGGACGGTGACTCTGCGGAGTGTGAACAGGCGCCGCTCGACGAGCGTGCCCCACGCGAACGCGGCCGCGCCTGCCGCGGCGAGCACACCGAGTGCTGTGCCCGCCGCGTGCAGGCCGGACCGGCGTGCCACTACTTTCCCACTCCAGCGCTCGGCGCGGACGCCGCGACCTTCAGGGTCACGGCGGAGCCGGGCTTGACCGGTGTTCCTGCGCCGGGGTCCATCGCCTCCACGACGGCGTCTTTGTTATTGCCGCCCGACACCTTCACGTCGAACTGGCTCAGCGCCTTCTGCGCATCCGACAGCTTCTGCCCGACCACGTTCGGCAGCGGCACCAGAGCGCCGTTGCTGGTGTAGATCGTCACGCCGTTGCCCTTGGTGACCGACGTCCCGGCGGCGGGATCGGTCCCAGCGACGGTTCCGGCGGGAGCGGCCGAGTCGACGGCGGTTCCGTCGATGCCGTCGAGTCCGAGCCCGTTCAGGATGGACTTGGCGTCGGCGGGGGACTTGCCCGTCAGATCCGGGATGGTGACCTGGGCGCCCTGGAGCAGCTTGGTGTCAGGGCGGGCGAACGCGTCGCCCCCGTACTTGTTGACGGCAGACGTCATCATCGCGTTCATGACACGGGTGCGCGCGCTGGCAGGAGAGATGCCGTGGGTCGGATAGATCTTGCGCATATCCGTATCGCCGACGATGTTGCCGACCCAGTACGCGCCGGCGACCTTCGTCGTGGCTGCGATCAGCCAGAGCTGCTTGTTGTCGTCCGTCGTACCCGTCTTGCCGAGCATGTCGACACCGGTCGAGTTCGTTCCCGCTGCCGTTCCGCCCTGAATCGGGCCCTTGAGAGCGTAAGCCATCGCCTTCGCGACTGCCGGATCGACCGACTGCGTGCACTTCGTTGCCGGAGGAGCGATCTCCTTGCCGTCGCCGCGGACGATCTTGTCGATCGCGACCGGGGTGCAGGTGAGGCCGTTGTTCGCGATGCCCGCGAACGCCGTCGCCATGGTGATCGGCGAGACGTTGTTCGTTCCGAGCACCGACGCCGGGTTGCTCTTCAGGGGCACGCCGGCGGCGTCATGGACTCCGAACGCCTCGGCGTCCTTCTTGATCTCGCACAGGTCGAGCTGCGCCGCCATCGCGACGAAGGCCGTGTTGATCGAGAGTGTTGTCGCGCTCTGGGCAGTCCGGTACCCCTCTTCGCCGTACGAATCGTTCGTCGGGCGCCAAGTGCCGCCGCCAACGTCCACGCACGAGTTCTTGAACTGCGACAGGTTGTAGGTGCGCACATTCGCATTCACCGACTCGTAGAGCGAGTGGCCCTGCTTCAGCCACTCCGCCAGCGTGAACACTTTGTACGTCGACCCCACCTGGAAGCCGTTCGAGCCGCCGTAGTCGAGGTCCGTGCTGTAGTTCACCGAGGTGTACTCATTGCTCGAATTGAGCACATCCGGGTCCTGGCTGTAGAGCTTGTTCTGCGCCATGTAGAGCACACGACCCGTGCCGGGCTGGACTCCGACCAAGGATCCACCGAGCTCGACGGTGCCGTACGACCGCGGCACGTAGCTCGCCATCGTCTCCTCGGCGGTCTGCTGCAGGGTCAGGTCGAGCGTGGTGTAGATCTTGTACCCGCCGCGGAGGAAGTTCGCCGCGCGGGTGTCCTCGTCTGCTCCGAACGACGGGTCGTTGGTGATGATGCGCTGCACGTAGTCGCAGAAGTACGCCGAGCCGCCAGCGGTCTGGCAGCCGCGCACCGACGGCGTGATCGCCGGGGTGACGGGCGTCTTGACGGCCTCGTCGTACTGCGCCTTGGTGAGCTTCTTGTACTGGTACATCTTCTGAAGGATGTAGTCGCGGCGCTCTTTGTTCTTCGCGTAGCCGTTCGCCGCGCCGTTTGTCTTGCTCTCGGGGCTGTCGATCTTGAGCGATGTCGGCTCGTTGACGATCGCGATGAGGCTCGCTGCCTGCGCCGGCGTGAGCGCGGCGGCTGTGGTGTTGAAGTAGTACTTCGCCGCCGCTTCGATGCCGTACACCGAGCCGCCGAAACCGGCGATGTTGAGGTACCCGGCGAGGATGTCGTCCTTCGAGTACTTCTTCTCGACGCCGATCGCGTACTTCATCTCCTTGACCTTGCGGTCGGGCGAGACGCCGGTGGAGTCGGTGACGCAGGTCTGGTACTTGTCCTTCTGCTCCTTGGTCTTGACCGGCATCGCCTCGCACTTCTGCAGCAGCACGTTCTTCACGTACTGCTGCGTGATGGAGGAGCCGCCCTGCACGTCGTGGCCGACGACAGTCGACAGCACACCGCGCATCGTTCCCTGGATGTCGACGCCGCCGTGGGAGTAGAACCTCGGGTCCTCTCCGGCGATGGCCGCGTCTTTCGCGGCCTGCGAGATCTGGCTGAAGGTGACGGGCAGACGGTTCTGGGAGTAGAAGGTCGCGAGCTGGACGTCCGCGTCGCCGTTCTTCGCGTAAATGGTGGTCGGCTGGGCGAGCTGACCGACTTCGAGGTACTCGGGAAGGCCTTCGAAGACGCCGATGCTGTCGTTGGCGGCCATCCCCGTGACCGCGATCGCGGGGGTCACGGCGGCCGTGACCAGGAGGCCTGCGACGGCACTCATGCCGACGAACGCGCCGACGGCGCCGAGCACACCTCTAGCCCGTGGTTTTGTGGCAGACATAGGATCAGAGTAGGTGATAAACCTGATAAACCCCCCGAACGCAAGGAGCACAATGCCGCGCTGGGAATACCTCACGACGCCTCTGATCGTCCACAACACCGCCGCGATCCTCAACAACTGGGGCTCGGAGGGGTGGGAGCTGGTGCAGGTCGTCACGGGTCCGGAGGGTGGCCTCGTCGCCTACCTGAAGCGCCCCGTCGTCGACGGAGAGGACGCCTGATGGCCGCCATCGAAGCTCGCCTCGCCGAGCTCGGGATCGCGCTTCCCGACGTGGTTCCGCCCGTCGCCGCATACACCCCGGCGGTCGTCGACGGCAATCACGTCTACACGTCCGGCCAGCTTCCGATGGTGTCCGGCGCGCTTCCTGCCACAGGCAAGGTGGGCGACGGCCACGGCCTCGTCCCCGCCGACGACGCCAAGGAGTACGCCCGCACCTGCGCGCTGAACGCCCTCGCCGCGGCGAAGAGCGTGATCGGGTCGCTCGACAGGGTCACCCGCATCGTCAAGGTCGTCGGGTTCGTCGCCTCCGACCCGTCGTTCACCGGTCAGCCCGGCGTCATCAACGGGGCGTCCGAGGTGCTCGGAGAGATCTTCGGCGACGCGGGCGTGCACGCGCGCTCTGCGGTCGGCGTCTCTGTGCTCCCGCTGGACTCGCCCGTCGAGGTGGAGCTCATCCTGTCGTTCGAGTGACGGAATCGCGCATCCCGCGCATCCAGAACAGCCGAAGGGCCCGCATCCACAGGGGATGCGGGCCCTTCGGCGTCAGCGGGATGCGCTAGGAGAGCTTGCTCTGGATCGAGCTCATCACCGCGGTGTCGGCGAGGGTCGTGGTGTCGCCGACCTCGCGACCCTCCGCCACATCGCGCAGCAGGCGGCGCATGATCTTGCCGGAACGCGTCTTCGGCAGCTCGTTCACAATGAAGATCTCGCGTGGGCGGGCGATCGCGCCGATCTGTTCCGTGACGTGCTTGCGCAGTTCTGCTGCCACATCCATCGCCTCGGCGTTCTCGAGCTGGTTCTGCTTGATGATGACGAACGCCACGACAGCCTGTCCTGTGGTCTCGTCTGCCGCACCGACGACGGCGGCCTCGGCCGTCAGTGGATGCGCGACCAGGGCGGACTCGATCTCCGCGGTCGAGAGGCGGTGACCGGAGACGTTCATCACGTCGTCGACGCGGCCCATCAGCCAGATCTCGCCGTCCATGTCGTAGCGTGCGCCGTCACCGGCGAAGTACTTGTCGCCGAACTTCTCCCAGTACGTCTCCTTGAACCGCTCCGGGTCGCCCCAGATGCCGCGGAGCATACTCGGCCACGGTTCGGCGACGACCAGCAGGCCGCCCTGGTCTTTGCCGACGGGAACACCGGCCTCGTCCAGGATCTCGATCGAGATGCCGGGGAGGGGCACCTGTGCGGAGCCGGGCTTCAGCGTGGTGACGCCGGGGAGCGCGGAGACCATGATGGCGCCGGTCTCGGTCTGCCACCAGGTGTCGACGATGGGCGTGGTGTTTCCGCCGATCACGTCGCGGTACCACATCCACGCTTCCGGGTTGATGGGCTCTCCGACAGACCCGAGCACGCGCAGGCTCGACAGGTCGAACTTCTGCGGGTGCTGGCGGCCGATCTTCATGAACGAGCGGATGGCGGTCGGCGCCGTGTAGAAGATGGAGACCTTGTACTTCTCGATGATCTCCCACCAGCGGCCGGGGTGCGGCGTCTCCGGCGTGCCTTCGTAGAGCACCTGCGTTGCGCCGTTGGCCAGCGGGCCGTAGACGACGTAGCTGTGGCCGGTGATCCAGCCGATGTCGGCTGTGCACCAGTAGACGTCGGACTCCGGGTGGAGGTCGAAGACGTTCTTGTGGGTGAACGCGGCCTGCGTCAGGTATCCGCCAGAAGTGTGCAGGATGCCCTTCGGCTTGCCGGTGGTGCCAGAGGTGTAGAGGATGAACAGCGGCTGCTCAGCCTCGAACGACTTGGCGACGTGGTCGGCGTCGACCTGGGCGATTTCGTCGTGCCACCACAGGTCGCGGCCGTTGGTCCACTCGACGTCGTTCTCCCCGCGCTTGACCACGAGCACGTGCTCGACCGTGGTCTCGCCGGACGCGAGTGCCGCATCCACGGCGTTCTTGAGCGGGAAGACCTTGCCCTTGCGCCAGCCGCCGTCAGCGGTGATGACGAGCTTGGCCGCCGCGTCGTCGATGCGCGAGCGCAGGCTCTCCGCGCTGAACCCGCCGAACACGACGGAGTGGACGGCGCCGATGCGCGCGACCGCCAGCATGGCGATGACGGCCTCCGGGATCATCGGCAGGTAGATCGCGACGCGGTCGCCGGCGGCGATGCCGAGGCTGGTCAGCAGGTTGGCAGCCTTCTTGACCTCCGCGGTGAGCTCCGCGTATGTGATGGATCGGCTGTCGCCTGGCTCGCCCTCCCAGTGGATGGCGACGCGGTCGCCGTTGCCTGCGAGGACGTGCCTGTCGAGGCAGTTGTACGCCACGTTCAGCTCGCCGTCGTCGAACCACTTCGCGAAGGGCGGGTTGGTCCAGTCGAGTGTGCGCGTGAACGGCTTGTGCCAGTGGACGAGCTCACGGGACTGGTCGGCCCAGAACCCGAGACGGTCTTCCGCGGCACGTTCGTAGAGCTCGGCGGTCGCTACCGCGTTGGCCGCGAACTCCTCGCTGGGGGCAAAGCGGCGTGCTTCGTGCAGCAGATTGTCGATTGTGTTGCTCATGGGGAGTCTGTTCGCTCCTTTGCGATGCTGAATGGTCAAGTCGTGGCGCGACAATGCTCGACTCTACAACCTGCCGGTGACGTCACCGATGAAGACTTGCGTTTGCATTGATTCTGCGTAAACTGTCTCTCGGCCGAATATTAATTCTGGCGTGCGGCGCAAACGATTCCCCCCAATCATGCGCCGCAGTGGCCGCACCTGTTCCCCCCAATAGGTGCGGCCCCCCTTTTTTAACCGGCTGGTGTGCGTCCCCCCGGTCCGCTGGTTCTCCACACGTGCAAGGTTTCGGGAGTTCTCCACGGGTATCGCCTCGCGAGTGCGACGCCTGCGCCGCGCTTCGTAGCGTCGCTCTATGCGAATGAAACGTGAAGACCCCCTGGCCGGCGGCGATGCAGCGAATGCCGCGCCGTCCCCGCCACGATCCTTGTCCCCTTCCTCGTCCTCGTCCTCGTCCTCGTCCTCGGCCGAACGCTCGGGCCTGTGGCAGACGTTCGGCCCGCTCGCTCCGTACCTGCTGCGGGACGACGTCACCGACCTCTTCATCGCGGCGGACGGCGATCTCTGGGCGGACGGTGGCGAATGGGGACTCCGGCGCATCGACGGCTGGCGCTCCGACGAGCGCGCCACACGCGAGCTAGCCGTGCGACTGATCGCGCGTGGCGGCAGGCACATCGACGAAGCGACACCGTTCGTCGACGTGCGCCTCCTGGACGGGATCCGGGTGCACGCGGTTCTTCCCCCTGTGTCCACGGGAGGAACGCTGCTGTCCGTGCGGATACCGCGCGGTCGCGCGCTGAGGCTGCCGGACCTGCTCGCCGGCCACGCGATCACGGAGCCGCAGGCGCAGACCCTCCTTCGCGCGATCGAGGCGCGGACCAACCTGCTCATCACAGGAGCGGGAGGGGCGGGGAAGACAACGCTTCTCGGCTCGCTGCTCTCCCATGCGCCCCCGAACGAGCGGATTGTCACGATCGAGGATGTCGCCGAACTCCGGATCGCGCACCCGCACGTCGTCGGCCTGCAGACCAGGCAAGCGAATCTGGAGGGCGCGGGCGGCGTCGACCTCCGGCGCCTCGTGCGTGAGGCGCTCCGGATGCGCCCGGACCGGCTCGTCCTCGGTGAGTGCCGTGGCGAGGAGATCACCGACCTGCTCGCCGCGTTGAACACCGGGCACGACGGGGGAGCGGGCACCCTCCACGCCAACTCGATCGGAGATGTCCCCGCGCGCCTCGAAGCGCTCGGCGCTCTGGCGGGACTGAGCGAGCGCGCCCTCGCGCGCCAGGCAGTCAGCGGCATCGGGATGCTCGTGCACGTCGAGCGCGTCGATGGCGTGCGCAGGGTGGCGGGCTTCGGCCGGCTGGGAGTGGGAGGGGACGGACGACTCACGGTCGTGAGGGACGGGAGTTCGGCTGCGGATGCGACGGCGTGAGCTGCGTGGCCAGAGTGCGCGGCGGTCGAGGCGCGAGCGGCCGGGAGACGCGGCCGAACAGCTCGCCGAGCTGGTCGACGAACTGGTCACGCTCATGGAGGCGGGCGTGAGGCAAGGGGCGGCATGGGGATACGTGCGGGAGTTCTCCGCGCATCCATTGGCCGGCCGGGTCGCGGGCAGGATCGCGGCAGGCGAATCGATCGCGGATGCGTTGGCTCGGGCGGCGGGCGCGACTGGCGTGGCGGGCGCGGCGGGCGCGGCGGGCGCTGCGCAGGGTCGCACGGCGGTCTCCGGGCCTGGGCGCGCGGTGGCGGCCGGACCGCGCCCTCCCGTGGATTCGTCTTGGGCGGTGCTCGCTGCCGTGTGGCAGGTCGCCGAGGCGGCGGGCGCGCCGATGTCTCCGACCCTGCGCAGGCTCGCCGATTCTCTGCGCGACAGGGCGGAGACCGAGCGTGACGTGCAGGTGGCCCTGGCAGGGCCAAGCGCGACAGCCCGGCTCGTGTCGTGGCTGCCCGCCGTCGGAATGACGCTCGCCGTGGTGATGGGCGTCGACCCGGTTGGGACTCTCACCGGCTCCGTCATCGGCTGGGTGATCCTTGCGGCCGGTGTCCTGCTGCTGCTCCTCGGCCGCCGATGGATGCGTGCGCTCCGGCGACGTGCGCACCCAGGCGCCGACGTGCCGGGGTTGCGCCACGACCTGGTCGCGACGGCGCTGAGCGGAGGGCTGGGGGCACCGGGCGCGCAGTCTCTGTGCGACGAGGTCTGTGCCGGGTTGGACGTGGCCGAGGGCGAGCGCACAGAGGTCGCCCGCATCCTGAGCCTGGCGCAGCGAGCGGGCGCCCCCGCGGTGGAACTGCTGCGGAGTGGCGCAGCTCAGGCCGGACGCCGACGGCGAACTCAGGGCAGGAGCGACGCCGCTGCGCTCGCCGTGCGGTCCATGGTTCCCCTCGGCGTGTGCGTGCTGCCGAGCTTCATGCTGCTCGGCGTCGCCCCTGTGGTGCTGTCGATCGTCTCCTCCACAATCGCCGCCTTCTGATGGTTGTCCACCGATCCGGGATGCACGAGGCGGCCGAGCGACGGACACCGGAGGCTGGAGTCAGCGGCCACGCCACGCGGTCGCGACAGAGGAACACAACAGGAAGAGGAAGACGATGGCTGGATTCATCGCGCGGGTCATCCGCGAAGAGAGGGGTTCTGCGACGGCCGAGTACGCGGTCGCGACGATGGGGGCGGTCGGGTTCGCCGGGCTGCTGGTGGTGCTGCTCCGCGGCGACGAGGTCAAAGCGATCCTCACCGAGCTGGTCACTCGTGCGCTCACCACAGGCGCATGACGGCGAACGCGGGAGCGTGACCGCCGAGTTCGCGGTGGCGCTCCCCGCCGTGCTCGCCTGCCTCGCCCTGTGCCTGGGTGCCGTGCAGGTGGCGACGCAGCGGGCGCGACTCGTGGATGCGGCAGCCCAGTCAGCGCGGATGCTCGCCCGCGGCGACGATCCGGCTCGCGTCGCTCGCACGACCGAAGCGGAACTGACCGTCGAGAGAGAAGGAGGAATGGTGTGTGTGAACGCGACGGGCATGAACCCGCCTGGCTTCACCCCGACGGCGGGGCTCGGTGTGCTGGGGGTGACCGTGTCCGCCAGGGTGTGCGCGCTGGACGAAGCGTACGACGACGGCTGAGCGCGAGCACCCGGTGTGAACGCGGCGCAGCCGGGGTTCTCGCTGTGGCGATGATCGGGGTGCTGGTCTGCGTCACCGCTGCGGCCGTCGGGCTGGCGGGTGCGTACGGGGCACGGCGCGTGGCTGCCGCTGCCGCGGACGGGGCAGCGCTCGCGGCGGCGGATGCCGCCTCGGGATTGCGACCGGGCGTTCCCTGTCAGGAGGCGGAGCGGGTCGCGTCGGCGAATGAGGCCCGACTGGACTCGTGCGAGCTGGACGGTGTCGTCGCCGTCGTGCGCGCCACTGTCACCTACCTCGGGCTGCCTGCGCGCGCCTCAGCGCGCGCAGGTCCGCCGGGAACGCGGTGAACAGTCGAAGCCGGTCACTTGAAGCCGGTCGGTCGAAGCCGGTCAGTTGTAGCCGGTCAGTCGAAGATCGCCTCCAGATAGCGGTACTCCACCGCGCTGGGGCGGCGGTCGAGGGCGTCGTCGGACGCGAACTCGATCGCGGAGGAGCGGATATAGAGGTAGCGCTTGCCTCCGGTGGAGGAAGGGATCTCGAGACGCGGGCGTGGTTCGCCCGTCTCGAGGTATTCGGTTGCGATGGTCTTGCCCTCGAGAGGTCCGTCGGTCAGTTTGGCGGTATACGTCGTCGTTGAAGTGATAGCCATGCCCTCATTTTCCTCCCGCCCCCGGCGACCGCAAGGTCTGCGCCCTCGGCGAACGAAGATCCAACGATTAGGCAGACAAGCGGCTCAGGTGTGTATGGTTTGCCTGTCGGGGCCGTGAGGCCCACGCTCGCCGCAGGGGTGCGGCGCCGGGGGAGCGCGCTACGAACGTCTCGCTGTTGCAGAACAGTGCGTACATATAAGAGGAGTCAGGTGTCTGACACGAAGAAACTCGTCATCGTCGAGTCACCGAACAAGGTGAAGTCGATCGCCCAGTATCTGGGCGACGGCTACGAAGTGATGGCATCCGTCGGACACATCCGCGACCTCATCGAGCCCAAGAACCTGCCGCCCGAGCTCAAGAAGGGGTCGCTCGGCAAGTTCTCGGTCGACGTCGAGAAGGGCTTCGAGCCCTACTACGTGGTCTCCGACCAGAAGAAGAAGACGGTCGCCGACCTCAAGCGCGCACTCAAGAACGCCGACGAACTCCTCCTTGCAACGGATGAAGACCGCGAAGGAGAGGCCATCGCGTGGCACCTCATCGAGGTGCTGCAGCCGAAGGTCCCCGTCAAGCGCATGGTGTTCCACGAGATCACCAAGGAAGCCATCGAGAAGGCGCGCGACAACACCAGGGAGATCGACACCGCACTGGTCGACGCCCAGGAGACCAGGCGCATCCTGGACCGGCTGTACGGCTACGAAGTGTCGCCGGTGCTGTGGCGCAAGGTCGGCCCAGGCCTGTCGGCCGGTCGCGTGCAGTCGGCCGCGACGCGCCTCGTGGTCGACAGGGAGCGCGAGCGGCTTGCGTTCGTCCCCGCGTCGTACTGGGGGCTGACGGCGCGGTTCACCCCGGAGGACGCCAACGGCTTCGAGGCCAGGCTCGCCAGACTGTCCGGAGAGCGCGTTGCCACCGGGCGCGACTTCGACGACCACGGAAAGCTGACGTCGTCCGCTCGCACCCTCGACGAGGAGACGGCGACCACCCTCGCCGCCGCGATCTCCCGGCCGAGCACCGTGGTGACGGTCGGCAAGGTCGACTCCAAGCCGTACTCGCGGCGCCCGGCGGCCCCGTTCACCACGTCGACGATGCAGCAGGAGGCCGCGCGCAAGCTGCGGTTCTCCGCCAAGCAGACGATGAGCGTCGCGCAGTCCCTCTATGAGAGCGGCTACATCACCTATATGCGAACCGACTCCGCGTCGCTCTCGCAGCAGGCCACCAACGCCGCCCGCACACAGGCCGCGAAGCTGTACGGGCCGGAGACGGTGCCGGACAAGCCGCGCACCTACGCGTCGAAGAGCAAGAACGCCCAGGAGGCGCACGAGGCGATCCGCCCTTCCGGTGAGGTCTTCCGCACGCCGTCCGAACTCGAGAAGGTGCTGCGCGGCAACGAGTTCCGGCTGTACGACCTCATCTGGAAGCGCACGGTCGCATCGCAGATGGCCGACGCCAAGGGGCAGACGGCGTCCGTGACCGTCGAGACAAAGGTCACAGAAGGCGAGCACGCCGGCACGGTCGGCGAGTTCACCGCGAGCGGCACGGTCATCACGTTCCGCGGCTTCCTCAACGCATACGAGGAGAGCAAAGACGAGGAGCGCAACTCGTCGGACGCCGCTGACGCGAAACTGCCGCCGCTGCAGCCCGGTCAGGGGCTGAGCGTCGAAGACGTCGAAGCTGACGGTCACGAGACGACCCCTCCGCCGCGCTACACGGAGGCCAGCCTCGTCAAGGCGCTCGAAGAGCTCGGCATCGGACGGCCGTCGACGTTCGCGAGCATCATCTCCACGATCGTCGATCGCGGCTATGTCACGCCGCGCGGGCAGGCGCTGGTTCCGAGCTGGGTGGCGTTCTCCGTCGTCCGGCTGCTCGAGGACTACTTCGGCGACCTGGTGCAGTACGACTTCACGGCCGAGATGGAAGACGATCTCGACCGCATCGCCGACGGCGAGGCGGAGCGCGTCGACTGGCTCAACAGCTTCTACTTCGGCAGCGACAAGCACACGGGTCTGCGCCGTGTCATCGACAACCTCGGCGAGATCGACGCGCGCAGCATCAACTCGATCGCCATCGACGACGACGTGACGCTGCGCATCGGCAAGTACGGCCCGTATCTCGAAGTCGCCGAAGAGGGTGCGGCAGAAGGTGCTACACCGCGCAGGGTCAACATCCCGCCGGAGCTCGCGCCGGACGAGCTCACGCCCGCCAAGGCGCACGAGCTCATCGATGCGCCGGTGCTCACCGACCGGATCCTCGGCGTCAACCCGGAGAACGGCAAGAACATCGTGGCGAAGGACGGCCGATTCGGGCCGTACGTCACCGAGGTCGACCCGGAGGAGCCTGCGGCTGAGACCGTCGACCAGGCGACAGGAGAAGTGGTCGCCGCTCCCGCCAAGAAGACGACGAAGAAGGCCGCGGCCGTCAAGCCGCGCACCGCATCCCTGTTCAAGTCGATGGACCTCGCGTCGCTCGACCTCGGCACCGCGCTGCAACTGCTCGACCTACCGCGCACGGTCGGACTCGACCCGGAGAGCGGCGAGGAGATCCAGGCGCAGAACGGGCGATACGGCCCGTACCTGAAGAAGGGCACGGACACCCGCTCGCTCCCGAGCGAGGACGACATCTTCGCGATGGACCTGGCGGGAGCCCTCGAACTGTTCGCGCAGCCGAAGTACGGCAACCGCCGCGCGTCGAGCGCGCTCAAAGAGTTCGACGCCGACCCGGTCAGCGGCAAGCCGATCAAGGTCAAGGACGGCCGGTTCGGCCCGTACGTGACCGACGGGGAGACCAACGCGACCATCCCGCGCGGCGAGACGGTCGAGGAAGTCGACTTCGAGCGCGCCGTGCAACTGCTCGCGGACAAGCGCGCCAAGGGACCGGCGAAGAAAGCCCCGGCCAAGAAGGCGCCAGCGAAGAAGGCACCAGCGAAGAAGGCGCCGGCCAAGACGACGGCAGCCAAGACGACGGCAGCCAAGACGACGGCGGCTAAGGCGACGGCAGCCAAGACGACGGCAGCCAAGACGACGGCAGCCAAGACGACGGCGGCGAAGACCACTGCGGCGAAGACGACCGCGGCCAAAACCACCACCACGCGCAAGGCGGCGGCCTCGAAGACGGCGTCGGAGTGAGCGCGGACGACACGAATCCGGAACGCCGCGGGCTCTTCATCACGATCGAGGGCGGCGACGGGACGGGCAAGTCCACGCAGGCGAAACTGATCGAGGAGTGGTTGGCGGAGCGGGGTCGCACGGTCGTGCGCACCCGTGAGCCAGGCGGAACCGAGGTCGGCGTCGAGATCCGCGAAATCGTCCTGCACCACCGCGGCGACATCGCAGCCAGAGCGGAGGCGCTGCTGTACGCGGCCGATCGTGCGCATCACATCGAGACGTTCGTGCGTCCGGCTCTGGAGCGCGGCGAGGTCGTCCTTCAGGACCGCTACCTCGACTCGTCTGTCGCATACCAGGGAGCCGGGCGGGTGCTCGACCCCGTGGAGATCCGCGACCTGTCGCTCTGGGCTGCTCAGGGCCTCCTGCCCGACCTGACCATCCTCCTCGACCTCGACGAGAGCGCCGCGCGGGCACGGCTCGACACCTCGCGCACCCGCTACGACAGGCTGGAAGCCGAGAAGTCGGACTTCCACGCCCGCGTGCGCGCCGCATACCTCGGGCTGGCCGAGGCGGAGCCGGAACGATTCCTGGTGGTGGATGCGTCGCGCCCCATCGACGAGATCGCTGCGGACATCCGCGCGCGCCTCGAACCGTATGTCTGATCGGGAAGCGACGTCGGCAGCACGCCCCCGCAGCGCATTCGGCGGTGTCGGTGGTGACCGCTAGCCTGGGAGGCATGGCAGTGTGGGATGACCTGACGGGTCAGGACGACGCCATCGCCATCTTCAAGGCAGCAGCAGCCGGTGGATCGGCGCCAAGCGCATCCACTGGGGCTGCATCCACCGTGGCCACATCCACTGGCGCCGCATCCGCCGCATCCACCGCAGCCGTCACTCCGGCAGGGTCGGCCACAGGCCGCAGCATGACGCACTCGTGGCTCATCACCGGCCCGCCTGGCTCCGGTCGGTCCAACCTCGCGTTCGCCTTCGCCACCGCCCTGCTCAGCCCTGGCACGCCGGAGGGCGACCTCGCCACGCAACGGCAGGTGGAGGCGCGCACCCACCCCGACCTGGCCGTGCTCAGCACTGAGCGCGTCATCATCTCCATCGAGGAGGTGCGCACGCTCGTCGCCAGCTCGCAGTTCTCCCCGTCGGTCGGCCGGTACCGCGTGATGATCATCGAAGACGCCGACCGGATGAGCGAGCGCACCTCCAACGTGCTCCTCAAAGCGCTCGAGGAGCCACCGGAGCGCACCGTCTGGATCCTCTGCGCTCCGAGCGACGCCGACCTCATCCCGACCATCCGCTCTCGTGTCCGCACCGTGCGGCTGCGTGTCCCGTCCGTCTCCGACGTCGCCGCCCTGATCGAGCGCCGCGACGGCGTCGACCCTGCGACGGCCGAGCGCGCGGCCAGGCACGCGCAGAGCCACATCGGCATGGCCCACCGGCTCGCCACCAACGACGAGGCCAGGCGCAGGCGCGAAGAGACGCTGCAGTTGGTGCTGCGGATGCGGTCGGTGTCGGACGCCGTGCTCACCGCCGCCAGCCTGCTCGAGATCGCAGGGGCCGACGCGAAGGCCATCACAGAGGAACGGGACGCGGAAGAGCGCGAGCACGCCCTGCGCTCGCTCGGCGTTGAACCAGGCGGCTCCATCCCGCCCGCGCTCCGCTCCCAGTTGCGCCAGCTCGAGGAAGACCAGAAGCGGCGAGCGACCCGCAGCCTCCGCGACGGGATCGACCGCATCCTGGTCGATCTGCTGTCGCTCTATCGCGACGTGATGATGCTGCAGCTCGGCAGCGCGAGCGAGCTCGTGAACCTGGAGCTGCAGGACAGCCTCGATGCTCTCAGCACTCACACGACTCCCGCAGCTACGCTCGCGGCGATGGACGCGATCGCCACCGCCCGTCAGCGGATCGACGGGAACGTCGCTCCCGCGCTGGCGATCGAGGCCATGCTCACCACCATCCTGCGCGGCGGTGCCGCTCGAAAGGGGAACGACCAGTGACCACCCGCCACGGCCACTCCGACGCGCGCGGTCGTTCCGCAACGCGCACCACCGGCTCCCGACGAGGAGGGCGCCGAAGCGCGCGCACCGCACTCGTCGCGGTCGCGGCGATCGTGGCTCTGACGCTCACCGGATGCGTCACCTGGTTCATCCCGCCCAAGACCGCGCAGACCTCCACCCCCGTCGCCGAGCAGGTGGCCGCCGACCTGCAGCCGTTCTACAGCCAGGTGCTCAAGTGGCAGAGCTGCGCATCCGGCAAGCAGTGCGCCACCGCGAAGGCGCCCCTCGACTGGAAGAACCCGTCGTCCGGTGAGATCGAGCTTGCGCTCATCCGGCAGACGGCCAAGGGCACCAAGCAGGGCTCGCTCCTGGTCAACCCCGGCGGTCCTGGCGGGTCCGGATACGACTTCGTGCGGGACTCCGTCGACTACGCGACGGACAGCACCCTGCAGCAGCACTTCGACGTGGTCGGATTCGACCCTCGCGGGGTCGGCCACTCCACGGCGGTGAAATGCTACGACGCCAAGCAGATGGACGGCTACCTCTACGACATCACGCCCGGCACACGCGGCTCCGATGCGTGGATCGCCGAGAACACCATCGTCTCCAAGGACTTCGGCTCTGCGTGCGCCACGAACACCGGAGCGCTGCTCGAACACGTCGACACGGTCAGTGCGGCGCGCGACCTCGACCTGCTGCGTGCGGTCCTCGGTGACAAGAAGCTCAACTACCTCGGCTACTCGTACGGCACGTACCTCGGTGCGGTCTACGCCGACCTCTACCCCGGCAAGACCGGCCGCCTGGTCCTCGACGGCGCGCTCGACCCCGCCGCAAGCAACTTCGACGTGACGAAGGTGCAGGCGGAGGGCTTCGAGAGCGCGCTCCGCGCATACCTCAAGGACTGCCTCGCCCAGAAGGGCTGCCCGTTCAGCGGGTCGGTCGACGACGCGATGAAGACCATCAGCGACCTGCTCGCCTCTGTCGAGCAGAGCCCCATCCGCAACTCGGACGGCCGGGAACTCGGCGCGAACACGCTGGTCACCGCCATCATCTACCCCCTCTACGACGCAACGGCCTGGTCGTACCTGACCGACATGTTCACCTCGGTGATGAAGGGGAGCGCATCCACTGCCTTCACCCTCGCCGACGCGTACAACAACCGGCAGAGCGACGGCACGTACGGCGACAACTCGACGGAAGCGTTCATGGCGATCAACTGCCTGGACTACACGTACGACGCGGACCCGGCCACGATGCGCGCGCAGGCCGCAGAGCTGGCGAAGGACGCTCCCGTGATCGGCCCGTACATGTCGTACGGCGACATCGGATGCGCGAACTGGCCATACACGTCCTCGGTCGAACGCGGTCCGATCGCCGCGAAGGGCTCAGCCCCCATCCTGGTCGTCGGCACGACGAACGACCCGGCGACGCCCTATGTCTGGGCGAAGAACCTGGCCGGCGAGCTGGAGAACGGCCACCTGCTCACCTACAAGGGTGAGGGCCACACCGCGTACAACAAGTCCAACTCGTGCGTGAACGGCGCGGTCGACGACTTCCTCGTGAAGGGCACCATCCCGGAGGCGGGCAAAACCTGCTGAGATTGGCCTGCCCATTCCGGTTCGACGGAGTGGTGCAATTTTGCAGACAATGAAATAATCGTCGAATGAGCATGGTGCAGGAAGAACTCGGGCTGCGGGAGCGCAAGCGTCTCGCGACCAGGCGCGCGATCCAACTGGCGGCGCTCGAACTCGCCAGCGAGCGCGGCTTCGACCGGGTGACGATCGACGAGATCAGTCACGCGGCGAACGTGTCACCGCGCACGTTCTTCAACTACTTCCCGTCCAAAGAGTCCGCCATCATCGGCGAACTGCCGGAACTGCCGGACGAAGAGCGCATCGAACGCTTCATCGACGCCGGGCCGGAGGAACCCATCCTCGACGGCATCAGCGAACTGCTCATCGCCGCGATCGACACGGTCGAGCTGACCGGCGACGACCACGGGGGAGCAGTGGATGCGACGCGCAGCGTCCACGAACTCCACACCCTGCGTCGCGCCCTCCTCAAAGACAACCCGGAGCTGTTCGCTCAGCGGATGGCGAGTATGCACCAGTTCGAGGACGCCCTGAGCGCCATCGTGCAGCGCCGTCTCGCCCACGACGACCCCGCGCTCGCCTCCGACCAGGAGACCCTCCACCAGCGCGCCAGGCTTGTCACATACGTCTCCTTCGCCGGGATGCGCCACGCGTGGTCGTGCTGGGCGGACCACGGAGGCGTCGAGCCGCTCGCCGACCGCCTCCGCAGTTCGTTCGCTCAACTCCAGGCGCTCGGCACCCAGGTGCGGTGAGCCGCAATCTCAGATGGTCAGTAGCACCCTCGAACATCGGGTAAGCTATCTGACTGTGCGTAACGCCCTCGGGCGAGACCCACGCCGCCCTAGCTCAGTCGGCAGAGCATCTCACTCGTAATGAGAAGGTCAAGGGTTCGATTCCCTTGGGCGGCTCCATCTGCCCCGTCCCCGGACGGGGCTTTTTCGATCTCCGGAATGCAAGAAATCCGTGCCAGCACGGGGTCGACTGCGCTGTCTCAGGCGTACCCTGGTCAGAAGTTGAGAATCATTCAGGTTCGGCAGGACTGTTGTCAGCCGGACTCGTGGACGGACGCCGTGACCGCCGTGTGCGGGAGCGATGCCGCAGCGCGAACCCGAAACTCCACACGCGCCCTGGGCCTGTGACGCACAGCATCCGCAACCGGGAACCCGAACTCGGAACCGCAGAGCCGCAGGGGCGCATCCTGCACCCACCAGGTGCCAACTCGCCTGTCGAGGTTGTCATGAGCTTGTTCCGCACATCCACGTCCCGCGGAGTCGGCGTCGCCGCGTCCATCGCGACGGCCATCGGTCTCGTCTTCGGAGGGCTGGCCATCGCCGGCCCGGCCAGCGCCGACACCATGCCGCCGAATCCCGCCGACCCGGCCACGCCGCCGACGGTCAGTGCGCAGGCGCTGCCCACCACGCAGATCGATGGTGTCGCGTGGGCGCAGGTGGTCGTCGGGAACACGGTCTACGTGGCGGGCAAGTTCACCACGGCACGTCCAGCCGGGGCGCCGGCCGGGTCCAACACGACGCCGCGCAGCAATCTGCTCGCGTACAACGTCACCACCGGCGCCCTCATCTCCACCTTCAACGTTCCGCTGAATGCCCAGGCGCTGGCGATCGCCGCCACACCGGACGGCTCCCGCGTGTACGTCGGGGGCGATTTCACCACAGCGGGCGGGGGCAACTACTACCGCATCGTCGCCATCAGCACCGCCACCGGACAGATCGTCAGCTCGTTCCGGCCGATCATGGAGAGCCAGGTGCGGGCGCTCGCCGCGACGAACACGGCTGTCTACGCCGGCGGAACCTTCTCGAGCGTCAACGGAGCAGGGCGCGGCTATATCGCCGAGATCAACGCATCCAACGGGGCACTGATGACGACGTTCGCCGCGAGCGCGGACTACGTCGTGGATGCGCTCGCTGTCAGCCCGGACGGCACCAAGGTGTACGCGGGCGGCCGCTTCCAGAACATGAACGGCAGCTCCCACTACGGCCTCGCCATGCTGAATGGCGCGACAGGCGCGAACCTGCCGTTCCCCGCCAACTCCGTGGTGCGGGATGCGGGCACCCAGGCGGGCATCACCACCCTCGTCGCCACCTCCGACAGGATCTACGGCGCCGGCTACGTGTTCGGATCGGGTGGCAACCTGGAGGGCAGCTTCGCCGCTGACGCCAACACCGGAGCGCTGATCTGGCTGGAGGACTGCCACGGCGACACGTACAACGTCTACCCGCTCGGCGACGCTTTGTACGCGGTGGGCCACCCGCACGACTGCCGGAACGTCGGCGGCTACCCCGAGACCAACCCGCGCACCTTCCACCACTCCATCGCGTTCTCGAAAGCACGGACGGGCGCGCTCACGAACGACGGCAACCGCAGCTACTTCAACTTCGCTGGCCAGCCGTCCCCGTCGCAGCTCAACTGGTTCCCCGACTACGTGACAGGGTCGTTCACCGGCCAGGGGCAGGCCGCGTGGAGCCTGGCGGGCAACAGCCAGTATCTCGTCGTCGGCGGTGAGTTCCCGTTCGTGAACGGCGTCGCGCAGTACGGCCTCACCCGCTTCGCCTTCGACAGCGTCGTGCGCAGCAACGTCGGACCGAACAACAACACCGCGCTGGCGCCGAACGCGACCTCGCCGGCAGCCGGGCAGGCCAAGATCACCTGGACGTCGACCTACGACCAGGACAACACCAACCTGAACTACAGGCTGGTCCGCGACGGCAACACCGCCAGCCCGGTCTACCAGACCAACCAGCTCTCCACTTTCTGGAACCGTCCGGCCATGAGCTTCACGGACACCGGCCTCGCCGGGGGCAGCCAGCACACGTACACCCTGTATGTGACCGACCCGGACGGCAACCAGATCAACCGCGCGGGCAACACCGTCACCATCGTGGGCGGGGGAGCGAACCAGAACCCGGTCGCCTCGTTCGTGGCGACACCGGACGGGCTGTCCGTGTCCGTCGACGGGAGCGCATCCAGTGATCCGGACGGCTCGGTCGCCGCCTGGGCGTGGACGTTCGGCGACGGAGGAACGGCGACCGGCGCGACAGCAGGGCACACATATGCCGCAGCCGGCACGTACACGATCACGCTGAAGGTCACCGACAACCGCGGGGGCCAGGCCACCACCTCGAAGCCGGTCACGGTGACGGCCACCGCGAGCACCACACTGGCCAGGGATGCGTTCGAACGCTCGGTCGCGAACGGCTGGGGCGCCGCAGAGGTAGGCGGCACGTGGACGAGCGCTGGTGACGCGACCGCGTACTCGGTCGCCTCTGGCACGGGACAGATGGTCGATCCGGCCGGTATCACACGGACGGAGACCCTGAACGCTGTGTCGTCGAACCGCACGGACACCGCGGTGACGTTCACCACTGACGTCGCGTCGTCCGGCGGCGGGACCTTCGTCTCGGCCATCGGACGGCAGGTGGGGTCCGTCGGCTACGAGGGCCGCGCGTGGATCAGCGGGAGCGGGGCCGTGCAGGTGCAATTGCTGCAGGGCGGGAACACGCTCCAGGCGGTGTCCGTCAGCGGCCTCACGTACACGGCCGGGCAGCAGCTCACCCTGCGCGTGCAGGTGTTCGGAACATCGCCGACCACCGTGCGGGCCAAGCTGTGGCCGGCCATCCAGACCGAACCGGCCGCGTGGCAGGCGAGCGTGACCGATGCGACGGCCGCCCTCCAGGCCTCCGGGTCCGTCGGACTGCGCACGTACCTGTCCGGCGCGGCGACGCTCACGCCGGTGCGCGCGAAGTTCGACAACTACCTGGTGTCCGTCGTGCCGTAACGGTGACGGCACGGGCACGGGCACGGGCACGGACACAGGCGGGTGGGGAGGGCGCGCAGAATGCACGAGACGACGACGGGGGAGAGCCCTGATCGCAACGGGTCGGCCGGGGCGCACGGGCGCCGCTACCGATCGCTCGACGGGCTGCGGGGCGTGGCGGCGCTGTCCGTGGTGCTGTACCACGCACTGCTCGTTGTGCCCGCTGTCTCCGTGCTCTACATCGAGAAGGAGGATCCCGCGCCGCTGACGCCGGAGTGGTGGCTGTTCCGCACGCCGTTGCGCCTGGTCATGCCGGGGCACGAGGCCGTGCTGATCTTCTTCGTGCTGTCCGGGTTCGTCCTCACCCTCCCGCTGCTCACCCACCGGCAGAGCCCTCGCAGCATCCTGGCGTACTACGCGAGACGTATCCTCCGGCTCTACATCCCTGTTTGGGGAGCGGTGGCGTTCGCCCTCCTGCTCGCCGTCGCCGTCCCGCGCGACCCGTCGTCAGGCAGTAGCTGGCTGGCAACACACGTGGCTCCGACCTTCTCCGCCGTCTGGCACGACCTCGTGCTGGTGCTCGGCACGTCGAACCTGGACAGCCCGCTCTGGTCGCTGACCTGGGAGGTGTGGTTCTCTCTGCTCCTGCCTGTCATGTATCTGCTGCTCAGGGTCGCCCGCGTGCACGACTGGTGGCTCGGCGGCATCGCGCTCCTCATCGCCGTGTCGGCGATCTCGCGCTTCCCCGCCGTGATCGACGCACTGCCGCAGGCGTGGCTGACCGGTGGGATGCTGCAGTACCTGCCCGTGTTCGGCATCGGGATGATCATCGCGACACGACGGGACACGATCGCAGACCTCGCCACGCGCATCCGGAGCTGGTGGCCGTGGATCGCCGGCGCGTTGCTGCTGCTGATCGCACCGAGCCTGGTGCCGACGGGCCCCACATACACGCCCGTCGCGGCGGCGCTCGCCGCGGTGAGCCTCGTCGGAGTCGCAGGGGTGGTGGTCGTCGCTCTGGAATCGCCGGCACGGCGGGCATTGGAGACCAGGCCCGTGCAGTGGGCAGGCACGCGCTCGTTCAGCATCTACCTCATCCACGAGCCGATCCTGGTGGCCGCCGCGCTGCTCACCGGGGCGGATGCGTGGGTGCCCTGGCTGTTCGTCGCGCTCGCCGCGGTTCCGGTGATCCTGGTCGCGGCGGAAGGCTTCCACCGCGTGATCGAACGTCCGTCGATGCTGCTGTCGCAGAGGGTCGGCAGGGCGATCATGGCCAGGCCTCCTGCGCGGCCGGTGCAGGGAGCGCAGGATGCGCCGATCCGGGATGCGACGAGCTAGCCCGTTCGCGCTCCCAGAAAACGCAGGTAATATACCCGGATGCGCGAATCGGACACGCCCGATACTGGCATGTCGAACGGCTCTGAGCCGGACTCGACCACCACCCCCGCCACCATCGTCCCCCGGACGGACTCCCTCGACACGAGCGAGCCCGTCACCTCGTCGACCCGCGCAGCGCGCCGGTCGGAGGAACGCAACGGAGCGCGCGCAGGTGCCGCAGCCGGTGCCGGTGCGGCGCTCGGCGCAGGGCTCGGCGGAGTGTTGTCCGCCATCAGGAAGCACCCGAAGGCGTGGATCATCGCGGGCGCCTCCGCGGCGTTCGTCATCCTCGGCGCCGGCTCGGTCGCACTCGGTGCGACCGTCGGCACGCCGGCCGAAGCCGCAGCAGCTCCGACCCACAGCGCCAGCCCGACGCCGACGCCCACGCCCACCAAGACCGCAGACCCCGTGCGTCCCGTCCCTGCCAACCAGCCCGCCGCCGCCCGGGTGCGCACCTGCTCGGTCGCCGGACTGTCACAGGACGGCCGACTCGGCAACCTTGAAGCCCAGGTGGTGGATGCACGCACCGGCGAGGTCCTCTTCGACCGCAACGGCGGCAAGCCGGGCCCCACCGCGAGCGTGCTCAAGACCCTCACCTCTGCCGCCGCCCTGCAGGTGCTCGGCCCCGACTACCGGGTGTCGACCACTGTCGTGAAGGGCAGCGTGCCCGGCCAGATCGTGATCGTGGGCGGTGGGGATGTGACACTGTCGCGTCTCCCGGACGGCCAGGCCTCGTTCTACACCGGCGCTCCGAAGATTCAGGATCTCGCCAACCAGGTGACCCAGGCGATGGGCGGCCAGCCGATCACGTCGATCGTCACGGACACCTCGCTGTTCGGGGGCCCGGTCTGGCAGCCGAGCTGGGACGAGCAGGAGGAGCGCGTCGTCGAGGGCTCGACGTCGTACATCACCGCTCTGCAGGTCGACGGCGACCGCGACGACCCGACCGCCGTCGAGTCGCCGCGCAGCACAGACCCTGTCGGGCGCGCCGTGCAGTACTTCCAGCAATACCTCGGCACCAACGTCCCCGTGACCGCCGGCACGGCCCCCGCCGGTGCGCAGCAGATCGCGGCGGTGCAGTCGCAGCCGGTCACCACGCTGATCGACCAGGCGATGCGCGTCTCCGACAACACGATCATGGAGGAGCTCGCCAGGCTGGTCGCGATCAAGACCGGCGCAGGCAACACCTTCGATGCGGAGAACGCCGGTGTGCTCGCCGCGCTGAAGCCATACGGGATCGACACCGCGGGCATCCACATCGCAGACGGCTCTGGCCTGAGCGCGGACAACGCCGTGCCGCCGTCCTATCTCACGCAGCTCTTCATCAAGGTGCTCAACAAGCAGAACGGCCTCGGCGTCGTCTACGACGGACTGCCCGTCGCCGGTCAGTCCGGGACCCTCGGGCCGGGTTACAGCCGCTTCACCGGAGCGAACGCGGCAGCCCGCGGAGCGGTGCTCGCGAAGACGGGCTGGATCGATAACGGGTACACCCTGTCCGGCATCGTGAACGCTGCGGACGGCACCCCGCTGACGTTTGCCGTGTTCGCTCTCGGAAACGTGGGAGACAATGCCAAGCAGGCGATCGACACGCTCGTCACCGGCTTCTACAAGTGCGGCGGCAATCTCTCCAACCAGTGACGGACTCTCCAACCAGTGACGGAGGCGACCATGGGCAAGGCCCTGTTCATCATCGACGTGCAGAACGACTTCACCGAGGGCGGAGCGCTCGGAGTCGAGGGAGGGGCGGCGGTCGCCGCCGGCATCAGCCGCTACCTCGCCGCCCACGCCGGTGAGTACTCGGAGGTCTTCGCGAGTCGCGACTGGCACGACGCGGACAACGACAACGGCGGCCACTTCGCCACGGATGCGGCCCCCGACTTCGTGAGCACCTGGCCGCGCCACTGTGTCGCGGGCACGACCGGCGCCGACTACCATCCCGCCCTCGACACCTCCGCGGTGACCTTCCACATCCGCAAGGGCCAGGGCGTACCCGCGTACTCGATCTTCGAGGGCCACACCGAAGCCGGTTCGAGCGTGCACAACCTGCTCGACGAGCACGGCATCGACCAGATCGACGTGGTCGGCATCGCCACCGACTACTGCGTGCGCGCGTCGGCACTGGATGCGCTCGGTCACGGCCAGCGGGTCCGCGTGCTCACCGACCTGGTCGCGGGCGTCGCACCTGAGTCCTCGGAGGCGGCACTGGCAGAGCTGGCGCACGCAGGGGCGGAGCTTGTCGTAGCAGGCTGATTGTATTTCAAATCCTTGATGCTTTTGGAGTAGTGTGTACGCTGCTGTCCAAAAGATTGAGGGAACATGAACGACTCCGCCGAAACACCGACCGGGGCTGCTCCGGCCGGTGAGAACGAGGCGCACGCGGCGAATGCGGGCGACGTGCCGCCGCAGCCCGCTCCGGCGCCGTACCCGGCGCTGCCTGTCGGTGCCGCCCCGGTTGGTGCCGCCCCGGTTGGTGCCGCCCCGGTTGGTGCCGCCGCTGTCAGTGCCGCCCAGGTCGGTGTTTCGGCGAAGTCCAAGAAGGTCCTCGTCTGGATCATCGCCGCCGCCGCCGCCTTCCTGGTGCTCGCGATCGGAGCCATCGTCACCGTCGTCCTGCTCGTGAACGCGGCCGGTGGCACGGGCGGCGCCAAGGACGTTGCGCAGCAGTACCTCGCCGCCATCGCGAAAGGCGACGCCAAGGCCGCCAACGCGCTCGGGCGCGTCGACACCGCGGACGAGAACAACGTGCTTCTCTCGAATGCCGTGCTGTCGAAGGCCACGCGCATCAGTGCCCCGAACGTGAAGAGGTTCGTCGAGGGCGCTTCGTCAGAGCTCACCAGGGTCGAGGTGGCCTACAAGCTCGACGGCAAGGGCTTCACGGGCTGGCTGGAGGTCGAGCGCGACGAAGACGGGTGGTTCGTGGCGCAGGGGCTCGAGTACCAGGTCCCGACGCTTCCGTACGACGTCGATGCCTTCCGAATCGCGGGCGTCAACAGTGCGCTGGATGCGAGCGACAGAGGCCGCGTCGCCTACCCCGGCGTCTACACGTTGCTGCCGCCGAACGAGTTCTTCGAGCTGTCCGGCGACACGAAGATGTTGGTGTCGCGCGACTACCGTCCGATCAAGAAGCTCGAACTCGTGCCAAGCGAGAAGTACGTCGCCGCGGTCCAGAAGGAGCTCAACGCCCAGATCGACGCGTGCGCGGCGAAGACCGTGTTCTCCGAGATCGAGGACTGCGGGCTGAATCTCGGCTTTCCGATCACCGTTCGTTCGAGCGAGGCCGCCGTCGTGGTCACGGTCGCCGAGTACCCGGTCGTCTCCGCTGCCGACACGAGCGACTACTACGAGTTCTCGGTCGACGGCGGTGCGATGTCGGCCGTCGCCAGCGGTCCGGATTACCGCGGCAATCCGGCGACGGAGGACATCACCGCCGAGCTGACCTCCTACGGGATGAAGGTCGGACTGGAGGGCGGCAAGGTCGTCGTCACGCTTCGCTGAGCCGAGACCGGAACTCGAGGCCGTGCCACCATGGGTGGCACGGCCTCGGTCGTTGACGAGGCGGTCCGCGCTGGCGCGGTCCACGTTATGCACGCTAAGCTGATTACTAACTTGGCTAGCTAATCTCGGAGGCGCACATGAAGACCCGATCCGACTGGACTCCGGCCCGCTGGCTGCGGATCGTGCTTCCCGCCGTGGTCATCGTGATCTGGCTGATCGCTGCGGGCGTGGGCGGACCGACCTTCGGGAAGCTCTCTTCCGTCTCCGAGAACGGCCAGGCCGCCTTTTTGCCCGCCAGCGCCGAGTCCACCGAGGTGCAGGACTGGCAGAAGACGTTCACCGACTCGAACGCGATCCCCGCGATCGTCGTCGTGCAGTCGGACACGAGCATCCCGTCGTCGGCGCTCCCTGACTATGCCGCGCTCGGCGTGAAGCTCGGCGAGGTCGACGGTGTGCAGCAGCCGGAGGGGGATGCGCAGACCAGCGTCGCGGGACCGATCCCGTCGGAGGACGGCAAGGCCGTCGAGTTCATCGTCCCGATCACCGACTCCGACAACGTCAAGACGGTCGTCGCCGACCTTCGAACCGTCGTCGCGGACAACCTGCCGGACGGCACGCAGGGCTGGGTGACAGGTCCGGCCGGGCTCACCGCCGACCTGGTCAACGCGTTCGGCGGAATCGACGGCATCCTGCTGCTGGTGGCCGTCGGCGCCGTCTTCGTGATCCTCCTGCTCGTCTACCGGTCTCTCGTGCTGCCGTTCCTCGTGCTGTTCACCTCGATCTTCGCCCTGTGCGCGGCGATCCTCGTCGTCTACCTGTTCGCACTGTGGGGCTGGATCAAGCTGAGCGGACAGAGCCAGGGCATCCTGTCGATCCTGGTGATCGGCGCTGCCACCGACTACTCGCTGCTGCTCGTCGCCCGCTACCGGGAATCGCTCGAACACGTCGAGTCCAGGTGGGCGGCCATCGGGCGCGCCTGGCGCGCCGCCTGGGAGCCGATCGCCGCCTCCGGCGCGACGGTGATCCTGGCGCTGCTGTGCCTGCTGTTCTCCGACCTCAACTCGAACAAGAGCCTCGGGCCCATCGCGGCCATCGGCATCGTGTTCTCGCTCCTGTCCGCGCTCACTCTGCTGCCGATGCTGCTCGTGGTGTTCGGCCGTGCGGCGTTCTGGCCGTTCCGCCCGAAGTTCGTCGGCGAGCGGGCTGTCGAGCACAAGCACGCCGACGGTGTGCGCATCGCGGGGCTCGAAGGCATCGGCGGCCTCTGGCGCAGGGTCGGCACGCTCATCGCGCGGCGACCGCGGGTCACCTGGGTGGTGGCGCTCGTGCTGCTCGTGGCGTGCGCGGCCGGGGTGACGCAGCTCAAGGCGAACGGGGTGCAGCAGACCGACGTGGTGCTCACACAGTCGGACGCGGTCGACGGCCAGAAGATCGTGGCGAAGCACTTCGACGCCGGCTCCGGCAGCCCGGTCCTCGTCGTCGCGAAGGAGAGCGACGCGGATGCGGTGCTCGCCGCTGTCAAGGGAACGGACGGCATCGCGACGGCGACCATCTACACCGGGAACACTCGTCCATCATCCACCGGCCAATCGCCCACGACGCAGGCGCCGACGACGGAGGCGCCGGAACCGATCGTCAAGGACGGCCGCGTCCTCATCAACGCGACCCTCTCGTCGGAGGCCGACTCCGCCGCGGCGGAGCAGACGGTTCGCGACCTCCGCGAGACCCTCCCGAAGACCGACCCGTCGGTGCTGGTCGGCGGCGTGACCGCCATCGCCCTCGACACCAACGACACCGCGCAGAGCGACCTGATCAAGATCATCCCGATCGTGCTGGCGGTGATCCTGGTGATCCTGATGCTGCTGCTCCGCTCGATCCTCGCGCCGCTGCTGCTCATCGCGAGTGTGGTGCTGTCATACGCGGCGGCTCTCGGGGTCTCGGCGCTCGTCTTCAACCACCTCTTCCGTTTCCCGGGGGCGGACGCGTCGGTCCCGCTGTTCGGGTTCGTCTTCCTGGTGGCGCTGGGCGTCGACTACAACATCTTCCTAATGACGCGGGTGCGGGAGGAATCCATGCGCATCGGCACGAGGCCGGGCATCCTGCGGGGTCTCGGCGTGACGGGCAGCGTCATCACCTCAGCCGGTGTCGTGCTCGCCGCGACGTTCGCCGCGCTCGGCGTCATCCCGATCCTGTTCCTGGTGCAGATCGCGTTCATCGTCGCCTTCGGTGTGCTGCTCGACACGGTGATCGTGCGCTCGCTGCTGGTGCCGGCGGCGGCGTACGACATCGGCCGGGCGATCTGGTGGCCGTCGAAGCTGTGGCGGGATGCGTCGCACGAGGAGCGGCGCGGGGCGCGCGCGGCAAGAACCCTGTAAAAAATATTGGATCTAGAACCATAGCGGTTGAAATTTCGATAAGATCGACCAGTCCTTATCGACTGTGGGAGGTCCAGAGTGCGTCATCGCATACCGATTTTTGCGTTCACTTTTGGACTGATTTCGGCCGTGATAGTGGCGTCCGTACCCGCCTCAGCGTCGCCGTCTGCGCACCCCGATGCGGTCGCCATGGCGACGGTGAACCCCGATTCGCGTTCAGGCTTTTCGGTGGCCAAGCCCGCGCTCGACGAGACGATCGAGACGCCGATCCCTTCGTTCGGGGGCCGGGGCGAGCCGGGAGCGACCGTGGAAGTTGCGGGAAACAGCGGTCGAGTCTACGCCTGGGCCGTTGTGGACGAGCAAGGTGACTGGGTAGCGAGTTCCACGCTGTCTCTCGACGTTGGTAAATATGTCGCTACGGCAAGGCACGCGCTGGGAGGCATTCTGACTTCCGCGCCGATTCGGTACGAAGTTGTCTTACCGACGACGCTCCATATCTTGGAGCCCGCGCTCGACTCTGTGGTTTCCACGAGTTCCCCTGTCTTTGCCGGCGCGGGCGTTCCTGGTGCAAGCATCGAGATCCGCGGCAACAGTGGCCGCACGCTCGCCGCGACGGAGGTTCTCGGCGATGGTACGTGGGCCGTACGCTCGGCCGTAGCGCTTGGTGACGGGCCGTACATTGCCTCCGCAACACAGATCGAGACCGGTCGCAGATCGTCTGTCCCGATTCGGTACTCGATTGATTCAGCGCTCGCGTCCAACCTGAACGACGCTCGCTCGCTCGTTTCTGCCTCGGGTACCGCGAGCCTTGCGCGAGACCTTGCAGCGCGCACCTATCCGAACGGTGTGAGCAAAGCAGTTGTCGTGGCAAACGACGCTCAGCTGATCGCCGAGGCAGCGCCCATCGCGGAGACGTCGGGTGCCGCACTTGTCATTGCAGACTCGATGGTCGAAACGGCAGGAACGCGCGCGCAGCTGTCGCGACTCGGAGTGACCGACATTGTGCTGTATGGCGTGTTCTCGGACGTGTTCAAGGCTGGGCTGGGGGCGAGCGCGATCTCTCTCCATGTTTCGGGCACGACACCCTTCAAGCGGACAACGCAGGCGGCCGGCGCCTTGCCTCGCCGTAGCCTAGTGGTCGGTTCAACTGCTGTTGCCAACTCTGTCCAGCTCGGCTCATCGCTGGCGATTCTCGCCGGTTCCATTTACGTGGTCCTGTCAGGCGACGAGTCCGAAACGGAGATTCGCGACTTCTTTGCATCGCGGGGCGACTACCTCATCACGATTGTGGGTGATGAGGCCACACTTCCGATCCATCTGTTGCCTGCGCTCGACAAAGAGCTCTACGCGCTGACGAGCCCTGCGGATGCTACGAAGGCAAGCCTCAACGTCGCGCTCGACTATGTCCGAGAGGGTGCGCGCGGCAGTTCACTCTGGACGGCGCCGATCGATCAGCCTGGCGCTAGAGCAATCGCGGAACTCGCTGCCAAGCGCTTGGGAGCGGCGTTCGCCCCCGCGGGCGCGACCGGAGTCGCCTCGAACCAGGGCGCAGCGCAACAATATGCGTCCGCTTGGGCATCCGAGCTGAGTTCGGTCGTGTTGGCTGGTGTCGACGTTACTGACACGCAGTTGGACCGAGTCATCGCCGGAACGGCACTGACCCGTGATTCTGCACCCCAGTGGACAGTAAAGGATGTGCGCCTCGAGGCGACAACATACACGTACGAGCTCTTGCCGAGACCCGGTGCAGTGACCTACAAGGCGCTGACGATCAACGGTGAAACGGTTGCTACCTCGTCGTCCACGACGCTAACTGTTCCGGGCCTGCCGGGAACAGTTACAGCTATCGCCGCCTTCGACGCTGCGGGCAAAGAAGTTGACAGTATGCCGACCCGCATCAATCAGTATCAAGAAGAGGAAGACCGAGCTTCTGCGCTTGTCGCGACCGTCCGAGACGGAGGAAGGCACCACCTCAACTGGCTCGGCGGAAGCAAGGTGCCCCGGATGCTCACACGTTATGCCATCGACATCTTCGCTGACGATCCGATGAACCCGACCGGGAATCCTTCGACGGCTGAAATCATCGCGATAACGTGCGAAGCCGCTTTCACCACGGCTCCACAAGACATGACTAAACAGTGGGTGTATCAAGTCGAGACGCTCGCTACGACCAGTCATAGCTGTGGCGGGGATCGTTCGCAGGTCGCAAGCGGGTCCGGCTCTGGAATTAGCATTCCTCTTCTGAAATGGCCGGACTTCGCTGCTCGGATGTCTCCACAGGCGCTGGCGACTGTGCCGCTTCCTGGTTTGACCGTCGCTGACATGGCGTTGGGAGCTGCTGCAGAGAACGCGCGCGTCACAGAGCAGGCGGAAGTCGCCGACGTAGTGAACGATTCGGCGAAGGCGATAGTCGCCGAGGCAGATGATGCCTTCTTCGAAGGCGACAAGAACGCGGCGCGCGCGCATACCGAAGCAAAGAGCCAAACAAGAGGTCCGGGAGACGACATGGCGATCATGCGCGTCTTCTACACGCAGGACATCCCCGAACGTTACGTACCATTCCCGCTGCCTTCGGGCGACCTTGGGAGGCCAGCCACAGCGTTCGGGGGAGATCATCGAGATTGGTGGGACCTGTGGGGATCCAATCGCGCGTGGAACATGTCGGAGGTGCACTTCGGCTCAGGCGCGAAAATCCTCAACTACCGCGAGATGGGCACGACTCACAAATACAAGTGCAGCCCGCTGATAACGTCATGTATCGAAACGGAATCGGCGACGGAACATATCTCCGGAATTGGGTCGGTGGTGCAGGCGGGGGAGACGCGAGCAGTCGTAGGGCAGTTTGTGACTGCGAAAAATCCCTTGGTGTCCATTGCGCCGCCGATTGACGGTGTGGCGTACTGGGACCTCAAGCGCGGTGGCTCAAGTGTCAAAGCTCAACACGACATGATGCCCCGGCATCAGCTCTGGTACGGCAACGCATGGGCTCAGGCGTGGCTTGCCTGGCAGAGCCCATGGCACGCACTGCCGTGTCTGTACGGTGCTCCAGCTCGGTGTATCGCCAACGTCAACGTCGCGATCTAGGCAACCGCGACCAATGGTCGACCACGTCCAATTCGCGCAATACCCGCCGCGTTCGCCAAGCCTGCTCGGGGTTCTAGGACTCAGCTTTTCTCTGCAGTCCGCAGCGGGGCTGGTACTGCTGTGGGCTGTCGTGTGGCTTCCGGTTTATCTCTTCAGGAACATGTATGTGCTGTTCCTCTACCCTGTCGTCTTTGTCGTGTGGGCTGGTTGCATGGGTTTGGCGCTGATCGGACTCATTCTTTCCCTCTTTTCCTTCGGTCAACCCCACGCACGCGCCCGCGGAGCCGGATGGGCGGTAGGGGGTGTCGTGACATCACTGTTCCTTTTGTGCACCTCGTGGGCTGCGTTTGTCTTTGGGGGTGCACCACTCGGCTCGATCGGGGAGCTCTAGCCTATGCATCAATTCACACCGAGGATCGGACAATCTGCACACTGGTAGCCGCGGAACTATTGTCATATTAGACAGGTTGAGCAGCGCACGCTGTGCGTGTTGCTCACCGCATCCGCCCCTGCGAGAGTGGCGGTATGACCTTGACCACTCCCGAGAGCGCCGTCGGCGCGCGCGGCGACGATGTCGCGCTTCTTCGGCGGCTGTATCGCACGATGGTGACCGTGCGGCGGCTCGACCTCGATGGCGTCGCCATGCAGCGGCAGGGCATCGTGCCCGGCTACGCGCCGATGCGGGGGCAGGAGGCCGCCCAGGTGGGCAGTGCGGCCGCCCTCGATCTGGCGCGCGACTTCGCCTTCCCCACCTACCGTGAGCTGGGCGTGGCGGTCACGATGGGCGTCGATCCCGTCGCCTACCTGGCCTCGCACCAGGGGGCGTGGCACGGCGGCATGTGGGATGCGGCGGCCGCGCGGCTCGCGCCGATCAACGCCGTCGTCGGCGGTGCCGTCACGCACGCTGTCGGCTGGGCGCTCGGTGCCAAGCTGGACCGCAATGGCGGATGCGCGATCGCCTACTTCGGCGACGGCGCCAGTTCGCAGGGCGACATCCACGAGGCCATGAACACCGCGGGCGTCTCGCAACTGCCCGTCGTGTTCTTCTGCCAGAACAACGGCTGGGCGATCTCCGTGCCGACCAGCAAGCAGGTTGCAGGCGGCTCGGTCGCCGCGCGCGCGGCAGGCTATGGGATGCACGGGGTGCGCATCGACGGAAACGACGTCGTCGCCGTCTACGAGGCCACCCTCGACGCCCTTGACCGTGCCCGCGACGGCGGCGGCCCGACCGTGATCGAGGCCATGACGTACCGGCTCGGCCCGCACTCCACCTCCGACGCCCCCGGGCGATACCGCAGCCTGGACGAGGAGCAGAGCTGGCTCGCCCGCGATCCGCTCTCCCTCTGCGAGGAGCGGCTGCGCGCAACGGGGACGGTCGGCGACGACTTCTTCGCCGAGGTGTCCGACACCGCCAACGCGCTCACCGAGCGGGTTCGCGCGGATGTCGCAGCGCTCGGCGGACGGCCGGGCGAGGAGATGTTCGATTTCGTGTTCGCCGACGCGCCGGCGGCGCTGCTCGGGCAGAAGCGGGCGTGGGAGGAGTCACGACATGGCTGAGGTCATCGCTCAGGTCAGCACGATGCAGCGGGCGCTGAACCGCGCGCTGGACGACGCCCTGGCAGCCGACGACCGCACCCTCGTCTTCGGCGAGGACGTCGGAAAGCTGGGCGGCGTGTTCCGTGTCACGGACGGCCTGCATGCCAAGTACGGCGACGACCGCGTCTTCGACACCACGCTCGCTGAGTCCGGGATCATGGGGATGGCGGTCGGTCTCGCGATGGCGGGCTGGCGTCCGGTGCCGGAGATCCAGTTCGACGGGTTCTCATACCCGGCCATCGACCAGATCGTCAACCAGGTCGCAAGGATGCACTACCGCAGCCGCGGAGCGTTCGACATGCCGATCACGCTGCGGCTGCCCAGCTTCGGCGGCATCCGCGCGCCGGAGCACCACGGGGAGAGCCTGGAGGCGCTGTTCGCGCACGTCCCAGGGCTCAAGGTGGTCTCACCCTCCACGCCCGCCGAGGCGTACACCCTGCTCCGTCAGGCCATCGACGACCAGGACCCCGTGATCTTCCTCGAGCCGAAGTCGCGCTACTGGCACAAGGCAGCCATGGACGAAGCCGAGCTGTCCGAGCGGCTGCCGGTCGGCGCATCCAGAGTCGTCAGGCAGGGCAAGCACGTCACGCTCGTGGCCTGGGGCGCGATGGTCGCTCGCTGCCTGCAGGCGGCAGAGCTCGGCGCGGAGGACGGCGTGGAGATCGAGGTGGTCGACCTGCGCTGGCTGAAGCCGATCGACGCGGACGGGCTCGCCGCATCCGTCGCCAAGACCAAGCGTGCTGTGGTCGTGCACGAGGCACCGCTGACTGCCGGGCTCGGCGCAGAGGTCAGCACGCTCATCACCGAGCGCTGCTTCGGCGACCTGCGCGCACCTGTGCAGCGGGTCACCGGGTGGGACGTTCCGTACCCGTCCCCGGTGCTCGAAGACGAGTACCTGCCGAGCATCGACCGCATCCTGGAAGCCGTACAGAAGACGTTGGAGTATCGCCGTGGCTGAGATCACGTTCGCCCTTCCCGACTTGGGGGAGGGCCTGCAGGAAGCGACCGTGCTGGAGTGGCTGGTAGCCGAGGGCGACTTCGTCGAGCGGAACGCTCCGCTCGTCGAGGTCGAGACGACGAAGTCGGCCGTCGAGCTGCCGTCACCGCAGGCGGGGACCGTCGCACGGTTCCACGCGGCAGAAGGCGAATCGCTCGAAGTGGGAGCGTCGCTCATCACGTTCACGATCGACGACGACACCGCGGGTATCGTCGGCACCGTGCCCGTCGAGAAGGCGCCAGTGCGCCGCGTGCGCCTGCAACTGCCGGAGGACTGACCCGCATGAGCACCACCCGAACCGCCACCACCGCCGACGGGATGCGCATCGCATACGAGCGTCACCCGGGAGACGACCCCGTGCTCCTCGTCCACGGCTTCGCCACCACAGGGGCCCTCACCTGGGAGGCCACGGGGTGGGTGCGCGCGCTCGCCGAAGCCGGCCGCGGCGCCATCGTTCCCGATCTGCGCGGCCACGGCGGCAGCTCGGCTCCCCACGATCCGGCAGAGTACTCTCCGCAGCTCCTGGCCGGCGACCTGCTCTCCGTCCTGGATGCGGAAGGGGCCGACCGCGTCGACGTCGTCGGATACTCGATGGGGAGCTGGGTGACGCTCGCGCTCGTCGGGATCGCGCCAGACCGCATCCACCGGGCGGTCGTGGGCGGCATCGGCACGGTCGAGCAGTTCGCCCGCTGGGGGGTGGATGCGGTCCGCTCCGCCCTGCTGGACAGCGCGGAGTCCGTGCCGCCGGAGTCGCCGCTCGCCCCGCTGCTGTCGTCGCTGCGGCAGGCGCCAGGGGTCGACACGGCGGCGCTCGCGGCGTGCGTGGCCGGGATGGCCGCGCATCCCCTTCCACTGGCGTCGAGCGTGCCCACCATGCTCGTCGTCGGAGACGTCGACCCGGTGACGGACGGCCGGGAGGAGGCGGCGGCCGCGCTCGGCGCCGAACTGGTCGTGCTGCCCCGCAGAAACCATGTCACGACCCTGAGCGCTCGGGCCTTCAAGCAGGCTGCTCTGCCTTTCCTGGGAACCGTCGTCAGCGTGTAGGTGTTCGCGCATCCTGGTCGTACGATGTGCGAGGACCGAAGGAGGCCGGATGTCGATCGACAAGCTGGATGCCGAGCTGATCGCACTGCTCACGGCTGAGCCTCGTCTCGGCGTCTTCGAAGCGTCCAGGCGGCTCGGCGTCGCGCGCGGCACCGTGCAGGCGCGGCTCGACCGACTGCAGCGCTCCGGCGTGGTCAAGGACTTCGCGCCGACCATCGACAGCGAACGGCTCGGCTATCCGGTGACGGCGTTCGTGACGGCGGAGATCGCCCAGGGTGACAGGGATGTGACGGTCGTCTCCCATTTGAGCGAGATCCCGGAGGTGCTCGAAGTGCACACCATCACCGGCGCCGGCGACCTCATGATCCGCGCCGTCGCGAGATCCAACGCCGACCTGCAGCGGGTGATCGACCGCATCGTCAGCGATCCGGGGATCACGCGCACCTCGACGGTGATCGCGCTGGCAACGAAGATCGACCATCGGGCGGTGCCGCTCGTGCTGGCGTCGGTGGACGAGCGGCCGACGCCGGTGGAGTGACGGCCGAGACGGAGTGACGGCCGAGACGGAGCGACGGCCGAGACGGAGCGAAGACGGATACGACATGGGAGAGGCGAGCATGAACGAGCAGGAACTGCTGTCGAAGGTGCCGGGTACGCTGTACATCGGCGGCGAATGGGTGGACGGCTCGTCGGGGAGGACCATCGCGGTCACCGACCCGGCAACCGGGGACACCATCAAGACCATCGCCGATGCGTCCGAGGAGGACGGCGCCGCAGCGCTGGATGCGGCGGTCGCCGCCGCAGACGCGTGGGCGGCGACTGCGCCCCGGGCGAGAGGCGAGATCCTGCGGAAGGCGTTCGACCTGCTGCAGGAGCGCCGGGACGAGTTCGCACTGCTGATGACGCTGGAGATGGGCAAGCCGCTGGCGGAGGCGAACGGTGAGGTGACATACGGCGGCGAGTTCCTGCGCTGGTTCAGCGAGGAGGCCGTGCGCATCTCCGGCCGGTATGCCACCAGCCCGGAAGGCACGGGGCGGATGATCGTCTCGCAGCATCCGGTCGGGCCGTGCTTCCTGATCACGCCGTGGAACTTCCCGCTGGCGATGGCGACCCGCAAGATCGCTCCGGCGCTCGCCGCCGGATGCACCGTGGTGGTGAAACCCGCCGCCCTCACCCCGCTGACCACGCTGTACTTCGCCAAGCTCCTGGAGGACGCCGGGCTGCCCGGCGGCGTGGTGAACGTGATCACCACCTCCAGATCGGGGAAGGTGTCCGGGCCGATCATCGCCGACCCGCGTCTCCGGAAGCTGTCGTTCACGGGGTCGACGGAGGTCGGCCGCTCGCTGCTGAAGCAGTCGGCGCAGAATGTGCTGCGCACCTCGATGGAGCTCGGCGGCAACGCGCCGTTCGTCGTCTTCGAGGACGCCGACCTCGACAAGGCGGTCGACGGTGCGATGCTCGCGAAGTTCCGCAACATCGGCGAGGCGTGCACGGCGGCCAACCGGTTCATCGTGCACGAGTCCGTCGCCGACGAGTTCGCCTCGCGTGTCGCGGAGCGCGTACGCGGAATGCGGGTCGGCCGCGGCACGGAGGAGGGGGTCACGATCGGGCCGCTGATCGATCAGGATGCGGTCGACAAGGCCGCAACGCTGCTGGAGGATGCGGTCTCCCGCGGCGCGACGGTGCTCGCAGGCGGTGCGCGCATCCCGGGTGCCGGCACGTTCTTCGAACCGACAGTGGTCACGGATGTCGCCGCAGGCAGCGACATCCTGCGCGAGGAGATCTTCGGACCCGTGCTGTCGATCGTGCGCTTCCGCGACGAGGACGAGGCGGTGCGCATCGCCAACGACACCGAGTTCGGGCTGGTGTCATACGTGTTCACGAAAGACCTCGCCCGCGGGCAGCGGATGATCGAGCGGCTGCAGACCGGGATGATGGGGCTCAACGTCGGCGTCGTCTCCAACGCGGCTGCACCGTTCGGCGGGGTGAAGCAGTCCGGGCTCGGCCGCGAGGGCGGCCTGGAGGGCATCCACGAGTACCTCTCCACGAAATACACGCTCACCCCCGATCCGTTCGGAGCCTGACATGGTGACAGAGGCGGTCATCGTCGATGTGATCCGCACCCCGTCCGGCCGCGGGAAGCCGGGCGGCGCGCTGTCGGACATCCACCCGGCCGACCTGCTCGCCGGCGTGCTGGCCGAGCTCGTGCACCGCAACGGGCTCGACCCGGCGCTCGTCGACGACGTGATCGGCGGATGCGTCACCCAGGCGGGAGAGCAGGCGGGCAACATCACCAGGACCGCCGTGCTCAGCGCAGGCTTCCCGGAGAGCGTGCCCGCCGTGACGATCGACAGGCAGTGCGGGTCGAGCCAGCAGGCGGCGGCGTTCGCCGCGCAGGGCGTCATCGCGGGCGCATACGACATCGCGATCGCCTGCGGGGTGGAGTCGATGAGCCGCGCGCCGATGGGATCGAACGTCGCGGGCGCATCCGTCGGGGGAGCGCTGCTGAACCGCCGCTACCCTGACGGGCTCGTGAACCAGGGGGTGTCCGCCGAGCTCATCGCCGAGCAGTGGGGATTCGAGCGGACCGAGCTCGACGACTTCGCGGCGCGGTCGCACGCGCTCGCCGCGGAGGCCGCCGCTTCCGGAGCGTTCGACCGCGAGCTCGTGCCCGTGCCGACGCCGGACAGCGGAAGCGTCACGGCGGACGAGACGATCAGGGCGGCCACGACCGCGGAGGCGCTCGCCGGGTTGAAGCCGTCGTTCCGCACGGACGAGCTGGCCGTGCGCTTCCCGCAACTCGACTGGCGGATCACCCCGGGGAACTCGTCCCCGCTCACGGATGGCGCATCGGCGGCGCTGATCATGAGCGCCGAGGCAGCCGCGCGGCTCGGCCTGCGGGCGAGGGCCCGGTTCCACAGCTTCGCCGTGGCAGGGAGCGACCCGCTGCTGATGCTCACCGGGGTGCTTCCCGCCACGCGGAAGGTGCTCGACAGGAGCGGGCTGCGGCTGGACGAGATCGACGCGTACGAGGTCAACGAGGCGTTCGCGCCCATCCCGTTGCTGTGGCAGCGCGAGTTCGACACCGATCCGGCCAAGCTCAACCCGCACGGCGGCGCCATCGCGCTCGGGCACGCGCTCGGCTCGTCAGGCACCAGGCTGCTGGCCACGCTGCTGAGCGAGCTCGAAGCGTCGGGAGGCCGCTTCGGCCTGCAGACCATGTGCGAAGGCGGAGGGACCGCCAACGCGACCATCATCGAAGTCCTCCGCTGAACGCGGCCTTCAGGAAGGAAACCACCATGCAGCTCGACGGATGCTCTGCCATCGTCACCGGGGCAGCGAGCGGCCTCGGGAACGCCACCGCCCGCGCACTCACCGAGGCGGGCGCGCACGTCGTCGTCCTCGATCTGCCCAGCTCCGAGGGGGAGAAGGCGGCGACGGCGCTCGGACCGACAGCGCGGTTCGTCGCGGCAGACGTGGCGAACGAGGATCAGGTGCAGGCGGCGGTCGACGTCGCTGCGTCGCTCGGCCCGCTGCGCGTCGTGGTCAACTGTGCGGGGATCGCGACAGCGGCCAAAGTGCTCGGGCGTGACGGTGTGCTTCCGCTGGAACAGTTCGAGCGGGTGATCAGGGTGAACCTGATCGGCACGTTCAACGTCGTGCGGCTGGCCGGTGCGGCGATGGTGCAGACCGAAGCAGTGGGGGAGGAGCGGGGCGTGATCGTCAACACGGCCTCCGTCGCGGCGTTCGACGGGCAGATCGGCCAGTCGGCGTACTCGGCGTCGAAGGGCGGGGTCGCGGCCATGACGCTGCCGCTCGCGCGCGAGTTCGCCCGTGACCTCATCCGGGTGGTCACGATCGCGCCCGGCATCTTCGAGACGCCGATGATGGCCGGGCTTCCGCAGGCGGCTCAGGACTCGCTCGCGGCGCAGGTGCCGCATCCCTCCCGTCTCGGCAAGCCCGCGGAGTACGCCGCCCTGGCGCTCCACATCGTGCAGAACCCCATGCTCAACGGCGAGACCATCCGTCTCGACGGCGCCATCCGTATGCAGCCCCGCTGACCCGTCCCCGCTCGCCCCGTCCCGTCCGGCTCCCAAGCAATCGAGCCCAGGGTTTTTCACCTTATTTCGCGCGGTTAGGGTGAAAAACCCTGGGCTCGATTGCTTGGGGGAGGCGGTCAGGAGGCGGAGTGGGTCTCGAGGAAGGTGTAGACGTCGGAGTCGTCGACACCGGGGAACGAGCCGGAGGGCAGCGGCGACAGGATGTGCGCGTGCAGGCGCGCGCTCGGCCACGCCTGACCGGCCCAGCGGGTCGCGAGCCCCGCCGGCGGCCGCTTGCAGCACGACTCGTCCGGGCAGTGCGACTCCGCCCGCGCTGCCGTCTCTCGGCCGCGGAACCACTTCGCCTGGTCGAACGGCACCCCGACGCTGATCGAGAATCCGCCCGCCGAGGTCGTGCCGGTCTGCGTCGCGCACCAGTACGTTCCGGCCGGAGTGTCCGTGTACTGGTACATCTCCGTCGTGCGGTTGGTGTGCGTGAACGCGGAGCGCGCGCCCCACTTGCGGCAGACGATCTGCCCCTCGATCGACCCGGTCACATCGGTCGGGAGCGGGAGGCCGTCGTTCTCGTAGCCCTTGTACAGCGCGCCGTCGTCGCCGACGCGCAGGAAGTGCAGCGTCATGTCGAGGTGCGTCGTCGCCAGGTTGGTCAGGCGCAGCGCCGCCGCCTCGTGGGTGACGCCGAACGCGTCCCGGAAGTCTTCGACGGCGATGTCCCTGTCCTGCTTGGCCTGCGCGAGGAAGCCGACCGCCGCATCCCTGGGCATCAGGCAGCTCGCTGCGAAGTAGTTGATCTCCAGCCGCTGCCGCAGGAAGTCGGCGTAGCTCTGGGGGCGCTCGTGGCCGAGCAGCCGGTGCGCCATGGCCTGCAACGCCATCGAGCGCAGGCCGTGCCCGCCGGGGATGCTCGCAGGTGGCAGGTAGATGCGCCCGTTCGCGAGGTCGGTGATGGAGCGGGCAGAGTGCGGAAGGTCGTTGACGTAGATCAGGTCGAAGCCGAGCTGCTCCGCCATGATGCTGACCTCGCGGTGCGTGAGCGCGCCGTGCGTGTGGCCTGAGGCGCGCACGCGTTCCTCCGCCAGCGTCTCGATCTCCGGGATGTAGTTGTTCTGCGCGCGCATCCGCTCGCGCAGTTCCGTGTTGGCGCGGCGGGCCTCCTCCGGCGTCGCGATGGCTTCGGATGCGCGTCTGCTGAGCTCCCTGTGCATCCCGACCAGTGCTTCGAGGGTCTCGGTCGGCGTGCCCTTCGTCGGCTTGACGGCCGGCAGCCCGAGCGAGCCGTAGAGGCTGCCGCGCTGCGCCCTGGCGAGTTCGATCTCGAGGGCCGCACGAGCATCCGGGGGCTCTGCGGAGAGCAGATCCGCGAGCTGAACGCCGAGCGCGCCCGCGAGGGTGGTCAGCAGCGTGATGCGCGGCTCGCGCTTGCCGTTCTCGATCAGTGAGAGCTGGCTCGCGGCGACCCCGGCCGCTGCGCCGAGTTCGTCGAGTGTGAGCCCGCGCTGACTGCGGAAGTGCCGGATGCGGTGGCCGAGTGTCGTCACATCGGCGGTCGACTGCTCCATCTCTTCACGATAGCGAAAGAATCGCAGTTCTTTCCAGCACTTTTCTTGAGATTAACCCCGAAATCTCTCGGATGCTTGATTCACACCCAAACTTTCTACCGAGAGGACTCCGGAATGACACTCGCCGAGCTCCCGCTCTCCGATCTCGATGACCAGCCGGACGGCCTGGACGCCCTGCGCGCCTGGGTCGCCGACATCGCCGCCATCACTCAGCCGGACGACGTCGTCTGGTGCGACGGCTCCCTCGCCGAGTCCGACCGGCTCACCAAGCAGCTCGTCGCCGAGGGCAAGCTCATCCGGCTGAACCCGGAGTGGCGTCCCAACAGCTTCCTGGCCCGCACCGACCCTGGCGACGTTGCCAGGGTCGAGGACCGCACCTTCATCTGCTCTGTCGACGAGACGGATGCCGGCCCCACCAACAACTGGCGCGAGCCGGAGGGGATGCGCGCAGAGTTGCGCGAGGTCTTCACCGGCAGTATGCGTGGCCGCACCATGTACGTCGTGCCGTTCTCGATGGGTCCGGTCGGCGGCCCGATCTCGCAGGTCGGCGTGCAGCTCACCGACTCGGCGTACGTCGCCGTCAGCCTCGGGATGATGACCCGCGTCACCTCCACGGTCCTCACCCTCATCGAGGCAGGCCAGCCGTGGGTCGCCACCGTGCACAGCGTCGGTGCGCCCCTCGTGGATGCGCACGGGATCCGCCACGACGACGTCGCCTGGCCGTGCAACGAGACCAAGTACATCGTGCAGTTCCCCGAGACCAGGGAGATCTGGTCGTACGGTTCCGGCTACGGGGGCAACGCGATCCTCGCCAAGAAGTGCTTCGCGCTGCGCATCGCCTCGGTGATGGCGCGCGACGAGGGCTGGCTCGCTGAGCACATGCTCATCGTCAAGGTCACGTCTCCCGAGGGCCGCGCGTTCCACATCGCTGCGGCGTTCCCATCCGCGTGCGGCAAGACGAACCTCGCGATGCTGCGCCCGAGCATCCCGGGCTGGACGGTGGAGACGGTCGGCGACGACATCGCCTGGCTGCGTCAGGGGCCGGACGGCCGTCTGCGCGCGATCAACCCGGAGGCCGGGTTCTTCGGCGTCGCTCCCGGCACGGGGCCCGCCACGAACGCCACGGCGGTCGACACGCTGTGGGGCAACACGATCTTCACGAACGTCGCGCTGCGCGACGACGGCGACGTGTGGTGGGAGGGGCTCACCGAGGAGCCGCCTGCGCACCTCATCGACTGGCGCGGGGAGGACTGGACGCCGGAGAGCGGACGTCCCGCCGCGCATCCGAACTCACGGTTCACGGTGTCGGCGGCGCAATGCCCGGCCATCTCGGACGACTGGGACGCCTTCGACGGCGTGCCGATCGACGCGATCCTGTTCGGTGGGCGCCGGGCGACCAACGTGCCGCTGGTCGCGCAGTCCCGCGACTGGAACCACGGCGTCTTCCTCGGCGCGACCATCTCGTCCGAGCAGACCGCTGCGGCAGAGGGTACGGTCGGCGAGCTTCGCCGCGACCCGTTCGCGATGCTGCCGTTCTGCGGATACAACATGGCCGACTACTGGGGCCACTGGCTGAAGATGGGCGAGAAGCTCGGGGCGAACGCTCCGGCCATCTTCCAGGTCAACTGGTTCCGCAAGGGCGATGGCGGCCGGTTCCTCTGGCCGGGCTTCAGCGAGAACGCACGCGTGATCGAGTGGATCGTCCGCCGCGTCGAGGGCAACGCGGGGGCAGTGGATGCGCCGATCGGCCGTCTGCCGATCGCCGCCGAGCTCGACCTGGACGGCCTCGACCTCCCAGACGCCGACGTCGATGCGCTGTTCGACGTGGACCGGGAGTCCTGGCTGGCCGAGTGCGACCTCACCGAGGAGTTCTTCTCCCGCTTCGGCGACCGTGTGCCGGCGGCGCTGCGCGCCGAGCTCGCCTCGCTCCGCTACCACCTGCGCGACTGACCATCCCTCTGGCGTCGCTCCGAGACCCCCGCGCCTGACCGCGGGAACCGATCGAGTCCGGACTTCTTCACACCGCTCCCCGGCGTGTCTCGTGAAGAAGTCCGGGCTCGATTCTCTTTAGACGAGGAGCTGGTGCTTGGCGAGGTCGCGGTAGAGCGGAGTGGAGACCACCAGCTCGGAGTGCGTGCCCGTGTTGAGGACGCGGCCGTGGTCGAGCACCACGATCTGGTCGGAGTCGACCACGGTCGAGAGCCGGTGGGCGATGACGATGAGCGTCCTGTCCTCGGCGACGGCATCGATCGCCTCGCGCATCAACTGCTCGTTGCGGCCGTCGAGGCTGGACGTGGACTCGTCCAGCAACAGCACGGGCGGGGCGGCCAGCAGCGCACGCCCGATGGCGAGACGCTGCCGCTCGCCTCCGGACAGCATGATGCCGTCTTCGCCGACCGGCGCATCCAGGCCCTTGTCGTCGCGTTCGAGCACCTCGGTGAGGTTGACGGCGTGCAGCACCTCGATGCACTCGGCATCCGTCGCGTCCGGCGCAGCCAGTTTGAGGTTGTCGCGGAGCGAACCGGCGAGCACGGGGGCGTCCTGCTCCACGTAGCCGATCTGGCCGCGCAGCGCCGCGCGGTCGAGAGTTCGCACGTCGAGGCCGCCGAAGCGCACTTCGCCGCCTGTCGGGTCGTAGAACCGCTCGATCAGAGCAAGGATGGTCGACTTGCCGGCGCCGGACGGACCGACGAGCGCGGTGCGCTTGCCCCTGGGGGCTGCGAAGCTGACGCCGTGCAGCACACCGGCCTGCCGGTGCCTGCCGGAGCCGGAGCCGGTGCCGTCGCCGGTGCCGTCGCCGTCGCCGTCTGCGTCGCCCCGGCCGGCCGCGACCTCCGCCTCCGCGACGATGTCGGTTCCGCCCATCGCTTCGAACGCCAGCCGTTCCATGCTGGCGCTGCCCTCGGCGCCTTCGCCCTCGCCCGGCGACGGCTCCGCCGTGACCGACGAGTCTGGGTAGGAGAAGTGCACGTCCGCGAACTCGATCGCCGGCGCATCCGGTGCCAGGCCCTCGTTGGCAGCGCCGATGGTCATGGCGAGCGGCGCGATCTCGCGGTCGTGCTCGTCCTCCGACGGCAGGTCGATGATCTCCTGGATGCGCCCGAGTGCGCCGAGCGCGGAGTTGACGGCCGTGACCGCGCCGAACGCCTGTCCGAGCGGCAGGATCATCATGAACAGGAACAGGATGAACGCCACCAGGTTCGCCACGGTGATCGCACCGCTCGCCACCCGGAAGCCGCCCACACCCAGCACGACCAGGAACGACACCTGCATCGCGATGCCGGCGACGGGGACGACGAGCGCCGAGATCTTCGCGACCTTGATGCCCATCTTCCACGCCCCGGTGGCGTCGGCGTCGATCGCCGCGATCTCGCGCTCCGTCGCGTTGGCGGCGCGGATCGTGCGCACCGAGCTGATCGCCCGCTCGACCGACGCGGCGAGGTCGCCGACCTTGGTCTGCGCCTGCTGGCTGGCCACCCGGATGCGCCCGGATAGCAGGGTGACGACCACGATGGACACCGCGATCACCAGCACCGTCAGCCCGAGCAGCACCGGGTCGATGATGAGCATGGCGATGAGCGCGCCGACGAAGGTGAGCGCGCCGCCGATGGCCTCGACGAGGCCCTGCGTCAGCACCGCGCGCAGCAGGGTGGTGTCCGAGCCGACGCGGGACACCAGGTCGCCCGTGCGCCTGGTGTCGAACTCGCTGATCGGGAGGTTCAGCATCCTGGCCACCAGGCGGCGGCGCGAGGAGAGCACGACGCCCTCTCCCGTGCGCTGCAGCAGGTAGTGCTGGTAGCCGGAGATCAGAGCGGAGACGACCACCAGGACCACCAGCAGCCAGACCAGGCCGCCGAGAGGCTGCTGCTTGCCGACGACGTCGATCACCTGGCTGACCAGCAGCGGCTGGGCCAGGCTCGCGGCCGCGCCGAGCACGCTGAGCACGATGACGACGCTCAGCACCGCCTTGTGCTCGAACAGGTAGGGCAGGAGCTGGCTGAACTTCGCGCGGGGACCGTCGTCTCCGTCTGTGCCCGGTCGGCCGAAGCGTCGGCGCGGTCGGCTGGTCTGTTCGGTGGTCATGACTGTCTCGTTCGTCTGGGTTCGTGTGGGTTGGTCTGGGTTCGTCGTCTCGCGAGTTTTCGCATCCCGTGCCGCTGCTCAGGATGCGCGGTGCCGGAATGCTACTTCGACCGTACTTCCTGCGAACTGCGTGTTCACCCAGTTCTGGTATCTCGTCGAGTCGATCCACGGCACGCGCGCCGATGTCGGAGGATCGGTCTACCCTGATGAACTATGCCAGCGCCTGTCATCACCGCGAACAACCTCGTCAAGAAGTACAAGGAGTTCGCCGCCGTCAACGGGATCAGCTTCGAAGTGGCTCCGGGGGAGTCGTTCGGGCTGCTCGGCCCGAACGGCGCAGGAAAGTCCACCACGATGCGGATGGTCGGCGCCGTGTCGACGCGCACGGGCGGCGAGCTGAGCATCCTCGGCCTCGACCCGAACAGCCACGGGCCGGAGATCCGCTCGCAGCTCGGCGTCGTGCCGCAGGCCGACAACCTCGACACAGAGCTGCGCGTGCGCGACAACCTGATCGTCTACGGCCGCTACTTCGGACTGCCGGGCGCGCGCGTGCGCAAACGGGCGGACGAACTGCTCGCGTTCGCGCAGCTCGAAGACAAGGCCAAGGCCAAGGTCGACGACCTCTCCGGCGGCATGAAGCGCCGCCTCACCATCGCCAGGGCGCTCATCAACGACCCGCGCATCCTGCTGCTGGACGAACCGACCACGGGCCTCGACCCGCAGGCCAGGCACATCCTCTGGGACCGGCTGTTCCGGCTCAAGGAGCAGGGCACGACGCTGGTGCTCACCACCCACTACATGGATGAGGCCGAGCAGCTCTGCGACCGCCTCGTCGTGGTCGACAAGGGCACGATCATGGCCGAGGGGTCACCGGCCGCGCTCATCAGGGAGTACTCCTCGCGCGAGGTGCTGGAGGTGCGGTTCGGTTCCGAGCGCAACAGCGAGGTCGCCGAGGGGCTCGACGGCGTCGGCGAACGCATCGAGGTGCTGCCCGACCGCATCCTGGTCTACAGCGACGACGGAGAGGCCGAGCTGGTGCGCATCGCCGAGCGCGGCCTGCACCCCATCACGAGCCTGGTGCGCCGGTCGAGCCTGGAGGACGTCTTCCTGCGCCTCACCGGCAGGAGCCTGATCGAATGAGTGCGACAGACACCGCTCCGGATGCGCGGGCCGCCATCGCCGCGGCGGTCCGGCCGCGCAGGTTCGGGGCATGGTACGTCGCCGAGCACCGCTTCCGGGTGATGCGCTCCTACCTGCAGACGGTGCTGATGACCGCACTCGGGTACCCCCTGCTCTATCTGTTCGCGATGGGCGTCGGCCTCGGCAGCCTGGTCAGCAAGAACCTGGGGGAGCAGGGCGTCGAGGGCGTCAGCTACCTCGCGTTCGTCGCCCCGGCGCTGCTGTGCACGGCCGCGGTGACGATCGCGAGCGAGGAGTTCACCTATCCGGTGATGCTCGGTTTCAAGTGGAACCCGACCTTCTACGGCATGAACGCCGCGCCGATCTCGGCCGGGCAGATCATCGACGGCCTGGTGATCTCCGTGGTCGCCCGGCTGCTCACGGCCAGCGTCATCTACTACGTCGTGATGCTGCTGTTCGGCGCGGTGCCGCTGCCCACGGGGTTCCTCGCCATCCCGGTGGCGGTGCTCGCCGGGGTCGCCTTCGGGGTGCCGGTGATGACCTACGTGGCCACCCTGGAACAGGACACCGGGCAGCTCGCCCTGGTGATGCGCTTCGTGCTGCTGCCGATGACGCTGTTCTCCGGCACGTTCTTCCCGCTCACTGCGATGCCGCCCTTCCTGCAGTGGATCGGCTGGCTGTCTCCGCTGTGGCACGCGTCCGAGCTGGCCCGCGTGTTCACCTACGGCATGGCCGAGCCGCTCTGGCTGACGGTCACCCACGTTCTGTATCTGGCTGCGCTGTTCGTCGTGTTCTGGATGTGGACGCGCAGGATCGCGGCGAGGAGGCTGAACAAGTGAGCGGCGCAGGCCGGACCCAGATCGACGACCGCCTCGTCGCCACCGTCGCGCACGGCAGGCCGCTGCGCGCGCTCTACGCCGGGAACGCATCCAGTGTCATGCAGCGCGGCTGGCTCGCCACCCGCAGCACCAACTGGCTCGTCGTGGTCTCCGGCTTCTTCGAGCCGATCTTCTACTTGCTGTCCCTCGGCGTCGGCCTGGGCGAGATGGTCGGCGTCGTCACCACCTCGTCCGGCCAGGAGGTGTCGTACGCGGCGTTCATCGCGCCGGCCCTGCTGGCGACGGCGGCGATGAACGGCGCGGTCTACGACTCCACCTGGAACGTGTTCTTCAAGATGCACTTCGCGAAGCTCTACGAGGGGATGCTGTCGACCTCGCTCGGGCCGCTCGACGTGGCCCTCGGCGAGATCCTGCTCGCGCTGGCCCGCGGGGCACTCTACGCCATCGGCTTCATGCTGGTGATGCAGGTGCTCGGGCTCAACCTGTCGTGGTGGGCGATCCTCGCGCTGCCCGCCGTGCTGCTCATCGCGTTCGGGTTTGCCAGCTTCGGGATGGGCCTCACCAGCTACATGAAGACCTTCCAGCAAATGGACTGGATCAACTTCGTCATGCTGCCGATGTTCCTGCTTTCCGCAACGTTCTACCCGCTGAGCGTCTACCCGCCGGCGATCCAGGTGGTCATCCAGGCGCTCCCGCTCTGGCACGGCGTCGAACTCGTCCGAGACCTGACCACGGGGGCAGTGGATGCGGGACTCCTCTGGCACGTGCTGTACTTCGCCGTGATGATCGTGCTGGGCCTCATCCTCACCACGCGGCGGCTGCGCGCGCTGTTCCTGGACTAGCGCGCCACCGCTCGTGCGAAAGGCGCGGTCCGGGCATCCCGGACCGCGCCTTTCACACGAGTCGTGTGCCCTAGAAGTCGATGTCCTTCGTCTCCTTGCTGAGGAACAGCGCGATGAGGGTGAGGACGCCGGCGCCGGACAGGTAGATGCCCACCCAGAGGGTTGAACCGTGCGCGATGGTCCACAGCCAGACCGCGATGGTCGGGGCCACGGCCGCGCCGAGCACGCTGGACAGGTTGTAGCTGATCGCGGAGCCCGTGTAGCGCACGTTGGTCGGGAACAACTCCGGCAGCTCGGCGCCCATCGGCCCGAAGGTCAGCCCCATCAGCGTGAAGCCGACGATGAGCAGCGCCATCGTGCCGACGAAGCCGCCGCCGAAGAGCGGGACGAACAGCAGGCCGAAGACGATGATGCCGAGCGTCACCCAGATCAGCGTCTTGCGGCGCCCGAAGCGCTCGGCGAGCGGTCCGGCGACCAGGGTGAAGACACCGAAGAACACGACACCGATGATGAGCATGATCAGGAACTCGTTGCGGGTGTATCCGAGACCGGGCACGAACGTGCTCGGGTCGAACGTCTTGCCCGCCTTCTCGGCGGCGGCGCGGGCCGTGGCCTCCGTGGCGGCCGTGGTGCCATAGGTGAGGGTGAACGCGGTCATCAGGTAGAACAGCACGTAGGTGGCCAGCATGATGAACGTGCCGAGGATGATCTGGTACCAGCTCGTCTTGAACACGCGGGCCAGCGGCAGCTTGGCCACGTCACCGGTGTCGACGACCTTCTGGAACGCCGGGGTCTCCACCAGCTTGAGCCGCACGTACAGGCCGACGATCACCAGGATGGCGCTGAGCAGGAACGGCACGCGCCAGCCCCACGCGCTGAACGCCTCCTGACTCATCGACAGGTTGAGCGCCAGGAACAGCAGATTGGCGATGATGAAGCCGATCGGTGCGCCGAGCTGCGGGAACGTGCCGTAGATCGCGCGCTTGCCTGCCGGGGCGTTCTCCGTCGCCAGCAATGCCGCGCCGCTCCACTCTCCGCCGAGCCCGAGACCCTGGCAGAACCGCATCACGACGAGGAGGAACGGCGCCCAGAACTCCCAGCCGGGCACCTGCGCGGTGGGCAGGCAGCCGATGAGGACGGTCGCGATGCCCATCGTGAGCAGCGAGCCCACGAGCGTGCCCTTGCGGCCGATCCGGTCGCCGAAGTGGCCGAACAGGATCGACCCGACCGGGCGGGCGATGAACGCGACGCCGAAGACGGCGAACGATGCGAGGAGCGCCGTGGTCGGGTCTTCGTTCGTGAAGAACAGTGCGGGGAACACAAGAACCGCGGCGGTCGCGTAGACGTAGAAGTCGTAGAACTCGATCGAGGTGCCGATGAGGCTGGCGAGGATGACACGACCGCGCGTGTTCGCTGGTGCGGCTGGTGGGGTGACGGAGGCCGTCGAAGACATGGAGGTACTACTTCCGGGGTGCGTGACGAACAGAGGACGATGCTGGTGGATGCGGGCGTCGGTCGGGCGTCTCGCGAACTCGTGAGCAGAAATGGTGTGGATGCGGCGCTTGTGGCGCCCCTCCACCATACGTCGGCGGCGCGACCGGCTCGAATCCGCGTGGATGCGGCCGGTCGCTACGCTGGGGGCATGGATACTCTGTTCGCAGTTCTGCACGTCGTGTCGGCCGTCTTCATCGTCGGTCCGATGGCCATCCTCCCGATGACCGCGATGCGCGCCGTCCGCGCAGGCAACTCCGCGCAGGTGGCAACGCTGGCGAAGTCGACCAACCTCTTCTCGCTGCTTTCGCTGCTCGTGATCGTGTTCGGCTTCGGTGTGATGGGGATGTCCGACCCGAAGTACAAGACCACCGTGACGACGCCCTGGATCCTGTGGTCGATCATCGCCTACGTCATCGCGCTCGGCCTGACCCTGTTCGTCGTGGTGCCCGCGATGAAGCGAGCCGCCGAGGCGCTGGAGACCCGCAGCGCATCCGGCGCCGCCGCCGCGGTCGCGGCAGGCCAGACCCCGGCAGGAGAAGCCGCCGACCTGTCGTCGCGCGGCTACCCGGCCATCGCCGCAGGCTCCGGCGTCGCATCGCTCCTGCTGGTGCTCGTGGTGGTGCTGATGGTCTGGAAGCCGTAGCGGCGATCCACAGGACAGACCGATGGCCCCGTTCCGCGGAACGGGGCCATCGGTCTGTGGTGTCTCAGCCCCGCAGCGCGCGCAGCGTGACCGCCGTGCTCAGCGCAGCGTGCGCCGCCTCTTCGCCCTTGTCCTCGCGCGAGCCTGGCAGGCCGGCCCTGTCGATGCCCTGGGCTTCGTCGTCGAGGGTCAGCACCCCGAAACCGACCGGCTTGCCGGTGTCGAGGGCGACCCTGGTGAGGCCGTCGGTCGCCGCAGACGAGACGTACTCGAAGTGAGGCGTTCCTCCACGGATGATCACGCCGAGGGCGACCACTGCATCCGCACCGGATTCGAGGGCGGCCTTGCTCACCACCGGGAGCTCGAAGCTGCCGGGAACGCGCACCAGGGAGAACGTCGCCCCGGAGGCCTCCAGCGTGCGCGTTGCGCCCGCGATCAGGCCGTCGGTGATCTCGTCGTGCCAGGTTCCGGCCACGATCACGACGTTCAGGCCGGTTCCGTCGACGTTCTCCTGGGCGTTCGGGGCTCCCGCTCCGCTCATCGTGCTGTCCTTTCCGCTGTCTGCTCAGCAGGGGTGAAGAGGTGACCCATGCGGTCACGCTTGGTTTCGAGGTAGCCCTCGTTGAAGGTGCCGACGCCGACGACAAGCGGCACGCGCTCCTCCACGCCGATCCCGTGCTCTTCGAGCTGGCGCACCTTCTCCGGGTTGTTGGTCAGCAGGCGCACCGACTCGATGCCGAGCTCCTGCAGGATCGCCGTGGCCGCGCCGTAGTCGCGGGCGTCGATCGGCAGGCCGAGGGCGAGGTTCGCGTCCAGCGTGTCCAGGCCCTCCTCCTGCAGCTTGTATGCGCGGAGCTTGTTGATCAGCCCGATGCCGCGACCCTCGTGCCCGCGCAGGTAGACGACGACGCCGCCCTCGCGCTGGATTGTGTCGAGCGCCGCATCCAGTTGCGGGCCGCACTCGCACTTGAGCGAGCCGAACGCCTCACCGGTCAGGCACTCCGAGTGCACCCGGACGAGCGTTCCCGATGCGCTGGGCTTCCCCGACACGATGGCCACGTGGTCCGCTCCGGTCATCCTGTCGCGGTACGCGCGCAGCTTGAACGAGCCGTGCGTGGTCGGCACGGTGGTCTCGACCTCGAAGATCACCCGCGAGGTCTCCGGGATGGGCGTGACCGTCTCCAGCTGCTGGTCGCAGTGGAATTCCTGCAGGTAGGCGATCAGCGCCTCGATCGTGATGACGAGCACGCCCTCGCGCTCGCCGAGCTCGATCAGGCCGGGGAGGCGCATCATCTCGCCGTCATCCGCGACGATCTCGGCGATGGCGCCCACCGGGGTGAGCCCGGCCAGCTTCAGCAGGTCGACGGCGGCCTCCGTGTGCCCGTCGCGCTCCCGCACGCCACCGTCGACGGCGCGCAGCGGCAGGATGTGCCCCGGCCGGTGCAGGCTGGACGGCACGGAGTCGAGGTCGGCGAGCACCCGCAGGGTGTGAGCGCGGTCTGCGGCACTGATGCCGGTGCTGAGCCGGTCGGCCGCATCCACGCTCACTGTGTAGTTGGTGCCGCGTGCGTCCTCGTTGGTGGCGACCATGACGGGGAGGTCGAGCCGGTCGGCGATCTCGTTGGTCATCGGGGCGCAGATGAAGCCGGAGGAGTTCTTCACCGTCCAGGCGATCCACTCCTGACTGGCCAGCTCTGCGGCGAGGATGACGTCGCCCTCGTTCTCGCGGCTCTCGTTGTCCGCGACGATCACCGGCCGTCCGGCGCGGAGCTCGCTGAGGGCCTGGGGGATGGTGGCGAGGCTCATGATGCGCTCCGTTCCGGTTCTGCGGTCGATGGATCTGCGATGGAGGACGGGAGCACGCTCTCGCGTCCGCCGAGGCCGGAGCCGAGGCCGACTCCGAGGCCGAGCATCCGCTCGACGTGCCTGGCCAGGATGTCCGTCTCGATGTTGACGAGGTCGCCGACGGCGCGCTCGCCGAGGGTGGTGGCCGCGAGGGTCTCCGGGATGAGGGAGACCTCGAACCAGCCGTCGTCGATGGTTCCACCGACCTCGCTCACCGTGAGCGAGACGCCGTCGACGGCGATCGAGCCCTTGCGGGCTACGAGCGGCGCATGCTCAGGGTCGAGGCTCAGCCGCACGACGCGCCACGCGCTGCCGTCCGTGATGGAGAGCACGCGGGCCGTGCCGTCGATGTGTCCCTGCACGATATGGCCGCCGAGGCGGTCGCCCACCTGTGCGGCGCGTTCGAGGTTCACCGTGCGGCCGGGCTGGACGCCGTCGAGCGTGCTCATCGCGAGGGTCTCGGCCATCACATCGGCGGTGAACGTCTGCGCATCCTGGCCGATGACGGTGAGGCAGACGCCGCTGACCGAGATCGAGTCGCCGTGTTTCGCGTCGCTGACCGCGAGCGGACCGCGCACCGTGATGCGGGCGGCGTCCTCCGTGAGGTCGACGGCGACGATCTCGCCGAGCTCTTCGATGATTCCGGTGAACATGCTCAGTTGCCTTCTTTCTCTGACTGCTCTGACTGCCCTGACTGCCCCGACGGCTCTGTGGTCTGCTGCTGCGCCCGCTGCCGTTCCGGCACGGCGCGGATCAGCAGGTCGGCGCCCAACTGCTCGATCGACCGGATGCGCAGCAACCGCTGCTCCGAGATGGTCCTGACGCCGATGTCCCCGAGCGCGACGCTGCCGCCGCCGAGCAGGGTGGGGGCGAGGTAGATCGCGAACTCATCGACGAGCCCCGCCTCGACGAATGCGCTGGCGAGCGTCGGCCCTCCCTCGACGTAGACGCGGCGGAAGCCGCGCTGGTACAGGTCGGCCACCACCTCGTGCACATCGTGCGTCCCCTCGAAGATGACGGGGTTCGGGTGGCGGAAGACCGCCGCGTCCTTGGGCACCGCGCGCATCCCGACCACCACAGGGGTCGGCTGCGTGCGCATCAGTTCCCCGGCGTCGCCGCGGGCGGTGAGGCTGGGGTCGTCGGCGAGCACAGTACCCGTGCCGACCACGATGGCGTCGGAGGCTTCGCGCTGCTCGTGCACGCGCTGTCTGGCTGCTGCACCGGTGATCCAGGTGCTCGTGCCGTCATCCGCCGCCGCGCGGCCGTCGAGGCTGCTCGCCCACTTCACGGTGATGTGCGGGCGCCCGAGGCGTGCGGCGGTGAGCCAGTCGTCGAGGAACGACTCGACCTCGTCGGCCAGGACGCCGCCGATCACCTCGACTCCCGCTTCGCGCAGCCGTGCTGCGCCTCCGCCGGAGGAGTGACCGGGGTCGGACACCGCATAGACGACGCGCGAGACGCCCGCCTCGATCAGGGCCTCCGAGCACGGGCCGGTGTGGCCCCAGTGGTTGCACGGCTCGAGCGTGACGACGGCGGTTGCGCCGCGCGCGGCTCCCTCGCCGAGCGTGGACAGCGCATCCACTTCCGCATGCGCCGTTCCGACGCCGCGGTGCCAGCCTTCCGCGATGGTCGCGCCGTCCGCGTCGAGGATCACGCAGCCCACCCGCGGGTTCACGCCGGTGGCCGGCCCGTTGTGAGCGAGTTCGATGGCGGTTCTCATCGCCGCGTCCCACGTCATCCCAGATCGGTCCTGTCTCTTGAATCGAGACGTGTGCCGGGGTCGCGTGGCGAGCGGTCGCACGCGACCGCCACCCGTGCTGCCTCCCATCCGGACTGAGGTGCCAGGCGTTGCCTGACCCCATTACCGTCGGTGCCGGAATTTCACCGGCTCAACAGTGCTGCGCTCTCACGCAGCCCCGCTCGCGGACTATCACCGCCGGTTCGGACTTTCACCGACCCCGGAGCACGTTTATCTTCTGAGTCTAGTCAACGCGTGGGTTCGCCGAGTATTCCCGTCGCACTGTTACGCGGACGGCTGCCGGATCCAGCCCGCTGTGACGCCCTGGACGGTCGAGCCGTCGAGGTCGGCGAGCTTCACCCCGGCGAACCGCCGCGCCGCCTCCGACGTCTGCACGCGAGCGGCCGGATGCTCGTCCGCCAGCACGGAGACGATCACGTCGGCGACACCGTCGGGCGTCTGCGCGTTGGCCGGGTCGAACGCGGCGGCGGTGCGCGCGAGGTAGGCGTCGAACAGCGGCCGGTACGGCGATTCGTCCGCGGGAGCCGAGCTGTCTGCTCCGACGTTCGCGACGAACTCGGTCGAGACGGCGCCAGGCTCGATGACCGTCACCCGCACGCCGAGGGCGGCGGCCACCGGCGTCAGAGACTCCAGGAAGCCTTCGACGGCGAACTTCGCCGCGCAATAGGCCTCGTTGAACGGCTGGCCGACGACACCGCCGACGCTGGAGACGGTCAGCAGCCTGCCGCCCGTCTCGCGCAGCAGGGGAAGCGCTGCCTTGGTCACGGCGACGACGCCGAAGAAGTTGACCTCCATCACGTCCCGCACGGCCTGCACCGATTCGTCCTCGATCGTGCCGACGTGGCCTGCGCCTGCGTTGTTGAGCAGCGCATCCAGTCGTCCGTGCGCCGACCGGATGTGCGCGAAGCAGGCCTCGATGGATGCGGGGCTCGTCACATCCAGGCTCTGCACGTCGAGCGTGACTCCCGCATCCCGCGCTGCGGCGTCGAGGGGTGCGCGCTTGGCGAGGTCGCGCATCGTGGCGACGACGGTGTGCCCCGCGCGGGCGGCGGCGATGGCGGCGGCGCGGCCGATGCCGGTCGACGTTCCCGTGATGAGGAGGACGGGGGCGGGGGTGGACGCAGAGGCGGATGCTGTCGCGGAGTCGGTCATGCGCTCAGTCTCGCAGCGACACCAGTGCGCGCGCTGTGCCCTCGTCGACGATCAGGTCGGTGATGAGCTCGGCGGAGAGCGCGCCGCGGAGGCTGTGCACCTTGGACGGCCCCGAGACGACGCAGACCCGGCGCGGCACCCGCTTGATGAGGTCGATGTCCGGGCCGCTCGCCCTCTCGTTGAGCGGGATGCCGTGGTGGCTGCCGTCCTCACGGAAGAACACCGTGGCGACGTCGCCCACCACGCCGGACACATCCAGGGATGCGTAGTCCGCCTGGTCGAGGTAGCCGCCGGCGTACACGTGCGAGCGCACCTCGGAGAAGGGGGAGCCGAGACCGAAGATCGCCACGTCCATCCGCTCCTGGATGTCGAGGATGCGCCTGGTGCTGCGCTCGCGCCACATCGCCGTCTTGGTCTGCGGGTCGTCGAACAGGGCGGGCACGGGGAACTCCTGGATGGTGCCGGAGAAGGTGTCGCCGAACCTGCGCAGGATCTCCGACGCGTACAGCACGCCGGTCGTGTACGTGTTGCCTGCGCCGTTGAGCTGCACGAACTCGAGGTTGTGCAGATCCTTCGGGATGAGGTGCCTGCTGAGGGCGCTCATCGTGGACCCCCAGGCGATGCCGACGGTCTGGTTGGAGTCGATGAACCTGTCGAGAATTCGTGCAGCGGAGATGGCGACGCGCTCCAGTCTGTCCACGTCGCTGATGGCGCTCGGCATGGGGACGATGTGCGCCGCGATGCCGTAGCGGTCGTGGATGTCCTGCTGGATGCGGGTGGCGCCCTCGTGCGGCGTCGCGATCTGGATGGTGACCAGTCCGGATGCGCGCGCGTAGCTGAGCAGGCGGGAAACGCTGGACCGCGAGGTGTGCATCTCGTGGGCGATGGCTTCCATCGTCAGGTCCTGCATGTAGTAGAGATGGCCTGCTTTGAGCGCGTCGCGCGTCTTCTCCGGCAGGTTCTCGGTCTCTGGGCTGGGCATCGGGTGTCGTCTTCTCTCGTCGAGCTACGGCTGCACGTATGTGCAGCCAGCTTGAACAAAGTGTCCGGGCATCGAAAACTATAGCTGCCAGACACCCGCACCGACAGAACCACAGGAGAAAGCCGTGACGACGAAGTCGAACGCAGCCCGCAGCGAGGTCGAACGCCTCCGTGACCGCCCGAACGCCCGCGTGCTCGTCATCGGCGGCGGCATCAACGGCATCGGCACCTTCCGCGACCTCGCCCTGCAGGGCGTCGACGTCGTGCTCGTCGAGCGCAACGACTTCGTGTCCGGAGCATCTGCTGCCTCGAGCCACATGATCCACGGCGGTGTCCGCTACCTGGAGAACGGCGAGTTCCGTCTCGTCAAGGAGTCGGTCACCGAGCGCAACGGCCTGCTGAAGATCGCGCCGCACTACGTCAAGCCGCTGCAGACCACCATCCCGATCTTCTCCACTTTCTCCGGGATCCTGGCCGCGCCGCTTCGCTTCCTCACCCACAAGCAGGGCAAGCCGAAGGAGCGCGGCGCGTTCCTGATCAAGACCGGCCTGACGATCTACGATTCGTTCTCCCGCGACGGCGGCAGCGTTCCCCGCCACCAGTTCTCCGGCAAGAAGAAGTCCCTCGAGACCCAGCCGGAGCTGAACCCCGGCATCAAGTACACGGCCACCTACTTCGACGCCAGCGTCCACGACCCCGAGCGCCTGGCTCTTGACGTGCTCGCCGACGGCCTTGCGGCAGGCCCGCACGCCCGTGCGGCCAACTACGTCGAGGCGATCGGCGTCCGCGACGGCGGCGTGCTCGTCCGCGATCGCGAGACAGGCGAGGAGTTCTCGATCGTCGCCGATGTCGTCGTCAACGCCTCCGGGCCGTGGACCGACCTCACCAACGCGGCACTCGGCCGCAGCACCGAGTTCATGGGCGGCACGAAGGGCTCGCACATCGTCCTCGACAACCAGGAGCTGCTCGAGGCCTGCAAGGGCCGGGAGATGTTCTTCGAGAACAACGACGGCCGCATCGTGCTCATCTATCCGCTCAAGGGCCGGGTCATGGTCGGCACCACAGACCTCGAAGCGGACATGTCGGAGCGCGCCGTGTGCACCGAGGACGAGATCGACTACTTCATCGAACTGGTCTCGCACGTTTTCCCAACGATCCCGGTCACCCGCTCGCAGATCGTTTACAGCTTCTCCGGGGTCCGCCCGCTTCCGCACCACGACGACACCGCGCCCGGGTTCGTGTCCCGCGACTACCGCATCGTCCCCGGCAGCATCGACGGCCTCGGCGACACGAAGATCCTCAGCCTGGTCGGCGGCAAGTGGACGACGTTCCGCGCGCTGAGCGAGCACCTGGCCAACGAGACACTGGATGCGCTGGGCGCCACCCGCACGGTCTCCACGGCCGGTCTCGCCATCGGAGGCGGCGTCGGCTTCCCCGCCACCCCCGCGGCGGAGCGCGATTGGATCGCCAGGTATGGCGCCGACGTCGGAAGCGAGCGCGCATCCCAGTTGCTGCACCGCTACGGCACCAAGGCGACGTTCGTGATCGACGCCATCGCGGGCAGCGACGACGACGACACCCGCCTCGCCAACGCGAGTGACTACTCCCGCGCCGAGATCGACTACCTCGTGCGCACCGAGCACGTCGCACACCTGTCCGACGTGTTCCTTCGCCGCACGAGCATCGCGTTCGTCGGCGGAATCAGCGGCGCGCTGGTGCGCGAGGTCGGCGAAATCGTGGCGAACGCGCTCGGATGGTCGCCAAACCGGCGGTCCGAGGAGGAAGATGCATTCATAGCGGAACTCGCCGACGCCCACCGGGTGCACCTCGAGTCGGAGGACGGCAGCGAAGCCGCAGCGCTCCGATGATGCACGAACGTGCATAGCACGGTTCTTGTCACGGTGGGCTGGCGCGAATAGCGTTCAATTGCCCACCCTGACGAGAACCACACCACATCGCACAACAGGGTGCGGGTCAACTGAACAACTGGAAGGTCAACGTGGACAATATCGGTGTAGATTTCCTGTCGGAGATGGTGGGCACGGCGATGCTCGTCCTCCTCGGTACTGGCGTTGTGGCGAACGTCGCACTCATCAAGAACAAAGGCTTCAACGGCGGGTTCCTGATGGTGAACATCGGCTGGGGCCTCGCGGTCTTCTCCGGTGTGGTCGTCGCATACAACTCCGGTGCGCACCTGAACCCCGCTGTGACGCTCGGTCTCGTCGCCAATGGCGCCAAGGCCTTCGGCTCCGCCGCTGCGCACACCCTGGTTCCGGTCAACTTCGGATCGGTGACTCTGTACATCCTCGCCCAGTTGGTGGGTGCCATCATCGGCGCCGTCTTCACCTGGCTGGCGTACAAGAAGCACTTCGACGAGGAGCCTGAGCCCGCGAACAAGCTCGGCGTCTTCTCGACCGGCCCTGCCATCCGCAGCTACGCCTGGAACCTCGTCACCGAGATCATCGGCACCTTCGTGCTGGTGTTCGTGGTGATCGCGTTCGGTCACCAGCCGGGAACCGCCGCCGGTCTCGCCGCTCTTGGTGCTCTGCCCGTCGCCCTGTTGGTGATCGGCATCGGCGCCAGCCTCGGTGGTCCTACGGGATACGCCATCAACCCAGCCCGTGACCTCGGCCCGCGCATCGCGCACGCGATCCTGCCGATCAAGGGCAAGGGCTCGAGCGACTGGTCGTACGCCTGGGTCCCGGTCGTGGGTCCGATCATCGGCGGACTTCTCGCCGGCTGGCTGGCTCTCGTCCTGCTCCCCATCCTCAAGTAACACCCGCGGGCCGGTCCGGAATCGGACCGGCCCGCATCAGTCCCACCCCCCAAAACAAAGGAGTTACCTATGGCCGACTATGTTGTCGCCATCGATCAGGGCACGACCAGTACCCGCGCGATCATCTTCGACAAGTCCGGGTCCATCGTGTCGACCGGTCAGTTGGAGCACGAGCAGATCTTCCCGAAGGCCGGTTGGGTGGAGCACAACCCGGTGGAGATCTGGAACAACACCCGCGAGGTGATCGGTCAGGCGCTCTCGAAGGCTGACCTGACCCGGCACGACATCGCGGCGGTGGGCATCACCAACCAGCGCGAGACCGCGGTGGTCTGGGACAAGAACACCGGCGAGCCCGTCTACAACGCCATCGTCTGGCAGGACACCCGCACCCAGCCGATCGTCGACCGCCTCGCGGCCGATGGAGGCGTCGAGCGTTTCAAGCAGATCGTCGGCCTTCCGCTGGCGACCTACTTCTCCGGCACCAAGATCGTCTGGATCCTGGAGAACGTCGAGGGTGCTCGTGAGCGCGCGGAGGCCGGGGACCTGCTCTTCGGCACCACGGACTCGTGGGTGCTCTGGAACCTGACCGGCGGCCCGGACGGCGGTGTGCACGCCACCGACGTGACCAACGCATCCCGCACCCTGTTCATGGACCTGGAGACGCTGACCTGGCGCGACGACATCCTCGAGGTGTTCGGCGTTCCGAAGTCGATGCTCCCGGAGATCAAGAGCTCGTCCGAGGTCTACGGCGAGGTCGAGCCGTCCAGCCTGCTCCGCGAGGTGCCTGTCGCAGGCATCCTCGGCGACCAGCAGGCGGCGACGTTCGGTCAGGCCGCCTTCGACACCGGCGAGTCCAAGAACACCTACGGCACGGGCAACTTCCTCATCTTCAACACGGGTGAGGAGATCGTCCACTCGAAGAACGGTCTGCTGACGACGCTGGGCTACAAGCTCGGCGACGAGAAGCCGCACTACGCCCTCGAGGGTTCCATCGCCGTCACCGGTTCGCTGGTGCAGTGGCTCCGCGACAACCTGGGCATCATCTCGAGCGCCCCGGAGATCGAAGAGCTTGCCAAGACGGTCGAGGACAACGGCGGCGCGTACTTCGTACCCGCGTTCTCCGGCCTGTTCGCGCCGTACTGGCGGTCGGATGCGCGCGGTGCGCTCGTCGGCCTCACCCGGTACGTCAACAAGGGACACATCGCCCGCGCGGCGCTGGAGGCCACGGCCTTCCAGACCCGCGAGGTGCTGGATGCGGTCAACGCCGACTCCGGCGTCGACCTCACCGAGCTCAAGGTGGACGGCGGCATGATCGCCAACAACACGCTGATGCAGTTCCAGGCCGACATCCTCGGCGTCCCCGTCATCCGCCCGGTCGTCGCAGAGACGACCGCTCTGGGTGCCGCGTACGCCGCCGGCCTCGCGGTGGGCTTCTGGGAGAACCTGGACGACCTCCGCAAGAACTGGCAGGAGGACAGCCGTTGGGAGCCGAAGATGGAGGACGCCGAGCGCGACCGCCAGCTCCGCCTCTGGAAGAAGGCCGTCACGAAGACCTTCGACTGGGTCGACGAAGACGTGCAGAACGCCTGACGCCTGACGCACTGACGCACGACATGAGCGCCGCCCGGTTCGCCGGGCGGCGTTCGTGCGTCTTCGCGCTCTCAAACTGCAATTCGCACCGGTTCACGGGATTCCGCTACTTTGGATCTGAAAAACATACCGCTCGAAAGGATTCCCATGATCGACGCGCCACTGGTCGAATCGCAACTTGCCGATCTTTATGCGCGGCGCAGACGTCAATGGAATTCAGCACTGACAGTTGTGCAGAATTTTCTCGAAGAAGTATGTGTCGCTCTCCTCGCAGGTGAAGATGTGTCCAGGTTGATTGTTCGGCCGGGCAGAGTCAAACAGATGGAACGAGCGCTCGAAAAGGTCGGCAGAAAGTACGACGGGGGCACCGGACTCTCGGCTGACGAGATTCCAGCGCTCATCACTGATCTTGTTGGAATCAAGGTGCTGTGCAAGACCCTCCGCGATTCAACGCTTCTCGTCAACGAACTCACCAAGCGATGTGGGCGACCAGATTCGGGAATACGAATCTACGAAAATGTCACAGACTATGTGGCGAGCCCCAAGGACAGCGGCTATCGAGCACGACACCTACTCCTTGCTCTCGATGTTCCTGGCGAACAATCCTGTGAAGTCATCGTCGAACTGCAAGTGAAGACACTTCTCCAGGACTCCTGGGGCGAGCTCACGCACGAGGATCTATACAAGCCGAGTGGGCCGTTGCCGCATTCGCGGCATCATCAGGAACTCGCCTCGACGATGGCCGGGTTGCTGTACGAGGTCGACAAGCTGGCCGACATACTCGCGCGAAATCTCGATGAACAGGTTGACCCACCCCTAGAGGTCACCCAGAAATCCTCGTCACCGACCCGATCGCTCGAAGCGACCGTGACGCACGTCGGGCCACGCTTCGCGCTTGCCCTCGATACAGACGGTCGACGTGGTCTGATACCGGCTGTGATCATTCGCGATTTGGTTGCGCCCGGGGGCCGTATTGATGTCGATGACTACCTGAATGAAGGTGACAAGATCACCGTTCAGGCGGTCGAGGCCGACGGCGGGTATTACCTCCATCCGACCGATGTGAAGCAGCTTCGGGAGCCTGCCTGAGTCGTGCGTCAGCGCGCGAGCAGCGCTGGCAGCTCGGCGAGCGACGCGATGCGCAGCACGCCGGCCGAGGCCGCGTCTGCGGCGTCTTCCGGTGTCGGCGTCTCGCCGGTGCGGTCGAGCCAGACGCCGATGAGGCCCGCCTGCGCAGCGCCGATCGCGTCCGTGCGCAACCGGTCGCCGATGTATGCCGCATCGCCTGGGGCGACGCCGAACACCTCGCAGGCGTGCAGGAAGATCGCCGGGTCCGGCTTCACGACGCCCAGCTCGCCCGAGGCGATCACGTGCTCGACGCGCTGGTCGAGGGCCACCGTCGTCACCTTCCGGGTCTGGAACGCCAGGTCGCCGTTCGTGATGAGGCCGAACCGCACCCCGGGGATGTGCTCGGCCAGCGCATCCAGGCACGGCAGCGCGTCGTCGTGCAGCGCCCAGCTCTCCACATAGCGCTCGAAATAGGTCGCGAACCACACGCTCGCCGCCGCGTCGTCGAGGGCCACGCCGTGCCGGGCGGCAAAGTCGCGGGCGCGCGCCCGGCGCTGCCCCTCGAAGTCGAGACGTCCGGCGAGGTAGGAGTGGTAGTGCGTCTCTTCCAGGTCGTGCCAGAACGACACCGTCGTGGCGGCGTCGAGCGCGCCGTACGGAGTGCCCAGCGTCGACACGTGCTTCTGAATGCCGGCGGCCACAGCGGCCCGGTGTGCGAACAGGGTGTCGTCCAGGTCGAACAGCACGACGGACGGTGCACTCATGCGTCGGCCTGCACGGAGGTCGCGTCCGGCCAGTCGCCCGCCTGCTCGCGCGGATCCGAGGGCAGCAGCGCAGCCTGCCAGTCGTCCAGGCGGGCGCCGCGCTGAACTCCTCCCGCGCGGCGCGTGCCCTCGAACCGGAACCCTGCACGGCGGGCGACGGATGCGCTGGCCGCGTTCCCGACGAATGCCCGCCAGACCAGGCGCTCGAGCCCCAGGCCCACCGGCTCCGGCGCGAACGCGTGATCGATCGCGAGTTCAACGGCCGCGGTCATCAGGCCTCTGCCCCGCGCATCCGGTGCCAGCCAGAAGCCGATCTCCGCTTCGCCGTCGCGGATGCCGTCGAGCCCGATCATGCCGATCAGCTCGCCCTCCTCCGACTCCCGGATGGCCCAGGTGCGCGACGCCCCGCTCGTCCACCCGGCTGGAACGATGTCGAGCACGAAGGTCTCGGCGTTCTCCCTTACGTACGGGGACGGCACGGTGGTCCACCGCGCGATCGACGGTTCGGTGCACAGCTCGGTCACCCGGTCGATGTCGGCAGCGCCCGGCACGGACAGCACGACGCGCCGGCCGGTCAGGACGATCGGCTCACGCGTGGATTCCACCGTCATCGTTCGACCTCAGCGCGCCCTGCGCAGGAAGCCGATACGGTCGTAGGCCGTCGCAAGCGTCTGCTCCGCGACCTCCTCCGCGCGGGCCGCGTTCCTGGCGAGGATGCGGTCGAGCTCTGCCGGATCGTCGAGCAGTTCGAGCGCGCGCTGGCGCACGGGCGCGAAGGTCTCGACCACGACCTCGGCGAGGCCCTTCTTGAAGTCGCCGTAGCCCTTGCCGTCGTACTCCAGCTCGATCGACTCGACGCTGCGGCCGGAGAGCGACGCGTAGATGGTCAACAGGTTGGAGATGCCCGGCTTGCCTTCGCGGTCGAACGACACGACGCCGTCGGTGTCGGTCACGGCGCGCATGATCTTCTTCTGGGTCACCGACGGCTCGTCGAGCAGCCACACAACGCCCGCGTGCGACTCCGCCGACTTCGACATCTTGGCCGTGGGATTCTGGAGGTCGTAGATGCGGGCGCTCTCCTTGAGGATCATCGCCTGCGGCACCACGAACGTCTCGCCGAACCTGCTGTTGAAGCGCTCCGCCAGATCGCGGGTCAGCTCGACGTGCTGGCGCTGGTCGTCACCGACGGGCACGACCTCCGCGCCGTAGAGCAGGATGTCCGCAGCCATCAGCACGGGATACGCGAACAGGCCGACCGATGTCGCCTCCGCCCCCTGCTTGGCCGACTTGTCTTTGAACTGCGTCATGCGCGACGCCTCGCCGAACCCGGTGATGGTGTTCAGCACCCAGGCGAGCTCGGCGTGCGCGGGGACGTGCGACTGCACGTACAGCGTGGACGCTGACGGGTCGATCCCGGCCGCGATGTACTGCGCCGCCGTCCTGCGCGTCTTCTCGCGCAGTTCGGCCGGTTCCTGGGCGACCGTGATCGCGTGCATGTCGACGACGGAGAAGAACGCGTCGTGGGTGGTCTGCAGTTCTTTCCACTGCAGCAGCGCACCGATGTAGTTGCCGAGCTGCAGCGAGTCGGCCGAGGGTTGCATGCCCGAATAGAGGCGGGGGAGAGAGCTCATGGGGTGTCCTTGAAGGTCTGAAGAGTGGAGAAGCGGGTCAGATGGCGTAGTCGACGACCACGGGAGTGTGGTCCGACCATCGCTCGTCGTAGGCTTCCGCCCGATCGACCGCGTAGTGCTTCACCGTCGCCGCGAGGGCGGGGGTCGCGAGCTGGTAGTCGATGCGCCATCCGGTGTCGTTGTCGAACGCCTGTCCGCGCCACGACCACCAGGTGTACGGGCCGTCGACCTCGCCGGCCCACTTGCGTCCGACGTCGACCCAGCCGAGGCCGCCGCCCGCGTTGTAGTCGTCGTCGCCCTCGGCGCCGACGAAGCGGTCGAAGTACGCCCGCTCGTCCGGCAGGAAGCCGGCGCGCTTGACGTTGCCCTTCCAGTTGCGGATGTCGAGCGTGCGGTGCCCGACGTTCAGGTCGCCCAGAACGACGGCATACTCGCTGTGCTTCTGGAGCTCGGGCAGCCGGGCCTCCATCGCATCCAGGAATTTGTACTTCTCGACCTGCTTGGGGGAGTCGGCCTCTCCGGAGTGCACGTAGGTGCTCACCACGGTGATGATCTTGCCTGCCACCTCGTAGTCGGCCTCCAGCCAGCGCCCCGCGCTGTCGAACTCCTCGGCGCCCAGCTCCACCCGGTGGATGGATGCGCGGTGCCTGCTCGCGATGGCGACCCCAGCCCGGCCCTTGGCCGTCGCAGGGTCGTGCAGGATGTCCCACTCCTCACCGAGCAGCGCCTGGATGTCCTCCGTGGATGCCCGGACCTCCTGAATGGCGAGGATGTCCACATCCCGGTTGTCGAGCCACGCGCCCATGCCCTTGCGGAAGGCGGCGCGGATGCCGTTGGTGTTGATCGTGGCGATACGCACGGGCTTCGAAGGCATGGATCAAGCCTACCGGGGACGACCGACGGTCCCCTCGTCGAGCACGTCGTTGAGGTTGTTCTGGGCACGCTCGACGGCACGCTGCGCGCGCAGGCGGCCGAGCCAGCGGGCGGAGGCGAGCGCATCCTTGGCCTGTTCGAGCTCGGCCTTGGCCACGACGACGCGAGCCTGGTGCTCTGCCGCAGCCTTCTCCGCCGCCGCCTGCTCCGGCGTGACCAGGCGAGGAGAGAGTCCGCGGTCGAACATCCCGACAGCGATCCAGGATGCGGCGAGCAGGATCACCCGCGAGACGAAGTTGAACCAGATCAGCAGACCGATGAACACCGCGAACGTCGCCAGAAGCGGGTTCTTGGTCGCCCCGCCGAGGAAGACGCCGGCCAGGGTGCTCAGCCCGGCGAGCGTGAGGCTGCCGAGCAGCGTGCCGAAGAAGAGGTTGCGCCACGGCACCGCCACGCGCGCGAGCACCCGGAACATGGCACCGAGCGTGACGATGTTGAGGAGCACGGAGACGAACAGGCCGGAGACCCGCGCGACCAGGTTGGTCCAGAACGAGTCGCCGAGTCCGATCAGGTCGAGCACGAAGGTGAGGGCCTCGGTGCTGATGATGGTGAGCACCGCAGACACCAGCAGCACGATGCCGAACAGGAGGGCGAGGCCGAGGTCGCGGACCTTCTGCAGCACGTAGTTCGTGGTGTCCCTGGTGAGGCCGAACACCGCCCGGACGGCTTGTCTGGTGTAGTAAAGCCAGCCGATCGCCGTCCAGATCAGGCCGATCGCGGCGATCACGCCCGTCCAGCCGAACGACGTGGCGCTTTCGAGCTGGGACATCTGGATGGCACCCGGCTGGCCGTTCACCGCGATGAGACCGGGGACCGCGCGGTTGATCAGGGTCGTCAGCGCTTCCAGCACGTCCGGGTTGCTCGTCAGCCAGATCCCCGCCACCGAGAACGCGACCCAGATCGCGGCGAAGATCGCGAACAGCGACTGGTAGCCCATTCCGGCCGCGCGCAGGTTGCCGTCGCTGTACGAGAAGTTCATGTAGACGCGGTACGGCCGGAGGGCTTTTACCCACTTCGCCCAGATGGTGACCCGCGCGACCGGCTTCTCCAACCGCTCGCGCAACGGCTCCGTTGCCTCGGTGATCCTGGTTCTCAGCGACTCGGATTCCGGCTCGATCGTGCCCTCGGCGCGCTGCAACGCCGGATCGGGACGCACGGGTGCGACGCCCTGTCTCGACTTCCTGGCCACGGCCCCAGCCTATCGAGGCAGGTCGCCGTTAAAACGAGTGGTCCCGAATTGCCGCGCGTGCTGGTGCGCACACGGCGATTCGGGACCAGTCGATGAAATCGACGAGGACGACTAGCGCTTGCCGCGCATGATGGCCTGCTTGACCTCGGCGATGGCCTGCGTCACCTGGATGCCGCGGGGGCACGCGTCGGTGCAGTTGAAGGTGGTGCGGCAGCGCCACACGCCTTCCTTGTCGTTGAGGATGTCGAGGCGCACCTGCGAGTTGTCGTCGCGGGAGTCGAAGATGAAGCGGTGCGCGTTGACGATCGCCGCGGGGCCGAAGTACTGGCCGTCCGTCCAGAACACCGGGCACGACGAGGTGCACGCCGCGCACAGGATGCACTTGGTGGTGTCGTCGAACCGGGCGCGGTCGGCGACCGACTGGATGCGCTCCTTGTCCTTCGGGGGAGCGCTGTTCGCGACGAGGAAGGGCTGCACCTCGCGGTAGGAGGCGAAGAACGGCTCCATGTCCACGATGAGGTCCTTCTCCAGCGGCAGGCCCTTGATCGCCTCGACGTAGATCGGCTTCGAGATGTCGAGGTCCTTGATCAGCGTCTTGCAGGCGAGGCGGTTGCGGCCGTTGATGCGCATGGCGTCCGAACCGCAGATGCCATGGGCGCAGGAGCGGCGGAAGGTCAGCGAACCGTCCTGCTCCCACTTGATCTTGTGCAGCGCGTCCAGGATGCGGTCGGTCGGGAACATCTCGACGTCGAAGTCCTGCCAGCGCGGTTCCGTGTCCACATCCGGGTCGAAACGACGGATGATCAGGGTCACGGTGAACGACTGGATCGGCGCCTCGGGTGCGGGCGGAGTCTCGAGCACGGCGTTCGACATCAGTACTTCCTCTCCATCGGCTGGTAGTTGGTCACGACGACCGGTTTCCAGTCGAGTCGAATGTGGTCGGCGGCGTCGGACGAGTGCGGGTCGCCGGACAGGTACGCCATGGTGTGCTTCATGAAGTTCTCGTCGTCGCGCTTGGGGTAGTCGTCGCGCATGTGGCCGCCGCGGCTCTCCTGGCGGTTGCGCGCGGAGTACACCACGACCTCGGCGAGGTCGAGCAGGAAGCCGAGCTCCACAGCCTCGAGGAGGTCTGTGTTGAAGCGCTTGCCCTTGTCCTGCACCACGATGTTGCGGTAACGGTCGCGCAGCTCGTGGATGGTCGTGGTGACCTTCGCGAGGGACTCGTCGGTGCGGAACACCTGGGCGTTCTTGTCCATCTCGTCCTGCAGCTCCTTGCGGATGGCTGCGATGCGCTCCGTGCCCGTTCCGTTGCGGAGTCCGTCGATCATCTCGCGGACGGCCTTCGCGGGGTCTTCCGGCAGAGGGACGGCGGTCGCCGTCTTGACGTACTCGACAGCGTTGTTGCCCGCTCGCTTGCCGAACACGTTGATGTCGAGCAGCGAGTTGGTGCCGAGGCGGTTGGAGCCGTGCACCGAGACGCACGCGCACTCGCCGGCGGCATAGAGGCCGGGAACGACCGTGGTGTTGTCGCGCAGTACCTCGGCGGCCGTGTTGGTCGGGATGCCGCCCATCGCGTAGTGCGCGGTCGGCATCACCGGCACAGGCTCGACAACGGGGTCGACGCCGAGGTAGGTGCGGGCGAACTCGGTGATGTCCGGCAGCTTGGTCTCGAGGACCTCCGCGCCCAGGTGCGTGCAGTCGAGTAGCACGTAGTCCTTGTGGGGACCGGCTCCTCGGCCCTCAGCGACCTCCTGGACCATGCAGCGGGCGACGATGTCGCGCGGAGCGAGGTCTTTGATGGTGGGGGCGTAGCGCTCCATGAAGCGCTCACCGCTCGCGTTGCGGAGGATCGCGCCCTCACCGCGGGCGCCCTCGGTGAGCAGGATGCCGAGGCCCGCGAGGCCGGTCGGGTGGAACTGGAAGAACTCCATGTCTTCGAGCGGGAGCTTCTTGCGCCAGATGATGCCGACGCCGTCACCGGTGAGGGTGTGGGCGTTGGAGGTGGTCTTGTAGATCTTGCCGAAGCCGCCCGTGGCGAAGATGATCGCCTTCGAGTGGAAGACGTGCAGCTCGCCGGTGGCCAGCTCGTACGCGACGACGCCGGCCGGCTGGTCGACGCCGTCCACCTCGTTCATGATCACGTCGAGGACGTAGTACTCGTTGAAGAAGTTGATGCCGAGCTTGACGCAGTTCTGGAACAGCGTCTGCAGGATCATGTGGCCGGTGCGGTCCGCGGCATAGCAGGCGCGGCGAACGGGCGCCTTGCCGTGGTCGCGGGTGTGGCCGCCGAAGCGGCGCTGGTCGATCTTGCCCTCCGGCGTGCGGTTGAACGGCAGGCCCATGTTCTCGAGGTCGATGACCGCGTCGATGGCTTCCTTGGCGAGGATCTCGGCGGCGTCCTGGTCGACGAGGTAGTCGCCGCCCTTGACGGTGTCGAAGGTGTGCCACTCCCAGTTGTCCTCTTCCACGTTCGCCAGCGCTGCGGCCATGCCGCCCTGCGCGGCTCCCGTGTGGGAGCGGGTGGGGTAGAGCTTCGAGATCACCGCGGTCTTGGCGTGCGGACCGGCTTCGATCGCGGCGCGCATCCCTGCGCCGCCTGCGCCGACGATGACGATGTCGAACTCGTGGTAGTGGACGCCGTCGATGACGGTCGATTCAGAGGTTTCAGTTGTCACAGCGTTTTCCGTAGTCGTTGGCTACTAGGTGATTACTTGACCGGGCAGAACGACGGCAGAAGATCGGCCGGAGCGCCTGCTGGGCAGGGTTCGAAGGTGAAGATCACGAGCGTGCCGAGGACCACGAGCACGACGACGGCGGCGAGGATCGCGCCCTTCAGGATGCGGTTGACCACCTTGTTGTACGAGTAGTCGTTGACCAGGGTGCGCATCCCGTTGCCACCGTGGATCATGGCGAGCCAGAGCATCAGGAGGTCCCAGACCTGCCAGAACGGCGTGGCGTACTTGCCGCCGATGAAGGCGAAGTCGATCTGCTTGACGCCCTCTCCCATGACGAGGTTGACGAACAGGTGACCGAAGATGAGGACGATCAGCAGCACGCCGGACGCGCGCATGTAGATCCAGCCCCATTTCTCCCAGTTGACGCCCTTGCGGGCGGGACGGGACGGGGTGCGAGGCGCTTCGATGGTGGTCATGGTCAGTGCCCCTCTCCGAAGATGTGGATGAGCTGCACCGGAACGAAGCCGGCCATGAGCACGACCCAGATCACGATCACGACGTAGAACATGACCTTCTGGTACTTGACGCCCTTGCTCCAGAAGTCGATGAGGATGATCCGGATGCCGTTGAAGGCGTGGAACATGATGGCGCCGACGAGGGCGATCTCACCGAGTCCCATGATGGGGTTCTTGTACGTCCCGATCACCGCGTTGTATGCCTCGGGGCTGACCCGGACGAGCGAGGTGTCGAGGATGTGCACGAGAAGGAAGAAGAAGATGGCGACGCCGGTGATGCGGTGCAGCACCCACGACCACATTCCCTCTCGGCCCCGGTACAGTGTCCCGCCCGGCCTGTTCTTGGTCGGCTGCAGGGTTCCTGCCGCTTGATCTGGCACGAACAACCCTCCCTGGTTGTGGTCGCTTGCTGACGCGCTTGAGCGCCGTACCAGTCTATGCCGCACGGCTGTTTCACGCTGCTTAGGCAGGCCTAAGTATCTCGACGTCGAGACAAATCGGGTCAGGACGGCGCCGAGAGCCCGAGCACGGGATAGAGGACCCGGAAGCCCTCTTCGAGTCCGCCGGTGAGAGCCTTCTGCACGTGCCCGCCGTTCTGCACCTCGTGGTAGTCCACGTTCATCCCCACCTGGCGGGCGGCCGCTGCGACCCGGAGGGCGACGGGGCGGTACATCGCGTCGTCGGAGCCGACGGTGAAGACGGCCGTCGTGTGCCGGAAGTCCTTTCCGTGCATGATGCGGAGCGGCTTCTGGTCCTCGTATGCGTCCTTGTCGCCGCCGAACACGTCGTGGAGGACGGCGGCCTCGTGGTCGGAGCCGGGGAACTCCTCTCCGGAGATGTCGATCAGGTTCGAGAACAGGTCAGGCCGCTTGACCGCGATCGACAGTGCGCACTGGCCGCCGTTGGAGTATCCGGCGATGGTCCAGAACCGGCGGTCGTGGGTGATGTTGAGGTGCTTCTGCGCCCAGTCGACCACGTCGCCTGTGAGGAACGTCTGCGCCTTCCCGAACCGCTTCGTGTCGAGGCAGAGCGGGTCGCGGAGCGGGTCGCCGAGCTGGTCGGCGACGATGACGATTGGTGCGAGGCCTCCGTGCTTTGCGGCGATCGGATCGAGCACCGCCGCGGCCTGGTACGGATCGGGGTTGCCAGGCTGACCCATCAGCATCACGACGAGGGGGAGCGGCGGCGGGTTCGCGACGAGGGCGGCGGGCGGCAGGTAGATTCCCGCGGGCCTGGAGGAGAATCCCGACCCGGTGTTCGGGATGACCTGGCTGCCCGTCCTGCCGTGCTCCGGGAGGTCGGCCGGAGCTTTCCAGTGCTTCCAGAGCTGCGTGTCGTATCCGGATGCTGCTGTCGGCGGGGTGAGCCGGATCGGTTTGTCCGTCGAGATGGAGAGCAGGTTGCCGAGCGTGCGGTTGATCCCGTACGTCGCGTTCACCGCGAGCGTGCCGGCCGCGATGAACACCGGGATGCACGCGACGGCGACGATCTTCCGCCACCGGGGAGACCGCCACAGGTTCACGACCGCGAGCGCGACCGCACAGCAGGTCGCGGTGATCCACGCGTAGTTCACCAGGCCGAGCGACGTTCCGAACAGGTCGAGCCAGCGCACCGCGACGAGCCAGATTCCCACGGAGACCACGAGGCCGGCCGCGATGGCGGACAGAGCGGTGACCAGCCAGCGCACGCTCGGCCGGCGTGCCAGCAGGAGCGCGGCAGCGGCGGCCGCGACGGCCAGCACCGTCACGATGACAGGGCCATCGACGACATCGGTCGTCAGCAGCGCGTCGAACATGCGAACTCCACCCCCAGGACGGCTGCCGGGACTTCGGGTGCGCGGCAGGCGCAGGACGGAACGCTAGCGCATCAGGATGGCGGAGTTCCTTACAACACGTCGCTGGAGCCGGTGAGCTTCAGCGCGTCCACGACGGCCTTCACCCTCTGGGCGTTCTCGCTCGTCGTGACGAGCAGCGCATCCGGAGTGTCGACGACCACGATGTCCTTGACGCCGATGAGGCTGATCACCCGGCCGGACTGGCTCACCACGATTCCGCTGGAGGCGTCGGAGAGCACGCGAGCGTTCTCCCCGAGGATCGCGAGGTCGGACTTGCGGCCGCCGGAGTTGAGCTTGGCGAGGGAGGCGAAGTCTCCGACGTCGTCCCAGTCGAAGTATCCGGGGATCACGGAGAGCGCGCCCCTGCTCGCCGCCGGCTCCGCCACGGCGTAGTCGATCGCGATCTTCTCGAGCCCCGGCCAGATGCGGTCGACGGCCGGGCCGCGCGTGGCAGGCTCGTCCCACGCCTCCGCCAGCTCGAGCAGCCCGGCGTGGAGCTCCGGCTTGGAGCGGCCGATCTCCTCCAGCAGGCGGTCGGCGCGGGAGATGAACATACTCGCGTTCCAGAGGTACGCGCCGCTCGCCAGGTAGCTCTCCGCGGTCTCCAGGTCGGGCTTCTCGACGAACTCGGTCACCGACAGCGCGCTCGGCGCCCCGTCGATGGCCAGCCCGTCTCCGGTGCGGATGTAGCCGAAGCCGACAGCGGGCTCCGTCGGCCGGATGCCGATGGTGGTGATGTACCCGGCGTCTGCGGAGGCGACGGCCTCCCGCACGGCAGCGCCGAACAGGGGGAGGTTCTTGATGACGTGGTCGGCGGCGAACGATCCGATGATCACGCCGGGCTCCCTGCGCTCCAGGATCGCCGCGGCGAGGCCGATCGCTGCGGTGGAGTCGCGCGGCTCGGACTCCAGGACCACGTTGTGGTCTGCGAGGGTCGGCAACTGCGCTTCGACGGCGGCGCGGTGGGCGCGGCCGGTGACGACCATGATCCGCTGCTCGCCGGAGAGCGGCGCCAGCCTGTCCCAGGTGTCGCGCAGCAGTGTCTGCCCTGAGCCGGTGAGGTCGTGCAGGAACTTGGGCGCGTCGGCGCGCGAGAGCGGCCAGAGCCGCGAGCCGATCCCGCCGGCCGGGATCACGGCGTAGAAGCGGTCGAGCGCGCTGGAGGTGTGTGCCATGTCGAAAGGATACCGAGCGCTCCCGGACACCGGCCGTTCACACCGGGGTCACCGCGGCTGCCTAGCCTGGCGACATGCGCGTAGCGGTGGTCAGCGAGAGCTTCCTCCCCACAGTCAACGGGGTCACCACCAGTGTCTGCCGGGTGCTCGAGCACCTGGCAGCCGCGGGGCACGACGCGATCGTGGTGTGCCCGGACGCCGGCGCACCCGCCGAGTACGCGGGATTCCGCGTGCATCAGGTGCCGTCAGTCGCGTACCGGCAATTCCCGGTCGGGCTTCCGAGCCCGCAGGTGCAGCGGATCCTGAGCCGGTTCGAGCCGGACGTGCTGCACGCCGCATCCCCTTTCCTGCTGGGTGCGCAGGGGATCGCCGCCGCGAACAGGCTCGGCGTGCCGTCCGTCGCGATCTATCAGACGGATGTCGCCGGGTACGCCAGGCGCAACGGGCTCGGGATGACGTCGGCCATCGCCTGGAAATACGTGCGCTGGGTGCACGAGGGTGCCGACCTCACACTCGTGCCGTCCGCCGCATCGGAGTACGACCTGCGCACGGCGGGCGTCCGCTCGCTCGCGCGCTGGGGACGCGGGGTCGACCTGGAGCGCTACCACCCCAACAATCGCAGGACACCGGCCGCCATCGCGCTGCGCGATCAGTTGTCGCCGGACGGCGAACTCGTGGTGGGGTACGTCGGCCGCATCGCTCCGGAGAAGCAGGTGGAACGTCTCCGCGCGCTTCGCGGCATCCCCGGCATCCAGCTCGCCATCGTCGGGGACGGGCCGTCGCGCGCCACCGTCGCCGCCGAGCTGCGCGGGATGCCCGTGACCTGGCTCGGGCGGCTGGGCGGTGCCGACCTCGCCGCCGCATATGCGAGTTTCGACATGTTCGTCCACACCGGAACGGAGGAGACCTTCGGCCAGACCGTCCAGGAGGCCCACGCCTCCGGAATCCCGGTGGTCGCACCGCGCGCGGGAGGGCCGATCGACCTGGTCGAGCACGGCGTCGACGGGCTGCTGGTCCAGCCGTCGGACGACAGAGCGCTGCGGGCAGCAGTGAGGATGCTCGCCGCCGACGCCCCGCTGCGACTCCGGATGGGCGAGGCGGGCAGGCGCGCTGTGCTCGGCCGGAGCTGGGAGGCGATCTGCGCCGAGCTCGTCGCGCACTACGGGAGCGTGATCGGCGGCGCACGAAAGCGGGTCCAGCGCACGGGCAGACAGCGCGCGTACAGTTAGGTGGCCGTGCGCGCATGGCCGTTCCACCCGTACGCAGCACCCGGAGGTGACTCATGGCCCTGAACACCAATCGACGCGGAATCCCGATGCCCTTCGTCTCCCGCACGCGCCGAGTCGATCCTCCGTCAGAGACTTCCTCGTCCGAGCAGAGCGCGCCCCGCGAGCCGCGCCCGAGCATGGTCGATTCCGCCATCTACTCCAACGGCCACCGCGTCGCATCCCCGCGCAGCCTCGCCGAGACGTATCGCGCGCTCGACGCGACGGACGACGGCGTCGCCTGGATCGGCCTCTACCGTCCGAGCGCCGATGAGCTGATGTCGCTCGCCGACGAGTTCGGTCTGCACCAGTTGGCCATCGAGGACGCGATCGTCGCGCACCAGCGGCCCAAGCTGGAGCGGTACGACACCGTGCTCTTCGTCGTGCTCAAAGCGGCCAACTACCTGGATGTGCCAGAGGAGGTCGACTTCGGCGAGCTGCACCTCTTCGTCGGACCGAACTTCGTCATCACCGTCAGGCACAGCGAGTCGCCAGACCTCTCTCATGTGCGCCAGCGGATGGAGCGGGAGCCGGAGCTGCTCGCCCTCGGAACGCAGGCCATCCTCTACGCCATCATCGACGCGGTAGTGGATGCGTACAGCCCGGTCGTCGCCGGTCTCGCCAACGACATCGACGAGATCGAGACGCAGGTGTTCGGCGGAGACGCGCTGGTGTCCAGGCGCATCTACGAGCTGTCGCGCGAGGTCATCGACTTCCAGAGGGCGACGCATCCACTGACCGCTGTGATGGATGCGCTCGAGCACGGCTCGTCCAAGTACGGCGTCACCCAGGAGCTGCAGCGCGGGCTGCGCGACGTCGCGGACCACCTCACGGTGGTGAACGAGCGCGTCGACGGGTTCCGCCAGCTCCTGCGCGACATCCTCACGGTGAACTCCACCCTCGTCTCCGAGCGGAGGAACGAGGAGATGGAGCGGCTCGCCCACTCCACCCACCGTCAGGGCGAAGAGGTCAAGCGCATCTCCTCGTGGGCGGCGATTCTGTTCGCCCCGTCGCTGGTCGCCGGCGTCTACGGGATGAACTTCACCCATATGCCGGAACTGGACTGGACGTTCGGATACCCGCTCGCGATTCTGGCCATGCTGGGCCTGAGCGGCGCCCTCTACTTCGTGTTCAAGAAGCGCGGGTGGTTGTAGGGGGTAGACGCGGGGGACAGGATGCTCAAATGAGCAGGTGCCAAACAGGCGTGCATTTGTAACGCTTGCATGAAGAAGCCGGATTTTCGAACGGAGCGGTTCGTCACATTCGGTAACGTGAACAGCAAATGGCCTCCCTTCACCCGCGGAGGCCTGCATCTTGGAGGACACCACCTTGACAATCACAGCCCGTAAGGCCGGAGTGCTCGGCCTGGTAGCGGTCGGCGTCATGTCGATGCTGGCCGCGTGTTCGGCTGCCCCGTCGGACAACTCGACCACCGGAGCGGCGAAGAGCGACTTCCTGCCCTGCATGGTCTCCGACGCAGGCGGATTCGACGACAAGTCGTTCAACGAGACCAGCTACAACGGCATGGTCAGCGCGACGAAGAGCCTCGGCATCAGCTACAAGAAGGCCGAGTCGAAGAACGCGAACGACTACAGCCCGAACATCCAGAGCATGGTCGACCAGAACTGCAACCTGATCATCTCGGTCGGGTTCAACCTGAAGGACGCCACCGAGAAGGCCGCGAAGGCCAACCCGGACATCGACTTCGCCACGGTCGACGACAACGAGATCACGGCGGACAACGTTCGCCCGATCATCTTCGACACCGCCCAGGCCGCCTTCCTCGGCGGTTACGCCGCGGCGAGCTACTCGAAGTCCGGCGTCGTCGGCACCTTCGGTGGTATGCAGTTCCCGACGGTCACCATCTTCATGGACGGCTTCGCGGACGGCGTCGCGTACTACAACCAGCAGAAGGGCAAGGACGTCAAGGTCGTCGGCTGGGACGTCAAGGCTCAGAACGGTGCGTTCACCGGCGGCTTCGACGCCAACGATACGGCCAAGACCACGGCTCAGGGCATCATCGACCAGGGTGCTGACGTGATCATGCCCGTCGGCGGCCCGATCTACCAGTCGGCAGCGCAGGCGATCAAGGACTCCGGCAAGGACATCGCGATGGTCGGCGTCGACACCGACGTCTTCATCTCGGACCCGAGCGTCAAGGACATCCTGCTCACCTCGGTGATGAAGGGTCTCGACACCGCGACCGCATCCGTCGTCAAGGACGCAGCGAACGGCAAGTTCACCAACACGCCGTACGTCGGAACCCTGAAGAACGACGGCGTCGGCCTGGCCCCGTTCCACAACTTCGAGTCGAAGGTGGACAAGGGCCTGCAGGGCGAGCTGGACAAGATCAAGGCCGGCATCATCGACGGCTCGATCACGGTCGAGTCGCCGTCGTCGCCCAAGGCGTAACAGCACCATCGCACTACACGGGGAGGTCAGCGGATGCTGGCCTCCCCGGTCTTTTGGCCCTTGTCACGACTGCTCAACTGAGCACACACTGACATATGTGCAAAAAGGTAGGGTGAAGACGCGCATCGAGGCCATCCTCCTTTCCCGCGCGTCATCGCTCCACCCGGGCGAGTAGAGAAGGAACCCCACCCGAATGAAGCTCGAACTTCGCGGCATCACCAAACGGTTCGGTGCCCTGGTCGCCAACGACCACATCGACCTCACGGTCGAACCAGGCGAGATCCACTGTCTGCTCGGCGAGAACGGCGCAGGCAAGTCCACCCTCATGAACGTCCTGTACGGCCTCTACCAGGCCGACGAGGGCGAGATCCTGCTCGACGACGTCGTCCAGCAGTTCTCCGGCCCCGGCGACGCGATGAAGGCCGGAATCGGCATGGTGCACCAGCACTTCATGCTCATCCCCGTCTTCACGGTCGCAGAGAACGTCATGCTCGGCCACGAGGAGACCGGGTTCGCCGGACGCCTCGACCTGAATGCCGCCCGCGCTCGGGTGCGCGAGATCTCGGATCGCTTCGGCTTCGACGTCGACCCGGATGCGCTGATCGAGGACCTGCCGGTCGGCGTCCAGCAGCGCGTGGAGATCATCAAGGCGCTGTCCCAGAACGCCAAGGTGCTCGTGTTCGACGAGCCGACCGCTGTGCTCACCCCGCAGGAGACCGATGAGCTGATGACGATCATGCGCCAGCTCAAGGAGCAGGGCACCGCCATCGTCTTCATCACCCACAAGCTTCGCGAGGTGCGCGAGGTGGCGGATCGCATCACGGTCATCCGCCTCGGCAAGGTCGTCGGCGAGACGGAGCCGACCGCCACGAACACCGAGATGGCGTCGATGATGGTCGGCCGCGCCGTCGAGCTGACCGTGCACAAGGAGCCGGCGAACCCCGGCGCCCCGGCCCTCATCGTGCGCGACCTGTCCGTGATCGACCCGATCGGGCAGCTCGTCGTCAACAACGTGAGCTTCGATGTGAAGGCGGGCGAGATCCTCGCCATCGCCGGAGTGCAGGGCAACGGACAGACCGAGCTGACCGAGGCGATCCTCGGGCTCCAGCCGCGCGTCGAGGGCACGATCGAGCTGGACGGCAAGCACATCCAGGGACACAGCGTGCGCCGCGTGCTCGACGCCGGTGTCGGCTTCGTCCCAGAGGACCGCAACGAGGACGGCCTCGTCGGCGAGTTCACCATCGCGGAGAACCTGATGCTCGACCGGTCGAGCGGGGAGCCGTTCGTCAAGGCGGGCAACCTGCAGCTCTCCTACCGCGCGGAGTTCGCGGAGGAGAAGATCAAGGAGTTCGACGTGCGCGCCCAGGGCGTCGACACCAAGGTCGGCAAGCTGTCAGGCGGTAACGCGCAGAAGGTCGTGCTCGCCCGCGAGCTGAGCCGCGACCTCAGCCTGTTCGTCGCCGCGCAGCCGACGCGCGGGCTCGACGTCGGATCGATCGAGTTCGTGCACAAGCGCATCGTCGCGACCAGGGATGCCGGCATCCCGGTCATCGTCGTCTCGACAGAGCTCGACGAGGTCGCCGCCCTCGCAGACAGGATCGCGGTCATGTACCGCGGCGGAATCGTAGGAATCGTACCGGGCAACACCTCGCGTGCTGTGCTCGGTCTGATGATGGCCGGCGAGCTGCCGGCGGATGTGGAAGTCGCAGCATGAGCCAGACCGCCCAGGCCCCCGAGCCCACGAAGGGGCCGGAGCCGACGAAGGCCCCTGGTGTCGAGCCGCCATCGCGCTGGCAGGTCGCCATGCGCGACATCGCCGGCGGCAGCGTGGTCATCTCGATCCTCGCCGTCGTCATTGCCCTCGTGATCGGCGCGATCCTGATCGCCATCACCGACCCGACCGTGCAGAAGGCCTCCGGCTACTTCTTCGCCAGGCCGGGTGACACGTTCCAGGCCATTTGGCACTCCGTGTCGAGCGCATACGTCTCGCTGTTCCAGGGCTCGATCTACAACTTCCGTCGTCCGTCGTTCTCCGCGGGCATCCGGCCGCTGACCGAGACGCTGACGTTCGCCACGCCGCTGATCGCCGGTGGCCTCGGCGTCGCCCTCGCGTTCCGCGTCGGCATGTTCAACATCGGTGGCCGCGGCCAGATGCTGATCGCCGCGGGCGCGGCCGGCTGGGTCGGCTGGTCGTTCAACCTGCCTCCTGTGCTGCACCTGCTGCTCGCGATCGTCGCCGGTATCGCCGGTGGCGCCATCTGGGGCGGCATCGCCGGGCTGCTGAAAGCCCGGACGGGCGCGCACGAGGTGATCGTCACGATCATGCTCAACTACATCGCCTTCTACCTGCTGGCGTACTTCCTGCGCACGCCCGGCCTTTTCCAGATGGCGGGGTCGAGCAACCCGAAGTCGCCGCCGGTGAAGCCGAACGCGATCCTGCCTCCGCTGTTCGGAGACCAGTACAACCTCACCTGGGCGTTCGTCATCGTCATCGCGCTGACGGTCTACGTGTGGTGGCTGCTCAACCGCTCCGCGATGGGCTTCCGTTTCAAGGCGGTCGGTGAGAACCCGAACGCCGCACGCGTCGCCGGCATCGACGTCAAGAACGTCTACTTCGTCGCCATGCTGATCGCCGGTGGCCTCGTCGGATTCGCCGGTGTGAACCAGGCGCTCGGCACCTTCCCCCAGGGCATCACGTCCGACCTGGATGCTGGCATCGGCTTCGACGCGATCACGGTCGCGCTGCTCGGTCGCTCGCGGCCGTGGGGCACGTTCATCGCCGGTCTGCTGTTCGGTGCGCTGAAGGCGGGAAGCTTCGCCATGCAGGCGGCCAACGACATCCCGATCGACATCGTGCTCGTCGTGCAGTCCCTCATCGTGCTGTTCATCGCAGCGCCGCCGCTCGTGCGGGCGATCTTCCGCCTGCCGACGCCGGGCGTCGCATCCAAGAAGTCCACCCTTCCCATCGTCAGCAAGGAGGTGGCAGCCAAGTGAGCACCGTCACCGAGACCCAGCCGGGCATCCCGTCGAGCGACCAGATCGTCCTGGAGCGCACCCAGATCAAGAGCTGGAAGGCGCCGATCGCGCTGGGCGTGTTCGCCCTGCTCGCCATCGTGCTGTTCGTGTTCCTGCCCAGGCAGGGCGACAGCAGCTTCCGCTTCGCCGACCCTGGCGACTTCTTCGCCATCCCGCTGCTGACCGTCCCGACCCAGGCGACGAGCATCATCTGCGCCATCCTGTGCGCGATCCTGGCCGTCGGCGCGTACTTCTACATCGCCTCCGGCCGCAAGGTGCCGATCTGGTACGCGATCGTGTTCGCGCTGGTGTTCATGTTCGGGTTCCTCACCTGGGCGGCCGCCGGACACACCGTGCCGTTCACCGGCCTGCTGCTCGGCAGCGTGAGCCTGTCCGTTCCGCTCGTCTTCGGCGCCCTCGGCGGTGTCATCTCCGAGCGTGCCGGCGTGGTGAACGTCGCCATCGAGGGTCAGTTGCTCGCCGGAGCGTTCGTCTCGGCGTTCATCGCGTCGGTCGCGCAGCACGTCTGGCACCTGCCGGTCGTCGCGGCGCTCATCATCGGGATGCTGTCGGCGATGATCGCCGGAGTCCTGGTGTCGTTCGTGCTGGCCGCGTTCGCGATCAAATACCTGGTGGAGCAGGTGATCGTCGGTGTCGTGCTCAACGTGCTCGTCACCGGTCTGACGAGCTTCCTGTTCTCCACGGTGCTGTCCAACGACATCCCGGTGCTGAACAACCCGCCGCGCTTCGAGCGGCTGCCGATCCCGCTGCTCAGCGAGATCCCGGTGATCGGTCCCGTGCTGTTCAAGCAGACGATCATCGTCTACCTGATGTACATCGCGGTGTTCCTGGTCTGGTTCGGCCTGTTCAAGACCCGCTGGGGTCTGCGCGTCCGCGCTGTCGGCGAGCACCCGAAGGCCGCGGACACCGTGGGCATCAACGTCAACGGCACCCGGTTCTGGAACGTCTCGCTCGCCGGAGCGGTCGCCGGTCTCGGCGGGGCGTACTTCACGCTCGCCTCGGTTGGAGCGTTCGGCAAGGAGATGACCAACGGCGCGGGCTTCATCGCCCTGGCCGCCGTCATCTTCGGACGCTGGGACCCGATCAGGGCCACCCTGGCCGCTCTGCTGTTCGGCTTCGCGTCGTACCTGCAGACCACGCTCGGGATCATCGGCGCACCTGTGCCGAGCGAGTTCATGCTGATGCTGCCGTATGTCGTGACGATCTTCGCCGTCGCCGGACTCGTCGGCATCTCGCGGGCTCCCGCCGCAGACGGCAAGCCGTACATCAAATCATGAGCGGGGCAGAGGCGACGGACGCCGTGGACTGGGAGGCGCTGCGCGCCGCGGCCCGCGAAGCCATGACGCACGCGTACATCCCGTACTCGAAGTTCGCCGTGGGAGCAGCGGCTCTCGTCGACGACGGCCGGATCGTCTCCGGCTGCAACGTCGAGAACGCCAGCTACGGCGTCACGCTGTGCGCGGAGTGCGGACTCGTCTCCGCTCTGCACATGTCGGGCGGCGGCCACCTGGTGGCCTTCACCTGCGTGGACGGCGACGGAAACGTGCTGATGCCGTGCGGCCGGTGCCGCCAGCTCCTGTACGAGCACTCCGCGGAGGGCATGGTGCTGGAGACGGTGTCCGGCTTCCGCACCATCGACGAGGTGCTGCCGGATGCGTTCGGCCCGCGCCAGTTGACCGAGTACGCCGCAGCGCACGATTCCTGAGCGCACGACGACACAGAAAGCAGATATGAGCGACACCGCAGGGACGGTCGAGGCCTTCGACGCCGTCGACCTCATCCACACCAAGCGCGACAGCGGCGAGCTGTCCACGCCGCAGATCGACTGGCTGATCGACGCGTACACGCGCGGCTATGTCGGCGACGAGCAGATGGCCGCGATGACGATGGCGATCTTCCTCAACGGGATGACGCGCCGCGAGATCAAGGACCTCACCATGGCGATGATCGCCTCCGGTGAGCGGATGAGTTTCGAGGGGCTCGGCAAGCCGACGACGGACAAGCACTCCACCGGCGGCGTAGGCGACAAGATCACGCTGCCGCTGATGCCGCTCGTGGCGACCTTCGGCGCCGCCGTGCCGCAGCTCTCCGGTCGTGGGCTCGGGCACACGGGAGGGACGCTCGACAAGCTGGAGAGCATCCCGGGCTGGCGGGCGAATCTGAGCAACCAGGAGATGTTCGACCAGCTCCGGGATGTCGGCGGCGTGATCTGCGCGGCCGGCTCCGGTCTCGCGCCCGCTGACGGCAAGCTCTACGCCCTGCGCGACATCACGGGAACGGTCGAGGCCATCCCGCTGATCGCCTCCTCGATCATGAGCAAGAAGATCGCAGAGGGCACGGGCGCGCTGGTGCTCGACGTGAAGTTCGGGTCTGGGGCGTTCCTCAAGGACATCGAGAAGTCGCGCGAGCTCGCCCGCACGATGGTCGACCTCGGCCGCGACGCCGGCGTCGCCACCTCCGCGCTGCTCACCAACATGAACGTGCCGCTCGGCCTCGCCATCGGCAACGCAAACGAGGTGCGCGAGTCCGTCGAGGTGCTGGCGGGCGGGGGACCGGCCGATGTGGTCGAGCTGACCATCGAGCTGGCGCGCGAGATGCTCGCCCTCGCAGGCAAGACGGACGTGGATGTGGAGGCCGCGCTGAAGGACGGCCGCGCCATGGACAAGTGGCGCGAGACCATCCGCGCCCAGGGCGGCGATCCGGACGCGCCGCTGCCGGTCGCGAAGGAGACGCACACCGTCGTCGCCGACCGCGACGGCGTGCTGGTCGAGCAGCAGGCGCTGCCGTTCGGCATCGCCGCGTGGCGTCTCGGCGCCGGCCGCGCCCGCAAGCAGGACCCCGTGCAGCACGCGGCGGGCGTCGACCTGCACGCCAAGCCGGGCGACACCGTGCGCGCAGGCGACCCGCTCTTCACCCTCTCCGCCGACGAGCCCGCCCGTTTCGAGCGCGCGCTCGAAGCCCTCGAAGGCGCATACCGCATCGGCGACCACGGCGACCCCGTCCTCACCGGCGGCCCCCTCATCGCCGACCGCATCTCCTAACCCCCCCACCCGCGCCATCGAGCCCAGGCTTTTTCACCGCAAATCGGCCGAATACGGTGAGAAACCCTGGGCTCGATCGCTGAGATAGATTGAAGGACATGAGTAAAGAAGCAGACGGCGGGTACAGGCTCAGCGACGGAACGAGCATCCGGGAGTTGCCGAAGGTGTCGTTGCACGACCACCTCGACGGCGGCCTGCGACCGGCGACGGTGATCGAGCTCGGCGCGGAGATCGGCCTCGACCTCCCCACCTCGGACGCCGTCGAGCTGGCTCGCTGGTTCGGCGAGAAGTCCAACTCCGGCTCGCTGGTCGAATACCTCAAGACCTTCGACCTCACCACCGCCGTGATGCAGACGAAGGAAGGGCTCAGCCGCGTCGCGCGCGAGTTCGTTCAGGACCTGGGCGAGGACGGTGTCGTCTACGGCGAGATCCGGTGGGCGCCGGAGCAGCACCTCACCCGCGGCCTCAGCCTCGACGAGACGGTGGATGCGGTCCAAGACGGCATCGAGCAGGGCATCGACGACGTGCGCGCCACCGGCAAGCGCATCCGGGTCGGTCAGCTCGTCACCGCCATGCGTCACGCCGACCGCGGGCTGGAGATCGCGGAGCTGGCCGTGCGCCACCGCGACAACGGCGTCGTCGGCTTCGACATCGCGGGCGCAGAAGCCGGGTTCCTCCCGTCGCGCCACCGCGAGGCGTTCGACTACCTCGCCGCGCAGTTCTTCCCGACCACCGTCCACGCCGGCGAGGCCGACGGCCTGGAGAGCATCAGGAGCGCTCTCATCGACGGTCGCGCACTGCGTCTCGGCCACGGCGTTCGCATCGCCGAGGACATCACGATCGAGCGCCAGGACGACGAGAACACCTACGTGACGATCGGCACGCTCGCCCAGTGGGTGAAGGACCGCGAGATCGCACTCGAGACGAGCCCGACCTCCAACCTGCAGACCGGCGCCATCGCCGCGTGGGGCGACGACATCCTGGACCACCCGTTCGACCTCCTCTACCAGCTCGGCTTCCGGGTGACGGTGAACACCGACAACCGTCTGATGAGCGGAACGTCGCTGACGCGCGAGCTGAGCATCCTGGCCGACGCCTTCGCGTACGACCGCACGGACCTGGAGGTTTTCCAGCTCAACGCGGCCGGTTCCGCGTTCCTGCCGCTGGAAGAACGCGAAGAGCTGGCGGACATCATCACAGCAGGTTTCGAGGGTTCGTAACCCACCGGGAGATACGCTTGAGCCATGCCTCTGCCACCGTTGCCCGATTCCGCCATCACCATCGGAGCCCACGCCTCCGACTGGCGTGACGCGGTCGAGCTGGCAGGGGCGGCTCTCGCGGCCTCCGGGGCCACGGAGCCCAGCTACGCCGAGCGGATGATCCAGGTCATCGACGAGTTCGGGGCATACATCGTCATCGCGCCCGGGCTGGCCCTCGCGCACGCCCGCCCCGGCCCCGACGTGCTGGCGGACGGCCTCTCCGTGGTCACGCTGGACGACCCGGTGGTCTTCGGGCACCCGCACAACGATCCGGTCTCCGTGGTCATCGGCCTCGCCGTCTCGTCGCCGGAGGCGCACGTGACCTCGGTCGCCGAGCTGGCGAACGTGTTCAACGACCCGGAGTCGATTCCGGCCCTGGCCGCAGCTCAGGATGCGGCAACCGTGCAGCGCATCATGGCCGCCAGCGAACAGGGCGCCGCCTGATGAAGATCGTCGCGATCTGCGGCGCCGGCATCGGCACCTCGGGGATCCTGAAAGTCAACGCGGAACGGGTGCTTCGGCGCCTCGACATCGACGCGGACGTGACAGCTTCGGACCTCGCCAGCCTGGCGACGGCCGCATCCGACGCGCAGGTCATCCTGACCTCGCCGGAGCTGGTCGACAAGATCGGGCAGACCAACGCCGACATCGTCGTTGTCGACAACTACTTCGACCTGGACGAGCTGGAGCAGAAGCTCGACGAGGCGCTCGGCTAGAGCTGCGCTGCGCCGCTGCTATCGGCTGTGCTCCCATCGTCTGCGCTTCCATCTTCTGCGCTGACGAGCGCATCGACCAGCCCGGGGAACCGCTGGTCGAGTTCCGCTCTGCGGAGCTGGATGGCGTGGGTGCGCCCGTCCACGATCGTGAGCGTCACTCCTGCCTCGCGAAGCGCCTTGAAGTGGTGCGAGAGCGTCGACTTCTGCACGTCGAAGCCCCACTCCGTGGCGGACTTGGCGTGTGGTTCGCCATCGGAGAGCACCCGCACGATCTGCAACCGGATGGGGTCTGCCACGGCTCGCAGGACGTCGACGAGCTGGACCGTCTCGATGGCGGGGGCCGGGTAGTCAGCCGACACGTGCATCCCCTCGACAAAATAGTTTGACAATCATCGAACAATGGTCGTATCTTGACCGTATGACGTTCGTCGAACAATCATACCGCAGGTCGACTCCGGCGCTGCTGATCCTCGCTCTCGCCCTGTTCGTGGTCGCGACCAACGCGTTCGTGATCGCCGGGCTCCTTCCCCAGATCGCGGACACGCTCGGGGCAACGCCCACCCAGGTGAGCTACTCGATCACCTCGTACTCGCTGGTCGTCGCCGTCGCGGCGCCCGCCGTCTCCATCCTGCTCCCGCGCGTGCCGCGCACTGTGCTCATGGCGGGCGGGCTCGCCTTCTTCGCGGTCGGAGCGGCCATCGCAGCGGCGGCACCCGACCTCGCCGTCTTCATCACGGGACGCACGCTCTCCGGTCTCGGCGGAGCCGCCCTGGTGCCGACGGCGACCGCCGCCGCCGCCTCCCTCGCCCGGCCGGAGCAGCGCGGACGCGCACTGGCCATCGTCGGGGCCGGCTTCACCCTGGCGACCGCTGTCGGCTCGCCGCTCGGCACCGCCCTCGGCGGCATCGCCGGATGGAGGCTCCCGCTCTGGTGCCTCGTCGCCCTCGGCGTCGTGCTGTCCATCGCCATCCCGTTCGTGGTGCGCGGCGTGCCGCTGCCGCCGCCCGTCTCGCTGCGGCGCAGGCTCGCACCGCTCGGCGACCGTCGCATCCTGGCCCCGCTCGGCACGACGCTGCTGATGGTGGCCGGCTTCAACATCGTCTACATCTTCTCGGCGGCCGTCACCCACGCATCCACAGGGGGCTCCGGCGCGCTGCTGGCGGTGCTGCTGCTGGCATACGGCGCAGCCGGAGTGCTCGGCAATGTGATCGCCGGTCCGCTCACCGACCGCTTCGGCAGCAAGACGGTCGCGGTCGTGGCGCTCGGCGGGCAGGCGCTCGCGCTGATCGTACTGACGTTCGTCGAAGCCTCGTTCGCCGCATCCATCGTGGTGTTCGCGCTCTGGGGCGTCGCCGCGTTCGCCATCGCCATCCCTGTGCAGCACCGGCTGGTGCACATCGATCCGGCGGCCTCTGCCCTCGCGCTGTCCTGGTACTCGACGGCGATGTACGTCGGAATCGCGGTCGCTCCGCTGATCGGCACGGCGGCACTGAGCATCGGCGGAGCAGTGGCCGTGCCCGTCGCAGGCGCCGTCGTCTCCGTGCTCGCGCTGGCTCTCTTCGTGCTCGGCTACGCCAGGAAAGCGGGCGCCGCAACGACGGCCTCTGTCGCCGGAGACGCGGAAAGGGCGCTCGGGCCGTCGGCCTGAGCGCCCTTCCGGTCGAGGCGTTTACGCGGCCGTGAGCTCGCGCATCGCCGCCGCGAGGGCGGAGACGCGGGCGGTCGCGGTCGCACGGCGCTCCTCGACACCGCCCTGATCGCTCGATGCGTCGATGTAGATCTTCAGCTTCGGCTCCGTGCCGGACGGACGCACCATGACGCGCGAGCCGTCGCCGAGCAGGATGCGCAGCACATCGCTCGGCGGGAGGTCGCCGAAGCCGTCCTTGAGGTCGTCGATCTGCTGCACCCGCACGTCGCCGAGCGCGGCGGGCGGTGTGGCGCGAAGGCTCGCCATGATGCGATCGATCTGCGACAGGTCGGTGACCCGGATCGAGATCTGGTCGGAGGCGAAGAAGCCGAACGTCTCCGCGAACGCGTCCAGGTGGTCAGCGATGGTCTTCCCATCGGCTGCGAGGCTGTTGGCGAGATCGAGGAACGCGGTCGCGGCCGAGATGCCGTCCTTGTCGCGCACGGTCTCCGGGTTCACCAGGTAGCCGAGCGCCTCCTCGTAGCCGTAGACGAGGCCGGGCGCGCGGGAGACCCACTTGAAACCGGTCAACGTGTTCGCGAAGTCGAGATGATACTTCTCAGCGACGGCAGCGAGCGCCGGAGACGACACGATCGAGCAGGCCAGGGAGCCGAACGCTGCCTGGTCGGGAGCGGCAGCGGCCTCCGCGAGCCTGGCGGCGCGCCAGCCGAGGATGGCGCCGACCTCGTTGCCGCTGAGCCGGCGGTAGCCTGCCTCGCTCGACGCATCCGGGATCGCGACGGCGAGACGGTCGGCGTCCGGATCGTTGGCGATCACCAGGTCCGCGCCGGATGCGCGTGCCGCCTCGAACGACAGGTCCATCGCGCCCGGCTCCTCCGGGTTGGGGAAGGCGACCGTCGGGAAGGCGGGATCGGGATCGATCTGCGCCGTGACGACGGTCGGCTCCGCGAACCCTGCCGCGGCGAAGACGTCGCGGGCGGTGCGCCAGCCGACGCCGTGCATGGCGGTGTAGACGTAGGAGACCGCATCCCTGGTCGCCGTCGTGGAGGCGACGGCGGCCGTCGCGTCGATGTACGCGCGCTCGATGTCCTCAGCGCCGACCTCGTACGTCTCGGCTCGCGGGAGGTCGAGGACGCTTCCTGCCGCGACCTCCAGGATGCGCGACTCGATCTCCGCATCCACGGGGGAGACGATCTGCGAGCCGTGGTTGTCGCCGCCCAGGTACACCTTGTAGCCGTTGTCGTTCGGCGGGTTATGGCTGGCGGTGACCATCACACCGGCGCTCGCGTCGAGGTGGCGGACAGCGAACGCGAGCACAGGGGTGGGGAGCAGGCGGGGAAGCAGGACGGCGCGCACACCGGCTCCGGCCATCAGCTCCGCGGTGTCGCGGGCGAACACGTCGGAGTTCTTGCGGCCGTCGTAGCCGATCACGACGGACGGCGTCGCGCCGTCCGCGTGGTCGAGCAGGTAGCGCGCGAACCCGGCTGCCGCCTGGGCGACGAGCACCCTGTTCATCCGGTTGGGGCCGGCGGCGATCTCGCCGCGCAGCCCGGCCGTGCCGAACGCGAGACGCGCGTCGAACCGCGAGTGCAGGTCGGCGACGGCCTCGGCGGAGCCGGCCTGCGCCGCGACGATCAGGTCGTTCAGCTCGTCGCGGGTCTCCTGGTCGGGATCCTGGGCGACCCAGGCCTGGGCCTGCTCGATCAGGTCGTCCGTCTGCTCCTCGCTCACAGGGCCTCCACGATCTGGGCGAGGAGCGCGCTGATCACGGGCTCGGCCTCGCGTCCGGCTTCGATGACCTCCTGGTGGCTGAGCGGCGTCTTCTGGATTCCGGCGGCCAGGTTCGTGATGAGGGACATGCCCAGGATCTCCATCCCGGACTGGCGGGCCGCGATGGCCTCCAGAGCGGTGGACATGCCGACGATGTGACCGCCGATGGTCTTCGCCATCTGCACTTCGGCCGGGGTCTCGTAGTGCGGGCCGCGGAACTGCGTGTACACGCCCTCGTCGAGGCTCGGCTCGATGGTCTTGGCCAGCTCGCGCAGCCGCTTCGAGTAGAGGTCGGTGAGGTCGATGAAGGTCGCGCCCTCCAGCGGGGAGTCCGCCGTGAGGTTGATGTGGTCGCTGATCAGAACGGGCGTTCCCGGCTTCCAGTGCTCCTTGATGCCGCCGGCGCCGTTCGTGAGGATCATCGTCTTCACTCCGGCCGCCGCCGCGGTGCGCACGCTGTGCACGACCCTGCGGACGCCGTGGCCCTCGTAGTAGTGCGTGCGAGCGCCGATGACGAGAGCGCGCTTGCCGTTCGGCAGCAGCACGGAACGCAGCGTTCCGACGTGACCCTCGAGCGCCGGCTTGCCGAAGCCGACGATCTCGGTGGCCGGGATGGTGGCGGTCGTCTCGCCGATCAGATCGGCCGCTTTGCCCCAGCCGCTGCCCAGGGTCAGCGCGATGTCGTGCTGTGCGACGCCGGTCTTCTCTGCAAGCTGCTCTGCTGCCAGACGGGCGACCTCGAACGGGTCGGTGGCCGGGTCGTCGAGCGGGTTCGTGATGGATTCAGGCATGAGCCAACTCTACTGAGCGGGCCGTGAGCGCACAGGGGTGCAGTGGATGCGCATCCGTGCGCCAGGATACGAGAGAATAGAGGTCATGGCCTATGAATTCGAGCGCAAGCAGAGGATCGCTGTACTCGGGGGTGGGCCTGGCGGGTACGAAGCAGCCCTCGCCGGTGCCCAGCTCGGCGCAGACGTGACCCTGGTGGAGCGCACAGGGGTCGGCGGCTCCGCCGTGATCACCGATGTCGTACCGTCCAAGAGCCTGATCGCGACCGCCGAGGCCGCGAACGCCATCGGCGAGGCGGCCGACCTCGGCGTGCAGTTCTTCACCAGGGGCGAGACGGGCAAGCCGGTGCGGCCGGAGGTCGCCGTGAACCTCGCCGCCGTCAACAAGCGACTCGTCGGGCTCGCCCGCCAGCAGTCCGAGGACATGCGCGCAGAGCTGGTGCGCGCCGGCGTCCGCATCGTCACGGGCGAGGGGCGCCTCGACGGGTCGAGCGCGATCATCGTGTCGACCGCCGCGGGAGAGACGGGCACCGACTTCGACAGGATCGAGGCCGACACGTTCGTCGTCTCGGTGGGCGCGAGCCCGCGCATCCTGCCGTCCGCCGTGCCAGACGGTGAGCGCATCCTGACCTGGACGCAGCTCTACAGCCTCGACCGCATCCCGGAGCACCTGATCGTGGTCGGCTCCGGTGTGACGGGCGCCGAGTTCGCCTCCGCATACACCGCGCTCGGCTCCAAGGTCACGCTGATCTCCAGCCGCGACCAGGTGCTTCCCGGCGAGGACGCCGACGCGGCCAAGGTCATCGAGAACGTCTTCAAGCGCAACGGGATGCAGGTGCTCTCCAAGTCCCGTGCCGAATCGATCGTGCGCACGGAGAACGGTGTCGTCGCCACGCTCTCCGACGGCAGGACCGTCGAGGGGAGCCACTGCCTGATGGCCGTCGGTTCCGTGCCGAACACCCGAGGGATCGGTCTGGAGGAGGCGGGTGTGCAGCTCACCGACTCCGGGCACATCCGTGTGAACCGCGTCGCGCGCACCTCCATCCCGAACATCTACGCGGCGGGCGACTGCTCCGACCTGCTTCCGCTCGCCTCCGTCGCATCCATGCAGGGGCGCACAGCGGTGTTCCACGCGATGGGGGATGCGGTCAACCCGTTCGAGCTGCGCAACGTGACATCGAACATCTTCACCCAGCCGGAGATCGCGACGGTCGGCTGGAACCAGAAACAGATCGAGGAGGGCATCGCGCAGGGCGACATCTACAAGCTGCCGCTCAAGTCGAACCCGCGCGCCAAGATGCTCGGGATCAAGGACGGCTTCGTGAAGCTGTTCGCCCGCACCGGCTCCGGCACGGTCATCGGCGGCGTGATCGTCGCACCGCGCGCCTCCGAGCTGATCTTCCCGCTCGCGCTCGCCGTCGAGCACCGCCTCACGGTCGACCAGGTGGCCCGCGCATTCACGGTGTACCCGTCGCTGTCCGGCTCGATCTCCGACGCCGCAAGGGCCATGCACATCGTGCTGTAGCGGTCGTTCGCGGTAGGGTCGCGGGGTGGAAATCCTCCTCGTGATCGTCCTGGTGCTGCTGGCCATCGCCGGCGCGACCACGCTCGGGCCGAAGCTCGGCGTCGCCGCGCCGCTGGTGCTCGTGGTGCTGGGCATCGGGGTCAGTTTTCTGCCGTTCGTGCCTCCGCTGACCATCGAGCCGGAGTGGATCATCGCCGGGGTCCTGCCCCCGCTGCTGTACTCGGCGTCCGTGTCGATGCCCGCGATGGAGTTCCGGCGCGAGTTCGGTGCGATCGGCGGCCTCTCCGTCCTGCTCGTGATCGTGAGCGCCGTCATCCTCGGACTGTTCTTCGCCTGGGTCATCCCCGGCCTCGGCATCGCGTGGGGCATCGCCCTCGGCGCGATCGTGAGCCCGACGGATGCGGTCGCGACGTCGATCGTCAAACGCTCGGGGGTCTCGCCCCGTGTCGTGGCGATCCTCGAGGGGGAGAGCCTGCTCAACGACGCGAGCGCCCTCGTGCTGCTGCGCACGGCCATCGCGGCGGCGGCAGCGTCGTTCTCGCTCGGCGGGTTCATCGGGTCGTTCGCGTACTCGGTCGCTGTGGCGCTGGTGCTCGGCTGGGCGGTCGGGCGGCTGAACCTGATCGTGCGCGCCAGGGTGACGGACGCCACGGTCAACACCGTGCTGTCGTTCACCGTGCCGTTCCTGGCGTCCATCCCGGCCGAGGCGCTCGGCGCATCCGGTCTGGTTGCCGCGGTCGTGGCCGGCCTGATCACTGGGAGACGGGCGCCGCGCGTGCTCTCCCCGCAGCACAGGCTGTCGGATGCGCAGAACTGGCGGACGGTCGAGCTGGTGCTCGAAGGGCTGGTGTTCCTCGTGATGGGGCTGGAGCTGTTCGGCATCGTCACCGACGTGCAGAACGATCACGCCGGCTTCCTGCCTGCGCTGCTCGTCGGGGCGGGAGCGCTGCTGCTGACGATCCTGGTGCGGGCGGCGTACGTCGGCCCGCTGCTGGCCGTCCTGTCGCGGAGGGCGCGACGCGGCGAGCAGATGCGACCCCGAATCGAGAGCATCCAGGGCCGCCTCGACGATCCCGAGTCGGCCGGCACGGCGCTGGTGCGCTCGGGCGGGCCAGGCAACCGCCGTCAGATGACGGCCGCCGACATCGGGCGGTTCGCCACCAGGCTGCGGCGCACGATCGCCGACATCGACTACTTCAAGGCGGCCCCGCTCGGCTGGCGTGAGGGCTCGATCGTGGTCTGGGCGGGGATGCGCGGGGCCGTGACCGTGGCGGCTGCGCAGACGCTGCCGCACGATGGCACGCCCAGCCGTTCCCTGCTGGTGCTCATCGCGTTCATCGTTGCGGCGGCCTCACTGCTCATCCAGGGCGGAACGCTCGGCTGGGTGGTGCGACTCGTGAAGCCGGCTCCCGTCGACGCGGAGCTGGAGCGCGACGAGGAGGTCCGTCTGATGACGCTGCTCAGGGACGCGGCGGAGACGGTGCCGCTGCCCGCTCCGATGGACCGGACGCCGGAAGCCTTCATGGAGCAGAAGCGCGCACGGCTCGCCCGCATCGAAGCGCAGCGCAACGCGCTGCTCGACGCGCGCGACGACGGCACCTTCAGCGCCGACCTCCTGCTCAACGCCCTCACCAACCTCGACGCCGACCAGATCGCCATCGAGCTGAAGGGCGACCCGCTCTCACCCGCCCCGCCCACCTCACCCACCCCACCCACCCCACCCACCCATCCNAACTCCGTCCGGACGGAGAATGCGGCCGCATCGCCCGGATTCTCCTTCGTTACGGAGAATCGGGCGGCGTGTCGGCCGGAGACTCCTGTAGTCCACACCCGCCCGCATCCCGAGCTTCTCCACAATTCTCGGGATGCGGTCCCGGCCGCCCTGGATGGTCGGCCACACTCGCTCCATGCAGACCTGGAATCTCGGCGACCTCGAAGCCGTCGGCGGAATCGCCTCCCGTTCGCAGCTCGCGGCGGCGGGCGCAACGCCGCCCGAGCTGGCGGCCGCGGTGCGCGACGGAACGCTCGTGCGCCTCCGGCGCGGCCTGTACGCGCTCCCGTCCACGCGCGGGCCCGCGCTCGAGGCCGCGCGCCTGGGAGGGCGCCTCAGTTGCGTGTCCGCTGCGAGGAGCTACGGGTGGTGGGGAGGGATGGATGCGCGCACCCACCTCCGTGTGCCTCCGACCGCTCGCGGTGTCGGGCTGCGCGAGTCGCCCGCGGTCGTTCACTGGACGGCATCGGAGCCGTGCGCCGATGTGTGGCGCGTGTCGCGCGCGGACTGTCTCAGGAGCGTCGTCCGGTGCGCGGACGAGGAGACCGCTGTCGCGGTGCTCGACACGGCGCTGTCCAGTGGGGCGGTCCGGCTGCACGAACTGCCCGGTATCTTCTCCAGCGAGTCACGTCGTTCGCGTGCGGTGGCGCTCCTCGCCCGGCCCGGGTCGGATTCGGGGGTCGAGTCGATCGTCCGGCAGCGGCTGACCTCCGCCGGCTACGCCGTCGAGCAGCAGGTGGCCGTGCCGGGCGTTGGACGGGTGGACCTGCGGGTGGACGGCTGGTTGTACGTCGAGATCGACGGCTTTCGATATCACGGCGATCGGGATGCGTTCGAGCGCGATCGTGCACGCGACCTCGGCCTCGCGATGCGCGGCGGCGGGAGGCTGCGGTTCTCAGCCCGGCAGGTGCTGGAGGAGTGGGACGCCGTGCTGGGCAGCATCCACCTCGTGGTTGAGCAGGAGGTTTCGCGGGACACGCGGTCCGGTTCTCCGTTCGGAAGGAGAGCTGGGCGCGTTGGCGCAGAGTCTCCGTCCGGACGGAGGGCCGTGGGGAGGGTGCTGGTGGGAGGCGGCCGGTGGTGACGGCTGGTCGACTCGCGTCAGACGATGTTGAGCAGCAGGTGGCCGGAGGACACGGTCTCGCCGACGGCGGCGTTGATGCCGGCGACGGTGCCGTCCTTGTGGGCGGTGAGCGGCTGCTCCATCTTCATGGCCTCGAGGACGAGCACGAGGTCGCCCTTGACGACCTCGTCTCCGTCCGCCACAGCGAGCTTCACGACGGTGGCCTGCATCGGGGCCGTCACGGAATCGCCGGTGGCCGTGTCGACGGCGTGCGCACCGCCACGACGACGAGGGGCGGGGGTGGATGCGGTGGTGTCCGCTCCGCCGCTGAGGAGCCTCGCGGGCAGGGAGACCTCGATGCGCTTGCCCTCGACCTCGACCACCACGCTGTTGCGGCGTTCGGCGGGGGCGGCGTCGCCGAGCTCGCCGGACCAGGGGGCGATGTCACCCTGCCAGTCCGTCTCGATCCAGCGGGTGTAGATGGAGAACGGCTCGCCGTCCTGCGGCGCGAAGGCAGGGTCGCGGACGATCGCGCGGTGGAACGGCAGCACGGTGGGCAGACCGGCGACCTCGAACTCGTCGAGCGCGCGGCGGGAGCGCTCGAGCGCTTCCTCGCGGTTCGCACCCGTGACGATCAGCTTGGCCAGCATCGAGTCGAACGATCCGCTGATCACGTCGCCGGCCTGTATGCCGCTGTCCACGCGCACGCCGGGGCCGCCGGGCGCCTTGAAGACGTGCACAGGGCCGGGGGAGGGGATGAAGCCGCGCCCAGCGTCCTCGCCGTTGATGCGGAACTCGAACGAGTGCCCAGACGCGACGGGGTCTGCGTAGTCGAGCTCGCCGCCCTCTGCGAGGCGGAACTGCTCGCGCACCAGGTCGATGCCGGTGACCTCTTCCGACACGGGATGCTCCACCTGAAGGCGCGTGTTGACCTCGAGGAACGAGACGGTGCCGTCTTTGCCGATCAGGAACTCGCAGGTGCCTGCGCCCTGGTAGCCGACCTCCTTGAGGATGGCCTTGGATGCGGAGTAGAGCTGGTCGGTCTGCTCCTGCGTGAGGAACGGCGCCGGCGCCTCCTCGACGAGCTTCTGGTGCCTGCGCTGCAGCGAGCAGTCGCGGGTGGAGACGACGACAACATTGCCGTAGGCGTCGGCCAGGCACTGGGTCTCGACGTGTCGCGGCTGGTCGAGGTACTTCTCGACGAAGCACTCGCCGCGACCGAACGCCGCGATGGCCTCGCGCGTCGCCGACTCGAACAGCTCGGGGACCTCGTCGCGCGTGCGAGCGACCTTGAGGCCGCGGCCGCCGCCGCCGAACGCCGCCTTGATGGCGACCGGCAGTCCGTGGACGTCCACGAAGTCGAGCACCTCGGACGCGTCGGCGACCGGGTTCAGCGTTCCAGGGGCGAGCGGTGCGCCCACCTTCTCCGCCACGTGGCGCGCCGAGACCTTGTCTCCCAGGCGCTCGATCGCGTCGGCGGACGGGCCGATCCAGGTCAGGCCAGCCGCGATGACCGCGCGGGCGAAGTCGGCGTTCTCCGCGAGGAAGCCGTAGCCAGGGTGCACAGCGTCTGCGCCGGACCTGCGGGCGATGGAGAGCAGCTTGTCGATGACCAGGTATGTCTCCGCGCTGGTCGTGCCGTCGAGGGCGTACGCCTCGTCGGCGAGGCGGACGTGCATGGCGTCTCTGTCCTGGTCGGCGTAGACCGCGACCGACGCGATACCGCTGTCTTTCGCTGCGCGGACGACCCGGACGGCGATCTCGCCCCGGTTGGCGATGAGGACCTTGGTGATACGTGGCACAGTTTCCTAGCCTATTGCTCGGGCGGGGGAGTCTTTTGGGTGATCCCCACAAAAATGGTCGGGTCGGGCGTGAGGGTGACTACAGTCGCCGGTTCCACAGGTCGGGCCAGTTCACGCCCAGTTCGACGAACAGCTCTCTCAGAGTGGAGAGGGAGAGACCCACCACCGTACTCGGGTCTCCGTCCACGCGCGTGATGAACGGGCCGCCGAGACTGTCGATCGTGAACGCCCCAGCGACCTCGAGAGGCTCTCCGGTGGCGACGTACGCGTCGATCTCGTCCTCCGACACGTCGGCGAACGTGACAGAGGCCACCGCCGTCCGGCCGACCGCCTGGTTCTCGGTGCCGTTCCTGTGGTCGATCAGCCAGTGGCCGGAGTGCAGTCGCCCTGTGCGGCCGCGCTGCGCGAGCCAGCGCGAGCGCGCCGTCTCCGGCTGGTGCGGCTTGCCGTGGATCTCGCCATCGAGCTCGAACGCGGAATCCCCGCCGAGGATGAAGCCGTCGATGGGCTCGCCGTTCAGGTCTCCGCGCACGGCCTCCGCCTTCAGCCTGGCGAGCAACTGGACCATCGCGTCGGCGGAGAGTGGACCGTGCTCGGCCTCTGCCGCAAGAACGGCGGCCGGCTCGTCCACGTGGGAGGGGACGACGATCGGCTCGATCCCCGCGGCGCGGAGCAGTGCGAGCCTGGCGGGTGACGTTGATGCCAAGTAGAGGCGCATGGGTTCCTGTGGGATGCTCGACGGATGCCCCAGTTCGATGAGGTCGACCTCGACATTACCAACGTCGCCCACGGCGGCGTCTTCGTCGCACGCCACGAAGGCCGTGTCGTCTTCGTGCCAGACACCCTGCCCGGGGAGCGCATCCGGGCCAGGATCACCGACCGGAAGCACGACAGCTTCTGGCGCGCGGAGACCCTGGAGGTGCTCGACGCTGCTCCTGAACGGCAGGAGCACGTCTGGGAGGCCGCATCCATCCACCGGGATCCGGGCAACAGGGCGGGCGGCGCCGAGTTCGGACACATCCGCCTCGCCCACCAGCGCGAGCTCAAGCGCCAGGTGATCGCGGACGCGATGCAGCGCATGGCGAAGCTGGACACCGACGTGCAGGTCGAGCCGGTCGCGGGCGAGACCGCGGACGGCACGGGATGGCGCACGCGCGTCCGGCTGCAGGTGGACAGGTCGGGAGCGGTCGGCCCGTACGCCGCGCGCTCGCACACCGTCGTCCCCGTGACGAACCTGCCGCTCGCGACGGAACTCGTCGATGAGACGGCGCCGTTCGGCCAGACCTTCCCGGGCGCAGAGTCCGTCGACGTCGTCGCCACGGCAACGGGAGCCGCGCACCTCCTGGTCAACGAAGCCCCCGTCAAGCGCGGCAGGAAGCTCGTCCGCCCTCGACAGCGTCCCGTGCCGATCCGCGAGATCGTCGGCGACCGCGAGTTCCAGTTGGATGCACGCGGCTTCTGGCAGGTGCACCGTGCAGCAGCGGCCACGCTCACCGAGGCCGTCCAGTCAGCGGTGGATGAGGCCTTGTTCGACCCGCGCGCGGCGAACCTCGACCTCTACGGCGGCGTGGGGCTCCTCGCGGCGGCTCTCGGAGACCGCTTCGGGTCGACGCTGCGCATCACGTCGGTGGAGAGCGACGAAGCGGCCACCGACAACGCGGCGGAGAACCTCGCGGACTGGCTCGGAGCATCCGTCGTCACCGACAGAGTGGAGCGGTTCGTCCAGCGACTCGCCGGGGAGGCGTCCGCCGTCGAGCGGGCACGGCTGCGAGCCGCGACCATCGTCCTCGACCCTCCGCGCTCCGGCGCAGGGCGCGCCGTCGTCGACGCGATCGCATCGCTCGCACCCGCCCAGATCGTCTACGTGGCCTGCGATCCCGTGGCCCTCGCCCGCGACGTCGCACTGTTCGCGGAGCGGGGGTACCCGCTGCGCACCCTGCGCGCCTTCGACCTGTTCCCGAACACCCACCACGTCGAGGCCGTCGCCACGCTGGCGCCGTGAGCGCGTCAGCGTCGCATCGCCCCACTACGATGGTCAGCATGGTGCGGGTGGCAATCGTCGATGATCACGAGTCCGTGCGTCTTGGGCTGAAAGCGGCCTGTCAGGACGCGGGCTACGAGGTGCTGGTCACCGCGGCAACCGTCGACGAGTTCGTCTCGCTCCTCGGCGCGCAGGAATGCGACGTCGTCGTCCTCGACCTCTCCCTCGGAGACGGCTCGAAGGTCACGGACAATGTCAAGCGCGCCCAGGCGACCGGCGCCGCCGTGCTCGTGCACAGCATCGCCGACCGGGTCGCCAGCGTCCGGGAGGCGCTCGCCGCCGGAGCGGCCGGTGTCATCCCCAAGTCGTCGCCGACCACCACGGTCATGAACGCCATCAAGACGGTGGCGAGCGGCGACGTGCTCAACAACCTCGAGTGGGCCACCGCGATCGACGCGGACAGCGACTTCGCCAAGGCCCAGCTCGGCCGCCGCGAACGGGATGTGCTGCACCTGTACGCGTCCGGCCTGCCGCTCAAGGCGGTCGCCGCTCAGCTCGGCATCGCCAACTCGACCGCCCGCGAGTACCTCGACCGCATCCGGGTGAAATACGTCGAGGTCGGACGCCCGGCCCCGACCAAGGTCGACCTGCTCCGCCGTGCCGTCGAAGACGGAATCCTGCCCGGGCTCGACCCCGACACGGGCAATGAGCGCAACTAGCGCGCCACCGCGGACCGCCCCTCCGGAGGCGTCCCAACCGCGCAACCCGATCAGCCGCGAGCGGTTCGAGCGCATCGCGGGTCGGAGCGTGTCGGCCTTCGGCCTGGTGTTCGGCCTGCAGACCATCCCGACCGCGCTCGGCCAGCTTCCCGGGCTCCGCTCGCCGTGGGGTCTGATCGAGATCGTCGTGGTGTTCGGCGGTCTGGCCGCCATCGTCCTGCTCGCGATCGTCCAGCGGTTCGTGAAGGCCGCGATGGGTACCCTGTCCGTCGTCTACTTCGCCGCCATCGTCACCTGGCCGCTGATCGCTCTCGACTCGCACTCGTTCGCCGCGGACAAACCGTGGGTGTGGTTCCTCTGCTCCGTCTTCACCGCGTTCGCGGCCGTCGCGTTCCCGCTGTGGCTGGCGACCGCGTACACGTTCATCACCCCGATCGCCTATGGGGTCGTCCGCGCGCTCCCTGCTGGCGGCGGTGTCGGCGCAGAGCTGGCAGGACTCGACGCGCTGTACGCGATCATCCTGGGCGGCGTGATCCTGGTGATCATCGCGATGCTGCGGCAGGCCGCATCCACTGTGGACACCGCGCAGAGCCAGGCGCTCGCCAAGTACGCCAACGCCGTGCGTCAGCACGCCACGGAGGTGGAGCGCGTCCAGGTGGATGCGATCGTGCACGACAGCGTGCTGACCACCCTGCTCTCCGCGGCCAGCGCCCGCACGCCGGAGGCGAAGGAGCTCGCGGCCCGCATGGCGTCCGACGCCATCGGCCACCTGCACGCGGCAGAGGCCTCGAGCCCGGAGGACCAGTCGCTCGTGGGACTCGACCGGCTGAGCGAGCGGATCTTCACCGCTGCGAACGCATTCTCGTCGCCGTTCGAGCTGGACGTGCGCGACGTCGAGGTGCACGTGCTCCCGGTGAACGTCGCGGAGGCCGTGTACTCGGCCACCGTCCAGGCGATGGTGAACAGTATGCAGCACGCGGGCAGCAAGGAGGTGCGGCGCACGCTCTCGATCCGCGGCGGCAGCCCGCAGGCGACCGTGCACATCGTCGTGGCCGACACCGGCCGCGGGTTCTCGGCCGCTGACGTGCCCGCCGAACGTCTCGGCCTGCGGGTGAGCATCCGGGAGCGTCTGTCGAAGGTGGGCGGCCACGCCAGGATCGAGTCTGCGCCGGGCGAGGGCACGACGGTGACCATCCTGTGGCCGTCGTCGGAGAGCGATGCGGAGGTGCGGGCGTGATCACCCTGCCCCGGTTCCTCTTCCTCGGCCTCGGAGCGCTGTTCTCCGCGTATCATCTCTTCCTGGCGCTGTCGTCGCTGTCGACGCCGGTCAACCCCGGTCCGCCGATCGCCGCGATGATCCTGTATGCGGTCGCGACGGTGATCAGCCTGTGGCCCACCAGCCCGACCAAGATGCCGCTCTGGCTCGCCGCGTTCGACCTCGCGGTCTGCGTCGCCATCCCGATCCTGGTCACCAGCCAGCTCGATCCGGCGAACGACAACGGGTACGCCACCTGGTACGTCGCTGCGGTCGGAACGCTGATGACGATCGCCGCGGTTCGTCGGCAGCAGTTCGCCGCGTGGGTGGGCGTCGGCTACTTGGCCGTGCAGACCATCGTCTGGGCCGGCGTCCCCGCGCTCGCCGGCCTCGGCGTCATCGGCTCTGTGGTCTGGGTGGGCGTCGCTGTCGTCATTTCCGGCTCGCTCGCCAAGGCGGGCAGGGACGCGCTGCAGTTCGCCCGCGCGGAGCGGGAGGCCACCGAGTGGCAGGCCGCCCAGGAGGCGCACGTCATGGAGCGCCAGTTGCGCCTGCGCCAGACCTACCGGGTGGCAGCGCCGATGCTCGCGGAGATCGTGCGCCGCGGCGGAGACCTGACCGAGGCGGAGCGACGGGAGTGCCGTTACCTCGAGGGAGCCATCCGCGACGAGATCCGTGGTCGCCGTCTGCTGAACGACGATGTGCGCCGCCAGGTGATGGATGCGCGTCGCCGGGGCGTCGTCGTCAGCCTCCTCGACGAGGGCGGCATCGACGACCTCGACCAGCGCGCCCTCGACGGCGTCCTGCGTCGCCTGGCGGATGCGATCCGCGGCACGACCACGGACAAGCTCATCGTGCGCACGGTGCCGCGCTCCTCGAAGACGGCGGTCACGGTGGTGGGGCTGCGCATGTCCGACGACGGCAACGCCAACGCGCTCGGCGCGGACACCGAGGACGACGAGGTCGACCTCTGGCTGGAGATCCCGCGCCCGATTCACGAGGCGTAGTTCGGCAGGAGATCCGGCGGGACACGCCGCTGGATTCTCCGTAACGACGGAGCTCTGGCTGGATGGGCGGCGTTTCTCCTGCCGAGCGCGCGGCGCGGAGCGGAGCGACGAGGCGCGGGAGACTGCGCAGCGGGGGTTGCGTCGCGTATCGCGGCAGAAAAGGAGAAAGGGGCCGACACCCGAATTGTCGGCCCCTTTTCAAACCCCGAGTCAGGGCGACAACCCGAATATCGCCCTGACTCGCCCCCAAAACACTCGCCCGCTTACCCTAGTCGGCGAGTGATTGGCGGTGTGACTCACGAGGAGAGACACCTAGCACTATCTATAGTGCCGATCACGCCACAAGATAAAAAGTCGTCATTTTGGAGGACATGGGGGACAATCCGTCCCTGGCCGCTCTCCGACCCGGCGAAAAGCGGCTTGTCCCGCACTCGGGGGCCGCTGATCGTGGGGTACACGCCGGTCAGCCGTTGAACGACCGCCACGCTCCGACACCGGGCGCGAGCGGCGTGCGCAGCGCGCGCTGGCTTCTGGCCCAGGCGTCAGGGCCGGTCGCGGGGCGCGCATCCCGTGCTGCCGCCTCCGCCTCGGCCAGGGCGGCCGTGAGCACCGCGGTCACGGCGGCCACCTCCTCCGGCGTCACGCCGCGCGTGACGATCCGGATGTTCTCGGCGTCGGAGGTCACAGCGGGATGTTCCCGTGCTTCTTCGGCGGCATCGACGCACGCTTGGTGCGCAGCGCCCGCAGAGCCTTGATGACCGAGACGCGCGTCGCAGCGGGCTCGATCACGCCGTCCAGCTCTCCGCGCTCTGCGGCGAGGAACGGGCTGGCGACGTTGTACGTGTACTCGTTGGCGAGCTTCGTGCGGACGGCGGCGACGTCCTCGCCTGCCTCCTCCGCGCGCTTGATCTCGCCGCGGTACAGGATGTTCACGGCGCCCTGACCGCCCATGACGGCGATCTCGGCGGTCGGCCACGCCAGGTTGATGTCGGCGCCGAGCTGCTTCGAGCCCATGACGATGTATGCGCCGCCGTACGCCTTGCGGGTGATGATCGTCACCAGGGGAACGGTGGCCTCCGCGTACGCGTAGAGCAGCTTCGCCCCTCGGCGGATCACGCCGGTCCACTCCTGGTCGGTGCCGGGAAGGTATCCGGGAACATCCACCAGCGTGAGGATCGGGATGCTGAACGCGTCGCAGAAGCGCACGAACCTCGATGCCTTCTCGCCCGCGTCGATGTTGAGGGTTCCGGCCATCGCGCTCGGCTGGTTGGCCACGATGCCGACCGAGTGGCCCTCCACCCGTGCGAAGCCGATCACGATGTTCGGCGCGAACAGCGGCTGGATCTCCAGGAACTCTCCGTCGTCGACGACCCCCTCGATGATCGACTTCACGTCGTACGGCTGGTTGGGGGAGTCCGGGATGATCGTGTTGAGCTTGCGGTCCGCATCCGTCAGCTCCAGCTCCGGCTCAGCGCCGAACACCGGCAGCTCCGCCAGGTTGTTCTGCGGCAGGTAGCTGAGCAGGGTGCGGGCGTAGTCGAGCGCGTCCTCTTCGTCGCTCGCGAGGTAGTGCGAGACGCCGGAGATCTTGTTGTGGGTGAGCGCTCCGCCGAGCTCCTCGAAGCCGACGTCCTCACCGGTGACCGTCTTGATCACGTCGGGGCCGGTCACGAACATGTGGCTCGACTTGTCGACCATGATGACGAAGTCGGTGAGCGCCGGCGAGTACACGGCGCCGCCCGCTGCGGGGCCCATGACGATCGAGATCTGCGGGATGACACCGGATGCCGCGGTGTTCCGGCGGAAGATCTCGCCGTACTTGCCGAGTGCGACCACGCCCTCCTGGATGCGCGCTCCGCCGGAGTCGAGGATGCCGATCATCGGCACACCGGTCTTGAGGGCGTGATCCATCACCTTGATGATCTTCTCGCCTGCGACCTCGCCGAGCGAGCCGCCGAAGATGGTGAAGTCCTGGCTGAACACGGCCACGTTGCGTCCGTGGATGGTGCCGACGCCGGTGACGACAGCGTCGCCGTACGGCCGCTTGTTCTCCATGCCGAAGGCGTGGGTGCGGTGGCGGACGAACTCGTCGAACTCCACGAACGAGCCCTGGTCGAGGAGCAGGTCGATGCGCTCGCGCGCCGTGAGCTTGCCTTTGGCGTGCTGCTTCTCGATGGCCGACTGGCCGCTCGCCGTCACAGCCTCGTGGAAGCGCTCCCTGAGGTCGGCGAGCTTGCCCGCTGTGGTGTGGAGATCGGCAGTCTGTCCAGGTTCTGTGTCGGTCACGCCGTTCACTCTACCTGCCACCAGAAGGGCGGTGCCGTTGAGGATTCCCTACAAATTCCTCACCCGGCGCTGGCAGACTGGAGCAATGGAGCTCCGCCGCAGTCGCGCAATCGTCCCCGTGATCGATGTCCTGCCGGAGGCAGGGTCGACCAACGACGTCGTCGTCGCTCGGGCGGCCGAGCTGCCTGACCTCGCGGTCGTCCTCACCGACAACCAGACGGGAGGCCGTGGGCGCCTGGGCCGGGTGTGGGTCTCGCCTCCCGGCAAGGCCATCGCGGTGTCCGTGCTCATCAAGCCCGCCGACCTCCCCGTCGAATCGTTCGGCTGGTTCCCGCTGATCGCCGGGCTGGCGATGAGCAGGGCGCTGAATCCGCTGGTGCCCGGCGAGGTCGAGGTCAAGTGGCCGAACGACGTGCTGATCGACGGGAACAAGGTCTGCGGCATTCTCACCGAACTGCTGCCCGACCTCTCCGGCCTCGTCATCGGCTCCGGCGTCAATCTGACCCTCACGCGCGAGGAACTGCCGACCGACATCTCTACCTCGCTGCTGGTGGCCGGAGCGGACGACATCGACGTGGATACGGTGCTCTCCTCCTACCTCACCCAGCTCACCACCCTCTACCGCGAGTTCCAGACGGCGGGAGGCGACCCCGTAACGAGTGCCATCCGCGACGAGGTGGCGGAGGCGTGCCACACCATCGGCCGCAGTGTCAGGGTGCTGCTGCCCGCTGGCGACGACCTGCTCGGAACGGCCGTCGGGATCGACGAGGACGGCCGCCTGCTGGTCGAGTCGGATGCCGGGATCACGGCTGTCGCGGCCGGTGACGTCACGCACCTGCGGTATTAATTGACCATGAGCAACACGCCCAACGATTCCGGAGCGCAGTCCGCGCCTCCCGAACGCATCGTGGCGCGTCTGCGCTCCAACGCGAGAGCCATGTTCTGGCCGAGCATCGTCCTGATCGCCGCCTGCGGCGCCCTCGGCTACTTCGCAGGGCGATTCGACGAGGTGTGGGAGATCGTGCTGCTGTGGTCGGCCGCCGCCGCCGTCATCCTGCTGCTGTTCCTGCTCCCGCTCGCCTCGTGGCTGAGCAGGAGGTACACGATCACGACCAGGCGGATCATCCTGCGCCACGGGTTCTTCGTGCGGGTGCGCCAGGAACTGCTGCACAGCCGCGGCTACGACGTCACCGTCAAGCGCAACTGGCTGCAGAGTGCGTTCCGGTCGGGGGATGTGCGCATCAACTCCGGCTTGGAGCGCCCTGTCGTGCTCAAGGACGTTCCGAAGGCCGACACCGTGCAGCGCGCGCTGAACGACCTGATGGAGCACGCGCAGACCGTCGTCGCCGTGCGCAGGCAGCAGTCCGAGTCAGTCCCGGACGAGACCACCGTCTGGGGATCCAGGTAGCGTCGTCGCCGGCAGGGCCGCGGACGCGAGCACGGACTCCTTCGTCGCCTGAACCCCGGTCGCTCGATCGCCGCGGTGCGGGGAGAACACCCACCAGCGGTAGAACGCGAACCGGAACACCGTGCCGAGCGCGAGGCCGACGACGTTGTTGGCGATGTTGTCCGACAGACGGCTGTCGAAGCCGAGCACGAAACGCGACACGTACACGCAGAGCACCGGGATGACGAGCCCGCAGATGCTCACGATCAGGAACTCGACGCCCTCGCGTGCGACATTCGCTCTGCGCTCCTTCGCGAACGCCCAATAGCGGTTGCCGACGTAGTTGGTGGCGATGGCCACGGCGTTGGCGATCACGGTCGCGATCAGGGCGCCCCAGTGCGAGGCGGACATCGGTGTGAGCAGCAGAGCATTGAACACGGCGAGGTTCACGAGAACGCCGACGGCGCCGACCGCGCCGAACTTCGCCAGTTGCGGAAGGAGCCGCGACTGCCGGGTTTCCGGCTGTTTCTCGATCGTCATACGTCCTACCCGATGTGCGCGAAGATAGATGAGGGCGCTCGCGAGCATACGCGCGATCGATATCCCCAGTCTGGGAGTTGCCCCCGTCCACCCTGAAGAGTATCGAGGAGAACATCCGATGGCCAAGAACACGGTCGGCGTGATCGGCGGAGGGCAGCTCGCCCGCATGATGGTCCCGCCCGCGGTCGAGCTCGGAATCGACATCCGCGTCCTCGAGGAGGCGGAGGGCATGAGCGCAGAGATCGCCGCGACCGGCGTCGGAGACTACCGCGACCTCGACACCGTCCTCGCCTTCGCTGAGACCGTGGATGTGGTCACCTTCGACCACGAGCACGTCCCGCCGGCGATCCTCCGCGAGCTGGTGGCGCGCGGCATCGAGGTGCATCCGGGGCCGGACGCACTGCTCTACGCGCAGGACAAGCTGCAGATGCGCGCCAAGCTCAGCGAGCTGGGACTGCCCGTGCCGGACTGGGCGGCTGTCGAGTCCGCCGACGAGCTGGGGGCGTTCCTCGCCGACCACGGCGGCCGTGCGGTGGTCAAGACGGCGCGCGGCGGCTACGACGGCAAGGGCGTCCGCGTCGTCACAGAGGCGGCCGGGGCGGACGACTGGTTCCTCGCTCTCGCCGAGGACGGCAGGGGAGGGGCGCTCCTCGTCGAGGAGCTGGTCTCGTTCAGCAGGGAGCTGGCGCAGCTCGTCGCACGCAGGCCGTCCGGAGAGATGGCCGTCTGGCCGGTGGTGGAGACTGTGCAGCGCGACGGCGTCTGCGCGGAGGTGATCGCACCTGCTCCCGGTTCCACCGGTCGCGCGGCAGAGCTCGCAGCGGACATCGCCAGGACGATCGCGGACGGGCTCGGCGTGACGGGCGTGCTCGCCGTCGAGCTGTTCGAGACGACGGACGGCCGCATCCTGGTCAACGAGCTGGCGATGCGGCCGCACAACAGCGGGCACTGGTCCATCGAGGGTGCGGTCACCAGCCAGTTCGAGCAGCACCTGCGCGCGGTGCTCGACCTGCCGCTCGGGTCGACGGCCACGCGCGACGACTGGTCGGTGATGATCAACATCCTGGGCGGTCCGGCGGAGGGCTCCCTGCAGGACAGGTACCCCGCCGCGTTCGCCGCGCATCCGGCAGCCAAGTTCCACGGTTACGGCAAAGACCCGCGCCCCGGCCGCAAGGTCGGCCACGTCACCGTCGGCGGCGACGACCTCGACGACGTCGTGTACCAGGCGAGAGCCGCAGCCGCCTTCTTCACGGACTGACGTCGCGCGGGGCGTGCCGCGCCTGCGGCCGGGCGGAGCGCATCTAGCATGGTGGTCATGCCCGCAGCCTCCACCAGCCCGCTCGTCTCCGTGGTGATGGGGTCGGACTCCGATTGGTCGGTGATGCAGGATGCGTCACGACTGCTCGCCGAGTTCGGCGTCGACCACGAGGTCGAGGTCGTCTCCGCCCACCGCACGCCGGAGAAGATGATCGACTTCGGCAAGCGCGCCGCTTCTCGCGGGGTGAAGGTGATCATCGCCGGCGCCGGTGGCGCCGCCCACCTGCCGGGGATGCTCGCGGCCGTCACGACGCTGCCCGTCGTCGGCGTGCCCGTGCCGCTCGCCAGGCTCGACGGTCTGGACTCGCTGCTCTCGATCGTGCAGATGCCGGCCGGCGTGCCCGTGGCGACCGTGTCGATCGGGGGAGCACGGAACGCCGGGCTCCTGGCCGTGAAGATCCTCGCGACCTCGGACGCCGCGCTGCAGACGGCGCTCGAGACGTTCGCCGCCGACCTCGAGGCCAGCGTCGAAGAGAAGAACCGGGCCCTCCAAGCGAGACTATGAGCATCGCGACCCCGCTGCGACACCCGGATGTGTCGTCCGCTCCGATCATGACGAAGCGGGCGTGGTGGCTCGTCGGCCTGAACGTGCTCCTTCCCGGCTCCGCCCAGATCGTCGCGGGAAGCAAGAAGCTCGGCCGCGTCGGCATCATCGCCACCCTGCTGCTCTGGCTGCTGGCGATCGTCACGCTCGTCGTCTACCTGATCTCGCCGTCGTCGATCTACACGCTGTTCACCCAGACGGGCGGACTGCTCGTGCTGCAGATCCTGCTGGTCGCGTATGCGGTGCTGTGGATCGTCCTCACCCTCGACACCCTGCGCCTGGTTCGGCTCGTCAAGGCGAAGCCGAACGCGCGGGGCTGGATCGCGGCGTTCTCCGTGGTCGTGCTGGTCGGGCTCACCTGCACGGCGGGGTACGCCTCTGTCGTCGCCGGTTCGGCGCGCGGCGCCCTCGGCAACATCTTCTCGGCGGGCCCGTCGCAGCCGCCCGTCAACGGCCGGTACAACATCATGCTGCTCGGCGGCGACGCAGGCCCCGACCGCGACGGGCTGCGCCCTGACAGCATGTCCGTGGTCAGCATCGATGCGAACACCGGGCAGGCGGTCACGATCGGCCTCCCGCGCGACCTCGACCCTGTTCCCTTCTCCGCGAAGTCGCCGCTGCGCACCATCTACCCGGACGGCTACGGCTATGAGGACCGCTGCGACGTGGACGTCTGCCAGCTCAACTCGATCTACACGGAGGTCGAGCTCTACAAGCCGGAGCTCTACCCGAACGCCAAGAAGAACAACAGCGAGCCGGGCATCGAGGCGATGCGGGATGCGCTGGAGGGGGCGACCGGCCTGACCATCCAGTACTACGTCCTGATCGACATGCAGGGCTTCTCCGACCTGGTCGACGCACTGGGCGGCGTCGACATCAACGTGACCGAACGCGTCCCGATCGGCGGCGACGAGAACCTCAACGGCGTCGCGGAGTGGATCGAGCCGGGGATGCACCACATGAACGGCTACTACGCGCAGTGGTACGCCAGGGCGCGGCACGGATCGAGCGACTACGACCGCATGGCCAGGCAGCGTCAGCTCCAGGATGCGATCCTCAAGCAGGTGAACCCCGTCAACGTCGTCAGCAAGTTCCAGGACATCGCTGCCGCGGGCGCTCAGGTGATGAAGACCGACATCCCGCAGTCGATGCTCGGCTACTTCGTCGACCTGGGGATGAAGACCAAGTCCCTCCCGGTGAAGCAGCTCGAGCTGGTGCCCCCGACGATCGACCCGCAGAACCCCGACTACGCGCAGATCCACGGTCTCGTGACGCAGGCTCTCGCCCCTACCACTCCGACGCCGTCCGGCAAATAGGCGCCCGCGCGCTCTCAGGTGACCCCTAAAGAGGTCACAGAAACCCCTGAGGCGCAACGGGTAGCGTGTCACGCCTATGTCGAGTACTGGTGTGAATGTGACGAAAAAGACGAGCGAACGACTGGCTTCCCTCGACGGTCTTCGAGGGGCGGCGGCACTGATCGTGCTGCTGCATCACGCCATGTACACCAACCCGAACTTCCCCGGCACGCCAGGCTCCGGGGTCGCCCCGACCGGCTCGCCGATGTGGTGGATCAGCTACACGCCGCTGAAACTCTTCACAGCGGGCTGGGAGTCCGTGATCGTGTTCTTCGTGCTCTCCGGCCTCGTCGTCACTCTCCCGGTCGTCCGCAGGCGCGGCTTCGACTGGATCGCATACTTCCCGCGCCGCGCCGTGCGGCTCATGGTGCCGGTGATGGCCTCCGTGCTGCTCGCAGCGGGGTTCGTCGCAGCCATCCCGCAGGTCACCACGCAGCCCAAGGGCACCTGGCTCAGCGACTCGTCGACGCCGAACTTCGGTTGGGAGTACATCGTCAAGGCCTGGGATCTGCTCGGTGGAGACGGCCAGATCAACAACCCGCTCTGGTCGCTGCGCTGGGAGCTCATCTTCTCGCTCGCCCTCCCTGTCTTCGCCATCGCCGCCATCGCGGTGCGCCGCTGGTGGCTGGGCGGCCTCGCCGCCGCCGTGCTGCTCACCTGGCTCGGCGTCCGCACGGACGCCGGCGCGCTGTCCTACCTTCCCGCCTTCTTCGTCGGTGCTGTGATCGCCGTCCGGCTGGACTCGGTGCGCATCTTCGCCGAGCGGATGAACGCACGTCGCATCCGGCACATCGCGTGGGCGGGGATGACGGTCGGCAGCGGTGCGCTGATGATCGCGCCGTGGCTGTTCGGCCCCGGCGTCGCCGACCTGCCGGAGCTCGTCGCCGTGCTCAAGGGCCTGATGCCGCTCGCAGCAGCGGGCCTCGTGGTCGCTGCCATCGGCTGGAGGCCGCTGCGCGCACTGTTCGAGTCGCGCCCGCTGCAGTTCGCGGGGACCATCTCGTTCAGCCTGTACCTGGTGCACGTGCCGATCCTGATCTTCAGCACCTACCTGTTCGCCGGACAGGCCTGGTATGTGCCCCTGCTGTTCGCGATCCCCGTCGCCACGCTGGTGGCGGTCGGCTTCACCTGGCTGATCGAGAAGCGCAGCCACGGCTGGTCGCGTGCGGTCGGCTCCTGGGCGTCCGGTCGCTACAGCGCCTGGTTCGGGCCGGAGGAGGCGACGACGCAGGAGAAGGCGACCGAGACGGGCTCCGCGGGCACAGCGTCCGCGGACAACACCGCTGCGGAGTCAGGCGCGCGCGTCGGGCGCTAGTTCGCGCTTCTCCGCCTGGGCAGGGATAGCCTTCGCGTCGTCTCCGCCACGAGTGGCGAAGGCGTGCGCGACCACGGCTCCGGTGAGCTTCGACAGCGTGTGCGAGCGCTTCTCGACCAGCCAGTAGAACCCGGCAGCCACGGCGATGGCCGTCACCACCGCGAGCACGGCGACCGCCGGAAGCGACAGCGTCGGGAACAGGTAGTAGAACGTGATGATGATCGGCACGTGCACCAGGTACAGGCTGAACGAGACCGTGCCGGCCCAGCGCAGCGGCCCGGCGGACAGCAGCCAGGCCAGCGGCGCCCACTCCAGGCAGCAGATCAGGATGAGGAGCGCCGCGATGGGCTGGAAGCCCGCGAGGAACATGGCCGGGATCGGGGTCAGCGCCGGGAACAGCCAGGTGCCGATGAGCAGCATCGCCGCCGCCACGAGGACGACCGCCCAGACCACGTGCCCGAGTCGCCACGACGAGATGGTCTCGCCCAGCTTCCGGATGCGCGGGAACAGCGCGGCCGCGAGCGCGCCGACGAAGAATGCGGGCAGGTAGCGGAAACTCTGCGCCTGCGAATCGATCCCGAAGAACGTCGATACGACGACGAGCGCCAGCACGAGCGGCCAGAACCGCTTGAGCGCCACCGCGAGCCCGACGAACAGCGCCAGCGCCATCGAGAACGCCATCTCCCAGAAGATGGACCACAGCGGGTTGTTGAGCGAGACATCCGTCATCAGCGGGTCGATGTTGACGAGGAACCGCTCGATGCTCAGGGGATGCACGCTCGTCGAGGCGACCCACGCACTCGTTCCGAACCGCGGGATCTGCGGCACGAGCAGTGCGAGCCCAGCCGCGAACACGAGCGAGCAGAGCACGGGGAGCCCGATGCGCACCACGCGCCGCGGGAAGTACGCCATCCAGTCGAACTCCCGCGGACGGAGCACGGGCAGGCTCAGCACGAAACCGCTGAGCACGAAGAAGATGATGACCGCCTCCGGCCCCGCGGTCAGCAGTTTCAGCGGCGAGTGGCTGAACCACCACGCGACCGAGCCCTCGGCCGGGAGGTCGCCTCCCATGTACGTGGCCGCGAACGGCTGGTACAGCAGGCTCACGTGGTGCGCGACCACGATCAGCGCGGCGACGCCACGGAGACCGTCGAGGGACGTGAGGCGACGCGGGGAGGAAGACATGACCGGGACAGGATAGCAATCGGCGGCTGAGCGGGCTCTCTGAGCGCGCCGCTGCGCCTACAGGTCGGCGTGGAGCTGCCAGACCCGCTCGGCGGAGTCGCGCCAACTGAACGCGCGGGCGCGGTCGGCGGCCAGGATGCCGAGTCTCGTGCGCAGTTCGGCGTCGTCGAGCACCCGGCCGATGGCGGCGGCGAGCCGCTCGGAGTACGCGGGGTCGTGCGGGGTCTCCGGCCGCTCGACCACGAGGCCGGCTCCGGCGGCGACCTCCACGAGGGCTGGGTCGTCGGAGTGGATGACCGGCAGGCCGAACTTGAACGCCTCGACGATCGGCAGGCCGAAGCCCTCCGCGAGGCTCGGGAAGACGAAGACCGTCGCGCGGTCGAGGGCGACGGCGAGGTCGGCGTCGTCGAGGTGGCCGAGCGCGCGCACCCGATCCTCCGGGAGCCCGGCGGCGGCAGCCACACCCGTCGCCGAGCCGTCGCCGAACCTGTCCGGCCCGGCGATGATGAGCGGGATGTCCTGGGCGTCCGGCAGGGCGACCGCCCGGATGAGCGGCGCGATGCCCTTGCGCGGCATGATCGAGCCGAGGGTGAGCGCATACCGCTCCGGGAGGCCGAGCCGCTCTGCGCGGGCGTCCGCATCCGCCGGTAGCCGGAGCGTGGTGGCCGGCGCGCCGCCGATCACGCGCACCCGGTCGCCGAAGTCGATGAACTCGCCGAGCTGATCGGCGATCGCGTGCGTCGGAACGACGATGGCGTCCGCGTGCTTCCGCGCGCGCTTGGCCATCGCTTTGTGCCAGAGGGCGTTCGCGGAGCCGAGCGACTCCGGATGCAGCCACGGCAGCACATCGTGGATGGTCACGGCGATCTGGTCGCCGTCGTTCACCCTGTCGTGCTTCCGCAGCGGTGCCAGAAGGCTGGGTGCGTGCACCATTCCGGACACCCCGCCGAGCTTGAGGCCGGACTGCCACGCCATGACGAGCTCACGCCTGCCCATCGGCAGCTTGGTGATCGCGGCGATGCCTGGCAGGCGCATCCGGAGGTCGTCGAGGACCTCGTCGGGGACGTTCGGGACGATGCCCTCCACCTGGCAGCCGGCCGGCGCCGTGGCGATGAGCTGCCTGGTCAGCTCCTCCGTGTATCTGCGCGCGCCTCCCGGAGCGTCGCCGATGAGCTCATCAACGACCACTCTCAGGGTTGTCATGCTGCTCCAGAACTCCGTGTCGCGCTGCGTCCGCCAGTGCTTCATCCCATGCACGCATAGGTTCGAGGCCGGCAGCGCGCCATGCCTCGTGACCGAGCACCGAGTACGAGGGCCGAGGTGCGGGGCGGACGAACGCGGAGCTGTCGGTCGGTGTGACCCTATCAGGGTTCAAACCGGCCTCGCTGAACACCGCCTTCGCGAAGCCGAACCAGCTCGTCTCGCCCGCGTTCGTGCCGTGGTAGACGCCAGCCGGGGCGTCGGCGTCGAGCAGTGCGACGATCTGCGCTGCGAGGTCGACGGTCCAGGTCGGCTGGCCGAGCTGGTCCTCCACGACGCTCACGGTCTCGTGGCTGCCGGCCAGCTTCACCATGGTCTTGGCGAAGTTCGCACCACCGGCCCCGTAAAGCCACGCGGTGCGCACGACGTACGTCCCATCAGGATGCGCGGCCAGTGCCAGCTCCTCGCCGGCGGCCTTCGTGCGGCCGTACGCGTTGATCGGGTCGCGCGGGGCGTCCTCGGCGTACGGCGCGGTGCCGTTGCCGTCGAACACGTAGTCGGTCGAGACGGTGACGAGCGTGGCGCCGTGCTGCTTCGCCGCGATGGCGAGGTTCTCCGGGCCCGTCGCGTTGATCGCGTACGCCTCGTCCTCGTGCGTCTCCGCGTTGTCGACGTTGGTGTACGCGGCCGCGTTGATGACCACGTCGTGTCCCGCGACAGCGGCGAGCACCGCATCCCGGTCGGCGACGTCGAGGTCGGCGCGACGCAGCGCGGTGACCTCGCGCCCGGCGAGGGCGGCCTGCAGGTCGAGGCCGAGCTGGCCGGCCGCTCCCGTGATGAGGTAGCGCGTCATCAGTTGTCCAGCGCGGCGCGGGCCTTGAGGGGCTCCCACCAACTGCGGTTGTCGCGGTACCACTGCACCACGTCGGCGAGACCCTGCTGGAACGGCACCTGCGGCTCGTAGCCGAGCTCGGCGCGGATCTTGGAGATGTCGACCGAGTACCGCAGGTCGTGGCCGAGACGGTCGGCCACGCGGTCGACGTACGACCAGTCTTTGCCCGTCGCGTCGAGCAGCAACTGGGTGAGCTCCTTGTTGGTGAGCTCTGTGCCGCCGCCGATGTTGTAGATCTCGCCGGCGCGGCCGTTCACGAGCACCATCGCGATGCCGCGCGTGTGGTCGTCCACGTGCAGCCAGTCGCGGATGTTGTTGCCCTCGCCGTACAGCGGGACGTGCTTGTCGTCGATCAGGTTGGTGACGAACAGCGGGATGACCTTCTCGGGGAAGTGGTACGGCCCGTAGTTGTTCGAGCAGCGCGTGATCGACACGTTGAGTCCGTGCGTGCGGTAGTAGCTGCGGGCGAGCAGATCGCTGCCCGCCTTGGACGCGGAGTACGGCGAGTTCGGCTCGAGCGGGCGCTCCTCGTCCCACGAGCCTTCGGCGATGGAGCCGTAGACCTCGTCGGTGGAGACGTGGACGAAGCGCTTGACGTCATTGCGGAGCGCAGCGTCGAGGAGCTGCTGCGTGCCGAGCACGTTGGTCTCGACGAAGATGGATGCGTCGCGCACCGAGCGGTCGACGTGCGACTCCGCCGCGAAGTGCACCACGGCGTCGATGTCGGGGAACAGCTCGTCGAGCAGGCCGCCGTTGCGGATGTCGCCCTTGATGAAGGTGTAGCGCGGAGAGTCGGCGACGGGCGCGAGGTTCTCGAGGTTGCCGGAGTACGTCAGTGCGTCGAGCACCACGACCTCAGCGCCTTCGAGGCCGGGGTACGCATCCTGCAGCGTGCGCCGGACGAAGTTGGAGCCGATGAAACCGGCGCCGCCGGTGACGAGAATTTTCATGGAAGTTACGACCTGCCTCACGGATTCTGGACTGCCGCAGAGATTCTACCTGCTCGCTTCCTGAGAGCCTTCATCGATAGGTATTGCGGATATTGCACGACTGCACGGTTCCGCTTAGGCTCGCGCTCGTGACTTACTCGGGGGAGCGCGCTGGTGCGCGAATGAAGTTATTCGGGATGATCGCGGCGGGGGCAACGGCGATCGCACTGCTGTCGGCGCCGCTGGCAGCGAACGCCGACACGGCCGACGACCAGAAGGCCGCGCAGTACTACGCACAGGTCCAGGCGGCTGCGGCGGGGACGGAGACGTCGCAGGAGGCCGAGCAGCAGAACATCGTCGACGGGATCGGCGAATTCCAGACGGCGGGCACCGCCGACGCTGTGCCGTCGAAGTTCGTCGCGGGCAACCTGGCCAGCGACGCGGTGTTCTACCAAGGCAACGCGTGGAGCGCTCCGACCATCCAGTCGTTCCTGAACACCAAGGGCTCCGGCTGCACCACCACGGCGGCTCCGGGGTGCCTCAAGAACTACAAGCAGACCACCCCCACCAAGGCGGCCGACCCCATGTGCGCGGCATACACCGGCGCTGCGGGGGAGACGGCGGCAGCCATCATCGCGAAGGTCGGCGTCGCGTGCGGCATCAACCCGGTCGTGCTCCTCACCATGATCCAGAAGGAGCAGGGTCTCGTCTCCACGAGCGCCCCGACCCAGTGGATGTACGACCACGCGACGGGGTGGAACTGTCCGGACACCGCCATCGGCTGCAGCACCAGCGCAACCTCGACCGGCTTCTTCAACCAGGTCTACGGCGCGGCCTGGCAGTTCAAGCGCTACGCCAACCCGGCCGGCACGAGCAACTACTTCACCTGGATCCCGGTCGGCAAGGTCAAGGCCGTCCAGTACAACCTCGATGCGTCCTGCGGCACCAAGCAGGTCGCGATCTTCAACAAGGCGACCGCCGCTCTGTATTACTACACGCCGTACACGCCGAACGACGCATCGCTCGCCAGCTACCCGGGTGAGGGCGACGCCTGCTCCGCCTACGGCATCCGCAACTTCTGGATGCTGTTCAACGCCTGGTACGGATCGTCCACGGCCGGCTCCGTCCCCGCAATGGCACGGCTCTCCGGTGGCGACAGGTTCGAGACGTCCGCGGCGATCTCGCGCGCTGCGTATCCGGCGCCGGGCACGGGCGTGGCGTCGGCGTACATCGCCAGCGGCATGAACTTCCCCGACGCGCTCGCCGCCGCCCCGGCCGCGGCGAAGCTCGGCGGCCCGCTGCTGCTCGTGCAGACCACGGCCGTTCCCGCCCCGATCATGACGGAGCTGCGCAGGCTCAAGCCCGCGACGATCTACGTTGCAGGCGGCGTCGCCTCGGTGGCCGACGGTGTGCTCGCGCAGCTCAGGACCGTCACGCCGGCGGTCAAGCGCGTCGCGGACTACGACCGCTTCGCCACCGCGAGAGCCATCGCGAACCAGGCGTTCGGGTCAGGCGTCGACACCGCATACGTCACCTCCGGCATGAACTTCCCCGATGCGCTCTCCGCTGGCGGTGCGGCCGGTGCGCAGGGCAAGCCGGTGCTGCTGGTGAACGGTGCGCTCGGCGCCCCCGACAGCCTGACGGTCGCGGAGCTGCGCTCGCTCAAGGTCACGAAGGTCAACGTGGTCGGCGGCCCCGCCAGCGTCTCGGTCGGCTTCGCCAACGGGCTGCAACAGGCGGGCTTCACGGTGACCAGGCTCGCGGGAAGCGACCGGTTCGCGACGAGCGTCGCCGTCAATGCCGCTGCGTTCCCCGGTGCGACGTCGACGGCCCTGCTCGCCTCGGGAGCCGCGTTCCCCGACGCGCTCTCCGGCGCGGCGTACGCCGCGACGGCGAAGAGCCCGCTCCAGGTCACCCCGCAGGGGTGTGTGTACCCGCAGGCGGCGGAGCAGACCCTCAGAGCCCCGACGTACAAGCTCCTCGGCGGCACGACGGCGCTCAGCGATCTCGTGGGGAAGCTCAGCGTCTGCCAGTAGACTCCTCGGGTGCAGATTCGCGAATTGAGTATTCCTGACGCTTACGAGATCACTCCGAAGCAGCACGCGGACGACCGCGGACTGTTCCTCGAGTGGTACCGGTTCGACCGTCTGGAGGAGGCCGTCGGCCACTCGCTGAACCTCCGCCAGGGCAACACCTCTGTCTCGAAGCGCGGTTCGGTGCGTGGCATCCACTTCGCCGACATCCCGGTCGGGCAGGCCAAGTACGTCACGGCCACCCACGGCGCCGTGCTCGACTTCGCCATCGACATCCGGGTGGGCTCCCCGACATACGGTCAGTGGGACACGGTGCTGCTCGACGACAAGGACCGCAAGGCGATCTACGTCTCCGAGGCCCTCGGGCACTGCTTCGTCGCCCTGACCGACGACGCGACCGTCAGCTACCTGGTGACGGACGTCTACAACCCCACCAGGGAGCACGGGATCAACCCGCTCGACGCCGAGATCGGGCTCCGCTTCCCCGAGGAGGCCGGCGAGCTGCTGCTCTCCCCGAAAGACACCGAGGCCCCCGGCCTCGCCGAGGCCGCAGCGGCCGGGCTGCTCCCCACCTGGGAGGCCGCCCGCGCGTTCTACGCCTCGCTCGACAACGGAGGTAACTGACCGATGCGCGGAATCATCCTGGCCGGCGGCTCCGGCACGCGCCTGTGGCCGATCACCAAGGGCATCTCGAAGCAGTTGATGCCGATCTACGACAAGCCGATGATCTACTACCCGCTGTCCACGCTGATGATGGCGGGGATCAACGAGATCCTGATCATCACGACGCCGGAGTACAACCAGCAGTTCAAGGCGCTGCTCGGCGACGGCTCCGAGCTCGGCATCCGCCTCGAGTACGCGGTGCAGCCGTCCCCGGACGGCCTCGCTCAGGCGTTCATCATCGGCGAGGAGTTCATCGGCGATCAGTCGGTCGCGCTGGTGCTCGGCGACAACATCTTCCACGGCGCCGGCCTCGGTTCCTCGCTGCGCAACCACAGCGAGATCGACGGCGCGCTGATCTTCGCGTACCACGTGAGCAACCCGACCGCGTACGGCGTCGTCGAGTTCGACGAGACGTTCACCGCCGTCTCCATCGAGGAGAAGCCGGTCAAGCCGAAGAGCAACTACGCCGTTCCCGGCCTCTACTTCTACGACAACTCCGTCGTGGAGATCGCCAAGACGATCGAGCCGAGCGCGCGAGGCGAGCTCGAGATCTCGACGGTCAACGAGCGCTACCTGGATGCGGGAACCCTGCAGGTGCAGGTGCTCGACCGCGGAACGGCGTGGCTCGACACCGGGACATTCGAGTCGATGATGCAGGCGTCGGAGTACGTGCGCGTCATCGAGGACCGGCAGGGCTTCAAAGTGGGCTGCATCGAGGAGATCGCCTGGCGCGCCGGGTGGATCGACGACGACCAGCTCGCAACGCTCGCCGCCCCGCTGGTGAAGAGCGGGTACGGGCGCTACCTCAACGGGCTGCTGGCCGTCGAGGCCTGAGCGCCCCGCGCATCCACTGCTGACGAAGCTCCCGCCGTGCGACGGCGGGAGCTTCGTCGTTTCGTCGGCGTGGCGAGCAGGCGCTGAACAGTTCCGCGTCGAATAGGGTGGCTGTGGCGCCCGACCGCGCTGTCTACCGGCTCGCCCGGCACACCGGCTACGAGGAGCAGCAATGTCCAACCTCCGTATGGGTACGGCGATCGTCGCCGCCGTCAGTGCGATCGTCGCCCTGGGGATCGCGGGTCCCGCCATCGCCGCTCCCGCTCCCGGAGCGGCCGCGAACAGCGTCAGGCGGGCTGCCGATCCTGCGCCATCAACCCCGCCGGCCGCGACGCCGCCAGCCGCGACGCCGAAGAGGATGGGCGACTACGCCCCCGAACAGTTCACCGCCGCCGCGCAGCAGCTTCCCGCCGACCTGACCGACGCCGTCGCACGCGACCTCGGGCTGACGCCCGAGCAGTATCTGAGCGACGCAGCGGCCGCCACGGACGCAGCCGGCGTCGTCACGTCGCTCAAAAAGGACGGCGTCGACGTCGTCGCCTCACGTATCGACGGCACGGAGCTGCACGTCACCGTCGCGTCCCAGGCGGACGTCGCGCCGGCGGAAGCGACAGGGGCGACGGTGACGGTCGGCACGGCGGCGCCCGCTCCGAGCGGCCTGACCCTGAACGCCGCAGCCTCTCCGCTGCTCGGCGGGACGGCCTGGGGATACCTCACCAACGCCAATACGGGCGAAGGGGAGCGCTGCTCGATCGGCTTCAACGGCACGAACGCCGCCAATCAGCCGCAGTTCGTGACCGCCGGTCACTGCATCCAGAGCACTCCGCAGTCGTCGATCATGCAGATCGTGCAGAGCAGGCCGAGCGACCCCGCGGCCCAGTTCGGAGCGTCGATCGGCGCACCGCTGGCGGGAAGCTTCCGCTTCGGCGGCGGGTTCGACTCGGGGATCGTCTCGGTGACCAGCACGGGATTCGCGCCGCAGCCGGCCATCTCCACCTGGGGCGGAGCGCAGGGAGCGCCGACGGCCAGCTCGCTCGCTATCAAGGGCGACACAACGGCCGTCGTCGGCGCAGCGATGTGCAAGTCCGGGTCGAGCAGCGGCTGGACCTGCGGCAAGATCCTCTACGTCGACGACCTCGTCAACGTCGACGACCAGCAGGTCAACGAGATCATCAGCGACGCGTGCGTGCTGAAGGGCGACAGCGGTGGTTCCGCGGTCGTCGGCGCATACGCCCTCGGCGTCACGAGCGCCAGCTCGCAGTCGACCACCTGCGGCTCCGGCCAGCTCGGCGCGTTCTTCCCGCTGCGCTCGGCCACGCCCAACAGTGTCGCGGCGCAGCAGCCTGGCTGGAAGCTCTCGGTGACCGTCGCCGCGCCCGTCCCCACGGTGCACAACGGGTCGACCGTCTTCGCGCCCGGCTCCTTCACCGGGACCGTCGCCGGCGGCAACGCACAGACGACCGTGTCCGTCTACTACGACGGGCGCACGGACGCCTCCGGCGCGAACGCCACGGCGACGGTGTCCTCGGCCGGAGCGTGGAGCGTCCCGCTGCCGACGACGCCGGGGAAGCACACGTACCGCCTCGTCTCCCGCTGGGGAACCAGCTCCGCCGCGACGACCACGGGTTCGATCACGACCGTCGCGAAGCCCGCGGTCGCCCGGCTCTCCGGCAGCGACCGGTTCGACACGGCCGTGCAGATCTCGAGGGCCGCGTTCCCCGGCACGGCGGCGACCGTCGTCGTCGCCTCCGGGGTCGACTTCCCTGACGCGCTGTCCGCCGCCCCCGCCGCCGTCAAGCTCGGCGGCCCGCTGCTGCTCACGATGCCCGGCGGTCTTCCCGCATCCATCGCCGCGGAGATCGCCAGGCTCAAGCCGAAGGACATCATCGTGGTCGGCGGCGTCAACGCCGTTTCTCCCGCCGTGGCCACCGCTCTCGGCCGGTATGGGAAGGTGACGCGTCTGGCGGGAGGCGACCGCTACGAGACGTCCAGGCTGGTCACGTCGTACGCGTTCGGGTCCGCGAAGCGCGTCTACATCGCCACGGGCACCTCGTTCCCCGACGCGCTCTCCGCCGGTGCCGCGGCCGGTTCGTTCGCCAACCCGGTGGTCCTGATGCCCGGATACGCGACCGGCGTGGATGCGGCGACCTCGGCGCTCATCACCACGCTCGGCGCCACCTCGATCGCCGTGGTCGGCGGCCCGGTCAGCGTCTCCAACGCACTCGCCGCCTCCCTCGGCCGCCTCGCCCCTGTCACGCGACTGGGCGGCAGCGACCGCTTCGAGACGGCCCAGGTGGTCAACACGAACGCGTTCGCCAGCGATCCAGCGCTGTTCGTCGCCTCCGGCGTCACCTTCCCCGATGCCCTTGCCGGCTCGGCGCTCGCCGGGGCGAAGGGCGCGCCGCTCTACGTCGTGCCCAATGGGTGCGTCGCCCAGAGCACGGTCGCGGAGGTCGGTCGCCTCGGCGCGACGGCCTTGACCGTGCTCGGTGGGACCTCGGCGCTCTCGGCGGGCATCTCGTCGCTGAGCGTGTGCCCCTGAGACCGACGCGGTAGTGGCGGCGTTCGGCGTGTCCGATCACCCCCGAACAGGGTTCGTCAAAACTGAGGCAAATTCAATAAACGAGCGTTACACGCACAATACGTGCAATTCTTTTGCGTCGGAGGGCACGAACGCTGCGTATCCTGGCTAGGCTCGACGATGTGTTGACCCGCCAGACTCGCGCACGCCTTCTCGCAGCGCTCATGACGACCATCGCCGTGACGCTCGGAGGCGCCATTCTCGGCGCGCCGGCACAGGCCCAGGAGGCGGCGTCCGCATCCACTGCCGCGTTCCCTCCCGCGTCCCGCGCCGCCGTCGAGAGCGTCCTCGGTCCGGTGAAGACCGCCGTCGGCTCAGACTTCCAGCCCGGCTACATCATCAGCGACTACAACTTCTACAACGGCTCTGCGCTCGACGCCGGCACCATCCAGAGCTTCCTCAACTCCCAGGTCACCTCCTGCCGCGCCGGATACACCTGCCTGAAGGACTATCGCCAGAACACATACAGCAGGGCGGGGGATGCGCTCTGCGCGGCGTACACGGGCGGCGCCAACGAGACGGCGGCGACGATCATCGCCAAGGTCGGGGCGGCCTGCGGCATCAGCCAGAAGGTGATCCTCGTGCTCCTGCAGAAGGAGCAGAGCCTCGTCACCGACGACTGGCCGACAACAGGCCAGTACAACAAGGCCACCGGCTACGCCTGCCCGGACACCTCCGCGTGCGACACCCAGTACTACGGCTTCTACAACCAGGTCTACATGGCGGCGTGGCAGTTCAAGCGCTACGGCAACCCGCCGGGCACGAGCAACTCGTTCACATGGTTCCCTGTCGGCCAGGTCAGTGCCATCCGCTGGAGCCCCATCGCCTCGTGCGGTGCAGGCAACGTGTTCATCCAGAACGCGGCGACCGCTGCGCTCTACTACTACACGCCGTACCAGCCGAACGCCGCAGCGCTCGCCAACATGTACGGCACGGGAGACGGCTGCTCGGCCTACGGCAACCGCAACTTCTGGCGGCTGTACACAGACTGGTTCGGCCCGACCACGGCGGGCGCCGCTCCGATCGGCAATTACGAATCGGCGACGGTCGGCGGATCGACGTTCGCCATCGCCGGCTGGGCGATCGACCAGACGCTGATGCAGGCGGTCGTGAACGTGCAGATCACCTGGAACACCCCTTCCGGCGTCACGACGCAGACGGTCGCCGCCAACGGCAACCGGCCCGACGTCGGGAACGCCTATCCGTTCGCCGGTGCAAAGCACGGCTTCACCGCGAGCATCCCGCGCTCGGGCGACGGACAGTACTCCGCCTGCGTGACGGCCATCGCCACAGCGGGCAACAGCGCGGGCAACTCGGCCTTCGGCTGCCGCACGGTGCTGTTCTCCTCCGGCATCAACGGCAGCCCGTCGTCGAGCAGGGTGCAGGGCGCCGACCGCTTCGACACCTCGGTCGCCGTCTCCAAGGCGGCATACCCGACAGCGGGCGTGCCGGTGGTCTACATCGCCTCTGGCGCGAACTTCGCCGACGCCATCAGCGCAGGACCGGCCGCTGCAGCCCAGAAGGGCCCGCTGCTGCTCGCGAACGTCGGCTTCGTCCCCGCGTCCGTGCTGGCCGAGCTCAAGCGACTGTCTCCCGCGAAGATCGTGGTGGTCGGAGGGGCCGCGGCGATCGGCGACTCTGTCGTCGCGACGCTGAAGACCGTGCAGCAGAACACCGTCAGGATCGCGGGCTACGACCGCTTCGAGACCTCCAGGCAGCTCGCCGCGTACGCCTTCCCCGCCGCGACGGGCGCGTACTTCGCGTCCGGCGTGAACTTCCCGGATGCGCTCTCGGCGGCCGCGGCCGCCGGTGTCGCCGCCCAGCCCATGCTGCTCGTCACAGGCTCCGCGACGGTGGATGCGCCGACGGCGGCCTATCTCGCAGGGTCGAAGGTGAAGACGGCCACCATCATCGGCGGCCCGAGCGCCGTGGGCACAGGCTTCGAGACCTCCCTCCAGAGCAGGGGAGTCACGGCGACGAGAATCGGCGGAAGCGACAGGTTCGACACGAGCCACCTGATCAACGCGGCGAAGTTCCCCACCGCATCCACGGTCTACATCGCGGCGGGAACGACCTTCCCCGACGCGCTCTCCGGCTCGACCCTGGCAGGCGCGACCCGCGGCCCGCTGTTCGTGACGCCCGGCTGGTGCGTGCCCCGCTCGATCGGCAACGACATCGCCACGATGAAGGCGACCAAGGTCGTGTTCATCGGCGGCCCGTCCGTGCTGTCCGGGGATGCGACGGCGTTCAGGCCGTGCTGATGAGTGGTCCCGACTTGCCGTCCGCACACGTGTGCCCACGGCAATTCGGGACCACTCGTTGCGTGGGCTAGGCGGCGTCGTCGAGGTTGAGGTAGCGGTAGAACTCGGCTTTGAGCTCGGCTAGCGAATGGTGCTGGTTGGTCTCGTCGAGGACGAACTCGATCGGGGTGTCGACCTTGCGGAGACGCCAGCCGCGCTTGCGGGCGTAGCCGCACATCCACACGTCCTCGAGGAACGCGAAGTAGCGGGGAAGGTCGGTGAAGAACGACGGGTCTGCGACGATGTCGATGTCGCAGGCGCAGCCGCCCGTTCCGACATAGCTGACCCTGTCGCCCGGCTCGGCGGGGCGGCGTGCCCAGTAGTCGCCGTCCATGGTCCACGCCCAGAAGCCGGCGATGGTGTGCGGACCGGAGGCGGCGAGGAGGTCGGTGACGAGGTGGTCGCTGACGTCCTGGTCGTCGTCGAGCATCAGGAAGGCGCCGCGGTAGCCCTCCTGGTGCAGCGCGCGGGCGACGAAGAAGCGGCCGAGACCGCCGACGTTCACGCGGCTCGTGAACAGGCTCACCTCGGCCAGGGCGCCGTGCGGACGGTACGCGGCGATGTGCTCGCGGTAGTACGCGGCGTCGGCCGGGCGGTTGTTCCAGAACAGGAGGCGGATGCGGGTGTTCTGCTGCGCATCCAGTTGGGTGAGGATCGCGTCGATGCGCTCTCTGCGGTTCCAGAGGCAGACGATGATCGCGACCTCGCCGCCCGTGGCGGCGCCGACGAGACGCTTCGGCTGGAATCGCCCGGCGCGGTAGCAAGCCATCGCCCAGCGCCAGCGCGCGGCGGACACGGCCCGGCGCGCGAACGACGACGCACTCACCGCGAGACCCACCAGAGTCTGCCCCAGAGGCCGAAGCGGACGGCCAGGCGCAGCGGAGCGAAGTACCATCCGGCGTACTTGCGCGACAGGTAGCGGTACGCGCTGTCGTGGTGCGCCTTCTCCATCGTGTGCGCGTCGCGCGAGGTGGAGTGGGCCCCGGTGTGGGTGACCACGGCCTCCGGGATGTACATGTTGCGCCAGCCGGCCCTGCCGAGACGGGCGCCGAGGTCGACGTCCTCGAAGTACATGAAGTATCCGGGGTCGAAGCCGCCGAGCTCGCGGTACGCCTCCGCGCGCACCAGCACGCACGCGCCGGACAGCCAGCCGGCGGCGCGGCGGCTCTCCGTCTCCCGCTCGGCGCGGTAGCGCACCGTCCACGGGTTGGCGGGCCAGATGCGGCCGAAGAGCGCGTGGGCGACGCCGGTGCGCAGCGAGGGGAGGCGGCGGGCGGAGGGGTAGACGGTGCCGTCCGCATCCAGGATCTTGGGACCGAGGGAGCCTGCACCCGGAAGCTCGGCGGCCGCGGCAGCGAGCACGTCGATGGCACCCGGCTGGAAGATCACGTCCGGGTTGGCGACCAGGATGAGGTCGGGGTTCGACGTCGCGGCGTCGACGCCGGCCCGCACGCCGCCGCCGTAGCCCTCGTTCTCCGGCAGCTCCAGGAAGGTGTACCCGGCAGCGCGCACCAGCTCGCCGGTCTCCGCAGCGCCGTCCGACGCGTTGTCGACCACGATGACCTCTGCGACGCTCGACCCTGCCGACGGCAGCGACGACAGGAACGGGCGCATGGCCTCTGTCGAGTTGTACGTCACCGTGACGACGAGAACGGAAGGAGTCATGCGTGCTTTCTTGTGCGGCCTGCTGGCGGGATGGTCAGGAGGAGAGGTCGAGGACCTCCGGGACCGCGTGGATGACACCCACCGCGAGCGGGTAGTACGGCACGTCGAACGAGCACGCCTGCGGCATGTCGGAGAGGTGACGGCCGGCGCTGTCCATCAGCGACGCGTTCACGAAGTACTTGCCTGCGCCGAACTGCGCATCCTTCAGCACGATGGCGACCGTGCGACGCGCCCTGAGTCTCGACAGGTCGGCGCCGATGCGGGCGGTGGTGGTGCCGTAGACAGGCAGGCCCATCGTGTTGTCGATCTGGATGGCGCACATCCAGTCGTCGATGCCGGTGTCGTGCTCCAGAGTGACCTCGATGCGCACGTCGTCGCCAGGCTGCACGGGCTCGCCCGGCTCGCGGCCGACCGCGAACACGCGGGCGTCGACCACCCTGCCGTGCTCGGCGACGGAGCCGGGGTGCTTGTTCGCCTGCACGGCGGCCTCGGCCTCTGCCTCGACCACGCGGCGGTCTTCGAGGATGTTGCGGAACTCGGTGACCGCCTCTCCTGGGTCGCCGTCGAAGACGACGGCGCCGCGGTTGAGGAGCACCGCGCGGTCGGCGAGCTCGGTGACCTGGTTGAGGTTGTGCGTCACGAGGATGATCGTGCGCCCCTCCTCCTGGAACGAGCGGATCTTGTCGAGGCACTTGCGCTGGAACGCCTCGTCGCCGACCGCCAGCACCTCGTCGACCAGGAGCAGATCGGGGTCGGTGTGCACGGCGACGGCGAACGCCAGACGCACGTACATGCCGGACGAGTAGAACTTGACCTGCGTGTCGATGAAGTCGCCGATGCCGGAGAAGCTCAGGATCTCGTCGAACCTCTCCTCCGTCTGCTCCCGGCTGAGACCGAGGATGGAGGCGTTGAGGTAGACGTTCTCCCTGCCGGTGAGGTCGGGGTGGAACCCGGCGCCCAGCTCCAGCAGCGCGGCGATGCGGCCGCGGCGGGAGACGCTGCCGGAGGTCGGGTCGATGATGCCGCCGATGACCTTGAGCAGGGTGGACTTGCCGGAGCCGTTGTGGCCGATGAGGGCGACGGTCGTGCCGGCGCGCATCGTGATGCTGACGTCTTTGAGCGCCCAGAACTCCTCGCGGTGCTCGCGACCGCGGCCGAAGGCCACCAGGCGCTCCTTCAGCGAGTTGTCCTTGCGGATGACGAAGCGCTTGGAGACGTCCGTGACGCGCACGACCTCCGGGGCCTCGCCCCCTGCGCCCGTCGCGGTCCCGTTCTCGGTGAGATTGGTCGTCATCGTCACACCACCTGCGCGAAGTTGCCCTGCAGACGGGAGAACACCCGCTGGAAAACGAAGAGGAGGACGACGCCGATCACGAACGCGATGCCCATGCGCATCAGCAGCAGGTCCGGGTACTCGGCGACGCCCTGTCCGCCGACCCACATCGCCTTCTGGAACCCGAGCACCGCGAGAGTGATCGGGTTGTCCGTGTAGATGTCGAGCGCGAGCGAGTGTCCGAGCGCATCCCGGACCATGGTCCAGGAGTAGACGATCGGCGATGCCCAGAGCAGGAGCAGCAGCACGACCTCCACGAGGTACTGCACGTCGCGCAGATACACGTTGACCGCGGACAGCAGCAGGCCGAACGCCGTGCCGAACACCAGCAGCAGCAGCACAGACGGGATGAGGTACCACGTCTCCGCGTGCAGCGGCGGCTTGCCGATCACCAGGGTCGCGACCAGCAGGATCACGAACTGGATCAGGAAGTTGAAGATCGCGGAGCCGACGCTCGCCAGCGGGAAGATCTCGCGCGGCAGGTAGATCTTCTTGATCAGCCCGGAGTTGCCGACGATGGATGCGGTGGTCCCGCTGATGATCTCGGAGAACAGCGAGTAGACCGTCAGGCCAGTGAAGACGTAGATCGCGAAGTCCGGGATGTTCCTCGCGGCGCCGAGCACCTGGCCGATCACGATCGCGTAGATCAGGAGCTGCGTCAGCGGGCGCACCAGCGTCCAGACGAAGCCGAGCACGCTGTCTTTGTAGCGCGACTTGAGGTCGCGGCGGACGAGGAGGGAGAGGAGCTCGCGGTGACGGAAGATCTCGCGCAGCGAGTGCCACGATCCGGATTTGCTATCGCCTCCGACCGTCACCATCCGCTCTTGGGAGAGCGCAAGGTATCGATCCTGTGCAGTCATTCAGTCGTCAATCTGTGTCGGGGTGTTGTCGGCGAGCGCTCGATGGATTATAGCTCGGGGCGTCGCCCGGTCAGGCGTTCCGCCACCGCGCGCAGCGGCTTGGTGAGCCGCCACGACGAGCTGTTCTCGAGTCCGGCGATGCGCTTGTGCAGGTCGTTGTTGATCCGGGTGCGCTCCGAGACGATGCCCTGGATGCGGTCGGGTGCAGGGGTCGGGTTCTTGCAGAACTCGATCAGCGGCGTGAGCGAGGTCGCCCAGGTCATCCCGGCGGCGAAGCGCTCGACGTTGCCGGAGATGCGGGCGCGCTCGTCGGTGTCGAAGAGGAGCTCCTCGATGGCGGCGGCCAGCGCATCCACGTCCTCCGGGGGGACGACGCGGCCGAGCTCGTTGTCGCGGATCAGTTCGGCGAACGTGTCGCCGTCCGTGCTGATGATCGGCAGCGACGCCCACAGGTAGTCCAGGATGCGCGTGCGGAAGCTGAACGCGGTCTCCAGGTGGTCGTAGTGGGTGCTCACGCCGAGGTCGGCGTCGAGCAGGAAGTCGGCGCGCTCGGTGTACGGCACCCAGGCGTCGTTGAAGAACACGACGCTGCCGGTGAGGCCGAGCTCTTCCGCGCGCTTGCGGGCCTCGACGGCCATCCGCATGGTCGGGATGTTCGGGTTCGGGTGGCTCGCGCCGAGGAAGTAGAGGCGCAGGTCGGGGTGGGCCTTCGCCGCGATGGCGACGGCCTCGATGAGGGTCAGCGGGTCGAACCAGTTGTAGATGCCGCCGCCCCAGATGATCACCTTGTCGTCTGCGGCGATGCCGGGGACGGTTCCCTTGATGCCGTGGGAGCGCTGGACGGGCGCGTCGTTCTCGACGCCGAACGGGGCGACGTCCAGGAGGGAGCGCAGGCTCGGGTCCCTGTCGTACGTCGCCGGGTTGATCCTGGCGAGCCCGGCGAGCTGGCCGAGCCAGAAGTCGCGCTGCTTCTCCGATGCGCAGACCATGAAGTCTGCGCGTTCGAGCTGGTCGTTGAGCACCTCGACGGTGTCGATGGCGACGGCGAGACGGTCGGCGGCGCCCAGGTCTTTGCCCTGCTCCAACTGCTCCAGGTGCATCGGGTCGTAGATGTCGGCCACGATGATCGTGTCGGTGTCTTTGATCCACTGGTGGGTGCGCAGGATGTGCCCCTGGAAGACGAGCACGTCGGCCCACTCGACGTGCGAGTGCAGGCTGGTGTCGTCGGCGAAGTGCACGGGGAAGGCGTCGGAGCTGATCTCGGCCTTGTTCGTGGAGACGAGGCGCACGTCGGCGAACGCGGAGAGCGCCTTCGCGATCTCCCACGCGCGGATCGCGGGGCCCGCCATCAGCTCGCCGAGGGTGTCAGGGGTGACGACCAGGATGCGGCGCCTGCTGGCGGCTTTCCCTGGTGCGGTTCCGGTCTGCGACGGTTGCGACGGTGTGGACGTCATGGAATAAGAGTCTCCTGCTTGCACGTGATGGTGCGCCAGGGCATTCTGGCGTCGGATGACGTGCTTCTCGCCCGCGTCGGGCACGCCCAGCACGAAAAGCCGTCGGCAGGCTACCACTGCAATCGGGGAAGTCGATGTGACCCCGGTCGCCCGGCAGAGCGCTCAGCGGCGTCCGCGGCCGAGCATCCGGGCGGCGCCGTCCGCCATCCGCACGATGCGGCGGGAGGTGAGGCGGTCTATGAACTCTCGCAGGGCGCGGTTCTCCTCGCGCAACGTGTCCACCTCGCGCTCCAGCCCTGCCGCCTGCGCGTCGGCGGCGGAGACCCGCCTGTCGAGGTCGGCGATGGCGAGGCCGATGGCGCGGGCTTCTGCGACGGCCGCGTCGTCGACCGGCACGTCGGCCACCGGGGAGCCGACCGTGTCGGCGATGCGCGTGTCCAGCACGTACGCGCCGGAGGCGATCCCGGCCGTGAGCTCGGCGTCGTCCGGGTGGCGGCAGAGATAGAGGGGGAACAGCACGCCGTCGAGCAGGCGGCGGTAGTCGCGCATCCCGTGGTGATTGGGGCTGGGGGTGAGGTCGGGCGAGTTCTCGTATGCGCTGCCGGCGTTCCGCACCTTGCGGCTGTACTGCTCCCAGGAGCGCCAGGGGAAGTGGAGCACCTCGACCTCGGAGCCCTCCGGCACCTGTCCGCGGCTCTCCAGGCTGACGAAGTGGTTGCCCTGCACGACCTCGACCTCTGCGTCGCCGATGTGCGCAGCGTCGTGGGTGGCGTGGGCCTTGAGGCCGACGCGCTGCAGCGCATCCACGGTCCGGAGGTCGCGGTACGCGAGACGCTGGAGGCCGGACCCCGCGATGGCGGCAGGGCCGATCATGTCGTGCACGGGGACGTCGAACGCCTGGATGCTCACCGGGATGTTCTCGAACGCCTCCTTGAGCGTGATGCCGCCCCGGACGGGCAGCCAGAACTCGTCGGCGTCGGCGTTGATCACCCAGTCGGCGCCGTGCACGGTCTTGGCCTCCCTGGCCATGCGGGTGACGGTGACACCCTGCTGCTTCTGGTGCACAGGATCGCTGCGCAGGTCGACGACGCCGCGCTCCGCATACCCCTGCAACAGCTCGTACGTGCCGTCGACGGAGCCGTTGTCGGTCACGATGATCACGTCGACGCCCTGTCGGAGGTGGTGATCGAGCATCGCACCGACGATGTCGACTTCGTCGCGCACCATCAGGGTCATCGCCAACTTCACTCGCTGCCTCCTCGCCGCACAGTCTAGATGACCGGCCGCCGCGGCTCCGCCGCTAGACTTGCCCGGATGAACACCTGGAAGGACAGTGCCGGACGCGCGTTCCGATCGATGCTTCCGCCCGAATCCGCACCTCGTCGTGTTCTCCGCGCAACCCGTGGCGCAGCCCGCAGTTTCCGCGACACGCTCAGCGCGCCGCAGGCGGAGGTCGGCCACGAGGGGCCGGGGCTCACCGACTACGCGCAGTGGCGCGCCGAGCAGCCGGCCCTCGAACCGCTGCCGAGCGACCAGCAGGAGACGACCTTCGTCGTCGTGGTCGAGACGACCGCGCATCCGGATGAGCGGGAGACCCGCGCTGTCGACGCGACGGTCGAGAGCGTCGCCGCCCAGCGCACCGTCCGGGCCCGCACCGTGGTCGCCGTGTCCGGCACACCGCTCGCCGAACTGCTCGACGGTGCGGAGGAGCACTTCGCCCTCTTCCTCACCTCCGGCTCCGTTCTGGACCCTGCCGCTCTCGAACAGGTCGCGAAGGAGCACAGGGTCGACCCGGTGCGCCGCGTCATCGCGTTCGACACCGACCAGGTCACGAGCACGGGCGAGCGCGTCTCGCCGCGGTTCCGTCCCTCCTGGTCGCCGGAGATCATGCTCGGCGTCAACTACCTCGGGCGCGCCTTCGCCATCCGCACGTCCGCGGCGCTCGCCGACCAGGCGGCGACCCTCGACTCGCACGGCATCTGGAAGCTGCTGCTCGGCACCGAGCTATCGGATGCGGTGGTCGGCCTCATCCCGCACATCCTGCTGTCGACGCCCGCCGGGCCGATCCGCAGTGCGACGGAGGCGGACGCGGCGATGGTGCAGCGTTCCCTGCGCGAGCGGGGAGAGGCTGCGACCGCTCAGGTGAGCAACGGGATCGTCCGCGTCGCGTTCGAGCTGGAATCCTGGCCGAGCGTGTCCATCGTCATTCCCACCAAGCACTCCACCGCCAACCTGGAGCGCCTGCTGCCCAGCCTGGCGAGCACCGACTACCCCTCCTTCGACGTCACCGTCGTGGACAACGGGGGAGAGACGGAGGAGAACGAGTCCTGGTACTCGGCGCTCGACGTCGGAGTGCCGGTGCGCCACGTCTGGTGGCACGAGGAGCCCTTCAACTACTCCCGCGTGAACACCGTGACCGCCGCATCCACCTCCGGCGAGGTGCTGGTGTTCCTCAACGACGACACGGAGATCGTGGACCCCGACTGGCTGCGCGAGCTGGTCGGGATGCTGCACCGCGAGGGCGTCGGAACGGTCGGCTACCAGCACAGGACAGACGACGGCCTGGTGCAGCACGGCGGTGTGATGCTCGGCCCAGGCGGGTTCGCAGCCAACCTGTTCGCCGGGATGCGCCCGGACGACGACAGCCTGCTCGGCCCTGTCCGCTGGTACCGCAACACGCTCGCCGTCACCGCCGCCTGCGTCGCGATCCGCCGCGAGCTGTTCGACGAGGTCGGCGGGTTCGACGAGCGGTTCCAGCTCACCGGCAGCGACGTGGTGCTCGGCCTCGACCAGATCATCCGGGGCAGGCGCAACGTCGTCATCCCGTTCGACGCCGTCCGCCACTTCGAGTCGCTGACCCGCGGCGGCCACGCCCCGCGCGCCGACTCGTTCGCGAGCTACTGGCGCTACCACCCGTGGCTCGCCGCCGGCGACCCGTACTCGTCGCCCAACCTGTGCAGGCTCACCGAGGTGCCGCGCTTCGCCGCGGCGGACGACCCGTCTCCTCTGCAGCTCGCGATGGCCGGTCTCGGCCGCGAGTTCGCCTCGGACGCGCAGAAGTCGACCATCTCGGAAGACGCGACCGCGCTGATGTCTCTCGCGACCATCTCCGCCGAGGAGGTCGCCGCCGTCGTCTCGTCGCACGCATCCACCACGGGACGCCGCGAAGTGCGCACGATCAACTGGCTGCTGCCCGGCTTCGACATGCCGTTCTTCGGCGGCGTCAACACCACGCTGCGCATCGCGGACAAACTCGCCCGCGAGCACGGCGTCGTCAATCGCTTCCTGGTCAACGGACACCCGAACAACGAGTTCTACGAGTCGGCGATCGTCGCCGCCTTCCCCGGCCTCGCCGGCTCCGAAGTGGGCAACTACTACGGGGACGACGAGGGCATCGCGGGTGTCCCTCCCGCCGACGTCGCCATCGCGACGTTCTGGCTGACGGCGGTGGATGTGGCCAAGACGCCGGGCACACCGCGCAAGTTCTACCTCATCCAGGATTACGAGCCGTCGTTCTACCCGGCGAGCACGCTGTTCGCGATGACAGAGCAGACATACAAGCTCGGCCTGTACGGCATCTGCAACACGGCGAGCATGCACGACATCTACGCGGGAGGGTACGGCGGCACGGCCACGTACTTCACGCCGGCGGTGGACAGAGGCATCTACCACCCGGTCGGCCGCCGCGAGCGCGGCGACGACGAGCCTGTGACGATCTTCGCGTACGCCCGCGACCACTTCCGCAACTGCTGGGAGCTGGTGTTCGCCGCGCTCAGCGAGATCAAGCGCATGCACGGAGACCGGGTGCGGATCATCGCGGCCGGCGCCAAATACCTGCCGCCGAGCGCCGACTTCATCGACCTCGGCCTGCTCGACTACCGCGCGACGGGCCGTCTCTACCGCGAGACCGATATCGGCGTCACGATGCAGATCTCCCGGCACCCGTCCTATCTGCCGCTGGAGCTGATGGCGAGCGGTGTGGCGATGGTCGCTCCGGACTCCGACTGGTTCCGCTGGCTGTTCCACCCGGACGAGAACGCGCGCACGACGATGATGACCTACGACGACGTCGTGGCCGGGATCGACGAGCTGGTGCAGGATGCGCAGAAGCGTCGCGCCATCCAGGCCGCTGGCATCCAGACCATCGACGCCGCCCACTCCGACTGGGATGCGGCGCTCGACCACCTCTACGACTACCTCTGCGACCCGGAGGCCACCGCCATCCCCTCCTCGGCCCCGCGCACCGTCGCCCCCTGACTCGCGCCCCCGGCCTTTGCCCCTGACTCGCGCCCCACGCCATCGAGCCGGGACTTGTGCACGGCGTCAGCGGCGTGTCGCGTGCATAACTCCCGGCTCGATTGCCAGGAGGCGGGGGAGGGCGCGGTAGGTGGCGACGGCGAAGAAGGCGAGCGCGAGGACGACGGCGATGGTCAGCGGGATGACGCCGCCTGGCGGCTGCCAGGTGGGCGTGAACAAAGCGGCGGTCCAGGAGGTCGAGCCGGCGGCGTAGCGGCGGAGCGTGAACGCGAACGCGGCGAGCTGGCCGATCGCGAGCACGATCGCCCCGGCGCGCAGCGACGCGACCGTGTTGCGCGAGCCGACACCGACCTCCGCGTTGTCGAGGGCCATGCCGCCCCACACCGACAGCACGAGCACGATCGCCAGCATGTAGCGTCCCTGCCAGACGTCGCCCACCTGGCGCCACAGCGCCACCTGCACGATGACGGGGATGACCACCAGGGCCACGGCGAAGCCGAGCGCGATCCAGCGCTCTCTGCCGCGCCCGAGCACGATCGGCAGCAGCACCAGCAGGCCGAGCGTGCAGAACCAGATCGCGATGACCCCGTCCGGCGCAGGCACGTCGACCGTGCCGAACAGTCCGATCATCTCCTTCCAGTAGGAGAAGGTGTTCTCCAGCACTGTCTGCGCCACGGTGAACAGGCTGCCGGGCGTCGGCTCGAGCTGCGCCTTCACCTGGTTCTCCGGGCGGGTGAACCAGAACAACTGCCCTGCTCCGACGACCGCGAGCAGCGCGAGCACGACCCAGGTGGATGCGCGTCGCACCAGATACCGCCAGTCCGCCCCGCGCATGGCGAGCACGACGGAGACGGCGACGAGGAGGAGCCACAGCATCCCGAGGCTGCGGCCCCCGGTGACGAGCGCGGCTGAGACGACGGCGGTGACGGACGACAGCCAGAGCAGCCAGCCGGTCGGGCGATGCTTCGCGATGGTGAGCAGCGACACCAGCAGCGCGCCCGCGGAGGCCAGCTCGACGGCGTTCGGGTTGATCGCTCCGCCGAGGAAGAACACCATCGGGGTCAGCGCGCCGACGGGCAGCAGCAGCGACCAGCGCGCTCCGGGCCAGCAGCGCACCATCGCTGCGAGCACGGCGAGGAGCGCGGCGACGATGGCGCCGGAGAAGATGCGCATGGCGTGGATCGCCGTCTCGCCGGAGAACACCAGCGACGGGAGGCCGACCACCATGTAGTAGACCGGGCTGTTCGTGTACGCCGTGGTGATCAGGCGCTTCACCTCGCCGGGAGCGGCGGTGGAGCTGCCGACGCAGGCGGGCGTGACGGCGGGCTGACCGGCGAAGCAGCTTCCGGCGCCGGGGATGTACAGGTAGGCGGGCGCCTCGAAATACTTGCCGTCGCCCACGATCTCGCCGCGCGCCGCGGTGGTCGCCCGCACCGTGTGCGACGCCTCGTCCGGCACCGAGTAGATCGGCGTCGCGAGAGACCAGGCGGTGAGCAGCACGAAGAGGGTGCAGAAGACGGCAGCGAACAGTCTCAGAGGGAACCGCATCCCGGTCACCCCTGCGGGATGAACAGGGATGCGAGGAACACGAACGCGCCGACCCCCGCCATGATCCAGCGCGGCACGGGCCGCTTCGCCAGCAGCAGGGCTGCGCAGGCGAGGAAGAACGGGATGAGCGAGATGCCGTAGCGCGCGGGCGGCGGGTCAGGATACGTGCCGAGCGCGGCATACGTCACGATCGACAGCAGCGGTGCGGAGATGAGGGCTGCCGCGAAGGTGGCCCACGCGACGGCGGCGCGGCGGCCGCCCCAGCGCGCGACCATGAGCAGGCCGATCACACCGGCGATGGTGACCCACGCGACCGCGTAGTTCGAGATGAGCCCCGGGCCTTTGAGGAACGTGGTCGTGTCCCCGACGCCGCGGGCGGACCCGTCGATGAAGAGGCCGGACTGCAGGATGAGGGAGGTGATCCCGAGCGGCCTGACCTTGCCCATGTCGGGCGCGGGGCCGACGGCGGTGACCGAGGTGTACACAGTCCAGGTGAGCTGCAGCACCATCGAGACGACCACGGAGACGATACCGGTGATGGTCCGCCCGTCGGCGAACGTCCGGCCGATCCAGCCCGCCTTCGAACTGCGGTCGCGGTAGGCGTCGATGGCGGCGCGGATGATCAGGAAGAACACGGCGGCGGCGACGGCCGCGAGGTTCTGCACCTTCAGCAGGGTCACGAACGCCGCGCCCGCCGCGAACCACACGTATCCGCTGCGGCGGTCGGCGACGGTGGCGAGGTAGAGCATCAGGCCGCCGGCGAACAGGGCGGTCGCATCCGTGCTGATGTATGTGTTCGACCAGTACGCGGGCAGCGAGCCGATCATCAGCAGGCCGACGCCCGTGGCGGCGACCGGATGCACCTTCAGCCGTCGCAGCGCGAGGTACAGGAACAGGGCGGCGGCGGCCAGCCAGATCGCGCCGACGAACCTCCCCGCATCCACCAGGTCGACGCCGAGCCAGACCAGCGGCTCGGCGATCACGCGGGTGATGCCGAAGTAGAGCGGTGTGTAGATGTACGCCGAGGTCGCCCCGTGGAACGGGAACAGCTCGGCGTTCTTCGCGTTCGAGAGGTCGCAGCGGGCGTCGGGGGACGGAGCGAGCAGCCGCAGTCCGCGGCAGCCGAGCTGCTGGCGGGCGTACGTGCCGGTCGGCTCGCCGCGGTGAACGGTGAACTCGTGCCCCATCTTGGCGAAGTAGTCGATGTAGACGTACTCGTCGACGGGCGAGACACCACGGTGGCCGGGGACCTGAACGATGCCGACGAGCAGCGAGGCGATGATGAGCACGGTCGGCGCGATGGCGCTCCGCGAGAACAGGCGCGCGAAGAACCCGCGCCGCCCCGCAGGGGCTTCGGACTCGATGTCGATGCTGATGATGCGGCCTTACGCTCGTGGGTCTCGCCGGTGGGTCTCACCGGGCGGCGAACTGCGCCAGCTTAGCAATCCGTCGCTGAGAGGCCCGGCCGACGCGGCCGCCACAGCCCGCCTTGGTAAGCTGGCGGGCGCACACGCCCATGCGAAAGGACCGTATGCCTGCAACGCGACCAGGGGTCGTCTCGGTCGTCCTCGTCAATTTCCGGGGAACCGACGACACGCTCACCGCCATCGAACATCTCGGCCGCCTCGACTGGCCGGCCGACCGGCTCGAGATCGTGGTGGTCGAGAACGCCTCAGGCGACGACAGTGCCGCGCGCATCAGGGCCGCCGCCCCGCACGTGCTGCTGATCGAGTCGAAGGCGAACCTCGGGTTCGCCGGGGGATGCAATCTGGGCGTCAAGGAGGCGAGCGGCGAGTACGTCGCCTTCCTCAACAACGACGCCAAGCCGGACGCCGCGTGGGTGCGCGCCGCTGTCGAGCGGTTCGAGTCCAGCCCGTCCGTCGGCGCCGTCGCCAGTCGCGTGCTCGACTGGGAGGGCCAGAACGTCGACTTCATCGGTTCGGCCATGACCTGGTTCGGCCAGGGCTACAAGCCGCTCACCGCGCAGCCGGTGCCGAGCACCCCGGATGTGCCGCACGACGTGCTGTTCGGCACGGGTTCCGCGATGTTCGTCCGCCGCTCGGTGTACGAGCAGCTCGGCGGGTTCGACGAGCGCTACTTCATGTTCTTCGAGGATGTGGACCTGGGCTGGCGGCTCAACCTGATGGGCCATCGGTACGTCTACGAGCCCGCGTCGCTCGCGTATCACAAACACCACGCATCCATGTCGTCGTTCGGCTCCTTCAAGGAGACGTATCTGCTGGAGCGGAACGCACTGTTCACGCAGTACAAGAACCTCGGCGACGAAGCGCTCGCCAACGCGCTGCCGGCGACGCTCGCGCTCACGGTGCGGCGTGGCGTGGCGAAGGGCGACCTCGACTCGACATCGTTCGACCTGCGCAAGGGCGCCTCCAACGACCCGACGATGGAGATCTCGAAGGAGACCGTCGCCGCCGTCTACGCCATCGACCAGTTCGTGGAGCACCTGCCGTCGCTGGTCGAGTCCCGCGAGCAGATCCAGCGCACCAGGGTCGTCTCCGACAGCCGCATCTGGTCGCTGTTCGGCGAGACCGACGCGCCGTCGTACACCGCGGAGCACTACCTGGAGGGCTACGACAAGCTCGTCACGGCGTTCCCCGTCACCGAGAGTCCGGATGTGACCCGCGTGCTGATCATCACGGGCGACCCCATCGGCGTCAAGATGGCCGGTCCGGCGATCCGCGCCTGGAGCATGGCGGAAGCGCTCGCGAAGGACAACCTGGTGACCCTGGTGTCGCTGTCCGGCGTCGAGCCGGTGTCCGCGCCGTTCGACATCGTGCACATCCGGCCGGGAGACGACCGCTCGATGCGCAAGCTCGAACGCGAGAGCGACGTGATCGTCTTCCAGGGGCTCGCGATGGCGCTGTTCGACAGCCTGCGCAAGACCGACAAGATCATCGTCGCCGACGTCTACGACCCGATGCACCTCGAACAGCTCGAGCAGGGCAAGGAGCTCGGCCGCGAGCAGTGGGACAAGCAGGTCGGCGACGCGACAGACGTGCTCAACGAACAGCTCGAACGCGGAGACTTCTTCCTCTGCGCCTCCGAGCGTCAGCGGCATTTCTACCTCGGCCAGCTCGCCGCGCTCGGCCGCATCAACCCGGCCAACTACGCCGACGACCCCGACCTCGACCACCTCATCGACGTGGTGCCGTTCGGCCTCTCCGAGACGCCCCCCGCGCACGAACGGGATGTGCTGAAGGGCGTCCTTCCCGGCATCGGCGCACACGACAAGCTCCTGCTCTGGAGCGGCGGCCTCTACAACTGGTTCGACCCGAAGTCGCTCATCAGCGCCGTCGCGAAACTGTCGGAGACGCACGACGACGTCCGCCTGTTCTTCCAGGGCACCAAACACCCGCATCCCGGCGTGCCGGAGATGGCGATCGTGGCGGAGTCGCGCGGGCTCGCCCGTGACCTCGGCGTGCTCGACACGTCCGTCTTCTTCAACAGCTCGTGGGTCGACTACGCCGACAGGCAGAACTACCTCACCGAGGCCGACGCCGGCGTCAGCACCCACTTCTCGCACGTCGAGACGACGTTCTCGTTCCGCACGCGCATCCTGGACTACCTCTGGGCTGGACTGCCGATGGTCGTCACGGCGGGCGACCACTTCGCGCAGCTGGTCGAGGAGGAGAAGCTCGGCGTCGTCGTGCCGTCCGGGGACGTGGATGCGCTCGCCGCGGCACTCGAGACCGTGCTGTACGACGAGAAGTTCATCGCCTCGGCCAAGCGCAACATCCAGCGGGTGCGGAAGCGCTACTTCTGGAACGTGGTGCTCGCCCCGCTGGTGGACTTCGTCGCCGACCCGCGGCACGCGGCCGACCTGGTCGCGAAGGGCGTCGTCGGCGCTGGGGGCGCCCCGCGCAAGACGACGACCAGGCGCAAGAAGCACGGCATCCGCCACGACGTCGGCCTGTTCTTCCACTACATGAAGAACGGCGGACCCGCGGTGGTGGCCAAGAAGGTGCGGAGCAGGCTGGGGAGACGCTGACCGTGGCGCGCACGGTCTCGGTCGCGCTCTGCACGTTCAACGGCGCCAGGTACATCCGCAGACAGCTCGCCAGCGTGCTCGCGCAGACGGTTCCTCCGACGCAGCTCGTCGTCTCCGACGACGGCTCGACGGACGCGACGATCGCGATGCTGGAGGAGGAGCTGCGGGCGCACGAGACGGCCACGGGATGGAACCCGGAGGTCGTGCTGCTGCGCAACGCGACCCCGCTGGGGGTGACGGCGAACTTCGAGCGGGCGCTGCGCGCATCCACCGGTGAGCTGATCGCGCTGTGCGACCAGGACGACGAGTGGGAGCCACGCAAGCTGGAGAAGCTGGTCGGGATGTTCGACGCGCGGCCAGGGCTCGGCTTCCTGCACACGGACGCCACCCTGATCGACGACGACGGCGCTCCGACCGGAGGCACGATCTTCGGGGCGCTGGAGGTGTCGGACGAGGACCGGCAGGCGGTCCACTCCGGGCGGGCGTTCTCGGTCTTCGTCCGACGCAACATCGCGACGGGCGCGACGGCGATGGTGCACCGCGACCTCGTGGCGGCGTGCGGGCCTTTCCCCGCGGCGTGGGTGCATGACGAGTGGCTGGCGATCCAGGCCGCCGCGCGCGACATGCTCGACCTGAGCGAGGAGCCGCTGACGCGCTACCGGCGGCACGCGGCCAACCAGATCGGAGCAGGCGACCCGACCATCGGCCACAAGATCCGCAGGGTGCTCGGAGCTCGAGGCGACCGCAACAGGATGCTCGCCGAGCGCTCGCGCATCCTGGCCGACAGCCTGCGGGGAGCGGACGGCGTCGACTCGTCGAAGGCCGCGCTCGCCGAGCGCAAGGCGGCGTTCGAGGCGACGCGCGCTGCGCTTCCCGCCAACCGGCTGCGACGGTTCGTGCCTGTGCTCAGGCTCGCCGCGGGCGGCGACTATCCGAGGCTGGCGAGCCAGGGATGGATGGACGTGGTCAGAGACCTGTTCCAGCCGGCGTGAGGCTCGGCTGCGGTTCCTGCTCCTGCGGCCGGGCTCCTTCCTGAGCAGCCGGTTGCTCCGCCGGCTGCGCGGGCGACGCCGGGACAGCATCCACGGTCTCCTCCGACTGGCGCGACCACGCGGACACGTGCAGCAGAAGCACCGCGGCCGCCACCAGCAGCACGGCGAAGACGGCCAGCCAGAGCCAGACGCCGCCGGGCGGAGCCCACGCCGGTTGCCCGAACAGGTACGAGCGCATCGAACCGTTGGATCCCACCGCGTAACGGCGGAGCGTCGCCTCGAACGCCCAGAACTGCGCTCCGGCGGCGCCGATCACCACGATCACGGCGATCCGCCGCCACGCGTACGAGGCTCGCACGAACGCGACGTCGCCGAGCAGCGCCGCCAACCCCACGACGAGGCAGAGGAACAGCGGCAGGTTGTACCGCCCCTGCCAGATCATCCCTCCTCCGTGGATGTACGCGGCCTGCACCAGCGCGGGGCAGAGCAGGAAGGCGGCGACGAGCAGCCACGCGACGAGCAGGCGGCGGCGTCGGAGGACGACCACCGCACCGACCGCGATGGCGCCGATGGCGAGCCCCCACAGGTAGAGCACGGCGTCGGGGGCCGGGGTGTCGAGCCAGCCGAACAGGCCGACGAGGCCCTGGCTGTATCCGATGGTGCCGACGAAGACCTTCTGGAAGCCGACGAGCGGCGACGAGCCGATGCCGGGGAAGGACAGCGCCTGGTCTGGATGCTCGATGGCGTTCGCGAGCGAGTTGGTGCCGACGGTCCACAGGCCGGCCGCGATGGTTCCCGCCGCGACCACCGCGATCAGCACGATGACGGCACGTCGCTTGAGCAGGGCGATCAGCGCATCCCGGCCGGTGAGCAGCAGCAGGGGGATCACGAGGGCGAGCGCCACCCACAGCGGCGACAGTCCGCGGGAGTTGACGGCCACGACAGCTCCGGCCATCACCACCACAGCCCGGCCGGTGAGGCGGGCGGGGTCGGGGGAGAGCGTGATCGCGAGCATTCCGCAGAACACGGCGAGGGTGGCCGTCGCCTCGACGGCGCTCGGGTTCACCGATCCGCCGAGGAAGAGCAGCATCGGAGTGACGGCCACGGCGAACGCGAGCAACGGCATCCGGCGTTTGCGCATCGTGAACACGATGGCGAACGCGAGAGCGGCGAACAGCGTCGTCAGCAGGGCGCTCAGGATGCGCATGGCATAGATTCCGCCCGCGTCGTGGAAGACCAGGGAGGGAAGACCGACGACGGCGTAGTAGAGCGGGTTGTACAGCCCGGCCGTGGTCGGCGCCTGGACGCTCTGCCACGGGTCTGCGCCTGGCGTGAACGCGCAGTTCGCCGTCACGGCGGGGTTGAACGCGAAGCAGGTGACCGCGTGCGACTCGGCGATGTAGCGCGGAACGGTCACGATGTGGCCGCTCTGCGATGGCGTGCCCACCAGCTCTCCGCGGACCACGCTCGCCGCGCGCACGATGTGGGCGGGCTCGTCCGGGGAGGCGGACGGCGGGGTCGCGAACACCCACGCGGTCGTCAGCGCGAACAGCACAGCCCAGGCTCCGAAGAACGCGGTCAGCGGGATGGAGCGGCGCTGGCGGTCCGGGCGGGCGGTCGGCGCAACCGTGTCGCCGCCCGCCTGTGGGTTTCCCATGAGGTAAAGATATCGGACCGGATGGTCAGATCGCGGCAGGCGCATCCACCGGGGTGACCGGCTTGTCGGCGTCCGCGACCCCGCGCACAGCCCGGAGCACCAGCCAGGCCGCAACGACGACGAGTGCGGCGAACACCACGAGCAGCAGCAGGTTCCCGCCAGGGGGAGCCCACGGCGGGGTGCCGAACAGGAACTGTTTCAGCGATCCGATCGGCGTCACCGAGTACCGGCGCAGTGTGTTCTCGAACGCGTACACCTGCCCGAACGCGAGCACGATCACGACGAGCCAGGCGAGGCGCCGCCAGGTCGCCGTCGACCAGTCCGCGGGGATGCGCGTGGCCAGCACGACGGAGAGGCCGACGATCAGGCAGAGGAACAGCGGCATGTTGTACCTGCCCTGCCAGATCACGCCGCCGCCGGTGATGTACGCGGCCTGCACGATGGGCGGGAGAAGGATGAACGCGCCGAAGAGCACCCAGGCGAAGGCGAGCATCCTGGATCGCAGCAGCACGAGGGCGGCCACAAGCACGATGCCGATCAGGGCGGCCCAGATGAAGTACACCTCCGGCGGCGCGGGGGTGTCGAGCCAGCCGAAGATGCCGATCAGGCCGTGACCGTATTCGGCGGTGCGCACGAGCGTGATAAAGAAGCCGCTCAGCGGGTTGGTGCCGACGCCGATGAAGCTCTGCGGAGTCTGGTCGGGATTCTCTACGGCGTTGTACAGGGAGTTGGTGCCGAGCGTCCACGCCAGCGCCGCGAGCGTGGCGAGCACGACGCCGACTGCCGCGGCGATCACCGCCGGCTTCCTCAGCAAAGCGAGCACATCCCGCCACGGAACGAGCACGAACGGGATGAGGATGGCCAGCAGCACCCAGAGCGGCGACAGTCCGCGGGTGTTGACCGCGACCGCCCCGCTCGCCAGCACGATCATCGAGCGCGACAGCAGCCGGGAGCGGTCGGGGTCGAGCACGACGGCGAGGATTCCGGCGAACACGGCGAGGGTGGCCGTCGCTTCGACGCCGTTCGGGTTGACGGAGCCGCCGAGGAACAGCAGCATCGGCGTCACCGCGACCGCAAAGCCCAGCACCGGGATGGCGCGCCTTCGCAGCCCCCAGAGCACGGCGAACGCGAGCGCGGCGAAGAGCGCTGTGACGACGCCGCTGACGATCCGCATCGCGTAGATGCCGGACGTGTCGTGCAGCAGCAGCGTCGGCCAGCCGACGAGCAGGTAGTAGACCGGGTTGTACAGGCCGGCGGTCGTGTACGACGTGGTGAGTGCGCCGGGGTCGGCCAGCGGGGCGAGCCCGCACGCGGCCGGTCGCTCCTGGTGGAAGGCGAAGCAGGTGTCGTCCTGAGTACGCGCGACGTAGGCCGGGACGGTGACCCGGTGGCCGTCGGCGGACGGCGTTCCGATGAACTGGCCGCGTGCGACGCTCGCCGCCTTGACGATGTGCGCCGGCTCGTCCGGAGACGCCCCGATCGGCGTCGCGACGGCCCAGCTCGCGCACAGGGCGGAGAGCAGCACCCAGACCACCAGGAACGCGCGCCAGATCCTCGGCCGTTCGCCTGAGCTCTGTTCCTGGGCGGTCGAGAGCGAGCCGGCGGACGGCGTGGTGTCGGTGGTGCTCACCGGGTGCTACTCCTTTTCGTCGCTGAGTGCGGCGATGCGCTGCTCCAGCTCGGCGATCCTCAGCTCGTGCAGCGCGCTGCGCTCGGCGAGGGTGCGGGTCTTGCTCTCCAGGGTGGTCAGTTCCGAGCTGTGCTGGATGCAGACCAGGAACAGCACGGCGATGCTCACGAAGAACACGAGGTTGACGGGTGCTCCGACGCCGATCAGACCGGCCAGCCAGTCCAGGATGCTCGGGAAGACGCCGATGATGAGCGCCAGGACGCCGGCGACCAGCCACCAGATCGCGTGACGTTCGCGCATCCGACCGCGTCGCAGCATCTCGATGACCACCCCGAGGGTGAGCAGGGCGGCGAGGATTCCGAAGATGTAGCTGGTGATCGACATGGTCAGGCCGTTGCCGTTTCCTTGATGGCGGTGCGGGGGCGCATGAGTGCGACGACGAGGGCGATGAAGGCGCGGGCCAGGTAGACGGCCGCCTTGATCGGGTTGTGCGACGGCTGACCTCCCGCCCTCGGACGCATCGACGTGGGCACCTGGGCGACCCGCAGGCCGCCGCGGGCGGCGATCACCAGCGCCTCGACGGTGTCTCCGAGGTATTCGGCGGGGAACGAGTGCGCGAACAGGTCGATCGCGCGCGGGCCGTTGGCCTTGAACCCACTGGTGGTGTCGTTGAGACGCGTGTTCACGACGCGGCTCAGCACCGTCGAGAGCACGTTCATGGCCCAGCGGCGCGGGCCGCGGACCTCGTAGTCGCCCTGGCCGGAGAACCGTGCGCCGATCACCAGGTCGGCATCGCCGAGGGCGGCGAGCAGCGAGGGAACGTTGCCTGGGTCGTGCTGGCCGTCTGCGTCGATCTGCACGGCGACGGAGAAATCGTTGTCGCGAGCGAACTGGAAGCCGAGGCGCATGGCGCCGCCGACCCCCATGTTGAACGGCATGGATGCGACGAGTGCCCCTGCCTCTTTGGCGATGCGTGCCGTCTCGTCCGTCGAGCCGTCGTCGACGACGAGGCAGGTCACGCCTGGCAGCTTGGCGTAGACCTCGGTGACGACGTCTGCGACGGATGCCTCCTCGTTGAAGGCGGGCATCACGATCAGCGTCTGAGAGAGATCGAAGGGCATGGAAGTCAACGTACTAGATCGGTGTGGGCGTCAGAGGGGGTGCGCTCGGCCGGTCGGGAAGGACGGCCTCTGTCGGTTCCCCATTGTCGCATGTCCTGCTGAGGGTCCTGATCAGCAGCCAGACCGCCAGTCCCGTCGCGATCGCGAAGACGACCGTGACGGGGACCCAGCCGCCTGGCGGTTGCCACTGCGGCGCCCTGAGCATGTCGATCCAGGTGAGGTTCTGCTGCAATCCGGTGACGTAGCGGCGGAGCATCCAGAGGAACGCGGCGAGCTGGGCGATGCCGAGCAGCACGACGGAGACGCGCATCACGGCGGTGAGTCGCTTGTCCGCGACCGGGAGCGCGTGGTCGAGCCCGATCCCGGCGAGCACGGCGAGGAGCACGGCGGGCGCGATCGTGTACCTGCCCTGCCAGATGTATCCGGCGTCGTGGATGACCGCGGCCTGCGAGAACGGTGGGACGAACACGATCGCCAGTCCGAGGAGCAGAGCGCCGATCTTCACGTTGCGCGGCCCGAGCGTCGAGCCGAGCAGGATGACCATGCCGCCGATCGTCGCCCACACGGCCACCGTGAGCGCCGGGGCGGGGATCTCCAGCCAGCCGAACTGGGCGATCCAGCCGACCATGAAGCTGAACGTGTTGTCGAGCGTGTTCGAGAAGCCCTGCCACCAACTGCTTCCCGCCCCCACCGGTGCGTACCCGGGGGTCAGCGAGCGCGGGCGCAGATAGAACAGTGCTGCGGCGATCGCGACGGCGCCGATCACGACGATGCCCACCCAGGTCAGCCAGGAGCGGAACACGGTGCGCAGCACCTCCCGCCTGCCGAGCAGCAGCGCGATCACGAACGCGAGCGCCAGCCACAGCATCGCGATGCTCCTGGTGTTCACCAGCAGCAGGCTCACCACAACGATGCCCAGGATGCGCAGCACCAGCCGGCGGCCGACGGCGGGGGTCCCGAACGTCAGCAGTAGGAGCGCGAACGCCGCGGCGGACGCGGCGACCTCGATCCCGTTCGGGTTGAGCGTCCCGGAGAGGAAGAGCACCATCGGCGTGACGCCGACCGCGAGACCCGCCAGCGCCCAGCGAGCGCGGGGGATCGCGCGAAGCGCCGTGAACGCGAGTGCAAGCAGGGCGGAGCAGAGCAGGGCATTGACCAGCCGCATCCCGTACAGCCCCTTCGCGCCGTCGAGGAACGCGGTCGGCCAGCCGACGAGCAGATAGAAGACGGGGGTGTTGACCGTGGTGGAGGTGTGGCCGGTGGTCGGCGCATCCTGGTTCTCGACGGGGGCGACGCAGGAGGGGGTGACCGCGACGTTCCTCTTGAAGCACGGCATGTGCGACTCGAGCTTGGCGAAGTAGGTGGACACGGTCTGGTCGATGGTGCCGGGGATGCTCGCCGAGTCCGGGCCGAAGAGCTCGCCGTGCGCGGCGGCGTATGCGCGGATGGCGTGTGCCGGCTCGTCCGGGCTCGCGCCCTGCGGGGTCGCGACGGAGAAACTCGCCATGAGGAGGAACAGCAGCCCGAAGGCGATGCCGAACACGGTGAGCGGGCGGCGGGCGGGGCGGACGTGCCCGTCGTGCTTGGTCATGCACCGTCCTGTCGTCGTGCCGGTCTGTCGTCGCGCCGGTCTGTCGTGCTCCGGTCGTGCTCCGGTTCCGTCGCCCTGCGGATGGCCGACGGCCCAGCGCGTGAGGTAGGTTCGGTTCTCGGACAACCGGGTTCCATCGGAGAGGAACAAGTGGACGATATCACCCGTCGCCCCGCTTCCCGCTGGTGGGTGGTGGGCGCGCTGCTCATCGCCGTTGCCGCGGGCTTGGTGGCTGTCGGCGCAGGCTGGACGGTGTGGATCCTGGCCGCGGCGTCCGCGCTGTGCCTGGCCGCAGGTGTCGCTGCGTTCGGCGGCTGGAGCCTCGGCGTCGTCTCCGCCGTCGCCGTGCCGCTGGCTGTCGAAGCGTTCGCGATCCGGGTCTTCCACCGGATCGGGCTCGGCGTCTTCACGGGCAATCTGCTCGTCTTCGTCCTCATCGCCCTCGTCGGGCTGGTGCTCGTGGCCGCTAGCGGCGACCGGCTGAAGCTGCCAGGCCGGACGGTCTGGTGGGGCGTCCTTCCCGCTGCGGTGGTCCCCGCCATGGTCGGCGGCGTCTTCGCGATCCTGCCCGCTCTGCGCGACGGCAACGCGCTCTCCTGGGCGATGCGCAGCGACGCGGTGTGGAACCTGGTGTCCGCGCGCTTCCTGCTCGACGACCGCGGCCTCATCCCCTCGCTGCACCCGAACTCGTCGCCGATGACCGCGATCCTGCTCGCCGCCGGCATGGCACCGGGTCGGGCGGGGATCGCGACGACCGACCTGTTCCAGCACGACATCGCGGCGATGGCCGGGGTGTTCGCGCTGGCGACGGTGATCACCAGTCTGCTCGCCGGTCTCGTGATCGCGCAGATGATCCGGCCGGAGCATCCCGTGTTCCGCGCGATCGGGGCTGTCCTCGGGTCGGCGCTGATCGCATCCTGGTTCGTCGCCGGGTTCTCGTTCGAGTTCGGGTTCTACAACGTGATGCCGACGGTCGCCTGCCTGCTGGCAAGCTGGCTCGCCTGGCGGGCTGCGCCCAGGGCGCCCGTGATCGCGGTCGCGCTCCTGCTCGCGATGACGACGGCTCTGCTCGCGCTGTGGGCGTTCCTCGCCATCGTCCCGCTCGCGCTCGCCGCCGTGCTGGCCGTGCGCCACATCGTGCGCCGCCCCCGTTCGTACGGCTGGCTGTCCTGGACGATCCTCGGGGTCGCTGCCGTGCAAGTGCTCGCATACGGTGTGCTCGTCTCGCTGCGGGATCTGCGCCGCGACCAGGGAGCGCTCGCGCAGGGCGGCTCGATGGCGCCGGTGACCCCCGCGCTGCTCTTCATCCTGATCGGCCTGTGCGTCGCCGTCGCCGCTGTCACCGCCCGCACGGCGGGCACGAGGGCGGACCTGGTCGGCGTGGTCACGGTGTCGGTCGCCTTCGCCGGGCTGTACGCCTACCTCGGCACGCAGGTGCAGGCCGCCGCGTACTGGTGGGGCTACTACCCGGCCAAGCTGGTCTGGTTCGGCGGCATCCTCCTGCTCGTGGTCGCGATCGGCCTCGCGCTCGAACGCCTGTCCCGCGTCGAGCTCGCGGTCTGGCCGCGGGTGGCCGCGACGGCCGGGGTGCTCGTCGCGATCGTGTCAGTGGCGGCGAGCGTCCTCCCGAAGCCGCCGACGTTCGGCTCGCTCCTCCCGTACGCCGACATCCTCGCGGGTGAGGGGGTCGCATCCGGAGACGACGTCCTCCCGACGATGTTCGCGCTCGACGACCCCGCGGATGCGAAGAACATGCTCGTCGGCTACTTCGACTGGAAAGCGGACGGCTTCGCCAACCTCTGGCTCCTCGGAGCGTCGGCGACCGGCGGCACGGACCCGATCCGCCCATACTCGTACTACCTCGACACCACGTCGGTGAAAGACGTGTGCTCTGCCGTGAAAGCGTGGGGCGACGGCGTGACCATCCGCACCAGGAGCGAGGCACTTCCTGCGAAGCTCGCAGTGACCTGCCCGGATGCGGACGTGACGGTGGTGGTTGGGCGGGTGCCGGTCAGGGGGTGAGGCCGCTAGTCGCACTGGTTGCTAGCTATACCTAGCAAAAAGTGCAACAATTGCTACCTATAGCTAGCAGGGAAGGTCGTCCCATGGTCAAGCGTCGCTCAGTCCGACAAGAACGGCTTCTCAAGGAGTTCGGCGCCAACCTCGCCCGTTGGAGGAAGGTGAACGGTCTTTCGGCATCTGCACTGGCAGAGCGCGCCTTCGTCACCCGCGAGACCCTCAGTAACATCGAGAACGGATCGGGATCCGCGCGCATCGATTCCGTCTTCGCGGTTCTTACGAGTCTGGGAATCGTCGACGCGATCGTGAAGGCGTCCGATCCGTACGCGAGCGAGGCGGCGCGTCCTCGGATCGACGAGATACTGCGATCAGGCGACGCCCTGTGAGCGATGAAGGTTCTGTCGACGTCCATCTCGACGAAGGCGGGAACGGTACCGTGCGCGTGGGTACGTTGCGAGCGTCGTTCCAAGGGGGAAGGGCACTTGCCGGTGCTTCATTCGAATACGACGCGCAGTACCTCGCACGAGGGGATCGCTATGAGATCTCCCCGGAGTTGCCATTGATCAGTGGTCGAACATACACGGCAGAGAATCAGGTGATCTTCGGGGCCTTCGCCGACGCATCTCCGGACGAGTGGGGCCAGAGGCTCATCCAAGCCAACCACGCCGTCAGGCTGCGCGCCGACCCGTCTCTTCCCCGTCGGATCGGTGATTTTGACTATCTCCTCGGTGTCTCCGACTTCGCACGGATGGGTGCTCTCCGATTCAGGAGGGCGCATGAGCCAACGTGGCTGTCGTCCGATCACGGGGTCGCGAACCTCCACGACCTCGGCAGGATCGTCGGCGCTGCGCAACGCTACGAAGAACAGCGCGCAAGCGACGAGGATGTCGAATACCTGAACGGTCTGGCGACGTCGCCCGGCGGCGCTCGTCCGAAGGCCAACGTTCTCACCGACGGCGGACGACTCGCGATCGCGAAGCTCCCGCATTCGAAGGATGGCGCGCTCGACGTGGAAGCGTGGGAAGCAGTGGCGTTGACGATCGCGAAGAGCTCGCGCATTCCGGTTTCACCTTTCCGCGCCGTTCGCGCCGGCGACGATCGGACAGTTCTGCTGGTCGAACGCTTCGACCGTGGCGCCCCCGAGGTCCGCTACGGTTACATCTCGGCGGCGACGGCACTCGGGATCGGAAAACACGACACGGGCGTCCGGGTCACCTACGAGCAATTCGCGGACACCATCGCCGAGACCAGCGGCGAGCCCGTTGCAGACCTCCACGATATGTTCCGGCGGATTGCGCTCACAATCCTCATCAACAACGTCGACGACCATTGGGGAAACCACGGGTTTCTTCGCACTCCCGACGGCTGGCGACTCTCGCCCGTCTTCGATGTGAACCCGCGACCCCGCTTCGGCGATATCAACTCGAGGCCGATCAGCGACGAGGACGATCCGCGAAATCGTGACATCAGGAATCTCTTCGAGGTCGCCGACAGCTTCAACTTGACGGCGACCCAGGCGGCCGAGTCGCTTCGGTCGGTGTCGGACGGGGTGGACCTCTGGCCGACAATCGCCGAGCGCCTGAACATCCCGCGTGTCCAGCAGTCACTCATGGCACCGGCGTTCGACCAGGGCCAGCGTGAAAGGGTCCACCGCATCTCAGAGGATGTCAGGCACACCGCCGTCATTCCGCTGGCCGCAGGTTCGCCAGCGCGGGCCGACCGAAGCTGGGTGCCGGCGCACATGCAGCGGGGGCGACTCATCGCCGGTTACTGGCGCACGAACCGCCGCTAGGTGCGGCACACGCACCCCGCGGTCACCACCCCAGGAACACGTGCCGCAGCAGCGACCGCATCCCCGCGCCGTCGCGCTTGGCCAGCGCAGACGGCAGCTTCGTCGCCGCGTTGAGCCGCGACGACCAGTGTGCGGACGACACCCGCGCCGCGCGGCGCCAGCCTCGCTTCTTCAGCACGGTCGCCGTGGTGAGGAAGAACGCGCGTTCTTCGTCGAAGCGGCTGCCGTCCTGTGCCGTCCAGGAGGAGACGCTGCCCGCGTGCCTGCGGTAGCGGAACTCGTGGTCCGGCAGCAGCACCAGGCTGCCGCCGTCGAGCACGATGTCGAGCTGCAGCTTGAGGTCGAGGACCACGTCGAACTCGGGGTCGAAGCCGTGGCGGCGGACCGCATCCGTGCGCCAGCAGATCGACGGGAAGTACGTCCAGTTGCCGCGCAGCAGGCTCACCGCCAGCTTCTCGCCGCTCAGCTCGATCGGCGCGCTGTGCGACGGCCGGTACCAGGATTTCACCCGGTCGGCGAGGGGCAGCGTCTGCGCGCCGTCATCGCCGATCACCGTCACCGCCGGCTGGAAGTACGCGCCGGTGGGATGTGCGGCGATCGCGGCGCGCAGCCTGGCCACGTAGCCGGGTTCGAGGAGGTCGTCGCAGCCCATCAGCACGAAGTGCTCGCTGGCGACCAGCTCCACCGATTTGTTGAAGTTGCCGCTCACGCCCAGGTTGGTCTCGTTGCGCAGATAGTGGATGCGCGCATCGCCCAGCCCGCTCACCCACTCGCCGGGTTCCGTGTCCGGGTACACGTCGTCGATCACGACGAGTCGCCAGTCCTGGTCGGTCTGGGCGATCACGCTGCGCACGGCGTCGCGGAACAGTTCGGGGTCGCCGTAGAACGGCATCATGATGTCGATGGTCACGGTGGAGGGTTTCGTCCGCTCGGAGCTTTTCGTCGTAGGGTTGGCCTGCCGCGCCTAGCGGCAGAGCATCCATCCTGTCATGCCACCCCTGGAGTCTCCCATCACCAGCTACGAGCCGCTCAACGAGCCGATCCCTGACGAGTGGGAGTCTCAGCCGGCCGGGTCGGGCGGACGCTCCTCCGTCGCTCTGATCCTCGGCGCGACGGTCGTCTCCGGGCTCGCGGGCTATGTGGTCACCTGGCGGGTCTTCACCTCCGTCGGCGCTGCGGGATACGGCGTGTTCTCGGTGTTCTGGTCCGCCCTGTTCCTGGTGGTCGGCATCCTGTTCGGGTTGCAGCAGGAGTCGACGCGGGCCGTCGCCCAGACCGCCATGCAGGCGCAGGCGGCCGTGGATGCGCGCGCCGCCTCAGCCACCCGCCGCACCTCGATGTGGTCGTTCGCGGCGATGGTCGCCGTCGTGGTCGTGCTCGCCGTGCTGGCGACCAGCCTGCTCTGGGCGACGCCGAGCCTCGGTGCGCAGAACGCGGGTCTCGCCTGGTTCGTCGCGATCGGCGCGGGCCTCAACTGTCTGGTGGCCGCCGCATCCGGGGTCATGGCCGGAGCCGGCATGTGGCGGCAGCTCGCGGCCATCGTCGCGCTCGACGGCGTGCTGCGCGTCATCGGCGTCGTCGCCGTGCTGGCGTTCACCGACGACCTGGTCGCGCTCGCCGTCGCCGTCATCCTGCCGTTCCCGATCTCGCTGGCGATCGTCTTCGCGTCCGCCCCGAAGGCTCTCGTCGCCAACGCACGCGTGACCATCGGCGTCTCCGCCCTCGTCGCGAACACCGGCCGCACGATGCTGGCGGCGTCGGCCACCGCCATCCTGATCAACGGCTTCCCCCTGGTGCTGTCGTTCTTCTCCGGACCGCAGAACCACGCCGACCTCGGATCGCTCGTGCTCGCCGTCACGCTGACGCGCGCGCCCATCCTGGTGCCGCTGATGGCGCTGTCGAGCTTCCTGGTCAGCCAGTTCTCGCACCATCCGGAGCGCGCGACGCGCACCATGCTCACGATCATCGCCGGGATCGCCGCCGTGATCGTGGTGCTGTGCCTCGCCGCCTGGCTGTGGGGTGTGCCCGTGATGCACTTCGTGTTCGGCGCGCAGTTCGATCTGGGCGCCGGTGTGCTCGTCGCCCTGATCGCGTCGTCCGGCCTGATCGGCGCGCTCTGCGTCAGCGGCTCCGCCGTGCTCGCCAAGGGGCTGCATGGCGGATACGCGACGGGCTGGGTGGTGGCGTCGCTCGTCTCGCTCGCCGTGCTGTTCATCCCGATCGACCTGCCGATCCGGGCGGCGCTCGCCCTCGCATCCGGGCCGGCCGTCGGCCTCGCGGTGCACCTGGTCTGGCTGCGGGTCAGCTCTGGTCGTGCCGTGCCAGCCGAAGCCGCCAGCTCATCCCCTGCGAGGCCTTGACAGCACAGATCACGAGGAGCAGCCAGCCGGCCTCCACGAGGATCGAGCTCTCGAACACGCTCGTGACGAGCAGAGCGACCAGCACCAGCGGAGCCCAGGCGTAGACGACGCTGCGCTTGTTGGAGGCGAGCAGCCAGGAGCGGCCGAACGCCAGGGCGACCAGCGCGACGAACAGCAGCAGCCCGATGATGCCGACCTGCAGGTAGACGTCGAGGTAGGCGTTGAGACCGTCTGCGTGGTAGACGCCCGTCGCCGCCTGGATGGCCGTGAACGGGTAGAGCTCGGTCGGCCAGCTTCCCACCCAGCCCCAGCCGACGGTCTGCTCGACGGGGATCAGCTCCCAGATCTGGATCCACAGCTTGTAGCGCACCTGGAAGTCGGCCCTGGCGTTCAGCAGGTCGATCACCCTGGTGCGGTAGATCCACGCCGAGACGAGCACGGCGATCGTCACGACCGCGAGGCCCCACTGGTAGTAGGGCCGCTGGTGGGCCGGCACCTTGCGCAGCGCGAACAGAGCGAGGGTCGCGAGGCCGACGACGACCGCCACCGCCGCGATCACGGGGGAGTGCGCGAACAGCAGACAGAGCACGGCGAGCGAGATGGAGACTGCGGCCAGGGGTGCGCGCACCGAGCGGGTGCGGAGCTCCACCAGGAACGTCACGAACGCGATCAGCGCCACGATGCTGAGCGCATTGCGCGAGCCGAACAGTCCCTGGATCGGCCCGCCGAGCGCGATGTTGCCCTGGATGCCGAGGAACCGGATCGGCAGGTCGAGGAGGATCCCGCTCAGCACCTCCAACGCCAGGGATGCGGTCAGCAGCACCCGCAGCACGTCGCCGACGACGCGCACGATCTGGATCGCATCCCGCACCAGAGCGATATAGACGGCGAGGAACGCGAAGCTGAGCTGGTAGATCACCCCGGCGAGCGTCGCCCACTGGTACGTGCTCCAGAAGATCGAGACGGCACACCAGCCGACGAACAGCAGGATCGAGATGGGAAGCAGGCCGTGCCACTCGATCAGCTTCCGCTGCGCGATGAACGACAGCGCAGCGAGCACCACGACGACCGCGAGAGCGCCGATGAGGCCTGGCCAGCCGATGACGGCCCGGACCGCGTGCGTCGAGAACCCGACGCCGACCGCCACGAGCGACAGGGCGGAGTTGAACCGCGCAGAACCCAGGAACTCGGTCACCGCGACGGGGACCAGGGTTCGACGGGTCGCGGCCATGAACGCAATCCTACGGTGTGGTCTGCTTCGTCTTCACGGAGAGCACGACGAGCATCGCCCAGCCCGCTTCGATCAGGATGCGGCTCTCCGCGGCGCTCTGCGCGATGAGGGCGGCGATCAGCAGCAGCGGCAGCAGGCCGAGCGCCGTGTACGGCTGCGTGTCGGCGACGGTGGTGCGCGGCCGGTCGACGGCGAAGAACCAGGAGCGGCCGAGCGTGGTCGCGACCAGGAGGATGAAGACGATCAGGCCCACGATGCCGAGCTGCAGCCACACATCCAGCCAGGCGTTGTGCGCCTGCAGATACTGCACGTGGTTGCGGACGGCGAGACCCTTGAACGGCTCGACCCACGGCGCCCAGTAGCTCACCCAGCCCCAGCCGAACGCAGGGCGCTCCTGCGCGAGCCCGATCACGGCGTGCCAGATGTCCAGCCTGCCTGTCAGGTCCTCGCTCTTGCCGAACAGGGCGGGGATGCGCGGGGCGAACGCGATCAGCAGACCGCCCGCGACCACGACGAGCCCGGCGGCGGTGAGGTAGACAGGGCTGCGCCGGTCGGGCGCGACCCTGCGCATCCACAGGGCGAAGGCGAGCACGACCGCAGTGGCGAGACCGGCGACGATGACCGTGGAGGAGCGGGTGAGGGCGAGGGTCAGCACGGCGATCACCAGCCAGGTGATCCCTGCCCCGCGGCGCACGGTGCGGTCGGCGAGCTGGATCGCGAACACGATCACGGCCAGCAGCGCCACCATCGCCAGCAGGTTGCTGTTGCCCTGGATGCCCTGGATCTGCCCGCCGTGGAACAGCAGCCCCCTGCTCCAGTAGAACGCGGCAGGCAGCTTGCCGGACGGGTACTCGGCCCAGAACGGCAGCACGGGATGCCGCACGAACGCGGCCACGATGAACTCGAACAGCAGCGACAGGCCGAGGATCCAGCGGAACGCGTTGGACAGGGCGCGCAGGAGCTGAGACCAGTCGAGGCAGAGCGCCAGGAACACCGCACCCGCCGTCGTCGCGTACTGGGCGAAGACGCCGAGCGCGCTCGCGCCGGGGTATGCCGACCACGCGATCGAGACCGTCGCCAGCAGCAGGAAAAGCACGAGCATCCTCGGCAGCCTGCGCCAGTGGAAGGCCGGGCGCGTTCGCACCAGGATCACGATGCTGCCCGCGGCGAGGAGGCCCGCCAGTACGAAGTATGCGGGCCAACTGATCAGGTTCCGCCAGAAGTCGCCCGCGAACAGCGTGAACAGCAGCAGGGTCGCGAACGCCGCGACGCCCGTGCCGGACGCGGCGGCGGCGACGCGTGCTCTGACGGACGAAGCGGAGGGAGCGGAGGTCACGTTGGGAAGACTAGCGGACGGCGATTCAGGCGTTCGGTGTGGCGACGAACACCGTTCCGTCGCCGGAGACGGTGACCGCTGCCTCGTCCGGCGTGATGAAGACGGACTCGCCGCGCGCGAGTGTCAGGCCGCCGTGCGCACCGGCGAGCTCCACGGAGCCTGCGGTGCAGATCGCGATGGCGGCGCCGGGCAGGTGGATGCGCGTGGACGGCGTGGCCGAGCCGACCGTCACATGGTCGAGGGCGAAGTCCGGCACGTCAGGGCGGAACACGTCGACGCCGGGCGCCGGGTGCTCTGCGGCCATCGGCGTCGCGACGATCGGGCGGAAGTCGAGGATGCTCACCAGCTCGGGAACGTCGATCCGCTTCGGCGTCAGGCCGCCGCGCAGCACGTTGTCGGAGGCGGCCATGAGCTCGATGCCGAGCCCGCGCAGGTACGCGTGGATGTTCCCTGCCGGGAGGTAGAGCACCTCGCCGGGGCGCAGGGTCGCCCGGTTGAGCAGCAGGGCGAGCACGATGCCGGGGTCTCCAGGGAACGCCTCGGCGAGCATCCGGACAGTGTCGGCGGCGACGGCGAGGTCGTCGCCGTCGGGGTCCGGCTCGATCGCGGTGGCCGTGGCGACGACCGCTCCGACGAGCTCTCCGACCGCCGGGTCGCCTCCGAGCAGCCATTCGGTGGCGGTGCGGAGCACGACGGTCGGCGCCGCGGCCGGTCCGCCGGCCAGTGTCGCGGCGAACGCGGCGATGACGGCCTGCTCGCCGTCCTCCGCCGTCTCGGCCAGCGCGGAGAAGAGCGCGGCGCTTCTGGCGACGTCGCGGAACCCGCAGAGCGCGTCGAAGGTATCGCTGAGCGCGTAGATCAGCTCCGGCTTGTGGAACGGGTCCTTGTAGTTGCGTTCGGGGGAGTCGAGCGGGATGCCGTCGGCATTCTCCCGTGCGAACCCTGCCGCTGCCTGCTCGGACGATGGATGCGCCTGCAGGGAGAGGGGACCGGCTGCGGCCAGCACCTTCAGCAGGTACGGGAGGTGCGCATCCGGTTGCCCGAGGGAGGTCTGGGGGTCGGCGGCCGTCCAGGCCGCGAGGTCGGCGGCGCCCCCGGTCTGCGACGGGTCGACGATCACCGACGGCGATCCTGGATGCGCGCCCAGCCACAGCTCGGCCTCCGGCTTGCCGCTCGGCGTCGTGCCGAGGAGCCCGGCGATGGCGGTGGTGGAACCCCAGGCGTAGTCGCGGGGGGTATTGCCGATGCGCACAAACATCCGTCGTGGTCCCTTTCGATTCGTTAGACCAAACTACCAATCGCTTTTGCGCACCGATTCCGTCTCCCTAGGCTGACGCTGGTCGCCTGCCTTGTGCCGGCCGACCCGTCATCCCGCCGAACGACGCAATGGAGCCGCAATGTCCTTCGAGACCCTCGCCAGCGATTTCTACGGATACGAGGACCTTCTCAGCACCACGGAGAAGGACTTCCTCGCGAACCTCAGGGTCTACCTCGAAACCGAGGTGAAGCCGATCGTGAACGAGCACTGGGAGCGCGCGGAGTTCCCGCACCAGATCGTCGAGGGTCTGCACAAGACGGGCACGATCGGACTCGGCTTCCCCGAGACGGCTCAGTTCGAGAACTCGGCCGTGTTCCGCGGCTGGGTCGCGCTCGAGCTCGCCAGGGTGGATGCCTCCGTCAGCACCTACGTGGGTGTGCAGAACGGTCTCGCGCTCGGCGCCATCGGCGTCTGCGGCTCCGACGAGCAGAAGGCGGAGTGGCTGCCGAAGCTCGCCAGCGGCGAGGTGCTGGGCGCGTTCGGCCTCACCGAGCCGCTGTCCGGTTCGGACTCCGCGCAGGGTCTCCGCACGGTCGCGACGCGCGACGGGGACAACTGGGTTCTGAACGGTTCGAAGCGCTGGATCGGCAACGCCACATTCAGTGACATCACGATCATCTGGGCGAAGAGCGCTGAAGACGGCCAGGTGAAGGGTTTCATCGTCCCGACTTCGACGCCCGGATACACGGCGACCAAGATCGAGGGCAAGCAGTCGCTCCGCATGGTCCAGAACGCCGACATCACCCTCGAGAACGTGGTCGTGCCTGAGTCGCTGCGGCTGCAGAACGCCAACTCCTTCAAAGACACCGCCGCCGTGCTCCGCCTCACCCGTGCCGAGGTCGCCTGGGCGGCTGTCGGCGTCGCAATCGGCGCATACGAGGCAGCGGTCAAGTACGCCAAGGAGCGCGTACAGTTCGGCAAGCCTCTGGGGGCGCACCAGCTCATCCAGGATCTGCTGGTCAAGTCGCTCGGCAACATCACCGCATCCATCGCCCTCTGCACCCGCGTCTCTGAGATGCTCGACGCCGGGCAGCAGCGCGACGAGCACTCCGCCCTGGCCAAGGCGTTCGCCACCGCGCGGATGCGCGAGACCGTCGCCTGGTGCCGCGAGATCCTCGGCGGGAACGGCATCGTGATCGACTACGACGTCGCCCGCTTCTTCGCCGACGCAGAGGCGCTGTACTCCTACGAGGGCACCCGCGAGATGAACACCCTCATCGTCGGCCGCTCGATCACCGGCCAGGCCGCGTTCGTCTAGCCCCTCGCCATCGAGCCCAGGGTTTTTCACCGTATTCCGTCGTTTTGCGGTGAAGAAGCCTGGGCTCGATTGCTTTTGCCGGGCCGCTAGGCTGGGCCTTCCGCAGTCGAGCGAAAGAGGAGGACCGCGTGGCGTGGTTGGTGACCGGAGGAGCTGGGTACATCGGCTCGCACATCGTGCGGGCGTTCCGTTCGGAGGGCATCGACGTCGTCGTGGTCGACGACCTGTCGAGCGGGCATGAGGAGTTCGTGCCTGCCGAGGTCCCGTTCTACCGGGGGACCATCCTCGACGGCGCGCTCCTCGAGCGGGTGTTCTCCGAGAACAGCGTCTCCGGCGTCGTGCACGTCGCCGGCTTCAAATACGCGGGCGTCTCCGTGCAGCGCCCGCTGCACACCTACGAGCAGAACGTGACGGCCACGGCCGTGCTGCTGGCCGCGATGCAGGAGGCCGGGGTGGATGCGATGGTGTTCTCCTCCTCCGCCGCCGTCTACGGCACTCCGGACACGGACCTCGTCACCGAGGAGACCCCGAAGAGCCCGGAGTCGCCGTACGGCGAGTCGAAGCTGATCGGCGAGTGGCTGCTGCGCGACCAGGGCGTGGCCGCCGGCCTCCGCCACACCAGCCTGCGCTACTTCAACGTCGTCGGCTCCGGCGACCCTTCGCTGCGCGACACCAGCCCGCACAACCTGTTCCCGCTGGTGTTCGATGCGCTGGTCGACGGCCGCACTCCGCGCATCAACGGCACCGACTACCCGACGCCGGACGGCACCTGCGTGCGCGACTACATCCACGTCGCCGATCTGGCGGTCTCGCACGTCGCCGCGGCGAAGCGACTGGATGCGGGAGCGAGTATCGAGCCCGTCTACAACCTGGGCAGCGGCGACGGCGTCTCCGTCGGCGAGATCATGGCGACCGTCGCGAGCGTGACCGGCATCGGCTTCACCCCAGAAGTGGGGCCGCGGCGCGCCGGAGATCCTGCGAGGATCGTCGCATCCGGTGAACTCGCCGCCCGGGATCTGGACTGGACGATGCGCCACACCCTGGACGAGATGGTTCGGAGCGCCTGGGAGGCGCGTCAGGCAGCCTCCTGACGGGTCCCGCAGCCGCAAAACGGGGGTAGAACGGCCCGGCGTGTCGGGATTGTTGCCGACCGTCGGCGCGTCGCGAAGTCTCGACCTGGACTTAAGGCTTTACGATTTGCGACTTGACTCAGGCGAATGACAACGGTGTAATTATTCCAACACGTTGTCTTGCGTGCTTAGCAGTTAATGGGTGGGAGTCCGATATGACAGTTCCTGAATATCGCTCTGGAGTACCCGACGACTGGTTCATCGATCCGGTCAAACTGGGGGTTCCGGGTGTCCGGCCGAATGTCGACGACGACAATCCGCTCGCCTGGCAGTCCGACTCGCTGTGCGCACAGACCGACCCGGAAGCCTTCTTCCCGGAAAAGGGCGGGTCGACCCGCGACGCCAAGCGGATCTGCACCTCGTGCGAGGTGCGCACGCAGTGCCTCGAATACGCGCTCGCCAACGACGAGCGTTTCGGCATCTGGGGCGGCCTCTCCGAGCGCGAGCGTCGCAAGCTCCGCAAGCGCGCGAGCTGACGTCGTTCCACCCCTGCTCTGACACCGTTCTGACCCTTTCTTCTGCCCGCGATCAGTTCGAACTCACCCGACTCCCAGGGCCGATCGTGAATTCGCGCCGCGCCCGATCTGGCTCCACGGATCGACGCGGCGCCAACCTAGGCTGACTCCCGATGTATCCGAGAGTCACTGCCATCGTCGTCGCCCAGAGTGGCGGTCCCCACCTTCAGCGCACTCTCGACGCCATCGCGGCCCAGACGAGACAGCCGGACGCCGTGATCGCCGTCGACTGTGCGTCGACCGACGACGCCGCGAAGCTGCTCGCCGACTTCCGCCCGACCCAGTTGCTCTCCGTGCAGGAGAAGCTCCCGTTCGGCGCCGCCGTCGCCACCGGCGTGCGCGTCACGGCTCCTCCGTCGTCCGACCACGAGTGGCTGTGGCTGCTCGCCCAGGACACCGCACCGGAGCCAGGCGCGCTCGAGGCGCTTCTCGGCGCCGTCGAAGTCTCTCCGTCCGTCGCCGTCGCCGGTCCCAAACTGGTCGACTGGGACGACGCTTCGTTCATCCGCGAGTTCGGTGTGGCGATGACGCCACTCGGCGCAGCGGTGCCCCTCGTCGAGAACGAGATGGACCAGGCTCAGCACGACGGCCTCAGCGACGTGCTCGGCGTCTCGTCGGCCGGGATGATCGTGCGCCAGACGGTGTGGGATGCGCTCGGCGGGTTCGATCCCGGCCTCCCGACCGCCGACGACGGCCTCGACTTCTGCACCAGAGTGCGCCTCGCCGGATACCGGGTCTCGCTCGTGGCGCAGGCCAGGGTGGCGATCGCCGGCGACGGAGTCGCAGGCCCCAACCTCTCGCGCAAGTGGACGGTGCGCCGCCGCCTCACCAAGGAGCGTCGCGCGGCGCAGCTCCATCGCCGGATGGTCTACGCGCCGGCGGCCGCCGTCCCGTTCCACTGGCTCAGCCTCGTGCCGCTCGCGATCCTCCGCTCCATCGGACGCATCCTGCGCAAGGAGCCCGGCTCGGTCGGCGGCGAACTCGCGGCCGCGTTCCGCGTCGCGTTCTCCGGAATGAAGGTGGGCAGCGCGCGTCGCACGCTCGCCACGAACAAGACGGTCGGCTGGGCCGCCGTCGCGCCCCTGCGCATCCCGTTCGACGAGGTGCGTCGTGCGCGCGCGCTCAAGCGCGAGGCGGCTCTGGTCGGCCAGCAGGGCGAGCGCCAAGAGCTCGACTTCTTCGGAACGGGCGGCGGCTGGACGGTCCTCGCCGCGCTCGTCGTCGGCGTCGCGCTCTTCTTCCCGCTGTTCGGCAGCAGCGCACTGACCGGGGGAGGGCTGCTTCCGCTGACCTCGTCTGTCGGGCAGCTCTGGGCGAACCTCGGCTACGGCTGGCGGGATGTCGGCCTCGGCTTCACCGGCGCAGCCGACCCGTTCTCCGCCGTGCTGGCGGTGCTCGGCACGCTGACGTTCTGGCAGCCGTCGGTCGCGATGGTCGGGCTGTACTTCCTCGCGATCCCGCTCGCCGCCCTCGGCGCCTGGCTCGCCGCCGCACGTCTCACCGCGAAGACGACGCTGCGGGTCTTCGCCGGTCTCGCATACGCGCTCGCTCCCACGCTGCTCGTCGCGCTCCAGGGCGGCCGACCGGCCGCAGTGCTCGCGCACGTCCTGCTTCCGTGGCTGTTCTTCGCCGGTCTCGCCGCGCGCCGCTCCTGGGCGGCCAGCGCGGTCACCGCTCTGCTCGCTGCAGCGACGGCGGCGTGCGCGCCCGTGCTGATCCCGGCGCTGCTGGTGGCCTGGATCGCGGCCATCGCGTTCAGCGGCCGTCGCGCGGCGCGCATCGCGTTCATCCCACTGCCCGCGGTCGTGCTGTTCGCGCCGCTGGTGTGGCAGCAGGCCAGCCGCGGCGCCTGGCTGTCGATCTTCGCCGACCCCGGTGTGACACTGGATGCGCGTCAGACGCCGGCCTGGCAGCTCGCCCTCGGCTTCCCAGACGGCACGCTCGGCGGCTGGCACGCCCTCGGGTCCGTGCTCGGCTTCCCGATCGCGGAAGCCGCGCCGAACATCATCGTCCCCATCCTGCTCGCCCCGCTCGGCGTGCTCGCCATCCTCGCCCTGTTCCTGAAGGGGTCGAGCAGGGCGATCGTCGCGCTGGTCGTCGCGCTGGTCGGCTTCCTCACCGCCGTCACGGCCCTGCACGTGCAGGTCTCCGTCGCCGGCTCGACCGTCGTTCCGATCTGGCCGGGAACCGCGGTCAGCCTCTACTGGCTCGGCCTGATCGGCGCGGCTGTGCTCGCGCTGTCCGCGATCGGTCGCGCCGCCGTGTATCCCGCCTGGGTTGCGATCCTCACTCTCGCGATCGCGGCGGTGCCATCGGCCATCGCCCTGCACGACGGGCAGTCACAGGTCGTCGCGAGCGACGGGCGCACGATGCCAGCGGTCGTCACGGCCAAGGCTGCGACCCAGCCGCGCACGGGAACCCTGAGAATCACGCCGCAGCCGGACGGCGGCATCGCGGCCGAGCTCGTCCGCGGAGCAGGCCAGACCCTGGATGTGCAGACCACGCTGAGCTCGACGGAGCGCACGCTCAGCTCCGGCCAGAAGGAACTGGCGACGCTCGCGGGCAACCTGTCGTCGCAGAGCGGCTATGACGGGTCGGCCACGATGAAGCGCCTCGGCATCGACTTCGTGCTGCTCGCGCCGGCAGCGAAGGGACTCGACGCGACGTCGGGCGAGCCTGCGTCGGTCAGCGAGCCGGCGAAGGTGAGCGGGACGCGCGCATCCACCGCTCTGGATGCGAACCCGTTGCTCGCGCCGGTCGGAGCGACGGTGAGCGGCCAGCTCTGGGCGTTCGACCGCGGCACGTCCGCTGAGCCGAAGGCCGCGCTCGTCCCCGCGGACGCCGGGGGCGTCTGGCGGCTGATCGTGCTGCTGGTGCAGGGAATCGTGATCGGCATCACCCTGCTGATGGCCATCCCGACCACGCGCTCGGCCGACCGCGTCGCCGAGCTGAACGCGCGCCGCCCGAAGCGCCGCCACGGCGACGAGGACGACGGCGTCGTGACGCCGGACGACGAGCCGGAGGCGCCGAAGGACGGCGAGGAGGCCGTCGCGGACGAGACGCTGTCCGAGTACGAGGCTGAGCCGGACGACGAGGCCGCCGTTGAGTCGGCGGAGGAGGCGGAGCCGGAGCACGATGCGCAGCCAGAGCCCGGCCCCCAGCCCGAACCTGAGGCGGAGTCGGAACCAGAGGCGAAGCCGGAACCAGAGGCGGAGCCGGAACCGGTACCCGAGCCGGAGCCAGTGCCCGAGCCCGAGCCAGACCCGACGCCCGCAGCCACCGACGACGAGCTCGTCACGACGCCCACCACCCCCACCACGCTCGAGGAAGGCCTCGAGGAGACGATCATCCGCCCGCGTCGCGGAACGGAAGGAGGCGACCGTGGCTGACAAGCGAGGAATCGCCAGGGTGAGCATCCGGGTCGTCAGCGGAGTCATCGGCCTGGGCGTCGCCGGCATCGCCATCGCGGGCGCATCCCTGCTGCCGCTTCCGTCGTTCCAGATCTCCGCGCCCGTCTCAACGGTGAAGCCCGTACCCGCGGACCAGCAGCGCGTCTGCCCCGGCCCGCTGCTGGCTCTCGCGGCCGATGCGGGAGCGGCGACCACCGCATCCCCGTTCGGCGCGGCCAGCTCCACTTACGGCGCGGACAGCGGGAGCATCGAGACCAGGTCGCTGAAGGCCGACTCCGACGGCGGAAGCCGCTCCGAGGCTCCGCAGACCCTCACCGTCACCACGCCGCAGGGCGCGAGCACGCCGCCGCTCCTCGCGGGAGCCCAGTCCCAGAACGCCGCAGCAGACGACCTCGCCGGTCTCGCGGCGTCCGCGTGCGGCGAGGCGAGCGCCGACAGTTGGCTCGTCGCCGGTTCGACGTCGCTCGGGCAGACCAGCCTGGTCATGCTCTCCAACCCGACATCTGTGCAGGCGACCGTGAACCTCACGATCTTCGCTGAGACCGGCCCCGTGGATGCACCGGGAGCCGCGGGCATCGTCGTCCCCGCCGGGGCGCAGAAGGTGATCCCGCTCGCCGGTCTCGCACCCTCGGTCGCCGCGCCCGTCGTGCACGTGCAGAGCACGGGCGGACAGGTGCTCGCCTCGCTGCAGCAGAGCTTCGAGCAGGGCATCGACCCGCGCGGCGTCGAACTGTCCGGCGCGACGGGGTCGCCCTCACGCGTCCAGGTGATCTCCGGAATGACCATCGCGAACCTCACGACCATCGAGGGCACGCAGTCCGGCGAGGGCTACGGCACCGACCTCCCCGCCGTGCGCGTCTTCGTGCCGGGCGATCAGGATGCGGACATCACGGTGGGCGCCGTCGGCGAGAACGGCACCGCTGTCGGCAACTCGTACGCGCAGACGGTGAAGGCGGGCGTGGTCGCCGAGATCCCGCTCGACCACCTGAAAGACGGCAACTACACCGTGACCGTGCGCTCCTCCGTGCCCGTGGTCGCCGCGGCGCGCACGTCGGTGGCGGGGGCAAAGTCGCAGGACTTCACCTGCTTCGCATCGTCGCAGCCGATGGGAGACACCTTCCTCGCCGCCGTGCCGGCCGCTCCGACCCCGATGATGCACTTCGCCAATCCGGGCGCTACAGACCAGAAGATCACCATCGAGGGTCGAACGGGCACACCGGCCACGCTGACCATTCCCGCCGAGGGCGCTGCGAACGTCAAGGTGGGAGCGGGGATGTACACCGTCACGGGCGGTGACGGCCTCTACGTGAGCGTCAGCTTCGCCGCGGACGGTCTCGCCAGCTCGTTCGCGCTCAACCCGCCTGGCCCGCTGGCTGCGCCGATCGAGGTCTACCCGCGCTAGCACGGCTCGCGGGAGTGCTCTCGCACGCGGCCGTCAGAAGTGCCGGTAGCGATCCGGCGCCAGATCCCAGGGGTCCTTCCCCAGCAGCTCGGCGACCGCCCGGAACACGCATCCCTCCACGTACATCCTGCGGTGCAGGTCGTCGTTGCGGTGCAGCTTCGTGAGGCGCTGGATGGGGACGCGGTAGAGGACGATGCGGCGCTGGGCGTGGTCGACGTGCCACCGGTCGACGCCGTCGCTTCCCGTGTTGCCGATCGGGGTCGCCGCCACCTCGAAGTGCACATCGGCCAGTTCGTTCGGCCAGACGCCTTTGAGGTAGTCCGCGGTGGATGCGACGGTCATGTCGAAGAAGTCGATGCGGTTGTTGAGCATCGGCAGGTGCGGGCCTGTCACCGGTCCCCGCGCTCCTCGCCCGTGCCTGCTGCGCCACCGTGAGGTGGCAGGCGGCTGGCTGCTTGAGCGGCGGTTGCGGGGCATGTCGCCATCCTACGACGCCCCGGCTCGGGTATTCTGAGCCCGATGTTGAGCCGACCATGTTCCCGCGTGGCGTGTCCACGCGATGCCGTGGCCACCCTCACATACGTGTACGCCGACTCGATGGCCGTGCTCGGGCCGCTGAGCCTGAGCCACGAGCCGCACTCCTACGATCTGTGCGCCATCCACGCCGAGCGACTGTCCGCGCCGCAGGGCTGGCAGGTTGTGCGGCACGAGGTGTTCGGTGAAGTAGGTTATGGGGCGTGACCAGCAACAGTGACGTCCCCAGGAAGTCCGCCCTCGACGCCGTCGTCAAGGCCTACGACATCCGTGGTCTTGTCGGCAAGGATCTGACGGAAGAGGTCGTCACCGCCATCGCGGCCGGTTTCGTCGACGAGGTCGGCGCGGCAGGCAAAGACGTCATCGTCGGTCACGACATGCGCGACTCCTCTCCGGCGTTCGCCGCGGCGTTCGCCCGCGGCGCGCAGGCCAGGGGCGCGAACGTGGTGTCGATCGGCCTGTGCTCCACGGACGAGTCGTACTACGCATCCGGTGCCCTGGCTGCCGATGCGGCCATGTTCACCGCCAGTCACAACCCCGCCACATACAACGGCATCAAGCTCTCCCGCGCCGGAGCGCAGGGTCTCAGCATGAACACCGGGCTCGCAGGCGTGCGGGACCGCGCCGCCGTGTACCTGCACGACGGCGTCGACCCGGTCGAGGAGCCGGGCGGCTTCCGCGAGCAGGACGTCATCGCCGACTACGCCGCGTACCTGCGTTCCCTGGTCGACCTGTCCGGCATCCGGCCGATCACCGTGGTGGTGGACGCCGGCAACGGCATGGGCGGGCTGACCGTCCCAGCGGTGCTCGGCGAGGCAGCGGGTCTTCCCGCGCTTCCGCTCACGATCATCCCGATGTACTTCGAGCTGGACGGCTCCTTCCCCAACCACGAGGCCAACCCGCTCGACCCGAAGAACCTGGTCGACCTGCAGCGCGCGGTGGTCGAGCACGGCGCCGACCTCGGGCTCGCCTTCGACGGCGACGCCGACCGCTGCTTCGTCGTGGACGAGAACGGCGACGCTGTCACCCCGTCCGCCGTCGCGGCGATCGTCGCGCTGCGCGAGATCGCACGGGCGCGCCGAGAGGACCCGGATGCCGACATCACGGTCATCCACAACCTGATCACGTCCAACATCGTCCCCGAGACCATCGAGGCGGCTGGCGCGACCCCGCTCCGCACGCGCGTCGGCCACACCCTGATCAAGGACGCGATGCGCGAGTCCGGCGCGATCTTCGGCGGCGAGCACTCTGCGCACTACTACTTCCGCGACTTCTGGAGCGCGGACAACGGGATGCTCGCCGCCATGCACCTGCTCGCCGAGTTCGGCGCCCAGGACGAGCCGCTTTCCGCGCTGTCCGCCCGGTTCACTCCGTATCCGATGTCCGGTGAGATCAACTCGACCGTCGACGACATCCCCGCCGCGTTCACGCGCATCGTGGAGGAGTTCACCGGTCGCGCGGAGTTCGACGAGTTCGACGGCCTGACCGTCACCGGCTTCGTCGGGGGAGACGAGCCGTTCTGGTGGTTCTCCGTCCGCCCGTCGAACACCGAACCTCTGCTGCGGCTCAACGTCGAGGCGGCGGACCTCCCGACGATGGAGCGCATCCGCGACGAGGTGCTGGCGCTCATCCGCGCCTGACGGCACGCCGCCAGGGGCACGCGCACGTCACACGGCTGTGCGAGTCGGGCACTGGATGCGACAATGGGGCAATGGCCACAACCACCGTCGCTGAATCCACCTCCACTCTTCCGTTCAAGGTCGCCGACCTCTCCCTCGCGGAGGCAGGGCGCCACCAGATCCGTCTGGCAGAGAACGAAATGCCCGGTCTCATGTCGCTCCGCGAGGAGTTCGGGGCATCGAAGCCCCTTGCCGGCGCCCGCATCGCCGGTTCGCTGCACATGACCGTGCAGACCGCCGTACTGATCGAGACGCTCGTCGCGCTCGGCGCACAGGTGCGCTGGGCGAGCTGCAACATCTTCTCCACCCAGGACGATGCGGCCGCCGCCATCGCGGTCGGCCCGAACGGCACGGTGGATGCACCGGCCGGGGTCCCCGTGTTCGCCTGGAAGGGCGAGACGCTGGAGGAGTACTGGTGGTGCACCCAGCAGATCTTCGACTGGACGGCGGAGGCAGAGAAGCAGGGTGTGGACTGGATCGGCCCCAACCTCATCCTCGACGACGGCGGAGACGCGACGCTCCTGGTGCACAAGGGCCGCGAGTTCGAGCTCGCCGGCGCGGTTCCCGACGACGCGGCAGGCGACAGCCACGAGTACCGGGTGATCCTGGCAGCTCTCCGCGCATCCATCGCAGAGTCGGCCGACCGCTGGACGCGGGTGGCCGCGGACATCCTCGGCGTGACGGAGGAGACCACCACCGGTGTCCACCGCCTCTACGAGCTCGCCCGCGACGGCCAGCTCCTCTTCCCGGCCATCAACGTCAACGACTCGGTGACCAAGAGCAAGTTCGACAACAAGTACGGCATCCGCCACTCCCTGCCAGACGGCCTCAACCGCGCCACCGACGTGCTCATCGGCGGCAAGGTCGCGTTCGTGGCCGGCTACGGCGATGTCGGCAAGGGCGCGGCGGAAGCGCTCCGTGGCCAGGGCGCCCGCGTGATCGTCAGCGAGGTCGACCCGATCAACGCGCTGCAGGCGGCGATGGACGGCTACCAGGTGGCCCGCATCGAGTCTGTCGTCGACCAGGTCGACATCTTCATCTCCGGCACGGGCAACCTGAACGTGATCACCCTCGACCACATCCTGGCCATGAAGCACCAGGCCATCGTCGCCAACGTCGGCCACTTCGACAACGAGATCGACATGGCCGGCCTCGAAGCGCTGGAAGGCGCAGAGAAGGTCGAGATCAAGCCGCAGGTGCACGAGTGGCGCCTGCCGAGCGGGCGCAGCGTGCTGGTGCTCTCCGAGGGCCGCCTGATGAACCTCGGGAACGCCACCGGCCACCCGAGCTTCGTGATGAGCAACTCGTTCACCAACCAGGTGCTCGCGCAGCTCGAGCTGTACGTCTCGACCGAGAACTACCCGATCGGCGTGTACGTGCTGCCGAAGCACCTCGACGAGAAGGTCGCCCGACTCCACCTGGATGCGCTCGGCGTCGAGCTGACCACGCTCACCCCGGAGCAGGCCGCGTACATCGGCGTGAGCGTCGACGGCCCGTACAAGGTCGACCACTACCGCTACTGATGCCACTCACCTTCACCGACCGCGAGCTGCCGGGCGGCCTCATCCTGCGCGTGCGCAGGCCTGAGGACGCCCCGGCGCTCGCGGCAGCATACGTCGCCAACCGCGGACACCTTGCGCCGTGGGAACCCACCCGCACGGAAGAGTTCTTCACGCCGGAGGGCCAGCTCAAGCGCACCACGGAGCTTCTCGCGCTGTACGAGGCCAACACGGCCGTGCCGCTGCTCATCCTGGACGGGGACGCCGTCGCCGGCGGATTCGACCTGAGCAGTGTCGTGCGCGGAGCGTTCGAGAGCGCGATGATCGGCTACTGGCTCGATCGCGCGCACACCAAGCAGGGGCTCGCGTCCGCGGCGCTCGCCGTCATCGTCGAGGCGGCGCGCGACGACTTCGGCCTGCACCGCATCCAGGCGGCGACGCTGCTGCACAACCAGGCCTCCCAGTCGGTGCTGACCCGCTCGGGGTTCGAGCGCATCGGCGTCGCGCCCAACTACCTCAAGATCGCCGGTCGCTGGCAGGACCACGTGCTGTTCCAGCGCATCCTGCACGACTGACGCCTATCGACTGACGCCCATCGAGTGGTCCCGAATTGCCGTGTGCGCCAGGCGCGCGCGGCAATTCGGGACCACTCGTTGCTTAGACCTCGGCGTATGCGCGCACGGGGAAGGTGCCGAACGCCTCGATGGCGGGCGGTGCGGCGGTGAAACGTGCGCCGCGGGCGGGGACGGACCCGAGGTTCGTCAGGTGCTCCACCACGTGGATGCCGGCGGCCAGCAGCAGCGTGTGCGCCGGTCGCTCCCCGCCGGACTCGGTGTCGTCGATGTTGAGCGAGTCGATGCCGACCAGGGCCACTCCCGCATCCACCAGGTGCCGTGCGCCTGCCTCGGTAAGGAACGGCGCTCCCGTCGCGTACTCGGGCAGGCCGAAGTGCGCATCCCAGCCGGTGTGCAGCAGCACGGCCGCCCCCGCCAGCTCGCGGTCGTGGAACACGGCGGCGGGGATGCCCCGAGCGCCGAGGTCGGTGAGGTGGAAGACCTCCGCGGGGAGCCCGACCAGGGTCGAGAGGTCGAGGGAGGCGAGGTCGCCGCCGTCCGCGTAGCGGTGGAACGGGCTGTCGAGATACGTGCCGGTGTTGCCGATCATCGTGATGATGTCCATGGCGAACTGCGTCCCGGGCGCATACTTCGCCACCGAGTCCTCGCGGGTCAGGTGCGGCGTGATGGTCGGCGCGGGCAGCCCAGGGTATGTGACGAGCCCGGCCCGGATGCGGTGGCTCAGGTCGACGATGCGCGGTCTGTCCGGCACGGGCACGCGAGCCTGCTCCGGGCTGATCCCTCTGCTGCCCCTGTGCTGCTCCTCCACGATGCGGAGACCGTCGAGCTTCACCTCGCCGACCAGCGCGAGACCGAGGTGCCGCACGAACAGCTCGGCGATCTGCTCTTCCGACAGGGCGGCGTCCGGCAGGTCGAGCCTGAACCCGTTCGTCTGCAGGCTTCCTCCGTTGACGAACGTCACGGTGGCGTCGAAGTGCGCGCGGTACTCGGTCACTGGTCTCCTAGCGGTCGGGGAAGGCGTGGGGGAGTCCGTCGAGCACCGGCTCGAGGCGCTGCAGACGTTCCTCTTCGATGGCGAGCCCAGCGGCGTCGCGCTGACGGCGGAGCAGCGCGACGGCCACGAGGAAGGTCTCGGCGTCCGCGGGAGGCAGCGGGGAGACATACGCCGACGCCTCCGCCGCGAGCTCGGCGCTGAGACCGGCGCGCGCGGCCTGCGTGAGCTGCGGCGCCTGGCGCACGAACTGGGCGATGCGACGCGACAGCCTGTCCGGGAGCTTCGCGACGTCGGCGGTCTGCGCCCAGCCGGTCAGGTGAGGTGCGAGGTAGAGGGGGAGCGGTGTCGCCTTCGGTGCGCGCTCGTACTGGCTGTACGTGCCGGCCAGGAGGTCGCCGAGGCGCTTCGAGCGGGCGTTGAGGAGCCCTGTGAGGGCTGCGACGCCGCCGATGGTCATGAATATCTCCAGCACGCCGACGAGCGCCCGGATGAACGCGTGCCGGAAACCGATCGCGCCGCCGTCGTCGCGGACGATCCGTGCGCCGACGGCGAGCTTGCCGAGCGACTTGCCCCTGGTGGCCAGTTCGACCGTGGTGGGGAGCACGACCATCCCGAACACCAGGATGAGGATGAGGAGCGCCCTCCCCGCCGCCGCATCCAGCCCGCTTCCGGTGGCGATGAGCAGCAGGATGCAGCCGAGCATCACCAGCATGTACACCAGCCAGTCGATGGCGGTGCCTGCGGCGCGCAGGATGTAGCTGGCCGGTTTGACGTCGAGAGCGACGGCCTCGCCCGTGACGAGTTCGCGCTCGCCCCGGGATGGGGGTGGCGCTGAAACTGTCTGGCCGGGTGCCGTCATGGCTATCATTCAAGCAGATGGATCTCGACGCATACACGGCAGCGCGCAGCGCGGACTGGGACAGACTCGCCCAGCTCGCCAAACGACGCCGCCTCGACGGCAGAGAAGCCGACGAGCTCATCGACCTCTACCAGTCCGGCGCATCCGATCTGTCGGCGATCAAGACCATCGCGGGGTCGACGGCCACCGGCGACAGGCTCTCCCTCGCGCTCGCCACCGCGCGCCTCCGGTTCACCGGAGCCGGAGCGAACGTGTTCTCGATGCTGCCCCGGTTCTTCGTGTACCAGCTCCCTGCAGCGCTGTACCGCATCCGGTGGGTGGTGCTCGCTGTCGCGGTCGCCACGGTCGTGGTGGCGACGCTCTACGCGATCTGGATCACCGGCAACCCCGAGGTGCTCCGCAACTTCGGCACCGATGCGCAGTTGCGCCAGTACGTCGACCACTCGTTCATCGACTACTACTCGAACAACCCTGCCGCGTCGTTCTCCGGCCAGGTCTGGACGAACAACGCCTGGATCGCGGCGCAGTGCATCGCGTTCGGCATCACCGGCGTCTACGTGCCGTTCGTGCTGCTGCAGAACGCCATCGGCGTCGGCACGGCGGCCGGAGTGATGTTCGCATACGGGCGCGGTGACGTGATGTTCTCCTACATCCTCCCGCACGGGATGCTCGAACTCACCAGCGTCTTCGTCGCGGCTGCGGCGGGCCTCCGGATCTTCTGGGCCTGGATCGCACCGGGCGCCCGCACCCGCGCCCAGGCGCTCGCCGAGGACGGCCGCGCACTGTTCACCGTGGCGGTGGGATGCGCGATCTCCCTGTTCGTCTCCGGCCTGATCGAAGGTTTCGTGACCCCGTCCGCGCTCCCGGTCTGGGCGAAGATCGCGATCGGCGCTCTCGCGCTCGCCGCGTTCCTCGCATACATGCTGGTGCTCGGCCGTCGCGCGGTGCGGCTCGGCGAGACCGGCGACCTGACGGAGTACGAGTCCGGCTCGCGCCGGGTCGTGGCGGGCTGACGCGCCGGCCGTCCGGCCACAGCCGTCCCGCTACAGCCGTCCGGCCGCCTTCAGCGCCAGGTAAACGTCGCTCAGCGCGGGTGGCAGGTCTTCGGGCGATCCGGTCACCACATCCGCCCCCAGCCGCTGGATACCGGCCGTCACCCGGCTCACATCCAGCAACGAGCGTTCCGCCGCAGCAGCGCGGTACACCTCGTCGCGGTTCCGTCGCTGACCTGCTGCCTCGAGGGTCTCAGGGTCGGTCACAGACGCCACCACCACGATGTGCTTCTTGGTGAGCTGCGGCAGCACGGACAGCAGCCCGCGGGATGCGCCGGGCGACTCCACGGAGGTCAGCAGCACGACGAGCGAGCGCTGGCTCGTGATCGCGGACACCTGTGCGGGTACCGCCGACCAGTCCATCTCGATCAGCGCAGGCTCGATGCCTGCCATCGCGTCCACCATCTTGGACAGCAGCTCCGGACCCGTCGCGCCCTGCACCCGTCCGCGCACGGTGCGGTCGTAGGCGAGCATGTCGACCCTGTCGCCCGCTCTCGTCGCCAGCGCGGCGAGCAGCAGGGAGGCCTCGAACGCCGTGTCGATGCGCGGTTCGTCGCCGATCCGCGCGGCAGAGGTGCGCGCCGTGTCGATGACGATGACCACGCGCCTGTCCCGCTCCGGCCGCCAGGTGCGCACCATCACGCGGGCGCCGCGGCCGCTGTTCGGGTCGTGGCGGCGTGCGGTGGCGCGCCAGTCGATGGAGCGCACGTCGTCGCCGCGCACGTACTCCCGCAGCGAGTCGAACTCTGTGCCCTGCCCGCGCAGCATCACGCTGGTGGTCCCGTCGAGCTCGCGCAGCCGCGCCAGCCGGGACGGCAGGTGCTTACGAGACGTGAACGGCGGCAGCACCCGGATTCGCCCAGGCGCTTCGAGCGTCGCCTGCCTGGCCACCAGGTGCAGCGGCCCCCACGACCGGATGCTCACCTGGGCCACTCGGCGCTCTCCCCGTCGCCACGGTGTCAGTGTCGCCGTGATGCGCCTGCGCTCGCCCGCAGGGATGGAGACGCGCGTGCGCGACCGGTCGATGCCCGCGGACGGCTCCCACGCATCCCGCACCATGCCTCGGATCGCCCTGCGGCCCGTGTTCGTCACGAGAAGTTCGCTGGTCGCCTCCGTGCCGAGGCGAACCCTTGCGGGCAGCGTGCGCTCCAGCGCGACACGGCGAGGCGACCCGGCGAACGCGAGGTCGAGCACGCCGAGGAGCACGCAGAGCAGCACCCAGGCGCCGAGCGCGAGGTACGACGCCGCCTCTGCCCCGCCGAACAGCACGATAGGGATCGCCCCGAGCGCGAGCAGGGCGACGAAACGTCCGGATACGGTCACGCCGGCGCCCTAGATCGGAACCTGGACCTGCTGCACGATCGAGCGCAGGATGGCATCCACGCCGACGCCCTCCAGCTCGGCCTCCGGCCGCAACTGCACCCTGTGCCGCCAGACGGGCAGCAGCATCGCCTGCACGTGGTCGGGGGTGATCGAGTCGTAGCCGGAGAGCCACGCCCACGCTTTGGCGGCGGCGAGCAGCGCTGTCGTGCCGCGCGGGCTCACGCCGAGCTTGACGGACGGGCTCATGCGGGTGGCGCGGGCCAGGTCGACGATGTAGGCGAGAACGTCGCCGGTCGCACCGACGGACGCCGCTGCCGCCCGCGCCGCGTGCAGCTCGGCTGCGCTGAGCGCAGGGCTCACGCCGGCCGCTGCGAGATCGCGCGGGTTGAACCCGGCCGCGTGGCGGCGCAGCACCTCCACCTCGGTGTCGCGCGGGGGCACATCCAGGGTCAGTTTGAGCAGGAAGCGGTCGAGTTGCGCCTCCGGCAGGGAGTATGTGCCCTCGTACTCGATCGGGTTCTGCGTCGCCGCCACGATGAACGGGTCGGGAAGCTGGCGGCTGACGCCGTCGACGCTGACCTGGCGCTCCTCCATCGCCTCCAGCAGAGCGGACTGCGTCTTCGGGGGCGTTCTGTTGATCTCGTCGGCGAGCAGGATGTTCGTGAAGACCGGTCCCTCGCGGAACTCGAAGCCGCCGGTGCGGCCGTCGTAGACCAGCGAGCCCGTCACGTCGCCTGGCATCAGGTCGGGCGTGAACTGGATGCGCTTGGTGTCCAGGCTGAGAGCCTCGCTCAGCGAACGCACCAGGAGGGTCTTCGCCACACCGGGCACGCCTTCGAGCAGCACGTGCCCGCGGGCGAGCAGCGCGATGATCAGGCCCGTGACGGCGCCGTCCTGGCCGACGACCGCCTTGCCGACCTCGGTGCGCACGCGCGCGAGGGCGTGACGCAGGGCGGCGGAGTCTGCCGCCGTCGCGTGCTGCGGTGCTGGCGGCGGCGTTGCCTCCGCGGGGTTCTGGCTGTGGATGGGGGCTCCGCTCGATCCGGTCGTGACGTCGGTCATGCATCCATTCTTCCGGTCGGCCCCGACGCTGCGGGGGTGACTGCTGCGGCGGTGGCTCGTTCGAGCTCCGCCAGGTCGTCTGACAGTGCGAGCAGGTCGGCGTCCGTGCGCGGCACTGCGTCGATCAGGGTTCTGTGCACGACTGCTCTGTCGCGTCCGACGGCCGCCGCGACGGCGTCCGCGATTTCGATGGTGGTCGCTGAATGCGGGAGGCCTGTGAAGGCGGCCAGGCGTCCGACAGCGCCGATGCGGAGGGCGTCTGCGGCGCGCAGGCGGGCGGACGAACGCTGGTACAGCCGCGCACGGCCCTCACGCGTCTCGCCGGCGCGGACGACGACGGGCAGGTTCTCGACCACCAGCGGGCCGAAGCGCCGCCCCCGCCAGAACGCCGCTGCGATGAAGACGAGCACGAGCAGGATCACGACCGGCGTCACCCAGCCGGGTGTGAGCGCACCGATGTCGGCGGGCCCGGTGACCGGCCGGTCGTCGACGCTCGGCAGATACCAGACGAGCGTGCGGTGCTGGCCGAGCACGCTGAGCGCGAGCGCCGCGTTGCCCGCCCGGTCGATCCCGTCGTTCATCAGGATGCTCGCCGAGCCGATCAGGTCGATCGTTCGGCCGTCCGAGATCGTGGTCACGAACGAGTACCTGTCGGTTCCCGTTCGGAAGCAGCCGAGCGCCTCGCCCCCGTCGATGCGGAACGAACCGGCGACGCTGACGCCCTTCGTGGTGTCGGTGGGCGTGGGGTCGATGGTCTCCGCCCGGACGGCTGCGGGCACGGCGCAGTCTGCGGCGATCGGGTTCGCTGCCGAGACGGACCCAGCCGCCGTCACGCGGGGCGCGAGCCTGCGCAGCGCATCGAAGTCCGGCTCGACGACCACGATCGTGCTCGCGACCGAGGTGAGCCGGTCGTAGCCGCTCGAATCGAGGTTGCCAGCAGGGTCGAAGACGAGAACGGTCGTGTCGTCTGTGGCGGCGTCCTGCACCTGGCTCAGGGTGTTCGCGGTGTGCACGGCGACTCCCTGCCCGCTGAGCACCTGGGCCACCGCTTTCGCGCCGACGGGGCCAGCGTTCGCGGCATCCATCGGCACGCCGACGCGCGCCTCGCCTCCCGTGAGCAGAACCCCCAGAAGGGCGACGAAAACCGCGATCGCCGCCAGAACGATCCACGGGATGCTCCTCCTCCCGACTTGACGGAGGTCGGGAGAGACGGCGGCGGCCTCGGACGGGCCGTTCGCCGCCACGGTGCCGTGCTCGCGCTCGAGCGTCTGCGCGGTGCCCTGCGCGGTCATCGGACGGCCTCGGGCTGCGTCAGGGACGGCAGCCGCACATCCTGCAGGCTCTGGTCGAGCGCGACGAGCTGCTGGTACTGCGCCTGGGTCCCCTGGCGCTCCAAGTAGCGGACATCGTCGAACGCGCGGGCGGCTGCAAGCAGCCGCTCTCTCTCGGACGGCACGACGCTCGCCGCGCGACGGGCGAACTCATTCGCGGTCGTTCCAGGGCTCACCGTCACGATGGTGCGCTCGTCGAGACCCTGCGCCACAGCGCGGAACTGCTCCTCGATCGCCTGCACCCAGTCGCCGGCTGTGGCGGCGGACGCAGCGGAGCGCCGGAGCTGCGCGGCCGTGCGCGTGTCGTCGTCGCCGAACAGGGAGCGGCGGCCGTCCGTCGTCCTCCGGTTGATGCGCGGCCGGCCGAAGATGAAGAACGCCGCGACGATCAGCCCGGCGATCACCAGCACGACAGCGAGCAGCAGCACGGGGCCCGCGTCACCGCCAGGGCCCTGGAACAGCGACGCGATCCAGTCCTGGACGGCCTTGGACGCGAGGTCGAACCACGTCGGCTTCGCCGTCTGGTACTCGGGCTTGGCGAGCTCGTCGCCGATCCACTGGCGCGCGTCTGGCGAGCTCGGGTCGACAGGGATGTCCGCGCGCACCCCGCCGATGAACGCGCTGAGAAGGCCGCCCGTCATGCGCCAGGCGGGGGAGGGGGCCAGGAACTGGGAGGGGGGTACGACCCAGGGGCGGGCGGATAGTTCGCGGCGGGAGGAACGAAGACCGGGCCTGCGAGGTAGGGGTCCTGCGCATCCTGACCGGTCTGACGCGCCTCCACGAAACGCACGAGCTGCAGGTCGAGGCCCTCCTTGCGCATCCGGAGGTCGATGTAGATGAGTGCGATGACGGACGTCTGAACCACGCCCATGATCGCGCCGACGATCGCGCCGACGACGCTCGCCAGCAGATTGACGCCAAGCTGGCCGGTCAGCACCTGGCTGAAGCTTTCCGAGTCGGGAGACGACAGGGACGTCGGGGCGAAGATGCCGCCCACGATGCCGCCGAGGATGCCGAACGGGATGGAGATGATCTGCGCCACCGCGTAGACGATGACGGCGATCAGCGCGATCGTGCCGAAGGTCTTCCAGAAGTAGCCGGTGGTGAGTCCCCACGAGCGGGCCATCGCGCGGCGGATCGGAAGCCGTTCGAGCACGATGGCGCTCGGCACGAGCACGAGTTTGGTGTTCAGCCAGATGGCGAGGACGACCAGGCTGAGGAACCCGAAGATGATCACGAGCACGCCGCCCACCACACCGGCCGGTCCGAGGGCGAACAGCACGGCGGCCACGACGGCGACCAGTGCGGCGGCGACGATCCACGCCAGGGCGATCAGGAACGTCCAGCCGATCAGGGCGCCGACGCGTCCGCGCACGAGCTGCCAGATGCCGCGGAAGGTCAGCTTCTCCCCGACCGTTCCGCGGGCGACCTCGCCGACGATGACGCCCTGCAGGAGCGCGTTGGAGATGCCGTCGATCACGGCGGAGAGCAGGCCGAGCACGATCGTGCCGCCGGCCGCCCCCGCCATGAGGGCGCTGCGATCGTCGGAGGTCGCGTTGATCGCCCTGTCCATCAGCAGGTAGATGCCGAAGAAGATGAGCACGCTCGCGATGATCGACGGGATGCCCCGCAACAGAAGCGCCGCGCCGACCGTGATCTTGGGGTTGCGCCGAAGTGTCTGGAACGGCGCTCCGATAAGCGTGCCGAAGCCGAGCGGTCGCAGCGGGATGAGGCCGGGCTTCGGCGGGGGAGTCCAGCCGGGCTGCTGCTGGTATCCCTGGCCGGGCTGGCCGTACGCGAAACCGGGAGACGGGTAGCCCTGGCCCGGCTGCTGCTGGCCGTAACCCGGCTGCTGCTGGCCGTAGCCCGGCTGCTGGCCGTAGCCCGGCTGCTGCTGGCCGTTGCCCGGCTGCTGCTGGCCGTTGCCCGGCGCATACTCGCCGTAGCGCGGCGCCGGCGGCACAGGCGCCTGTTCGTGACCGGCTCCAGCGTCTGCCTGAGACCCCGGTGCCTGCCAGTTCTGCTCGTCGGTCACGCGGTGCCCTCTTTCCCGTGCGTCTTCCGCACCCCATGCTGGCACATCCGCGCCACGAGCACTGCCCCACCCACAGGGCACGTTCGGCTGTCTTTCACGGGTGGCGCAGGAGTCTCCACTACGCTTGCACAGAGACTTCAGCGGTCATCGGGGCCTCAGTGGTAACCGGCCGCCCGAGAATGGTTGTGGGAAACTTCGGACATGAACAGTCGCATCCTGGTGGTCGACGACGACACCGCCCTCGCCGAGATGATCGGCATCGTGCTGCGCACCGAGGGATTCGACCCCGTCTTCTGCGAGGACGGCGCGCTCGCCGTCGACATCTTCCGCTCCTCGAAGCCCGACCTCGTTCTCCTCGACCTCATGCTGCCAGGACTGGACGGCATCGAGGTGTGCAGCCGCATCAGGGCGGAGTCGGGAACGCCGGTCATCATGCTCACCGCCAAGTCGGACACCGCGGATGTGGTCAAGGGACTCGAATCGGGCGCCGACGACTACATGGTCAAGCCGTTCAACCCGAAAGAGCTCGTCGCGCGGATCAAGACCAGGCTGCGCCCCGCATCCACTGTCCCCGCCGCCGAACAGCTCCGCATCGGCGACCTCGTCGTCGATGTCGCAGGCCACGAGGTCAAGCGCGGCGACACCCGCATCAACCTCACCCCGCTCGAGTTCGACCTGCTGCTCGCGCTCGCCTCGAAGCCGCAGCAGGTGTTCACCAGGGAGATGCTGCTGGAACAGGTCTGGGGTTACCACTACAAGGCAGACACACGTCTCGTGAACGTGCACGTGCAGCGCCTGCGCGCGAAGGTCGAGCAGGACCCGGACAACCCCAAGATCGTGATGACCGTGCGCGGGGTCGGCTACCGCGCCGGCGCCGTCACGTAGCACGCCGAAAGCGCCGGCCCGGATGCGGTACAGGTGGATGGACGGGCGATGGTGGCGGCAGCTTCCCTCGCAGCTCGTCGGCGTCTGGCGGCGCTCGCTGCAGGTCCGCACGGTCACGATCACCCTGCTGCTGACCGGCATCGCGATCCTGGTGACGGGCATCTATATGGCGCTCAGCATCAGCAACGACCTCTATCAGTCGCGTCTCGACCAGGCGCTCCGCGACTCCAGCAGGGCGACCACGTCCGCGCAGTCGACGCTGAACGCGTCGGACGTCTCCGCCTCCGACTCCGGCAAGAACCTCCTGAACTCCACTCTGCAGACGGTGCAGGGAGCCACCTCGAGCAGGCTCATCGCCGCGTATCGGGTGCCGGGCCAGGACGTCTCCATCCCCGCGCCGCCCGACCGGGCGAGCCCGGGGCTGAACGGCGTGATCTCCGACGAGCTGCGTCAGCAGGTGCAGAACGGCGGGACCAAGCAGTTCTACCAGTCGGTCGCGCTACCGGCAGGGAACGGGACCACCGACCCCGGAATCGTCGTCGGCACCCAGCTCACGCTCCCGAGCTTCGGGCACTACGAGCTCTACATCGGCTACAACCTGCGCGACTCGGAGAACACCCTGCTGTTCGTTCAGGGCACGCTCCTGCTCGCCGGGTTCGCGCTCATCCTTCTGATCGGCGCGATCACCTGGGTGATCGTGCGCTTCGCCGTGCAGCCGATCAGGGTGGCGGCGGAGACCAGCGAGCGTCTCGCCGCTGGCGACCTGGCCGTGCGCATCCCGGAGCACGGTGAGGACGTGTTCGCGTCCCTCGCCCGCTCGTTCAACGGGATGGCGGACAGCCTGCAGAGCCAGATCAACCAGTTGGCGACGCTGTCGCAGCTCCAGCAGCGGTTCGTCTCCGACGTCTCGCACGAATTGCGCACACCGCTCACGACCATCCGGCTGGCGGGCGATGTGATCTACGACCAGCGTGAGACGTTTCCTCCAGCCACCGAGCGCACCGCCGAGCTGCTGCACACCCAGATCGAGCGCTTCGACCGGCTTCTCTCCGACCTGCTCGAGATCAGCAGGTACGACGCGGGGTCCGTCGCCCTCGACCCGGAGCCGACCAACCTGGTGCGGCTCTCCGACGACGTGGTCGACGAGCTGCGCACCCTCGCCGAGCAGAACGGCTCAGAGCTGCGACTGGATGCGCCTGGCGGCTACTTCGACGTCGGCATGGACCCGAGGCGCATCCGTCGCGTCGTGCGCAACCTCATCGGCAACGCCATCGAGCACGGCGACGGCAAGCCGGTCGTCGTGACAGTCGACAGCAACGAGAGCGCCGTCGCGCTCACCGTCCGCGACTACGGGATCGGGATGAGTCAGCAGGAGGTCAACCACGTCTTCGACCGGTTCTGGCGGGCCGACCCGTCGCGCAAGCGCACCATCGGCGGCACGGGTCTCGGGCTCGCGATCTCGCTGGAGGACGCGACGCTGCACTCCGGCTGGCTGCAGGTCTGGTCGGCGCCGGGCGCGGGCTCGTGCTTCCGGCTGACGCTGCCGCGCGTCTCCGGCAAGGAGATCGCGTCGTCGCCGCTCCCGCTGCCGCCGACGGACGCGGGAGCGACAGACGCGGCGACGGCGGTCGGCGCGGCAGGCGGGGCGGGCGCGGCAGGCGCGGCCGAGCAGCTCACCGACCGAGGAGCCACAGCATGAGCGTCCGCAGCCCGTTGCGCCGCGCCGTCGCCGGCGTGGTCGCCGTCGTCGTGCTCTGCGTGCTCGCCGCGTGCGCGAGCATCCCGAGCTCCGGTCCTGTCCGCCAGGGCGGTCCTGTCGCACAGGTGAACGACCCGCTGGACCTCGACTTCAACCCGTCGCCCCCGGAGAAGGGCGCGACCCAGCAGCGCATCGTCCAGGGGTTCATCGACGCGGCGTCCAGCCCGAAGAACAACTTCGACATCGCCAGGAAGTACCTCACCAGGTCGATGTCGGCCAAGTGGAACCCGGACGAGTCCGTCACCGTCGACGACGGCCGCAACCGCTCGTTCGATCACGACGACAACCAGTGGAGCGTGTCGGTCAACCCGGTCGCCAATGTCGACAGCGCCGGCGCGTACCACGCCGTCACGAGCACGGCGCCTGTCGGCCTCCGCTACGAGCTCCAGAAGCAGGACGGCGAGTGGCGCATCGCCGTCGCGCCGAACGGCGTCGTCATCGACGACCCGACGTTTCGCTCTGTCTACTCGCAGCAGCCCATCTACTTCTTCAGCCCCGACTACGCGTACCTGGTTCCGGATGCGCGCTGGTTCCCCGCCCGCGTCGCCACGGCCGCCACCAGGGTGGCGAGCGCCATCCTGGCCGGGCCATCCAAGTGGCTGACCGGGGCGGTGACGAGCGCTTTCCCGCAGGGCACCCAGCTCGCGCTGCCGTCGGTGACGACGTCGGGAGGCGTGGCCAGGGTCGACCTCAGCTCCGAGGCGGGCCAGGCGGACACGATGGCGTTGCAGCGGATGCAGCTCGAACTCGAACAGAGCCTCGGCAGTCTCGCGCAGTCCGTGGAGATCTCCATCGAGGGCAACCAGCAGCAGATCCCTCCGCTCAGCGACGCGAACGCACCGGCCCAGGATCCCCCTGTCGACTCGCACGCCATCGTCTACCGCCAGAACACGTTCGGCCTGCTCAGCGGGTCGAGTGTCACGGAGCTCAGCGGGATGAGCGACAAGATCATCGCCCTGCAGCCCAGCGCAGTCGCGCTGAACGCCGCGAGGGACGAGGCGGCCGTGCTGTCCCACGGGGCCGCGTACTTCGTGCGGAAGAGCGCGGAGCCCGCCAAGGTGGATGCGCGACCCGGCCTGATCGCGCCGGTCATCGACCCGAGCGGCTGGGTCTGGTCGGTTCCGCAGGCGAGCCCGGGGGCACTGCAGGCGTACAGCCCGGACGGGCAGGCGCACGCCATCAAGACCGAGTGGCCGTCGGCGACCTCCATCGTCTCGATCGCGGTCTCCAGGGACGGAACGCGCGTCGTCGCACTGCTGAGGAACGGGACCCAGTCGCTGCTCGTCGCCGCGGGGATCGTGCGCGGCGAGGCCGGTGTGCCCACCGGGCTCACCGAGCCGATCGAGCTCGTGGTCGGGGCGGGGACGCCGCGCTCCGTCGCCTGGACGGGAGAGCTCACCGTCGCCGTGCTCAGCAACACCTCGGGGGATGCGACCTCCATCACCGAGCAGACCATCGGCGGAACGTCGACGACGACAGCGGGGCCGGGAGGCGGGACGACCATCGTCGGTGCTGGCGGGCTCTCCCGCTACCTGGTGCTGACCGCGGACGGCTCGCTGCAGGCGCCGACGGGCACGGGGTGGCAGGCGCAGACGGACAAGGTGGGCGCGGTCGCCGTGCAGCTCGGCCAGCCGTGACCCGTGCGCTGACCTGCTGAGCGGCGTCCCTCCACAACCGACGCTTCGCACACGTTCTCCACCGATCCGTCCGCACCCTGCCACGCCGCCCACCCACCGGCCAGGCTCGAACCATGACGATCACGAACCAGTTCAGGGAATCCATCCTCGACGCGGCAGCGGTGCTGCATCCCGTGCAGTGCAGTGGATGCGGTGCGCACGACAGGGCGGTGTGCCCCGCGTGCGCGCTCGCGCTGCGGCCGGGCGCGCTCGCCGCGGAGGGCGCAGATCCGCCGCTGCTCGCGGCCCTCAGCTACGAGAGCGTCGCGCGCCGCGTGCTGCTGGCGTTCAAGGACGGCGGGCGCACCGACGCCGCTCCCGCGCTCGCCGGGGCGCTGCGTGCCGCGATCGTGGAGGCGCAGTCCCACGCGCAGGCCGCGGGGAGGCCGCGGCCGCATCCACAGGTGGATGCACGCCACGCGCTGCTCCCCGTGGTCATCCCGTCCACGCGCGCAGCGTTCCGCCGCAGGGGATATCACCCGACGGCGCTGCTGCTGCGGAGAGCGCGCATCCTGGTCCCTCCGCTGTGGCGCGCTCTGCGCCTCACCAGGCAGACCGAGGACCAGGCCGGGCTGACGGCGCAGCAGAGGACGAGCAACAGAGCGGGCAGCATCGTCGCGTCCCCGCGGCTGCGCGGGAGGGACTGCCTGATCGTCGACGACATCGTGACCACGGGGTCCACGGTGCGCGAGGCCGCGCGCGCGATCACCGCTGTCGGGGGCAGGGTCGTGTTCGCAGTAGCAGTCGCACGCACGCCGTTGCGAGGCGGCTCGCCGGGCATCGCGTGACGCTCGGGGAGTGCACGGGAAAGGTTCGGCAGATAGAGCAGTTCTACCTGTTCACTTCCGAGCCGGACGGCACTACGGTGGTCGAAAAGGTGTGGACGACCCGCCCTTCGTGATCCGGGCGGACGGCACGCCGGAACAGGGAGGTCTCCATGGACATCAACATCATCGGACGCAACCTGGGTATCACCGATCGTTTCCGTGAATACGCGACTGAGAAGGCGGAAAAGGTCTCGCACCTCGCCGAACGCGCGATCTCTTTCGAGATCAAGGTCAGCCGCCACAACGAGAAGGTCGGCTCCCAGAACGGCGATGATCGCGTCGAACTGACTCTCGTCGGGCCGAAGGCCGTCGTGAGGTCGGAAGCGACCGGGACCGACAAGTACGCGGCGTTCGACATCGCCCTCGGGAAGCTCCTCGAACGGGTGCGCAGGGCGAAGGACCGTCGCAAGGTGCATCGTGGCCAGCACAGGCCGACATCGCTCCGAGAGGCGAGCACGGACGGCTTCAGCACTGTCGGGCTCGCTGCGGCTCCTGTCGCGGTACTCGATCAGGTGAGGACGGGAAGCGTTCCCGTCGTCTCCGATGATGCGGAAACCGCAGCGGAGGCAGAAGACGACTACTGCCCCGTCGTCATCCGCAAGAAGGTGTTCGCCTCCGTCCCGATGACCGTCGACGACGCTCTGTACTACATGGAGCTCGTCGGACACGATTTCTACCTCTTCATCGACCAGGAGAACCAGCGTCCGAGCGTGGTCTACCGCCGCAAGGGCTGGGACTACGGCGTGATCGCCCTGGACGACGAGGCGGAGGAACTGCAGGAGGTCGCAACGGCGAGCCGCAAACTCGGCGGCTGAGCCGGCGGGCTCCAGCAGCACCGATCCAGCGCCGATGGTGGCGGCCCAGGCGGCCGCCGCCATCGGCGCCTCGCTTTCCCAGCCCTGCGAACCCCGGTAGATCCAATGCGCTCGCTGCTGAATGCGCCATAACAATCCTGCTAAATGCACCATAAAAACTCTGCTAAACGCACTATAGAGCGGCTGCTAAACGTACAATTAGTTCATCGTCCCCGACCTCCCTGCCCTGAAGGCCGCATGACATACTCCTCCCGAGTCATCGACCATTCCCTCGATGTGCTCTTCCCCGAGCTTCCCGCGATCGCCATCGAAGGACCAAAAGGCGTCGGCAAGACGGCAACGGCGCAGCAGCGTGCGTCACAGGTGTTCCGGCTGGACGAGCCCGCCGACGAGGAACTGCTGCGAGCATCCCCCGGTGCGATCATGGCCGCCGAACGCCCGGTGCTGATCGACGAGTGGCAGCGCTATCCGTCGTCATGGGATCTCGTCCGACACGCTGTCGACGCAGACTACAGCGGGGGACAGTTTCTCCTCACTGGCAGCAGCATTCCTTCTGATGCTCCTGCGCATTCTGGCGCAGGGCGTATCGTTTCGCTTCGGATGCGCGGACTCTCCATCGTCGAGCGAGTCATCGAGCGGCAGACGGTGGCCTTCGGTGGTCTCTTCGACGGCCGCGCGGAGATCGTCGGACGTACCACCGTGGACCTCGCCGACTACATCGAGGAGATCGTCGCTTCTGGCTTTCCGGCCGTGCGTTCGCTGAGTTCCCGAGCCCGCCGCGCCACGCTCGACGGATACATCACCAGGATGCTTGAGCACGAACTGACCGAACGCGGCGTGGGAGTCAGACAGCCTCAGCAGTTGCGCCGCTGGCTGAAAGCGTATTCACGTGCGACGGCATCGACGGCGACGCACGCCACCATCGCATCCGGCGCGCAGGAGAATGACGGAGACGCAACGCCTCGTCAGACCGTGAACAGATATCGGGACGCGCTGACGCAGTTCTGGATGCTCGACGAACTGCCGGCCACCAACCTCGGTTTGAACGGCGTGCGTCTCGGAGACACGCCGAAGCACTTCCTGGCCGACCCCGCCATCGCTGCACGACTCCTCGACCTGGATGAGGATCGGCTCATCGCGGGTGCGGCTGTCGAAATGCTCGGCCCGCAGGACCGGACCGCGCTGGGTGCGCTCTTCGAGGCGCTGGTGGTCATGTCGCTTCAGACATACGCCCAGGCGGCAGACGCCCGATTGTCGCATCTCCGCACCCGCAACGGCGACCATGAGGTCGACGTCATCGCACGACGTCACGATGGGAGGACCATTGCTCTCGAGGTGAAACTCGCAGCCGCGCCCTCCGAGCGGGATGTTCGCCACCTGCTCTGGCTGAAGCGGCTCCTCGGTGATGAACTCGCGGACATGATCGTCGTCACGGCAGGTCCATACGCGTATCGACGTGACGACGGCGTCGCAGTGGTGCCGCTCAGCCTCCTCGGTGCGTGAGGGCGGCGCCTCGCTTTCCGGAGCGCCCTCACAGGAACTACCCGCCGAACCCAATGGCGGAACAAGTACGATATGTCTAGCGTCGGCCCCGGTCGGCGGTTCGACGTGCGCCCGACTGGGCGACAGGCGATACCAGCCTGAACAAACAAAGTGGAGTGCATAAGTGGCCTCAGTACTGGAAAAGGTCCTCCGTGTCGGTGAGGGTCGCACCCTCCGCCGCCTGGAGGCGTACGCCAAAGCGGTGAACGCGCTCGAAGACGACTTCAGCGAGCTCACCGATGAAGAGCTGATGCACGAGACCGTCGAACTGCGGGAGCGGTACAGCAACGGCGAGTCGCTCGACGACCTCCTGCCCGAGGCGTTCGCCGCCGTCCGCGAGGCGGCCAAGCGCACGCTCGGGATGCGTCACTTCGACGTGCAGATCATGGGTGGCGCCGCCCTTCACCTCGGCAACATCGCCGAGATGAAGACCGGTGAGGGCAAGACCCTCGTGGCGACCACGGCCGCGTACCTCAACGCGATCTCCAGCCGCGGCGTCCACGTCATCACCGTCAACGACTATCTGGCCAGCTACCAGTCGGAGCTGATGGGCCGCGTCTTCCGTGCGCTCGGCATGACCACCGGCGTGATTCTCGCCGGTCAGACGCCGGAGGAGCGCCGCGAACAGTACGCGGCCGACATCACGTACGGCACCAACAACGAGTTCGGCTTCGACTACCTGCGCGACAACATGGCGTGGCAGGCGAGCGACATGGTGCAGCGCGGCCACTTCTTCGCGATCGTCGACGAGGTCGACTCGATCCTCATCGACGAGGCGCGTACTCCGCTGATCATCTCCGGGCCGTCATCCGGCGAGGCGAACCGCTGGTTCAACGAGTTCGCCAACCTCGCCAAGCGCCTGGAGCCGGAGGTCGACTACGAGATCGACGAGAAGAAGCGCACCGTCGGTGTGCTCGAGCCCGGTATCGAGAAGGTCGAGGACTACCTCGGCATCGACAACCTGTACGAGTCGGCCAACACGCCTCTCATCTCCTTCCTGAACAACGCGATCAAGGCCAACGCCCTGTTCAAGCGCGACAAGGACTACGTCGTGATGAACGGCGAGGTGCTCATCGTCGACGAGCACACCGGGCGCATCCTGATGGGCCGCCGCTACAACGAGGGCATCCACCAGGCCATCGAGGCCAAGGAGGGCGTCGAGGTCAAGGCCGAGAACCAGACCCTCGCCACGGTGACCCTGCAGAACTACTTCCGTCTCTACAAGAAGCTGTCCGGCATGACCGGTACCGCCGAGACCGAGGCCGCCGAGTTCATGAGCACGTACAAGCTCGGCGTCGTCCCCATCCCGACCAACAAGCCGATGCAGCGCATCGACCAGTCCGACCTCGTCTACAAGAACGAGCAGGCGAAGTTCGCGCAGGTCGTCGAAGACATCGCGAAGCGCCACGAGAAGGGCCAGCCCGTCCTCGTCGGAACCACCAGCGTCGAGAAGAGCGAGTACCTGTCGCGTCTGCTCGCCAAGAAGGGCGTGCGTCACGAGGTCCTGAACGCCAAGAACCACGCCCGTGAGGCCGCGATCGTCGCACAGGCCGGACGCCTCGGCGCCGTCACCGTCGCGACCAACATGGCCGGACGTGGAACGGACATCATGCTCGGCGGCAACGCCGAGTTCATCGCCGTCGCCGAGATGAACTCCCGCGGACTGTCGCCGGTCGACACCCCCGAGGAGTACGAGGCGGCGTGGGATGAGGTCTTCAACTCCGTCAAGGAGAAGGTGCAGACCGAGGCCGACAAGGTCGTGGAGGCCGGTGGTCTCTACGTGCTCGGCACAGAGCGCCACGAGTCGCGCCGCATCGACAACCAGCTCCGCGGCCGTTCGGGACGTCAGGGCGACCCGGGCGAGAGCCGCTTCTACCTGTCGCTGACCGACGACCTGATGCGCCTCTTCAACGCGGGCGCCGCAGAGACCCTGATGGGCAGAGGCAACGTCCCCGACGACCTCGCCATCGAGTCGAAGGTGGTCAGCAGGGCCATCCGAAGCGCGCAGTCGCAGGTCGAGGCCCGCAACGCCGAGATCCGCAAGAACGTCCTCAAGTACGACGACGTCCTCAACCGGCAGCGCGAAGCGATCTACGGCGATCGCCGTCACATCCTCGAGGGCGACGACCTTCACGAGCGCACCCAGCAGTTCCTCACCGAGGTGATCGACGACATCCTCGACCAGCACACCGGAGAGGGCAACGGAGACGACTGGGACTTCGACGCCCTGTGGGCCGAGCTCAAGACCCTCTATCCGGTGGGTGTGACGATCGACGAGGTCATCACCGAGGCGGGCAACAAGGGCAAGATCAACCGCGACTTCATGCGTCGCGAGATCCTCTCGGATGCACGGATCGCTTACCAGAAGCGCGAAGAGTCGCTCGGTTCGCCCGCGATGCGCGAACTGGAGCGCCGGGTGGTGCTGTCGGTGATCGACCGCCGCTGGCGCGACCACCTCTACGAGATGGACTACCTCAAGGACGGCATCGGCCTGCGCGCCATGGCGCAGCGCGACCCGCTGGTCGAGTACCAGCGCGAGGGCTACGCCATGTTCCAGCAGATGATGGGCTCGATCCGCGAGGAGACGGTTGGCTTCCTGTTCAACCTGGAGGTGGAGGTCAACGAAGCCCCAGGCGAGGTCGAGGCTCCGAGCGTCGCCGCCAAGGGACTCGACCGCGGAGAAGAGGAGGCCCGCCTCAGCTACTCCGCTCCGAGCGACGCCGGTGGCGTCGAGGTCCGCAACCAGCGCGGCCAGATCGAGCAGAGCGCCACGGCCCGCGCGCAGCGCGCCCAGCAGCAGTTGAACGAGGCGGCAGCGCCGCCGGCGCAGGGTGCGACGCAGCGCGGCGCGTTCGGCCAGCGCGTCAGCGACAACGACGCGCCGGCTCCCGCCAACCGCGCAGAGCGTCGTGCGCAGGGCAAGAAGAGCTGACCTGCCCGCTCGATCACGAGCTGCAGATCACGAGATGGCCGTCCCGTTCGGGGCGGCCATCCGTGTCTCGCGCGCTGCGCGCACCGGCGCGCGCACGGAGTCGGGGCACACAGGTCACAGGACGCTGATGGCGCTCGCCCGCCAGCGCTCCTTGACAGCATCGAGCCGCATCGCGACCGCGCGAGACCGACTCGGCTGATGCACGATCACCACCGCTTCGACCACGCCGTCCTGTGGTCGTGCGATGACAGGGTCGCCGAGCCACAACCGCGGCCGCTGCACGGTGGCCCCTGTGACCTGTCTCGTGCGCGCCGCGATGGCCGAGCGGCGCAGCAGATGGATGAAGACGTCGTCACTCACCCAGCGGCTGAGCTGGTCGATGCTTCTCGCCCCCGCGAGCACCTCCACCACGCAGAGCGCGAGATTGGCAGCGAGCGGTGCGGGGTCGGGGAAGCCCCTGTCGTCCGTGGCGCTCGGCAACTCCAGCACGGGATGCGCCTGGCGGCCGGGCGCGCCAGCGTGGCGTGTACCGGCCACACGGCCGGCACGGATCGAGCGCGGCGGCAGGCCCACTGGCCTGGTGCGGTCATGGTTGTGGTCGAGAACGGTGCTCACAGGAGAATCCCCTCAAACGCGGCCGCTGCTGCGCGGCGACTTTCATCGGCTACGGCGGCGGAAGCCCGCCCCACTTCGACCGTCGCGTGGGTGCCACTCAAGCAGGCGCATCCCTGGGGAGTCCAGGGCTCTAACACGGGCTGTGGATAACATCCGTGATTGTTTCGGGGATCTGCCTAGACTAGGGGCGTGTCGACGCTCAGTGATCTCGTGCAAGCCCATGGCCGTTCCTCGGAGGAGGATGTCGATTGGCTTCATGGCCTCGTCGGTGACTGGCAGCTCCTCGCCGACCTCGCCTTCGCCGACATCGTGCTCTGGGTGCCGACGACCGACGACGATTTCGTCGCTGTGGCACACGCGCGCCCGTCGAGCGCTGCGACCCTGTTCTACCGCGACTTCGTCGGGCAGCGCATCAAGCCGGAGTGGCGCCAGCAGGTCATGGATGCGTTCCAGACCAAGCAGATCATCGACACCAACGCGCCGGACTGGTTCGAGGAGACGCCCACCCGCGTGCGCGCCGTGCCGGTCATCCGCCGCCTCAGCATCAACTCCAACGAGACGGCCGAGCAGCCCGTGGCCGTCATCACCCGGCACTCCAACCTCAGCGAGGCGCGCACGCCTGGGCGTCAGGAGCTCACGTTCAACGACTGCGCGAACGACCTGTTCAACATGATCGCGACGGGCGACTTCCCCGATCTCGGGGCGCCGAGCGGCCCGAGACGCGGCGCCCCGCGCGCATCCGATGGGCTGATCAGGCTCGATGTCGACGGCATCACCACGTTCGCGAGCCCCAACGCGCTCAGCGCCTTCAACCGGATGGGGTTCACGGAAGAGCTCGAGGGCGAGTCGCTGGCGACCGTCACCACCCGCCTGCTCTCCGGCCGGATGACCGTGGACGAGTCCCTGCCGCTCGTGGTCACGGGGCGCGCGCCCTGGCGCACGGACATCGAGGCGCGCGGGGTCACGGTGTCGCTCAGGGCCATCCCGATCCGCAACAGGGGGGAGAGGGTGGGCGCGATCGTCCTCTGCCGCGACGTGTCGGAGCTGCGCCACCAGGAGCGCGAACTCATCACCAAGGACGCGACCATCCGCGAGATCCACCACCGGGTCAAGAACAACCTGCAGACCGTCGCGTCGCTGCTGCGCATCCAGGCGCGCCGCACACACTCCGAGGAAGCGCGCGAGGCGCTCAGCCAGGCGATGCGCCGGGTGGCCGCCATCGCGGTCGTGCACGACACGCTCTCCACGGGCCTCAACCAGATCGTCGACTTCGACGACGTGTTCGCCCGCGTGCTGCTGCTCGTGGCGGAGGTGGCGTCGAGCCACAACACCACCGTGCATCCCAAGTCGTCCGGCAGTTTTGGCTCCCTGCCGAGCGAGTACGCGACCCCGCTCGCGCTCGCGCTCACCGAGCTCGTCACGAACGCCGTGGAGCACGGCCTCGCCGGCCGCGAGGGCCAGGTCGAGATCATCGCGAACCGCTCGGAGGACTCCCTCACGGTGAAGGTCGTCGACAACGGCTCCGGGCTGCCGGAGGGCAAGGTCGGAAGCGGGCTCGGCACGCAGATCGTGCGCACCCTCATCCAGGGCGAGCTGGGCGGCACGATCGACTGGCACACCATGATGGGGCAGGGCACCGAGGTGACCATCGAGGTGCCGCTGCGCTACCTCACGAAGTCATAACGTCCGGTCGATACGCGAAGAGCGCATCCGTCTGTCGCTCGGATCGGGGCCGAAAGGACTAATCGTGCGGAGCATTCGGCGTTTCTCGCCACATGTGTCGCTCAACAGGCTCGGGATGCGCGCCCGCTGGACGGATCGCTCGCCCGTTTGACAGTAATGGGGGCATTCGCGGCAGAATGGTCCGCCGTGACCGCCTCCACCAAGAACCCGCACGCTTCCGCGCCGATCGACGGAAAGTACTTCGACATGATCTCGTCGACGTCGAGCGACGTCGCCGAGGACGCTCCGACGCGCTTCCTCTACCGCGAGGAAGCCGGGGTGCTGTGGGGCGAGTACGTCGGCGACACCGTCGCGGTCGGCCGCTTCGTCGGACGCCGCGAGCACGACGTGCTGCACATCTCGTTCGTGCACCACGGGATCGACGGGAGCACCGCTCAGGGCAGCGCCACCTCCACCATCTCGGCCGACGACGACGGCAGGCTGATCCTCACCGAGGAGTTCGCGACGCCCGACGGCGCGCAGCACATCTCCGTGTGCCGCGAGGTCGCGTAGCGCAACGCAGCAGCGCGGAGCGCCGCTCAGCGGCGGCGGCGCGGATCCGCCGTCGCGCGCTCTGCCCGCTGGTCGCTGGTCCGCACGAACCTGGTCATGCCGTAGCGCTCGCCGGAGGTCTGCAGCGCGTCTGAGGTGACCCTGGGCATACGGAGCGACACCCTCGTGGCCTGCTCGTCCATCAGGAACACCGTGACGGTCGCCTTGATCGACGGCCACTGGGCCAGCCTGGTCGCGACGAGGTTGTGGATGGCGGAGACCCCGCTCGCCCGCACCAGCAGCATGGCGTCGTGCTCTCCCGTCATGACGGTGAAGTACTCGAGCTCCGGCAGGCTCTCCAGCCTGCTGCGGAAGTCGGCCCACTGGCTCTGGCGGAGGGTGACGAAGACGAGAGCGGACACGCTGAGACCGACGGCGGCAGGGTCGATGTCGGCGTGGACGCCGCGGATGACGCCGTTCTTCACCAGCGCTTCATAGCGGGCGTATGCGTTGGACCGGGAGATGCCGAGTTCTTCGGCGAGTGCCGCGATGGATGCGCGACCGTCTTCCCGCAGAAGTTCCAGCATCCGGATATGCGTCTCGTCGAGTTCCATGCGCCCTCACATTCGTCCTCCGACCGGCCAAAATGGCCCGTGTGATGGAGATAATATGCCGATCGCGGCAGAAGCGCAGCACATTCGTCCGACATTTCCCGGCAAAGTTGACACAGATTCATGGATGACAGTAATTTCGCAGCTAACCTTCCAACCAACTCAAAGGGGTCATCCGTGTCCCAATCCCTGCGTCGCGCCGCTCTCGTCGGCATCGCGGTCGCCAGCGCGCTCGTGTTGAGCGCCTGCGGCGGCACCTCCAACAGCTCATCGTCCTCCGGTGGAAAGTCGATCGTGGTAGACGCCTCGTTCGACTTGAAGACGGCCGACCCCAACCGGGAGTACGAGACGACAGGCGGCATGGTCGCCCACGCGCTCTACCAGACGCTCCTCACGTTCGACGGCAGCGATGTCTCGAAGCCTGTCGACGGCCTCGCCAGCTACACGATGTCCGACGACAACAAGGTCCTCACCCTCACCATGAAGGGCGACTCGACGTTCTCCGACGGCTCCAAGGTCACCGTCGACGATGCGGTGTTCTCGCTGCAGCGTGTGCTCGGCATCAAGGGCAACCCGTCGTTCCTGCTCGACGGCATCACCGTGGCCAAGACGTCCGACACCACGCTGACGCTCACATCGGCCGAGCCGAACCCTGCCCTTCCGTACATCCTTCCGAACCCGGCGCTCGGCGTCGTGAACAAGAAGGTCGTCGAGAAGAACGGCGGATCGGCCACGGCGGACGACAAGGCGGAGTCGTTCCTCAACAAGACGTCCGCGGGCTCCGGCCCGTACATGCTCGAGTCGTTCGACGCCGCATCCCAGGTGGTGCTCACGAAGAACCCCAAGTACACGGGGACCGCCCCGGCGTACGACCGCGTCGTCCTCCGCAACGTGCAGGGCCCCACCCAGAAGCTGAACGTGGAAGCGGGCGACTCGCAGATCGCGCTCGACCTCAATCCCGACCAGGTAGCGGCCATCGACAGCTCCAAGGTCAACGTCATCTCCGCGGCGTCGCGCTACACGATCTTCCTCCTGCTGAACCAGGACAAGGCCGTGGACCCGTTCACGAGCAACCCCGACTTCCTGGATGCGGTCAAGAAGGGGATCGACTACGACAAGATCCTCGACCTGGCAGGCAAGGGCTCCGAGCGCCCTGGCGGTGTCATCCCGTCGATTTTCATCGGCGCCCTCAAGGCGTCGGACGGCAACCAGTTCGACCTCGACGGTGCGAAGGCCGCGCTGGCGAAGTCCGGGTACAAGGGCGAGACCGTCAAGCTCAACTTCCCGAACGACATCACCGTGCAGGGGCTGTCGCTGCAGTCGGTCGCCGAGTCCATCCAGGCTCAGCTCAAGACCGTCGGAATCAGCGTGCAGCTTGCTCCGGCTCCCGTCGCCACCGAGCTGGATGCGTACCGCAACGGCAAGGAGCCGATGGGACTCTGGTACTGGGGCCCCGACTTCCCGGACCCCTCGAACTACCTGGCGTTCACCCCCGGTGAACTGGTCGGCCTGCGTGCCGGCTGGACGGCAGGCGCCGACCCGACCGTGACCGACCTGGCAGCGAAGGCCACGGCCGCGACGGGAACGGACGAGCGCACCGCCGCCTACCAGGCGCTGCAGAAGGCGCAGAACGCCTCAGGGCCGTTCATCCCGCTGCTGCAGCCGGCGCAGAACGTGGTGACTGCGAAGAGCATCACGTCCCTGTCGCTCAACCCGCTCTGGACGATCGACTTTGCGGGCATCAAGTAAGACGCCTCCGGGCGAACGCGAGAGGAACGCGCCAGCGGGGATCCCACCGCTGGCGCGTTACCTCGCGGTCAGGCTCGGCATCACCGTCCTGCTCCTCTTCGGCGTCACGCTCGTCACGTTCACGCTGACCAACCTCGTCCCCGCCGACCCCGTGCAGGCGGCACTCGGCGAGCAGGCCGCAGCCGATCCGGCGATCGTGCAGCAGTTCCGGGAGGCGCAGGGTCTCGACAAGCCGCTGCCGGTGCAATACCTCACCTACCTCGGGCATGTCCTCCAGGGCAATCTCGGCACCTCCACCCAGACGCACAACGCCGTTGCCTCCGATCTCTCGCGGGCGTTCCCAGCCACGATCGAGCTCGCGGTGACCGCGATCGTCATCTCGATCGTCCTCGGCATCGGCCTCGGCCTGATCGCGGCTCTCAAGCGGCGCACCTTCTGGGACCAACTCATCCGGGTGATTAGCCTCATCGGCGTCTCGATGCCCGCGTTCTGGCTGGCCCTCGTGGTCTACTTCGTCTTCTTCTACCAGTTGCACCTCTTCCCCGGATCGGGCCGGCTGGCGCCCACGGCCATCGCCCCGCCGCAGGTGACCGGCCTCTACACCGTGGATGCGCTGCTCGCCGGCGACCTGCCCACCTTCTGGGATGCGGTCTACCACCTCATCCTCCCGGCGTCGGTGCTCGCGCTGTACACGATCGGACTGCTCACGCGCTTCGCCAGGTCCGCCGTCCTCGAAGTCCTCGACCTCGACTACGTGAGGGCGGCTCGGGCGAAGGGGCTGCCTGCGCACACCGTCGTGTTCCGGTACGTGCTGCGCGGCGCTCTGGTTCCGATCATCACGGTGGTCGGCCTCGCGTTCGGCTCCCTGCTCTCCGGGACGGTGCTCGTCGAGAAGATCTACTCCTGGCACGGACTCGGCGAATACGCCTTCTCCGCCGCCACCAAGCTCGACCTGCCCGCGATCATGGGCGTCGGCCTCGTGGTCGGCTTCGTCTACATCGGGCTCAACCTCGTCGTCGACATCGCGTACGGCCTGATCGATCCGAGAGTGAGGGCCGCATGACCCAGGACGTCCTCTCCCGCGGCCTCCGGCGCCCGTTCCGCGCCAGGCTCAACGTCCCGCGCGCGATGCGCACACCGCTCGCTGTGACGGGCGGCGTGATCGTCGTGGTCTGGCTGCTGGTGGCGATCCTCGCACCGTGGATCGCACCGTACGATCCGCTCGCGCAGAGCTTCACCAAACTGCTCGCGCCGAACCCGGTCAACTGGTTCGGCACAGACGAGGTGGGCAGGGATGTGCTCTCCCGCGTCATCGCCGGAGCCCGCGTCTCCATCCTGCTCGCGCTGCTGCTCGTGGCCTCGTCGCTCGTGATCGGCACGATCCTCGGCGCGGTCGCGGGGTACATCGGCAAGGCGGCGGACGAGATCATCATGCGCGTCGCCGACCTGGTGTTCGCGTTCCCGACGATCATCCTCGCAATGGTGATCGCCGCATCCCTGGGCCCCAGCCTGACCAACGCTGTGATCGCCATGCTGATCGTCTCCTGGCCGGCGTACGCCCGCGTCACCCGCTCGCTGGTGCTCGGCGCGCGCACGAGCGAATACGTGATCGCTGGGCGTCTGCTCGGCAACAGCCCGGTCGTCTCGCTGTCGAAGGACATCCTGCCGAACATCATCGCTCCGGTGTTCGTGCTGGCGACGCTCGATGTCGGCACCGCGATCCTGCTGCTGTCCGGCCTCTCCTTCCTCGGACTCGGTGCTGTGCCGCCGACCCCGGACTGGGGCGCGATGGTCTCCTCCGGCGTGCTCAACTTCTCGTCCTGGTGGATCGCCGTGTTCCCCGGACTCGCGATCCTCTCCGTGGTGCTCGCGTTCAACTTCCTCGGCGACGCGTTGCGCGACTCCCTGGACCCGCGCACGGCCGAGAGCGTTCAGGGGAGGGCACTGTGAGCGGGTTGAGCATCAGGAACCTGACGATGTCGATCGGGTCGGGGGAGAGAGCCAAGCCCATCCTGCGGGGCATCGACCTCGAAGTTCCTGCCGGGCGTATCACGGGCCTGGCAGGTGAGTCCGGCTCCGGCAAGACGATGACCGGACTCGCGGCGCTCGGGCTGCTGCCCGCCGGGTCGCAGACAGGCGGCGTTATCGAGTTCGACGGCCGCAACCTGCTCGAGCTGCGCGGCAGGGCGCTCAACGAGCTGCGCGGCTCCAGGATCGCGATGGTGTTCCAGGACCCGACGGCGAGCCTGCACCCGATGCTCACGATCGAGGGACAGCTCACCGACCACCTTCGGGCGCACCGTCGCATCTCCAAGAAGGAAGCAGTTGCGCGAGCCATCGACACGCTCGAACTGGTGAAGGTGCCGGACCCAGCGGGCGCGTTGAAGAAGTACCCGCACCAGTTCTCCGGCGGCCAGTTGCAGCGCATCGCGATCGCCATGGCGATCATCTGCGGGCCGTCCGTGCTGGTCGCGGACGAGCCGACCACGGCGCTGGATGTGACGGTTCAGGCCGGCATCCTCCGGCTGCTTCGCTCGCTGTGCGACGAACTCGACCTCGCCGTGCTGCTCGTCACGCACGACCTCGGCGTGATGTCGGCGCTGGCGGACACCATCGCCGTTATGCGCAACGGGGAGATCGTCGAGCACGGCGACCGGTTCCAGATCATCACCGATCCGCAGAACGAGTACACGCGCGCCCTGATCGACGCGCTGCCCAGCACGGACAGGGAGGGCTCATGAGCCTGCTCGACATCGAAGACCTCGTCGTCACGTACAAGCAGCCGGGACGCGGAAAGCTGACGGCCGTCGACGGTGTCAGTCTGCGCCTCGACAAGCGGCAGGTGCTCGGGCTCGTCGGCGAATCGGGTTGCGGGAAGTCGACGATCGCACGCGCGATCTGCGGCCTCGAGCCCGTGCAGCACGGCAGCATCCACTTCGATGGCGCTCCGGTGCGGCGGCTGGGATTACGGAAGCGCGAGAAGGCGCAACTGCGCATCCAGATGGTTTTCCAGAATCCGTATGCGTCGCTGAACCCGCGGCGCACGATCGCGAGCCAGCTCACGGACGGGCTGCGCATCAATCCCGACCGGTCGGCATGGACGGTGGCGTCGCTGCTGGAGGCTGTGGAACTGGATGCGTCGGCCGCGACCAAGCACCCGCACGCGTTCTCCGGCGGTCAGCGTCAGCGCATCGCCATCGCGCGCGCCATCGCGACCGGCCCCGACCTGCTGATCGGCGACGAGCCGATCGCGTCCCTCGACGCATCGCTGCAGGCGCGGGTGGCGGGGATGATGCGAACCCTCGCGATCGAGACGGGTGCGGCGCTGCTGTTCATCAGTCACGACCTCGCCATCGTGCGGGAGATCGCCGACGACGTCGCCGTGATGAGCGCGGGCCGGATCGTCGAGCGCGGCCCGGTCGCCCAGGTCTGGAACGACCCGCAGGCGAGCTACACGAAGCGCCTCCTCGGCGCCATCCCCAAGGTCGACGGCCTCGGCCACCTCCCCGGCTGACCGCCCCGCTCCCTGTCCCACCTGTTACGTTCGGCAGGAGAATCCGCCGCCCCGCGCCGGTTTCTCCGTCCGGACGGAGAAACCGGCGGCGTGTCGGCCGAGAGTTCCTGCGTTGCGCGCACAAACGAAAGCCGAGGCCGCTCCCTCTACTGCTAGGTGTGTGAGGGAGCGCCTCGGCGTGCGCCGCGGGTGATGTGGCGGGTCAGGAAGCGCGACGGGCGCGTGCTGCGCGGCGCTTGAGAGCGCGACGCTCGTCCTCGGAGAGGCCGCCCCAGACGCCGGAGTCCTGGCCGGTCTCGAGCGCGTACTGCAGGCAGATCTCGGTCACGGTGCAGCGAGCGCACACGGACTTGGCCTTGTCGATCTGGTCGACTGCGGGCCCGGTGTTGCCGACGGGGAAGAAGAGTTCGGGGTCCGCGGTGAGGCAGGCAGCTTTGTCGCGCCAGTCCATGAAAATGTGCTCCTTGTTTGCTGATTGTTCCCCGGCCGCTACGGCCTAGGATGCATGGTAAGCAGTCGAGCTACAGGGTGAATGATCCGTGGGGGATAGACCTGCCCACGACCCTGTGAGCGCTAACTCGACCTCGAATATGCTCCCATAGCGCATAATCCGAATCAATAGTTTTGTATGAGATAACGCTGTGAACACAAGCGAGAAATGAATGAGTGCTAGAGTTCCGCCCCCCGATGGGGACCAGTCCAACCGTTCCACCGACCCCTCCATCGACAGCGCAGGCGACACCGTGACCGGTCCGTCCGCGAGTCGTCGGCCGCCGCTGCTCGTGGCGCTCTCCGTCCTGCTCTTCCTTGAGGCGATCCTGGTTGCGGGAGCGGCCATCTGGCTGCTCGTCGAACTGCTCACGCAGCGGCCGGAGTCGTTCGCGACGGCCGTCGCCATCGTCGTGCTCGTCGTCCTCGCAGCGATCTGGGTTGTCGCGACGGCGATCGGGGCTCTGCGCGCGCAGAACTGGTCGCGCGCGTCCGCCGTCACCATCCAGATCCTGCAGATCGCTGTCGCCGTCGGCTCGTTCCAAGGTCTGTACGCACGTCTCGACCTGGGCTGGGCGCTGCTCGTCCCCGCCGTCGTCGGCATCGTCCTCGCCGTCTCTCCGCAGGTCGTGAAGGCGACGACGCGCAACACTGCGCAACACGAATAGGGCGGAAGCGGGAACAAGTCGCACACTCGGATGGTTATGCCCGACATCGTGACTGAAACATCCTCCGCCCCGCTCGCTTCCGCATCCACCATCGACGAAGCCCGCGCCGGCCACCAGGCGTGGCGCGACGCCCGTCTCTCCTCCGTCGTATCCCCGACAGGGAACCTCAGCCTCATCGAGACCCGCTGGCTCCAGCCCGGCGACGAGACCACGGCTCAGGATGCGCTGGCCGGTCAGCCGGACACGGTCACCGCCACCGAGCTCACCCGCACGAACCTCGAGACGGGGCAGCCGGAGCGCGGCATCCGTCTGTGGGACGCGAACTCACCGGCGATCCAGGCGTTCGAGACCGTCACCGCCTTCCCCTTCGCCCCAGAGTGGGTCATCGAAGCGACCTTCACGCCGGTCGACGGCGCCCGCACGGTCCCGTTCGAGCACATCCGCGACAACGGCGGAACGCGCGACCTCGTCGTGCCGGGCGACATCACCTTCACGAAGGACGGCGTCGCGTACACGCTCAGCGCGTTCGACGATGACGGCACCCTGCTGCTCGTCTTCGGCGATCCGACGAACGGTGCTGACGGAGACGACGGCACGTACGGTTCCGGCCGCTTCCTGTTCGTGCAGCACGACGGCGAGAAGGCCGTCCTCGACTTCAACCGCGCGTTCGTGCCGCCGTGCGGTTTCTCGGACCAGTACAACTGTCCGCTCCCTCCGCGCAACAACCGCTTCGACATCCCGGTCGAAGCGGGCGAGAAGGTCGTCGTGTTCCGCGACGGCGCAGCGCACTAGCACCACCCGAACGAGCTCCACAGCACAGCAACCCCCTCACCCCACCAGGAGAACTCCGTTGAGAAAGAAGTCCATTCTCGTCGTGCTCGCTACGGCCGTCGCCGCCACACTGGCGCTGGCCGGATGCTCGGGCGCATCGTCGTCGTCGAGCGGCGCTGACGCATCCATCGCCATCGGCTCGCTGTACGAGCCGGTCAACCTCGACAACACCGCAGGCGGAGGCCAGGGCGTCACGGAGGCCCTGAACGGCAACGTCTACGAGGGCCTGTTCAAACTCACAGACGACGGCAAGGTCGAGCCGCTCCTCGCGACGAAGTACACCGCGAGCGACGATGGCCTCACCTACACGTTCACGCTGCGCGACGGTGTGAAGTTCCACTCCGGCAAGCCACTGACCAGCGCGGACGTCAAGAGCAGCATCGAGCGCGTGACCGCCGCGGATTCGCAGTCTGCGCGCAAGTCGCAGCTCGCTGTCATCTCCGGCATCGCGACGCCGGACGACAAGACCGTCGTCATCTCCCTGAAGTCGCGCTCGATCTCGCTGCCGTACAACCTCAGCTACATCTGGATCTACGGCCCGGGCACCAAGAACTACAAGACGGCGGAGGACGGCACCGGCCCGTACACGCTCGGCACGTGGAAGCGCGGCAGCTCGCTCAGCCTCGAGCGCAACGACGACTACTGGGGCACCAAGGCGAAGAACAAGGAAGTCGTCTACGACTACTTCACCGACGCCACGGCCCTCTCCAACGCCCTCCTCACCAACCAGGTGGATGTGGTCACCAGCATCCAGAGCCCGGATGCGCTGACCCAGTTCGACGGCAACAAGGACTACACGATCACCAACGGCAAGTCGACCACGAAGGAGCTGCTGGCCTTCAACGACAAGGTCGCGCCGTTCGACAAGGCCGAGGTCCGCAAGGCCGTCTACTCCGCCATCGACACCAAGAAGCTGCTGAGCTCCATCTGGGGCAAGTACGGCACGTTGATCGGCTCGATGGTCCCGCCGAGCGACCCCTGGTACGAAGACCTGACCAAGGTCAACCCGTACGACGTGACCCTCGCCAAGAAGGAGCTGGCCGAGGCCGGCCTGCCGAACGGCTTCACGTTCACGCTCGACACCCCGACGTACGACCCCCACCCCGCGGTCGCCGAGTTCCTGAAGAGCGAGCTGGCGAAGGTCGGCATCACCGTCAACATCAACTCCATCTCGGCCGACGAGTGGTACACGAAGGTGTTCAAGAACCACGACTTCACCGCCACCCTGCAGGAGCACGTCAACGACCGCGATGTGGTCTGGTACGGAAACCCCGACTTCTACTGGGGCTACGACAACCCGCAGGTCACCCAGTGGGTGAACGAGGCCGAGCAGGCGACCACCACAGCGGAGCAGACCGCCAAGCTGAAGCTCGTCAACGAGCAGATCGCGAAGGACGCTGCGAGCGCCTGGCTGTACCTCTACCCGCAGATCGTCGTCGCGTCGAGTGACGTCAGCGGGTACCCGGTCAACGGGCTGAACTCGCAGTTCTACGCGTACGACATCGTCAAGAAGTAGACAGGGGCGAGTCATCCACAGGATGCTCGGGGGGCCGTTCACCGGCTCCCCGAGCATTTACTCTTGAGAACGTCATGGCCGTCTATCTTCTGCGTCGCTTCGCCTTCCTGGTGGTGTCGTTGCTGCTCGCCATGGTGGTGCTGTTCCTCCTGCTGAGGGTGCTGCCTGGCGACCCGTCGAACGCGCTGCTGTCCGTCAACGCCACCCCGGAGCAGATCAAGGCCGCGCAGGAGCAGGTCGGCAGCGACCAGCCGCTGCTGCAGCAGTTCGTCTCCTGGTTCGGGCAGATGCTCACGTTGAATCTGGGGGCGTCGTTCATCACGTCGCTTCCTGTCGGCCCGGAGATCGCTTCGCGGCTCGCGGTGACCATCCCGCTCACCCTCATCTCGTTCGTGATCGCGCTGGCGCTCGCGCTCGTGATCGGGTTCGTCGCCGCGTGGAAGTCGAACACGTGGTACGGCATCGCGCTGTCCGCCATCTCGCAGCTCGGGATCGCCGTGCCCGTGTTCTGGGTCGGCATCCTGCTGGTCAGCGCGTTCTCGATCAACCTCCGCTGGTTCCCCTCCGGAGGATTTCCCCGCGACGACTGGGCAGACCCGGCCGCCGCCCTCACCTCGCTCGCGCTTCCCGTGATCACGATCGCGGTCGTGATGAGCGCATCCATCGCCCGGTACGTGCGCAGCGCGACCCTGGATGTGATCGGCAGCGACTACCTGCGCAACTCGCGTGCGCTCGGCTCCAGCTTCGGGCAGGCGATGTGGCGGCACGGTCTGCGCAACGGCGCGGTGCCGGTCATCTCCATCCTCGGCATCGAGCTGGCGACCACCTTCCTCGGAGCGGTGGTGGTGGAGAGCGTCTTCACGCTGCCCGGCCTCGGGAGCATGTTGCTGCGCGCCATCCAGCAGCACGACTACCCGAACATCCAGGGCATCCTGTTCGTCAGCACCCTCGCCGTGCTGCTGATCGGCTTCGCTGCCGACCTGGTGCAGCGCCTCGTCGACCCGCGACTGCGGCTGAGCATTTCGGGCAACCGATGAGCGCGATCGTGGACCAGGCGGCCGGGCACGCCGGCGCGGGCGGACAGGAGGCGCAGGCGCCGGAGCGCGCCCGTCGCCGCCGCTCGGTGACGCTCACCATCGGAGTCGTGCTGGTCGTGCTCGTCGTTCTCGTGGCCGTTGTCTCGTTCTTCTGGCTGCCGTTCGCGCCGAGCGACACCTCGGGAGGACGACTCGAGCATCCGGATGCGACGCACTGGCTCGGCACGGACAAGCTCGGCCGCGACCTCACGACGCAGCTCATGATCGGTGCGCGGATAGCGCTCGCGGTCGGTATCGGCTCCGTCGCCATCGGAGCGCTGATCGGCATCACGCTCGGTCTGCTGGCGGCGTTCGCCACCACCTGGCTGGACGACACGATCTCGGCGGCGCTCGACATCCTCATCGCGTTCCCGACGCTGCTGCTCGCGATGCTCATCGTCGCCGCGCAGGGAGCATCCCTCGGCACGGCGATCCTCGCGATCGGCCTCGCCATGTCCGCGGTCGTCGCCAGGCTCACCAGAGTGCTGGCGAAGCGCGTGCTCTCGCAGCAGTACGTCACAGCGGCGCGCACGTCCGGCACGAGCTGGCTCGGCGTGGTCGGCAAGCACATCCTGCCCAACATCTGGCCGACGCTCGGTGTGAACCTCGCTCTCCAGTTCGGCGTCGCCGTGCTGGCGGAGGCGAGCCTGTCGTACCTCGGCCTCGGCGCTCCGCCGCCGAACGCGTCGTGGGGGCGGCTGCTGCAGGAGGCGCAGGGCACCGTCGCGACCGCTCCGGTGGGGGCGATCGCCCCCGGCGTCGCGCTCGTGATCCTGGTGATCGGCGTGAATCTCGTGGCAGACGGTCTCCGCGATGTCGCAGACCCGACGAGGAGGCGATCGCGATGAGCGCGGACAAGAAGGCTGCAGCAGCGAAGATCGCACAAGCGAAGACCGCGCCGCTGCTGGAGGTCAGGGAGCTCGGCGTCACGTCGGCAACGGGCACTCCGCTGGTGCGGGATGTGTCGTTCAGCATCGCGGCGGGGGAGCGGCTCAGCCTCATCGGAGAGTCGGGCTCCGGCAAGTCCCTCACGTCGTTCGCGGTGACCGGCCTCCTTCCGGCCGGCCTCGTCGCATCCGGGAGTGCCGTGCTCGACGGCGTCGAGGTCGTCGGGGCGAAGGAGCGCGACCTGGTCGCGCTGCGCGGACGCGTCGCCTCCGTCGTCTTCCAAGAGCCGCTGACGGCGCTCGACCCCCTGATGCGCCTCGGCAAACAGGTCGCAGAGCCACTGCGGCGTCACCTCGGACTGCGCGGCGACGCCCTCAAGCGGGCGGTGTTGGACGCCCTCGCCGAGGTGCGGCTGCCGGAGCCGGAACGGATCGCCAGGGCGTACCCGCACGAGATCTCTGGTGGGCAGCGTCAGCGCGTCGCCATCGCCGCCGCGCTCGCCTGCGCTCCGCAGCTCCTCATCGCCGACGAGCCGACCACGGCGCTCGACGTGACGGTGCAGGCGGAGATCCTCTCCCTCATCGACGCGCTCGTCTCCGAGCGCGATATGGCGCTGCTGTTCGTCAGCCACGACCTCGCCGTGGTCTCCCGGATGACGGAGCGCGCCCTCGTCCTCCGTGCGGGGCGCGTCGTCGAGTCCGGAACCATCGAGAAACTGCTCGCGGCCCCCAGCGACCCGTACACGGTCGAACTCGTCGCGAGCGCACGCGAGCTCGACCGAGCCCTGGAGGTGTCGTGAGCGCCATCCTGGAGCTTCGTGAGGCCGGTTTCCGCTACCGTCGCGCATCCGCTGCCGCCCTGGAGGGTGTGTCGCTGGCTGTCGAGCCGGGACGCAACGTCGGCCTGGTGGGGGAGTCCGGCGCCGGCAAGACAACCGCGCTGTCGATCCTGCTCGGCCTGAGCAGCCCGACCAGCGGCGAGCTGCTGTTCGACGGCGTTCGGCTCGACCGGCGCGACCGGGCCAGGATGCGCGAGTTCCGCCGCAGCGTGCAGACGGTGTTCCAAGATCCGTACTCGTCGCTCGACCCCCGGCAGAGCGTCGGGCGCATCATCGCCGAGCCGCTGACGAGCCTCCGGGTGGCCTCCGGTCAGGATGCGCGCGACAGGGTGGCCGAGGCGCTGGCAGCGGTCGGGCTTCCGGCGGAGGCGGCCGGCCGGTACCCGCACGAGTTCTCCGGCGGTCAGCGGCAGCGCATCGCCATCGCGCGCGCCGTCGTCTCCCGGCCGAGGGTGCTGCTCGCCGACGAGCCGGTGAGCGCGCTCGACGTGACCACACGCATCCAGATCATCGACCTGCTCGCCGAGTTGAGCGGGCGCGACGGTATGACGGTGGTGATGGTGTCGCACGACCTCGGCGTCGTCGCCTCGCTGTGCGAGCAGACCGTGGTGCTCCGCGGCGGCAGGGTGGTCGAGCAGGGGGAGACCCGCTCTGTGCTCGGCGATCCTCAGGACGCGTACACGCAGCGGCTGCTCGCATCGGTGCCGCGACTGCCGGCCTGAGACGGCGAACAGCAGCCCGGCTGAGGGGACACCGGCCGCCGCGCGTGCGACGCGCCACACGGGGCACGCGAGCGACGGCCGGAGCAGTGGGACGCTAGGCGCGCGGCCAGACGGGAAGGACCTCGCGTTTCCAGGTGGCGTTGGTGACGCCTGCCCACGCCGTATAGAGGGCCGTCAGGCCGGTCGCGAGGCCGAGCCAGCCGCCGAGCCTGGTCGATGCCTCCGCCTCCGCCAGATCGCCGATCGCGAGAAGGGCGAACGTGACGGTGAGCAGCACGAACACCGCGAGCGTCGCCCCGTTGGTCTTCACCGCCGCCACGGTCATCATGGCGGTGAACAACGTCCAGCCGAGCAGGTAGGCGCCGACCCCGGCCGTTCCCGCCCTCTCCGCGAACTCCGGGTTGGTCTGCAGCCACCAGAACGACAGCCAGAAGGCGCCGTACGCGGTGAAAGCCGTCGCGCCGAACGTGTTGCCGCGCGCAAACTCCCACAGGCCGGCGGCAGCCTGGGTCAGTCCGCCGAAGAACAGGGCCATACTCACCGCCGTCGCCCCGGCCTCCGGGAGGATCCCCGCGTTGGCGAGACTCAGCAGAAGCGTCGTGAGCGCGAACGCGGCGAGCCCGAGCGGTCCTGGATCGGCGATGGACGGCCCGCTTGGCGGTGCGGCAGGCGTTGAGACGGAAGCGGGGGCTGTTGTCGGCTCGGCGACGGCGTTCATGGGGACACTCCTTCGTGCGGGATGCGGCGATCGAGGCACCGCATCCCGACCTTAGAGTTTGGGATCAGGAATTGTAAATATATGCGAACTCAGTCGACGCCGAGCTTCTTGCGCAGCATGGCGACGTGTCCGGTGGCCTTCACGTTGTAGAGCGGAAGGCGCACGCTGCCGTCCGGGTCGACGACGAAGGTCGAGCGGATGACCCCGGTGACCGTCTTGCCGTAGAGCTTCTTCTCTCCGTATGCGCCGTACGCCTGGTGCACGGCGAGGTCCTCGTCGCTCAGCAGCGGGAAGTTGAGGCCCTCCTGCTCCTGGAACTGCTTGTTCTTCGCCGGGGCGTCCTTGGAGACGCCGATGACCTGGTAGCCGGATGACGCCAGGGAGTTCAGGTTGTCGCGGAAGTCGCACGCCTCCTTTGTGCACCCCGGCGTCATGGCAGCCGGGTAGAAGTACACGATCACGTTCTTGCCCGCGTAGTCGCCGAGCGAGACGGCAGCGCCGTCCTGGTCTTTCAGGGTGAACGCCGGGGCGGAGTCGCCCGATTCGAGTCGCACATCAGTCATGCACTCATTCTGACGCACGAGTGCGCCCCGCGCTCAGGCGAATGTGGCAAGCAGCCGCTGCAGCGAGTCCAGCCGTGCGCGCCCAGCGTCGCCGAGCGTCCCGGACTCGACAGCCTCGACGATCGCGCAGTCCGGCGCGTCAGGGAGGTGCGTGCATCCGCGGGGGCAATCCTCCGCCAGCTCTGCGAGGTCGGTGAACGACTTGAGGATGCTGTCGGTGTTGATATGCCCGAGCCCGAACGAGCGGACGCCGGGGGTGTCGATGACCCAGCCGTGGCCCTCGGCGTTCTCGACCCGCAGCGAGACCGTCGACGACGACGTGTGCCTGCCTCGGCCCGTCACCACATTGACGTGGCCTGTCGCCCGGAAGGCGCCTGGCACGATCTCGTTCACCAGCGTCGACTTGCCCACGCCGGAGTGCCCGACCACCACGGTGTCGTGACCGACGAGCGCGGCCTTGATCGCATCGACCGGGATGTGGTCCTCGCGGCTCGTGAACACCGGGAGGTCGAGCCCGGCGAAGTTCTCCAGGAACGGGCCGGGGTCGGCGAGGTCGATCTTCGTCACGCACAGCATCGGCGCGATTCCGGCGTCGTACGCGGCGACCAGGTAGCGGTCGACCAGGCGGGTGCGCGGCTCGGGGTTCGCAGCGGCCACCACGATCAGCATCTGGTCGGCGTTGGCGACGATCACCCGCTCCACCTCGTCGGTGTCGTCCGCGCTCCTGCGCAGGAGCGTGGCGCGCGGCTCGATGCGCACGATCCGGCCGAGTGTGCCGTCCTCGCCTGTGGTGTCGCCGACGATGGCCACCCGGTCGCCCGTCACGATGGCCTGCTTGCGCAGCTCGCTGGCGCGGGCCGCCGTCATCTGCCGTTCGTCAGCGGTGTCCTCGTCGAGGAGCACGGTGTACCTGCCGCGGTCGACGCCGAGCACCCTGGCGATCTGCGCATCCCCGTGCTCCGGCCTGGTCTTGGTGCGCGGCCGGTTGCCCTTCGGGTTGGGGCGGCTCCGGATGCTCGACTCGTCGAACTCGGAGTACGCCTCGTCATCGTCGTCGCCGTCGTCCCACCACGACCCGGTCTGCTCCGTCACGCTGCGTTCTCCGTCACGCTGGGGCGGTGCCTTCCTCGACCAGGCGAGCCCAGAGCTGCGTGAACTGGGGGAGCGTCTTGGCGGTCGTCGCGACGTTCTCGATCTCGACGCCGGGAACGACCAGGCCGATGATCGCGCCGGCCGTCGCCATCCTGTGGTCTTCGTAGCTGCGCCACACCCCGCCGGTGAGCGGCCGGGGCTCGATCCGCAGCCCGTCCTCGAGCTCGGTGACCGCGCCGCCGAGGCCGTTGATCTCCGCGACGAGGGCGGCGAGCCGATCGGTCTCGTGGTGACGGATGTGCCCGATGCCGGTGATCTCACTCTGGCCGTCCGCGAGGGCGGCGATGGCCACCAGCGCCGGTGCGAGCTCGCCGCCTGTCGTCAGGTCCAGCTCTACGCCGGGGATGCTCTCGCCTCCCGTGACGGTGAGCCGGTCGCCGTCGCGGGTGACCGTCGCACCGAACAGGGGGAGCAGCTCGGCCAGGTCGGCGCCGACCTGCGTCGTGCGCTCCGGCCAGCCGGTGAAGGTGACCGAGCCACCCGTCACCACGGCCGCCGCCAGGAACGGCGCAGCGTTGGAGAGGTCGGGCTCGATGTCGACATCCCGCGCCGCGATGGCGCCGGGGGAGACGATCCAGCGACCCACCTCCGGCGATTCGACCGTGACGCCGCGCGCCGCGAGGGTGTCGATGGTCATCTCGATGTGCGGCAGGCTCGGGAGGCGCTCGCCGGAGTGCCGGAGGTCGAGGCCGTCCTCGAAGCGGCTCGCGGAAAGCAGCAGCGCGCTGACGAACTGACTGGACGACGACGCGTCGATGGTGATCGCGCCGCCGCGCACGGTGCCCGTGCCGTGGACCGTGAACGGCAGGGAGCCCCTGCCGTCGTCATTGACGTCGACGCCGAGGTCGCGCAGCGAGGAGATGATGGACGACATCGGGCGTCCGCGCGCCGAGTCGTCCGCGTCGAACATCGTCGGCCCGAGCGCGAGACCGGCGATCGGCGGCACGAACCGCATGACCGTCCCCGCCTGACCGCACTCGATGGTGGTGCTGCCGAGCAGCTCCTCCGCCGGTGTCACGAGGAGGTCGTCGCCGAACTCGCTCGCGCCCTTCTTCGCCTCGATGCTCACTCCGAGGGCACGCAGCGCCTCGACCATGTTCTCGCTGTCGCGCGAGTGAAGCGGCGCGCGCAGCAGCGACGGGCCGTCTGCCAGGGCGGAGAGCACCAGCTCGCGGGCTGTCAGAGACTTCGAGCCCGGCAACGACACGGATGCGGTCAGCGGGCCCGCCGCGACGGGCGCAGGCCACAGTGTGTTCGGCTCGTCGGCGCGGTTGTCGCCGTACGGATCGAACTCGGGCGCGGAATATTTCGAGATCAGCATCGTTGTCAAGGGTATCCGCGTTTTCGATCGAAGGAAGGAAAGTCTGTGACCCTCACGAGCACTGTCCTCGACTCTCCGCGCGCGCGCACACGTGCGGAACTAGACTTGCCCGTGATGACCACCGCAACTGACGACCTCGGTCCGCTCTTCGAAGAGCAGGCGCTGCAGTATATGGACCAGCTATACGCAGCGGCTCTCCGCATGACCAGAAACCCCGCCGACGCGCAGGATCTGGTGCAGGAGACCTTCGTCAAGGCGTACGCGGCGTTCAACCAGTTCCAGCAGGGCACCAACCTGAAGGCCTGGCTGTACCGCATCCTCACGAACACCTTCATCAACACGTACCGCAAGAAGCAGCGCGAGCCGTACCAGGGCACCATCGACGAGCTCGAGGACTGGCAGCTCGGCGGTGCGGAGTCGACCACCGCGTCCTCGAGCCGTTCGGCAGAGGCCGAGGCGATCGACCACCTGCCGGACAGCGCGGTCAAAGACGCGCTGCAGGCCATCCCGGAGGACTTCCGGATGGCTGTGTACTTCGCTGATGTCGAAGGGTTCTCCTACCAGGAGATCGCCGACATCATGAAGACCCCGATCGGCACCGTGATGAGCCGCCTCCACCGCGGCCGCCGGATGCTGAGGGAGCTTCTCACCGACTACGCGCACGAGCGGGGACTGTCCGCCGTGCAGACACCCAGGAGCACGAAATGACCGACTGCGGCTGCGACAAGGCCAAGCAAGACCTCGAGGAATACCTGCGCAACGAACTCTGCAGCGAAGATGCCGCAGACATCCGCGAGCACCTCGCCACCTGCAATGGATGCGCGGACGAAGCGCACCTGAGCGTCGTGCTCACCGAGGTGGTGCAGAGGGCGTGCAAGGAGACGGCACCGGAGACGCTCCGCGCCGAGGTGCTGCTGCGCATCCGGGGTTTCCAGGCGACGCACTGACCGGACGATCGCGCCGCTTCTGCGCGCCCTGCTGACAGAACGCGCTACGGCTGCTGCACCTGGTGCAGCAGGAACAGGCCGCCCAGCGGGTCGTTGACCTGCGCGAAGCGGCCGAACTCGCTGTCCCACGGGTCGCGGATCACGGTGCCGCCGAGCTCCACGACGCGGGCACAGGACTCTTCGGCGTCTGCGACCCCGAAGTACACCACCCAGTGCGACGGGACTCCCTCCGGCAGCATCTTGTCGGCGTCGTACACGCCGCCGGCCGGTGCGCCGTCCGGCCCGAACGTGGAGTAGCGGAAGTCGGCGGTGTCTCCGAGCACCTGCGTCTGCCAGTTGAACACCTTCGTGTAGAACTCCACCTGCGCCGCGAAGCTGCGCGCGTACAACTCGTGCCAGGCCGGGCCGCCGACGTCCGCCGTCAGCCCGAATCCGCGGTGCGCGCCAGGCTCCCAGAGGCCGATCACGGCTCCGCCGGGATCGGCCACGACGGCCATCCTGCCCTGATCGCCGACCGTCATCGCCGGGGCGTACACCTGCGCTCCGGCGTCCGTGGCGGCCTTCTCCGACGCATCCACGTCTTCGACCAACAGGTAGGTGAGCCAACTGTCGGGCTTCTCGTCGCCCATGACGGCGCCGAGGCCTGCGACGGCGTGGCCGTCCCTGCGGAAGGTGATGTACCCGCCGTACTCCCCGCCGCCCTCATCGGCCGTCCAGCCGAACAGCGAGGTGTAGAAGTCACGGGCTCGCGGAACGTCAGAGCTCGCGTAGTCGACCCAGCAGGGCTCTCCGAGGCGGTGGGTGGTCACGACTGTCATGACGTCACCATACGCGCGGCCGCAGCAAACGGCGAGGGGCGTCTCGCGCTGACGCGAGACGCCCCTCAACAGGCAGTGGATGCGGTTACAGCGTGAGCGCGCGCTGGATGAGAATGCTCTGCTCCTGCGCGTGACGCTTGGCCGACCCGGCCGCCGGCGACGCCGAAGCGGCGCGCGAGATGACGCCGAGCGGGCGCGGGCCCAGCTTGGAGGTCTCGAGGATCATGTACGGCCAGGCGCCCTGGTTCTCCGGCTCGTCCTGCACCCACACCAGTTCGGCGTTGGGGTAGGAGTCGACGACCGCCTTGAGCTCCTCGGCGGGCAGCGGGTAGTACTGCTCGACGCGGACCAGCGCGATCTCCGGGTTGGGGTTCTTCTGGAGCTCGTTGAGCAGGTCGTAGTAGAGCTTTCCCGCCATCAGCAGCACGCGCTTGACGGCACCCTTGTCGCTGATCCGTGCGTCGTCGATCACCGGCTCGAACTTGCCCTGGGTGAAGTCGCTGACATCGCTGGACGCTCCGCGCAGTCGCAGCATCGCCTTCGGGGTGAAGACGACGAGCGGGCGGCGCGGACGGGCGTATGCCTGGCGGCGCAGCAGGTGGAAGTACGATGCGGGGGTCGACGGGCGCGCGACAGTCATGTTGTTCTCTGCGCACAACTGCAGGTAGCGCTCGATGCGGGCGCTGGAGTGGTCGGGTCCCTGACCCTCGTAGCCGTGCGGGAGCAGCAGGACGAGCGACGAGCGCTGGCCCCACTTCTGTTCGGCGGACGACACGAACTCGTCGATGATCGTCTGGGCGCCGTTGGCGAAGTCGCCGAACTGCGCCTCCCACAGCACCAGTGCATCCGGGCGCTCGACCGAGTACCCGTACTCGAAGCCCATGGCCGCGTACTCGCTGAGCAGCGAATCGTAGATCCAGAACTTGGCCTGGTTGTCGCTGAGGTTCGCCAGCGGCAGCCATTCCTGACCGTTGGTGCGGTCGTGGAACACGGCGTGACGCTGCACGAAGGTGCCGCGCCTGGTGTCCTGGCCCGCCATGCGCACCGGGGTGCCCTCCAGCAGGAGGGACCCGAGGGCGAGGAGCTCGCCGAAGCCCCAGTCGATGCCGCCGCTGCGGCTCATCTCGCCGCGCTTGGTGAGGAGCTGCTGCAGCTTGGGGTGCACGCTGAACCCGGCGGGCGGGTTGTTGAACGCGTCGCCGATGAGCTGGATGACCTGCTCGCTGACTGCGGTGCTCTCCGGCTCGCCGACATTGTCGTCCTGCTGGGCGGCGGGAAGCTCGAGGTCCGCGACGGCACCGTCTCCGGTGACGACGGGAACCGAGTTGGTCTGCGCGGCGTGCGTCTCCATGAAGGCGCGCTCCAGGCGGTCCTGGAAGTCGCGGTGCGCCTGCTCGTACTCTTCTTCCGTGATGTCGCCGCGGCCGACGAGGGCCTCGGTGTACAGGCGGCGGACGGAGCGCTTGGCCTCGATGAGGTTGTACATCAGCGGCTGCGTCATCGAGGGGTCGTCTCCCTCGTTGTGACCGCGGCGGCGGTAGCAGATGAGGTCGATGACGACATCGCGCTTGAACTCCTGGCGGTACTCGAACGCGAGCTGGGCCACGCGCACGACGGCCTCAGGGTCGTCGCCGTTCACGTGGAAGATCGGCGCCTGGATGGTTTTGGCGACGTCCGTCGAGTACACCGACGAGCGGGACTCGGTGGGCGGCGTCGTGAAGCCGACCTGGTTGTTGATGTTCACGTGGATGGTGCCGCCCGTGCGGTATGCCCGCAACTGCGACATCTGCAGCGTCTCGACCACGATGCCCTGTCCGGCCATCGCGGCGTCGCCGTGGATGAGGACCGGCAGCGTGAGGAACGTCATCGGGGGGCGGCGGTCCTGCTTGGCGCGGACGATGCCCTCCATGACGCCGTCGACGGCCTCCAGGTGCGAGGGGTTCGCCGCGAGGTAGACCGGGATCTCCTCACCGTTGGCGCCGCGGAAGGTGCCCTCGGTGCCGAGGTGGTACTTGACGTCGCCGGAACCCTGCACGGTGCGCGGGTCCTGCGTTCCCTCGAACTCGCGGAAGATCTGACCGTACGTCTTGCCGGCGATGTTGGTGAGGACGTTGAGACGGCCGCGGTGCGCCATGCCGATGGCGACCTCGTCGAGGTTCTCCTTCGCTGCTCCCTCGAGGATCGCATCCAGGAGGGCGATGGTTGACTCGCCGCCTTCGAGGCTGAATCGCTTCTGGCCGACGTACTTGGTCTGCAGGAAGGTCTCGAACGCCTCTGCTTCGTTCAGTTTGCCGAGGATGCGGAGCTGCTCGTCGTGCGACGGCTTCTCGTAGCCGCGCTCGACCTTGTTCTGGATCCACTTGCGCTGGGCAGGGTCCTGGATGTGCATGTACTCGATGCCCACCGTGCGGCAGTACGAGTCGCGCAGGACGCCCAGGATGTCGCGGAGCAGCATCTTGCGCTTGTCGCCGCCGAACTGGCCGGTGACGAACTCGCGGTCGAGGTCCCAGAAGGTGAGGCCGTGGCTGGCGATGTCGAGGTCCGGGTGCGTGCGCTGCACGTACTCGAGCGGGTCGATGTCGGCCATCAGGTGGCCGCGAACGCGGAACGCGTTGATGAGCTCCTGCACGCGGGCCGTCTTGTCGACGGCGCTCGCGAGGTCGACGCTGATGTCCGGAGCCCAGCGGATGGGCTCGTACGGGATGCGCAGCGCGGCGAAGATGTCTTCGTAGAAGTTGCGCTTGCCGATCAGCATCTCGTGCACGATCTTCAGGAACTCGCCCGAGCCTGCGCCCTGGATGACGCGGTGGTCGTACGTGCTGGTGAGCGTGATCGTCTTGCCGATCGCGAGACCGGCGAGCGTCTTCTCGCTCGACCCCTGGAACTCGGCGGGGTACTCGAGAGCACCGGCGCCGATGATCGCGCCCTGGCCCTTCATCAGGCGAGGCACGGAGTGCACGGTGCCGATGCCGCCCGGGTTCGTGAGCGAGATGGTCGTGCCGGCGAAGTCGCCTGCGCCCAGCTTGTTGTTGCGGGCGCGCATGACCAGGTCTTCGTATGCGGCGAGGTACTCGCCGAAGCCCATCGTGTCAGCGCGCTTGATGCTCGGCACGAGGAGGGCGCGGGTGCCGTCCGGCTTCGGCAGGTCGATCGCGATGCCGAGGTTGACGTGTGCGGGGGCGACGACCGACGGCTTGCCGTCGACCTCGTCGTAGAACACGTTCTGGCTCGGGAACTCCTTGAGCGCCTGGATGAGCGCCCAGCCGATGAGGTGCGTGAAGGAGACCTTGCCGCCGCGCGCACGCTTGAGGTGGTTGTTGATGACGATGCGGTTGTCGATCATCAGCTTGGCCGGGATGGTGCGGACGCTCGTGGCGGTGGGGACCGTGAGCGACGCATCCATGTTGGTGGCGAGCGTCTTCGACATGCCGCGGAGCGGCGTGACCTTGTCCTGCGGCTCAGGCGTGCCGTCTTCTGCGAGGACCGCCTGCGGGGCTGTCACAGGGGCGTCGGCGGGGACCGGCTGCGGCTTCGGTGCGATCGAGGTGGTGCGGGCGACGGGCTGCGCGCCGATCACCGGGATGGGGGCGGTGACGGGGTGAGCGTCGCCCGCGGGGGTCGACGGCTCTGCCGGAGTGGGAGCGTTCGGCTCCGTCGGGCTCGGGGCGGTCGGCTCTGCCGGGGTGGGAACGGTGGGTTCGGCCGGGGTGGGGGCCGGGGTCTCGCTGGGGGCGGGGGTGGAGGCCTGGGCTGCGGAGGCCTGACCGTCGTCCTTCACGGTCGGCTGGTAGCTCTCGAGGATCGGCCACCATGACTTGTCGACCGAATTCTTGTCGACGATGAACTGTTCGTACAGCTCGTCGACGAGCCACTCATTGGCTCCGAATTCGCCCGACGATCCGTCGTCGGTTCCCACACCTGTCAGTTGGCTCGACACAGCCGCTCGCCCACTCTCTCCATTGATTTTTGTTGCACAGGCAGCACGGTCACCGCCCGTTTCCATCCAGTCGTCAAGCCTAATCCCTTCCAGCAGCGGGTGCGGGCGTTCACCGTGGGGGGATACCGTTATTCCCATGCAGTTCTATGGAACGACCCCGCGCCACGATCTCACCTACTCCGATGTGTTCCTGGTGCCGTCGAGATCCAATGTCACCAGCCGCCTCGACGTGTCGCTCGCGCCGGAAGACGGAACGGGCGCGACCATCCCGATCGTGTCCGCCAACATGAACTCGGTGACGGGCAAACGCCTCGCAGCCACGCTCGCCCGCCGCGGCGGTCTCGGCGTCCTGCCGCAGGACATGCACCTGCAAGACCTGGACGACGCGATCCGCTGGGTCAAGGAGCAGCCGGTCGCCTTCGACACCCCGTACTCCGCGTCGCCGGAGGAGACGGTCGCCGACGCGCTGCGCAGGGTGCCGGCGGTCGAGGGCCACGGCATCGTCATCCACGGGGCGGACGGCGCATACCTCGGCTGCCTCGCCGCGACACAGCTCGGCTCCGCCCTGCCGGATGCGCGCCTCGGCGACCTCCTGCACGGCGCGCTCACCTCGCTCGACGCTGAGGACCTGCCGGACGGCCGCGCCGCCTTCGACGTGATGAGCGCGGCAGGACTCGAGTTCGCCCCCGTGCTCGACCACGGCCGCGTCGTCGGAACCCTCAGCAGGAAGAGCGCGATGCGCTCCACCATCTACCAGCCGGCGCTCGACGCGCACGGCAGGCTGCGCGTCGCCGCGGCGGTCGGCATCAACGGCGATGTCGCGAGCAAGGCCAAGGCGCTCGCCGCGGCCGGGGTGGACGTGCTTGTCATCGACACGGCGCACGGCGACCAGGACGGGATGCGGCGCGCCATCCACACGGTCAAGGGGCTCGGCCTCGGGCTTCCGATCGTGGCAGGCAACGTCGTCACAGAGCAGGCCGTTCGCGACCTCGTCGCCGCCGGCGCCGACATCCTCAAGGTGGGCGTCGGGCCTGGCGCGATGTGCACCACCCGCATGATGACCGCTGTCGGCCGCCCGCAGTTCTCCGCCGTGCTCGAAACGTCGCAGGCGGCGAAGGAGCTCGGCGCCCACGTCTGGGCGGACGGGGGCGTCCGCTACCCGCGCGACGTCGCTCTCGCGCTCGCCGCAGGTGGGGCGTCCGTCATGATCGGCTCCTGGTTCGCCGGGACGATCGAGGCGCCCGGCCTGCTCGACAGGGATGCGAACGGCGCACTATTCAAGGAGAGCTGGGGGATGGCGAGCACCAAGGCTGTCAAGGGGCGCTTCGAACGCCTGGACGCGTACGAGCTCGCCAGGAAGACGCTCTTCGCGGAGGGCATCTCCAGCTCGCGCATCTACCTCGATCCGCAGCGGCCGTCCGTCGAAGACCTGCTCGACATGATCACGACGGGCGTGCGCAGCTCGTTCACCTACGCGGGTGCGCGTTCGGTGGCGGAGTTCCACGATCGCGCACTGGTGGGCATCCAGTCGGCCGCGGGCTACGAGGAGGGCAAGGCGCTGCCGGTCTCCTGGTAGATCGGCTCAGCCGTTGTTCTGACTCAGCCGTTGTTCTGGGTCTGACCGCCGGTTCCGCCGTTCTGCGTCTGTCCGCCGTTCTGTCCGCCGTTCTGGCCGAAACCGTTCCCGTTGCCGCCGAACTGGCGTGGCTGGAAGTTCTGCCCCGTGCCGATGCCAACGCGTCCGTGGTCGACGGCGTTCGCCGTGAAGAAGCCGGCGAAGAACACCACGACGAGCACCGCGACCGCGCCGACGATCACCGCGGTGTTCTGAGCCCAGCGCGGCCAGCGGTGCAGGACGTATCCACCCGGCGCCGGTGCCGCGGCTGCCGATGGATGCGTGTACGGCTGCTGGTACGGCTGCTGCTGCTGCGGCGGCACGGGAGGGCCTGGCTGCCAGGGCTGTCCGTTCGGGGCTCCGTATTCCGGGCTGGTGGAGGTCATCGCGCTGTCCTTCTCTTCGTGCTGGGTGAGCGATGCGAGTGTGAACCCCGGCCCTCGGCGACCGCTATGAACGGATTACGGACTTGCTGGGAGTGCCGCCGACGTGCGAGCGCACACACCCTTTTCCCGGAAACCTCGCCGGTATACTGAGCGGGAAATGGACGACCCTCCTTCTGCTAGCCCATTCGCCCTGGCGAGTTCCACGACCTCGCCGCTCACCCGCGGTCTGAGACCGGAGCGGGGTGACCACCGTGCTCTATGAGTGGATCATGCTCGGCGTCGGCCTGCTGCTGACCATCGGGACCGGCCTCTTCGTCGCGAGCGAGTTCGCGCTGGTCAACCTCGACCGCGGAGACCTCGAAGCGCGCCGCGAGCGAGGCGAGTCCCGGCTGACGATGACCATCGCGGCGCTGAAGATCACCTCGACGCACCTGTCCAGCGCGCAACTCGGCATCACGCTCACCACGCTGCTCACCGGGTACACGATGGAGCCCGCGATCAGCACGCTCCTGAACGGCCCGCTGACCTCGATCGGGATCCCGGAAGGCGTCGTCGCCCCGATCGCGACGACCGTCGCCATCGTGGTCGCCACCCTGCTGTCGATGATCCTCGGCGAGCTGGTGCCGAAGAACTTCGCGCTGGCGCTCCCGCTGGCCACCGCCAAGCTCGTCATCCCGTTTCAGACGGTGTTCACAGCGATCTTCCGGCCGTTCATCGTCGTGCTCAACGGCACGGCGAACGGCGTGCTCCGGATGCTCGGGGTGGAGCCGAAGGAGGAGCTGTCCGGCGCACGCACGGCAGAGGAGCTGTCGTCTCTCGTGCGGCGTTCCGCCAGTGCCGGTCTGCTCGAAGCGGACACGGCGACCCTGCTGAGCCGCACGCTCGCGTTCTCCAATCACACGGCGTCCGACGTGATGACGCCGCGACCGCGCATCGCGACCGTGCAGCGCAGCGCGCCGGCGCAGGCCGTGCTCGACCTCGCCAGGTCGACCGGATACTCGCGCTTCCCCGTCGTCGACGACGACATCGACGATGTTGTCGGCTTCGTCCACGTGAAGCAGGCCGTCGCCGTTCCCCGGCCGCGCAGAGCGAAGGTTCCTGTCTCGGCGCTGCAGACGGATGCGCTGCGTGTGCCGGAGACGATGAACCTCGACACGCTGCTCGGCGAGCTCCGTGGTCGCGGATACCAGATGGCCGTCGTCGTGGACGAGTACGGCGGCACCTCCGGCATCGCCACCCTGGAAGACCTGGTCGAGGAGATCGTCGGAGAGGTGGCGGACGAGCACGACCGCACCCGCGCCGGAGTCGTCCGCGGCAGGGACTCGCTGACCTTCCCCGGCATCCTGCGACCGGACGAACTCGTCGAGCGCGCAGGCGTGACGGTGCCGGAGGACGGCCCGTACGAGACGGTCGCCGGCTTCGTGATGAACGAGCTCGGCCGTCTGCCGAAGGTGGGCGACGAGGTGCTGATCGACGGCGGGACGCTGCGGGTCGAGCGGCTGGAGGGGCGACGGGTGGACCGCATCCGGTACACGCCGGATCCCGTGCTGCCCGGCTCTGTGCTCCCCGGCGAGGAGGTGAACGGCCATGAGTGATTGGGCCGGAATCGCCTGGCTGGTGGTGCTGCTGCTGGTCAACGCGTTCTTCGTCGGCGCGGAATTCGCCGTCATCTCCGCGCGCAGGTCGCAGATCGAGCCGCTCGCCGAGCGAGGCAAGCGGAGCGCCAAGACGGCGCTGTACGCGATGGAGCACGCGACGCTGATGCTGGCGACCACCCAGCTCGGCATCACCGTCTGCTCGCTGCTGATCCTGAACGTCTCCGAGCCTGCGATCCACCACCTGCTCGAGGTGCCGCTGCACGCGACGGGATGGTCGGACGACGTCATCGGGACGGTCGCGTTCATCGTGACCCTCGTGCTCGTGTCGTTCCTGCACGTCGTCTTCGGCGAGATGGTGCCGAAGAACATCTCGTTCTCGATGCCGGACAAGGCCGCGCTGCTCCTTGCGCCGCCGCTGGTCGCCATCGGCCGCGTCGTGAAGCCGATCATCGTCGCCCTCAACGCCACGGCGAACAGCGTGCTGCGCCTGTTCCGGGTGGAGCCGAAGGACGAGGCCGCGAGCACGTTCACGCTCGAAGAGGTGGCGAACATCGTCAACCAGTCGACCAGGGAGGGCGTGCTCACCGACCGCACGGGCGCGTTGACCGCCGCGTTCGAGTTCACCGAGAAGAAGGTGCGCGACGTCGCCCTCGGCCTCGACAAGCTCGTGTCGCTTCCCGCCCAGCCGACACCGGCCGACGTGGAGAAGGCCGTGTCGAAGAACGGCTTCTCCCGCTACGTGGTCCTGGACGAGTCCGGCGAGCCGACCGGCTATCTGCACCTCAAGGACGTGCTCGACCTGGAGGAGACGGGCTTCGAACTGCCGGTGCCTGCCAAGCGCATCCGGAGACTGGTGACAGTGTTCGCGGAGAGCGACCTGGAGGACGCCCTGGCGACCATGCGCCGCTCGGGAAGCCACCTGGCGCGCGTCGTGGATGCGGAGGGCCGTACGGTCGGCGTGCTCTTCCTGGAGGACATCATCGAGGAGCTCGTCGGCGAGGTGCAGGACGCCACGAGGCGTTCGTGAGTCGTAGAACCCCGGTTCTTCTTCTGCGCCTCCGCTCCGACGAGTAGCGTGAAGCTCAGGAGCGGAGGAGAGGAACACTCATGTTGGAGTCGTTGGTGACGTACTCCGTCCTTCCTGCTTCGGACCTGCAGCGTGCCGTGGACTGGTTCCGCGACAAGCTCGAGCTCGAACCGGAGGAGACGGGCGAAGGGACAGCCGTGTACGGCACGGGAACCGATGCCAAGATCCAGATCTACGAGACCGGGAACGCCGGCACGGCGCAGAACACCGCGATGGGGTGGATGGTCGACGACATCGAGGCCGCGGTGGAGCATCTCCGCGGGCGTGGTGTCGTGTTCGAGGAGTACGACTTCCCCGGACTGAAGACCGAGAACGGCATCGCGACCAGCCCGACCGACAGGGCGGCGTGGTTCACAGACAGCGAAGGGAACATCCTCTGTATCTCGCAGCACACCTGAACGACCAGAACATCGACCGAGCGCGTGCGCCCCGCTGAGGCGCAGCCGCCGGGCGACGACGTCCTGAGGGCGTTCGGCGTCTCGGGGACGCCGGTAGTGCTCCCTGGCGGCCGGGGACTGACCTGGCGCGCGGGCCACGTGGTCCTGCGCCCGGCGGAGCCGTCGGCGGAGACGGAGTGGAAGTCGGGCGTGCTGGCGGGGCTCGCCGAATCGGACGGGTTCACCGTCCCTCGACCGCTCCGCGACGACAGCGGCCAGTGGATGCGCGACGGCTGGGAAGCCCTCGACTGGGTACCGGGAGCGGCAAACCCCACTCGGGTCGCGGACGTGGTGCGCGCCGGCCTGGCCTTCCAGCGTGCCGTGGCCGCGCATCCGGAGCCGTCGTTCATCTCGGAGACGGATCACGCGTGGGCCAGAGCGGACCGTGTGGCGTGGGGCGAGGAGGCGGCGCCGGACGATCCGCTGATCGCCGCCCTGACGGCGGAGTTCCGGCCGGTGGATGCGCCGAGTCAGGTCATCCACGCCGATCTGCTCGGGAACGTCCTGTTCGCCGATGGCCGCCCGCCCGCGGTGATCGACTGGGCGCCGTACTGGCGGCCGGCGGGCCTGGCCGCCGCGATCGCCGTGGCGGACGCGGCCTGCTGGCACGGCCATCCCGTCGAGAACCTGGGCGAGGACTACGGAATCGCGTCATGGCGGCAGTTGCTGCTGCGCGCTCTGGTGTTCCGGATGGCCACGCTGCACCTGCTCGGACTGTGGGACGACGAACACGCGCGTCGGCACGCGCCCGTGGTGCGCGCCGCGATCGCGCTCGACCGATAGCGGCCGCCGCTGCTAGTCTCGTCGGAGACCGGACGAGCGAAAGAGGAGGTGGTACCCGTGAACGAATCGACGTGGGTGCTCCTTCCTGGGGTCACGGTCGGGCGATAGGTCGTCCGGGAGCGCCCTTCAGGAGCACTCTCGAAAGGCACGACCATGCACCTTCAATTCACCTCTGAACAGCGTCTCGACGGCAACAGCGACAGCGGCAGCGCTGTCGGAAGCGCCGTCCTCGAACGCTCGTTCACCCTGGGGAACATCCCCGGCGTTCTCTGGACGCCCGCCGCCGCCTCCGTCTCGGCCCCCGTGCCGCTGATCCTGCTTGGCCACCCTGGCGGCCTCGGCATGATGCGCTCCCGCCTGGCCGGGCGGGCGAGGAGCGCCGCAGCCAGTGGCTTCGCCTCGGCCACCATCGAGCTGCCGGGCAGCGGCGACCGGCCGCGATCGGCGGACGCCGAACAGGCCAGAGCCGACCTGCACAGGGCACTCGCCGCCGGAGAGCCCGTGGACGAGATCGTCGACCGGCTGGTCCTCCCGCTGGTCGAGCTGGCCGTGCCGGAGTGGCAGGCGACACTGGATGCGCTGCTCGGGCTGCCGCAGATCGGCGGCCCCGTCGGTTTCTCCGGGGGAGTGACCGCCATCGCCATCAAGCTGGCGGCCGTCGACCAGAGGATCGCGGCGGCCGGTCTCTTCGCGGGCAGTTACGTTCCGCGCGCCATGTTCGACGACGCCAGGCGGCTCACGATCCCCCTGCACGTGCTGCTGCAGTGGGACGACGAGGGCAACGACCGCCAGCTCGCCCTCGACCTGTTCGACGCCTTCGGCTCCACGGAGAAGACGCTGCAGGCGAATCTCGGCGGCCACCGAGGCGTGCCATCGTACGCAGGAGACGACGCCGCCCGGTTCTTCGAGCGCCACCTCCGGTGAGCAGGCGCCGCGGCGGTGCGCACGCGCCGCCGCGGCTTCCACCTGCACCGCTGCGCTGCCTGCGCCGCTGCGCTACCTGCGCCGCTGCGCTACCTGCGCCGCTGCGCTACCTGCGCCGCTGCGCTATCTGCGCCATTGGGCACGGAGGTACTGCGGCGGCCAGAAGTCGACGTCGTAGCCGAGCTCGTGCGCGGCCCGCAGGGGGAAGTGCGGGTCGCGCAGCAGCTCGCGCGCCAGCATCACGGCGTCGGCCCGGCCGCTCTCCACGATGTCCGCCGCCTGCTCCGGCGTGGTGATGAGCCCGACCGCACTCACCTCCACCTCGGCCGACGAGCGGACGTGCGCGGCGAACGGCACCTGATAGCCCGGCTCCAACGGGATGCGGATGCCGCTCTGGATGCCACCGCTGGAGATGTCGAAGAAGTCGGCTCCCGCATCCTGCGCCCACCCGGCGACGGTGGCAGTCTGCTGCTCGTCCCAGCCGCCCGGCGTCCAGTCGCTGCCGGAGAACCGAACGAACAGCGGCACATTGTCGCCGACCTCCGCGCGGACCGACTCCACGATGCGCAGGAGTAGACGGGCCCTGTTCTCCAGGCTGCCGCCGTATTCGTCCGTGCGCCGGTTGGCGATGGGGGAGAGGAACTGGTGCAGGAGGTACCCGTGGGCTGCGTGCAGTTCGAGCACCTGGAAGCCGGCGTCGACGGCGCGGCGCGCTGCCGATCGGAAGTCGTCGACGATCGCGTCGATGCCCGCCGGGTAGAGCTCGGCAGGAACGGCCAGGTCTCCGAACGCGACCGGCGACGGCGCGACGGTCGGCCAGCCGCCCTCGCCGGGAGGGACACTGCCCGTGCGGTCCTCGTAGCCCCAGGCCGGCCAGCTCGACGCCTTGCGTCCCGCGTGGCCGAGCTGCATCCCGGGCACGGCGCCCTGCTCCGCGATGAACGCGGTGATCGGCTTCCAGGTGTCGCGCTGCTCGTCGTTCCAAATGCCCGTGTCCCGCGGGGAGATGCGCGCCTCGGGGCTCACCGCGGTCGCCTCGGTGAACACAATGCCGCTGCCGCCGGCGGCGAACGAGCCCAGGTGGACGAGATGCCACGGCTGGGGCACACCGGATTCGTCGATGACGGAGTACTGGCACATCGGAGAAGTCCAGATGCGGTTGCGGGCCGTCACGCCGCGCAGGGTCAGAGGGTCGAAGAGTGTTGCCATGCTGGTTCTAAGCCGCCAATGCTTCGAGATATGCCCGTAGATCGGACGCGGAGGTGAAGACGTGTCCCGCGATGCCGAGGGCTTCGGCCCCGCGCACATTGATCTCCTTGTTGTCGATGAAGACCATCTGGGCCGGCCCGACGCCGAGCTCGCGCATCACGTGCTCGAAGATGTCGGCGCTCGGCTTGATGGTGCCGAGCTCGCCGCTGACGAACACCTGCTCGAACAGATCGCCCAGGGTGCCGTGACGGAAGTACGAGCCGAAGTCGCGCCCGGCGTTGGAGAGCAGTGCCATGCGCGTGCCACCGTCGTGCAGGTCGACCAGCACATCCAGCGTGTCGTGGTCGATGCTCAGCCAGCTTCGGAAATCGGCCAGCCAGAGCCGGTGGATCTTCGCATCCCCCCACTGCTCGCCCAGCTCGCGCTCGATGCCCCTCCAATACTGCTGGATGCTCATCGTGCCCTGATCGAGCGCGTCGCGATGCCGCCAGTATGCGGGCCAGAACACGTCGGCGTCCCCGCCGGCCAGACCGGCGAGATGCTCGCGATCCGCCTCGGACGGCGTGGTCGAGATGACCTCGCCGTAGTCGAACACGATGACCTTGCCCGGGATGCTGATACCCATGAAACCGACCTCTTTCCTCGCCTATGAACCTATCGTGGAGTGAGCGAGCGCTCGGTGGCGGACGGAGGAACAGTGGACAACTGGCAGAGCTGGGGAGCTGTGGAGAGTGAGCGCTGGATCGCCGTGCCAGGCACGGCCAGCGATAAGTACACGCGCGGGGTGCTCGGCGTGGTCACCGGCTCCGACCTCTACCCCGGCGCGGCCGTCCTCGGCGTCGAGGCGGCGGCGCGCACCGGGCTCGGGATGATCAGATACCTCGGCGCGAAGGGTGCGGCGGAAGAGGTCCTGCGCAGACGACCGGAGGCGGTCACGGCGCCCGGCAGAGTGCAGGCGTGGCTCATCGGCTCCGGCATGGATGCGACCCAGCGGCCTGCCGACGACGCACACCGCCTTCACACGGCGCTCGCCGACGGAGTTCCCGTCGTCGTCGACGCGGGCGCGCTCGACCTCGTCGGCCGCGCCACCGGCCCCGTCGTCATCACCCCGCACTTCCGCGAGCTCGCCGGGGTCATTGCCGGGGCAGCCGACGACGACCCGGATGCGGTCACCGCAGCCGACATCGCCTCCGACCCTGCGGCCTGGGCGGCGCGCGCGAGCGACAGCCTCGGTGTGACCGTGCTGCTCAAGGGGCACACCACCTATGTCGCTGCGCCGGGCGGAGCGCGCTACGCGGTGACGGCCGGGCCGGCCTGGCTGGCCACCGCGGGCAGCGGCGATGTGCTGGGCGGCGTGCTCGGCGCCCTCGTCGCCACGCACGCCGATGAGATCGCGGACGCACCGGCATCCACTCTCGCCGCGCTGGCTGCCACGGCGGCGTACCTGCACGGCAGGGCGGGCGAGCTGGCGTCCAGGGGAGGGCCGATCGTCGCGCTGGACATCGCCGACGCGCTCCCGGATGCGGTCAGGGAAATGCTCGCGAATCGCCAGGACACGAACGGGGACTGAGGGGTCAGCCCTTCTGCAGGTTCAGCAGGAACTCGACGGACCCGGTCTTCTCCACCGTCACGAAGCCGAGGCTCGGAGCCTCGACGCCGAAGTCGGAGAACGTGATCGGGATGCTCCCCGTCAGCTTCCCCCCATTGCCGTTCAGCGCCACCTGGAGATCGGCCGTCACGGTCTTGGTGACCCCGTGCAGCGTGAGTTCGCCTGTCGCCTTCAAGGATTGGACCGCGCCGGACGCCGGGGTCCCTTCCGCCGTGACCGGCTCGGTGAGCGTGAACGTGGCCTCCGGGAAGGTGCCGGTCTGCAAGGCCGTCGAGCGGAAGTAGCTGTCGCGCGCGGGTTCGTCGGTGGCGATGCTCGCCACATCCACTGTCACTTTCGCGGCAGTCAGGGTGAGGCCGTCCACCGTGAGGTCTCCTGTCACCTTCTCCGTGCGGCCGGTGACCGTCACATCCACGCCGTTCAGGACCTCCTTGACGCGGTATCCTGCGAACGACGAATCGCCGACCGACCACGCGCCGCTCAGATCGGACGTGTCGATGGTGGTCTTCGCATCCGGATCGGCGGTGAGCGCGATCGTCGGGACGGCCGCCGGAGGGCCGGAGATCAGGTCGCGGTAGACGTACGGGCCAGCGATGGCCGCCGCGACGCCGAGCACGACGACTCCGGCAGCGACGCCGATCCAGACTTTCGACGAGGTCTTCAACGGTGACATGTCATCGAGATTAGGGAGTGGGCATGTCCTCTTCCTGAGAGAGTCCGATGGGGTGCCTGGGCGGTCGGCGGTGCGCCCCACCGTTCATCTCCCGGCCTGCACTGCCCGCTACGATGACCGCATGGGGATCGAGGCAGCACAGGCTCCGGCTCCGGCGTCCCCGAGCGCGGTCCGCCGTGTCGCAGCCAGCCCGCTGAGCCTCTGGATCGCCTTCCTGGTCGTGCACCTCGTGCTCGGCTGGCTCGCCCTCTACGGCGACGGGATGGGTCTCGGTGACGTATTCCTGGTCTACAAGCCGTGGGCGCAACTGGCGGCCCAGGGCACCTCCATCGTCGGCGTGCAGGCGGACTGGGTGTACCCGTTCGCCGCTCTGGTGCCGATCATGCTTCCCCTGCTCTTCGGCGCGGACAACTACACGGGCGGCTGGCTCACCCTGGTGCTGCTGCTCGACGCCGCAGCGTTCGCCGTGCTGATCGGCGGTAGGGAGCGTCGCCGCATCGCCGCAGCGTGGTGGTGGCTCGCGTTCCTGCTGCTGCTCGGCCCGATCGCGGTCGGCAGGCTCGACGCCGTCTCCGTCTCGCTCGCCATCGTCGGAATGCTCTGGCTGATGCTGCACGAGCGTGCGGCCGTCGTCACACTCACCGTCGCCACCTGGATCAAGGTGTGGCCGGCGGCGCTCATCGTCGCGGCGGTCATCGCGCTGCGCAGCCGGTGGCGCATCCTGGTCGCGGGCGCCGTGACCAGCCTCGTGATCGTCATCGTCCCGCTCATCTTCGGTGCAGGGATGCACGTGTTCAGCTTCATCACCGCTCAGACCGGTCGCGGGCTGCAGATCGAGGCGCCGGTCAGCACCATCTGGATGTGGCAGGCCGCCCTCCACGTGCCGGATGCGGTCGTGTACTACGACAGGGACATCCTCACGTTCCAGGTGACAGGCGCAGGCAGCGTCACGGCGGCCGCGCTGATGAACCCTCTGCTCGCCGTGTGCGCCGTCGTCGTCGCGCTGATCGGGGTGCGGGCAGTGCGCAGGGGGACGCGGGTGACGCGCATCCTGCCGGAACTGTCGCTCGCGCTCGTCAGCGCGTTCATCGCGTTCAACAAGGTCGGCTCGCCGCAGTACGTTGCGTGGCTGGCCGTGCCGGTGGTGATCGGGCTGGTCTACCAGGGGCGCGGATTCCGCATCCCGGCCATCCTGGTCAGCGTCACGGCGGCGCTCACGCAGCTCATCTATCCCTACCTCTACGGCTGGCTGCTTGCCGTGGACACCGGGATGGTCGCTGTGCTGACGGTGCGCAACCTGCTGTACTTCGTGGTGCTCGGCTGGGCGATCTGGGCGCTGTGGCGTGGCCCTCGCGGAACCGCGGCGGACACGGATGCGCTGCCGGAGCACGCGTGGCCGTTCCGTGCTCCGAAAGAGGAGCCCTCCGTCAGCCCGGTGGCTAGGCTGTAGGTGCGGTCGGAGCTCATCGCGGCCGCGCAGAGGAGGAAACATGCTGGTCGCGTTCTCTGTCGCACCGAGTGGGGGAGAAGGTGCGGACGCCTCTGTCCACGACGCCGTCGCCGCCGCGGTGCGGATCGTGCGGGAATCCGGACTGCCGAACCACACGGATGCGATGTTCACCACCATCGAGGGCGACTGGGACGAGGTCTTCGACGTCGTCAAACGCGCGACGGAGGCGGTCGGCGCGTTCGGCTCCAGGGTCTCGCTCGTGCTGAAAGCGGACATCCGGCCCGGGCACACCGGTGAGCTGGCCGGCAAGGTCGAGCGGCTCGAAGCCGCCCTGGACCGCGGGGTCTGAGACCGTGACGGCGTCGGACTGGGTCCTGCCGATCTTCGTGGCGTTCGTGCTGTACTGGCCGGTGTTCGCCGTCGTCGCGATCCTGATTCTCGGCCCTCTGCTCGGGTTCGTGATCGTGGGCGTGATCGGGGCGATCCGCGCCGGTGTCTCCGGGCACGGCGACGACGAGGCGAGCGAGTCCGCCGAGCCCGATGTCTCCGACGACCTGTTCACCGAGCTCGAACGGCTGGGTGACCGCGACGACCTGGTGCGGGGCAGCGTGGCCGGTCGAAACGATTCGATATAGGCTTACCGGGTGAACCCCACCCTCCACGGAACCCGCGCGTGAGCGCCGCCGAGACCGCTGCGACCGCCACTGCCCGTCTGACCCCCGCGCGCACCCGTCTCGCGCTGCTCGCGCTCGCCCTCGGCGGGTTCGGCATCGGATCGACCGAGTTCGTCGCGATGGGCCTGCTGCCCAACATCGCGCACGACCTGCTGCCCGCCGTCTACGCAGCGTCGCCGTCCGACGCGAACGCCCAAGCCGGCTGGGCGATCTCCGCGTACGCGCTCGGCGTGGTGGTCGGTGCCCCGACGATCGCGGCGTTCGCCGCCCGGCTTCCGCGCAAGCAGTTGCTGCTCTGGCTGCTCGTCGCGTTCACCCTCGGCACTGTGGCGTCGGCTCTCGCGCCCACCTTCCAGCTCGTGCTCCTCGCCCGTTTCATCAGCGCCCTGCCGCACGGGGCGTACTTCGGGATCGCATCCCTGGTCGCCGCCTCCCTGATGGGTCCAGGCAAGCGCGGCCAGGGCGTCGCGTTCGTGCTCTCCGGCCTGACCATCGCCAACGTCATCGGTGTCCCGCTCATCACCTGGCTGGGTCAGACGCACGGCTGGCGCGCCGCATACCTCGTCGTCGCGGCGATCTTCGCGCTCACCTTCGCGGCGGTCGCGACCCTGGTCCCCTGGCAGCCGGGCAACCCGAAGGCCACCATGGCGAACGAGCTGAAGGCGTTCAGCCGCCTGCAGGTGTGGCTGGCGCTCCTCATCGGCGCGATCGGCTTCGGCGGGTTCTTCGCCGTCTACACCTACGTGGCCCCGATGGTCACCACGATCACCGGCCTCAGCCCGTCGGCCGTTCCGCTGGTGCTGATCCTGATCGGCCTCGGCATGACGGTCGGCAACTTGATCGGCGGACGGGTCGCCGACCGTGCGCTGAAACCCGGGATGCTCGCCTTCTTCGTGATCCTGCTCCTCGGCCTCGGCGCGCTCTACTTCACCGCGTCGAACGTGGTCGGCCTGCTGATCTCGCTGTTCGTGATCTCGGCAGCCTGCTGCGCGATGTCTCCGACCATCCAGACCAGGCTGATGGATGTGGCGCACGAGAGCCAGTCCATCGCGGCGGCCCTCAACCACTCGGCCCTCAACATCGCCAACGCGGCGGGCGCCTACCTCGGCGGCCTCACGATCGCGGCCGGCTTCGGCTACCTGTCGCCCATCGTGGTCGGCGCGATCCTGTGCGTCGCGGGCATCGCCCTCGCCCTCGTCTCGTTCTCGATCGACCGCTCCCGCGAACGCCGCGGCGTCGACACCGGCGTCGTTCACGCCCAGCGTCCCGCCCCCCTCCCGATCGACTGACGCCCCCATCCCGTCCCCGCCCCATCCCGTCCCATCCCACCCCGCCCTATCCCATCCCCGTCCGAAATCTCCTTCCGAACGGAGTTCCAGGCCCGGCGCGCCGGTTTCTCCGTCCGAACGGAGTCCGCGACGGCGCGTCGGCCGGATGCTCCTGTTTTAGGACTGGCGGAGGTTTCGCAGGAGAACGTGCGCAACACGCTGCCGCGATCTCCGTCCGGACGGAGGAACCGCATCCATTGACCGGTTTCTCCGTTCGGAAGGAGACTCCGGGCGGCGCGGGTGCGGCGGATGCCCGGGCGCGCCTATGCCGGCTCGCGGCGGCGGACGAGCTCCGCGATCCAGAGCGGCGCGTACGGGGACGTGCAGCCGGGCGGCGTCGGGTAGTCCTTGAGGACTTCGAGGCGCTCGCCGATCGCGATAGCCCTGGCGCGCAGGCCCGGATCGTGGATGCCGATGGTCGCCAGGCACTCGTTCATCGACCACTGCAGGCGGTCAGGTGCGTCCTTCAGCTCCGCCTCGATGGTGTCGAGGAGGCCGGACAGGTCGAGGCCGACCGGGTTCTTGGCCACGCGGTCGCTCGTCAGGGTCCAGCCGGCGCTCGCCACCACGGGGTCGTCGGAGGCGAACCACGCCGTCCGCAGGTCCTCGACGTGCGGGCTCTTCTTCACCACCGAGGAGATGAGCCAGTCGTGCACCTTGGGCACGCGGGCTTCGCGGAGCATCGCATCCAGTGCGGCAGCCGTGTACTCGCGGGGACGGCCGACCAGGATCGCGACCAGCCGGGCGGCGGTGTCTCCGGTGTCCCACAGCTCGACGGCGAGAGCCTGGTCCGTCCCCGCGCGCTTCGCGACGCCGCGCAGCTTGCTGAGATTGACTCCGTGGTCGTCGCCGTGGCGTTCGTTGACCGCGCGGACCCGCGGGTCTTCGAGCGCCGACAGCTCGGCGAGCACATCCCGAGCGGTGCCGGCCGTGCCTGGCATGGTGGGGCTAGTCGTTCTGCAGCAGGATGCCGTCCTGGATGGCGCGCTTGCGGAGCGCGACCTTCGTGCCGACGTCGTACCCTGCCACGCGGTACTTCTCGCGGATGCGCTTGAGGTAGCTCTTCGCCGTCTCGTCGGAGATGCCGAGCTGGAAGGCGACGGCCTTCACCGGCTCGCCTGCGCCGTACAGCGCCATCACGCGGCGCTCCTGCGCGCTCAGCTTGGGCGCTCCGCCGACCTCGCCGGAGTTGAGGGCGAGGTCGAGCTCTGCCGAGATGAACGACTCGCCCTTGCGGGCTGCGCGGATCGCCTCGACGATCATCTCCGCGTCCTCACTCTTCACCAGGTAGCCGAGCGCACCGGCCGCAATGGCCTCGCGCACGACAGCAGGCTCGGAGTACGTGCTCATCAGCACCGTGCGAACGCCCGTGGTCTTGAGGGTCGACAGCTTGAGCGACACCGGGATGTTGTCTTTGAGATCCAGGTCGAGAAGGACCACATCCACCGGGAACTCGGGATGCGTGAGCAGCTCAGGCCAGCTCGCCACGGCTGCGACCATCCGGATGTCGTCCGCGGCGTTGCGGATCCATTCGGTCAGGGCGCCGAGCAGCATCTTGTGATCGTCGACGATCGCGATTCTGATGGGAGGTGCCTCGGTCACGGGCTGCCTTTCTTCACGGTAGAGAGAGCCGACAGTGCTGCTGTCAGGCAAGATCTGCTGAGCTGTCGCTCACACTGGTGATCTCGATGCGCAGCGTCGACCCTGCGAAGGTCTCGACGTAGCGGCCCACTTTACGGATAGCTTGCCACGCGGCAGGGTCCACTCCGTTTCGCGGCACACCAGTGGTCGATATCACGATCGATATTCTGGCACCCGGATTGGGGTCGCCTCGCTCTGGCGCGCTGGGACGCGCCAGGTCGAGCGTCAAACTGCGCGGCTGGGATGCTCCCTGGCGGACGGGATCGCTGATCAGCAGCCACACCGCGGTGAGCAGCCCGTCGCGCTGGTCGCGGGTCAGCGCGGCGGCGAGACCCTCGCTGTCCGTGAGCGCGACGGCGGGGCCGAGCAGCGCGGACTCCGTGACGGCGTGGTAGAGCCAGGTCTCCTTGCGACCCTGGATGAGATGGAGCCGCAGCTCGGTCGCGATGCTCGACGCTGCCGATGCCGTCTCTTCGTCGAGGGGAAGCGAGGTGCGGCCGCTCGCGACCCCGTCGAGAAGGCGCTCCGCGGCGAGGTCGAGGCGGGCGAGCTCCTCCGAGGCGAGCATCCCGACCGCGTACCCGGGAGACGACACCGTGCTCTGCACCTGCACCAGGTCGAGCTCCAACTGGATGAGCGTGCGCAGCGAGCGCACGATCTGCACCCCGAGAAGCGGAGGGGCGACGCTCAGCGCGATGGTGACGAACGCCGGTCCGAGCGCGGCGAGGTCGTGCTGGCCGCGGAGCGCGAAGGCGGCGGCGAGCACGACGCCGAGGGTGATGGATGCAATGACGATGTCCGACGGCGGACGCGCGGCCACGCAGAGCAGGAGGGCGGAGCCGACGGCGACGGCCGCTGTCGGCTGCGCCCCCGTGTCGCCAGGACCCCAGATGCCGACGATGTCGAGCAGGACGACCGCCGTCCAGATCCCGATGGCGGTGTAGAACATCCAGTCGGGGAGCTCGTCCGGCAGCCGGGGTCGCACGACGACGGCGACCACCAGGGTGATGAGCAGCCCCGTCCACGCGATCAGCGTGAGCGGGAGCGCGGTGTACCTGCCCAGGTTCATGAGCATCACGGCGAACTGGAACGCGATGAGCGCGAAGGCGGCGACGTTGAAGCCGATGTCGAGCCTGGCGCGACCGAGCGCATCCCGTTCGCTGTCGCTTCCGATGCGGCGGGGCGCGGTCTGTTCGGTCACGTGGCTCATTTCGGCACCTCGAGGACGACGGTGGTTCCGCTGCCGGGGGAGGAGAACAGGCGCGCGTTGCCTCCGACATCGCGCAACCTGGCCACGATCGACTCGGTGAAGCCGAGCCTGCCGTGCTCGATGGCGCTCACGTCGAAGCCCTTGCCGGCGTCGGTGACCATCGCACGCACGGTCGTCTCGTCGTCGGTGATCGTGACGTGCGCCTCGTTGACGCCGGAGTGCCTGCGCACGTTCTCCAGGCACTCGCCGAGGGCGAGCAGGAACGCGTCGAGGATGTCGCTCGGCAGCAGCACCTGCCCTGAGCCGTGCCAGTTGACTTCCAGGCCCATCCTGCGGAAGCGCTGCTTGACCGATTCGAGCGTGTTGCCGAGCGTGGACTCCTCGACGGGCTTGAGCTTGTAGTCTCCGGAGCGGGTCGGGTCCGGGGTGAAGCCGAGGCGCAGTTGCCGCAGCAGAGCCGCATCCTCTCCCGCCTGCTCGCGAAGGGCGCCGGCGCTCACGCCGACTCCGGAGTGTGCGAGCAGCGTGAGCGTCGCGAGCACCGTGTCGTGCAGCAGTCGCGCGCCCTGACGGCGCCGCGCCTCCGTCTCTGATGCCTGGCGTTCCACACGGTATGCGCGGCTCATCGTCGAAATGCGGGTCAGCGTACGGGGCACGGTGCGGGAGAGCCACACGCCCGTCGCGGTCAGCGCGACCCAGCCTGCGACGGTGAACATGAGCGGCTCGGCGAGCTGCGAACCGCTCAGGATGAGGGTGGCGGACTCGGCGGCGAGCGTGACGACGGAGGCGCAGATCAGCAGCCCGACCAGACCGCGCGACGTCACCGTGGGGATCGCGACGCTCGCGACGGCGGCGCCCCCGATCATCCCGACCGCACTCAGCGCCGGTGCGCCGAGCGGTGTGCCGGGAAGCAGGTTCAGCAGGATGATGGCGGCGCCGGAGACGACGATCACCACCACCCACACGGTCGTGTGCGTCAGTGTCGCGAGCTGGAACTGGGAGTACGCGAGGCACGCGAGCAGCACGATCGACGCCAGGTACAGGGGGAGCGGCAGCGTGCCGGGAATGCTGAGGCAGAGCAGGGTCGTCGCTGTGGCCGTGAGGCCGACGTTCCTCGCGGTGATGGTGAGGAGTCGATCACGCTCCTTCTGGATGCGCGACATTCTCCTCCGTTCCGCTCAGGCGGCGAAGAGCCTACGTAGCTGCTCGCTCACGGCATCGTCCTCGATGAGGAAACCGTCATGCCCGAAATCCGACTCTATTACGACGGGCTCTGTTCCGTCGATGGTGGACGGGAGGCGCGCCGCGATCTTCTCCTGGCCTTCGACGGGGAACAGCCGGTCGCTGTCGATGCCGACCACCAGCGTGCGCGCTGTGACGCGCGCCAGGGCGGTGTCGAGACCTCCGCGGCCCCGGCCGACGTCGTGCGAGTTCATCGCCTGCACCAGCACGATGTAGCTGTTCGCGTCGAACCGCCTGGTGAACTTGTTGCCGTGGAAGTCGAGGTATGACTCCACAGCGAACCGTCCGTTGTGGCCGAGCGGGCTGATCTCGCTCTGCCAGGAGCGCTCGAACCGCTCGTTGAGCTCCGAAGGGCTGCGGTAGTTGATGAGCGCCATGCGGCGGGCGAGCGCGAGCCCCTGGTGCGGGCCGTTCCCGTCTCCTGCGTCGTAGTAGAGACCGCCGCGGAACAGCGGGTCGGTGCGCACAGCCTCGATCTGAACGGAGTTGAGCGCGATCTGGTCGGCCGTCGAGTACGGCGGTGCGGCGATGACCGCGAGCCTGGCCACGCGCTCCGGGTAGCTGACCGCCCACTCGAGCGCCTGCATCCCGCCCATCGAACCGCCGACGACACCCGCCCAGCGCGCGATGCCGAGCACGTCGGCGAAGGCGGCCTGCGCGTTCACCTGGTCCCGGATGCTCGTGAACGGGAACCGTGGACCCCACTCCGTGCCGTCCGGGGCGATGGATGCCGGACCCGTCGTGCCCTGACACCCTCCGAGCATGTTCGGGACGACGACGAAGAACTGGTCCGTGTCGATCGCCTTGCCAGGGCCGATGATCCCCTGCCACCAGCCGGCGGTCGGGTGCCCGGGGCCCGCGGAGCCGACGGCGTGGCTGTCGCCGGTGAGCGCGTGCAGCACGAGCACGGCGTTGTCCCGTTCCTCGGAGAGCGTTCCCCAGGTCTCGTACGCCACCCGCACATACGGGATGCGCTCCCCGCTCTCGAAGTCGAACGCGCCGATTCCGGCGAACGACCGCGACCCTGCCGGGTCGGACTCCTTCCACGCCCCGCTCGCCGGGGGCTTGCCGAGGAGCGACCTCGCTTGGGCGTCCGTGATGAAACTCGACGGGGCCGTGTCGGCGGATGTCTGCCACTCCATGTGTCCATACTGTCTGACCGCGCGGGGGATGGTGGCTGTGTTACGCGGACCGGCGAGGTGGCGCGAACCGGTTGCACGGTCCGTCTAGGCCGCTGGCCCCCGCCGAATCTGGCGTGTAAGATACGGAGTATGTCTATGGGGGTGAGGGAGACGTGCTGGTCTTCGTGATCGTCGGCGGAGCGGCGCTGACGCTGCTGCTGATTTCGATGCTGTTCGGCGAGCTGCTCAGCCTGCTCGACGGAGCACTGTCTGGGACGGCGCTCGGCGTCGGCGGAACGTTCTTCGGCGCATCCGGGGTGATCGTCGTCGCCAACGGCCTGCCGAGCTGGGTGGCGTATGTGTCGGCTGCGGTGCTCGGCCTGGTGTCGCTCGTCATCGTGCAGCTCCTGGTCGCCCGGTTCCGGAGTACGGAAGACGTGGTGCCGACCGATCCGAGCGGGCTGTACGGCGTCGCGCGCACGAGGATCACCCCGACGAGCGGCGAGGTGAGCCTGAGCGGCCCGCACGAGGTGGAGACGCGGATGGCGTTCGCCGACGCCGAGATCACCGCGGGAGCGTCCATCCGGGTCGTCGCCTCCCATGGCGCTCGCGTCAAAGTCGAGCACGCCTGAGCGGCGCCGCCGCATCCCCTTTCCCGCCGAGATCGCACCCAGAAAGCCAGGAAGAAGCACCATCATGTTCCTCGACGCCTCCGGCATCACCGTCATCGCTGTCGTGGCGATCGTGGTCGCCGTCCTCGCCGTCTTCATCTTCATCTCGAGCCGCATCCGCCGGGTGGCTCCCAATGAGGCGCTGGTCATCGTCGGCAGGGGAGCCGGCGCCGCCAAGGTCGCCGAGCACGAGCAGGGGCAGCGGGTCGTCATCGGCGGCCGCGTCTTCATCTGGCCGATCCTGCAGCAGGGCTTCACGATCTCCCTCGAACAGCGCCAGATCGGGATCGTCGTCGAGGGCGTCGACACCAACTTCATCAAGGTCGCCATCCAGGCGAGCGTGAACTTCAAGGTATCCGGAACGCCAGAGGGGGTGCGCCGTGCGGCCCAGCGCTTCCTGTCGCAGCAAGGCTCGCTCACCGAGATCATCCAGCAGTCGCTGGAGGGATCGCTCCGGTCGATCATCGGCAACATGCCGCTGAAAGAGATCATCTCCGACCGCAACGCGCTCTCCGAGGCCGTGGTGGAGGCGACCAAGGTCGACCTCGCGGAGCAGGGCCTCCAGGTCGACATCTTGAACATCTCCGACATCTCCACGCCCGGCGCCAACTACCTCGCGGACCTCGGGCGCGCCGAGGCGGCCATCGCCAAGCAGAACGCCGAGATCATGGAGGTCGAGACAGCCAGGGCGAGCGAGTTCGCCCGCATCGAGGCTGCAGAGCAGATCGCGGAGCGGCACAAAGCGCTCAGCCTCAAGCAGGCGGCGATCAAGGCGGAGACCGACCGTGCCAACGCGGAGGCCGAGGCGGCCGGGCAGCTCGCGCAGGCGGAGCAGCAGCGTCTCGTCGCGGAGCAGGAGCGGGAGGCGCTCGCCGAGAAGGCCAAGGTCGAGCAGGAGCGGCTCGACATCGAGGTGCGCAAGCCGGCGGAGGCCGACGCGTACGCGACGGTGCAGAGGGCGCAGGCCGGCCGCGACGCGGCGAACGCCGCGACGGAAGCGGACGCGTACAAGCGGTCCAAGATCGCCGAGGCCAACAAGGTCGCCGCCGTTCAGGATGCGCAGGCCGCCGCGGAGTCCGTTCGTCTCGCGGGCGAGGCGGAGCGCGACAGGCAGATCGCGCACGCGGCCGGTATCCGCGCGGAAGGCGAGGCGCGCGCCGCGGCGATCGAGGCCGAAGGTCTCGCCGAGGCGCGGGCGACGGACGCGAAGGCCGACGCGCTGCGTAAGTTCGGCGACGCCGGGCTGGCGTCCGAGATCATCGACAGGCTGCCGGAGATCACGCGCGCCGTCTCAGAGCCGCTCGCGAACATCGACAACCTCACGGTCATCAGCACAGACGGGGCATCAGCCGTCACCAAGACCATCGGCCAGGTGATGAGCGAGGTCCCGAAGGTGGTCAAAGACCTGACCGGACTCGATCTGTCGTCGATGCTCGGGGCGATGAGCGGCGCGGCCATCGGCGGCGCGGCCATCGGCGGCGCGGCCGTCACCCGGAAGCCCGACGCCTGACGCCTGCGGGAATCAGCGCCTGGCGGAATCAGCGCCTGGTGGTGGGCTCCTGGTCGCCGCGCTCAGGGTCGCGGTCGGGCTGGTCGTGCTGGTCGTGCGCGTGGTCGTCCCGCGGCCGGAGCCGCTGCGTCTGCTCGGTGATGTACGAGACGATCGTGGCGCTCGCCGTTCCGACGATCGCGATGCCGCCCATCATCAGGATGACCGCCAGGATGCGGCCTGGCACGGTCACGGGGACGTAGTCGCCGTAGCCGACCGTCGCCATCGTGACGCACGCCCACCACACCGAGTCGCCGAAGCTCAGGATCGTGGCTCCTGGCGCATACCGTTCCTGCTGATAGACCGCGAGGGAGATGACGTAGACGAACATCACCACGGTCGAGGCGGCGACGATCAGCACCCTCCGGCGAACGTGGGCGGGAGACCGGCCGCGCAGCAACGGGATGCGGTGAAGCTCCCGCAGCAGCCGGAACGGCCGCGCGACAGGGAACAGCACAGAAGCCAGGTCGATCAGGTTCGTCCGGACGAACAACCACTTCCGCGCGCTCAGGCTGAGCCGCACGACATAGTCGACGAAGAACGCCGCCCACACTGCGAACAGCACCACGGAAAGCAGCGCACCAAACCACGCCGGCCGCGACGGCTGCAGGATCGACCACGAGTACGCGACCAGGAACAGCACACTGGCGACGAGCAACGGCCACGCCGTCTTGGCCTCCCACGCGGTGCGCCTGCTGTCGTCGCCGGTCATGTCAGTCGCCGCTCACCCGCAGCTCGCCCTTGTGGAACCGGTACGGCGCCGCCTGCGCGACCGGCTTGATCACGATCAGATCGAGGTCGACGTGGCGGGGCCGCTCCAGCGCATCCACGATGGTCGCTGCGACGTCCTCCGCTGTCAGCGGTTCTGGGACGTCCTGGTAGACCGCATCCCGCTTCTCCTTGTCGCCGCCGAATCTGACAAGCGAGAACTCCTCGGTCGCGACCATTCCCGGCGCGACCTCGATCACCCGGATGGGCTCGCCGTTCAATTCCAGCCGCAGCACCTCGGTGAGAGCGTGCTCGGCGAATTTGGCCGCGTTGTAGCCGCCACCGCCCACGTACGCGGTGTGCCCGGCGATCGAGGTGATGTTCAGGATGTCGGCGTGGCCGGACTCCGCGGCACCGGACCGCAGCAGGGGCAGGAGTGCGCTGATGACGCGCTTGGTCGCGATCACGTTGATCTCGTACATCCACACCCAGTCGTCGATGCTCGACTTCTCCACCGAGTCGAGGCCGAGCGCGCCGCCCGCATTGTTGACGAGAGCGTGGATGGGGCCGGTCGCCTCCAGGTGCGCACGCAGCGCATCCACGTCCTCCTGCTTGGTGAGGTCGGCGGCGAAGACGCCGGCTCCCGTCTCCTCGGCGAGGTCGGCCAGCCTGTCGGCGCGACGCGCCACCCCGACCACCTCCCAGCCGTGTGATCGGAACAACCGCACGGCGGCGGCCCCGATCCCAGAACTCGCACCCGTCACGACGACCCGTCTCACGCTCATGCGCCTATTCTTCACGGATTACGGCATTACGGCATGTTGCGCGCGCGTTGCCCGTGACACCCGGCGCGTCTAGCCTGCTTGTAACGGCGGTGGGAGACCGCTCGACACGCATCCACCCGAAGGAGTGAGCCATGACCGACGCCGCCGACTGGCAGTTCGAGACCAAGCAGATCCACACCGGAGCTGCACCCGACCCGGTGACCAATGCCCGGGCGACGCCGATCTACCAGACCACGTCGTACGTGTTCAACAACGCGGAGCACGCGAAGAACCTGTTCGCGCTCGCCGAGTTCGGCAACATCTACACGCGCATCCAGAACCCGACGCAGGCCGTCGTCGAAGAGCGCGTCGCGGCCCTCGAAGGCGGAACCGGCGCCCTGCTCGTCGCGTCCGGCCAGGCTGCGGAGACCTTCGCCGTGCTCAACATCGCCCAGGCGGGCGACCACATCGTCTCCTCCAGCTCGATATACGGCGGAACGTACAACCTCTTCAAGTACACGCTCGCCAAGCTCGGCATCGAGACCACGTTCGTCGAGAACCAGGACGACGCGGACGAGTGGCGTCGGGCTGTCCGCCCGAACACCAAGCTCTTCTTCGCCGAGACCATCGGAAACCCGAAGATCAACATCCTCGACATCGCGCTCGTCGCCGACGTCGCCCACGAGGCCGGCGTGCCGCTGATCGTCGACAACACGATCGCGACCCCGTACCTCATCCGCCCGTTCGAGTTCGGCGCAGACATCGTCGTGCACTCGGCCACCAAGTTCCTCGGCGGTCACGGCACGGTGATCGGCGGCGTGGTCGTCGACGGCGGAAAGTTCGAGTGGTCGAAGAACGTCGAGAAGTTCCCCGGCCTCACCGAGCCCGACCCGTCGTACCACGGCGCCAGCTACACGGCGGCGGTCGGCGATGGTCTCGCGTACATCATCAAGGCGCGCGTGCAGTTGCTCCGCGACCTCGGTTCCGCCATCGCGCCCGCGAGCGCCTGGCAGCTCATCCAGGGCATCGAGACGCTCTCGCTGCGCGTCGAGCGTCACGTGCAGAACGCGCAGGAGATCGCCGAGTTCCTCGAGAACCACCCGGACGTCGCCAGCGTCAACTACTCGGGCCTGCCCACCAGCCCCTGGTACGCGGCGGCCAACAAGTACGCCCCCAAGGGCGTCGGCGCCGTCCTGTCCTTCGAGCTCAAGGGAGGTGTGGATGCCGGCCGCGCCCTCGTCGACAACCTCGCCCTGTTCAGCCACCTCGCCAACATCGGCGACGTGCGCAGCCTCGTCATCCACCCGGCGTCGACCACGCACTCGCAGCTCACGCCGGAGCAGCAGCTCACCGCCGGCGTCACGCCCGGCCTGGTGCGTCTCTCGGTCGGCCTCGAGAACATCGACGACCTGAAGGCCGACCTGACGGCCGGTCTCACGGCGGCACGCTCGGTCGTGGAGGCCGCGCGCGCCTAACCCCTGAACGAGTGGTCCCGAATTGCCGCGCGGATTTTCCGCGCACGGCGATTCGGGACCACTCGTTTTGTGCGTGACGGGGGGAGGCGTCAGGGGCGACCGACGGCGACGCAGGCGCGCAACAGGTCGACGGCCTGGAGGGCGTCGGCCACGACAAAGCGCTGGCGGTCGCCAGCGCGGTCGAGCACGGCTCGACGGAGCAGGTCGGCGTGCTCCGGCCAGCGGCCGGCGGCGAAGGCCGCGGCCTCCGATTTGGAGATGATCGCTCCCGTCTCCACCGTGGCGACCAGGCGGGCTGGCCCGAGCGCCACCCAGCGCACGGTCTCCGACCGTACGGGACCGTCCGGTGCGCGGCCGGTCAGCTCGGCGACCACCCGCTCGCCGAACGGCTCCCAGTACTCCACGAGGTTGGCGCGCGAGAACGCCACGGCTCCGGCCGCCGCATCCGGATGCCGGTCGGCGACAGGGGACCAGATCACGTCGCCGCCGTCGGGAACGCCCTGCACACCGGATTCGAGTTCGCGCCAGGTCACCCGGGAGAGCTGCGCCCCGGGCTGCGCGGACACGAGCACGCCTTCGATCACCTGCGGGGCGGTCTGCAGCGCATCCGGTCCGCGCGCGATCTCGGTCTCGGTGAGATAGACGCCGTCGATGTGCGGCTGGGATGCGGCGTGCAGGCCCGCGAGCAGTTCCAGCTCGGCCAGCGGGTCGTGGGTGACGACGAAAACCACGTCGATGTCGCTCACCCCGTCATGCCAGTCGTCGGTGACGGCCGAGCCTGTGACGATCGCCCGGCTCACCAGGCCAGGTGCGATCCGCGCCTGTTCGAGGAGGAAGCCGGTGAGGGCATCCGAGACGGCACGGGGGAGGCGCGCATCCATGTCAGACCACCGGGGACTCCGCGGCTATCGTCTCCGGCGCCGCCTCCGCCTCCGTGTCTGCGAAGGCGAGCTTGGGGACGAAGAAGAGCAGCACGGCCGCGACGATGGCGCCGACTCCGCAGATCGTCCACACGAGCATGTATCCGAACAGGCTGGCGGCCGTCGCGGTGACGGTGGCCGCGCCGGTGAGCAGCACGACGCCGAACACGGCTGACGCGAACGAGCCTCCGATGGTCTTCGTGGTGTTGGTGAGCGCGGTGGCGATGCCCGTCTGCCCGCGCGGCGCCGCTGCTGCGGCCGCGGCCGGGAGCGCCCCGACGAGCGCGCCAGAGCCGATGCCGGCGATCGCCATGTTGGTGAAGACCTGCCAGGTCTCGAAGTGGAACGGCAGGAACAGCAGGTAGCCGATGCCCACCAGGAACGCCGCGACGATGAGGGTGACCCGTGGGCTCAGCCAGGAGGAGACGACGGGGAAGAGCACGGCGCCGACGATCATCGAGATGAGGTACGCCCCGATCAGGATGCTCCGCTGCCCGGCGGACAGCCCCAGGCCGTACCCGTTGACAGGATCCGTTCCGGCGAACGTGCTGAGCGGTGCCTGCGCGCCGAGGAGGCTGATGCCGATCAGCCCGGCCGTGAGCTGAACAGGCCACATGTTCGGGCGGCGCAGCACGCGCAGGTCGATGGCGGGGTCGTCCTGCTTCAGCTCCCAGCGGCCGAACGGGATGAACGTGAGGATGCCGACCACGATCAGCGCCCACACCCACCAGGTGCCGACGCCGTTGATGCGCAGGAAGGTGAGGCCGGAGGTGATGAGCAGGAGGCCGAGCGTCAGGATCGTGAAGCCCACCGCATCCAATCGGCGCCCAGGAACGGGCTCCGACTCCGGCACGCCGAACAGGATGGCGAAGAAGACCAGGGTGACGGCGATGGCCGGGACGATGAGGGTGAGCGTGACGTTACTGCCGAGCGCTTCGAACAGCAGCCCGGCGCCGATCGCGCCGACGATCGCGCCCGCCTCCAGTGCGACGACCAGCAGGCCGGCGGCCTTGCGGGTCTGCGACGCCGCCGTGCCCGTCCGGCGTCCGCGGTCGAAGATCAGCGCGACCTCCAGCGGAAGCCACACGACGTAGAAGCCCTGCAGTGCGAAGGCGATGAGGAACGTGGTGAAGTTGCTGGAGAAGGCGAGCGCCCAGGTCGCCAGGGCCGTCAGAACGGTGGCGATCAACAGGATGCGCTTGTGCCCGAACATGTCGCCGAGCTTTGCGAGCACGGGAACCACCAGCGCGGACAGCAGCAACTGCGCGGCCTCGAACCAGTTGTAGTCGGCGTCGTGGATGCCCAGGTGCTTGACGATGTCGGAGATCAGCGGGACGTAGTATCCCTGCAGAATCCCGCTCGTCACCTCGACGAATGCCAGCCACCCGATCAGCCCCGCCGTCACGCCGAGCGCGACCCTGGACCGTGTCCTCCCTGACTCCATTTCTGGATGCTAACAGCCGGCCGGCGAGATGGACGCAACAGCCGCGAAACCGCAGCGTGCGCGTGCCGCCACCGGCGTCTCGCGGCGAGGTGGCGCGGCCGGTACGGTAGGAGGATGGCAGGCGAACTCGACGACTCAGGATCAGCCGTTCTCCAGGAGACGGAGCGGGAGGTTCTCGGCTGGCTCGAATTCGGTGAAGCCGCCAGGCATCTCGCCGGGGAGGTCGTAGAGTCCGGCTTCGAGCCCGATCTGGTGGTCGCCATCGCGCGCGGCGGCCTGCTGCTCGCCGGAGCGATGTCGTACGCGCTCGGCATCAAGTCCTGCGGCGCGCTCAACGTGGAGTTCTACACCGGGGTCGACGAGCGTCTGCCCGAACCCGTCGTGCTCCCTCCGATGCTCGACCAGAGCGCCCTGAACGCCAAGCGCGTCCTGCTCGTCGACGACGTCTCCGACTCCGGGCGCACCCTGGCGATGGTCGTGGACCTGATCGCCGCCTCTGGCGCCGACGTGCGCACCGTCTGCCTGTACTCCAAGCCGCGCACCGCGCTCGAGCCCGACTTCGTCTGGCGCCGCACCGACCGGTGGATCACGTTCCCGTGGTCTGCGCTTCCTCCCGTGACGGCCGGCGCCTGAACCGCGCATCCGGGATCGACGTGCCGAAGTCTCTCGCCGAGCTGGCAGCCGACGGGTCGATGGACCCCGGCTGGGCCGCAGCGCTGCAACCCGTCGCCGACCGGATCGCCGCCATGGGCGAGTTCCTGCGCGAGGAGGTCTCGGCCGGCCGCCCGTACCTTCCCGCCGGCGAGAACGTGCTGCGCGCCTTCCACGCTCCACTGGCGGACGTGCGGGTGCTGATCGTCGGACAGGACCCGTATCCGACGCCAGGGCACCCGATCGGACTGTCGTTCGCCGTCGAGCGCCACGTGCGCCCCGTGCCGCGCAGCCTGCAGAACATCTACCGCGAGCTCCGCGACGATCTCGGCGCCACACCGCCACCGCACGGGGATCTGAGCGCGTGGTCGCGCCACGGCGTCATGCTGCTCAACCGCGTGCTCACCGTGCGCCCCGGCGAGCCGGCATCGCACCGCGGCACGGGCTGGGAGGCGGTCACCGAGCACGCCATCCGGTGCCTGGTGGAGCGGGGGACGCCGTTCGTGTCGATCCTCTGGGGAAGGGATGCGTCAACGCTGAAACCCCTGCTGGGCGGCAACCCGTCGATCGAGTCCGCGCATCCGAGCCCGCTGTCGGCATCCCGTGGCTTCTTCGGGTCGAAGCCGTTCTCCCGCGCCAACGAGGAGCTGCGGCAGCGCGGCGTGCAGCCTGTCGACTGGTCGCTCGAGCCGTAACCTCCGCGAAACGGGCGGGCGCGTAGGCTTGCTCCGTGCTTGAAGAGGAATACCAGCCGCGCAGGGAGCTGCCCCGGCACCTGAGGAAGACGGAGCCCGCCGAGGCGCCGTTCGAGTACGCGATCCGGGATGCGGTCCCCGCTGACCTGCCCTGGGTGCGCGAGATCTACAACCACTATGTCGCGAACAGCACGGTCACGTTCGACGAGGACGCGATGACGCTGCGCGAGTGGAAGAGCAAGTTCGCCTACCTGCACAAGCTGAACATGCCGTTCATCGTCGCCGTGTCGCCGAGCGGGCAGATCCTCGGCTATGCCCTCGTCTCGCCGTGGAAGCAGAAGCGGGCGTACCGGTTCACGGTGGAGAACTCGATCTACCTGGGTGCCGCATCCACCGGTAAGGGTCTCGGCCCCGTGCTGATGCAGGCCCTCATCGACAAGTCCAAGGAGGCGGGCCTCAAGGAGATGATCGCTGTCATCGCCGACAAGGGCGCCGAGGCGTCGATCAAAATGCACGAGAACTTCGGCTTCACCGAGATCGGCCGGATGGGCAGGGTCGGCTACAAGTTCGACCGCTGGCTCGGCACGGTGCTGATGCAGCGGTCGCTGAAGTAACGGTTTCGCATCCCCCGGATCGCGGCACCGCTGGGCGTTGTACGCTGAGCGCACGCGCGGTGTCGCGCTGACATGCTCCGGGGGGAATATATGAGGAAGTCGTCTGCATTCGTCGCGGCGTTGGCCGCCACCGCGCTGGTTTCGGCACTGTCGGGATGCGCTGGGGGCGCTCCCGCTGCACCGTCGCCGACGTCCGCACCGGCAACGTCGACCCCGACCCCGACCGCGACCGCGACGCAGGCTGCCGCGCCCAGTGTCCGCGTGCCCACGAGTTGCGACGCACTCGCATCGCAGGCGCTTGTCGACCAGGCGGCCGGAACGCACCTGCCGACCTCATCGCCGGCGGTGACGCCCAACCCGCCCGGCTATGGCAATCAGCGGATGGGGGTGCTCACCTGCGAGTGGGCGACGACCGATCCCAACACCGACGCCGGGCCAGCGGTGCGGATCTCCGTCGTCCCCGATGCGACCAGGGCAGGATTCGAGGCGTTCCGCACCGGCGAGTCCGTCGCGTCGGGTGACACGCCATCCTCCGTCGGTCCGGACGCGTACACGTACTGCGCGGGCGATCCCGCGGTCGTCTGCGGCTTCCACGCCCTGCTTCCGCACTACGGCATCATCGGCACGGTGTACGCCGGCGGGAGCACGCTCGCTGACGACACACGCCAGGCGGTCGCAGCGATGCTCGCGCAGACGTACGGGGTGGTGTACGCGCTGGCGGCGCCCGCTCCGGTCTGGCAACCGCCCGCGCCCGCGCTCCGCGGAGCGCGAGACTGCGACGGCATCGTGACGGCTGAGCAGGTGACGGCGACGACCGGTGTCGGCCCCACCCACGCGGCGAAGTCGGACGATGGCGAGTATTCGTCGTCCCTGTTCGACGTGGCCCATCAGGTCGGAGCCTTCTGGTGCGGCCTGGTGGAAGACGATGGAGGAACGAGCTTCACGATCGGGGTGCTCCCCGGCGGGGCGACCTACCTGGAGCACCTGCGCGGCAGCGACGCTGTGGAGCAGCCCGGCGTGGGCGACGCAGCATTCTGGGCGCCGAACGGAGACCTGAACGTGGTCGCCGACTCCGGATGGCTGCAGTTGCGAGCGGTGCCCGGCGAGGGTCAGGCCGCTCCGACGCACGACCAGCTCGCCGCGCTCGCGAAGCAGGTCATCGCCAACCTCGGTACGACGTGACACGCAGGGCGGCGCGATCCGTCGCCTCGCGCTGCTCACCGTGACACGTGACTAAGGTGGCGTTCGTGACCACCGTGACTCCGGACAACGGCCGCGTCGCCTCCGCCGCCCCCGCGACGCCCGCGAACCTGCCGCTGCGCAAACGCCCTGTCGACATCTTCTTCATCGTGATGTTCTCGCTGTTCATCGTGACGTGCATCATCAGCGACGCCATCCCGACGCTCGGCATCCCGCAGACGTCCACCACCACGAACCTGTTCGCGCAGTGGAACTACACGTACTCGTCGCAGTACGACCCGCTCTACCAGAACCCGCCGATCTGGCTGCGCTTCATCACGGGCACCTCGGCGTTCATCTACCTGCCGTTCTACGTGCTGCTCGTGATCTGCCTGTCGAAGGGCTACAACTGGATCCAGCTCTACGCGGTGATCTACGCCACGATGATCATCAGCCTCACGGGCATCCCGATCTTCGGCGTCGAGTTCTTCGGCGACGCAGCCCAGCGCACCCCGCAGCCGATCATGTTCCTGCTCTACAACGGCCCGTATGTGCTGGTTCCGCTGCTGCTGCTGATCCGGATGCGCAAGCCGCTGCCGTTCACGCGGCGGTTTTAGCCTCAGTAGCCCCAACGGCAGGATGTGACGCTGCCGTAGCCGTTCACTGCGAGAGCCTGCCAGTTCTCGGTCTGGCTTCCGATGCCATAGAGCGGACCTCTGTCCACACGGACAAGGGCGCGAACCGTTCCGACGGAGCCTGTCTCCTTGCGGATCTCGCCGAAGCTCACATTCGTGAGTGGCTGGAAGTTGGTCACCACGCGCGCTCGCTGATTCCGGATGCCCGTGACCCGGCCGCCGTTCGTGTCGAAATCGCCATCGACTCGTGTTTCCGTGACGACGACGCCGAGCACGCTGGCGCGCTGCGAACACCATGCCGACCAGGACGCGCCACCCGCCCGCGAAAGGGAATGGGTTGGTGTCGAGCCAGTTTCCTCCGCGACATCGACCCCGGCAATGGAGGTGGGGTCCACGCCATCGGCGAGCGACCCGAGCGCCCGCTCGAGTTCACGCGTCTCGGAGACTGACATGGCGTTGAACGCGCGTAGGGCATCGCGTGCAGCGACGTCGCCGTGAGCGGCGTCCGCAGCAAGTGTCGCTGCGAACTCGTCAGCAAGAGCGGGGGTGTGGTCGGAGGCGAGAGCAGGGGCCGCCGTGACGACGGATGCAAGGACGATTCCGCAGGCGGTGGCAGTCAGGGACCTCTTCATGGATTGTTCTCCTATCGACATTGATATTCACGCGGAGGCGCGTCGAGATCATCGTGCAGGATAAATTTGACGCGTGCAAATGCAGAATGTCAATTTAAGTAGTTGACAATGCCGGCAACGCCAACAATCATGAGGGATGCCTTTACCGTGAGGAGCGACCGTGGACAACCCGCTGATACCGACGCCCTTGGATGTCGTCATGCTGACCATCAGTTGCGTGGCGATGCTCGCCCTGGCGGTGGGCGCCGTGACGCTGCTGTGGATGCTCGTGGTTCCGCGACGCCGTCGGCAGGTCGCGCTGCTCTTGTCCGGGCGCCGACGAAGTCAGAGTGGATCGTGATCGAGGCATCGCGACCGCGTCACGCGGCGGTTTTAGCCCCGCCCAGCTCCAGGAGCCCCACGCCGCCGATGACGAGGACGATGCCCGCGATCTGCACCCAGGTCAGCGACTCTCTGAAGAACACCCACGAGATGATCACGATCGCCACGACGCCGACCGCCGACCAGATCGCGTACGCGATGCCGAGCGGCACTCCGCGGCCGAGCGAGAGGGACAGAGCGGCGAACGAGGCGACGTAGCCGACCACCACGATCGCGTACGCCCACCATTTGGGGTTGTCTCCCGAGGTGAATTTGAGGAAAGTGGTCGCGATCACTTCGGTCGCGATGGCGATGCCGAGGAAGAGGTAGCCGAGCACTGCTGGTTGCTCCTGTCAGACGGCGGGATGCCGGTCAGTACACAAACTAGCGGGAGGACGACACGATGGACCAGGATCACAGCCGGGACCGGCAGCAGCCCACGCACCAGACGCCGGGCGAGGGCACCCGCAGGGTGCGCCAGCTCAGGATCGTGGTCGAGGCGGAGGACTACGACGAAGCCCTCGCGTTCTTCCGTGACGCGCTCGGGCTCGACGAGCAGGAGTCGTACTCCGGCGACGGGGGAGCGGAGGTGGCCATCCTGGATGCGGGCCGCGCCACCCTGGAGATCGCGAACCCCGCCCAGAAGGCGATGATCGACGACGTCGAGGTGGGCAGGCAGGTCGCCCCGCGCATCCGGTTGGCGTTCGAGGTGGACGACAGTGCCGCGGTCACCGCCGAGCTGGTGGATGCGGGCGCCGAGCTGATCGCGCCGCCCACCCGCACCCCGTGGAACTCTCTCAACGCACGGCTCGCGGCCCCTGCCGGGCTGCAGCTCACCGTGTTCCAGGAACTCGGCGACCGCGCCTGACAGGGGCCGCGACAGGGGCAGGCGACGCGGCGGGCGTCAGCTCTTCGGCGTCGCCCTGCTGATCACGAAGTAGCCGCTGACCGCCGCCAGTGCTGTCGGTACCAGCAGCCACGCCACCACTCCGACCGGCCCCATGGTCGCGAACCACGCGCCCACCGCCGGCCAGCTCGACGTGAACGTGATCAGGGCGACAGCGCCGACGATGAGGAGCACGAGCACAGCTCCCGCGACGAGCACGCCGTTCATCCGCCAGCGCATGTAGAGCGTGCCGCTGACCGAGCCGACGAAGAAGAAGAACAGCATCGCCACGAACACGATGAACAGCCGGGCCAAGATGCCGCCGCCGCCGAAGTAGATCGACGTGAACAGGTGGCCGCCGAGTCCCCAGCCGCCCGTCGCCTCCTCCAGCGCGGACAGGATCGTGAATCCGATGGCGTACCCGGCAGCGAGCATCACGAAGGTGAGTGCTGAGCCGAGGTAGAAGTCGCGTCTGGTGACGCTGTAGCCGAGCGCGAACGGGAAGGTCATCGAGATCACCTGGATGCCGACCACCAGCATGTAGACGAAGATGTAGAACCCTCCGCCGCTCCACTGGGTGCCCTCGAAGGCGTGGGCACGGTCTGCGGGGGCGGTCGCCGCCCAGATGATCCACCAGATCAGGTAGTTCACCAGCCAGATGAAGCCCATGATCATCATCGGCACCCAGATGGTGGTCCATTTGTTGACGAGGTTCAGCCGCACCACCCGCCAGATGCGGTGGGCGGACGCTGGCGTTGTGCGGAGGTTGACGGCCTCCGGCGTGATGGCGGTCATGCGCTCTGCTCGAATTCTGTCGCTCGGACGTTGGTCTTGCGGACGATGAGTTGCTGGAGGGAGACCGGGCTGAGTTCGAGCCCGGCCGCCACGGCCTGTGCTCTGTCGCCCTGCGACAGGCCGGACACCGTGACGGAGGCGAGGCCGCCGACACCGTCGCGGTGGATGACGTCGCGGCCGGTGACGAACTGCTCGACCGCTCCGCGCTGCCCGACGACGGTGGTCGCCGAGCCGCGCATCTCCTCCGCGTCCTCGTCGATCAGGATGCGGCCCTGGTCGATCACGATGACGTGCTCGAGCAGGTTGGCGACCTCGTCGATGAGGTGGGTGGAGAGGATGACGGTGCGGGGATGTTCCGCGTAGTCCTCCAGGAGGCGGTCGTAGAAGATCTGCCTGGCGACCGCATCCAATCCGAGGTATGGCTCGTCGAAGAAGGTCAGCGGGGCGCGGGATGCGAGGCCGACGATCACTCCGACGGCCGAGAGCTGGCCGCGGGAGAGCTTCTTGATGCGCCGGTCGACCGGGAGGCGGAAGTCGGCGATCAAGTGCTCGGCGAACTCCGCATCCCAGTTCTCGAAGAACCAGGGTGCGCTGCGGAAGACGTGCTTCGGCTGGAAGTCGTCCGGGTAGCGCTGGCTCTCCTTGATGAAGCAGAGGTTCTGCAGCACGCGGGCGTTCTCCACGGGGCTCTCTCCGAACACCTGGACGTCTCCGGCTGTGGCGAAGACCTGGCCGGTGAGGAGTTGCATGATCGTGGTCTTTCCTGCGCCGTTGCGGCCGAGGAGTCCGTAGATCTTGTTCGGTTTGACGGTGAAGCTGACGTCGTCGATCGCGGTGAACGATCCGAAGCGCTTGGTGAGGCCGTCGACGTGGACGGCAGGCGCGATCGAGGTGGGTGTCGCTGTGGCGGTCATGCGCTGACTCCTTCCGTGGTGATCATTTCGGTGAGCTGCTGGGGGCCGATCCCGAGCTTCGCCGCTTCGGCGAGCAGGGGGCGGAGGTATTCGTCGCGGAACGCGTCGCGCCGCTTGGCCATGAGGCGCTCGCGGGCGCCGTCGGCAACGAACATGCCGATTCCTCTCTTCTTGTAGAGAATCCCGTCGTCCACCAGGATGTTGACGCCTTTTCCTGCTGTAGCGGGGTTGATGCGGTAGAAGGCCGCGAACTCGTTGGTCGACGGCACCTGGGTCTCTGGGGGGTACACGCCGTCGATGATGTCGTTCTCGATCTGTTCGGCGATCTGAACGAAGATCGGCTTTCCCTCTTCGATCATGCGTACCTCCGGCTCTCTAACCTCATGGGTTAGTTACTCATGTAACTAACCAACCAGGTAGTCCGCGATCTGTCAAGACATTTCTCCGCGAACGATCGGCGGGGCTAGCCTCGGAGCATGGCCGAACTCCACGAGCTCACCGCTCTCGCCCTCTGGCAGGAACTGCAGACAGGCCGGATCTCACCCAGGGAACTCGCCTCCCACTACCTCGACCGCATCGACAGGCTCAACCCGCAGCTCGGCGCGTTCGTCACGGTCACCAGGGAGAAGGCGCTGGCGCGCGCCGACCGGCTCTCCGCCGAGGTGCCGAAGACCGCGCCGCTGTGGGGCCTGCCCTCCGGCGACAAAGACCTGTGGATACGCGCAGGCGTGCGCACCGGGTTCGGCTCGCGGCTGATGGCCGATTTCGTCCCAGACACCTCCGACGAGATCGTCGAGACCCTGGATGCGGCGGGCGCCGTCAGCCTCGGCAAGACCAACGCCCCCGAGTTCGGGCTCCCCGCATACACGGAGTCGCTGGCGGCCCCTCCCGCCAGGAACCCCTGGGACCCGTCGCTCGGCTCCGGCGGTTCGAGCGGAGGAGCGGCCGTCGCGGTCGCCAGCGGGATGCTCCCGTTCGCGCCAGGGTCGGACGGCGGCGGTTCCGTGCGCATCCCCGCCGCAGCGTGCGGCCTGGTCGGCCTCAAGCCGACCCGCGGCCTCGTGCCGGCAGGCAGCGGCATCGACTCGCTCGCGGGCCTGGTGGTCGACGGGCCGCTCGCGCGCACCACGGCAGACGCCGCCCTCCTCCTCGACGGGATGATCGCGAAGAGCGACGGCCGCATCGACCACCACTACACGCTGCGCGCTCCGTACGACGACGACGGCCCCTTCCTCGGCACGGCCGTGCGCGGTGAGGGCCGCTTCCAGCTCGGCGTCATGACGACCTCTGCCTGGGACGACGCATACGAGATCGTCATCGCACGGGAGGCGAGGGCCGCCCTGGACGCGGCAGTGGATGGGTTCACCGCGATGGGCCACGGAATGGAGGAGACCGCGCTCGTGCCCGACCCGACCTACGCACCCGCGTTCCGCACGATCTGGCAGGCAGGTGCGGCGCGCATCCCCGCGGAGGGCGAAGCGGAGAACCTGCTCGAACCCCTCACGAGGTGGCTGCTCGGCAAGGGGAGGGCGATCAGCGCCAGGGAGCTGAGCGAGGCGCTCTCCGCGCTCACCGCGTACGAGCGCTCCCTCATCCGTCAGCTCTCGTCGTTCGACGCCGTGCTCACCCCGGCGATGGCCATGACCCCGCGCCCCGTCGGCTGGTACGACCAGGAGGACGGCGAACGGAACTTCGAGCAGCAGGTGCAGTACACGCCGTTCACCTCGATGCTCAACGTCTCCGGACTCCCGGCGATCGTGCTGCCCAACATGCAGACCGACGACGGCCTGCCGATGGGGGTGCAGCTCATCGGCCGCCCAGGCGGGGAGCGCACCCTGCTGTCGCTCGCCGCCCAGCTCGAACGGAAGGTGCGCTGGCAGCTGCGCTACCCGCCCGTGTGGTGACCGGCGTACGATGACCGGCGTGAGCGCGGACGACTCGTTCGGTCCAGCCCTCGGCGAAGCGTCGCGGCTCGCCGAGCGATGGCTCGACGGCGTCCGCGAGGGCAGCATCCCCGCCACCGCCACTATCGACCAGGTCAAGGACGCGCTCGGCAGGAGCATCCCGGAGCGCGGAGACGACGCGACCGCGGTGCTGCGCAGGATGGGCGAGGCCATCGAGCCCGGCCTGCTCCGGATGCACTCGCCGCGCTTCCACGGCTGGGTGATCGGGGGCGCCCAACCCGTCGCGCTCGCCGCGGACTGGCTGGTGTCGGCCTGGGATCAGAACGCGACGCTGCGGACAGTGACGCCGGGGGTGGTCGCTGCGGAAGAGCTGGCGGGGGAGTGGATCGTCGACCTGCTCGGCCTCCCGCCCACCGCCGAGGCCGGTTTCGTGACCGGCGCGACGATGGCGAACTTCGTCGGAATCGTCACGGCGCGCGACCACGTGCTGCGCACGGCGGGCTGGGACGTCGCGGCTGACGGCCTCGCGGGCGGTCCGCGTGTGCGATTCATCGCCGGGGCGGAGCGGCACGGCTCGCTCGACGAGGCCGGCCGGTTCGCCGGGCTCGGCGCCGCTCGGCTCGTCGACGCCGACGACGAGGGCACGATGCGCGTGGATGCGCTGCGCGAGACGCTCGCGGCGGGCAGCGGACCGACCATCGTCTGCCTGCAGGCGGGGAACGTCCACTCCGGTGCGTTCGACCCCATCGCCGACGCGGTGGAGGTCGCGCACGCCGCAGGCGCGTGGGTGCACATTGACGGGGCGTTCGGGCTGTGGGCCGCCGCATCGCCGCGGCTTCGCCACCTGACCGAGGGGATGGAGGCGGCCGACTCGTGGGCGACGGATGCGCACAAGACGCTCAACGTCCCGTACGACTGCGGCATCGCCGTCGTCGCGCATCCCGGGTTGCTGCACGCGTCGTTCGCTCAGCACGCCGCGTACCTGACGGCGTCGGCGGAGGGCTCCGACCCGAACGACCGGGTGCCAGAGCTGTCCAGGCGCGCCCGCGGCGTGCCGGCTTACGCGGCGCTGGCCCAGCTCGGTCGGCACGGAGTCGCCGACCTGGTGGAGCGGCTGGCGGACGCGGCCGACGAGCTGCGGGCGCGGCTCTCCGAGCTGCCGGAGGTGCGCATCCTGAACGATGTGGTGTTCACGCAGGTGTGCGCGACGTTCGGCAGCGACGAGCGCACGCGCGCCGTGACCGCCGAGCTGGCGCGGGGCGGCGTCGCGTTCGGATCGCCGTCGCGCTGGCATGGGCGCGACGTGCTGCGCTTCTCGGTGAGCAACTGGCTCACCGACCGTGCAGAGGCGGCGCGCACCGCCGCCGCGGTCGCCGACGCTCTCACGCGCATCCCGTAGCAATCGAGCCCAGGCTTAATCGCCTTAAGAACGCGGTTTGCGGTGAAAAAGCCGGGGCTCGATTGCTAGTTGACGGGGCCGGTGTACTTCTCGCCGGGGCCCTTGCCGAGCTCGTCGGGGATGGGGGACGCCTCGCGGAAGGCGAGCTGCAGGGAGCGCAGACCGTCGCGGAGGCTGCGGGCGTGCTGGTCGCCGAGGTGCGCTGCGCTCGCGGTGACCAGGCCGGCGAGGGCGTCGATGAGCTTGCGGGCCTCGTCGAGGTCGGTCTGCGCATCCGGGTCGTCGGCGAGTCCGCACTTGACCGCAGCGGCGCTCATCAGGTGCACCGCGGTGGTCGTGATGACCTCGACGGCGGGGACTTCGGAGATGTCGCGGGTGGCCGCGCTGACGTCGTCGGAATCATCGAAGACGTGGGATGTGTCGCTCACTGCTTTCCTCTGTTAGAATCGTTCGGGCTCCGGGACTTCTGTCTCGGTACGAAAGTGGAGATTCCTCCCACCCGCGCTTGACCGCTTCACTAGGTTACCGGGTTGTTGCACTCCGCCAACGCGCGCAAGCGCGGGGGTAGACAGGGTGCTGTACCAGGCCTGCGAGAAATCGCAGGAATGCGTTGGTGCGTGGAAAATCCTCTTTCGCCGGTGTCGTCACCCGACGAGATCGCGGCCGCGAAGTATCGCTTGATCAGAGGAGAAAAGCATCAGCGATCCCCGTACCAATGACCGTATCCGCGTCCCCGAAGTTCGACTTGTCGGCCCCAGCGGTGAGCAGGTCGGCGTCGTCAAAATCGAGGTCGCCCTCCGACTCGCGCAGGAAGCAGACCTGGATCTGGTTGAGGTTGCTCCCAACTCCAAGCCGCCTGTCGCGAAGATCATGGACTACGGCAAGTTCAAGTACGAGGCTGCGCAGAAGGCCAAGGAGGCCAGGCGCAACCAGGCGAACACCATCCTCAAAGAGGTGCGGTTCCGCCTCAAGATCGACAAGCACGACTACGAGACGAAGCGCAAGCGCGCCGAAGGCTTCCTGAAGGCCGGCGACAAGGTGAAGGCGATGATCCTCTTCCGGGGTCGCGAGCAGTCGCGTCCCGACCAGGGCGTCCGCCTCCTCCAGCGTTTCGCAGAAGATGTCGCCGAGTTCGGCTCGGTGGAATCCAACCCGACCATCGACGGTCGAAACATGGTCATGGTCATCGGCCCTCTGAAGAACAAGTCAGAGGCCAAGGCCGAGGCCAACGCACAACGTGCCGCCACGAAGGCGCGGGCCCAGGGCCGCGACACCGAGGCGGTTGCTGACGCAGACGACTCTGCTCAGTCCGAAGAGAGTTCGCCCGCCGAGGCGACGAACGAGGAGAAATAATGCCCAAGCAGAAGACCCACTCCGGGGCCAAGAAGCGCTTCAAGATCACCGGCAGCGGCAAGGTCATGAAGCAGCAGGCCGGGATGCGCCACAACCTGGAGGTCAAGTCCAGCGACCGCAAGCGTCGCCTCAACCAGGAGCAGGTCGTTCCCGAGGTGGATGCCAAGGTCGTCCGCCGGATGCTCGGCAAGTAACCCCACCCGACTTTTAAGGAAGTAAAGAAGACATGGCAAGAGTAAAAAGGGCGGTCAACGCTCACAAGAAGCGTCGGGTCATCCTCGAGCGTGCCGAGGGCTACCGCGGACAGCGTTCGCGCCTCTACCGCAAGGCCAAGGAGCAGGTCACTCACTCGCTGGTCTACAGCTACCGTGACCGCCGTGCGCGCAAGGGCGACTTCCGTCGTCTGTGGATCCAGCGCATCAACGCCGCGAGCCGTGCCAACGGTCTCACCTACAACCGTCTGATCCAGGGTCTGGGTCTCGCGGGCGTCGAGGTCGACCGCCGCATCCTCGCCGAGCTGGCCGTCAACGAGCCCGCCACCTTCGCGGCTCTGGTGCAGACCGCCAAGAAGGCCCTCCCCGCCGACACCTCGGCGCCGAAGGCTGCTGCGTAACCCGCACACACCACCGTCAGAACCCGGTCGACCTCCGCGTCGACCGGGTTCTCGCGTTTTCAGCGCGATCGTGTCACCCGAACGACTTCGGGCTCGATGATGCGGGGACGGGCCCTAAGCTGGGGACATGCTTGACAACCCGCGCTCACCGCGCGTTCGGGCCGTTGCCAAACTCGCGAAGCGCGCCGCCAGGGCCGAGACAGGCCTGTTCCTCCTCGAAGGACCACAGGCGGTGGCCGAGGCGCTGTCGTTCCGCCCGGAGCTCGTGGTCGAGCTGTACGCGACGCCGACAGCGCTCGAACGGTACAGCGACATCGCCCAGACGGCCGTCGACGCCGGCGTCGATGTCGAGTTCGTCACCGAGCAGGTGCTGGATGCGATGGCCGACACGGTCACGCCGCAGGGCTTCGTCGCCGTGTGCCGCCAGTTCCCCACCTCGGTAAAGGACATCTTCGCCGACGGGCCCAGGCTGGTCGCGATCCTCGAGGAGGTGCGCGATCCTGGCAACGCCGGCACGATCATCCGCGCGGCCGACTCCGCGGGAGCGGACGCGGTCGTGCTCACCGGGCGCACCGTCGACCTCTACAACCCGAAGGTGGTCCGCTCGACCACGGGCTCCCTCTTCCACGTCCCTGTCGCCGTCGGCGCCAGCCTGGACGACGTTGTGCAGCGCGCCCACAGCGCCGGCCTGCAGGTGCTTGCCGCCGACATCAAGGGCGAAGACCTCCTCGCGGCGCGCACGGACGGGCAGCTCGCCGAGCCGACCGCGTGGGTGTTCGGGAACGAGGCGCGCGGCCTGGACGACGACCAGTTGCACCTGGTCGACCGCGTCGTGACCGTGCCGATCTACGGTCGCGCCGAGTCGATGAACCTGGCCACCGCAGCGAGCGTGTGCCTCTACGAGTCCGCGTTCGCGCAGCGCTCTGCCGACATCCTGGAGTAGAGGCCTATCGACCCAGCGGCCGTCGCGGCCGTGAGGCGGGCGACGACCGCTGGGCCGGATGGGCTCAGTGTGCGATGACCGGTTCGTTCGGCTCCTGCGCATCCGCGGCGACGGAGCCGCCCGGGTTTCCGAGCGACGCACCATTGCTGCGGCGGCGGTAGAGCAGGCCGGAGAGGATCGCTCCGAAGACGAAGAACCCGGCGCCCCACCAGTACGCGGTGGCGTAGCTGTGCACCGCGGCCTCTGCGGCGACGGACGCGGTCGGCGGCAGGTGGGATGCAACGTAGTTCGTGGCCGCCGTCGCTGCGAGCGTGTTGAGCAGAGCTGTGCCGATCGAGCCGCCGACCTGCTGGCTCGTGTTCACCATCGCGGACGCCACACCGGCGAAGTGCCTGTCCACGCCGAGCGTCGCCGTCTGGATGGCCGCCGGCATGATCGAGCCCATGCCGGTTCCGAGGATCATCAACGCGGGCAGCACGTCGCTCGCGTAGTTCGCCGTCACGCCGAGGTGGGTCAGATAGACCATCCCGATCGCGGCGATGCTCATGCCGATCGGCACCATCACCTTCGGCCCGAACCTGGGCACGAAGATGTTGGTCGAGAGCTGGGCGGCGATCACCAGCATCACGATCATCGGCAGGAAGCCGAGCCCGGTCTGGATCGGGGTGAATTTGAGCGTGGTCTGCAGGTAGTAGGTGACGAAGAGGAAGATGCCGAACATCCCCGCTCCCGCGATCAGGATCGACGAGTACGACGCCCCGCGGTTGCGGTCGAGCACGATCGACAGCGGGAGCAGGGGATGCGCCGCCCTGCGCTGCCAGAGCACGAACGCGACCAGCAGCACGGCCGACGCGGCCAGCAGGCCCCAGCTCTGCGGCGAGTCCCAGCCGTCCGTCTCCGCGTTGGAGAATCCGTAGACGAGGCTGAACAGCGCGCCGGAGACGAGGATCGTGCCAGGGACGTCGAGCTTCGGCCGCGGGCCGGAGCGGGCGACGCTGCTGACGAAGATGCTGGCGCCGATCACGGCGACGATCGCGATGACGACGTTGATGTAGAGGTTCCAGCGCCAGTCGAGCTGCTCGGTGAGGAACCCGCCGAGCAGCAGGCCGACCGCTCCGCCGGCTCCCGCGATGGCGCCGAAGATGCCGAAGGCGCGCGCTCGCTCCTTGGGGATCGTGAACGTCGTGGTCAGCACGGCGAGGGCGGTCGGGGCGAGGAGGGCGCCGAACGCGCCCTGCAGGGCCCTGGCTCCCACGAGCATCCCGAAGGTGCCCGCCGCGCCGCCGAGAGCGGACGCTCCGGCGAAGCCGATGAGGCCGATGATGAAGGCGCGTTTGCGGCCGATGAGGTCGGAGAGCCTGCCGCCGAAAAGCAGGAGGCTGCCGAAGGCGAGGGAGTACGCGGTGACGATCCACTGGCGGTCGGCGTTGCTGAAGCCGAGGTCGGCCTGTGCCGACGGGAGGGCGATGTTCACGACGGTGGAGTCGAGGACGACCATGAGCTGCGCGAGGGCGACGGTGACGAGCGTCCACCAGCGGCGGGTCGAAACGGGAGGGGGATTCTGCGACATGGAGGTCAGCATATACGAAACTAACGAGTTCCGGATCTCCCGAGTTCTAAAATTAACCTTACAATGGTCTGGATGCACAGCCACAACACGAAGGGAGCCGCAATGACGCAGCTCGACACCGTTGACGAAACGCGGTCGGCGCCCGCGAAACTGGGTCGCAAACGCGACCACACCCGCGACCCGGAGATCATGGCCGCCGCCCTCGACGTGCTGGCGGAGACGGGGTACGAGCGGATGACCATGGACATGGTCGCCGCCAGGGCCAAAGCGGGGAAGGCCACGGTCTACCGTCGTTGGGGGTCGAAGGCCGAGCTGGTCATCGAGGCCGTCGCCTGCATGAAGAAGGTCGACATCGACCCGGAGACCCTTCCGGACACCGGCACGCTGCGCGGCGACATGGTCGCGATGATCAAACCGCACAGCCTCGAAGACGCGGAGAAGAAGCTGCGGGTGATGGCAGGGCTCATCTCGATGCTCGCGCAGGACCCCGACCTCGCGGAGGCGGTGAACGCCGCGATCGTCGAGCCCCGTGCATCCGTCAACCGGTTCTTCATGCGCAGGGCGATCGAGCGTGGCGAGATCGCGGCGGACTGCGATGTCGAGACGCTCTCGCTCGTGACGCCGTCGATGGCGTCATACCGCACGCTCATCCTGCACAAGCCGGTGGACAGGGAGTTCCTCATCTCGCTGATCGACGGGGTGCTGCTTCCCGCGGTCGGGCTGGGCGAGCAGCGGGGGAGCGCTCGCCAGGCGTAGTGCTCAGTGGGGTCGGTTAGCCGGGTCGTGGGCGGTCGGTCCCGGATGGCAACGTGGGCCCGCGGTGCTTGCCGGTCACGCAGATCCCAACGAAGAGCGCACTCGCGTGTCCCCAGAACCCGGCCGGAGCTTCCTCCGTGCTTTCGTCGTGAAGGCCGCCGAGCACGCCGGTCTCCCGTTGTCTTCGGCGGCGTAGTGGGGATGGCGGTAGCCGCGGGAGTCGGCCGCGGCCGCGGGGGACGTGTCGTGGGCGATACCCGCGCGTCGGCCCCGAGCTGATCCGTGGCGGGAGCAGCATCGCGCTCGGGGGCCGGGACACCGTATCTGATAGTGTCATGTTTGATATAACGGTGCGCCTTCTGGTGAGGGGATCAGTTCGTCATGCCGTGGGTTCGGGTTCGTCGGCGGGCGTGGCGGGAGCAGGGGAGATGTGCGAGTAGCTGGACGCGTGGTGGGCGCTGCCCTGGTGGGCGTCGTTCTGGTTGCAGGTCTGTCGGCTTGTTCGTTGATTGGAGATCGCCTGATGACACCAGACCCTCCCGTTCGGGACCAGCAGCGTGCGTCCGCGCTCTACTTCCGCGACGAGTACCAACCGAACGTCGAAAAGGTCCGGTTCACTCAGGAGGGCGGCCGACCGGGGCTCGGTGCATCGTGGAGGGCGAACGCGATCGCAACGGTCGAGGGCAGTGAGTACTACGTGATTATCAGCCCCGACCTCGGTCCGTCGTTCGTGGGCGGCACGGGCAGGCCGCCTAAAGCGCCGACGCCTCCCGTGCACCTTGCTTTGACGGTGGTCTATAGCGATGGAACGTCGGAGGTGATCGAGTGACGAGCGCTCAACGACGCGTGGTCATCTCGGGTCGGTCGTTCGGGACGACCCGCTCGATTGACGACTCTGCGTATGTGCGTGTGGTTCGAGTGGTGAGCGCTGCACTGCTGGGCGTCGTTCTGGTTGCAGGTCTGTCGGCTTGTTCGTTGATTGGAGATCGCCTCATGACACCAGACCCTCCCGTTCGGGACCAGCAGCGAGCGTCCGCGCTCTACTTCCGCGACCAATGGCAACCGAACGTCGAAAAGGTCCGATTCACCCAGGACGGCAGCCGCGGGGGACTCGGTGCGTCGTGGAGCGTGAACGCGATCGCAACAATCGAGGGCAGGGAGTACTACGTGATCATCAGCCCTGACCTCGGTCCGGCGTTCGTGGGCGGCACCGGTACGCCGCCGGATGCGCCGACACCTGCTCCGCACCTTCCTTTGACGGTGGTCTATAGCGATGGAACGTCGGAGGTGATCGAGTGACGACCGCCGAGCAGTACATGGACCTTGCGAACGAGGCATACCGAGTGGATCGTTTGATTCGGGACCCTCCGCTGGCTGTGGGCGAAGAGTTCGGCGTCGGTAGCGGCGATCACACGCAGAAATACCGCGTGATCGATACCGAGGATCACCCTGCGAACGGGTTCCAGGCGATGGCGGTTGTGCCGGTGGTGGATGGTGTGCCGGATATGTCGCAGATTGTTGTGGCGTTTGCGGGGACGAATCCGGATCATCGGGCGGATATTTTGGCGGATGTCGAGACGATTGTCGGGGGTGCGCAGGGTCCGATGTCGCAGGTGCTTGATGCGCAGTTCTTCGCCGATCGGGTCAGTGATTCGTTTCCGGGGTCGTCGGTGTCGACGGTGGGGCATTCGCTGGGTGGGTTCCTGGCGTTGCTGGTCGCGGCCGAGCACGACTGGGATGCGACGACGTTCAACGGGCCGGACCCGTGGGAGTTC
>NZ_BAAGWT010000010.1:0-378081 GCF_054780215.1 Leifsonia lichenia
CGGGCGGCGCGTTCGGCAGGAGATTTCGCCAGATTCGCGGCTGTTCTCCGTTCGTACGGAGACGGCGCAGGCGTGTCGCGCAGAATCTCCTGCCGAAACGGGTCAGAGAGTGATGCCGAGCAGCACGGGTTCCGGGTGGAGGATGACGCCGAACTCGGACTGCACGCGGGCCTGAACGTACGAGGCGAGCTGCGTGACGTCGGCCGCGGTCGCCCCTCCGCGGTTCGTGATCGCGAGCGTGTGCTTGTCCGAGATCGCCGCGCCGGAACCCGGCAGGGAGAAGCCGCGGCGGATGCCGGACTGCTCGATCAGCCAGGCGGCGCTGAGCTTCACCGAGTACGGGCCCCCCGCCAGGCTCGGGATGTCGCCCGGCCACACGCCACCGGCCTCCAGGCCGAGCACACGATCGGGTTCCGGTGGAGTCACCGACCACCGCGGCGCCGTGGCGGGAAGCGAGCGGGCGAAGTTCTCGGAGACGATCGGGTTGGTGAAGAACGAGCCGGCGCTCACGGAGTCCTGGTCGTCGGGGTCGAGCACCATCCCCTTCGACGCGCGCAGACCGATGACCGCGCGACGCAGTTCGGCGACAGGCACCCGGGAGCCGAGCGCGACGCCCAGCGTGTCGGCGAGCTGCGCGTACGCGATGGGTGCGCTGAGCGGCGCTCCGAGGCCGCCAGGCTGGTTGCCGTCCACGAGCTCGAGGTCGACGGACAGCACGACACCCCGCATCCCCTGCTTGAGCACGGAGGTGCGGTAGCCGAGGCGCAGGTCGGCGCGCGACATGCTGCGCAGCTCCCCCGCTCCGGCGTCGAGGAACTCGATGCCGAGCAGCGCCGACTCCAGCTCTTGCCCGTACGCACCGATGTTCTGCACCGGTGCAGCGCCGGTCGATCCGGGGATGCCCGACAGCGCCTCGATGCCGGACCAGCCGTTGCGCACGGTGTGGGCGACGAGCGCATCCCACGGCTCGCCCGCCTGCACCCGCAACCGGATGCGTCCGGCCGGCGCGTCGAGGCGTTCGATGCCGCGCGTGACCACATGGATGATCGTGCCATCGAACCCGTCGTCGCTCGCGACGGTGTTCGAGCCCCCGCCGAGGAGCGCCCACTCGCCTCCCTCGTCCCACACGCCGCGTGCGGCCGCGACCAGGTCGTCGCGCGTGAACGGTTCGAGCAGGCGCTCTGGCACACCGCCGACCTGCATCGTGGTCAGCGTCGACAGCGCAGGCGTGTGCGAAGTCTGCAGCGCTGGCGTTTGCGAGGTCTGCGGCGCTGGCGTGTGCGCCGGGTTGGAAGCGGCCGCCGGGGCTGGGTTCTGCGGGGTGTCGTCGGCCATCAGGCGAACGTGACGCGGACCTGCGCCTTGCCGAGCACCGTCGCGTCGGCGAAAGTCACCGTGAGGTCGATGCGGGCGGCACGAGCGTCCGCATCCACCTGGCCGACCTTGGCGACGACGGACACGTCCGCACCCTCTGCCGGGTCGACGACCACCGGGCGGGTGAAGCGCACCTGGTAGTCGGCGACGCGTGCGGGGTCGCCTGCCCAGTCGACGACCGGCTGCACGGCGAGACCCATCGTGAGCATCCCGTGGGCGATGACGCCGGGGAGGCCGACAGCCGTCGCGATGTCGTCGCGGTAGTGGATGGGGTTGAAGTCGCCGGATGCTCCGGCGTAGCGCACGAGGGTGTCGCGCGTGAGGTGGTAGCCCTGCTCGGCGACGACGTCACCGACGGCGAGGGTGTCGAACTCGGGCATCACTCGTCTCCTCGAACGACCAGGGTGGACACGGCGGTGACGACATGCTCGCCGTCCGCGCCGACGATGACGGACTCCGCCGTGACCATCGCGTGCGCGCCGAGAGACTTGACGCTGGTGACGGTGAGGGTCGCGGTGAGCTCGTCGCCCGCGACGACGGGACGCGTGTAGCTGAACCGCTGGTCGCCGTGCACCACGCGGGTGAAGTCGATGCCCGCATCCGGTTCGGCCAGCAGTTGTGCGAGTGTCTGCTCCTGAACGACCACCGGGAACGTCGGCGGCGCCACCAGGTCGGCGTGTCCGGCCGCCTGCGCAGCCTCGACGTCGAAGCTGATCGGGTTGGTGGCGAGGACGGCCCGCGCGAATTCGCGGATCTTCTCCCGCCCGACGAGATAAGGACTGGTCGGGGCGAACGTCCGCCCCTGCAACTCTGGGTTCACTGCCACCCGCCCATTCTACGGATGCGCCCGAGCGCTCGAGCCCAGGGTTTCTCACCTTTAGAGCGCGCAATAGGGTGAAAAACCCTGTGCTCGATTGCGGCGGACGGGAGCGAGCGGAGGCAAAGAAGAACCCCGGCGGCCGAAGCCACCGGGGTTCTCGTGCTGGTGCTACTGCCTACTGGCAGCTATCGCACTGCAGCAGGTCCATGGGGTCGACGGGAACCGAGTAGCCGCCAACACTGTCGCTTTCGTAGTCCATGATGGCCTCCCCTAGAAGTCTCGTTGTGCTCCGCGTCTTGCGGTGTTCACCCACTATATAACCCGAATGACACGATTGTCATTCCACTACATGTAGTGTTTTCAAACTTTTTTGGCGATACCTCGATTTTATGCGGAACCACCGACATCCGGCCCGTGTCGCGACGCGCCGTACCTGCCATGATCGTCGGAAACGCACCCGCACCCGCATCCACGATGTTCGAGAGAGGCGACGAATGAGCGACCAGTACGGCAGGAAGGTCTCGATCCCGACCGCACCGAACCTGCGCGACCTCGGGGGGCTTCCCGCCGCGAGCGGTCAGCTCCGGCGAGGCGTCGTCTATCGCTCCGCCACCCTCTCCTCGCTGAGCGACGCCGACATCCCGCAGTTCGCCGGGCTCGGCATCGAGACGGTGTACGACCTGCGCACCGTCGACGAAGTCGCCGCCTCTCCCGACCGGCTGCCGGAGGGGACGCGCAGCGTCGAACTGGATGTGCTCGCCGACAGCTCACTGAGCGTCGCTGCACGCTTGGGCGACCTCTCCGCAGACCCGCAGGCGTTCGCCGCGACGCTCGGCGACGGCAAGGCTGAGCGGCTGTTCGAGGAGACGTATCGCGACATCGTCCGGCTGCCGTCCGCGCTCGCGTCGTATCGCGCGCTGTTCCTGGGCATCCTCGACGAGAGCCGGGAGGGAACCGCCCTCTTCCACTGCACCACCGGCAAGGACCGCACGGGGTGGGCAGCGGCGTCCATCCTCACGCTGCTCGGAGTGGACGAGACGGCCGTCTACGAGGACTACCTGCAGACCAACACCGACCTGCTGCCAGCGCTCGAACCGGTGCTCCAGCGAGCAGAGGCTGCCGGTGTCGACAGAGACGTTCTCCTGCCGGTGCTCGGGGTCCGCGAGAACTACCTGCACGCCGCCTTCGACCAACTCGACGAACAGTTCGGCACGATCGAGCGGTACGCGAAGGACGGCCTCGGGCTGACCGCATCCGACATCGAACGATTCCGGGCGCTCTTCGCCTGACGAGAACCCGGAGCGACCCGCGCCGTCGCCCGCAGGGGTCTTCCGCTAGCGCCGCCCGTCACCGCTCCCGCGGCGCATCCACCTCTCGTCCCGTGCCGAGCAGCCCACGAGCCTGCTCGGCTGCGCGGGCGATGCTCTCGCCGACGAAGTCCATGAAGCGAGCCATGTTCTCGAGGCGCACCCCGGCCGGGCTGTCCGGGCCGAGCAGGCGCACGCCGTCGCGCGCCGTCGCGGCGATCTGAGCGTTCGATCTGGCGGCGGCGATCATCGACTGGTACCAGACGTCGGCGTCGGCGATGTAGCGCTCCCTGCGTCCGTCGCCACGCTCCCGGATGACCAATCCTTGGCTCTCCAGCAGCGCGATGGCCTTCGAGATGGATGCGGGGCTCACCTCGAGCCGTCTGACCAGCTCGGCCGCGGTGAGGCTTCCGGCGTCCGTCGTGTACAGACTGGTGAGGATGCCGGCCGCCACGCGCGGCAGTCCAGACTGCATGAAGAGCGTGGTGAACGTCTCCTCGTACTCGCGCACGGCCGGTGCGTCGCGCCCGTCCGACCGTTCGTCGCGTCGCGCGCCTGGCGCCGTCGCGCGACGCTGGTGCGCGCGCTGCTCCGTCGCCCTCTGGGCGAGGTCGGCGCGGTATCCGCCTGGCCCGCCGTTGCGCATGACCTCGCGGGTGACCGTCGACGTCGGGCGGTCGAGGCGGCGGGCGATCTCGGCGTATGCGAGGTCGTCGGCGAGGCCGAGCGCGATCTGATGGCGTTCCTGCCGGGTGAGCCTGCCTGCTGGCATCGGGTCGCCTCTCTCTCTCGCGATGGGACGAGCGTAGCGTTCAGCGACACGTCAGTGCAACGCATCCACCTCGCGCAATTGCGTTAGATTCTGGATCAGTGCAACGATTTATAGCTTTTGGTCTGCGTTTTTACTCTTATAACGCAATCTTGTTGTTCCCAAATCACTGAACGCAACGTAGCGTTTCCACTATCAGAAACATTCACCGGCACCAACGAGCACAGGAGTTGAGCACAATGCAGACCTTCGACACCCCGACCCCCGTCACCACCGTCATCGACGTCCCTGCCGGCCACCTGCGGTTCATCGCAGCCGACCGTGCGGACACCCGCATCGAGGTCAACCCCGTCGACGCATCCACGGCCCGCGACGTCGCAGCCGCCGACCGCACCACGATCGATTTCGCCGACGGCGTCCTCCGCGTCGCGACGCCGGAGAGGCACGCGGCCTTCGGCCCCAGCGGCTCCGTCGAGGTGACGGTGCAGCTTCCGGCCGGGTCGAACATCCGGGCGAACGGCAGCGCGGAGCTGCGCGGAGCCGGCAGCCTCGGCGACGTGGCCGTCGACGGATCGTTCGGCCCGATCAAGCTCGACGAGGCGACGGCCGTCCGCATCAGCGCTCTCGACGGCGATGTCGTCATCGGCCGCCTCACGGGCCCAGGCGAGATCACCACCGCCAGGGGCGACGTGCGGATCGCGGAGGCCCACCGAGGCGACGTGGTCGTCAGCACGCAGCTCGGCAACGTGTCGGTCGGCGTTCCCTCCGGCGTCACGGCCGGACTCGACGCGGGGACGCCGTTCGGCCGCATCAGCAACACCATCGCGAACAGCGGCGGCGCTCCCGTGCTGCAGATCCGCGCGACCACCGCATCCGGCGACATCGACGCGCACACCGTCTGACCGGCGCGCACCTCACCGACGAAGCCCACCACCGCCCAGCAGAACCAGGAGAAGATCATGACGAAGAGCAGCGCCACCTCGACCAGCGCGCCCTGGACCGGCATGGTGCCGGTCGACGACACAGCCCTCGCGGTCACCGACACCGGCGGCTCCGGAACCCCCGTCGTCTACCTCAACGGCCAGTTCGCCACCCAGGGATACTGGCGCAGGGTGATCGCCGACCTCGGACCGGCCTGGCGGCACATCACCTACGACGAGCGGGCGCGCGGCAGGAAATCCGGCACCTCCGCCGACTACTCCTTCGAGGCCGCCGTACGGGATGTGGATGCGGTGCTCGCTGCACGCGGCGTCGACCGTGCGCTCGTGGTCGGCTGGTCGTACGGTGCGTACGTCGCTGCGCACTGGGCCAACCGCAACCCGGCCCGCACGATCGGGGCCGTGCTGGTCGACGGCGCCCAGCCGTACGACTGGCTGGACGCCGCTATGGAGGACCGCATCCGCACGCTGTTCCGCCGAATGGGCTGGTTCACTCCGCTGCTGCGTCCCACCGGGCTCACGCCGCGGATGAGCGCAGCTCAGCAGGCGGAGAGCAACATCGAGCTCGGCAGGCTCGGCAGCACGAGCGAGCTCGGCCCTGTGCTGGACGGCATCGTGGTGCCGACCAGGCACGTCGTGGCCTCCGGAACCTCGCTCGGCAGTCGCGGCGACGAGCAGGAGGTCATCCGCGCCGGACTCGACGCTGTGGTCGCGCGCAACCCGCACATCGCGATCAGCGCGAAGGTGCCGAGCAACCACGGCGCGATCCTGCGGAAGGATCACGCGGCGGTCGCTGCGGCCGTGCGTGAGGTCGCGGCGCTCGGCGGAGCGGAGTGACTGCCCACCGCAGCGGAACTGCCATCACGAAGGAGGGCCGCATCCCGCGTCGTATCGGACGCCGGCTGCGGTCCTCCTTCGCGCGCGGACGGTGTGGGCGCTGCCCGACCTCAGGATGCGAGCAGCTCCAGCGTGTCGACGACGCGGTTCGAGAAGCCCCACTCGTTGTCGTACCAGGCCACGACCTTGACGTGCTTCCCGCTCACCCTGGTCAGTGCGGCGTCGAAGATCGAGGATGCGGGCTGGCCGGCGATGTCGGAGGACACCAGCGGCTCGTCCGCGTACTCCAGCACGCCGTTCAGCGGACCAGCCGCCGCGTCCCGGTATGCGGAGAGCACCTCGTCGAGCGTGACCTCGCGCGACACCGTCGTGTTCAGCTCGACGATCGAGCCGACAGGCACCGGCACGCGGATGGAGTCGCCGGAGAGCTTGCCGTCGAGGTTCGGAAGCACCAGGCCGATCGCCTTGGCTGCGCCGGTGGTGGTCGGCACGATGTTGACGCCGGCGGCGCGTGCTCGGCGGAGGTCGCGGTGCGGACCGTCCTGCAGGTTCTGCTCCTGGGTGTACGCGTGCACCGTGGTCATGAAGCCGTGCTCGATCCCGGCCAGGTCGTCCAGCACCGAGGCCAGAGGCGCGAGGGCGTTGGTCGTGCACGAGGCGTTCGAGACGATGAGGTGGGTCTCCGGGTCGTACGCGTCGGTGTTCACGCCGTACGCCAGGGTGACGTCCGCGCCGTCGGAGGGGGCGCTGACCAGGACGCGCTTCGCACCGGCGCGGAGGTGCGCTCGGGCGGCGTCCGCCGAGGTGAAGCGGCCGGTTGATTCGAGCACGATGTCCACCCCGAGCTCCGCCCATGGCAGGTCGGCCGGCTCGCGCTCCGCCAGCACCCGGATGCGGCGGCCGTCGACCACGAGGTCGGTCCCGTCCACCTCGACCGCGCGGCCGAGACGTCCGAGGGTGCTGTCGTACTTCAGCAGGTGGGCGAGCGTCTCCGGGGCGGTGAGGTCGTTGACGGCGACGACTTCGAGGTCGCTTCCCCGCTCCAGGAGAGCGCGGAGCGTGTTGCGTCCGATGCGGCCGAAACCGTTGATGGCGATGCGGGTCATGGGAGTGGGATTCCTTTCGTTCCGCATCCCATGCTGCGAGCGCCGCGGCGCGCGGAACAGTGGCGTGCACGACACGGTGCGCAAGGATCTCGCCGCGTTGAATGCCAGCGGTCGCAAGGATCGCGCCACGCGCTCCCTCCGCATCCACCCGCATCCACCCGCATCCAGGTGGCCGGTGTCAGGCCGAGAACGTGTGCCGGTACTCGGTCGGCGACGTGCCCAGGATGCGCTGGAAGTGCAGCCGCAGGTTCGCCCCGCTGCCCAGGCCCACCCGGGCGGCGATCTGCTCGACACCGAGGTCGCTGCGTTCCAGCAGCTCGCGCGCCAGGTCGACGCGGGCACGCAGCACCCACTGCATCGGCGTGTAGCCGGTGTCCTCGACGAAGCGCCGCGAGAACGTCCTCGCTGAGACGTTCGCGTTGCGCGCCAACTGCTCCAGGGTGAGCGGCTCCGCGAGGTGCTCGAGCGCCCACGCGCGCGTTCCGGCGAACAGGTCGCCCAGCGGCTCCGGCACGCTGCGCGGAACGTACTGCGCCTGTCCCCCGCTGCGGTACGGCGCCGCGACCAGCCGCCTGGCGACGCGGTTGGAGAGCGCGACGCCGTGGTCGCGGCGCACCAGGTGCAGGCACAGATCGATCCCGGATGCGGCGCCCGCCGAGGTCAGCACGTCGCCCTCGTCGACGAACAGCACGTTCTCGTCCACCCGCACCAGCGGATGCCGCCGGGCGAGCGCCCTGGTGTAGTGCCAGTGCGTCGTCGCCCTCTTCCCGTCGAGCAGTCCCGCTGCGGCGAGCGCGAACGCCCCGGTGGAGATGGCGGCGAGCCGCGCGCCGCGCTGGTGGACGGCCCGCAGTGCGGCGACCACCGCAGCAGGCGGCTCGGTGGTCGCCGGCTCCCGGTAGCCGGGCACGAACACGGTGTCCGCATCGTCGAGGGCGGCGAGCCCGTCGGCCACGTGGTAGGACAGCCCGTCGCCCCCGGTGACGAGCCCGGGCGCCGCGCCGCAGACCCGCACCTCGTACGGCATACTCGGCCGGTGCGAGAACACCTGCGCCGGGATGCCGACGTCGAGCGGTTTCGCGCCGTCGAGCACGAGCACGGCGACCCGGTGGATGCTGTCGGTCACGGTGGCCTCCGGTTGCGATGGGATCTGCGGCGATGGATGCGTGGCGGTGCGATGCACTATCGCAAGCATCCTGCCACCAACGGCGCTATCCCGCGGCCAGGAACGCCTCGGTCGTCGCCGCGATCTCCGCAGACTTCGTGTGGTGGAGGTAGTGCCCTGCCTTCAGCCGCACGAGCTCACTCCGGTCTGAGGCGGCCGCCTGCTCCTCGTGCAGCGCCAGCCAGCCCGGCACGTCGGTGTTGTCGTCCTGGACGAACAGCAGGAGCGGCAGGTCCTTGGGGAACGACAGCTTCTGCGCATCCCGGAAGTTGGCGGCGAAGTGCTCCATCTCGTTCGCGTATGTCGCCGTGAAGCCGTTGCGCAGCGACAGGATGCCCATCTGCCTCTTCTGGTCGTCGGTGAACGGGAGACCGTCGTACGGATCGCCCGGCGCCGCGGCGAGCACTCTGATCAGGCCGAGGGACTTCGCCGTGCGCAGCGCGTCGATCGGGAACTCCTGGTCCATCCCCGGCTGGGTGGGCACGCTGCTGTCGATGCCGACGAACGCCGTGACTTCGTCGCGGTAGCTGTTCACGTACTCCAGGCCGTAGATGCCGGCGATGGAGTGCCCCATCAGCACGTACCTGTCGATCGACAGCCGCTGCAGCGCCTCGTGCACCTCGCTGGCGATGTTCGCGCTGGTCCGCGCCTTGTCGGTCTCGTCGCTCAGGCCGTAGCCGAACGGCTCGACCACGACCACGCGGTAGTGCGGCTTCAGCTCGGCGACCAGCGGGGCGAAGTCGAGCACAGGGGATGCGGTGCCGAAGCCGGGCAGGAGCACGACCGTCTGGTCGCCGCTGCCCTGCACATCCACGTTCATCTTCTTGCCGTCGACGTCGACCAGGCGGCCGTACCGTTCGATGTCGTTCGCCTCGGAGGCGCTGGCGATGGCGTTGACGGTCGTGGTGCCGATCAGCCCGACCACCACGACGGCGAGAATCCCGCCGAGGGACAGCAGGGTGACCTTCCACCCCTTCCTCCTGCGTCGGGTCTTCGTGGGTTCCTGGGGCGGTGGCGTGCTGTCGGCTGCCGGGGTGGATGCGGTCGGGCTGTTGCTCATGCTTCGACGCTACGGGCGGCAGTGGCGCCGGCGGATCGCGCGGCGGTCCCACGGGCATCAGACCGTGGGACCATCCGTTCGCCGCGCGTCCTGGACAGGGTGGCGCGCGCACGTTACTGTGGACTGACCACATGGTCTGACCACATGGCAGACCCACACGAGGGAGTGAGATGACGACCGAACCCCGCGCCTGGGAGGGCGTGCTCGCGTCGATCGAGGGCCGCCTCGTCGACGGCGACCTGCGGCTCGGCGACCACCTCCCGCCCGAGCGTGCGCTCGCGGCCGACCTCGGCGTCGCCCGGTCGAGTGTTCGCGAGGCGATCCGCGTTCTCGAAGCAATGGGGCTCGTCCGCACGCAGACCGGGTCAGGACCGAGCTCCGGCGCGATCATCGTCGCCAGGCCGGTCGGCGGGATGCAGGCCCTCATGCGACTGCAGGTCGCGGCCAGCGGGTTCCCCGTCGCCGACGTGGTGCGCACCCGTCTGCTGCTGGAGACCTCCGTTGCCGTCGACCTGGCCGAGCGGCCGGACGACGTCGACCTCGCAGAGGCGGCTCAGCTCCTCGACGCGATGGACGTCCAGAGCCTCACCCCGCAGGAGTTCCTGGCGCTCGACGCCCGCTTCCATCTCGCGCTGGCCGAAGCCTCAGGCAACACGGTGGTCGCGGCGATGATGGCCGGGCTGCGCAGCTCCATCGAGAGCTATGTGATCGGCGGAGCGGAACGCATCCCGGACTGGCCGGCGATGGCGGACCGGCTGCGGCAGGAGCACCGAGGAATCCTCACCGCGATCGGCGCCGGCGACCCGGCGGGATCGCAGACCCTCGTCCACGACCACATCAGCGGTTACTACCGGGACGCCTCCCCCGCGGCGTCCACCATCCACCACGAGACGCGTTAGGCAGCACAGTATGGTCACTCGCCAGGTTCCCAAGCCCGCCGAGCTCCTCGAGCTCATGAAGTTCAAGAAGCCGGAGCTCGACGCCAAGAAGCGCAGACTCCAGGGCGCGCTCACCATCGACGATCTGCGCAGGATCGCCAAGCGCCGCACCCCGAAAGCCGCGTTCGACTACACCGAGGGCGCTGCAGAGGGCGAGCTCTCGCTGGCGCGCGCGAGGCAGGCGTTCGAGGACATCGAGTTCCACCCGTCGATCCTCCGCGACGTGTCCACCGTGGACACCTCGTGTTCGATCTGGGGCGGTCCGTCGGCGCTGCCGTTCGGGATCGCGCCGACCGGGTTCACGCGGCTGATGCAGACGGAGGGCGAGACGGCCGGGGCAGGGGCGGCGGCCGCGGCGGGCATCCCGTTCACGCTGTCGACGCTGGGGACCACCTCCATCGAGGATGTGAAAGCCGCCAACCCCGCCGGCCGCAACTGGTTCCAGCTCTACGTGATGCGCGACCGCGAGATCTCATACGAGCTGGTCCGCCGCGCCGCGGCCAACGGCTTCGACACCCTGTTCTTCACCGTCGACACCCCCGTCGCCGGAGCCAGGCTCCGCGACAAGCGCAACGGCTTCTCCATCCCGCCGCAGCTCACCCTCGGCACGATCGTGAACGCGATCCCTCGCCCGTGGTGGTGGTACGACTTCCTCACCACCCCGAAGCTCGAGTTCGCGTCGCTCTCCGCGACAGGCGGCACGGTCGGCGATCTCCTCAACGCGGCGATGGACCCGTCGATCAGCTTCGACGACCTGGCGATCATCCGCGACCTGTTCCCCGGCAAAATCGTGGTGAAGGGCGTCCAGAACGTCGAGGACTCCCGCCGCCTGGTCGACCTCGGCGTCGACGGCATCGTCCTCTCCAACCACGGCGGACGCCAGCTCGATCGCGCCCCCATCCCGTTCCATCTGCTCCCCCAGGTGGTGCGCGAGGTCGGCGCCGACACCGAGATCGCGATCGACACCGGCATCATGAACGGCGCAGACATCGTGGCCGCGTACGCTCTCGGCGCGAAATTCACGCTGATCGGGCGCGCGTACCTCTACGGCCTGATGGCGGGAGGCCGCGCCGGCGTCGACCGCACGATCGAGATCCTGCGCGACCAGATCGTGCGCACAATGCAGCTGCTGGAGGTCGCGAGCCTGGACGAACTGAGCCCGAAGCACGTGACGCAGTTGCAGCGGCTGGTGCCGGTGGTGCAGGGGCACCCGGTGGATGCGGGGGTGCGGTAACGGCGAGAGATACCAGTAACTGCGGCTGAATCGCGCAGTTTCGGCGCAGTTACTGGTATCTCGCGGTGGCGCGCCTCGTGCGCCGTTACCGCCGCAGCGCGGCGGGACGCGGCAAGCCGAGCTCTTCGAGCAGGTCGCCGAGCATCCGGTCGAGTTCGTAGCCCGCCTGGGTGATCTTGTTGTTCCCGAGGCTGACGAGCTGCGAGCTCGGCTGGTCGACGGTGAGGATGGTGCCCCCGTTTCGGCCCGCGTGCAGCTCGATCCTGGTCGGCGTGTAGAGCATCGCTGCCGGATCGTGCCGAAACACTCTGGACGCAGTCACGTAGTCGCCGATCAGATAGCTCGCGCTCGGGATGTCCGCCCCACCGATCCGCATGATCGGCGTCGGGTAGTGCCGCCAGAACGCGACGAACCGGTGGATGCCGTCGCCCTCCGCCTCCTGCGCGAATCGCTTCCACTCCGCACCGTCTGCCACGAGTTGCTCGAACCGGGCTGCATCGACCAGCGGCACCTCCGCCTCGAACGTGCGCCGCAGCGTCTCGAACGGAACGTGAGCCTCGATCTCGATCCGGTTCACCGTCACCGGCACGAGCCGGTCGGAGGCGTGGAAGGTCATGCGTCCATTCTCCGGCAGGGTGTCACCGGCGCCGCTTGCGCACAGTGCGGGCGCGGCGGAGGGACGCGAGGTCGCGACGGAGCGCATCCAGTCGTTGCGGCTTGCCAGGGTCGTCCCCTCCCACCGACTGGATGCGGACGGTCTCCTCCACCACGCCCGACAGCTCCCGCCACGCATCCAGCCGGGACTCCTCGACGATTCCGGCGAGATAGTCGGCGTCGGTCGCGCGCTCACGGAGGGCTGCCGCCGTCGCCCTGGCGAGGGCCTCCCGCCGGCGGAGGTTGAGGGTGTCGGCGGTGCGGTAGTCGTGGGTGTGCTCAGCGCGGCCGTCCTGCACTTCTGCCCAGGCCTGCTCGCGCACGATGCGAGCCTCGGACGCGTCCGCCTCGTCGGCCAGCCGCAGCACGGCCGCAGCCGCGACCTCGGCGAAGTGGGCGGCGTCGAACGCGCTGTCTGTGGTGAGCAGTTCGGTCATCATCCGGTTGCGCACCGCCATGCGCACGGCGTAGTCCGCGATCAGCAGTCCTTCTTCGAGGGCGTGCGCGAGCGTCGTCGGCTTCGGGGAGTCCAGCGCGCTGCCGTCGAATGGGCGCATGTGCGCCCTGCGCGACCGACGCCCGCGGCCGAAGATCCCCATCCTGGCCCCCTTCTCTCACCGCATCCAGTGTCGCACCGCGCCTCCGACGCAATCGAGCCCGCAGTTATTCACCGCAAAACGCGTTCTAAAGTTGAAAAACTGCGGGCTCGATGGCGTCGGTCAGGCGACGGGGGCGAGGTCGGGGGCGGGGGCGGGCTCGGGCTCGGCCGCGAGGGCGAGCGCAGCCGCAGGCGCGGGCACAGGCGCGGGCGCGACCGCAGGCTCGGCCGCAGCCGCAGGCTCAGGCGCGGCCGCCGCGCGCGGAGCGCGCATCAGCACCATCGCCGCCACGGTCACCACGAGCGCTCCGGCCGACAGTAGCCCGGCCACCACGAAGCCCTCGCTGTAGCCCGCCTCGGTCGGCAGCCCGTCCGCAGCGGTGGAACCGGTGACGAGCGCCGTCATCACGGCCGCCCCGATCGCCGAGCCGACCGTGCGGAGGTTGGCGTTCATCCCGCTGGCCACGCCGGTCTGCGTGGCTGGAACGCTCTGCACCACCACGCTGGTGATGGCTGCGTAGACCAGGCCGAGGCCGATTCCGAACACTCCGGATGCGGTGGCCACCTCCGCGAGGGTGCCGTGCAGCAGCCCGAGCGAGATCGCGGCGAGCGCCATCAGCGCCGCGGCGAGCACGATCTGGGTGCGGAAGCTCACCCAGCGGGCGAGCGGTCCGCTGAGGAACCCGGTGACGGCCATCGTGACGAGCATGGGGAGCATCAGCATCCCGGATTCGGCGACCGATGCGCCCAGCCCGTACCCGGTGGAGACCGGCGTCTGCACGAAGCGAGGGAAGAACGCGAACACAGCGAACATCGACGCTCCGACGAACACCGCCGCCGCGTTCATCGACCACACGCCCGGCTCGCGCATCAGCCGCATGTCGACCAGCGGAGTGCGGGAGCGCAGTTCCACGACGATCCAGGCGGCGAGCAGCAGCGCCGCGGCCGCGAACAGGCAGACGACGACGGGCGACCCCCAGCCCCACTGCGCGCCCGTGCTGAGCGGGAGCAGGAGGGCGACGAGCCAGCCGGAGAGAAGCACGGCCGACCATGGGTTGACCCCGCCGACGGCGCGCGTCGGGGATTCGGGGATGACGAGCAGCGCGAGCACCGCTCCGGCGACCGTGAACACGGCGGGCACGAGGAACAGTCCTCGCCAGCTGAGCACGTCGGCGAGCGGCCCGGCGAGGACTGTGCCGAGTCCGCTGCCGATGGCGATGATGGATGCGATGGCGCCGATCGCGGACGGCAGGCGGTGCGCGGGGAACTCGTCGCGGATGATGCCGAACGCGAGCGGGAACATGGCTCCGCCGAGTCCCTGGATGATGCGGGCGCCGATCAGGACGCCGATGGTCGGCGCGACGGCGGCGACGACGCTGCCCAGTGCGACGGCAAGGAGGGCGAGCACCAGGATGCGGCGCTTGCCGACCATGTCGCCGACACGGCCGAGCAGCGGCGTGGCGACGGCGGCGGAGATGAGCCACGCGGTCATGGTCCAGGTGACACCGGCTGTCGTGGTGCCGAGGTCGGTCTGGATGACGGGAAGGACGGGGACGACGAGGGATTGCAGAGTGGCGAAGGAGCCTGCGCTCAACGCCAGGACGGCGAAGGTGAGGCCTGGGCGGGTTCGAGACATTGAGTTCTTCCGTTCTCGAGGGGTGTGGCCGATGCAGAATTCGGCTAGAATGGAGGCTGGCTCCGATCGGAGGTTGCCTCCGCTTTCAATACAGTAGCGGAGGGTGCCTCCACTTTGCAACCCCTTCCGGAGGAGAAATTGGCCAGCACCGCCCCGACCGCCGTCTCGACCCGCCCGCAGCGGGCAGACGCGAGACGCAACTTCGACGCGCTGCTCGGCGCGGCACGGGAGGCGTTCGCCACCAACGGCACCAGTGCATCCCTGGAGGACATCGCCCGCCGCGCGGGAGTGGGGATCGGCACGCTCTACCGCAACTTCCCCACCCGCGACGCTCTCGTCGAGGCGGTCTATGTCGACGAAGTGGATGCGGTGGTCAAGGCGGCCGACGCAGCGCTGTCCCTCGAACCGTGGGCCGGTTTCGAGACCTGGGTGCGCCGCTTCGTCAGCTACATCGGCACCAAGAAGGCCCTGGTCGACGGCCTCAACAAAGACTCCCCCGTGCTCCTCACCTGCCGCACGTCGCTCTACGACGCCGGCGAGCCCCTGCTCGACAGGGCGAAGGCCGCCGGCGAGATGCGCGAGGACGCGGAGATCCAGGATGTGGTCCGCATGATCTCGGGCATCGCCAGCGTGGCGTTCGACGACGACGAGCAGCGCGACCGCGTGATCGCCATCGCGATGGACGGACTCCGCGCCCACTGATGCCGTCGCCGAGCGACATCCCACGACCGCGCATCAGCACGTAGCCCTCTAGGATTGGATATATGGAACTCGGTTTTTACGCGGTGATCGCCATCTCAGTGATCGTCGCCGTGGCCGCGTTCTCGAGAAAGCTCGGCGTCGCAGCCCCGATCATCCTGGTGCTCGTGGGGGTGGGGCTCTCCTATCTTCCGGGCGTCCCGGAGATCGAGGTGCCGCACGAGATCATCCTCGACGGCCTCCTGCCGCCCATCCTCTACGCGGCAGCCATCAGCGTTCCGCTCACCGATTTCCGCCGCAACCTCGCGCCGATCGCCGGCCTCTCGGTCATCCTCGTGATCATCACCGCGTTCGCGTCCGGTTTCCTGCTGTACATGATCCTGCCGGACCTCAACCTCGCGGCGGCCGTCGCTCTCGGCGCGATCATCAGCCCTCCGGATGCGGTGGCCGCGACCTCGATCGGCCGCAAGCTAGGCCTCCCTCCGCGCCTTCTGACCGTGCTGGAGGGCGAGGGCCTGGTCAACGACGCGACAGCCCTGGTGCTGCTGCGCACAGCCATCGCGGCCGCTGTCGGAGCGCTGGCGACGCCGTGGGCGGGCGTGTTCGACTTCTTCTACGCCGTTGTGATCGCCCTCGGGATCGGACTGGCGGCCGGCATCGTCTCGGTCTGGGTCCGCTCGAAGCTGAACGACCCCGTCCTCGACACGGCCCTGTCGATCGCCGTGCCGTTCGCCGCGTTCATGCCGACAGAGGCGGCGCACGGCTCCGGCGTCCTTGCCGTCGTGATCGCGGGGCTCTACACCGGGCACGCCGCGCCGAAGCACTTCACGGCGCAGGCAAGGATCACCGACCGCATCAACTGGCGCACCATCCAGTTCCTGCTCGAGAACGGCGTCTTCCTCCTGATCGGCCTGGAGATCCGCACGCTCGTCGCCGACGTCGAGCACCCGGAGATCCTCAGCGTCTGGGATGCGGTCGGAATCGGCCTGCTGGCCACGCTCGCCCTCGTCATCATCCGGTTCGTCCTCATCGGTCCCCTCGTGCTCGCCCTCCGACAACGCGCGCGGCTGGCGGAGAACGCCACCTTCCGGGAGTGGCTGATGATCAGCTACTTCCGAGACCATCCGGTTCGCACCAGACGCGAAGCGTTCCGCAAGCAACGGCTCGAGGTCCGGTATGCGCGGCGCCGCGCCGACCTGGAACAGCTCCGGCACGAGGACATCGACTGGCGAGGCGGCGTCGTCCTCGGCTGGTCGGGGATGCGCGGGGTCGTCACGCTCGCGGCGGCCCAGTCCCTGCCGGACGACGGCAGCATCCCGTACCGTCCGCAGCTCATCCTGATCGCGTTCACGGTCGCCGTGGTCAGCCTCGTGGTGCAGGGCGGAACGCTGCCCTGGCTGATCCGCGTGCTCAAGATCGAGGGCATCGACACCAGGTCGGACAGGCAGCAGCTCGCCCGCCTCCTCGACGACCTCAGCAACGACGGCCTCGCCGTGCTCGACGACCCGGAGGGCGCGGCCGGCGTCTCGGACCCTGTCGACCCCGAGGTGGTCGAGCGGGTGCGCCAGTCGTCGTATCTGCGGGCCGAGTCCGCCTGGGAGCGCATCCTGCTCAACGACGTGCCGGCCGACAGCAGGCCGCACCAGCTCTACCGCACGCTGCGCCTGGCGGTGGTCAACGCGGAGCGCGACCGCCTGCTGGAGGAACGCACGCGCGGCGCATACCCCTCCCGCATCCTGGAGGAGGCGGAGTCGATGCTCGACCTGGAGGAGACCAGGCTGCAGTCGCGCAACGTGCGGCACTGATTGCCTGCATTTTTTGAATCATTCAAAACAGGCTAGGCTCGTCCCCATGGACACGGCACAGCTCGATGGCGCACTGCGCGCCGCAGGGCTCAGGGTCACGGCGGGCCGCATCGCGGTGCTCGAGACCCTTGCCACGCATCCCCACGCGAACGCCGACGCGGTCTTCCGCAGTGTGATCGACGCCCTGCCGGGCACCTCGATCCAGAACGTGCACAACGTCCTGGGCGATCTGACCGGCGCAGGCCTCGTGCGGCGCATCGAGCCGGCAGGCTCCCCCGCGCTCTACGAGCGACGCATCGGCGACAACCACCATCACGTCGTCTGCACGTCGTGCGGCGCCGTGGCGGACGTGGACTGCGTCGTCGGCCACGCGCCGTGCATCACCCCGTCGGACGCGTCCGGCTTCTCGGTGAACACGGCCGAGGTGACGTTCTGGGGGCTGTGCCCGTCCTGCCAGGAGCGCGCGGCGAAAGCCCCGTCGCGCGTCGAGTGACGAAGGAGACTGAATGTCGGAGAACTACACGACCACCCAGACCGGTACCCCGGTCGGCAGCGACGCCCACTCGCTGACCGCAGGAGAGAACGGCGTCACCGCACTGCACGACCGCTACCTGGTGGAGAAGCTCGCGCAGTTCAACCGCGAGCGCATCCCGGAGCGGATCGTCCACGCCAAGGGCGGCGGCGCCTTCGGCACGTTCGTCGTGACCGGCGACGTCTCGCAGTACACGAAGGCCGCGGTGTTCCAGCCCGGCACCACCACCGAGACGCTGCAGCGGTTCTCGTCGGTCGCGGGAGAGCAGGGCTCCCCTGACACCTGGCGCGACGTCCGCGGCTTCTCGGTGAAGTTCTACACCTCCGAGGGCAACTACGACATCGTCGGGAACAACACCCCGGTGTTCTTCATCCGCGACGGCATCAAGTTCCCCGACTTCATCCACTCGCAGAAGCGCCTGCCGGGCTCCGGCCTGCGGGACGCGGACATGCAGTGGGACTTCTGGACCCTCTCCCCGGAGTCCGCACACCAGGTCACCTACCTGATGGGCGACCGCGGCATCCCGCGCTCGTGGCGGCACATGCCCGGCTACGGTTCGCACACCTACCAGTGGATCAACGCGGCCGGAGAGAAGTTCTGGGTGAAGTACCACTTCCACGCCACCCAGGGCAACGAGGAGATGCACGGCGCGGAGGCGGAGGCCATCGCAGGCGCCGACGCCGACTACTACCGTCGCGACCTCTACGAGGCGATCGAGCGCGGCGAGTTCCCCGCGTGGAAGGTCTCCGTGCAGGTCATGCCGTACGAGGACGCGAAAACGTACCGCTTCAACCCGTTCGACCTCACGAAGGTGTGGCCGCACAGCGACTACCCGCTGATCGAGGTCGGCGTGCACACGCTGAACAAGAACCCGGAGAACTTCTTCGCTCAGATCGAGCAGGCGGCGTTCTCCCCGGCCAACACCGTCCCCGGCATCGACATCAGCCCGGACAAGATGCTGATGGCGCGCGTGTTCTCCTACCCGGACGCCCAGCGATACCGTGTCGGCACCAACTACAACGAGCTGCCGGTCAACGCGCCGAACGCACCGGTTCACAACTACTCGCAGGATGGCGCAGGCCGTCACGGCTTCAAGCCGGCCACCGCCCCGGTCTATGCTCCCAACTCGAAGGGCGGACCCGTGGCTGACGCCGCCCGCGCCGGTGAGGGCTCGTGGGAGTCGGACGGCGCCCTCGTGCGCTCGGCGGCGACCCTGCACGCCGAGGACTCCGACTTCGGCCAGGCAGGAACGCTCTACCGCGACGTCTACGACGCCGCAGCCAAGGAGCGCTTCCTCGAGACGATCACCGGAGCGGTCGGCGGCGTGAAGAACGCCGAGATCCGCGAGCGCGCCATCCAGTACTGGACGAACGTGGATGCGACGCTCGGCGCCGCCCTCCGCGCCAGCCTCGCAGACGGCGCGTCCACCCCGGACGAGTCGGCGGAGTTCGTCGGCGTCGCCGGCTAGTCCGCGCATCCATCGAGTGGTCCCGAATTGCCGCGCCGCCAACGGCGCGCACGGCAATTCGGGACCACTCGTGTTTGTGGCGGGTCGGGCAGGCGGGTCGGGCGGGCGGGGTCAGGCGGGCGGGGTCAGGCGGGCGTGACCTCGGCGAGGGCGCCAGACTCGAGGGCGACCCAGACGGTTCCGTCGGCGGCGATAGCGAGGCCGTGCGGCTCCGACTCCGGCGTCGGCAGGTCGTGCAAGGTCAGGTCGCCATCGGCGGTCGCGTGCGCGAGCTGGTTCGCACCCCAGAGGGTCGCCCAGACGCCGCCGTCGCTGTCGGCGGCGACCGCGTGCGGCTTCGCGCCTGACACCAGCGGCACCTCGGAGACCGTGCCCCTGTGGATGCGCGCGAGCGCGTCGCCGAGGATCTGCGCCACCCACACGCCGCCGTCCGCTGCGACAGCGATGCCGACAGGGCCGGACGGGTCGCCCGGCAGCTCGGTGAACGCGATCGCCGCATCCCCTCCGCGCACGTGTCCGACGAGTCCGGCCGCGTTGAGGGTGAACCAGAGGCTGTCGCCGGTGGTCGCGATCATGGACACGAACGAACCTGCGCGCCCGACCGGGTATTCCTCCACCCTGCCGAGGATGTCGATGCGGCCGAGCGCGTCCGCGCCGAGCTCGGTGAACCAGGCGGTGCCGTCGTCGAGCGCGACGACGCCGAACGGCTGTGCGTCCGGCGTCGGGACGGCGACCTCGCCGATCAGGTCGATCACCGCATCCCGCAGCCCGAGGTGAACGAGGCGGTTGCCTGTGCTGTCCGTCACCCACACCGTCGACTCGGTCGCGGCGGCGAGCAGCGACGGCTGCGAGCCGTCGCCGAGAGACAGGTACGCCACGGTGCCGTCCGGCGACAACCGGCCGACGCGTCCTCCGTGCACGAGGGTGAACCACACCCCGCCGTCGCGGGTGACCGCGACGCCGTACGGGCCTTCGCCAGGCTCGCCGACGGGATGCTCGACGATCCGCACGTCCGCCGTCACAGGGTCGCGCTGATCGTGCGGTCGTACACCGTGCGGCCACCGACCCCGATGCGCTCGTCGCCCTCGATGGACGTCAGCAGCTCGGAGCCCTCGCCCTGGCTGATCCGCAGGTCGCGGCCGAGTCGCGCGGTCAGGGCGATCGCAGCGGCACCCGTCGCCTCATCCTCGACGATGCCCATCGCCGGGGCGAACATGCGGGAGCGCAGGTGCGCGACCGACTCGTCGATCCAGGCGTATGCGTAGTGCTGGCCCTCGGTGAACGCGTACGGGTCGAGCGCATCCACGTCGGCGGGAGACTCGAGCGGCAGCCACTGGAACGTCGGCGCCCATTCGGCCTCCGCCGTGATCCAGGTGGGCTCGTCCTCCGAGCCGTATGTCACATCGACCACGCCCGCCTTCTCACGCAGCATCGTGATCGGGGTGCCCTGCTCCGCCAGCCACCACGCCGTGCCGACGCTGGGATGCCCTGCGAACGGCAGCTCTGCCGCGGGGGTGAAGATGCGGATGGTCGCGACGCGCCCGAGTTCGCCGTCTTCGCTGAGCGCGTCGAGGAACACCGTCTCGCTGAATCCGAGCGCCGAGGCGATCGCCTGCTCCCGCCCGGCCGTCGCCGTGGAGCTGCGCACGATGCCCAGCTCGTTGCCGTTCGCGCCCCGGTCGTCCGTGAAGACGCGGACCACCACTACTTCGATCGTTTCGTCCATGCTGCCAGCCTCCCACGAACCCGGCGTCCGCGGATGCCTGTGCGGATGCGCCTGCGTATAGTGGGGGTGCTCGAAGCAAGAAGGAAGCGCATACATGGGCCGGAATCCGACCGTCTACGACGTCGCGACGCACGCCGGTGTGTCGATTGCGACGGTCTCCCGCGTGTTCAGCCGCCCGGAGACCGTCAAAGAGGCGACGCGCGAGCGTGTGCAGGCGTCGGTGGATGCGCTCGGCTACGTGCCGAGCGGAGCCGCCCGCGGCCTCGCGGCCCGCAAGACCGGCGTGCTCGGACTGTTCTTCCCCGGCCTCGACGCGATGGACGACATCTCCGACGTGCCACTGAACGCACAGGACGAGGCCGGCAGCCGCACCACGATCATCCGCGACGTCGGGGGAACCGCGGACACGCGCCCGTTGAACCTGTACTTCGACGAGGTGCTGCGCGGCAGCGAGCTTGAGGCTTGGCGCAACGGCTTCGTCCTGCTCGTCGGGGTGGGCAGAGGGGCGACGTCGACGGAGACCGTCCGGGAGATGGCCGGGCGCGTCGACGGCCTGGTGGTGCTGGCGGGGAGTGCGAGCGACGACGAGCTCGCGCAGCTCGCCCGCCGCATCCCCGTGGTCGTGATGGCGGGAGCCAGGGGCGGCGACGAACTCGACCACGTCTCGGTCAGCAACGACGAGGGGATGCGCGCCCTCGCCGGACACCTGGTCGACGATCTGGGCGTGCGCGACCTCGCATACGTCGCCGGAAGCCTGGACTCCCCCGACGACGCAGAGCGCTGGGCCGGTTTCCGCGCCGCTCTCGCCGAGCGCGGCCTCCCCGTTCCGGAGACGCCGGAGCACAGGGGCGACTTCACCCGCGACGGCGGCCGCAGGGTGGGCCGTGAACTGCTCGCAACAAGGACGCTGCCGCGTGCGGTCGTGTGCGCCAACGACCAGATGGCTCTCGGCGTGATCGACGCCGCCCGGATCGGCGGTGTGGATGTGCCAGGCGACCTGATCGTGACCGGCTTCGACGGCATCGACGCCGGACGCCTCTCCACCCCGCGGCTCACCACGGTGAAGCAGCCGATGGAACTGCTCGGACGCGCGGCGGTCCAACTGCTCGTGCGGCGCCTGGCCGACCCGGATCGCCCAGCGGGCTCCGTGCGCCTCCCCGTCGAGGTCTACCTGCGGGAGAGTTCAGAGCCCGCCTGACGCACGCGCTCCGCCCGGCTCTGCCCCACTACCTCTGCCCCGCCAGCCCCGCCAGCTCGACTCCCACAGGAGAACCCGCCCGACACGCCGCCCAATCCTCCGTCCCACAGGAGAACCCGGCCAAACCGAACCCAATTCTCCGTCCCCCATGAGCCCCCGCCCCGCCGCCGCCTAGCCCGCGTTCCGCAGGAGAATCCGGCCCGCCCGCGCCGCCGCACCCGCGTTTCCGCAGGAGAAGTCGCCCGGACGCGCCGGTTTCTCCTTCGGGACGGAGGGACGCGCCGCGGCGCTCGGCGAAACTCCTGCGCTCAGGCGGCCAGCGGAACGCGCTCGGGGCTCGCGCCTCAGGCGGCCAGCGGAACGCGCTCGGGGCTCGCGCCTCAGGCGGCCAGCGGAACGCGCTCGGGGCTCGCGCCTCAGGCGGCCAGCGTGACGCGCTCGCGGAGCAGGTCGACGACGGTGTGCGGCTCGCGGCCGCCGACGCAGACGAAGAAGACGAAGTCTTCTGGCGCGTCGACGGTGATCACCGCATCCACTGCGTGCCACGCGTCGTCGGGGACGGCGGTGAGGCTCAGCATGTCGAAAATGCGGCGCTCGGCGTCCCGCGCGGTGCCCTGCACCGTGTAGAACGCGTCGATGCTCGCGTCGTCTGCAGGGTCGGCGAGCCAGCCGATGAGGGGGGTGGCCGTCGCAGCGCTGATCGGGAGGACGCCGAAGAGAGCGGCGGTGAGCCGTTCGACGGTGGCGCCGCTCGCGAGTCCGACGCTGCGGGAGGCGTCGAGCGATGAGATGGCGATCCAGCGGCCGGGGGCGACGTTGTCGACCACGGTCAGAAGGGGTGCGGGCATAGGTGTGTCAGTGATAGTGGACATGGAAGTCGGGTACTTTCCATACATACACGCCCGAAGAACGGGTCACGGAGACGCTTCCCTAGCACGTTCCCCCATGCACCGCGTCGACAGGCGAAGCGGGTAAACGCTCTCGACGGTGCCGAGAGGACTCCGCCGGCTTTTCGGGAAGCCGACGGCGTACCCCGACTATACCGGTCTGTCCTCCATCCGGGGGACCCCATTTTGGGGGTCATCTTGCAAAAGTGAATGTATGCGCTTACAGTGGTCCGCGTACCAAGCAAGGATGGTGGCAATGACGCACACGAAACACACCGGCACCCGACGCCGGGGACTCGCGATGCTCGCGACGCTGGCTGCGGCCGCTCTCGCCCTCTCGGGCTGCAGCATCAAGATCCAGAGCCAGCAGGACCCGTCGATCCCGGCGGACACGATGCTGCTCGCCGCAGACAAAGGCACTCCGATGATGGAGCGCAACTTCAATCCGTACCTCGTCAACAAGCGAGCGGCGGCGAGCTACATCTACGAGCCGCTCGTGGTCATCAACGTGCTCGACGGCAAGGGCACCCCCTGGCTGGCCTCGAAGATCGAGCTTCCAGACCCGCAGACGATCGACTACACCATTCGCAGCGGAGCCACCTGGTCGGACGGCACTCCGTTCACCGTGCAGGACGTGAAATTCACGCTCGACCTCATCAAGAAGTTCCCGACGCTCGACCTCAAGGGCGCCTGGCAGCACATCAAGACCCTCGAGGTGAAGGGCGACCACCTGATCGTGCACCTCAAGGAGGCGGACGCCCCCGCGTCCGACATCATCTCCCAGACGCTCATCGTCCCCCAGCACATCTGGAAGGACGTCAAGAACCCGGACACCTGGCGCGACCCCGACCCGGTCGGCACAGGCCCGTACACGCTCGGCAACTTCTCCTCGCAGCAGTACACGATGGACAAGAACGAGTCGTACTGGCAGGCCGACAAGGTGCAGGTCAAGCACCTGGTGCTCCCCTCCGCCACCAGCGAGCTCGACATCGCCACCAAGGGCTTCGACTGGGCGTACGCCTTCATGAGCGACGTGCAGGGCACCTGGGTCTCCGCCAACAAGAACAACAAGTACTGGTTCCCGCCGGGCGGCGTGATCAGCCTCATGCCCAACCTCACGGTCAAGCCGTTCGACAACCTGGATGTGCGCCGCGGCATCTCGCTCGCGCTCGACAAGGACAAGATCGCCGACGCGGCCACCGAGGGCTACATGACCGCCGCCGGTCAGACCGGGCTCATGCTTCCCAACCAGAAGGACGAGCTCGACCCGAGCATCCCGGATCAGGGCATCATCACGCAGAACACCGCCGCAGCTCTCGACGCGTTCGCCGCTGCCGGGTACACCAAGCAGGGCGACAAGCTGGTGGATGCGAACGGCAAGCAGTTCTCGTTCTCCATCACCACGGCCAACGGGTACTCCGACTGGCTCCGCGCCGTGCAGGAGGTCCGCAAGGAGCTCGGTGCCATCGGCATCGACGTGTCGATCAAGCAGCCGCAGCCGCCCGGGTATCAGGCGGCCATCCAGAACGGCGACTTCCAGGTCGCGATGGGCGGCATGGGAGGCGGCATCATCTTCCAGGCATACAACGGGCTGCTCTCCAGCGAGTTCGCCACCCCGATGGGCAAGGCGACCGCCAGCAACTTCGGCCGCTACAGCGATCCGGCGACCGACGAACTGCTGCAGGAGTACAAGGTCACCACGGACGAATCCACGCGGCTTCAGCTCAGCCACGAGTTGCAGCGCGTCGTCTACGACCAGTTCCCCGTGATCGGCCTCTACTACGGCGGCCTCTGGGGTCTCTACAACGATGCGAAGTTCACCGGCTGGCCGGATGCGAAAGACCCGTATGCGCCCCCGCAGACCTACGACCAGACCCCGCTGCTCGTGTTCACGCATCTCAAGCTCAGGAAGGACGGTGAGTAGGCCGATGGCGTACGCGCTCCGTAAACTCGGCCTGTTCGTCCTCACTCTGTGGGCGGCGGTCACGCTGAACTTCATCCTGCCGAGGCTCATGCCAGGCTCCCCCACCGACGCCGCCATCGCGAAGCTGTCGCAGAACGGACCGGTCACGGCCGCCACCCGCGCGGCCATCGAGGCCCAGCTCGGCGTGCCGGGCGGCAACCTGTGGGACCAGTACGTCAGCTACCTGCACCAGGTGGTCACGTTCGACTTCGGCGTCTCGTACACCTTCTATCCGCAGACGGTGTCCGAGCTGGTCGGTCAGGCCTTCCCGTACACGATCGTGCTGCTCGGCATCGTGACCATCGTCGCGTTCGTGCTCGGGACGCTGCTCGGTGTGCTCGCCGCCTGGCGCCGCAACACCTGGCTCGACTCGCTGCCGACGCTGACCGGCACCTTCGCCAGCACATTCCCGTATTTCTGGACGGCGCTGCTGCTGCTGTTCTTCCTCGGCTACGTGCTGCACTGGTTCCCCACCTCCGGTGCGTTCGGCCCGACGGCGACGCCGTCGTGGAGCTGGGACTTCATCGTCGACGTGGCTTACCACGCGATCCTCCCGGCCGTCACCATCCTGATCACCTCGATCGGCGGCTGGATCCTCGGGATGCGCAACGCCATGATCAACACGCTCGGCGACGACTACGTGACCTTCGCGGAGGCCAACGGCCTCAAGGGCCGCACCGTCGCCATGAAGTACGCCGCCCGCAACGCGATCCTGCCGAACCTCACCGGCTTCGGCCTCGCCCTCGGCGGCGTGGTCGGCGGCTCCATCCTGGTGGAGCAGGTGTTCGGCTACCCGGGAATCGGCTTCCTGCTGTTCAACGCGGTGATCGGCCAGGACTACCCACTGATGCAGGCGCTGTTCCTCCTCATCACCGTCAGCGTTCTCGTCGCCAACTTCCTCGTCGACATTCTGTACGGCGTACTCGACCCAAGGACCCGCCGATGACCACGACACAGAGTTTCAAGTCCATTTCAACGGATGCCTCGGCCTCGGGAGGGGCGAAGCCGCCGCACCGGCTCGCGTTCATCGGACGTGCAGCATCCACCCTGTGGTCGAACTGGAAGTCCAGGCTCGGCCTCATCATCCTGGCGTTCTTCGTGCTCGTAGCGATCTTCGCACCGTTGCTCGCCCCGTACGGCGCCACGCAGGACGGTTTCCCGCGCAACGCCGATTCGAGCCCCGAGCACTGGTTCGGCACCACCGCCGCCGGCGAGGACGTGCTCAGCCAGCTCATCTACGGCGCGCGCGTGAGCGTGGCGGTCGGCTTCATCGCCGGTCTGCTCTCCACGGTCGTCGCCGTGCTGATCGGTCTGAGCTGGGGATACATCCGGGGCTTCGGCGCCGAGGTGGTCAACTTCTTCGTGAACCTGTTCCTCGTCATCCCCGGCCTGCCGCTGATGATCGTGATCGCCGCCTACCTGCAGAACGGCGGACTGTTCATGATCGTGACCGTCATCGTGATCACCGGATGGGCGTGGGGCGCCCGCGTGCTGCGCAGCCAGACCCAGTCGCTCCGGTCGCGCGACTTCGTCACAGCGGCCCGCTTCTCCGGCGACCGGCCGTTCCGGATCGTGTTCAACGAGATCCTGCCCAACATGACCTCGCTCATCACCGGCAGCTTCTTCGGCGCAGCGACCGCCGCGATCCTCGCGGAGGCCGGCCTGGAGTTCCTCGGCCTCGGCGACTCGTCGATCGTGAGCTGGGGAACCATCCTCTACTGGGCGCAGAACTCGAACGCCCTCCTCACCGGGCAGTGGATCCTCCTGTTCGCCCCCGGTCTCTGCATCGCGCTGCTGGCGATGAGCCTCACACTCATCAACTTCGGCGTCGACGCGATCAGCAACCCGCGCCTCCGAGAAGGACGCCCTGCGAAAGAAAAGAGCGCACGATGAGCGAGATGCTCGAGGTCCGCGACCTCTCCGTCATCTACGAGTCCGCCGGTCAGACGCCGGTGCAGGCCGTCGACCACGTGTCGTTCACGGTCGGCGCAGGCGAGTTCATCGGCCTGGTCGGCGAGTCCGGCTCCGGCAAGTCCACCCTCGGCTTCGCACTCACCCGGCTGCAGAAGCCGCCCGCGCGCACCAATGGAGGCGAGATCCTGTTCGGCGGCCAGGACATCCGGGAGCTCGGCGACGAGGAACTGCGCCGCCAGCGCCAGGGCGGCTTCGCGATGGTGCTGCAGTCCGGGATGAACGCCCTCAACCCTGTGCGGACCATCCGCAAGCACTTCGCCGACATCTTCCACGCCCACGGGCACGTTGCGAAGGAACGCTGGGACGACAGGATGCGCGAGCTCGTCGGCAAGGTCGGCCTCACAGAGCAGGTGCTCGCCCGCTTCCCCGGTGAGCTCTCCGGCGGGATGCGCCAGCGCGTCTCGATCGCGCTCGCCCTGTCGCTCGAACCCCGCCTGATGGTGTTCGACGAGCCGACCACCGCGCTCGACGTGCTCGTGCAGCACGCGATCATGGACACGATCACCGAGCTGCAGCAGTCGGAGGGCTTCACGGCCATTCTGATCAGCCACGACCTCGGCGTCGTGCTCGAAGCGACGCAGCGCGTGCTCGTGATGCACGACGGCCGCATCGTCGAGGACGCGTCGAGCAGGCAGATCCTCGAGGCGCCGCAGCACGAGTACACGCGGATGCTGCTGAGTCACTACGCCGACCCGCGGGCCGAGGTGGTGGAGCTGCCGGGGTTCCCGGCGCGACGCGAGGGCGCGAGCGGCGCTGCGGCATCCGGCACGGCCACCGCCGTGCGCGAGCGCGAGGGCCGCGCTGCGCAGGCGGCCATCGTCGTCGACGGCGTCTCGAAGGTGTACCCGGCACCGCGTCGCGGCGAGAGCGAGGTGACCGCGGTCGACACCGTGTCGTTCACGCTGGAGCCCGGCCAGTCCCTCGCGCTGGTCGGCGCATCCGGATCGGGCAAGTCGACCATCGCGAAGCTGCTGACCGGCGTCGAGAAGCCGACCTCCGGCACGGTTCGCTTCGGCGACGCCGACGTGGCGAAGCTGAACAGGCGCGGTATCCGCGACCTGCACAAGAACGTGCAGATGGTGTTCCAGGACCCGTATGCCGCCCTCAACCCGCTGCACACCGTCGAGTACGCGCTCACCCGCCCGGTGGTCAACTTCACCGGCCTCCGCGGCAAGGATGCGCGCCATCGGGTGCTCGAACTGCTGGAGACTGTCGGGCTCACCCCGGTGGAGCAGTTCGCGTCCAAGCTCCCGCACCAGCTCTCCGGCGGTCAGCGCCAGCGCGTCGTCATCGCGCGCGCTCTGGCGAGCGATCCGCAGGTGCTCATCGCCGACGAGCCGGTCTCGATGCTCGACGTGACGCTGCGCGCAGGGGTGCTCGCCCTGCTGGAGGACCTGCGCGAGCGGTGGGGCGTCTCGCTCCTCTACATCACGCACGACCTGCTCTCTGCGCGGCTCGTCACCGACGACATCATGGTCCTGAACTCGGGACGCGTCGTCGAGCGCGGGAGGACAGCCGACGTGCTGCGCCACCCGTCCGACCCGTACACGATCGAACTGCTCGATGCCGTGCCCAACCCGGCCCGCGCGAGGGAGGCCCTGGCATGACCGCGTTCGCCTCGGTCGCGCCGTTCGGGGCGCTGCCCGTTCCCGCAGGCGTCGAGGTGGTCGGCATCCCCGCGGCGGTGGGCACGCTGACCGCCCTGCACGCTCCGGCGACGGGTGCGCGGGATGCGCGGGGCACGGTCCTCTTCGTGCCGGGCTTCACCGGCTCCAAGGAGGACTTCCGCACCTTCCTTCCGCTGCTCGCCGCCGAGGGCTGGGACGTCTGGGCGTACAGCCAGCGCGGTCAGGCGGACTCCGCAGCACCCTCCGGTGTGGAAAGCTACCGGCTCGACGCTCTCGCCGCAGACACGGTCGAGGTGGCCCGCCTGATCGGCGACGGTCAGGCTGTGCACCTCATCGGGCACAGCCTCGGAGGCGTCGTGGCGCGGGAAGCGACCATTGCGGCTCCGGATGCGTTCGCCTCCTTCACCATGCTCTGCTCCGGCCCGACCGGCTGGCCCGGTCGCCACCAGCAGACCACGGACACGGTGTCGGAGTCCGGCTCGATCGGCCTGTGGAACCGCGACAACCCGCACACCGTCGGGCAGTCGGACTCCGCCCTCACACCCGACGAGGCGTTCCTCCGCCTGCGCGCCGAGCGCACGTCGAGCGACAACCTCCTCGCCGGGGCCGAGATCCTCCGCGCCGACCACGACACGACCGACGCGCTCCGCGCATCCGGAGTCCCCGTGCTGGTCGCGCACGGCGAGTTCGACGACGCCTGGCCCATCCCGATGCAGCAGCACATGGCGGAACGCCTCGGCGCGAGCTACGCGGTGATCGAGGGCGGCCACCACTCCCCCCAGCTCGAAGCGCCGGAGGCAACGGTCTCCGCCCTCACCACCTTCCTTTCGACCATCCACTGAAACACCACAGGAGTAACGTGCTCACCTTCCCCGAGGGATTCCTCTGGGGCGCTGCCACCGCCGCGCACCAGATCGAAGGCAACAACATCAACAGCAACTGGTGGGTGCACGAGCACACGCCTGGCACCTCCATCGTCGAACCGTCTGGTGACGCGATGGACAGCTATCACCGCTACCGCGAGGACATGAAGCTGCTGGCGGACGCCGGACTCAACACCTACCGGTTCAGCGTCGAGTGGGCGCGCATCGAGCCGGAGCGCGGATTCGTCTCGCGCGCCGAGATCGACCACTACCGCCGAATGGTGGATGCGGCGCACGAGTTCGGGCTCAACCCTGTCGTGACGCTGATGCACTTCACCGTGCCGCGCTGGTTCGAGCGCGACGGGTTCTGGCGGGCACCGGATGCGCCAGACCTGTTCGCGCGCTACACCGAGCTGGCGCTGCCGATCGTCTCCGACGGCGTCGACCACGTCTGCACGATCAACGAGCCGAACATCGCGGCGATGCTCGCGGGCGGAGAGGACGCGGCCAACCTGGTCGCCTACGGCCTGCCGAATCCCGACCTCGGTGTCGCGGATGCGCTGCTCGCCTCGCACAAGCGCTCGCGCGAGGTGCTGTCGCAGGTGTCAGGGCTCAAGTCGGGCTGGACAATCGCTACGCAGGCGTTCCGCTCGAACGGCGAGCCAGGCTCGGAGGAGAAGCTGCGCGAGTACGGCTACCCGCGCGACGACTGGTATCTGGAGCAGTCCGCCGGCGACGACTTCGTCGGCGTGCAGGCGTACACGCGCACGTTCATCGGCCCGAACGGCCCTCTGCCGGTGGCCGACGACGTCGAGACAACGCTGACCGGCTGGGAATTCTACCCGCCCGCCGCCGCCGAGGGTGTGCGCAGCGCGTGGGAGCTCTCCGGAGGGGTTCCGGTCATGATCACCGAGAACGGGATCGCGACCAGCGACGACGAGCGACGGATCGCATACACGGATGCTGCCCTGCGGGAGCTGCACGCCACCATCCAGGACGGCGTTCAGCTCGAGGGCTACCTGCACTGGAGCGCGCTCGACAACTACGAGTGGGCGAGCGGATACCGCCCGACCTTCGGTCTGATCGCGGTCGACCGCGAGACCTTCGTGCGCACCCCCAAGCCGTCCCTCGCCTGGCTCGGCGCGATCGCGCGCGCGAACGGCCTCTGACGCGCGCACGAGTCGTGCGAAAAGGGCGGTCCGGGATGCCCGGACCGCCCTTTTTGCACGAGGCGTGCCGCCGCTAGCTCGCGGGAATCAGCGTGTACTTGGTCGACAGGTACTCGTGAATGCCCTCTGCACCGCCCTCGCGACCGAGACCGGACTGCTTGATGCCGCCGAACGGCGCCGCTGCGTTGGAGACGAGGCCCGTGTTCAGGCCCATCATGCCCGTGGCGATGCGGTCGATCATGCGCTGACCGCGCGCCAGATCCTCGGTGAAGACGTAGCCGACCAGACCGTACTCGGTCTCGTTGGCGCGGGCGACGCCCTCGTCCTCGGTGGCGAACGTCGTGATCGCGAGCACCGGCCCGAAGATCTCCTCGGCCAGGATCGTGCTGCCAGGCTGCACATCGACCAGGACGGTCGGCTCGAAGAAGAAGCCGTCGCCCTCCGGCGCGTTCCCGCCGGTGAGCACGCGGGCGCCGCGGGAGACCGCATCCCCCACCAGCTCGACCATGGATGCGACCGCCTTGGCGTCGATGAGCGGACCGATGGTCACGCCCTCCTCCGTGCCAGGGCCGAGCCGCAGCGCCTTCACGCGCGCGGTGACCTTCTCCGCGAACTCCTCAGCGACGGACTCGTGCACGATGAACCGGTTGGCCGCCGTGCACGCCTGGCCGATGTTGCGGAACTTCGCGAGCATCGCGCCCTCGACCGCCTTGTCGACATCCGCGTCGTCGAAGACGACGAACGGCGCGTTGCCGCCGAGCTCCATCGAGGTGCGCAGCACGTTCTGCGCCGCCTGGGCGATCAGCCGCTGCCCGACGGGCGTCGAGCCCGTGAAGGACAGCTTCCGGAGCCGCGGGTCGGCGATGATCGGCCCGGACACGGTGCTCGACGTGCTGGTCTGGATCACGTTGACGACACCGGCGGGAACTCCGGCGTCCTCCAGCAGCTTCGCGAAGAACAGCGTGGTGAGCGGCGTGAGCTCTGCGGGCTTCACGACCACCGTGCATCCCGCTGCCAGCGCGGGAGCGATCTTGCGGGTCGCCATCGCCAGCGGGAAGTTCCACGGCGTGATGAGGAAGCACGGACCGACCGGCCGCTGCGAGACCACCATGGTGCCTGTGCCCTCCGGGTTCTGCCCGTAGCGACCGCCGATGCGCACGGCCTCCTCGCTGAACCAGCGCAGGAACTCGCCGCCGTATGTGACCTCGCCGTTGGCCTCGGCCAGCGGCTTGCCCATCTCCAGCGTCATCAGCAGCGCGAAGTCGTCGCGGCGCTCCTGCAGCAGGTCGAACGCCTTCCGCAGGATCTCGGCGCGGGTGCGGGGCGGGGTCGCCGCCCACGCCTCCGCTGCTGCGTCTGCCGCGTCGAGTGCCCGGATGCCGTCCTCCGGGGTGGCGTTGGCGATGCGCTTGATGACGCGGCCGGTGGCCGGGTCGATGACCTCGATGGGGTCGCGCGTGCCGGCCTCCCAGCGGCCGTCGATGTACAGGCCGTCCGGCACGCGGGAGAGCAGGTCGCTCTCGCGCTCGGTCAGTGCGGCCGGTGCGGTCTCTTCTGCGATGCTCATGCGTTCACCAGTGCTTCCGTAACGATGTCGAGTCCTTCGACGAGGAGGTGGTCCGGGATGCTCAGGGGCGGCAGGAACCGGATGACGTTGCCGTACGTGCCGCAGGTGAGCAGCACGACGCCCGCGGCGTGCACAGCCGCGGCGACTTTGGAGGTGAGAGCGGCATCCGGTTCGCCGTTCTCGTCGACGAGCTCGATGGCGACCATCGCGCCGAGGCCGCGGACCTCTGCGACGCGGGGGTCGGCGTCGCGCAGGGCGCCGAGCTTGTCGAACAGGATCGCGCCGATCGCGCGGGCACGGGCGGCGAGGTCCTCGGTCTCGTAGGTCTCGATCGCGGCGAGGGCGGCGACGCAGGCGAGCGGGTTGCCGCCGTAGGTTCCGCCGAGACCGCCGAGCTGCGGCGCATCCATGATCTCGGCACGACCGGTGACGGCGGAGAGCGGAAGGCCGCCCGCGATCCCTTTGGCGGTGACGATGAGGTCGGGAACGATGCCGAACTGCTCGGAGGCGAACATCGTGCCGGTGCGCGCGAAGCCGGTCTGCACCTCGTCGGCGATGAAGACGACGTCGTTCGCGGCCGCCCAGTCGGCGAGCGCTGGGAGGAAGCCGTCCGCCGGGACGATGAAGCCGCCCTCGCCCTGGATCGGCTCGATGATGATCGCCGCGAGGTTGGCCGCGCCGATCTGCTTCTCGATCATGGTGATGGAGCGCTTGGCCGCCTCGGCGCCGGACAGTCCGCCGTCGCGCAGCGGGTAGCTGAGCGGGGCGCGGTAGATCTCGGGGGCGAACGGGCCGAAGCCGTTCTTGTACGGCTGGTTCTTCGCCGTGAGGCCCATCGTGAGGTTGGTGCGGCCGTGGTAGGCGTGGTCGAACGCGACGACGGCCTGCTTGCCGGTGTAGTGCCTGGCGATCTTGACCGCGTTCTCCACGGCCTCCGCACCCGAGTTGAACAGAGCGCTGCGCTTGGCGTGGTCGCCGGGGGTCAGCCGGTTGAGCGCCTCTGCCACGTCGACGTACGAGTCGTACGGCGCGATGGTGAAGCAGGTGTGCGTGAACGCGGCGACCTGCGCGGTGACGGCCTCGACGACGCGCGGGGCCGAGTTGCCGACGCCGGTCACGGCGATGCCGGAGCCGAAGTCGATCAGCGAGTTGCCGTCGACGTCGACGATCACGCCGCCGCCGGCTGCGACCGTGTAGACGGGGAGGGTGGTGCCGACGCCCGCGGCGACGGCCTGCGCCTTGCGCTCCGCGCGCTTGCGCGACTCGGGGCCGGGAATGGCGGTGACGAGCCTGCGCTCCTGCGGGAGGGCAGGGCCGCCGGTGACGGTGGGTGAGGAGTCGAGGATGGTCATGGGGGAATCGTATGGAGGCTGGCCCCACCGTCAATTAGCCACCGTGTACAATCTGTTCGCCAGCGCTGGACAGCCTGGCGGATCGGAGTGGATCGTGCCCGCCACCATCGCGCAGTTGCTCGCCCGGCCGGATCTGGGCCTGCGCCTGCTCACGCCGAACGTGTCTGCCGCACTGGATGCGCGCATCCAGTGGGCACACAGCTCCGACATCGACGATCCGACGCCGTTTCTCGCTCCTGGCCAGGTGCTTCTCATCACGCGCGAGCCCGGGGAGGTGGAGCCGTACGTCTCCCGCCTGGTCGAGCACGGCATCGCCGGACTCGGTTTCGGCACCGAGGTGGTGCGCGCCGGGACTCCGGATGCGCTGATCGAGGCGTGCACCAGGCTCGGCCTCCCGCTGTTCGAGGTGCCGTACCGAACGCCGTTCATCGCCATCGCCCGCTTCGTGGCCGATCGGGTGGCGGCGGACACCTACGCCCGCAACACCTGGGCGCTCCGCGCATCCAGGGCCATCTCTCTGGCGGCGTTGCGACCGGATGCGCTCGGCGCGGTGCTCGCGGAACTCGCCCGCCAGATCGAGCGGCCCGTCGCGCTGGTCGGGGCGGACGGAGAACTGGACAGGGCGTATCCCTCCGGCGCCCTGTCGGCCGTCGACCGGGCCGCGATCACGACGGCCGCCGAGCCGCTGCTGCGCGCCCGCCGCCGGGCTGCCGGCACAGCAGGGGGAGGACGGACCGGCGGCGTCGGCGCCGACGGCGGAGCCGACGTCGACGGCGGAGGGACCACAGAAGGGAGAGGGAGCACCGACGGGAGAGGGAGCACCGACGGGAGAGGGAGCACCGACGGGAGAGGGACAGACGGCAGCGAGACGTTCGCGCTGCAGACCCTCGGCGCCGCCGGACGCCTGCGCGGGGTGCTCGCTGTCGGCTCGTCTGGGCTCGACCAGGCGGCGCAGCAGGTGGTCACAGGCGTCGTGGCTCTGGCCGGGCTCGCGCTCGAACAGAGCAGGGCGACGGATGCGGCGCGCACCCGCCTGCGCACGGCCGTGTGGCGCGCGCTTCTCTCCGGTGACCGCGCACTGGCGGAGACCGTTGCCGAGCCGGTGCTCGGCGCTCTGCCCTCCGGACCGGTGCGCGTCGCCGTGCTCGGCGGTATCGCCATCGCCTCGGCGGCGGACGTTCTGGAGACGAGGCCTGGCCTGTTCTTCGCCCGTGACGGACACGACCTGGTCATCCTCGAAGAGGACGCCGCCCCGTCAGGACTGCCGGAGCTCGCAGCCCGGTTCGACCTGCGTGGCGGCATCTCCGCCGCCGGTCCCCTGACCGAGCTGCCGTCCGCCCTCGCGCAGGCGTCGGCGGCACGCGAGCGTGCCGACGCCGACCGGCCGCTCCGCGGCTTCGACGACATCGCAGGCGGCGGGATGCTCGCCCTTCTGGACACCCCGGACGCCCGCGCCGTCGCGACGGCGGCCATCGCCCCGCTTGCGAACGCCGACCAGGACCTGCCCCGCGCGCTGCGCGTCTGGCTCGACCACAACGGCGTCTACGACGTGGCCGCCCGCGAGCTCGGGATGCACCGGCACACGCTCCGCACGCGCGTCGCCGACGCCGAGCGCATCCTGGGTGTCGACCTGGGCAGCTTCGCCGCCCGCGCCGACCTGTACGCCGCGCTGCGCGCCGCCGCAACGCCCGGCTGAACGAGCCCCCGGCTGAGCCAGCGCCCGACTGAGCAAGAGCACGACTGAGCAAGAGCACGACTGAGCGGGGTGGACGGCTCAACGTCCACCCCGCTCAGGGTCTCTCTGGCGCAGGAGCGCCTACCGCGCTCCGTCCGCCTTCCTGCGACGGATCAGCACCAGCACGGCACCCGCGAGAAGGAGCAGCGCACCGATCCATCCCGCCAGCGTCGCGACGGTCGAGCCGGTGTTCGCCAGGCCGTCCTTCTGCGTCGCGGTGGTGGTGTCGCCCGCGCCGCCGGTGGTCGAGGAATCGCTTCCCGCGCCCGTGTTCGCGTTGGCGCCGGTTCCTGCGCCGTTCGATCCGGCGTTCGCCGAATCGGTGGGCGTCACACTCGGCGGTGTCGGTGTGGAGGTCGCGGGGACAGATGGCGTCGGCGTCGGCGTCGGGCTGCCGTCTTCGCCGTCTCCTTCTTCGACCGACGGATCGAGCTTCGGCCCCGTGGGCGGGGCGTAGAACGTGTCCGTGTCCGTCGAACTGCACTGATCGTCGCCCGCGCATCCCTGCTCGGTGGTCACCGTCGCCGTGTTGACGATGGGGTCACCGTCCGTGAGGCCGGCGACGACCTTGGCCGTCACGCTGACGACGCGCTCACTGTCGCCGTCGAGCGTTCCGAGCTCCCAGGTGACGGTGCGCGTCTCGTCGTCGTACACGCCGTCGTCCGTCGCGGAGACGAACTCGACACCCTCGGGCAGTATGTCAGTCACCACGGTGAGCGGCGCACCCCAGGCGGCGTTGTTCGTCACGGTCAGGTCGTACGTGAGCTCCTGATCGACCTCCACGAACTCTTCGTGATCGTCCTTCGCGATCGAGACGTCGGGGGTGTGGTCGACGTCCTCGGTGCGGCAGTCGTCATCCACGATGCAGCCCTCCGTCGTCGCGACCGTCGCCGTGTTCGCGATGGTGGCACCGACGGGGGTCGCGGCGCCGACCGTCGCGTGGACCTGCACCACCCGACCGCTGCCAGGAGCGAGGTCGCCCAGCGACCAGGTGATGGTCCGCGCGTCCTCGTCGTACACGCCGTCGTCCGTCGCGCCGACGAACTCGAGGTGCTCCGGAAGGGTGTCGACCACGGTCACACCGGTCGCTGAGGCGGCCGCCGAGTGGTTCTCCACGAACAGGTCGTAGCGGAGGGCTTCCCCGTTGCCGACCGTCGTCTGGTGGTCGTCCTTCACGATCGTCACGCGCGGGGGCGTGCGATCGGTGTCGGTGGCCGCGCACGCCGTCAGGCAGTCCAGCGTTCCGGTGATCGTCGCCACGTTGGCGATCGCGGTGTCCATCTCGATGCCGTCTCCGACCGTCGCCGTGATCTCGAGGACGCGCGTCTCGCCCGGCGCCAGCTCGCCCAGCGTCCAGGTGACGACGCTGTTGTCCTCGTCGAACTCTCCGCCGCCGGTCGCGCTGACGAACAGCAGCTCCTTCGGCAGGGCGTCGGCGACGACCACCGCCTCGGCGACGGCGGTCGCCGCAGTGTTGGTCACGGTGATCGCATACGTGGTCGACTCACCGGGCAGGACGATGGACAGGCCGTCGTCCTTCGCGATGGTGACTCCTGCGCGCACCAGACCGGCGTCGAGCGTCGTGTCGACGTTCGCGCCTTCGCCGTTCCTGACGGGGTCGGCGACGGTCACCGGAGCGGTGGCAGCACCGATGGCAGTGAAGTCGGAGTCGACCGAGCCATCGGAACCCGCGAGCGGTGCCGTGAGCTCGTACTGCGCCGGCAGTCCGACGATCGCGACGCTCCACGTGCCGAGCGGCACGGTGAACAGGTAGTCGCCGTTGCCGTCGGTGACCGTGCGCACGGGCGTGCCGTCCGCGCCGTTCACCTGCTGGCCGTTCGCGTCCCTGAGTTCCAGGTTGACGCCGGAGACGCCGACCTCCCCCGTGGACTGGATGCCGTCGCGGTCGGCGTCGAGCCAGACGCGGTCGCCGACCTGACCCGCGGCCCGTCGCGCACCGACGACCGGCGCCTCCGATGCCAGCAGCGCTGCGGTGGACCCAGCGCTCGTGACGCGCGAGGTCTGCCACGCGACGTTGTTGTTGGCGACGGCAGCGGGGTCGGTGATCGCGAGGTCGTCCGCGCCGCTCAGCGCCGGCGCGATCGTCCGGTACTCGATGTACTCGGGATCGAGCGTGGGCGCCAGGTCGGCGAAGACGATCCTGAGCGCCTTCACGCTCGCCGGGTCGGCCGGCTGTGCCGCCGACCAGTCGGCGTCGCATCCGGCAGGCAGTTCCCGCCCGGACGGCCGGTCGAACAGTTCGGGGCGGCACGGGTTGTACGACATCGAGTACTCGATTGTCGCGCCCGCCGGCTTCGAGAGGATCGAGTCGAACGTCACGTTCCACGCGCTTCCGCGCTTCGCGCCGGCCAGCACGCCGCTGATCGCGGTGTCGCCGACGTGCGGAAGAACGTCGTAGATGACGAGGTCTTTCAGCGCCGTGTTGTTCGGGTCGGACACGGCGAGACGGTAGTCGACGTGCGCGCCGGAGCCGTCGAACGTCGCGTTCGTCAAACCGTCCCTGCTCCAGTCGGCGTCGAGCGCTCCCTTGACCGTCTTCGCGATCGTGGCGCCAGAACTCGCGAGGACGGTCCAGCCGACCGTGCTCTCCGAGACCAGCTCGTCGGTGTTTCCGTCGCCGTTCAGGTCGTCGACATCGGTCGCCTCACCCGTTCCGCTGCTCGTGAGGGTGTGGTTCATATCGAACAGGACGGCCCGCTGCGCGTCGCGGTTGGCGTGCGCGCCTTCGGTCGCGGCGAGGGTGACATCCGTGTCGAACGTGACGGTCGGGCGCGGGTCGTCGACGCCGAGTTCTGTGCCGACCGGCCACGTCCAGGTCAGGGTGGCGTGCGTCGTGCCGTCGATCTCCACGGTGCTCTGCTTCAGGGTCGGCTGGCCGACCGCATCCAGGTTCGTCCAGCGGATGGAGGAGACGATCGGTTCGAGACCGACGGGCAGCACGTCGACGAGCATCGGACGCAGTGGGACCTTGCCGTTCGCGCCGTTGGCGAGGGCGATCTGCCAGGTGGCGGACACACCGGGCCGCAGCGCGTCGACGTTCGAGGCCGCGGTCTTGACGACCTGCGGGTCCGGCTGCGGGGTTGCGAAGAACTCGAGTGCCGTGCGAGGGGCCGCCGCGCCGGCGATTCCTGCCGTCTGCGCGGCACCCGGCGCGTATTCCATGCCGTAGAACGGCACGTAGGTGTTGGCCATCGTCAGCAGGCCGGAGTCGGCGAACGCCTGCGTGTTGACCGCACGCACTGCCCACCAGTCGGCCACGTTGTCCTCGCTCACGCTGACGATGCGGATGTCCGTGACGATCTCGTTGGCAGGAAGGCCGAGGGACTCTTCATACGATGCACCGGCCGGGCGGTGGATGTTCAGACGGAAGGGCTCGACCTTGTCGACCGGCTTGACGTAGCGGTGCGTCTGCGGCATCACGCCGTTCCAGGTGACGACCTCGACCTGCACGAGGTGCTTTACGGTCTTCTCGTCGAAGCGGAACTGTTCGGTGCTCGACGCCGGGTTCGTGCACTGGCCGGCGGGGATGCTGATCTGACCGGGGAACGCCATGGCCAAAGCGTCGGTCTTCGGCATGGCGGGCGAGACGGCCTTGCCGTTCACCATGCACGGCACACGATCGACGACGACGGTGGGGCGCAGGTTTCCGGAATCGTAGCCGGGGATGCTCCCGTGCCAGTGCGACAGGATGCTCCACTGGTACTCGCTGGTCGTGTCGGTGTGCAGGTAGCTGTTGTTCGACGCCGTCTTGCTCGCCAGGTAGTTGGTCTGGCCTTCGGCGTTCGGCGACACGAACGTGTGGTGCCGCTGATCGAACGCGGTGAGCTGCTGTCCGTCAAGTCCGACCGCCGCGGCGTTGAGCTTGTTCTGGAACGCGTTGATCGACTCGCCGGCGGGGATGGACTGGACGAACGCGGCGTCCGAGTAGACAACTGTCAGCTCGTGCACCTGAGACGGGTTCGTGCAGTCGTCACGGGCGGGAGACGCTGTCGTCCAGGTCACCGTCTCGGCGACGGAGTCGTACACGCCGCCGTTCGAGGCCGACACGAACGTCGCCCCCTTCGGCAGTGTGTCGACCAGCACCAGGTCGGTGTAGTCGAGAGCGCCGAGGCTCGCGGCGTTCGGGTTGCATCCGTAGATCCGGTACGTCACGGGCTCGTCCGGCCGCACCAGGGTCTCGCGAACAGGCTTCATCATCTGCTTGATCGCGGTGAGTGCCGACGTCGCGTCGACCGTGACCGGCGTCGGCGTTGTGACCGTCGTGGTCGCCCGCCCGCCGGGGGCTGCGTCGTCTGCGTAGCTCAGCTCGACCGTCGTCGGGAACGTCGTGCCTGGCAGTGTCGTGAAGTTCGGGACGGGCCAGGAGAGCGTGAACTCCCCTGATTCGCCAGGACCGAGGTCTCGCAGCGCGATGACGAGAGGCGATCCTGAGGAGGACACGATGTCGCCTCCGCCGTGCAGGACGGGCTGTCCGGCGAGCGTGACGGGCTGGCCGTCCGGTCCGGTTCCTTCGGGTGCGGTCGCCGTGAATGTCGGCGCGACGCAACTGTCGAAGGTCAGGTTGGAGCACTGGTAAACGACGCGGTACACCGCTTGGCCGCCGGACTTGACCGTCTCGTCGATGGCGACGACCGTTGCCGCCATCGCGGCCGACGCCGCTGCAGCGGGAAGGGAGGGAAGGGAGGCGCCGAGCAGCGCGCCGAGAGCGAGCACCGCCCACCCGGCCCGCTTCTTCCGCTCCCCTGGCCCCGAAGAATGTTTCACGTTCATGAGGTATTACTACCACATTGTAGTTACATATATTTCACGTGTTCTAGTGTTTAAGAGCATAATTCCTGGTGTGGCGACCCCGCCGAGTATACGGCGACGCATCCCGTGCAACAGAATGGGCGGATGACCACACCCATCTCCGGAACCCACTTCGGCCTGACCGCTGGCGACTACCACGCCACGATCGCGTCCGTCGGCGCGTCGCTGCGCACCCTCGAATACAAGGGCCGCCCGCTCGTCGTCCCCTTCGACGCAGACGAGGTGCGACCCGCCTATCGCGGCGCGACGCTCGCCCCGTGGCCGAATCGCGTGGTCGACGGGACGTACACGTTCGCCGGCGTCGAACAGCAGCTCCCGCTCACGGAACCGAACCGTGGTCACGCGCTGCACGGCCTCGCGAGCTGGCTGGACTTCGCCGCCGTTGCGCGGTCGGGAAGCGGCGTCACCTTCTCCGCCACGATCGAAGCGCAAGCGGGATATCCGCACCGCATCGACGTCGTCGTGACGTTCGAGCTCGACGAGGACGGCCTGCACACCTCCGTCACGGCGACCAACACGGGACACGACGATGCGCCCTGGGGCACGGGTCCGCATCCCTATCTGGTCGCGGGCGATGGCCGGGTCGACGACTGGACCCTCACCCTTCCCGCGTCGACGGTGCTCACCGTCACCGAAGACCGCCTCATCCCCATCGGTCTCGCCGACGTGGCGACGGAGGGCGACGGGGTGTTCGACTTCCGCGAGCCGCGCACGATCGGCGACACCTTCATCGACCACGCGTTCACCGGACTGCAGCGGGACGGGTCCGACACCGCGACGGTCTGGCTGCACGCAGCGGATGGCAGCGGCGTCTCGATGAGCTGGGACGGCGCGTGCCCGTGGGTCCAGGTGCACACCGCGGACACCGACGATCGGGCGACCGACCGCATCGGCCTCGCCGTCGAGCCGATGACCTGCCCGCCCGACGCCTTCAACTCGGGCACAGACCTCGTCGTCCTGACCCCCGGCGCCTCCAGCACGGCGGGCTGGACGATCCGCGCCGTCTGATCCAATCCGGAAGACCATCGAGCCCGAACGCGATCAGGTGCGCCGCGGCGTACTCACGAAGACGTTCGGACTCGTTCATTGAGTGCGGGCGGAGAGATGCCCCCAGTTGAACCCGAAACAACTGGGGGCATCGACGCGGCGCGCTAGGACGCACGCGCAATCCGGACGGCGCCTGTACCCGTTCAGGCGATCCGTCCGCACGAGATGCCGGAAATACTCACGGCCTCGTTTGGTCCATCCTACATGCTGGATGCCAAATGTTAGCAATCTCGTGGCGTTATGAAAGCGTTTCCAGGCCTTAATCCCCCGCGCCGCAATGCGCTGCCAGACGCACACGCAGAGCCGAGATCAGCAGCTCGACGCCGAGGTCGAACGCCCGGTCGGCACGGACGCTCCCCGGCTCCCCTCCGGCGACGAGACGGGCGAGCGCGGTGCCCGGCCGCGCGCGCCACACGTCGGGTGGGGCGGACAGGTCGAGCCCGGAGCCAAGCGCGAACGCATCCAGGATCGCCACGATCACCAGCACATCCCCGTCAGGGAAACCGGCGCCGAGCAGTGCTTCGGCGAGCGCCTCGTAATATCCGAGCACGGTCGCATCGGTGACCGGCTTGCCGACGAGCAGCGGCAGGACCAGTGGATGCGCGGCGAACATCGCACGCTGCTCCCGCACCACGTACTCGACCACCGCATCCCAGGCCAAGCCCGAGGGAACGACGATGGCCGCGCGCTCGGCGAGGCGTCCGCGCATCAGCTCGACGATCGCATCCCGGCCGTCGACGTGGTTGTAGAGGGACGACGGCGTGACGCCCAGTTGCCGCGCGAGAGCGTTGACCCCGAACGGCTTGCCGGCGTCGACGAGGTCGACGGCGGCGTCAGCTATCCGGTCGGCGCTCAGGATCGGCGATGTTGGTCGCGGCATCTCGGCTTCCCCTCTTCCCTCATTCACGTCTCCTGTGCATAATAAACGAACACTATTCGTTTTAGCACCTGTTCCCCGAGAAACCGGATGGCCACGATGACCTTCGCCCTCGTCCGCGCGACGACCCCGCCCACCTCCCTCGCCCGTGTGCACGGCAGCCGCGACGATGCCGCTCCCCTGCGCATCGGCGTCGTCCAGCACGCCTGGCAGCCCGACATCGCCGCGCTCGAAGCAGAGCTCGACGGAGCGGTCGCCCTGGCAGCGACGGAGGGCGCGCAGATCGTCTTCCTCCCCGAGCTGACCCTCTCCCGCTACCCTGCGGACACGCTGCCGGAGGGCCGCGCCGACGTGCTCGCCGAAGACCTGGAGACCGGCCCGACCCGCGCGTGGGCCGCACGTGCCGCCGCAGCCGGCGGCGTCTACGTGCACGCGTCGCTCTTCCAGCGCACCGGCGACGAGGACGGCCGCGGCCTCAACACGGCGATCATCGTCGCCCCGAGCGGGGAGATCGTCGCCACCACGCACAAGCTGCACATCCCGGTCACCGCCGGCTACTACGAGGACAAGTACTTCCGGGCCGGACCGGCCGAACAGCCGTACCCCGTGCACGAAGTCGCCGGGATCCCCGCCCGCCTCGGCCTGCCGACCTGCTGGGACGAGTGGTTCCCCGAGGTCGCCCGCGCGTACAGCCTGCAGGGCGCCGACGTGCTGGTCTACCCGACCGCGATCGGCTCGGAGCCCGACCACCCCGAGTTCGACACGCAACCGCTCTGGCGGCAGGTGATCGTGGGAAACGGCATCGCGAACGGCACGTTCATGGTCGTGCCGAACCGCACCGGCTCCGAGACCCGGCCGGACGGCACCCCCGGCAACACGTTCTACGGCTCGTCGTTCGTGAGCGACCCGTACGGCCGCATCCTGGCGGAGGCGCCGCGCGACGAGAAGGCGGTGCTGGTCGTCGACCTCGACCTGCCGCAGCGCGGCGACTGGCTCGAGCTGTTCCCGTTCCTCGCCACGCGCCGTCCTGACACGTACGGCGTACTGGGCGAAGGCGGCCGACTCGGCGCGGAGGCCACGCGATGAGCTGGCGGATGCCGCACGAGGGCGCCAGGCACGAACGCACCTGGCTCGCCTTCCCCACCGCCGGGTACACGCTCGGCGACACGGCGGAGGACGCAGAGGAGGCGCGCAGCACCTGGGCGGCCGTGGCGAACGCGGTCGCCGAGTTCGAGCCGGTCTCCGTGGTGATCGACCCGCGCGACCGCACCATCGCCCCGCGGTACCTGTCGTCGGCGATCGACGTGCACGAGGCGCCGCTCAACGACGCGTGGATGCGCGACATGGGCCCGACGTTCGTCGTCGGCGACGGCGGAGAGCTGGGCGCCGTCGACTGGGTGTTCAACGGCTGGGGCGCGCAGGACTGGGCCCAGTGGGACCTGGACGCGCGGATCGGCGCGGTCGTCGGCGAGCTGGCCGGCGCATCCATCGTCGGGAGCGCACTGGTGAACGAGGGCGGCGGCATCCACGTCGACGGAGAGGGCACCGTGCTCGCGACCGAGACCGTCCAGCTCGACCCTGGGCGCAACCCCGCTCTCACCCGCGCCGACGTCGAGGCGGAGTTCGAGCGCACCATCGGCGCGACCACGACCATCTGGCTGCCGCGCGGCCTCACCAGGGACTCCGAGCGCTTCGGAACCCGGGGACACGTCGACATCGTCGCCGCGTTCGCCCGCCCCGGTGTCGTGCTGCTGCACACGCAGCGCGACCAGGCGCATCCGGACTTCGCGGTGTCGCGCCAGATCCGCGAGACGCTCGAAGCGGCACGGGATGCGGCCGGCCGCGCCCTCGAAATCGTCGAGGTCCCTGCCCCGGCGACGCTCCGCGACGCAGACGGCTGGACGGACTGCAGCTACATCAACCACCTGCTCGTGAACGACGGCGTCGTCGCCTGCAGCTTCGGCGACGAGCGCGACGATGAGGCTGCGGCGATCCTCGCGGACGCCTACCCCGGCCGACGCGTCGTGACGGTGGATGCGCGCCCCCTGTTCGCCCGCGGCGGCGGCATCCACTGCATCACCCAGCAGCAGCCGGCGGTCTGACCGGCGGCGACATCCTGCAGCGTGACGATGACCGGACCCGTTTCCACCCGGTCGGTCTAGGTCGCGTCCCGTCCGCGAACGGACGGGACGCGACCGGTGCGGGCGCGGCACTCCACGACGGGCCGCGCCCGGCTCAGGGGCGAAGGACAGCCGGAGCTACGCCTTCGCGATGATGGCCGCAGCGGTCTCGCGACCGACGCGGATGGCGCCGTCGACGTGCTGGTAGCCCTTGCCAGCCATGTCGCTGCAGGAGAAGTGGATGGGGCCGACCGGCGTGCGCAGATCGGCGCCGTAGCGCGCGAGCCCACCCATGTCGAAACTCGCCGCGTATGCGCCGCGGGTCCACTCCTCGCTGCCCCAGTCGCTCTCGTAGTAGACCACGGTGTCGAGCGCCTTGGGCCCGTAGTAGTGCGACAGAGACTCCAGGATGCGCGCCTTGCGCTCCTCGGGCGAAAGGCGGAAGACCTCATCCGCCGCCTCATCGGAGACGAAGCCGACGAGGGTGCCGCGGGGGTCGCCGTCGTAGCAGTTGTCGTACGCCTCGTGCACGAGCTCGTACGGGCTGAACGCCGTTCCCGAGTATCCGTCCTCGCGCCAGAACGGCGTCTCGTACACAGCGTGCACCTTGATGACGAAGCCCATCGACAGGTGCTGGTGCAACTGCTGCTGACGGCGGGGAAGCGGCGGCTCATAGGAGATGCGGCTGATCAGCACGGGAGGAAGGGCGAGGATCGCGAACCGTGCCTTCACCTCGACGCCGTCCGCCACGGCGGTCACGCCGGAGTCGTCCCAGCGCAGCACCCGGACAGGGGCGTTCAGGTGCAGGTCGTCGCCGAGGCGTTCTGCGAGCAGCAGCGGCACCTGCTGCAGGCCGCCCTTCACCCGCTTGTCCAGGATGAAGTCTGCGTCGACCAGGTTGGAGAAGCTTCCGGCCGATGCAGCCATCAGCAGCGCCTGCAGTGCGGAGAACGAGTGCGCCGGCTTGGTGAGCATGGCGCCGGCGATGAACATCCCGATGTTGAGGCGCGCCTCTTCGTCGTCGGTCTGGGTCTCCAGCCAGCGGCGGAACGAGATCTCGTCGAGCTCTTCCGCGCGCGGGTGCTCCCAGGGCCGGTCGGGGTCGATCTCCGCCACCAGCGCGTCCAGCTTGTCGATCAGACTGACGATCTCGTGCTCGGTCTTGGGCGGGACGGGAAAGATCTCGCCGTCGAAGGTGCGGCGCTCTCCTGTCGGGCTGATGTAGATGTTGGTGCCCTCGCGGTAGCGCTCGTACGTCTCGAGGCCGAGCTCGTCGAGAGTGCCGATGAGCGCATCCTGATCGGGTGAGACCCACTGGCCGCCGATCTCGAGGGTGACGCCGTCCACATCCCCTGTCCAGAGCCGACCGCCGACGCGGTCGCGCGCTTCGAGCACGGCGACGCTGAGCCCGGCCTTCTTCAGTTCGGTGGCCGCTGTCAGACCGGAGGCGCCGGCGCCCACGATCACCACGTCACGTTCGATGCTGCTCATAGTCCGTCTTCCGTTCCGTTCAGTCGGTGTTGTTCGTTCTTCGACTCAGGGCGATCGTAGGTGTGACCGAGATCGCCGGGGCTATACGCACTGTATAGAGCGCCGAGGCGATTTCGACACGGTGGCTCTATCCGGCCTGCCGGGCGAGGGCCGCGGCCTGGTGTCGGTGCCCGACCAGCTCGTAGCCGACGACCACGACGGCGGGCGAGAGCGTGATCAGCACGAGGCTCACCCCGATCGGCCCGCCGACGGCGGCGACGAGGACGGCGGCGGCGAGCATCCCGACCGTCCCGGCGAACAGTCCGATGTGGAACGGGTCCCCCTCGTGCATCAGGTAGGTGTAGAGCAGGAACAGCACGATCGAGAACACGAGCACGGGGATCGCGACGCTGAGGATGGCGCCGGTCTCGCCGATCGTCGCCTCCCCCTCCACCAGGTAGGCGACGACATGCAACCCGGCGCCGGTCGCCGCGATCGACGCGTACAGGACGATGTGGCTGTACCCCCACCCGACCGCGCGCCGTCGATGGCGGCGCAGCACCTGCGCAGACGGCACGATGAAGTACGACCACCACAGTCCGAATGTCAGCCCGACCCCGGCGACCACGACGAGCACGGCGTCGACACTCCACCCCTGCTTTTCCACCAGGGCGGCCACCGACGTGACGGTGCCGAACAGCACCTCCCCCAGCGCGATGATCGTCAGCAGCCCATACCGCTCTGCGATGTGGGATGCGTTCCACGGCGTCCCGCCGAGCCGCACCTCGGCGATGATCGGCCCGCCGAGCTCGACGACGAACAGCAGCGGAGCCAGGATGAGGACAGTGCCGAACGGCACGGCGGCGAACGCCAGCAGCACCCAGCCGATCTGCGCCGCGGTCACGAAGCCCGCGTAGGTGAGCGCGACGCTCCTCCTGCTCTCGTCCTGCGCGGCCGCCCGCAACCACTGCGCCACCATCGCGATCCGCATCACGACATACCCGGCGACCATCACCCCGTTGTCGAACGCGTCGCCGTGCTCCACGGACGCGAACATCGCGGGCAAGCCGAGCGCCAGCACGATCACGCCGATCATCTGCACCATCGTGGTGACGCGGTAGAACCAGTCGTCGGTGTCGTACGCTGACGCGAACCAGGAGAAGTTGATCCAGGCCCAGCAGATCGCGAACATCGCGAACGAGAACGCCCCCAGCCCCGGCAGCACGTTCCCACCGGCGACGAGGTGCGAGAGCTGATCGCCCGCCTGCCCGAAGGCGACCACGAAGGTCAGATCGAAAAGCAGTTCGAGCGGAGTGGCGGCCCGATGACTCTCCTCCGGATCGCGGCCGCGCATCCTGACCAGCCGATGGCTGAGACCCGACGACGTGAGCTCGGACATGGGTCCATTGTTGCGCGCCGCGACCGTGGAGTGCATCCGGACGTCGTGGGTGGAGGAGGCGGCGATCGTGCACCTACCGAAAGCAGACGCATTGACCGCGGCCGAGGTCGCGCGGGTCAGAGCCCTCGGGTAGTCGGAGGCCAACGACTGTCGTCGCCGCGCGCCGCGGACGACCGCACGTCGGTCATGCCTGCGCGCGCCACCAGCTCTGCTCGGGAGGACGCCCCAACTTTGCTGAGCAGGTTCGAGACATGAAACTTCACAGTGTTCTCGCTGATCGCAAGCTGGCGGCCGATCGCGCGATTCCGGGCCCCGGATGCGACCAGTTGGAGGACTTCGCGCTCGCGGTTGGTCAGTGCGGTCGCGGTCATCAAGGGCTCTCGTATCGCGGGCGGGTCGAGCGGAAGCCGAACGGAGAGGATGGAGCCCCAACCGGGCGTCGATCTCACCGTGACCGTCCCGTTCAGCGCCGAAGCGCGCTCCAGAATAGACGCCACCGAGTCGTCGGAAACCGCCAGCTCGCCGCGCCCGTCGTCCCTGATCTCGATGAGAAGATTGAGGCCGTCGCAGTCCCACTCGACGCGGACGCGCCCGGTCTCCTCCTGGTCGATGAAGACGAGGATGGCGCTCTGTACGATTGCCCGTCCTGCCTGGGCGACCTCGCCGGGCAGGGCGCGCCCCGTAGCGGGCGGCTCTACGAACTGGATGTCCAGGTCGCCGTGGCGTGCGAGCGGCCTCAGGTCGTTTCGCAGCCGGCTGAACGCGCCAACTACCGGTTCCAGCACCGACGTGCGCTGGTGATGTCGCAGCGTGTGGACGCCCGCCAGAGCCATTGCCGCCGTGTCGGTGGCCAGGGCGCGCGCTGTGCGGTCGTCGAGCTGAATCGACCGCAGCACGGCGAGCACCGACTCCAGACTCACCGCCTGGCCGTCCGCCCGCTCTGCCATCCCCCGCATCTCATCGGTCACTCTGCCCACCTACCCGAACCGGTAGGTGGGGTGAGCCTTCCGCAGGGCGCGGCGCGCGGACGGAATCGGGACGATGGGATCATGGACTTCTCCGATCCTCCGGTGGGCGCTTCGCTGCGCCTCCTCCGCGACGAGCTCGACGGCTTGGTCGAGGCGCTCCCCGCTGCTCAGCTCGGGGAGGACGAGACCGACCGGCTCGCATCCCTCGACCGTTTCACGGAGCTCATGACGGACGCGCGACGCGTGTTTGTCCACGGCGCCGGACGCTCGGGGCTCGCCCTGAGGATGACCGCCATGCGCCTCATGCACCTCGGGCTCGACGTTCATGTGGTCGGTGAGGTGACGGCACCGGCGATCGATGCCGGGGACGTCCTGCTCACGGCGAGCGGCTCCGGGGCGACGGCAGGGGTGGTGCGTGCCGCCCTGGCCGCGACGGACTCGGGTGCCAGAGTCGCGGCGATCACGACCGACCCGGCATCGCCGCTCGGGGAGATCGCCGCGGCCGTCGTCGTGGTCCCGGCAGCGCAGAAGCTCGACCGGTCCGGGGCGGCATCCGCCCAATACGCCGGCAGCCTCTTTGAGCAGGCCGTCGTCATCATCGGTGACGCGCTCTTCCACCACCTGTGGCAGAGCTCGGGCGTCACCGCCTCGGAGCTCTGGAAACGCCACGCGAACCTCGAGTAGCGCGGGCATCGGACGGTGCCCGAACCCGGGCACCCGGCAACAACACCAAGGAGAGAAATGAAACTGCAGTTCGCCATGGACACCCTCAGCACGGAGGCGGCCCTCGAGCTCGCGGCGGCAGCGGCGCCGCACGTCGACATCCTCGAGCTCGGCACACCGCTCATCAAGAGCGCGGGCCTCACCGCCATCACCGCCATCAAGCAGGCCCACCCGGACAAGATCGTCTTCGCCGATCTGAAGACGATGGACGCCGGAGAGCTCGAGGCCGACATCGCCTTCGCTGCCGGCGCAGACCTCGTCTCGGTCCTCGGTGCCGCTGGCGACAGCACCATCGCCGGCGCGGTGTCGGCCGCGAGGAAGCACGGCAAGGGCGTCGTCGTCGACCTCATCGGCGTACAGGACAAGCCGAAGCGCGCTCGTGAGGTAGTGGCACTCGGCGTCGACTTCGTCGAGATGCACGCCGGCCTCGACGAGCAGGCGGAGGAGGGGTTCACCTTCGCCGACCTGCTCAAGGACGGCGCCAGTTCGGGCGTGCCGTTCTCGGTCGCGGGCGGCGTCAACGCCGCGAGCATCCCGGATGTGCAGAAGTCCGGCGCTCAGGTCGCCGTAGCAGGCGGAGCGATCTACGGCGCGCCGGACGTCGGTGCGGCCGCCGCGGCGCTGCGTGCGGCGATCGCCTGACGCGGGCGCAGACGCAGCGGGGCCCGATTCGATGAATCGGGCCCCGCTCGCGCCTTGCACACCCACGAGTCGCGCTCCTAGAACCGAGCGCCCGAGGTGGCGGCCAGCAGCGCCAACTGCACCGAGGTCCTCGCCCCCGTCAAGCCGGCCCGCGCGAGGTGATCCCAGCCGTCGATGTCGCGGCGCAGCGTCGGCCCCGCGAAGGGGGTGAGGTCGATGTGACCGAGGTCGCGATGGCGCTGAAACGAAGCTCCTCCGAAGGCGGGCGAGACATCCGACTCCGGCTGCGCTGTGATCAGGACGGTGCCGACATCGTCGGAGTCCGCCACCGCGGCCAGCGCGATGCCCTCGGCCCGTTCCAGCACCGCGTCCAGCTCGGAGCTGTCCAGGCAGGGAAGGTCCGCCACCATCATCGCCACCGGGGATCCCGGCCAGCGCGAACGGCAATACAGCAGCCCGAACCGGACCGCCGGATTGAGTCCCTCCGGAGCGCCGGGAACGATGACGATCCGCCCGGGCGCGGCGAGCCCGGAGAGCGCGACACCGGCGCCCGCCCAATCGGTGACGACCACCGCGTGCGCCACGGTGGAGGCCGCGACGACGGCCGACACGGTGTCGACAGCGATCGCCTCCGCGAGCGCCGCACTGCGCCCGGTCAATCGCGTCTTGCCCTGCTGCGGCTCCTTGAGCGGCAGTACGACGTTCCACCGCGCTGTGCCCGGGCCGGGCTCGACCGGACTCGTCACCGGTGCAGCGCAGGAAGAACCTGCTGGCCGAACACGTCGATCCACTCCCGTTGGTTCCTGCCGACGTTGTGCAGGTAGATGCGGTCGAAGCCCAGGTCGAGGAAGCTCTGGATGTGCTTCCGATGCAGGTCGGGGTCCGCGGAGATCACCATGCGTCCGTCGAAGTCCTCCGGACGCACCAGCTTCGCGATCTGCTCCAACTCGTATGGTGAACGGATGTCGCCCTTCGGGAACTTCATCCCGCCGTTCGGCCACTCGACCATGGCGTTGTGCAGCGCTTCCTCATCGGTCGCGGCCCAAGACAAATGGAGCTGCAGGACCTTCGGTGCCCGTGAGCCATCGCGGCCGGACTCGCGCATCCCCTCGTCGAACCGGTCCATCAGGCCTGAAACCTTCTCCAGCGGAGCTCCCACCGTGATCAGGCCGTCCGCCGTGCGCCCCGCGCGCTTCGCGGTGACCGGTCCGGACGTGGCGATCAGGATCGGCGGAGCCTGTTCCGGCATCGTCCAGAGCCGCGCGGACTCCAGCTTGTAGTAGGTGCCGGTGTGCTTGACCTCACGGCCCGCCGCCGACGCGGCGAACAGCTTCTTGATGATGTCTACGGCTTCGAACATCCGGCTGATCCGCTCAGGGGTCTCCGGCCAGTAGACGCCGGTGAAGTGCTCGTTGAGCGCCTCGCCCGAGCCCAGTCCGAGCCAGTGACGACCCGGGTACATCGCCTCGAGCGTCGCGGAGGCTTGTGCGACCATCGCCGGGTGCCAGCGGAAGGTGGGCGCCGTCACGCCGGGTCCGATGTCGCCGACGGTGCGCTCGCCGAGAGCGGCGAGGACGTTCCAGACGAACGCGGACTGACCCTGAGCGGGCACCCAGGGCTGAAAGTGGTCGGCAGCCATGACGCCGCTGAACCCGGCCTTCTCGGCCGCCACCGAGAGCTCGACGGCGTCCCGGGGGTGGAACTGCTCGAGCATTGCCGAGTAGCCGATCGTGAAACCCTTCATCGTGTCCTCCATTCGACGGGAGCGAGATCGGACGCTCGCGGCAGTCCGTTGATGACGCCGGCGTGCCGGACGCTGTGCCCGGCGGCGCGATTGGCGAAGGAGACCGCATCTCCCACGTCCGCGCCGCGACCGACCGCGACGGCGAATGCGGCGGTGAAGGTGTCCCCCGCACCTGTCGTGTCGACTGCGCGCGCCGCGTCGACCCCGCGGTTCTCCACCGTGACGCCGTCACTGAACACGGCCCCCCGAGCACCCCGCGTGATGACGACGGTGGAGCCGGTGCGGCGGGCCAGCGCGCGAGCGACCTCGTCGGTGTCGCCAGGTCTGTCGTCGCCGGCGACCCCGAGCAGTGCCAGTGCCTCGTGCTCGTTCGGAAGCACGAAGTCGACCGCGTCCCAGACCCGCTCGTCGAGCTGGTCCGGCGCGTAGGCCGGCGCCGGGTTCAGGATGGTCGTCGCGCCGTTGCGCTTGGCCCGGCGTAGCACTTCCACGGTGTATTCCACGGGCGCCTCGTTCTGGACGACAGCGATCCATCCTGGGCCTGCAATGGCGTCGGCGACGGCGGCGTGGTCGGCGGTGAGCTCGGCCATGGCGCCGAGTCCGACCGTGATGCAGTTCTCCCCGTTGCGGTCGACGACGATCGCCCCCGACATGGTCGGCGAACTCGGGAACTCCTCGACGACCGCGACGACGCGCTCCCTGTGCCAGAGTGCCCGGGCGGAGTCGGCCGCATGATCGCGACCGAGGGCGGTCATGAACGTCACGTCAGCACCGAGCCGCGCGGCGGCGATCGCCTGGTTCGACCCTTTTCCTCCGTGATCGAGGGCGACGTGACCGGCCACCATGGTCTCCCCCGGCGCCGGCGCGCGGTCGACTACGTAGCGAGTGCTCAGCCCGTAGCTGCCGGCGACGAGGATCTTCGGCCCAGTGCTCACGGCGCGATCACCACCTTGTGCGCCGTCGGGTCCGTCGAGACGGTCGCGAGGGCTTCGCCGAACCGTTCGAGCGGAAAGCGGTGGGTGATGAGCCCACGGGTCAGGACCCGCCCGCTGCGCAGTGCGGCGAGCGCATCCGGGAACGACGAGATCTGGGCGAAGGAACCAGTGACCGTGATCTCGCGCCGGTAGACGTCGAAGGGGTTGATCGCCACCGACTCGTCGGGCGAGGTGACCCCGTAGATCAGCAGCGTCCCTCCGTCCCGCACGAGCGGGACGGCGCGCTCCGTGACGGCGGACGCCCCAGTGGCATCGACCACGACGTCGTAGCCCTCGGGAGCAGCCTCCCGCAGACGGTCGTACCCGCTTCCGTCCCGGCCGATCTTCACCGCGGCGTCGATGCCGAGCGTCAGCGCGAGGCGGAGCTTGTGGTCGGACGGGGCCGCCACGGTGACGTGGGCCGCTCCGCCCGTCGCCAGCAGCTGAGCCAGGATCAGGCCGGTGGGCCCGGCGCCGAAGACGAGAGCACGTGACCCGGGGGCGACCCGGAGTCGCTCGACGCCGTGGATCGCGCACGCGGTCGGCTCGGCGAGCACCGCGACCTCCGGCGTCAGGTCGGACGCGTCGAAGCACCACGCGGCAGGAGCCACCATGTACTCGGCGAAAGCGCCCGGCCCGGTGACGCCGAGTGCGATCAGGTTCGCGCAGAGCAACGGGCGGCCGCGCCTGCAGTTCGAGCAAGCGCCGCAGCCTCCCACCCCGGTCGCGACGATCCGCTGCCCGACCCGGAAGCCGTCGACCCCGTCGCCGACGGCGTCGACGATGCCGACCGGCTCGTGTCCCGGCGTCAGCGGGAAGGCCGCGAAGAACGAGCCGTCGTGGATGTGGTGGTCGGTGCCGCAGACGCCGGCGAGCTCGACGCGGAACCGGAGTTCGCCCGGTCCCGGCTCCGGAATCGGGATCTCGCGCGCTGCGAACGCCTCAGGGGCGTCGTAGACGATCGCTCTCATGCTGTGCCTCTCCTGTCTCATCTCGTCCGCCACCCTCAGACGCCCGGTCCGTCGAGCACGGTGCGGTCGAGCCTGCGCGGAAGCCATTGACCGTGATCGAGCGATCCCACCAGCCGGCCGTTCTCGACCACCACCTCGCCGCGGACGAGGGTCGTCACCGGCCAGCCGGTGCAGTCCCAGCCCTCCCAGATGCTGTAGTCGCCGTCGTGGTGGAGGTCGTTCATCGTGATCGACTTCTCGACACGCGGGTCCCAGAGCACGATGTCCGCGTCCGACCCGACCGCGATCGCTCCCTTGCGCGGGTACAGCCCGAGGACCTTGGCCGGACGCGTGGAGAACACGTCTACGAACGCGCGCAGCGACAGAGATCCGCCGATGACGCCCTCGGTGTAGGTGATCACCCCGCGGGTCTCGATGCCGGCGTGCCCGCCGCAGGCCGTCTCGACGGTGCGTCCGCCCACTTTGGTCGCGTAGTCGGTCGTGTACTCGTCGGTGGCGACGGTTGTCAGCGAGCCGTCGATGAGTCCCTTCCAGAGCGCCTCGCGGTCGGCCTCGGTCTTCAGCGCCGGGTACGTCTGGATCTTGCCGCCGTCCGGCTGCTTGTAGTCCTCCGCCGTGAAGCAGAGGTAGTTGTGCAGCACCTCGCCGTAGATCGGCTGGCCCGCCGCGCGCGCCTCTGCGATGACCCGGGCACCCGATTCCCCGGTGACATGCACGAAGTAGACGGCCGTGCCGTTCTCGCGTGCGAGCCGGCACACCTTCTGGAACGCCAGCTCCTCGGAGGTCGAGGAGTGGACCAGGTGGAGGTTGTACCACTGGTCGCGCTTCTCGCGCTTGAGCTTCGCCTCCATGTGCGTGACGAGCTCGTCGCACTCGGCGTGGACGAGCAGCATCCCGCCCGCGGCGCTCAGCTCACCCATGAGGTCGAGCATCGGACCGTCGTCCATCTTGACGCCCTCCTGCGCCGTGGTGACGCAGGTCGTGAACGCCTTGAACGTGGGGATGCCGGCATCGACAGCGCGACCGATATTCGCCAGCAGGGCGTCCGACGGGTTACCCACGACTCCGGGGTGGAAGGTGTAGTCGACGTACGATTTGCCGTCGAACAGGCCACGGCGTCGTTCGACCGCCGCGACCGGGTCGTCGGTGTTTTCGTCGTGCACGCCCAGGAAGGCGAACGAGGCGATGGTCGTCGTCCCTCCGAAGGCTGCGGCGCGGCTGGAGCCCTCCGGCCCCTGCAGCCAGACCTCTTCGCCCTTCGTCCAGCCGCGGTGGGCTGGCTCCAGGATGTGGGCGTGCGCCTCCACGCCGCCGGGTAGCACCTGCAACCCGGTCGCATCGATGCGTCGTCGCGCCTCGTGCTGCGACCCCGGCTCGATGAGCTCGACGATCCGGCCGTCCCTGATGCCGATGTCGAGGTGGCCCTCGGTCTCGGGAGTGACCACGTAACCGTTGCTGATCAGGACGTCAAACATGCGTATTCCTTTCGTGGAGCACGGTGTGCTCGTGAAGCAGTGGGAGGACACGGGAGGCCCAAGCGTTCGGGCGCCTGTGGAGGTCGCCCTGGGGCGAGTCGTTCGCGCAGTCGTGGTTGACCGCGCCGGTCTCGGCGGCGGCGAGGACCTGCGACGCGCACTCGGCCGGTGTCCCGGCGATGGTGTAGCGGGAGACGAGGTACTCGTCGATTCCGGTGCGGCGGGCGATACGCCGGTAGTCGTCCCGCTGTTCGCGTGACGGGGCGCCGTGGGAAAGCAGGTTGTAAGCCTCGCCCAGCTCCACGATGCCCGCGGCGTACCGCTCGGGGATGAACTTTCCGACCGTCCCTGAACGGCTGATGTGATGCGCGAGGCTGGCGACGTGCCAGAGGGCTGCGTCTCGCGCGGCGTCCCCGTCCTCATCGACGTACCAAGGGGCCGTGTACCAGGCATCCAGCAGGTCGGCGTCGCGGCCTGCCTCGCTCGCGCCCCGCTCGAGCATGGCGCGGCACGACGCGATGGTCTCCGGCGCGATCCCGAGCCCGAAGATCACACCGTCTCCGACGGCTCCCGCCACGCGGATCGCTCGCGCCCCGTGCGCCGCCACCCAGATCGGAATCGAATTGGCAGCAGGTCGCATCCGCAGTTCATTGCCCTCCCAGACGGCTCGCCCCTCGGTGAGCAGACCGCGGACCGCCCGGACGTACTCGCTGAGTCTGTCGAGGGGTGCCGCGCGTGCGGCGAGGTTGTAGACGCCGCTGTCGCCGGTACCGATGCCGATGATCACGCGGCCCGGTGCGAGCGCGTCGAGGGTGGCGGCGGCGCTCGCGGTCACGACGGGATGACGGGTCAGGGGGTTGGTGACCCAGGTGCCGATGCGCAGCTCCGACGTCGCCGAGGCGACGTCCGCGAGCGTGACCCACGGGTCGAGATAGAGCGCTGGGGAATCCCAGATCCCGACCCGGTCGTAACCGGCGGCCTCTGCGGCGCGGGCGACCGAGCGGACCTCGCCGAGGTCTGACGGGTTCATGCTGAACCCGAATCGTAGTTCCATGAGACTCCTCTGTCGTCACGGTGAGTAAAAACGTTTTTGCAAATGTACCCCCCAACACCGTGTTGGTCTAGTCTTTTTTTGCCTGGCCGCCAGCCCGGTTCGAGACGGGAGGACGCATGGCCGAAAACAAGCGGCCCACGATTGTCGACGTGGCCAGGGAGGCCGGGGTCTCGGTGTCCACGGCTTCCAACGCGCTAACCGGTGTACGCCGGGTCAAGCCGGAGACCCGTCGCCGCATCCGCAAGATCGCGGACCAGCTGGGGTACGAGCCGAACCTGGTCGCGCGCTCCCTGGTGAGCAAGCGCTCGGGCATGGTCGGCATCCTGATGCCCGACATCACCGACAACTTCCTCACGACCTTCATACGGGGCGTCGAGCGGGTTGTCGCGCCTCAGGGGCTCGGGCTGATGATCGGAGACTCGGGCAACGACTCCGGACGAGAGGAACGCTATCTCAAGGCGTTTCAGGAGAGGCGGGTGGAGGGCCTCCTGATCGTCCCGACGGCGGGCACAGATCTCGCCCAGGTCAACGCCATCGCCGACGAGATCCCCACCGTCGTCGTCGACCGCGAGATCTACGGCTGGACGGGCGACTTCGTCAGCTGCGACCATCGCAGGGGCGCCGAGATGATGGTGGACCACCTGGTCTCGCTCGGCCATACCAGGATCGCGCAGCTCGCGGGAGACCAGGAGCTCTCGAGCGCCAGGACCCGGCACGCGGCGACACGGGCCCGGCTGGCCGATCACGGACTGTTCAGCGTGACGGAGGGCTTCAGCAGCTTCACGACCGAGGACGCCAGGGATCAGGCCGCTCGCATCCTCGGCCAGATCGGCGACTTCACCGCCCTGATCGGCGGAGACGACCTCCTGGCCCTGGCGGCCTTGGGGGCGGCGCATCGGGCCGGCGTCTCGGTGCCTGACGATCTGAGCGTGGCCGGCTTCGACGACATCCCGTTCGCCGAGCTCGCCTGGCCGCCGTTGACCACCATCCGCCAACCTGTCGGGAGGATCGCCACGGAGGCGACCCGGCTGCTGCTCGAGCGCGAGGCCGGACCCGGCCGGCACGTGCTGCTGCAGCCGGAGCTCGTGGTGCGCGACTCCACCGGGACACCGGGCGGAGCTCCGGCTTCCGCCTGACGCTTGACATTCCCTGCCTCGGTCGGCTTCACTCTCAATCAGTGCAAAAACGTTTTTGAGAATGGAGCTTCCATGCGTGCCAACAGCAGCCTCTTCAACCAGCGTCTCGCGGCGGTGGTGACCGGACTCCGCTTCGACGAGCTCATCGTCATCGCAGACGCCGGTCTGCCCGTCCCCGCAGGGGTGGAGACCCTCGATCTCGCCCTCACCCACGGAAAGCCCTCGGTCGCCGACGTCCTCTCGGTGCTCGTCGACGAGCTCGTCATCAACGAGGTGATCGTGGCCGAGGAGACCGCCCGCGTCAACCCGACGGTGACGGCCGCGGTCGAACAGCTGACGGGCCCGGCCGGGATCGCCGTGCGGGCGGTGCCGCACGACGACATCGAGGTGCACATCCGCCGGGCGAAGCTCATCGTCCAGACCGGGGAGACGACGCCGTACGGCAACGTGATCCTCGCCGGCGGGCTCGACTTCTTCGAACTCGGCATCGCGGACTGACAGGTCGCTCTCATGGAACGCAGACGTGCGGCGCAGTTCGGGCTCGACTTCGGCGACCTCCCCCGAGGCCGCTGGAACGCGATCACCGACGTCCCGGGCGTGACAGTCGGCCACGCGACGATCGTCGTGGGCGACGGCGCCCTGCGGACCGGGCGCGGGCCGATCCGGACCGGTGTGACCGTTATCCGCCCGCACGACGGCGACCCCGTCGACGAGCCGGTCTTCGCCGGCTTCCACCGCCTCAACGGCAACGGCGAGCTCACCGGCGTGCAGTGGATCGAGGAGTCCGGTCTGTTGACCAGCGAGATCGCATTGACCAACACCCACTCGGCGGGAGTCGTCCGGGACGCCCTGATCTCGGCCGCGGTCCGTCGACGCAGGACGCGCGGCGATCAGTGGTACCTGCCTGTCGTCGGCGAGACGTGGGACGGGATCCTCAACGACATCGACGGCCAGCACGTGACCGCATCCGACGTTCAGGCGGCGCTGGCCGCCGCCTCCTCCGGTCCCGTCCAGGAGGGCGGGGTCGGAGGCGGCACCGGGATGATCTGCCACGGCTTCAAGGGCGGCATCGGGACGAGCTCCCGCGTCGTCGACGTCGGGAACACCTCGTACACGGTCGGGGTGCTGCTGCAGGCCAATCACGGCCGCCGGGAGCGGCTCGTGATCGCGGGGCACCCCATCGGCAGGCTCATCCCCGATGCGGACCTGCCCGTCCCTCGACCCGACCTCCCAGGAGGCGCGGGCTCGGTGATCGGAATCGTGGCGACGGACGCGCCACTTCTGCCGCATCAGTGCCGCAGACTCGCGCAACGCGTCGGCCTCGGCATCGCGCGGGCGGGCGCGACCGGCGAGAACTCGAGCGGCGACCTCTTCCTCGCCTTCAGCACAGCAGGACGCGGGGCGATTCCGCCCGACCACAACCTGACGGAGGCCGGCCTCTTCTCCGTCGACGCGCTGAACGGTCCCGCTGTCGGAGCACTGTTCGACGCCGTCGTCGACGCGGCCGAGGAGTCCGTGGCGAATGCACTGCTCGCAGCGGACACCGTGCAGGGCCGCGACGGCATCGTCGCCTACGCCCTTCCCCACCACAGGCTCGCCGAACTCATCGGGTGACGGCCGTGTCGTCGGCGAGCCGCTCGCCCAGCCACCGCGTTAAGCGGTCGACGGCGCCGTCCGCAGCGGGGTTTTCGCCCGCGAAACGCTGCCAGAAATGCGATTCGCCGGTCCAGCGGTCGGTTGACACCTCCACCCCCTGCGCAACCGCTCTGATCACGAACCGCGCGATCGACGCAGCCAGGAGCTCGTCAGCCGAGTACTGCACGAACAGGGGCGGTAGCGCGGTCAGGCGGGCCCGAAGCGGACTCACGTCCGGGTCCTCCGGTGCTGCCCGGTGCGCCCCGCTCAGGTAGTCCCGGCGGAGCGCGGCGAACATCTCCGGCGACAGACCCGCGTCCTGGACGCTCGCTCCCGGCGCGCACGCCGCATCCGTGAGGTCGACGAGAGGGCACAGGAGCGCTGCGCCGCGCACTCGCGCCGCCACGGTCGCGCTACCGTGCCGCAGCGCGAACAGCACGAGGTTCGCGCCGGCGGAGTCGCCCGCGACCAGCACCGGCACGCCGGGCACGCGCTCCGCGAGCGCCTCAAGCGAGAGCGTGACCTCGGCGGGCGCAGTGGGGAACGGATGTTCGGGCGCCAGGCTGTAACCCACCACGAGCACGCGTACGGGCAGTCGTGCCGCGATGGCGGCGCCGACGACAGCGCCGGTCCGCGGCGAGCCGACCCGGAAGCCGCCGCCGTGGACGTAGACGACGACCGGAGCGTCACCCGCGACGCCCGTCCGTGCGATCCAGCGCGATCCGAGGCCCAGCCCAGGCGCAGCGGTCCAGTCCACGTCCGCGGGCAGCGGACGATTGTCCGACCACTGCTCGTACGCCGCCCGGTCGGCCAGGAGCTGCGGGCTCACGGTCGACTCGATCATTGCTGTCGCAGTATTCGCCGCTGCACGGGATCGACACCGCTCAGCGCGATGCGGGACGCCGCGGCGAGCACGATCAGCGCGAGCACGTAGGGCACCATCTGAACCACGGCCTGGGGCAGGCCGGTATCGGACAGCTGCACACGCAACCCGATCGCCTCGGCGATCCCGAAGAGGAAGGTGCCGAGTGTCGCGGACGCGACCGTGGTCCCGATCATTGCGGCGACGATCGCGGTGAACCCGCGCCCGTTCGTCATCCCGACCGAGAAACTGGTCGCGGGCCCGAGTGCGAGCTGCGCCCCGCCGAACCCGCACAGGATGCCGCAGCCCACCGTCACGATCGTGCGGATGCGGGCGACGCTGATCCCGGCGCCGCCGACCGACTCGACGCTCTCGCCGAGCGCGCGGATCGCGAGCCCGGTCCTGGTCCGTTTCAGAGCCCAGGCGAGCGCCAGGGCGAGCGCGAACGCCAGGAACACGAGCGGTGTCTGTCCCGCGATCAGGCCTCCGACGAACGGGATCCGGTCGGCGACGGAGGCGGCGACGCGCGGGAGACGCCCGTCAGAGACGATGATCGAGCTGCTCCCGCCCGACAGTTCCCTGGTCAGCAGCGCGGTCACTCCTGCAGCGAGCAGGTTGGCGGCGATGCCCGCGACGATCGCATCCACGCGGAAGACGTACGTCGCGACGGCGACGATCGCACCGAGTACGGTCGCGGCGACGCACGCCGTGACGACGGCGAGCAGGGCGTCTCCCGTCGCCTTCGCGACGACCGCCCCGGAGAACGCCGCGACGAGAAGCTGCCCCTCGATAGCGATGTTGAAGAAGCCGGAGCGGAAGCACAGCAGTGCGCCGAGCGCCGCGAAGAGCAGCGGCGCCACCGTGGTCAGGGTGGACGAGAAGAACTGGAGGTCAAACACGGGGCTGTCCTTGTGAGGGGTCGAGGACGCGTGCCGAGGCGTCCTGCTGGGGTTGTCGTGACGGTGACGGAGGGCTTGGCGGCACCGGCCGGCCGCTCGACTCACGCCGGCGGCGGGAGCGGCGGCGCCACAAGACCACAGCGGGCACGCTCGTGGTGAGGATGATGAGCGCGATCATCACATCCACCAGCTCCGCCGGAATCCCGAGAGTGATCTGGGCGACCTCCCCCGCCTGGCGCAGCAGCGCGAACAGCAAAGCCGAGAACGCCAGCCCGCCGATGGACAGACCTGCCACGAGGGCGACCGCGATGCCGTCGAAGCCGAGGCCCGGGTTGAAGCCCTTCGCGAGCCGATGCTGCACGCCGAGCACTTCGCCGGCGCCGACCAGCCCGGCGATACCGCCACTCGCCAGCATCGCGCGGAAGTACACCCGTACGTTCGGGATGCCCGCGTAGAACGCGAACTGCGGCGAGGCGCCGAAGACCCTCGATTCGAATCCCCAGGTCGTCCACGCGTAGTACACGCCCGTCGCGACGAGCACGGCGACCGCGATGTACACCGCGATGCTCGCGAGCGACCCGGGGGCGAGCGACGGCAGCCAGAGCGCTGGCGGCAGGATCGCGCTCGACTCGGTATTGCCTCCGGATGACGCGGCAGCGAGCGGGCCACCGGCGAGCCAGGTCACGAAGAGCGCGCACAACGGGTTCAGGACGAGCGTCGTGATGACCTCCGGAGTCCCGAACCACAACCGCAGGAGCCCGGCGAAGCCCGCCACCAGCGCGCCACCCGCGATGCCCGCCGCGACGGCGAGCACGAGGACCAGAGCGGGAGGGAGGGCGGGACCGATGACGATGGCCACGGCCGCGCTCGCGGCCCCGCCGACGAAGATCTGCCCGTCGAGGCCGAGGTTGAGAGCCCCGTCGCGGAACGCGATCGCGCCCGCGACGCCGGCCAGCAACAACGGCGCGAACCAACGGAGGGTCGAGTCGAGGTTGGAGCCGAAGCCGTCGACGATAGCGCCGACGAAGCCGGTGATGTCGTTGCCGGTGAGCGCCATCACACCCGCCGACAGCACGAGCCCGACGACGACGGCGAGGAGCCGCCACGAGACGGCTCGGAGTCGTTCACTTCGCATCGGAGACCTCCGATGCCGTCCGTGCGCCTGTCATGTACTCTCCGATTTCGGCGGATTGCGCCTGCGCCGCGGGCAGGTCCGCAACGACGCGTCCGCGGAACATGACGAGCACACGGTCGCTGAGGGCCAGGAGCTCGTCGAGCTCGCTGGAGAGCAGCAGGACAGCGGACCCGGCGTCCCGAAGCGCGAGGATGTGGCGGTGGATGCGGTCGATCGCCTTCAGGTCGACTCCCCGCGTGGGGTGTGCGACCACGAGGACTCTCGGTCGTCTCGCCGTCTCTCGCGCGATGACCACCTTCTGCATGTTGCCCCCGGAGAGCCGTCCGATCGCCCCGAGCGGCGTCGCGCCTCTGACGTCGAACGCCGCGATGGACTCGGTGGCGCGACGACGCATGTCGCCACGCCGGAGGAACCGCCAGCGGGACTCGGCGAGATAGCTCGTCACCGCCAGGTTGTCGCTGATCGACAGTGTCGGCGCGGTGCCGGTGGTGAGGCGGTCCGCCGGAACATGGGCGACGCCGTGCGAGCGAATGGCCCGGGGCTCCATCCCCGTCACGTCGATGCCGTCGATGGCGACGGAGCCGCCGATGTGCCTCCTCAGGCCGGTCAGCACCTCGATCAGTTCGTCCTGTCCGTTGCCCTCGATCGCGGCGACGCCGACGACTTCGGCGGCCCGGACGTCGAGACTCACGTCGTTCACTGCGACGAGACCGAAGTTGCTCTTCGCGCTGACGCCCCGCACGCGGAGAACGGGTTCACCGACCGAGGTGTTGCGCGAGGGCAGGACCCCGGGATCCTCGCCGGTCATCAATCGGGCGATCTCGATCGGGGTCGTCCTGTGCGCGTCCAGCCGGCCGACCGTCCGACCCCTCCTCAGCACCGTGATCTCGTCGCATGCCGCGACGACTTCGTTGAGCTTGTGCGAGACGAACAGGACGGCCGTTCCGGAGGCGGCGAGCAGTCGGATCGTCCGGATCAGCTCTTCGATCTCGCGCGGGGCGAGCACGGCCGTCGGCTCGTCCAGGATGAGGACCCGAGCGCCCGCCTGAAGCGCCTTCACGATCTCCACCCGCTGGCGGGCGCCGACGGAGAGCCGACCGATGCGGGCGCGCAGGTCCAGCTCGAAGCCGAGCTCAGCGGCGACCTCGGCCGCCCGTCTGGCGACGGCTCGCAGGTCGAGAGGCCGAGCCCGGGGACCGGACTCCGAGCTCGCCAGGGCGAGGTTCTCGAGCACGCTCATCGACTCGGCCTGTGCGAAGTGCTGATGGACCATCCCGACTCCGGCCGCTCGCGCCGCCGGAGTCGAGCCGGCGCGCAACGTTTGGCCGCCGACCCGTATCTCGCCGCTGTCCGGCTTGACCATGCCGTACAGCACCTTCATCAGAGTCGACTTGCCCGCACCGTTCTCGCCGACGAGCCCGTGCACGGTGCCGTATGGCACCGAGAGGGCGACGTCGTCGAGTGCTGTGAGGTCGCCGTAGGCCTTGGTGATGCCCCGAAGGTCGACCACCGCTGTCGCGCCGGCCACGGTCACTTGCTGTTGACGGGTTCGTTCCCGTCGGCCGCGACGGTGAGGGAGCCGCTCTGCAGTTCCTTCCACGCCTTGGTTACGGCGTCGGTCACGGCCGCGCCCTTCGGCGACCCTGATGCTTTCGCCCAGGCGCCGACCTCGGACACGATCTGGTCGCCGCCCGCCTTCGACAGCGGGAACACGGTGTGCTTGCCGCCCTTGAAGTCACCCTTGCACGCGAGCGCCAGCGGCTCGCCGAACGTGAGGGGCTGGGTGGCGACGATGCCCGCAGGGTAGCTGGGGATGCGGTTCGCGGTGTCGCCGATGACGGAGACGCCCGCCTCCTTCGCCTTGTCGATGACGCCGATGTTCGACTGGTCGGCCATGGCGAACAGCACGTCGGCACCGCTGTTGATGAGGGCCGCCGCGTTCTCGCTGCCCTTGGCCGGGTCGCTGTACGAGTTCGTGTAGGTGACGGTGAACCGGATGTCCGGGTTGATCGTCTTCGCTGCCTGTATCGCACCGTTGATGACGGTGTTGCTACCGGGCTCGGACATCCCGTTGACCACTCCGATCGTGCCGGTCTTGCTGAGCGTGGCTGCAGCGATGCCCCACAGGTAGCCGGTCTGCTCGTACGAGAACGAGCTGCTCGCGAGGTTGGCGTGGGTGGCACCGCTCGTGTTGCTGAACTGGTAGATCCCGACGAACTTGGTCTTCGGGTTGGCGTCGGCGGCGGCCACGGTCGCGTCGCTCATCGGCGGGAACGTCGTCGCGATGATGTCGTATGAGCCGCGTGCGGCGGTCGCCAGCGTCGACTCGAACTGGTTGACGTCGGGGACGACGATCGAGCTCGTCTTCCAGCCTGCGGCCTTGCAGACGTCCAGGCCGTCGGCGACGATCTCGCCGCCGGAGGTGCCGGGGTCCAAAGGCTGGTTCGAGACGAGCAGGACCTTGCGGACGGATCCGGAGGCGGTCTGCCCGCCGGATTGGGCTGCGCAGCCACTGACCAGGATCAGTGCGGATGCCGCCAGAGCTGCTGTTGCCAGGTATTTCGATCGCATGTGCGGATCTCCTCGGTGGTGAGTCGGGTACGCGAACTCGCGTCGCTGCGGTTATTGCAATCAGAGCAACGTCGCGCTTTTGCGAAACGTTTTAGCAACTGTAGACCCCAGGGAATTTAGAGCGCTAGATCAATTTTGAAGTTTTTTCGAGTGCCCTTGGAGAAAACCTTTTGCACGATCTGTGCTCGGTGTTACAGTCGCCGTGCGGCAGGCGGGCCGCTCTGTCCGCCCCGAGCCACCGCCGATTTCCGGGAGGCGCCGCGCGCGGGACTGTCGCGCGTCACAGCCATCGACCGGAGGTACGTTCATGTCCGCATTCCCGCACCGTCTCACCGCGACGGCCGCACTCGCCGCAGCACTGGCACTGACCGGGTGCGCAGGCCCCAGCGCCGGCGCACGGGCCGAGAATTCCGCTCGTTCCGCTGTGAGCATCGACAACTGCGGGTTCAAGCTCACGATCGCGTCGGCGCCGAAACGCGTCGTCACGATCAAGTCCACCTCGACGGAGATGCTCCTCGCGCTCGGGCTTCAGGACCGGATCGTCGGGACGGCCTTCGCGGACGGACCGGTCCCCCGGCAGTGGGCGAAGGCCGCGGCCACGCTTCCGACGGTGTCGGACGGCGTGCCGTCCGAGGAGGCGCTGCTCGCCCTGCGCCCCGACTTCGTGTACGCCGGTTGGGAGTCGAATGTGTCAGCGCAAGGCGCGGGCGACCGTACCAGCCTGCAGTCGCTCGGAGTGGCGTCCTACGTCTCGCCGGCCGCCTGCAAGGAGCCCGCCTCCGAGCCCAAACGGCTGGGATTCGCCGACATCTATCGCGAGATCCGCCAGGTCGGCCGGATCTTCCACGTGGATACGGCGAAGCTCATCGCCGAGCAGGTCCGGCAGGTCTCCTCGGTACGACCGCTCACGCAGAAGGTGACCGCCCTCTGGTACTCCTCGGGCACCGACGCCCCATACGTCGGCGCAGGCATCGGCGCCCCGGCGCTCATCATGCGAACCGTGGGACTCACGAACGTCGCCGCGGCCATCAAGGACACTTGGGCGACGATGAGCTGGGAGGCGGTCGCGGCGTCCGACCCCGACGTCATCGTCCTCGTCGACGCGAGTTGGAACACGGCCGAGCAGAAGATCCACGCACTCCAGCAGAACCCGGCCACATCGGGACTGCGAGCCGTGCGCGAGCGGCGCTTCATCGTCGTCCCCTTCGCCGCGAGCCAAGCAGGCGTACGCACCGCGACGGAGACGACCGAGCTCTCGGACGCCCTTGCTGCGCTCGGATACACCCGATGAGCACCGCGGCTCTCGCCACCCGGCGCCGCCTTTCGACGCGCGCGGTTCCCCCGCTGATCGCTGTCGCGCTCCTCACCGCGACACCGTTCGTGGTCCTGCTCGCAATCTGCAACGGGCCGGCGGGAATCTCCCCAGCGGTCGCGCTCGAGGTCATCGGCCGCCACCTCGGCCTGGTCTCCGGCCAGCCGGATGCACTGGCGGACGGCATCGTCTGGGGGCTGCGCATGCCACGCATCGTCGCGGCCGGAGCCGTCGGCGCCGGACTGTCGTTGTGCGGAGCGGTGATGCAGGGCGTCACCCGCAACGCGCTTGCAGAACCGTTCCTGCTCGGGCTCTCGTCGGGCGCATCCTTGGGCGCCGTCTGCGTCGTGCTGCTCGGACTGGCTGTCGCCCTGCCGCTCGCAGCGTTCGCGGGAGCAGGGCTCGCGCTGATGGCGACGCTGGGGCTGGCGCTGTCACGAGGTGGACTGGCGCCCGCGACCACCGTGCTCGCCGGCATCGCCGTGTCCTCCTTCTGCGGCGCGCTCACGAGCGTCGTCATCTTCTGGAGTTCGACCGGGGACTCGTACCGCGACATCATCGGCTGGTTGCTTGGCTCCCTCTCCGGGGTGTCCTGGCCCAGCGCCCTCGTCGCCGCGGGCGCCCTGGCCGTCGTAGGGGCTCCGCTCGCTGCTTCCGGCCGATTGCTCGACAGCTTCACGTTCGGTGACGTGGCCGCCGCGTCACTCGGCGTGCCCATCCGCAGCGCGCGCATCCTCCTCCTGGTCGGCTGCTCCCTCTTGACCGGCGTCCTCGTCTCGATCAGCGGCTCCATCGGGTTCGTCGGACTCGTGATCCCCCACCTGCTCCGTCTGCTGATCGGGCCTCGGCACCAGCCGCTCCTGCTCCTCTGCGCTCTCGCCGGCGCTCTTCTCCTCATCGTCGCGGATACCGTCGCGAGGAGCGCCTTCGCGCCACGTGAGCTTCCCGTCGGAATCGTGACCGCCCTGCTGGGAGCGCCGACGCTCGCCGCGCTCCTCGCGGGCCGGAGGGCGCGAGCATGAGCGCGGGGATCCGGGCGACGGCGGTCGATGTGCGGCGTCACGGCCGCGTCATCGTCTCGGGCATCACGCTCGATATCGCACCGGGAACCTTCCTCGCTCTCACCGGCCCGAACGGAGCGGGCAAGACGACCCTGCTGCATACTCTGGCGGGGATCCTCAGGCCCTCCGCGGGGTCGGTCACCGTCGATGGCGCGGATGTCGCGCACATGCCCCCGCGCGTCCGCGCGACGACCGTCGCTCTGGTCGAGCAGCTCGCTCAGGCGGACTCGGCCTTGACCGCGCGCGAGGTGGTCGGACTGGGCCGCGTCCCGCACTACCGGTTCCTCGGGCGGATGCAGACCGACGATGGAGACATCGTCGAACGTGCGCTGGCCGAGGTGGGGCTGGCCGACCAGGCCGACGAGCGTTGGGACCGCCTCTCCGGCGGGCAGCGTCAGCGTGCCCAGATCGCACGAGCGTTGGCGCAGGAGCCGACCGTGCTGTTCCTCGACGAGCCGACAAACCATCTCGACATCGAAGGAAAGCTGGCCGTTCTCGGAATCGCCCGTCGGCTGACCGAACAGGGGATGACTGTTGTGGCGTGCTTGCACGACCTCGACCTCGCGGCCGCGTTCGCTGACCGGGTCGTCGTGATGCAGGACGGCGGGATTGCGGCGGTCGGCGCGCCGCAGGACGCCCTGAGTCCTGCGGTCATCGAGCGGGTCTTCCACGTGCGCGCAGAACTGCTCGCCGGACCGGGCGGACCGGGATTCCGCTTCCAGGGGGCATCGTGAACATCGTCGTGCTCTCCGGTGGAGTCGGCGGATCGAAGTTCGCCCGCGGCATGCTCGACCTGCTCGAACCGGGCCAGACCGATGCGCTGACTGTCGTGGTCAACGTCGGCGACGACCTCTGGCTCAACGGGCTGCGCGTGTGCCCAGATCTAGACACGGTCGTGTACCGGCTGGCCGGCGTCGGCGACGACGAACGCGGCTGGGGGCGAGCGGGTGACAGCGGGCGTGTCGCCGAGGAGCTCTCCGCGTACGGACTCGGCACGCCCTGGTTCACGGTCGGCGACCTCGACATCGCGACGCACCTGGCGCGCACGCGACTTCTGATGGAGGGCCGATCCCTCAGCGAGGCGACAGCGGTCCTGTCCGGCCGCTGGAGAATCCCCGCCGCGATCCTGCCAGTGACCGACGAGCCGGACGAGACCCTCGTCCGGCTCGAAGACGGGCGGACCGTGCCGTTCCAAGAGTGGTGGGTGCGCATGCGCGCCTCCGCCCCGGTCGCGGCATTCGAGCGGGAGGCCCCGTCACCCCCCGCGGCCTCTCCCGGAGTGCTTGCGGCGCTCCGAGACGCGGACGTGGTCGTCCTCGCACCCTCCAATCCGGTGGTCTCCCTCGGTCGCATCCTGGAGGCCCGGGGGGTGCGCGAGGCTATCGCGACGACCAGCGCGGCGACAGTCGGCGTGTCGCCGATCATCCAGGGCGCGCCGGTCCGCGGCATGGCCGATCAGTGTCTGCGCGCGATCGGCGTCACGTGCAGTGCGGCGGCCGTCGCGCTCCACTATGGCGCGCGCTCCGAGTCCGGGCTACTGGACACGTGGCTGGTTGACACCGCGGACCACGACGCCATCGGGCTCCTGGCGGCGGCGGGCATCGCGGCGGAGGCCTCACCGCTGCTGATGACGGATGCCGTTGCTGCCCGAGAGCTGGCCCGCCGGACGCTCGCGCTAGCGTTGAACCGCTGAGTCCTCTGCCGCTCCCTCGGCGGCCGCGGCACGCCCCGCGGCGAATCCGGCGGCATAGGCTTCTGCCGTCCCCTGCGAGAAGAGGTCATCGGCGGCCGGCCGCACCAAGGCTGCACCGCCCGGCAGCGCCGATCCGGAGACCAGGTGCCCCAGACCACGCACGACGGCGACAGGCGTACCTCCGGTCTTGCCTTTGACGAGGTCTGCGGCGGCGGCGATCTCGTCGCCGACGGCGGGTGCCGTCACGACGAGGGCTCGACCGTAGGTGTCTTCCACACCGCGGTGGTCCATGAGCACTGTGACGCCGGCTGCTCCGATCACGACATCCGTCTGCCCCAGGCGCCACGGGCGCCCGAAGGTATCGGAGACGATCACCCCGACGTCCACGCCCAACCTGTGCTTGATGCCCTCCCGCAGTCGCAGCGCTGACAGATCGGGGTCCTCGGGGAGGAGGAGGACAACCCCGTCGGCGACGTTGCTGGCATCCACGCCGGCTGCAGCCATGACGAGACCGTTGCGGTTCTCGACGATCCGCGTCACGCCACCGACGTGTGCGCGCTCGGCGACGACACGTACGGTCTCCTGGTCTATCGCCGACTCGCGGTCGGCGGCGGGCAGCTCGCGCCCTTCGGCTTTGGAGACGATCTTGCTGGTGACGACGAGGATGTCTCCGTCTTGGAGTGAGCGGCCCGCTGAACGGCTGATCACCTCGACCAGATCATCACCCCTCCGAACCTCCGGAATCCCGTCGAGCACGAAAACAGTCAGGGTCCTCGATGACACGTAGCTCGCTCCTTCGTTGCACTACTCGACTATCGGCAGGGGTCGTTCGATCTCACTGAATCGTCCCACACACGGAATGTCGAGGCTGTCTTCGAAGAAACCCCGTCAAGCGCGACAGGACGTGAAACTGATCGAAGACTAGAATCATTCCGTGCACGGATTAAAAAGAATGGGCAGCGCGAAGGCCGCCAGGACGGTACTCCATTGGCGGCGAGGATCCGGAAAGAGATCCCGACCACCATGGATAGCCGACATCGAGCGCGGGGACGACGAAGGATTCTTCGGTCCGGAGTCCGCATCCTGGGCGGTCAATGGATCGCTGACGACCTTCGTCGGCGGGATACGGGCCCTCCTCATCCAACTCCTGCACCCGGGAGCGTTGGCCGGCGTCTACGATCACTCCCGATTCCGCTCGGACCCGCTGGGGCGATTGAACCGCACCATAGCCTGGCTCGCGCTCACGACATTCGGAAGTCGCGAGGCGGCGACGGACGCGGCCGCCCACGTGCGGCGCATGCATCTGCCCGTGCACGGCACGTACGCGACGGCGACGAACGAGGAGAGGTCATACTCCGCGAACGACTCGGACCTGTCCCTTTGGGTGCACACAGCCTTCACCACGGCCTTTCTCGGCGCATTCACCGCTTTGCGCGGCAACCCTCCCGGCGGACGCGACGGCTACGTTTCGGAGTGGGCCGTGGCGGGTCGCCTGATGGGAGTGGACGATCCGCCCCGAGACTACGCTGAGCTCATCGCCGTCATGCGATCGTTCGACCAGGATCTGACGTTCGACGAAAGGGCGGCCGACGTCGCTCGTTTCCTTCGCCGGCCGCCCCTGCCGCTGCCCTACCGGTTGATTTTTCCGGTGCTGTTCGGCGCCGCCGTTGCGACGTTGCCGACCGGATACCGCGCGCTGCTCGGGCTGAAGCGACCGAAATGGCCGGCGATCACCCTCGCCCGCGTCACCCTCGCTCTCGCCGCAATCGCCGTTGGCACGAGGTCGCCAAGCGAACGGGCGGCCCGGGAGCGTATCTCCCGCTCGCCGGTTCAGTCGGCGTAGAGGCCCGCCTTCGGACCAGGGCGATTCAGATAAGGGATCGCGTCGGCGTCGGACACCCCGACCGACAGTGTGCCGATGCCGGTGATGCTCAGATCGATCCTGTCGCCGTTCGCGATCGGACCGACGCCCGCCGGCGTGCCGGTCGCGATCACGTCGCCCCGCTCCAATGTCATGACCGAACTCATGTACGCGATCAGCTCCTCGACGCCGAAGATCATCGTGCTCGTCGAGGTGGACTGGCGGAGATTCCCGTTGACGGAGAGCGTCAACTCCAGCTCACCGGGATCACGCAGTTCGTCCGAGGTGACGATCCACGGGCCGAGCGGCGTGAAGGTGTCGAAGGACTTCCGAGTGGACCTGTCCTCGGTTGAACGCACGGTGATGTCGAGTAGACAGGTGTATCCAAGGACATGTTCGAGGGCATTCTCGGCCGCGATGTTCCGCCCGCCCTTCCCAATCACCACGGCGAGTTCGCCTTCGTAGTCCGTGCGCACATCCGAGTAGGGCAGCTGGACGGTGGATCCGGGTCCGGTTACTGAGGTCGGCGCCTTGAGAAAGGCGCCCCACTCGCGGATCGTGGCCGAATCCGGCATCTCGTGGATGTGCTCGTAATAGTTGGCCGGGGCGCCGATGATCTTGCCGGGCCGGGGTACCGGTGCTTCCAGCACCACATCGGCGATGTCGTGGGAACGCAGCGATCGGAGCTCCAGCGACGCGAGCAAACCGACGAGCGGGAGCCCCTCGACTACGTCGTCCCACACGGACTCGACCCGCCCTACGTGGTCGGTCACGTCGTACACGCGACCGTTCGCAACCACTCCTGTGTGAGCTCCGTTGAAGCGAGCGATGATCATGACCGGGCCAGCCCTCGCGCGTAGACCGCTCGTTCCGCGTCGATGACCTCGTAACGGTCGCGGCTCGGCGGGATCGATGGTATCGGCGCGCTGCGATCCGCGCCGTAGAGCCAGTCGAGGTGCTCGTAGATGCGACCTCCGACGGCACGGAGCGTCGCGTCCCGGAGCTCTGCGTCCAGACCGCCGGCGTGGCTCCATTCGCCCCAGAACCTCGAGCCGCTCTGAACCGCGCTCGTGCGGGCGAAGCGCAGCTCCTCGAACTCGGGGAGCCTCAGGGCGAGGTCGCCAGACCCTCCGACGAGGTCCGCGAGCTCCACACCGTCCTCCATCGCCTGGCAAGCGCCCTGCGCGAAGTACTGATGAGTCGGATGCGCGGCGTCGCCGATCAGCACCACCCTTCCGCCGACCCAGCCCGAGCGCGGAGGACGATCGAATTGCGTCCACTTCTTGCTGCGGTCCAGATGCGTGATGATCCGGCGCACGAGCGGGTTGGCTTGCGCGAACGTCGTGTCGAGCTCATCGAGCGTTCCCCACTCGTCGCTTCCCGGCTCGCCCCTCTCGCTCTTGAAGGAGCAGACCAGGTTGACCATCGAACCTCCTCTGATCGGGTAGTACATGACGTGGTGGCCGGCACCGGCCTGGAGCGTGACTGCGTTCTCGATGTCGGAGTTCCGCGCGAAGGTGCCGCGGTAGATCGCATACGTCGACGCCAGCGGCGGGCCGTCGTCGCGGAGCGTTCGCCGCACCCGCGAACGGATCCCGTCCGCCCCGATCAGGATCTCGGCGGCGGCGGCGGTTCCGTCGGCGAAGCGCGCCGTGACGTGATCGTTCCCGTGGATCACGTCGACAACCTCCTTGCCCGTGCTGATGTTCACAAGCCCCGTGCGCTGCGCCGCGGCGAGCAGCGCCGCAAGGAGGTCGCCTCGATGCAGGACCTGGTAGGGCGCGTCATAGCGTCGGAGGAACTCGGCGCCGAACGGGATCTCGAAGATCTCCTCCCCCGACCCGATGTCACGCATCACCGCCCGCTCGGGGAGCACCACAGCTTCGGTCAGATACTGCGTGACCGAGAGCGTTTCCAGGAGCCGGACGGCGTTGGGTCCGACCTGGAGTCCGGCCCCCACTTCACGGATCTCCGCGGCTCGTTCGAACACATCCACGCGGATCCCGTGACGAGCGAGCGCGAGAGCCGCTGTGATTCCTCCGATGCCACAGCCGACGACGATCGCCCTCGCCTCGAGCGGCACGGCCTCAGCGCTCACGCGTCGCCCCGCCTCGGGCCGACCTCGACACGGAGCAGCCCGAACGGTTCATAGATCGGCAGGTCGCTGAGCTCGAAGATCACCGCGTCGCCGTCGTCCGCCACGTGCTCGTACCGGTGCCAGGAGGGCACAACGAAGAAGTCGTTTTCAGACCAGTCGTAGCGCTCGCCTTCGATGATGCTGTGACCACGGCCTTCCAGCACGCAGAAGACGGCACTCGGTGTCTGCCGCCGGACGGTGGTCCTGCCTCCGTTGGGCAGGAGGGTCAGATAGCACGACAGCGTGGGGATGACGTGACCGCCAGTGAGGGGGTTCACATACTCGAGACGCGATCCCCACTCGGGCTCGCCCTGGCCCCGGTGATACTCTGCGAGCGCGGCTCGGGAGGTGCTGTACGCGTACTTGTTCAGCGGAGAGTGCTGCTTCTCCCAGCCCTCGTCGACAGGATTGAGCCCGGCGAAATAGCGGTGGACGCTCGCGTCCTCCTCCTGCGTGATCTTCTGCAGTTCGCCGTTGGGGTACTCCTCGGCGAACTGCGCGTGCTGCCCGCGAACGAACGGGACGTCGAGTCCGTCGAGCCAGATCATCGGCTCCGTCCCGTTGTGGCGGTGGTCGTGCCAGGTGTTGGGAGGAGTCAGGACCAGGTCGCCTCGCTCCATGAGCACGGGCTCTCCGTCCACGGTGGTGTGGCCCGACCCCTGCAACAGGAGGCGGATGGCGCTCGGTGTGTGACGGTGCGCCGGGGCCGTCTCGCCAGGTAGCACCAGCTGGTAGCCCGCAACGAGGTTGTGGCTCGTTCCGAACCGCCGGGTCGGATTGAACGCGTTGAGGGCGCGCCGATCGGTGTCCTCGCCGAGGTCTGCGATGGATACCGCCTCCTCCAGCAGCGGGAAGATCTCTTCGGCTCGCCAGACGTATGGCACCTCGTCGAGGGTCGGCTCGGTGGCGAGCGTGCCGGGAATGGTCCACAGAGCGGCGACGTTGGCGTCGCGCAGCCGTTCGAAGTAGGCGTCCGCTCTGGCCGCCTTGTCGATGTCCGTCATCGTGCTTCCTCACTCATCTTCGTTGATCAGGATCCAACTAGTCCGCGTACGTACTAATTACGATAGGACGATATTATTCCGTTAACTGAATGTCAAGAGAGGATGTAGCAGCGATGCTCCAACTGACCGCAGAGCGCCCCCTGCCGAAGCCGTTCGAGGAGCTCCTGGCGAACGTGCCCGCGCACAGCGGATCCCGGATCCGAGTGGCCCGAGTGCCGTACGCCGTCGACGGAGCCCCCTTCGAAGGCTTCCTGGCCATGGACAAGAGCCGGCCCATCTCCGGGCCGGCGGTGCTGCTCCTCCATGCCTGGAACGGAGTCGGGGCCAACATCGAGATGAGGGCGCGAATGCTCTCCCGCCTGGGCTACGTCGCGTTCGCCGCCGACCTGTACGGCGCCGGGATCCGTCCGACATCACCAGAGCAGGCTCGAGCGGTCTCGTCTGCCTACTACGCCGATCTGCCCCTGCTCGCCCGTCGGGTCCAGGCCGGACTGGACGTCCTGGTGCGCATGACGGGAGTCGAACCGGAGCGCGTCGCGGTCGCCGGGTACTGTTTCGGCGGGACTGCGGCGCTCGAGTTCGCCAGGACCGGCGCTTGCATCGCCGGCGCGACGTCGTTCCACGGAACGCTGTTCGAGCACGACGCAGCAGAAGTCGCAGCGACGCGTGCGCCCCTGCTCATCATCACGGGCGCGGCTGATGACCTGGTGCCCGACTCCGCCGTGGCTCGCTTGATGGCGGAGCTGCGCACTACGCCTGACCTCTCGTGGGAGATCGACATCATCAGCGGCGCACCCCACGCGTTCACCGTGCCCGGAACCGACCGGTTCCGCCCCCTCGCCGATGCGCGGAGCTGGGGTCGGTTCCGGCGATTCCTCGCCGAAACCAACCCCATCCGCCCACTCAGATAACGAAGGCGGAGGCCGTCTCCGGGGCGAACAGTTCCGATATATCCCTCGCGCCGGAGGCGAGCCCCTGGTCTGCCGAGTAGCGCAGTAGCGTCTCCAGGGCGACGCGGTTCTCGTCCAGGCCGTACGTCCAGAACTCCTGCCCCATCAGGGCTCGGGTCTGCTGCGCCTCCTGATAGCTCCACGGGAGCATCGAGCTCAGGGCAGCCGTCTCACCCAGCTGCGCCTCAGCCACCCGCTTGGCGGCCTCGAACGCCTTCATAAGCGAGCGGGCGATCCAACGGTCCGCCTCGTAGACGTCGCGCCTGATGACGACGGTGTGCATCATCGGGAAGATTCCTGTCGCCTCGAAGTACTCGACTTCGGCGGCTTTCGAGTCGATCCAAAGCCGCCGGATCCGTGGGTCGCCGGCGGCGAACTCAGGAGGCACCCGCGGCGAGTAGATCGCGTCGAGCGTGCCGTCGATGAGCAGTTCCCCGAGCGTCGCATCCTTCTCGACCGGCTTCAGGTCGATCCCGGGCGGGTCGATCGAGAGCTTCTCCACCCGCCGCGTGTCGTAGAGACCACCCGTACGGTAGGCGACGGATCGCACCGGCACGCCGTGCAGGTCGGCCAGGATTCCCCGGATCCAGACCGCCGCCGTCACCTGGTACTCCGGGATCCCCACCGTCGCGCCGACGAGGTCCGCGGCGGACGAGATCGGACCGTCGGTGCGAACGTACACGCCATTGTGGCGGAACGACCGGGACGGGAACACCGGGATGGCGATGAAGGGGGCGTCGCGATCCAGAGTCAGGAGATACGACGAGAGGCTCATCTCCGAGACGGGGAACTCACGGTATTTGGCCGTCCTGAAGAAGATCTCCTCGACGGGGAGGGTGAGGACGGTGAGGTCGATGCCCTCAGCCCTCACCCTTCGGTCGGCGAGCGCAGCCGTGCGGTCGTAGGAGCCGCACGCGAGCGTCAGCTGTTTCACCATCGACACGTTATGCCGGCGCTTGGGTGGTGTCGGGCACGGCTGCCGAATGCTCGACCGCCGGAGAGGAGTCCGAGAGGCTCTTCTGGCTCGTCTCCTTCAGCGCGAGGAGGCAGAACAGGGCGACGACGCAGGTCACGGACATGATGATCGAGAGAGGCAGGGTCGTGGACCCGCCGTTCGCCTGCAGTACCGACGCGAACACGAGGGGAGTGAGGCCTCCGAAGATCCCGGCGAGCTGGTAGCTCACCGAAGCGCCCGTGAACCGGGAGACCGTGCTGAACTGTTCTGTCACCATCGCCGGCTGCGGTCCAGCGAGGGCCGCATGGACGACCGCCTGGTTCACGGGGAGGACTATCGCGAGAGCCAGGACGGACCCGCTGCCAATGGCGGGGAAGAGCACAAAGGACATGATGATCAAGCCGATCGTCCCGGCGATCATCACCGGACGGCGCCCGAACCGATCCGACAGCGACCCGTAGAACAGCATGAAGAGCGCGGTGATGAACGACGAGAGCAGCAGCACGTTGAGCACCGTCTGCCGTTCGAACCCGTGCCCGGTGGCGAAAGCGAGGACGAAGGTGGTCAACACCGCCGAGCAGACCGATCCGGCGATCGACACACCGAGGACCAGGAGCAGAGGGCGCCACTCGTAGCGAAGCACGTCGCCCAGCGGGAACCGCCGCTTGGGGGCCTCCTTGACGGCGGCGAGGAAGATCGGCGTCTCGTGAACCTTGCTTCGGATGATGAGTCCGCCGGCGAGCAGGACGACACTGAAGAGGAAGGGGATCCTCCACCCCCACGCCAAGAACTGCTGCTGGGTGGTCAGCGCCGAGACGAGGGCGAGCATCGCGGTCGAGAGGACCGAACCGCTGGGCGCACCCGCCTGGGTGAAGCTGGCCCAGAGGCCGCGGCGACTGGTCGCGTGCTCCGCCGAGATCAGCGCGGATCCCGCCCATTCGCCGCCGAGCGCAATGCCCTGGACCACCCGGAAGAAGGTCAGCAGCAGCGGTGCAGCCACTCCGATCTGCGCGGCCCCCGGGAGCAGGCCGATCACGATGCTCGCGCCGGCCATCAGGCTCATCGTCCAGACCAGCATCCGTTTGCGACCGAGCTTGTCGCCGAAATGCCCGAAGATGATCCCGCCGAGTGGCCGGGCGAAGTATCCGGCCGCGAGCGTCCCGAAGCTGGCGATCGTGCCGACGACGGGGTCCAGTTCGGGGAAGAACACTTGATTGAAGACCAGGGCAGAGGCCGTGGCGTAGAGGAAGAAGTCGTAGAACTCCAGGACGCTTCCGAAGAAGCCGGAGAACACGGCCAGCCCGAGCTGGCGGTTCGGCTTTCCCACCTGTGTGGAAGATGCACTCATCTCTGTAGACTCCATTGTCGTGTGAACGGTGTTCGTCACCGTTTGCCAGATTCAGATGCACCCGGATCCCGATTGTCGATCGCGCCGAGTGCATGGGGGGCCGAGCGGGCTAACGCTCGGCCCCCTTTTTACTTTCGTGTTGTGTGGTGCGATGCGACAATAAGCCAAACTATTCAGTCAACACAATAGTTTGGCGAGAATATTTTCCGTCGACGGAACACTCGACGGCGCCGCCGCCCTACGAAGACTCTCCGGTTTCGACGAGCCGCTTGAGCAAGGAGACGAGCTGGTGTCGCTCGGACTCGTCCAGGACGTCAGTGTAGGCATCGGTCATCTGCGCCGCCCTATGCGCGAGCTCCCGGAACTCCTGCTCGCCCTGGGGGCTCAGCCTCAAGAGATTGCGCCGCAGGTCGGAGGGGTCTTTGCTCATCTCCAGAAGCCCCCGCTGCGCCAGGCGATTGACGATGGCGCCCGTCGTCGAGGTGTCCAAAGACGTCCCTCGCGAGATGGCGTTCTGGTCGACGTCCGGCGATTCCGCCAGGACTGAGAGGACGGCGAATTGCGACGGCGTGACGGCGCCCGAGACCGTAGAGACCCAGAGCGCGTTGTGAACCTGATGGGCTCGCCGCACCCAATGGCCGGCCTGCCCCGACATGACCGGGAGATCTTCGCCCCCAGGCTCTTCGCTGAAATTCACGTCACGTCGTGCCATGACGCAATCGTACGCGATTAGAACGTGCGCGGAATAACCATCGGCATCCGGGGAAGGACGACGACGTCCGCCGCCTGGAGGCCCAATGCATGACCAGCTCTGGTCGCGGACACGACGTCCTCGTCCGCGCCCCGCCCCGGAGCCTCGACCGCGAGAGACACCTCGCCCGCGGGCCAGGCGCCGACCATCGACACGGGCCCGACGACGATCTGGGGCGCTCCTTTCACCGAGTTCACACGCACGAGGCCGAACACCCGCGCGAACGGGTCCGCCGCCGACGGGGCCCCGAAACCGTCGGCGAGGACGATGCCGAGCGCCGCCTCTCCGCGGCCGGCCAGGCGGTTCGTCGGATCGACGAGCGCGGCTCCCGGAAGAGGCAACGACCATTCGATTCCGTGGCGTGGCAGCACCGGTCGGCCATGCGCCACCGCATCCCAGTCGATCCGTCGATCCCACTCGTTCGAGATGAACCACGCGAGAGGTCCACGCGGTCCAGGGGAGCCCGGCACGAGGTCGCTGACATCGATGATCCCGCTCTCGACCACAAGACCGAGGCGATGGCCGGCGAAGACGCCGATCTGCACGGGTCCGCCTATTCCGACTCGGACCGGGCGGCATCCGCGAAGGCATCGAGGGCCGCCGCATAGCCGCGCCAACCGAGGCCGCAGATATACGCCGCTGCGCGATCCCGGAACACATCGAGCATTTCCGACCCGCGATGTCGATAAGGCTGGGAGAGATGGACGACTGCGTATGGCACGCCGCATTCGGCCAGCGCATCCGCGAGGCTCCGACCGTAGGTCGTCAGGCCGGCCGGATTCACGATGAAACCATCGACGTCATCGATATCGTCGTACACGCGGTCGATCAACTCCCCCTCGTGGTTCGACTGGAAGAAGGTCACTCCAACACCGATATGCGACGCATGGGCGCCGATGCGTGCCTCGAGCTGCGCCAGCGTCTCGTTCCCATACTGCTGCACGGGGCGCTTTCCGAGGCGATTCAGGTTGGGGCCGTTGAGCACAGCGATGTGCATGGGGAGCCTCCTCATAGATGTTCCGTTGACTGAATATATGATCCATCGTCGTCGAAGTCAACCACGATGGGCGGACCGTTCGGTAACGCTGATGTGCATGCTTCGTGCGCTCGCGTGGATGAGCCTCGCAGCGATCTCGACGACATGACCGTTGGGGATGGGCCAGAAGGAGTCGATGCCGCCCGAAAAGACCGCTACAACGGACCCGGGCGCCCAGTGAGCAGCACAGGCGCACGCGGTCTCGCCCATCCAGCGCATGACCGTTCCGTGGCTCGTTCCTGGCCTGGGCGGATAACAGAAGATTCCGACGATGACGGTCGACTCCTGGTGGGACCGAGCGCTCAATGACGCGCACCTGCCAGCAATGACCATCCATGATCTGCGGCACACACCGGCGTCCCTCGCGGTCAGTGCCGGAGCGAATGTGAAGGCCGTCCAACACATGCTCGGGCACGCCTCGGCCGCCATGACGCCCGACACGTACAGTGACCTTTTCGATGACGATCTCGACGCTGTAGCGGACTGTCTTCATGCCGCCGCGTTTTTAAGTGTGGGCAAATGGGCCAAAACCGGGCCGATCAGCGGGCATGAAAAAGCCCCGAGATGGCGAGATCTCGGGGCCAGTAGCGGGAGCGGGACTCGAACCCGCGACACCACGATTATGAGCCGTGTGCTCTAACCACCTGAGCTACCCCGCCGCTGCCTCCCGCTGACGTGCGTCGGGAGGAGGGAGCCCCCTGTGGGAATCGGACCCACTACCTCTTCCTTACCAAGGAAGTGCTCTACCAATGAGCTAAGGGGGCGAAGCCTGCGAGCTTTCGCTTCGCGTTTTTGGCAACCGTAAGAGAATACCATCTGCGCGAGGGTGCTTTGTACACTCGCCGGGCCGCTGGTCGGAGCGGGAGCCGCCCCTGGCCGCGGCCCGGCTGGGTGTGCGCAGGTCAGGCCGCTTCGCGCTCCTCGGAAGCGCCGGTGAGCGCATCCAGTTCGTCGGAGGTGAGCTCGAGGGTCACCGAGGCGAGAAGGTCGGAGAGCTGGTCGATGGTGCGCGCGCTCGCGATGGGCGCGACGACCGTCGGCTGGGCGGCGAGCCAGGCGAGGGCGACGGATGCGACCGACGCGTCGTGCGCAGCGGCGACCTCGTCGAGGGCGGCGAGCACCGAACGGCCACGGTCGTCGAGGTACTTCGACGCACCGGCCGCGCGGGCGCTGTCGACCGTGACGCCGTCGCGGTACTTGCCGGTGAGGAAGCCGGCGGCGAGCGCGAAGTACGGCACGACGCCCAGGTTCTCGCGCTCGGCCAGAGCGCGGTACTTCTCCTCGAAGTCGCGCTCGACCAGGTTGTAGTGCGGCTGCAGGGCGACGGCACGGTGGAGGCCGTTCGCCTCGGTGATCGCGAACCACTCCTCGATGCGCTCCGGGGAGTAGTTGGAGATACCGATGTGGCGCACCTTGCCAGCGTCGACCAGGCTCGACAGTGCGCCGACGGTCTCCTCCAGGGGAACGGTCTGGTCGTCGAAGTGGGCATAGTAGAGGTCGATGTGGTCCGAGCCGAGGCGCTCCAGGGAGGCATCGGCTGCGCGCAGGATGTTGTCGCCGGCGAGACCTTTGAAGTCGGGGTGCTGGCTGACCTTGGTGGCGAGCACGACGTCGTCGCGGTTGCCGCGCGCCTGGAACCACTGGCCCAGGATGCGCTCGCTGTCGCCGCCGGTGTTGCCAGGAACCCAGGCGGAGTATCCGTCTGCCGTGTCGACGAAGTTGCCGCCAGCATCCAGGTAGCCGTCGAGGACGGAGAACGAGGTGGCCTGGTCGGCCGTCCAGCCGAAGACGTTGCCCCCGAGCGAGAGGGGGAAGACCGAGAGGTCGGACGATCCGATGGTGCGGCGGGGTGCTGTCATTCGTGGTTCTCCTTCGATGGCGTCGATTGACCGTGCTCTCACGCTAACGCGGGTGGCTTCGCCCTATTCCGGGAACGCCTGAAGATGTGGAGAAGTTACGCGGTGTGAATACTGTGGAGGAATGCAGACAATCCTGCGCGGCGACCGCGGCAGCCGCGCCGAGCTCGCAGCCGACTGCGCGCGGTGCGTCGGCCTCTGCTGCGTCGCGCTCGCCTTCGCGCGATCCTCCGAGTTCGCCTTCGACAAAGCGGCGGGCGATCCGTGCGTCAACCTCGCCGACGACCACCGCTGCCGCATCCACCCCGAGCTGCGCGAACGCGGCTTCAGCGGATGCACGGTGTTCGACTGCTTCGGGGCCGGCCAGCAGGTCACCCAGCACACCTTCGGCGGCGGCGACTGGCGCGAACGCCCGGAGCTCCGCGGCGAGATGTTCGCCGTCTTCCCGATCGTGCGCCAGCTCCACGAACTGCTCTGGTATCTCGACGAGGCCGTGCGGATGCCGGCCGCCGGCTCCCTGCGACCGCGCCTGCAGGCGGCACGCGACGAGGTGGCGCTGGTCGCAGACGCACCGGCGGAGCACATCCTGAGCATCGACGTGGACGATCTGCGCGCTCCCATCGCCGAGCTGCTGCGCACCGCGAGCCGTCTCACCCGCGAGGCGAACAGGCCAGCCGCAGCTGCAGCGCACGATCGTCGCATCGCGCCGGGCGCCGACCTGCTCGGCGCGAACCTCGCCGGGCGCGACCTGCGCGGCGCCGAGCTCCGCGGCGCGCTGCTGATCGCCGCCGACCTGAGCGGTGCAGACCTCTCCTACGCCGAGCTCATCGGCGCCGACCTCCGCGACGCGAACATCGGCGGGGCCGACCTGCGCACGGCGATCTACCTCACCCAAATGCAGGTCAACGCCGCCCACGGGGATGCGCGCACGCTCCTCCCCGACGACCTGCTGCGGCCGTCGCACTGGGGCGGCTAGACCGCATCCACCCCCGGCAGCGCCCACACCGTGAAGTCGGGGCCACCGGACGAGAACCGGATGCCGTCCTCCACGACCTCCACGGACGCATCCCCCACCAGCGGCACGGCCCCGTCCGCACCGGCAACCGCTGCGGCGTCGAGCGTGAACGCCACGTCCGCCCGCGCCGCCACCACGAGCACAGACTCCCCCGCCGCCTCGCGCACGAACGCGAGCGCGTCGTCGCCGACGTGCAGCCACCGCATCCCGCCGCCGTTGAGCGCCGGGTGCGCGCGCCGCAGCCCGATCAGGCGCGCGTACAGCTCGACGGACGCGGCGGCCGTCGTGTGCTCGGTGCCCCAGGGCAGCGGCGTGCGCGACGCTTCGCCGTCGATGCCCGTCAGCCCGAACTCGTCACCGGCGAAGACCACGGGGATGCCGGGAAGCGTCACCGAGAGACCGAGGGCGACGGGCACGGTCCCCGGCTTCGCGTTGGTCAGGAACCGTGGGGTGTCGTGGGTGTCGAGCGCGTTCATCGTGCCGAGCCTGGTGCGCCACGGGAACCCGGCCGTGAACTGCCGGTGCGCCGCGAAGACCTGCTCGCCGGTGTATGTCGGGATCGTCCCGAACGGCAACCCGAAATAGCTGGATGCGCTGCCCTCCTCCGACAGCCACCCCCAGACCGGCCTGGTGAAGTTCGCGTACGTCATCGCGCCGTGCCAGGCGTCGCCCTGGAAGTCGCTCGACGCGTCGTTGGTCGACTCGCCGAGCAGGATCGTGTCCGGGTTGATGGCGAGCATTGTCGCGCGGATCATCCGGCGCACCGACTCGTTGAGGTCCTGGTCCCCATACCGCCCTGTCATATTGGCGACGTCGATGCGCCAGCCGTCCAGGCCGTACCGCTCCTGCAGCCAGCGACCGACCACCGAGTCCGGGCCCTCGATGAAGCGGCGGCGCAGCTCGTTCGAGTTCCAGTTGAGCTTGGGCAGGCTGGGGACGCCGAGCCAGGAGACGTACTGGGTGTGCTCGTCGTTCAGCCAGAGGAAGAACTCGCTCTCCGGCGCATCCGGGTTGCCGTACGCGGCCTGGAACCATTCGTGACCGTTGCCGCAGTGGTTGGAAGTGAGGTCGCCGATCACACGCAGCCCGCGCTCGTGCGCGGCAGCCGTGAGCCTGGCCAGGGCCTCGTTCCCGCCGAGCAGCGGGTCGACCATGGCGAAGCTGGCGGCGTCGTAGCGGTGGTTGGACCTGCCGGGGAAGACGGGCGTGAGATAGATGGTGCTGATCCCCAGGCGCTCCAGGTGGTCGAGGTGCTCGACCACGCCGTCCAGGTCGCCGCCGTAGAACTGCTGCGCTCGCCCGGGAGGGACGTCGTCGACGGGGTCGGACCACGCGGCCGGGATCGCCCAGTCCGGCGCCGGCCGGTCGTCGGCGGCGGCGGAGCGCGCGAACCGGTCGGGGAACACCTGGTAGAGCACGGTCTCCTTCACCCACGCCGGAGGGGCGGAGAAGGTGACGAGCTTGAAGTCCTCCGCGTCGAGCGTCTCGATGTCGTGCACGCCCGTGGCGTTCACCCACACCTTGCGGCCGTCAGCCCTGGAGACGAGGAAGCGGTAGCCGTGCACCGGGTTCTCGACGATGATCGAGGCCTCCCACCAGTCCCAGCCGTCGGCAGAGCCGACGAGCTGCGCGTCGGAGAACCGCGGCTCGTGGTCCGGGTTCGAGCGGGTGCGCACCTCATCCACTGCTCCCCAGGTGTGCGGGATGCGCAGGCGCACCAGCACGTGGTCGCCGAGCGACGGCTCCTGGGTGGACACGTAGAGAGGTGAGCCGTCGTGGTGGGGCAGGTGGAATGACGATGTCATCTGGATGCGCTCCTGGCCGTCTGGGGTCCCGGCGACTCGTCGCCCGGGAGCGCGGCAGGGTCCGCACGGTGCGAAGATACCGCACGCCGGGCGTGGCGAACGGACCGGCCGGAGGTGGGAAACCGGGAGGAAGCGCCCGGGAAGCGGGCAGGCGGCCCACATCCGGCACAGAGGCGCGGGCGGCTAGCATGTCGGGTGAGCGCCAACGGAGCCGCGAACCATCCCCACTCCCGAGACAGGTGATCACCATCACGTCCCCCGCATCCGCGCCCGAACAGGACGCGTCCGCCGTGTCGACCGCATCCACTGGCGCGCTGGCGCCGAGCAGCCCCGGAAGGGAGTGGTGGCGCTCCGCCGTGATCTACCAGGTGTACCCGCGCTCCTTCGCCGACGCCGACGGCGACGGCGTGGGCGACCTGCCCGGCATCACCCACCGCCTGCCTGCGCTCCGCAGTCTGGGCGTGGATGCGGTGTGGCTGTCCCCGTTCTTCACCTCGCCGCAGAACGACGCCGGCTACGACGTCGCCGACTACTGCGACGTCGACCCGCTGTTCGGCACGCTCGCCGACTTCGACACGATGCTGGAGCGCGCGCACAGCCTCGGCCTCCGTGTCATCATCGACATCGTCCCCAACCACAGCTCCAGCGCCCACGCCTGGTTCCAGGCCGCACTTGCCGCAGCTCCCGGCAGCGAAGAGCGCGAGCGGTACATGTTCCGCGACGGCAAGGGCGAGCACGGAGAGCTGCCGCCCAACAACTGGGAGTCGATCTTCGGCGGAGCGGCCTGGACCCGCATCACCGAGCCGGACGGCACCCCCGGCCAGTGGTACCTGCACCTGTTCGACAAGTCGCAGCCCGACCTCAACTGGGAGAACCCGTGGGTGTGGGAGCAGTTCCGCGGCATCCTGCGGTTCTGGCTCGATCGCGGCGTCGACGGCTTCCGCGTGGATGTGGCGCACGGCATGGTCAAGGAGGCGGGTCTCCCCGACTACACGCCCCCGGCCAACGCGGGCAGCATGGGCGGCGTCGCCCTGGAGCCCGAGATCGGCGCGCACGCGTCGACGGAGCCGCCCACTCCCCCGTATTTCGCGCAGGACGGCGTCCACGCCATCTACCGCGACTGGCACACGGTCCTCGAGGAGTACGAGGGCGACCGCGTGCTCTGCGGCGAGGCCTGGGTGGAGCCTCTGGAGAAGCTGGCCCGCTGGGTGCGCCCGGACGAGATGCAGCAGACCTTCAACTTCGGCTACCTCGAGACGCCGTGGGACGCGGCAGCGCTCCGCACGGTGATCGATCGCTCCATCTCGGTCTTCGCCAGCGTCGGGGCGCCGAGCACCTGGGTCCTGTCCAACCACGACGTCGTCCGCCACGCCACCCGCCTCGCCCTCAAAGGCGAGAACCTGCAGGGCCACGGCATCGGTCCAGCATCGACGGGCATCCCGGACACGGCGTTCGCCCTCCGCCGGGCACGCGCCGCGACCGCACTGATGCTCGCTCTGCCCGGCTCGGCCTATCTGTACCAGGGCGAGGAGCTCGGGCTGCCGGAGGCGATCGACCTGCCGGACTCCGCCCGGCAGGACCCGACCTGGTTCCGCACGAACGGCGAGCGGTACGGCCGCGACGGCTGCCGCGTCCCTCTGCCCTGGGAGGGCACGGAACCGTCGTACGGCTTCGGGCCGGGAGCCGCGAGCTGGCTGCCGCAGCCCGCATCCTGGGCGTCGTACACTCGAGACACCCAGGAGGGCGTCGCCGGTTCGACGCTGACGATGTATCAGGATGCACTGGCCGCGCGCCGCGAGCACGACCTCGCGTTCGGCTCGCTGGAGTGGGCGGACCTGGGGCCGGCTGTGCTCGCATTCCGTTCCGGGAATGTGTTCGTGATCGCGAACGTCGGCACCGCGCCGGTGATGCTGCCGGACGGCGAGGTGCTCCTCGCGAGCGCCGACCTCGCTGGTCGCGAGCTTCCCCAGGACACCACCGTCTGGCTGCGCGCCTAGCCCCACCCCGGCTTGGCGAGATGCCAGTAACTGCGCCGTATCCCCGTGATGCGCGCTCAGTTGCTGGCATCTCGTCGTTTCGGTCAGGACGCGTTGGCCTTCAGCCACGCATAGGGGTCGACCTGGCGGGTGCCGTCGAGCAGGATTTCGAAGTGCAGGTGCGCGCCGGTCGAGACGCCGGTGTTGCCGACGAGACCGACGGTCTCCGCCACCTTCACCTGCTGACCGACGCTCACGCGCACCGACCCCGACTGCATGTGGCAGTACTTGCTGCTGACGAGCTGGCCGCCGATCATGTGGTCGATGGTGACGTTGACGCCGCATCCACCGTTGTCGCCGCCGACCACCTCGCGCACGACGCCGTCTGCCATGATCTGGATGGGGACGCCGGAGCCCGGCGTGAAGTCGACTCCCATGTGGTTCGTGGACGCACCCTCCGTGGGCGCGGATCGCGGGCCGAACCAGTCGGAGATCGGCACACCGACAGGGAACGGCCACTGGACGGCTCCGCCAGGGTTGTTCGTGAACGTGTCGGCGATGCGCATCGAGCGCAGACCGGCGACCTTCTCCCGCGGGCTCACCTGCACGCCGTCGCGGATGATGGATGCGACGCCGCCCTCCGCGGGGAGAGCAAGATCCTGCACAGCGCCGGCCGGCGCGCTCGGTGCGACGTATTCGGCCTGGAGCGCCTGAATGCGGACGTCCTCCTCGGTGAGGAGCGCCATGGCCGGGACAGACGTGGCGACGCCGATGGCGATCGCGAACGTCATGGCGGCGACGCTGAGGCCCTTGCGGGCGCGCGTGCGCGCTGGTGCGGGGCGGTGCGAGGATGCGGGGCGGTGCGGGGATGCGGGGCGGTGCGGGCGCACTTCCGCGGGCTTCTCGCCGCGTGACCGCCCTCTGCTCGCGGCGGAAGCGGACGCCAGTTGCCGCTCCTTCTCCCTCAGTTCCCGCCTGGTCAGGGGGACCGCATCCGGAGTCGCCGACGTCTCGCCGGGGCGCGCGGGCGCTGGGGAGTTCAGGCGGTCGGGAGTCAACGGTACGGTCGGCTTTCGATCTTTCTCAGACGTTCACAGGGGATTCCCCTTGCACAGCGGCAGGGCAACCCTCCCAATGTAACGAATAGGTAACCGGGTTCCCAATGCATTCAGCAAAAACAATGCGAATACCTGGGTATTTCAGCGCCACTCCGAGTAGAACGCGTCAGCCAGCGGGTGCAGCCGCTCGTACAGTCCGGGAGGCGCCGCCACCAGCAGATCCTCCCCCTCCGGGCCGCCTCCGAGGCCCCCGACCACTGCCCCTGCCTCGCGTGCGACCAGCGCGCCCGCCGCGTGATCCCACGGGTTGAGGCCGCGCTCGAAGTACGCATCCAGTCGCCCGGCGGCCACGCTGCACAGGTCGAGCGACGCCGCCCCGATGCGCCGCACATCCCGCACCTGGCCGATGAGCTGCGTCACGAATGCCGCCTGCCGTTCGCGTTTCCGCGCGTCGTAGCCGAACCCCGTGCCGACGAGTGCGAGCTCGAGCGGCACATCCCGGTTGACGTGCAGTTCCCGGCCGTTCAGCCGCGCTCCGCCCCCGGCAGACGCGGTGAAAGCCTCGCCGCTCGCCGGGTTGACGACGGCGCCGGCGAGCGTGCGCCAGGTGGCGGGATCCGGATCGCCCTCGACGACAGCGATGCTGACCGCATACGCGGGGATGTCGTAGAAGTAGTTGACCGTCCCGTCGATCGGGTCGACCACCCAGGTGAGCCCGCTCGTCCCCTCCCCGCCGCCGGACTCCTCCCCCAGGAACTCGTCGCGCGGCCGGGACGCCGCGATGGCCTCCCGCACCACGTGCTCCACCTCACGGTCGGCTCGCGTCACGATGTCGGTCAGCGACGATTTGGATGCGGCGACCTCCACCCCCTCCGACCGGCGCAGGTAGGCGAGGTCGGCGGCGCGGCGCGCGACGGTGAGCGCGATATCCCGGAGTTCGGCATTGGAAGGCATGATGACAGCCTGTCAGACCAGGGACGGCGATGCGGGGAGGGAACGCAAAAGCCCCGGTCGCGCGGACCGGGGCTTTCGGCTGAGGTGGCGAGTGAGGGATTCGAACCCCCGAATGCTGAGCAGTCTGATTTACAGTCAGATCCCTTTGGCCGCTTGGGTAACTCGCCGTTGGCGCTCCCGACCACCAGTGTTCTCGTGATCGAAGGCGCTCGACAAGGATACTGTCCCAACGCCCGCAGAGGAAATCAGCGCGCATCCAGCCCGCTCCCTGCCACCTGCCCCTGCCCCGTGCATCCCCTCTGCCATCGGCAGATTCGCGCCGGGCAGAAAGGCTGGCGCCCTCGCCTGCTCCGTTCGCAGGATGGGCGAATGAGCACAATGACCGACAGCACACCAGATCAGTTGATCTTCAAACGCCTCCTCGAGGAGCGGATCGTCTTCCTCGGCAGCGAGGTCACCGACGACTCGGCCAACGAGATCTGCGCCCAACTCCTCATCCTCAACTCCATCGAGCCTGAGCGGGACATCTACCTCTACATCAATTCGCCGGGAGGCTCGATCACCGCCGCGTTCGCGATCTTCGACACGATGAACTTCGTGCAGGCGGACGTCGCGACCGTCGCCCTCGGCTTCGCAGCGTCGGCCGGGCAGTTCCTGCTCTCCTCGGGTGCCACCGGGAAACGGTATGCGCTCCCGAACGCGAGTGTGGTGATGCATCAGCCGCACGGCGGATTCGGCGGGACCTCGGCGGACATCCAGACCCAGGCCAAGCAGATCCTCTACTTCAAGAGGCGCATGGCGGAACTCACCAGCCTCCAGACCGGCAAGCCGATCGAGCAGATCCTCGAAGACGGCGACCGCGACCGCTGGTTCACCGCCGACGAGGCTCTGGCCTACGGTTTCGTGGACCACGTGGTCGGCTCGACCAGGGCGCTGCCGAGGGGCTGACCGATGCTGCACGTCGAAGTGGACGACGAGTCGCCGGGGTGGGAAGCCGTCGGCGGGCGCGAGGCCCAGCACGGAGACACCGACAGCGGATGTCCGGCTGGCCGGCACACGCGTCACGCCGCGAGCAGCACCTCCGCGGAGGCGCCGACCGCGAGGTCGTGCTCGTCGGCGAGACGCAACTCGCCCGGCGCCGTCGCGAGCGTGTGTCCGGCGGGGGCGAGCTCGCGGACCGGCACCGTGTGGACGGGACGGAGGCTGACGAGCTCCGCGGCGGCGAACTCGGCGGCGACCCTGGTGAGCAGTTCGCCCTCGCTGATGTCGAAGACACGACACAGCGTGGCGAGGATCTCGGACGAGGCCTCCTTGCGGCCGCGCTCGATCTCCGACAGGTACGGGATGGAGACGCTGGCGGTCTCGGACAGTTGGCGCAGGGTCTCCCCGCGCTCCAGCCTCAGTCGCCGGAGCACGGCCCCGATCGCATGTCTGAGCAGCATGTCCCCTCCTCGTCGTGTCGACGTGTCCGCCAGCCTAGGCCCGCGGTCCCCGACGCGCCCGCGCCTCCCGCGGATTCTGCTCACGGCAGAATCCGCGCCGCGCCGGCGAGAGCGGGCGCCCCCGTCCGCGCCAGGACGAGTGCGCCGGCGACCAGGGCGCAGCCGGTCACCCACCCGGCCACGGTCGACCCGGCCAGCAAGACCACCAGAACACCACCGGCTCCGGATGCGACAGACAGCCAGACACGCCCCGAACGTGCCCGACCTCCCGCATCCACCCGCGCCGCATCCACCCGCGCCGCGACCACCCGCCCCGCATCCACCCGCCCCGCCTCCAACCGCCCCGCGACCGCGACTACCGCCGCCACCACAACGACCACGGCGACCAGCCACAGTGCGCGCGTCGCCCACCAGTCCGGCGTGCGCGGCTGCGGAAGGGGCATCCCGGACAGCAGCAGCACTCCGGCGAGCGCGATGAGCGCGAGCATGTGCCAGGAGTAGATGGTCATCGCGCGGGCGTTGATCGCGCGGACCGCCGTAGCGAGCATCCGGTTGCCCGCCAGGAGACGCAGGGTGGGCCGGGCGAGGTCGAAGAGGCAAAGCTGGGCGACGCCGAGGAGCACAAGGGCGAACGTCGGCGGGTTGAGGTTGGCGAGCAGATCGAACGAGTAGACGCCCGTCGCCGCGAGCACGGCCAGCGTTGCGAGAGCGCCGACGGCGAGCGCACCGCGCGTTCGGCGGGAGAGGGACGCGACGGTGCCGTCCGCGAGCCAGAAGCCCAACTGCTGCACCAGCAGCCAGACGAACAGCAGGTTCGCGAAGCCGATCGTCGTCAGCCCGGTGGATGCGCGGACGATGTCGACGCCGACCGCCACCCCGGCCAGCACCAGCACCGCCGCGATCGGGAACCGCCGGTGCGCGGCGACCATCGTCGGGACCGCCGCCGTGCACAGCAGGTACACCCCGAGGAACCACAGCGGCTGGCTCAGCCGGAAGCCCGCCGTGGCGATCACCGACGACGGCACGCTGAACAGCGTCAGCATCGAGAGCACGATGGCGGAGGCGGCGACGGCGGCCACCGCTGGCAGCAGGAGCCGTCGCATCCGGCCGGCGATGTATGCGGCGGGCGTGGTGCCGCGCTCCCGCATCCCAGACCAGTGGAGGAAGCTCGAGAACCCGCCGAGCACGAAGAAGAGCGGCATGACCTGCGCCAGCCAGGTCAGCGGCGCGAAACCCGCCCAGCCGTCGAGCGCGTTCTGCAGCACGGGAGCGCCACCGGACACGCTCACCCCGACCATGAGCGCGTGAAGCATCACCACGACCACGAGGCACCCCGCCCTGGCCACGTCGACTGCTGCCTCCCGAGTGGATGCGGCGCGAGCCGGGTCCACCCGGTCGCGCACCTCACGCGATTCCTCCGCCACCATCGAGCGCGTCATGCCGCCCCTCCCTTCCGGCCTCTACTGGCCATCGGGGGAAGCGTCTCAGCGGGGTCTCGGCGCGGGCGTCCGTCTGCGGAGCCAACCGCATCCCGTACCGCGGTATGGGGTGCCGGAGCTCGGCAACGCCTCTACGGCGCGGGCTCCACCAACCCGGCGTCGAACGCCAGGATCACCGCGTGCACGCGGTCGCGCAGGCCCAGCTTGCTGAAGATGCGGCTGACGTGGGTCTTCACCGTCTGCTCCGCGATGAAGAGCTCGGCCGCGATCTCGCCGTTGGAGCGGCCTCGCCCGATCAGCACCAGGATCTCCCGCTCCCGGTCGGTGAGGTCGGCGAGCTGCAGCGCGTGCCTCGTCCCCGCGGGCCGCTGCGCCGCGAATCGTTCGAGGAGCCGCTTGGTCACGCGCGGCGAGAGCAGCGCATCCCCTGCCGCCACCACCCGCACCGCCTGCACGAGGTCACCGGGTGTCGCGTCTTTGAGGAGGAACCCGCTCGCGCCCGCCGACAGCGCCTCGTGCACGTAGTCGTCGGCGTCGAACGTCGTGAGCACCAGCACGAGCGGCTGGTGCGGTTCGCCCCTGGTGGTCGGGTGGACGAGCTCTCGGGTGGCGTCGATGCCGTTCATGCCGGGCATCCGCACATCCATCAGCACCAGGTCGGGCTTCAGCCGTCTGGCGAGCGCGACCGCCTCTTCGCCGTCCGCCGCCTGGCCGACGACTGCGATGTCGTCCTGCGCGTCGAGGATGGCGGCGAAGCCTGCCCGCACCATCGCCTGGTCGTCGGCGATGAGCACGGTGATGGTCATGCTGTTCCTTCCGACGGGACCGGGATGCTCGCGCGCACGACGAAGCCGCCGTCGTCCGTGCGTTCCGCCTCCAGACTGCCACCCAGAAGGGCGGCGCGCTCGCGCATCCCTCTGATCCCGTGTCCTCCGGTGTCCGGCGCAGGGGCGGACGCGGGGCGGCCGGGGGCTCGCTCGTTGCGCACGGAGACCGCGAGCGTGCTGCCGACGCCGTCCACCAGCGCGATCCGTTCGAGCCGGACGACCGTCGCAGCCCCGGTGGCGTGCCTGGCCACGTTGCTCAGCGCCTCCTGCACGATGCGGTACACCGTGAGCGAGACGGCGGGGTCGAGTGCGTCCCCCGCCGGCAGGCGATCCTCCAGCACCACGCTCCCGCCTGCGCGGGATGCGCGACTCACCAGCGCGGCGACCTCGCCCACCCCCGGCTGCGGCGCGGTCTCCACCGCGGTGTCCTCGCTTCGCAGCACACCGAGCAGCCTGCGCATCTCACCCATCGCCGCCCTGGCCGTCGCCGCCAGGTCGTCGAACTCCTCCGCCGCCTCCTCGCTCAGCGACGGGATGCGGTAGCGGGCACTCGACGCCTGCACCTGGATGGCGGACATGCCGTGGGCGACGACGTCGTGCAGTTCCCTGGCGATCCTGGTGCGCTCCTCCGCGAGCTCCCGGCGCGACAGCTCTGCGGCGGAGATCCGCTGCTCGCGCATCAGTTCGCGGCGCACGTCCTGCCATTTGGTGACCAGCACCGCCCCGAGCAGCACGGCAGCGCTGACCGAGCCGAACACGATGAGGTCGGCGATGACCGAACCGGACGTCGCAGGGGGCCGCGCCGCGACAAGGGCGACCAGGATGCCGCCGAGAGCTCCGCCTGCCCAGCCGACCAGGCCGACCAGCCAGTCCGAGCGCAGCGTGGCGATCGCGATCACGAAGCACTGCGCCACGATGGACGGAACGGCGATCGGCCACGGGCTCGCGCCGTCCGGCACGGATGCGAACGCGGCAGCGACCAGGGCGACCACGGAGACCACGACGGCCGGGCGCGGAGCGACGATCGCGAGCACGATGGACGCCGCCTGCGCCAGGCCGAGACCGAGAGCGAGGACGACAGGGATGCCGTAGAGAGTTGAGCCGAGCGCGGAGGTCAGTACCAGAATCACCAGGGCGGCGGTCGACCCGACACCCCAGAGGAGCACGAGCAGGCCGTCGAGTCTGCTGCGCAGAGGGGGGTGGTTGGTCGTCATCGTCATTCCGCTCATCGTCGTTCCGTCTGCCCTGCGCGTCGCGCGGACGCCAGTTCTGCCCGCAGCCACTCCGTCGTGCTGTCGTCCGCCTCTGCGCCGGGGCGTGTCGGGGGTGGTGTGGCGGATTCCTGCGCTGAAACTGACGCCGACGCCGACCCCGGTACCGACCTCGCCTGCACCGCGCGCTTCGCCCGCCTGCGTGCGGCGAGCCGCATCCCCACGTCGACGAGCACGCCGGTCGCCAGTCCCATCGCGATTCCTGCGAGCATACCGAGCAGCGGGTTGCCGTGCAGCCAGTGCCCAGCGAGCAGTCCCACCGTAACCGAGTAGGCCGCCCAGGACAGCCCGGCGAGCACGGAAAGCCCGAAGAACCGGCGCCGGGGGAAGCCGGACGCCCCGGCCACCAGGTTCACGGCGACGCGTCCCACCGGGATGTAGCGCGCGGTCAGCAGCAGCACGGCCGCGCGGCGGTCGAGGCCGGAGCGCGCCCAGCCGACGGCCGCCTGCATCCTGGGCCGCCGCATCCATCGGAAACGGGTGACACCGACGCCGCGGCCGATCGCGAACGTGACGTTGTCGCCGACGATCGCGCCGACCGCCGCGCACGCCACGATGAGCGCGATGTTCGGCTGTCCGAGCGTGATGCTCGCTGCGGCCGCCGCGATCACCACGGACTCGCTCGGCACCGGAGGGAAGAACGCGTCGACGAACACGACGACGGCGACCACCAGGTAGATCCACGGCGACGACACCGTCTGTGCGATCAGCTCGTTGACTGCGTCCATCCCGTGCTCCCCTCGGATTCGGACGGAGGATTCCGCCCATATCCGAGGCTAGGAAGACGGGATGCGCGACCGCGTCACCCGGCGGTACTTCGTGCCCCCTACCGCAGAGGGATATCCCCGGTGGATGCGGGCGCCTGCGCGGGGGCTGCGGGCGCGCCAGCACCAGCGGGCGCGTCCTGCCCGACGGGCGCACCAGGCACGGCCCCCACCGCCGCCGGCCTGCCAGGAAGCAGCAGCGACAGGCCGATCGCCAGCACCGTGAACCCGATCGCCCACCAGAACGCCTGGTCGAACGCGTCCGCGATCCCGGCCAGCGAGTGCGCCCCCACCGCTGCACCCTGCAGGATGACGGCGAGCAGCGCGACCCCGAACGATCCGCCGAGCTGCGTCGCGATCCTGGTCAGGATGCTCGCGTGCGGCACCTCGGAGCGCTCCAGCCCGACGAACGCGACGGTCATCAGCGGGATGGTGACCGCCCCGAGCCCGAATCCTCTGACGAGGAGCGCGGCCATGAGCATCCACTCGTTCGTCGTCGGCGTGGCGAACGCGAACGGCACCGTCGCGATGCCGACGATCGCGAACCCGATCACCGACACCCAGCGGGCGCCGAAACGATCCGTGAACCGCCCGGCCGCCGCCCGGCTGAACAGCGTGCCGATGCCCTGCGGCACCAGCAGCAGGCCCGCGCCGAGCGCATCCGTTCCCCTGACCTCTTGGAAGTAGAGGGGAAGGAGGAGCATCGCGCCGTACAGGGATGCGCCGGAGAGAAACAGGAGCGCGGACGCCGACGAGACGGGGCGGTGCCGGAACAGCCGGACGTCGACGAGCGCCGCCCCTGCACGGTGGGCGGACCAGAACGCGAACGCCGCGAGCAGGACCGCCCCGACGATCACGGGCAGGAGCACGTCGCCGCGCGCGAACCCGCCGTCCTTGCTCACGTTCGAGAGCCCGTAGAGCAGTCCGACGACCGCGGGCGAGAGCAGGACGAATCCCACCCAGTCGAGCTTCGGGCGGGCGCCGAGGGTGTCGCGGGGCAGCATCCGGATGGCGAGGGCGATGCCGACGACGCAGAACGGCACGTTCACCCAGAACAGCCAGCGCCAGTCGAGGAAGCTGAGGATGAGGCCGCCGAGCACCGGTCCGAGGATCGGTCCGAGCACCGCAGGGAGGCTCACCGCCGACATGATGCGGCCGAGGTTCTGTCCGTGAGCGGCCTGCATCACCAGGGTGGACATCAGCGGGAGCATGATGCCGCCGCCGATCCCCTGCACCACGCGGAACGCGATCAGGCTGGGCGCGTCCCAGGCCAGGCTGCATAGCACGGAGCCGAGCAGGAAGATCGCGAGGGCGATGATCCAGAGCCGTTTGCCTCCGATGCGCTGCTGCGCCCAGCCGACGATCGGGATGGTGACGCCGAGGGCGAGCAGGTACCCGGTGCTGACCCACTGGATGGTGTCGACGGAGGTGTGCAGTTCCGTCGCGAGCGTGTGCAGGGCGACGCTCACGATGGTCGTGTCGAAGATCACGGCCAGGGCGCCGACGATCACCACGACCGCGATGCGGAACACCGCTGGATCGAGCTTGGTCTTCTCCGCCATCAGAACTCCTTAAGGTACGCGACTGTATCTTATGGCGATCATAGGTCGATGCGATAAGATACGCAAATGGATCTTGTCGAACAGGAAGCAGTCGACCAGGAAGCACCGGCCCGCCGCCGCAGAGGCGTCGAGCTGGAGAACGCGATCCTCGACGCCGCCTGGGACCAACTCGTCCAGAACGGGTACGCCGCGTTCACCATCGACGCCGTCGCCGCCCGCGCGGGGACCAGCCGCCCCGTCGTGTACCGCCGCTGGCCGACCAGGCAGGAGCTCGTGCGCGCCGCCATCGCCCGCGCCGGTGTCCGCGACAGACCGGCCACCCCAGACACGGGAAGCCTCCGCGGCGACCTGATCGCGCTCCTCGACATCGCCAACAGGACCAGGATCAGCTTCGCCGCGGCACTCAGCGTCCACCTCGGCGGCTACTTCGCTGAGACGGGAACGAGCCTCGCCGACCTGCGCGAAGTGCTCCTCGGCGGCAGCGCGACGGCCATGGACGTCATCGTCGACCGGGCGATCGCCCGCGGAGAGATCGACCCTGAGCGCCTCACCCCGCGCATCGCCGCGCTGCCGTTCGACCTCTTCCGGCATGACGCCATCATGACCCTGAAGCCCGTTCCGCCTGAGACGGTCGCCGAGATCATCGACACCATTTACCTGCCGCTGGTGCGCCCCGTGGATGCGGGTGGAGTTGCGCAGGAGAACGCGCGCGACGCGCCGTTGAAATCTCCGTAACGACGGAGAATCACGAGCTTTCGCTCGAATTGTCCTTCGTTACGAAGGGCGTGAGAGTGGATGCGCGGGGCCCGGGCCTCCCCGATCCGCGACACCCCGCATCCACTGCCCGCAATGTCGGTGGTGCGGCGCAGAATCGTCGGCATGAGAACCTTGGAGATTTGCGAACGGTGCGACGGAACCGGCGCCGACCCGTTCCAGCACGACGAAGAGGTCACGGTGTGCGTGGAGTGCAGCGGAGACGGCTGCCACGTGACCTACCTGGCCGAACTGCAGCAGACGGCGTAGTCGCCCCGTATTGGCGTTCGCGGCCGACCCTGTTTGAATTGTGTGGTGCCGCACGGCACCCGTAGTTCTCTCAGGAAGGTGGCGACGAATGGCAGACTCATCGTTCGACGTGGTCAGCAAGGTCGACAAGATGGAGGCCGACAACGCCCTCAACCAGGCGCGCAAAGAGGTGGAGCAGCGCTACGACTTCAAGAACGTCGGCGCATCCATCGAGTGGAGCGGTGAGAAAGTCCTGATGAAGGCCAACACCGAAGAGCGCGTCAAGGCTGTCCTCGAGGTGTTCGAGTCGAAGCTGATCAAGCGCGGCATCTCCCTGCGCTCGCTCGACACCGGCGAGCCGTACGCGTCCGGCAAGGAGTTCCGCATCGAGGCCGGGATCAAGAACGGCATCGAGCAGGACGCCGCCAAGAAGATCAACAAGCTCATCCGCGACGAAGCGCCGAAGAGCGTCAAGTCGCAGATCCAGGGCGACGAGCTGCGCGTCTCCTCCAAGAGCCGCGACGACCTGCAGGCCACGATGAACCTGCTGAAGGGCGCCGACCTCGACGTCGCGCTGCAGTTCGTCAACTTCCGCTAGCCGACCTGGGATGCGCGGCTCACCGCGCCGGGGAGCCCGCGCTTCCCGCGCAGCCCGCGCAGCCCGCGCTCAGCGCAGGTAGCCGCGCAGCCAGCGGCGCAGCTCCGCGTACGCGTGCTGCCGCACCGGCTGGCGGGACAGGAAGATGTCGTGCAGGGCTCCGTCGATGCGCGAGACGGTCACGGTCGGCGCCAGCTTGAGCGCGCGCTGGGCGATCTCGTCGACCACGAGGACGATGTCGGAGCTCATCATCTCCGGCGTCCACCTCGGCAGAATCGTGGAGCGAGCCGACACCATCGTGAGCACTGGAGCGTCGATCGACAGACCGGACGCCACCCGGGCGTGCCCGGCCATCACCGCGGCCAACCACACGGGGCGCACAGCGAAACCCCTGACCGGACGCCAGTTCAGGTCGTAGTCCCACTCGCCCTCCATCGTCGACGACACGCTCCGGGTGTAGAAACCGAGGTCGACGTTCGGGAGCGGCGCCCGCGGGTCGACACGCGCCTGGAGCCCGATCAGCGGCGCGAGAGCCGCCCGCCCGGCCGAGTGCGCCTGGAATTCGAGCCACGGGCTGTTCAAGACCAGCGCAGCCGCTCGACCGGGGTGGCGATCCGCCCAGAGGCTGAGCGTCAGGCCGCCCGTCGAGTGGCCGAGCAGGACCAGCTTGCGACCTTTCTGGCCGCTCTCGGCGATGGTGGCGATGGCCGCATCCAATTCCTCGTCGTAGGTGGCGAGGTCGTCGACGAAGCCCGGTGTCTGCCAGGGCCGCAGGCTCCTGCCGTACTTGCGCAGGTCGATCGCGAAGAACCGAGCGCCGTTCTCGTGCCAGAACGCGGCGAGCTCCTTCTGGAAGAAGTAGTCGGACCAGCCGTGGACGTACAGCACATCGGTGTCGGCCGCGACCGGTCTGTGCAGACGCAGGTCTGCCAGATGCGGCGGCGGGACGTAGCGCACCAGGGTGGCCACGACCTCGCCCTCCGCGTCCGGCTTCAGGGGCAGCGTGAGCTGTTCGAACCCGTCCCCGAGCACGTCCTGCGTCCACCCCTGCGCGTGCGTCATCACCCCAGCGTGGCAGGCGCGACGGGTTCGCGCGAGGGTCAGTCCTGCGGCGGCGTGTCCGCCTCGGTCGCGTTCGAGACGCGCACCATCTCGTCGCGGGGCACGACCTTCACGCGCGCACGGCCGCGCTCGGCCCCGAGCGCCTGCTCGTGGGTGTCGAGGTTGTGCCAGCCGTCGAGGTTCGTGTACTCCACACCACGCTCGCGCAGCAGGTTCTCCACAGATTCCTCAGACGGGTCGGTGGGGGCCCACCAGTTCCCCTGATCATTGATCACATGTTTGATGGTTTCCATGGCGTCCGACTTGGTGTGACCGATGAGGCCGACCGGCCCGCGCTTGATCCACCCGGTGGCGTACACGCCGTACATGCGCTCGTTGTCGCCCTTGCGCAGCACCTGGCCCTCGTGGTTGGGGATCACGCCGTGCTTCTTGTCGAACGGGATGCCGGGAAGGGGCGAACCGAAGTAGCCGACAGCGCGGTAGATCGCCTGGATGGGCACCTCGCGGATCTCGCCTGTGCCGCGCACGCCGCCCTCGCCATCGGAGGCGGTGCGCTCGTACCGGAACGCCGCCACGTGACCGTCGCCGTCGGAGACGATCTCGAGCGGCTTGGCGTAGAAGTGCAGGTGCAGCCGACGGGATGCGGTCCCCACCTCGCGCTGACGCCACTGCTGCAGTACGCGGTCGATCACCATCACCTGCTTGTTGCTGGCGATGGCGGCCTTGGATTGCTCGTCGTAGTCGAAGTCCTCGTCGTAGAGGATCATGTCCACGTCGCGCAGCTCGCCGAGTTCGCGCAGTTCAAGCGGCGTGAACTTCACCTGCGCCGGTCCGCGCCGCCCGAAGACGTGCACGTCGGTGACGGGCGAGTTCTTGAGGATCTCGTAGACGTTGTCCGGGATCTCGGTGGGAAGCAGGTCGTCGGCGTGCTTGGCGAGGATGCGCGACACGTCGAGTGCCACGTTGCCGTTGCCGATCACGGCGACGGACTCGGCCTCGAGCGGCCAGGTGCGCGGCACATCCGGGTGGCCGTCGAACCAGCTCACGAAGTCGGCTGCACCGTACGAGCCGTCGAGCTCGACACCGGGGATGTCCAGGTCGGCGTCGTGCACGGCGCCGGTCGCGAAGATCACCGCGTTGTAGTGGCGCTTGAGGTCGTCGAGGGTGATGTCCTCGCCATAGGTCACGTTGCCGAAGATGCGGATGTCACCGCGGTCGAGCACCTCGCGCAGGGCCGTGATGATGCCCTTGATGCGCGGGTGGTCGGGGGCCACGCCGTAGCGGACCAGCCCGTACGGCGCGGGGAGCGCCTCGAACAGGTCGATGGAGACGTCGAAGGCGCGCTCCGCCTTCAGGAGGATGTCTGCCGCGTAAATGCCGGCGGGGCCCGCACCGACGATGGCCAGTCGCAATTTGGTCATTCGTTGTGTCTTCCTTGCTTAGCTGGAACGTTCGACGATGGTGTCCGCGAAGCGGATCAGCGCCTTCTTGACGGGACCGGTCGGCAGCGGTTCGAGCGCTTCGACGGCCTCGCGTGCCCAGCGGTGGGCTTCCTCCAGCGTCTGCGCGGTCACCGGGTGGTCGCGCAGCGCGGCGATGGCGGCGGTCGCGGCGGGAGTGATCTCGCCGTCCTCCGCCGTTCCGATCACGTCGCGCTCCAGGCGTTCGAGCAGGGCGCGTGCGTCTGCATCCGATTCGGCGAGCTCGCGCAGGCGCAGCACGGGAAGCGTCGCCACCCCGGCGCGGAGGTCGTTGCCCGGCGTCTTGCCGGTCTCCTTGACACCCTGGGACGACAGGTCGATCACGTCGTCGATGATCTGGAAGGCGACGCCGATCTTCTCGCCGAACGTCACGACGGGCTGCTCGTACTCCTCCGGCGCCTTCGCGAACACGACGCCCATCTGGGCGGCGACGGCGATGAGCGAGCCCGTCTTGTCCTCCAGCACGCGGATGTAGTGCTCGACGGGGTCTTCGCCGTCCTGCGGACCGATCGTCTCGTGCAACTGCCCCAGGCAGAGCCGCTCGAACGTGTCGGCCTGCAACTGGATGGCGCGCTCGCCCAGGATGGAGACCATCTTGCTCGCCCTGGCGAACAGCAGGTCGCCCGTGAGGACGGCCACAGAGTTCCCCCAGACGAACTGGGCGCTGGGAACCCCGCGCCGCATCTGCGAGTCGTCCATGACGTCGTCGTGGTAGAGCGAGGCGAGGTGCGTGATCTCCACGGCCTCCGCCGCCTGCAGCACCTCGGGGGTGTTGCCCAGCCCGAGCTGCGCGGTGAGCAGGGTGAGCATGGGGCGCACCCGTTTGCCGCCCGCCTCCAGCAGGTATCGGGCGGTGACGTCGGCGAGATTGTCGGCGAACCGCATCTCGGCGTGCAGGCCCTCCTCGACGAGCGCGAGTCCGGCATCGACGGCGGAAGCGAGCTCCCTGTCCTGCCCGGACGAGAAGATCCGCTCCGTCAGGCCGATCTGGCTGGACAGCGACGCGGTGCGTCGCACAGCGGGGACGCTTGGTGGCACTACTCCCCCTCGGGTGGGACGCCGGACGAATCCGTCGCCCCCGTGGCGCCCGCAGCTCGGTCGGAGCGCGCGGGCTTGGCGGTGGTGGGTTCTGCGGTGGTGCGTTGTGCGGTGGTGGGCTTTGCGGTGGTGGGCTTTGCGGGCGCAGGCTTCTTTGCCGGCGTGGGCTTCTTTGCCGCGCTGGGCTTGGCGGTGCCGGGACTCGCGGCAGCGGCAGGCTTGGCGGCAGCGGGCTTGACGGCAGCGGGCTTCGCAGCAGCGGGCTTCGCGGCAGCGGGCTTCGCAGCAGCGGGCTTCGCGGCGGCAGCCTTGGCAGCGGCAGTCTTCGCAGCAGCGGGCTTCGCAGCGGCAGGCTTTGCAGCGGCAGGCTTCGCGGCGGCAGCTTTGGCAGCCGCGGGCTTGGTTGCCGCGGGCTTGGTTGCAGCGGGCGTCGCGTCGGCGGATGTGGCGTCACTCGTCGACGACGTCGTGCTGGCGGCCGAGGCGGCGACGTCCGCCGCCCGAGCGCCACCCGCATCCCGTGGCTTGTACCCGCGGTGCAGGGCGACGATTCCGTAGGTGAGGTTGCGGTACGCGACGTGCTCGAACCCGGCCTCGCGAAGCCAGTCGGCGAGCACGGGCTGAGACGGCCAGGCCTCGATGGAGTCCATCAGGTATTCGTACGCGGCGGGGTTGGAACTCGCCAGCTTGGCCAGCACGGGCATCCCGAAGCGGAGGTATGCGGAGTAACCGGTGCGCACAATGGATGCAGGGGGCTGGGAGAACTCGCAGATCACGACGCGTCCGCCCGGCTTCGTCACGCGGTAGAACTCGGCGAGCGCCTTCTTCGGGTCGACGATGTTGCGGAGGCCGAAGGAGATGGTGACGGCGTCGAACTGGTCGTCGTCGAACGGGAGCTGCGTGGCGTCGGCCTGGACGAACCGGACGAACGGGTTGTCTGCCTGCCGCCGCCGTCCGACCTCGATCATTCCTTCCGAGAAGTCGGCGGCCACGACGGTCGCGCCGTTCTTCGCGAGGGAAGCGCTCGAGGTCCCCGTGCCCGCCGCGACGTCGAGAATGCTCTCGCCCGCCCGAGGGCCGACGGCCTTGGTCGTCGCCACACGCCAGAGTGCCGCGTTGCCCATCGAGAGGACGTTGTTGGTCCTGTCGTAGTGCGTCGACACCTGATCGAACATGGCGGCGACCTGCGCGGGCTGTTTACTGAGGTCGGCCTTACTCACCCCCCTAGCTTAGGCGGCACCGCGCCGCCCTGCATTCCAGCTCCCTGAGAGGCGGCGGCGGCCGAGGCTGACCGGGCGGTGGCAGTGATGGCCGCGGTGGCAGTGGTGGCGGCTGGCCGGGCGGTGGCCGCGGCGATCACCAGGCGCGCCGCGCGAGCGATCATGTCGACGCGGGGTGCGATCGGGGACGTGCGGTCTGCCCAGCCGAACTTGAAGCCCAGCCAGTCCGCACCGATCGCACCGGTCGCACCGGTCGCACCGGTCGCACCGGTCGCACCGGTCGCACCGGTCGCACCGGTCGCACCGGTCGCGCCGGTCGCGCCGGTCGCACCGGTCGCGCCGGCCGCGCACCCGGCGGCGGCGATCGCGTCGGCAAGCAGGTCCGGCGTGAGCAGCGAGGTCGGCTCGCCGTATGGGAACTCGGGCGTCGGGGTCATCGGGTGGTGTGCGTCCACCCACGGGGCTCCGAACGGCGACTGCTGTGCCGAGGCGCCGGAGAGCATCAGGCCGCGGAGGCGTCCGGAGGCGGCGGCAGTTCGGAGCTGCTCGGTGACCAGGTTCCCGTCCCTCAGTTCGATCGCGGAGCGGCCCCAGTTCATGCTGAGGCCGATCCACTGCGGAAGGCCGTCGATGGCGGCGAGCTCGTCCGCCAGGTCGAGGAAGCCCTTCTCGGGTTGCTGCCGCGGCAGAAACGCGTCGCAGTGCTCGACCACGATGGATGCGCCGTCCCAGGAGTTCGCATCGTCCGCCAGCTCGGCCAGCGACGCGGCGAGCGACGCGCTGTCGCCGCGAAGGGCGGACGGGGCGCTGTGCAGCTCGACGGCGGTCACGGCCTGGCGTCCGACCGCATCGTTCAGGCGGCGGACGGCGTCGCGCATCCGACGGGCCTCAGCGACGGCGTCGGCCCGGCCGTCAGGGTCGCGGGAGGCGAGACCGTATGACGGAGCAGAGCCCAGCCGCTTCATCGTGCCGGGGATGCTCGTCAACACCGCGTCGAAGCGGCGCGGGAACGCGCGGAGCAGCCACGCGTCGTCGTGCGGGTGGAGGCCGACGGTCCAGGGAAGCTCGAGGCCCCGCACCTCCGGCAGCGCATCCAGCCCCGCGAAGAACTCCGACTCGAGCGCCGCATCCCAGGTCGCGTGCGCCGGGGACGCGGCGTACGCGCCCACGAACACCCCCGCAGCAGCATCCGTCATCGCGCGACCGCGTCCGCGAACCAGCCGGTGATCGTGGCCGGGTGCGTGATCGCGGTTCCGACGACGACCGCGAATGCGCCCGCATCCATCGCTGCCGCCGCCTGCGCCGGGGTGTGGATGCGTCCCTCGGCGATCACAGGCACATCCACCCCTGCCACCACCTCGGCCAGCAACTCCAGGTCGGGGCCTACGGTCTTCTGGCGGTCCGGCGTGTAACCGGCCAGCGTGGTTCCGACGCAGTCCGCTCCCGCATCCACCGCAGCGAGCGCATCGGCGAGCGACCCGGCGTCAGCCATCACGGTGGCGCCGGTGAGGTCTTTGAGCCTGTGGATCGTCTCGGCGAGCGTGAGGCCGTCCGGGCGTTCGCGGCGCGTTCCGTCGATCGCGACGATCGTCGCGCCGGCCGCGTGCACGCTGACCGCGTGGCGGAGGGTCGGCGTGATGAACACGTCGGCGTCGCCCGCCTTCCACAGGCCGATCAGGGGAAGGTCCACCCTGTCGCGGATGAGCGCGATGTCGCCGGGTCCCTGCGCGCGGATGCCGACCGCGCCGCCGATGACGGCGGACTGGGCGACCTGTGCCATGGTCTCCGGGCTGCGCATGGGTTCGCCCGGGTATGCCTGACAGGAGACGATGAGTCCGCCGGCCAGGGTTTCGAGGGTCTGGGCGATTCTCAACATGGCTCTCCTGAAGCTGCTCGTTCGTTCGACGCGGAAAAAAGGGTGGATGTGCCAACCGCAGCACCGCCGGCCGGGTGCGCCGCCGACGCCAGCGCCGCCCCGACGATCGCCGCGTCCCCGCCGAGTTCCGCGGCGACCACCGGGCGGCCCGTCGCTGCGGGGATGGTCTCTGCGTCGATTCCGGCGCGCAGCGGGTCCCACCAGCGGGCGCCCGTCGCCGCCAGGCCGCCGCCGATGACCACGACGTCGGGGTCGATGGCGTTCACCAGCCCGCCGATCGTGCGTCCGAGAGCGGTCGCCGCCAGCGTGATCGTCGCCGCCGCGAGCTCGTCGCGGGCGTCGGCGAGCGCGAACACCGCGCGGGTGTCCGGCACGGGCGTTCCCCCCGCTCGAAGGTAGGCCGCGAGGATGGCCGGTCCGGCCGCGATCATCTCCACATGCCCAGCGCGCCCGCAGGTGCACGGCAGACCCTGCGCCTCCACCGACGGCAGGTGACCGTAGTGTCCTGCGACATGGCCTGCGCCGCGCACGAGCGAACCGTCGGCGATGAGCGCTCCGCCGATGCCGGTGCCGGCGGCGACCAGAAGCACCGTGCCGTGCCCCCTCCCCGCCCCGGAACGCGCCTCGCCGATGGCGTGGGCGTGCACGTCGTTCTCGACGATCACAGGGACGCCGATGGCGGCTTCGACGGTGTCGCCGATGGGGGTGCCTGTCCAGCCGGGCAGCGTTTCGGTCGCCGATACCACCACGCGGCGGACGGGGTCGATGACGCCCGCCGCTCCCACGCCCGCCGACACCACTGCGGTTCTCGACGGCGCGGAGGCGAACACGGATTCGGCGAGCCGGATCGCAGTGGCGAGCACCGCATCCGGACCGGCGGCAGCCGGGGTGGGGGCCTCACGCCGCACGACGACGGCGCCGGTGGCGACATCGACCAGTCCGGCGGCCGTCTTGGTGCCCCCGATGTCGATCCCGACAGCGAACGTCGCGCCCGCCACCGCAGTATCCGCGGCAGTGGCACCCGCCGCGCCAGCGGCAGCGCCGACGCCGCTCACACCCACCGCCCCGCTCATCGGACGAGCAGCCCGGACTCCTCCACAATGGCGCGGATGCGGTCGACCGTCTCGCCTTCCAGCGTCGGCACCGGGTGCGCCATGCGGTTGCTGTCGATGATGCCGATGGCCTGCAGCGCCGTCTTGAACGCGCCGAGCCCTGCGGCCTCTCCGCTCACGCCCTGCGCCTGGAACACGATCTCGAACAGCGAGGCGAGCTGGTCCTGAATGCGCTTGGCCTCCGCCCAGTCGCCCGCCTTCGCCGCCTCGTACAGGCGCACGTACGACGCGGGGTCGACGTTTCCGAGGCCGGGGACGACGCCGTCCGCCCCGGCGAGCAGTGCGCCGTCGACGACGATCTCGTGCCCGGTGAACAGCACAAGCGGGCGGCCGGCGGCCTCGTTCGCCGCGACCAGGCGGCGGAAGGCGACGTCGTCGCCGCTGGAGTCCTTCACACCCGCGATCACGCCGTCACGGCCCAGGCGGATGAGGAGGTCGCGTTCGAGCTTGAGGTTCACGCGGACCGGGACGTCGTACGCGAAGATCGGCAGGCTGGTCGCCGCGGCGAGCGCGCGGAAGTGCGACTCGATCTCGACGATGTTCGGGCGCACGTAGAACGGCACAGTGGCGACCACCGCATCCACGCCGGCGAACTCCGCGATGCGGATCTGCTCGATGACGCGGGCGGTCGACATGTCGTTCACACCGGCCAGCACGGGAACCCGGCCTGCGGCGATCCTGACCGCCTCCGTGAGCACGGCGGAACGCGCGGCGTCGGTCAGGAAGCCCACCTCACCGGACGAGCCGAGCGCGAACAGCCCGTTGACGCCCGCGGCGATCTGCGACTCGATCAGGCGCTCGAAGGAGGGGACGTCGAGCGAGCCGTCCTCAGCGAACGGCGTGACGAGGGGCGGGATGACTCCGGAAAAACTGGGCTTGCTCACTGTTCTCTCCAATGGTGATGCTCATGGTGCTGATGGTGTGGTTCTCGAAGGGCGGGTGGTCAGAGCAGCGATGGCGCCGCGCCGAGGAGCTTCCTGGTGTAGTCGTCGCTGGGGTTGTCGAACACCGAGGCGGCGGTGCCCTCCTCGACGATCCGGCCGTAGTACATGACGACGATGCGGTCGGAGACGTAGCGGACGGTCTGGATGTCGTGGGAGATGAAGACCATCGCCAGGTCGAGGCGTTCCTTCAGGTCGCTGAGCAGGTTGAGGATCTGGGCGCGCACCGACACGTCGAGCGCGCTGGTCGGCTCGTCGGCGACCATCAGATCCGGCTCGAGTGCGAGCGCCCTGGCGATGGCGACGCGCTGGCGCTGGCCGCCGGACACGTGACTGGGCAGCACCTCGGCCGCAGAGCGGGGCAGCCCAACCAGGTCGAGCAGTTCCAGGATGCGGCGCTCGCGCTGCGCTCCGTTGCCCATCGCGTGCACATCCAGCGGGTCGCGCAGGATGTCGTGGATGGTCATGCGCGAGTTGAGCGCCGTCGACGGATCCTGGAAGACGATCGAGACCGCTTTGCCGAGCGCCTTCCTGGTGGCGCGATCCTTGGTGAGGACGCTCCGCCCCTGGTAGAGCACGTCGCCGTCGGTCGGCTGCTGCAGCCCGACGAGCACGCGGGCGAGCGTCGACTTGCCGCAGCCGGACTCGCCGACGATGCCGATGGTCTCCCCCCGGCGGATCGTCAGGCTCACGTCGTCGACGGCGTGCACCTTGTCCGGCTTGAACAGCTTGCCCGTCCTGGCCGTGTGCACGACGTGCACGTGGTCAAGGGTGAGGATGTCGGCTCCGGTCACAGTGCCGCTCCCTTCTGCGCGTTCGCCGTCTCCGGCAGGGAGGCGACGTAGTGGTCTGTCGTGCCGTCGACGAGCCGCAGCTCCGGCCGCACGTCGATCCCGGCTCCCGGTCGCTCCACCGATCGGGATGCGAACCGGTCGCCCTTCGCGAAGTCGCGCGGCGTCGGCACGGTGCCGGGGATCTGGTGCAGTCTCGACGCGCCGGACTCGATGGAGAGCACCGAGCCCAGGAGGCCGCGGGTGTACTCGTGCTGCGGGTGCAGCAGCAGTTCGGCCGTGGGCGCACTCTCGACCACCTGGCCCGCGTACATCACGGTGATGCGGTGCGCCACCTCGGCGACGAGGGCGAGGTCGTGGCTGACGAACACGAGCGCGAAGCCGAGTTTGGCGCGCAGGTCGTTGAGCAGGTCGATGATCTGCGCCTGAACCGTCACATCCAGCGCCGTCGTCGGCTCGTCGGCGACGACCAGTTTCGGGCTGCGGGTGAGCGCCATCGCAATGAGGACGCGCTGCCGCTGACCGCCGGACAGCTCGTGCGGGTAGCTCTTGAGTGTGCGCACCGGGTCGAGCCCGACGAGCTCCATCAGCTCTTCGGCGCTGCGGGTTCCTCCGCGGCGGATGAGCTGCTTGAGCTGCGCCCTGATGAGCATCGACGGGTTCAGAGAGCTGAGCGCATCCTGGTACACCATCGACATCTCGTGGCCGCGGAGGGCGTTGCGCTCGTGCTCGGTCATCGTGAGCAGATCGCGACCCTCGAACAGGATGCGGCCGGTCACCTCGGCGTTGGACGGGAGCAGTCCCATCACGGCGAGGCTCGACAGGCTCTTGCCCGAGCCGGACTCGCCGACGATGGCCATCGTCTCGCCTGGACGGACGGAGAAGCTGAGCCTGTCGACCACATCCACGTCTCCGTGACGGTCGGGGAACCGGATGCTGAGGCTCTGCACCTCCAGGAGCGGAGGCACGTCGGCGTCGAACACCAGGCGGTCGGTCCGGCGGCGCTCCGCGTCGCCGAGCTGCTGAAGGTGCAGCACGAGGGCGGGGTCGGGGGCGACAGGGTCGAGCGGGTCTGCGGCGATGCTGCTCTCCTCGTCCTCCTCCAGCGCTCCGACGCCGTCCAGCGACTCTGCGGTGACGACGGATGCGGTGCCGGCGTCGGTGGGGATGGACTCCGGTGCTGCTGCCCGGCGGCGGATGCTCGGCCTGACCATCGCATCCGTCAGCCCCTCGGCCAGCACGTTGAGGGCGAGCACCGTGATCAGGATGAGGAGACCGGGGAACAGGGTCGCCCACCATCCACCGGCCAGCAGCAGGTTCTTGCCGCTGGAGATCACGTTGCCCCAGGACGGCGCAGGCTCCTGCACGCCGGCACCGATGAAGGACAGGCTCGCCTCGAACACGATCGCGTCGGCGACGAGGATGGTCGCGAAGACCAGGATCGGCGCCGCACAGTTGCGGAAGACGTGCTTGAGCAGGATGTACGAGGTGCGCGCTCCGAGCACGCGTTCGGCGGCCACGTAGTCCTCGCCGAACTGGCTGAGGACGTTGGCGCGCACGATGCGCGCCAACTGCGGAACATAGAGGAACGCGATCGTCGCGATCAGCACCGGAAGGCTCTTGCCGAACACGGCGACGAACACGATGGCGAGCGCGATGCCGGGGAACGACATGATGACGTCCAGGATGCGCATGATGCCCTCGTTGACCCAGCGGTGCGCCGTGGCCGCCACGGCGCCGATGATGCCGCCGACGATCAGCGCGAGCGCGGTGGCGCCGAGGCCGATGGCGAGCGACGACCTGGCGCCGTAGATGAGGCGGGAGAAGATGTCGCGTCCGCTGCGGTCGGTGCCGAACCAGTTGTCGAGCGACGGCGGCTGCGCGGGGACGCCGGACTTCAGCGGGTCGTGCGGTGCGACCAGCGGGGCGAAGATCGCCGCCAGCACCACGATGAGGAAGAAGATCAGCGAGATCTTGGAAGACAGAGGGAGAGCCTTGAAGCGCAGTCCGGGAGCGGAGAGGCGATCGGCGAGTGTGCGACGCATCGTTTACACCGTCCTGATTCGAGGATTGACCACCAGATAGAGGAGGTCGACGATCGTGTTGACGATCACGAAGGTGAGCGCGATCGTGATGGTGACGCCCTGCACGAGGTTCGTGTCTCCCGCCGTCACGCCGTTGAGGATGAGCTGGCCCATCCCTGGCAGGTCGAAGATCACCTCAATGACGATGGCGCCGCCGAGCAGGTAGCCGACGCGCAGCCCGAGGACCGTGATCGGGGTGATGAGGGCGTTGCGGAACACGTTCCGGCCGATCACCACGCTGCGCGGGAGGCCGCTGCCGATCGCGGTGCGCACGTAGTCGCGGTCGAGCTCTTCGACCATCGAGGTGCGCACGACCCGGGTGAGGGATGCGGCGACCGGCACCGCGAGCGCGAGGGCGGGAAGGAACATCGACTGCAGCCAGCCGCCGAACGAGTCCTGGGGGGACGTGTACCCACCGGTGGGGAAGATCGGCCAGGTGAGGGCGAACTGCTGGATGAGCAGGATCGCCAGCCAGAACGACGGCACCGCGATCCCGGCGATGGAGACCACGCGGATCACCTGGTCCGGCCAGCGGTCGCGGTAGAGGGCGGCCGTCACACCGAGGACCGCGGCGAGCACGATGGCGATGATGAGGCCGAGGAAGGTGAGCTGCAGGGTGAGCGGGAACGCCGTGCCGATCAGGCCGCTGACCGACTGGCTCGGCGGCACCGTGTTGCCGAGGTGGCCCTGGATGAGGTGGCCGAGGAAGGCGAGGTAGCGGACGATGAGCGGATCGTTGTATCCGTTCTCCTGCCGCCAGGTGGCTTTGGCCGCGTCGCTCGCGCTCTCTCCGAGCGCGTTCGTGGCCGGGTCGGTCGGCGCGAACTGCAGCACGATGAAGACCAAGAGGGTGATCCCGAGGATCATGAACGGCAGGGCGATCAGACGCCGTCCGGCGAGGCGCACGAGTGCGACCATGCGTGACTCCTAAAGGGGGCTGGAGGGAGGCGGTGGGGCCGGGGTCGACCGGCCCCACCGTTGGGCGCTACTTCGTGGGGCCGACGCCGAGGAACGACAGGCCGGTCATCGAGATCGGCTTGAAGTCCGCCAGTGCGGTCGAGTCCCAGGCTGTTGGCAGCTTGCGGTGCAGCAGGGGGTAGAGCGGCACCTCGTCGGAGACCAGGTTGTAGATCTGGCTCCAGGTGTCGAGCTGCTGCTTGCGGTCCGTCTCCTGCGCGCCCTGATCGAGGAGCTTCTGCAGCGTGTCGAACTCGGCGCCCGAGTTCCAGCGGTAGCGCTTCTGCGACCAGATGTTGTCTGCGTAGAACCAGCGCAGGAGGAGGTCGGCGTCGTTTCCGAAGACCGAGGGGTCTCCCGGGGCGACCATCACCTCGAACTGGTTGTTGTCGACCTTCTTGTACTGCCCGGCCGACTGGCCGATGTCGAGCGTGGTGCTGACGCCCACCGCATCCAGGTCTTCCTTGATCAGCGGCGCCACGTCCTTGACCCAGCCGGTGTCGGTGGTGAGGAGCGTGATCGACAGGTTGGAGACGCCTGCAGCTTTGAGCAGCGACTTGGCCTTGGCCGGGTCGTGCTTGTAGACGGTCTTGGCCTTGACGTAGTCGGGGTGGTCATTCTGCACATAGCTGGATGCGGCCTCTGCGTTGCCGAGCATCCCGTTCTTGATCAGCTTGTCCATGTCGATCGCGTAGAACAGGGCCTGACGGACGCGTTTGTCGTCGAACGGCTTCACCGTGGTGTTGAACATCATGAAGAGCAGGCCGAACGACTGCACGGACTCGGTCTTCACCACGCGGGAGAGCCCGTCGACGTTCAGGTACGGCACATCCTCGATCGCGTTGACGCGCTTGGACTGCATCGCGCTGACGCGGGCGGACGGGTCGGACAGCAGGTTCCAGGTCATCGCGGCCGCGAGAGCGGGGCGCGAGCCGTTGTATGCGTCGTGGCGCTCGAAGCTGAGCTTGTCGTTCGCGGTGGCCGCCGTGATCTTGTACGGTCCGGTGCCGGTGGGGAGGGCGTCGAACGCCTTCGGGTCGGCGGTGACGATGGCCTTCGGGACGACCTTCACGACCGAGATGCGCTCGGCGAACAGGGGGAAGGGGTACGCCGTCTTGAACTGCACGGTGGAGTCGTCCACCTTAGTGACGCTGTCGGTCGAGAGGAAGGGGAGGAATCCGGCGTACAGCGAGGCGTTGGCCGGGTCGAGCACGCGCTGGAAGGAGAACAGGACGTCGTCGACGGTGACCTTGCTGCCGTCGTGGAAGGTGGCTCCGTCGCGAAGGGAGACCGTGTATGTGGTGCTGTCGACCTGCTTCGGGAGCGCCTTGCCGAGCGCGGCGTACGCCTTGCGGGTCACCGGGTCTAGCTCGACGAGGCCCTCGAGGGTGTGCCAGTTGGCGGCCATCGTGAGTGCGCCGGTGGTGGTCATCGGGTCGAACCCGGTGCCGAGCGCGTACGACATGCCCGCCGTGATCGTGCCGTTCTTGTCGACCGATCCCGCTGCTGCTGCGGTTCCGGCCTTTCCCGTGGTCGAAGGGGGCCCGCTGCACGCCGCGAGAGCCGCGACGATTCCGGCTGCTCCGGTGGCTGCGAGGAAGGTGCGTCTGCTCGTTTGTTTCTGGAGTGAATCTCTCAACATTGAATTGCCTCTCCTGAGATCGGACGTCTGATGTCCTACGTGGGTATACTGAAAGTAGTGCACATCCCGCGGAAAGGTCAAGTCCACAATGGCGTTCGAGCCCACCACGTCCGGAATGTTCTCCTCGACCCACAGCCAACGCCGAACGTCGGTGACAGACCAGATCAAGGACTACATCCTCATCCACCGGCTCCAGCCGGGTGACCTCCTTCCCACGGAGGCGGAACTGTGCGCAGAGCTCGGCGTGAGCCGGTCCAGCGTGCGCGAGGCGATGAGGACGCTCGCCGCCCTCGACATCGTCGAGGTTCGTCACGGCTACGGAACGTACGTCGGTCAATTGTCGCTCGCTCCGCTGGTGGAAGGTCTCGTCTTCCGCGGCGTCCTCGGCCCGGAGGACGACTTCGCCGCCCTGCGCGAGGTCGTCGAGGTGCGCGAAGCGCTCGACCTGGCGATGGCAGAGCAGGTCTGCGCCGCCCTCGCAGGCACGAGCAACCCGGGACTCCACCAGGTGGTGGACACCATGGAGGAGAAGAGTGCTCGCGGCGAGGCGTTCGCCGAGGAGGACCGCACCTTCCACTCCGACCTGCTCGCGCACCTCGACAACGCGCTGGTCGGCCAGCTCGTCACCGCGTTCTGGGAGGTCAACACGGTCGTGTACCCGCGCCTCGGCCTTCCGCCGACGGTCGGCCTGGACGAGACGGCCCGCGCGCACGGCGACATGCTGCGCGCTGCGGAGGCCGGCGACGTCGAGGCGTACCGCGAGGCGGTCGTGAAGCACTACATCCCGCTGCGCAGGGGGCTCGGCACCGCATCCTGAGCCGCGAAGGCGTCGCGCAGCACGCGCAGTGAGAGCACATCGTCGTCGACGCCGCCGCCCTCGTGGGCGTTGTACGGCCAGGTGTGGATGCTCTTCCGTCCCGCGTATGCGTTGTACGCGGCATAGACGGTCGACGGCGGGCAGATCGGGTCCATCAGCGCGACCGTGATCGTGGCGGACGCCCGCGCCCGCTTCGCGAAGTTCACGCCGTCGAAGTACGAGAGCGTCTCGTGCACCTGCTCTGTGCGGTCGCGGAAGTGCGCCAGGTAGTCCGCGATCTCGCGGAACGGCGTCCGGTCGGTGACGACGGATGCGCGCGGGAAGTCGCAGAGGAACGGCACCCTGGCCACGACGTGCGCGAGATCGGGGACCAGCCCGGCGACGGCGAGCGCGATCCCGCCGCCCTGGCTCACGCCGAGGACGGCGACGCGCGACGCATCCACCGCCTCGAACGAGCGGGCCGCCTCGACAGCGCGCACCGCGTCGGTGAACAGGCGGCGGTAGTAGTAGGTGCTCCGGTGCTCGACTCCCCTGGTGACGAAGCCGGGCATCTGCGGGGCCGTCGAGCCGCTGTCCGGCGTGACGCCGCGCGATCCGCTCCAGCCCTGGCCGCGGGTGTCCATCTCGAAGTGCGCATACCCCGCCGACGCCCAGAGCAGGTTCTCGACGGCGTCGCCCCGTCCCCTGCCGTAGCCGTGGAACTGGACCACCGCGGGCAGCGGGCCGTCCGCGCCGCGCGGGAGGCGGAGCCACGCGGCGATCTCCTCGCCGCCGAAGCCGCGGAAGCGCACGTCGAACACGTCGACCGTGCTGAGCCCCGCATCCACCTGTTCGACGCTGACGACCAGTGGATGCGCGCGGGCGCCCTCGAGCGTGTCCGCCCAGAACGCGTCGAAGTCGTCCGGGTCGCTCTGCGCGCTGCGGTACGCGCGGAGCTCTGTCTCTGGGAGGTCGAGGAACATGCACTCTCTTTCGCTCGTGGCTGCCGGTCGCCCGGCCGTGGTCATTCGCGTTTCGCGGCGGGGTCCTGTTCGTCATCGAAGAGCGCGCCGCGCACGATGGCGCGAGGGTCGTAGCGCCGCGGGTCGAGTTTCTGCCAGTCGATGCCCTCGCCGATCTCGTCGCTGACCCGCTCCTTGAGGCCGTCGGCCGTGCTGCGCAGTCTGCGCACGAGTTCGGCGAGTTTCGCGGCGTATCCCGGCAGGCGCGCCGGGCCGACGAGGAAGGCCGCGACCACTCCTACGACGATCAGTTTGTCGAACGTCAGACCGAACATGGGTGCGACCGTATCACAATTCCGCCTAGACATCAGACGTCATATGTGCTTGAGTGACCGGGCGGCATCAGCCGCGAACCTCCACGAGAAAGGCCTCCCCCGATGTTCGCGAACCTCAACGGCTGGCACGCCCTCATCATCGTCGCCGTCATCCTCCTCTTGTTCGGCGCACCCAAGATCCCCGCCCTCGCGAAGAGCCTCGGACAGTCGATGCGCATCTTCAAGAACGAGGTCAAACCCGAGTTCACCGGCCGCGACAGCGAGCCGAAGACACCGGGCAGCACGGAGGCCTGACCGGTGCGGCGGAGCACGAAGCCGCGCGAGCAGAGGGCCGAGTCAGGCCGCATGGCGATCGCCGCGCACCTCGCCGAGCTCCGCCGCCGCCTCTTCCGGTCGGCCGCCGCGCTGCTCGCCGGCGTCGTGGCCGGATGGTTCCTGGCGACTCCGGTACTGGATGCGCTGCGTGCCCCGATCGAACAGCTCGCCGCCACCCAGCACCGTCTCGCCGAACTCAACTACGACACCATCACGGGCGCGTTCGACCTCCGGATGCAGGTGGCGATGACCGTCGGCGTCATCGTCTCCAGCCCGGTGTGGCTCTACCAGCTCTGGGCCTTCCTGGTCCCCGCCCTCAACCGCAGGGAACGGCTGTACGGCTTCGGCTTCTTCTTCACCGCCGTCCCGCTGTTCCTCGCCGGCTGCCTGGCCGGCTGGTTCGTGCTGCCGCACATGGTCGGCGTGCTCACCGGGTTCGCCCCGCAGCAGGATGCGGCGATCGTGCAGGCGAAGACCTACTTCGACTTCGTGCTCAAGCTCATCGTCGCGATCGGCGTGGCGTTCGTGCTGCCGATCGTGGTGGTGCTGCTCAACTTCGTCGGCGTGCTGCGCGCATCCACCATCGTCCGCTCCTGGCGGGTGGCCGTGATCGCCATCGCGCTCTTCACGGCCATCGCCACCCCGGCGGCCGACGTGCTCTCGATGGTGGGCCTGGCCGTGCCGATGGTCGCGCTGTTCTTCGCGGCGGCCGGGGTCGCCGCCCTGCACGACAGACGCGCGGATCGGAAGGCAGCCGCGATCCTCGCATCCACCGTCCCCGAACTGGGCTGACGCCCGGCTCTTACCCGAAACCCGACGCAGTACCTCACCTCACCCGGAACACATCGCAGTGCCAACAGGAAAGGAAGGAACGCTATGTCACGCCCAATTTCGGAGATCCGGCAGCATCCCCACCGCAGGAGAGCGGGGCTCGCCGCCCTGGCCGCGGCGGCCACCGCTGCCGCCATCGTCATGCCGATCGCACCGGCCGACGCCGCGCCCACCGATCCGCCTGGCGCCTTCAGCACCGCCGACATCTCGGGGAGCCCTGTCTCGCCGTTCGCCGCGTATCGCATCCCCGCGCTCGCATCCATCGGCGGCGGCGTCGTGCTCGCGGCGTGGGACGGCCGCCCAGGGAGCGCGGCCGACTCCCCCAACCCCAACTCGATCGTGCTGAAGCGCAGCACGGACGGAGGCCAGACCTGGGGTCCGCTCAGCACGGTGCGCGCCGGGGTGACGGCCTCGCCGAAGAGCGGTTACAGCGACCCGAGCTTCGTCTACGACGCCGTCGCCGGAAAGGTCTTCCTCTTCTCCGTCTATTCGAAGGACCAGGGCTTCGGCGGCAGCACGTTCGGCAACGACGACGCGAACCGCCAGGTCATCAGCGCCCAGGTGTCCGAGTCGGACGACGCGGGCGTCACCTGGAGCGGGCCACGGCTGATCACCTCGGTGGTCAAGCCGGGAACGAGCACCACGAGCCCTGTCGCCGGTGATGTGCGCAGCATGTTCGCGAGCTCGGGAGAGGGCATCCAGCTCCGCTACGGCGCCCACGCCGGCCGGCTGATCCAGCAGTTCGCCGGGGATGTGCGCCAGGCGGACGGCACCAACGCCATCCAGGCGTACAGCGTCTACTCGGACGACCACGGAGCGACCTGGCAGCGCGGCCAGTTCGCCGGGACGAAGATGGACGAGAACAAGGTGGTCGAGCTCTCAGACGGCCGCGTGCTTCTCAACTCCCGCGACAACGCGGGCGGCGGATACCGCAAGGTCGCCGTCTCGACCGATGGCGGCGTCACCTACGGTGCGGTCAGCCAGGACACCGAACTGCCGGACCCGACCAACAACGCGTCGATCACGCGGGTGTTCCCTGATGCGCCGTCCGGCAGTCCGGAGTCGAAGATGCTGCTGTTCACCAACACCGCATCGCAGTCCGCCCGCTCGAACCTCACAGCACGCGTCTCGTGCGACGACGGCGCGACCTGGCCGTTCGCCAGGCAGCTCAACGCCGGATTCTCCGGCTACTCGACGGCCACCAGGCTCAGCCCCGGCCAGTTCGGCGTGCTGTACGAGTCGAGCGCATCCACGGCGATGAACTTCGCCCGCTTCGACGACGCGTGGCTGAACGCGGCGTGCGACGGCGTCAGCACGCTCGCGAAGCTGACGATCGCCGGCGCGCGGACGGACACCGCGCGCGATCTCAGCGCGTCGCCGTACGTCGCAGGCGAGGCGCTGCCGTATGCGTTCACGGTCTCGAACCACGGCTCCGCAGCGTCGACGGTCGCACCGACGAGCGGCAATTTCTCGCCGCTGGTGCCGAGCGGCGCGGGAAACTGCCGGTACATCGGGCTCACCGGCGGCGGCGCATACACCTGCTCGACACCCCGGCACACCGTGACGGCTGCCGAGGTGTCGCAGGGCTACGTCGTGCCGGACACGACGTGGAACGCGTCGGGCGACTCCTCAGGCACCACGCGCGTCCTCGGTCTGCCGGTCGCTCTGCAGGACGGCATCCGATCGGGCACCGCGACGATCGGAACGGCGGCCATCTCCGGCGCGCGCTCCGACGGCGAACGCGACGTGACCAGCGCGCCGTACGCGACGGGCGACCAGGTCGGGTATACCTTCCACGTCACGAACACCGGCACGTCCACCGTCGCCGTTGTGCCGACAGCGGGAGCCTTCAGCCCGTTCCTGCCGAGCGGCGCCGGCAACTGCCGGTACACCGCGCTGGCGCCTGGCGCGTCGTACGTGTGCTCGACGCCGAAGCACACCGTCACCGCGGCGGAGGCCGCGCAGGGCTACTTCGTGCCGGACACGTCGTGGACGGTGACCGGCCCGTCCGGCAGCGCGAGCGGGCGTCTCCTCGGCGCGCCGGTGAAACTGTCCTGAGTCCGCACACTGGTTCGCGGGGCCGGGATGCGCATCCCGGCCCCGCGAACCCGGCCCCGCGAACCCCCAGCCCGCGCGCATCCGACCCCCAGCATCCCGGGCGTAGGCTGAACGGGTGACAGCAACAGCGACCACGCCCCGGACATCGAGCGCCACGGCTCTCCTGGTCGAAACCACCCCCATCGACGACGTCCGCCAGCTCATCCCGTTCCTCGACGCCAGGCACCCTCTGCTGTGGCTCCGCAAGGGAGAGGGGATCGCAGGGATCGGCGAGGCGCTCCGCCTGGAGTTCTCCGGCAACGACAGGATGCGGTCCGCCGCCGCCGCATGGCGCGAGGTCGTCTCGCAGGCGTCCGTCACCGACGGCATCGGCAAGCCAGGCACCGGCCTGGTGGCGTTCGGCACCTTCGCCTTCGACGACGACAGCGCCGCCCCGAGCGTGCTCATCGTTCCCGAGTTCGTCATCGGACGGCGCGACGGCCGGAGCTGGATCACCCGCATCCGCCCGGCCGACGACGCGGCCGCGACCGGGGCCGGGTCCGGTCCGTCCGCCCTGCCGCATCCGACCCCCTTCGGCGACGAGTACCGCCTCTCCCTCCTTCCCGGCACGCTCAGCAAAGACGGCTACAGGGCCGCCGTGCAAGCCGCCGTCGACCACGTCATGCGCGGCGACCTCCGCAAGGTCGTCGTCGCCCGCGATCTCACCGGCCACCTCCCCCACGAGTCCGATGTGCGCCGTGCGCTGGTGGAGCTGGCCCTCGGCTACCCGGAGTGCTGGACGTTCGCCGTCGACGGCCTCGTCGGCTCCTCGCCGGAGACACTGGTCCGCGTCGACCACGGCACCGTGAGCGCCCGCGTGCTCGCCGGCACCATCTCGCGCGGCGCCGACAGCGTGAGCGACCACGACGCCGCCGTCACCCTCGCGAGCAGCACCAAAGACCAGGACGAGCACCGCTATGCGGTCGCCAGCGTCGTCGACGCCCTGCGCGAGCACAGTGCCGACCTCGCGGCGAGCGACCTGCCGTTCACGCTCAAGCTCCCCAACCTCTGGCACCTCGCCACCGACGTCCAGGGCACCCTGAGCGACGGGTCGAGCTCGCTCGATCTCGTCGACGCCCTGCATCCGACCGCCGCTGTGGCCGGCACGCCGACCCGGGAGGCGATGGCCGTCATCCGCGAGCTGGAGCCGTTCGATCGTGGCAGGTACGCCGGTCCTGTCGGCTGGGTCGGCGGAGACGGCGACGGCGAGTGGGCCATCGCGCTGCGCTGCGCGCAGGTCTCCGAGTCGGGCGACATCACGGCATATGCCGGTGCGGGAATCGTTGCCGACTCGGACCCGGAACGCGAGCTCGCGGAGACCACGATGAAGTTCCGGCCGGTGGTCGAAGCCTTCGGGTAGTCAGCTCGGCACCTGGGTCAGGATGCGGCGAGCCTGGCCTTCTCGGCATCCACATCGTAGTCCGCGGGCGGCCAGTCGAGGTCCATGCCCTCCAGGGCATGGATGAGAAGGTGCTGCACAGCGAGCCGCGCGTACCATTTGCGGTCGGCCGGCACCACGAACCACGGTGCGTGCTTCGTCGAGGTCCTGTCGAAGACCACCTGGTATGCGGCCTGGTACTCGTCCCACAGCTCGCGCTCGTCCACATCCCCCGGGTTGTACTTCCAGTGCTTCTCCGGCCGCTCCAGGCGATCCGCGAGGCGTGCCCGCTGCTCGTCCTTGCCGAGATGCAGCATCACCTTGACGATCGTCGTCCCGCTCTCCGCCAGCTCCTTCTCGAACTGGTTGATCGCGCCGTACCTGCGCTCGATCTCGTCGGCGGGCGCGAGCTGCCGCACCCTCCCGATCAGCACGTCCTCGTAGTGCGAACGGTCGAACACGCCGAGCTGGCCAGCGGCGGGCACCTCGCGGTCCACACGCCAGAGGAAGTCGTGAGCCAGCTCCTCCTGGGTCGGCTTCTTGAAGCCCTTGTACCGCACACCGCCCGGGTTCACAGCGCCGACGACGTGCGAGACGATTCCGCCTTTGCCCGCTGTGTCCATGGCCTGGAGCACGAGCAGCAGCCGCCGGTCGTCGCCCACTGTCCCCGCCGCGTACAGGCGCTCCTGCAGGTCGGCGAGGATCGCAGCCCCCTCTGCGAGCGCGGCCACCCCCTCCGACTTGCCTCCGTCGAACCCCGGCTTGCCGCCCGTGTCCTGCTCATCCAGCCGGAAGCCTTCCCCGACGCCGAGCAACTCGACGGGCTCGGTGGTCCAGTACTTTTCACGTCCCACAGTGACCTCCTCGTTCGCGTGCGGTCCATCGTACGGTCACGGTGCGCGATACGGGCACGGCGCAGCCGAATCCCGCACTGCATCGTCCGTCAGCGACGGGATGCGGTGTCGACGACCGGCTCGAACGCCGACGCAGGATAGAACACCACCGCAGGCTCCGAGCCGCCGGGGAACGCGTGCTCGAACTCCGCCTCCGACGCGGCGTCGTCGAACGAGACGTCGAGGATCTCCCTCCACCGCCCGTCAGCCATCTGCTGCACCGTGGCCTCCCAGATCACTCCCGGTGTCTGCTTCGCCTGCAACCGGAAGTGGATGCCCACCGCGCGTCGACGCTTCAGCAGCGAGAGCAGACCGCGGTAGACCGCGAACCGCTCCACGGTGGCGAACCACGGCTCCAGGCTGTGCACGAGCACATCCGCGTTCCACAGGATCGTCGTCGCGAATCCCGCCCTCGACTGGTACACGTCGACCGCGATCACCCCGGCGATGCGCCGGAGTGTCTGCCGCAGCGTCCCCCGGGTGATGCCGTCCTGAACGGTGCTGTGCAGGTAGAACGGGACGCTCGGCTGTGGGCCGAGGCTGCCGGAGCGCAGCGCAGCATGGTCGACGATGGTCTGGCCTCCGCCGAGGTACGCGGCGAGCTCGTGCAGCAGCGCGGCGACGCGCGCATCCGGTGGCTCTGACTCGATCGCCTGCGCGGTGTCCGCGTACGCCGTCGACTGGTGCAGGGCGCCGAGTCGGAACCCGACGGGGAGCATCGGGCCGGCCTTCACGGTCACGAAGCCGTCTGCGCCGGACACGCGCCGCACCGGATTCTCCCTGCCGTCGATCCGAGGGACGATGTCGAGCACGTGCTCGATCGCCAGCACCCGGACCTCGTCGGGGATGCGCACCCGGCCGAGTGGCGTGCCTGCCACCACGAGATGCGACACGGTGAACCCGGCCCGTGCTGCGCGCACCGCAACCTGGGCGGCCACCATGCCGCCGAGGCTGAACCCGGCGAGCAGCACGGGCTCCCCCGGCCGGATGCCGGCCGCACGCATGGTCTCGATGGCGGCGCGGGTGACGGTCGGCTCCTGCTCAGCGCCGATCACCAGGTCGGCGGTGAGGTCGTTCGGAGCTGCGCCCTGTCGAGGGTGCCACGACTTGGTGCTGGGGAACTGCACGATCCAGTGGCGCAGCCCGTGCGCATCCACCCGGTGCACCACGCGGATGAGGGCGACATCGGCGCGGTCGTCGAGGTCGGGGTCGCACAGGTCGTCGATCTCGCGCTGGCTGAGGAAGATGTCGCGCAGGCTCCGGATACTGTGGCGACGCAGCGCGCCCGCCGCCAGCCCCGGATAGCCGAGTGGGTCTGGGTACGGTTCGAGCTGGAGGCCGAGGAGAGCCGCCGGCACGTCGACCAGGGTCGGCGACGGCGTGTACTCGTGCGGCGCGTGCGGATCGCGCCACCAGTCCAGGAAGTCGCGGATGTGCGGAAAGGCCGACGCGAGGAAGTCGTCGTAGCGGAGGAGATCCGCGTCGTGGCCGTCGCGCAGCAGGCCGCGGCGGCGGCCGAGGTTCACCACCTTGAGGAGCACGGCGCGCAGCGTGAACACGGCGACGTACGGCCGTGCACGCCAGCGCGCGGAGAAGAGGCCGGCCACGCTCGCCAGCAGCAGGAGCGGCCCGAACACGACGCCGGCCAGACGTGCTGTGCCGCCGACGATGCGCGGGGCGAGCGCCAGGTAGAGCGAGCTGCCGACCAGGCGACGCGCCCGCTTCCCCGCCGGAGGCCGGAGCACGAACGGATACGGGATGCGCTGCAGCCGCTCGATCGCGAACCACACCCAGGCGACCGCCGCCCACACCAGCCAGACGACGAGCACGACGACCGCCGCCAGCACACCGAGCGCGAGGAGCACGAGCGCGGCGACGACCGCGAGCGGGATCGCCACGATGAGCCAGAGGACGAACAGCGCCGTCCCCGCCGCGCTCCGTCCGCGCCACGTGTGCGGTGGGATCTGCGGCAGCATGGCGTCAGCCTAACCCGCACCCTCCGACAGGCCCGCTCGCAATGTATGCATTGGCGCGGTTTTGCTAGCGCAGCGCACGACCAGACCACTAGCGTGTGCTCTGACGCCGCACGGAGCGGCGCATTGGAAGGAATGTCGGACCATGTGGAACAACTTCTGGAACGTCATCTGGCTCATCTTCTGGGCTTTCGCGTTCGTCGCGTACCTGTTCGCGTTGTTCGCGATCATCGGTGACCTGTTCCGCGACCGCAAGCTCAACGGCTGGTGGAAGGCGCTCTGGATCATCTTCCTGATCTTCCTTCCGTTCCTCACCGCCCTCGTCTACCTGATCGCGCGGGGCCGTGGCATGGCTGAGCGCCAGGCACGGGATGTGCAGCAGGCGCAGTCGCAGGCCGACGACTACATCCGCACGGTCGCTTCCACCTCCCCCGCCGACGACATCGCCAAGGCGAAACAGCTCCTCGACCAGGGCGTCATCACGGCCGGCGAGTTCGACGCCCTCAAGGCGAAGGCCCTCGGCAACAAGTTCTGAAGAGCACCCCGTAACCGCGCGGAGGCGCGGCGTCCCGGCCAGCAGGGATGCCGCGCCTCTGTTGTTTTCAAGCCCGATACGCTATATTTGTATCTGACATAGCAGACTTCACAGCGGAAGCACCTGCATCCATCACCACAGCGCCCGGGGTTCCAGGCGCTCCGATCCCACATTCGCGACATTCGTGTTCTCGTTGGCTTGAATTCGTATCCGGCGGATGTAATATTCATGTATGCCTGTACCCATTACGGAGACCGTCAGCCCTCGACGGCTCATCAGAGACGAAGTTTTCCTTCGCCTGCTCGACGCGATCGTCGACGGCGATCTGACCCCCGGCGAGCAGCTCTACGACGCTGAGATCGAGAAGTGGGTCGGCGTCTCCCGCACTCCGGTGCGCGAGGCACTGAACCAGCTCGCATCCATGGGCCTCGTCGAGATCATGCCGCAGAAGCGCACGCGGGTCACCCCGATCGACTCCGTCCGCCTCCGCGGGCTCATCGAGACGGTCGGCACCCTCCTGCGCGGCGTCGTCCGCGACTCCGCCGACCTCCTCACCGCCGACGACAAGGAGACGCTGCGCGCGTTTGCCGCGAGGGCGAACAGCGGAGACGACCTCAGCGAACTCGTCAAGGACAACTCGTTCTCCACCGACTTCATCAACGTCTACGTGCGCAGGCTCGACAACAAGACCGTCGCCCGCCTGCTCAGCCGCCACCTGCCCGAGATCCGCCGCGCGCTCGTCGCCGCGCCGAGCACGAGCGCGTTCGAGGCCGGGCTGCCGTACCTCACGACCATCGTGGATGCGTCGATCGCCGGAAACGCCGACAAGGCCGCGGCCGCCGTCGACGACTACTGGAACAAAGCACTCTCTCAGCTCGTCGACGAGTTCGCCGCGCTCGAGAAGAAGGAGAACTGATGCCGCTCCCCGTCAAAGACACCGCACCTGTCGAGCGCCAGCTCCTCCGCGACGTCGTCTACAACCGTCTCTACGACGGCATCCTCGACGGAACCCTCGAGCCGGGTGAGACCCTGCTCGACGAGAAGCTGACCGCCTGGCTCGGCGTCTCCCGCACCCCGATCCGCGAAGCGCTGATGAAGCTCGCCGAAATCGGGCTGGTCGAGATGGCCCCCAACCGGTACACCCGTGTCGCGCCCATCGACATGCGCGCGATCGACGAAGCCGTCTACATCTCCGGACTCCTGCACGAGCAGGCGGCGCGCAGTGCCGTCCCGAACCTCAGCAGCGCAGCGGCAACCCGCCTCGACAAGCTGGCCAAGGATGCGAAGAAGCTCGCCAAGTCCGGCGACCACCCCGCGCTCGGGCACACGCTCAACGAGTTCTTCCTGGAGTTCGAGCGGAACACGGGCAACGACGTGCTGGTGAGCGTCAGCGAGGGCCTCAGCCCCCAGTTGCTGCGCTACATCACGGTGTGGCAGCGTCCGTTCGACACCGACGACCTCCCGGCACGCGTCGCGGAGATCGCCGCCGCCGCCAAGGAGCGCGACGGCGACAAGGCCGGCGACCTCGTCAAGGCGCTCTACGCCCCGTCCCACGCGCAGTTCCTCGCGGACTACCGCCGCACCGACGCCGAGATCGACGACACCCCCATCGTCTGACCCGCCGTCCGCATCCATCGAGTCCGGACCTGTTCACCCGAAACGCCGTGTCCAGGGGTGAACAGGTCCGGACTCGATCGCGTTAGACGCGGAAGTCGACCGCCGAGCGCCCGCCGACCACGGAACGGATGTACGCGGCGACGCGCTGGTGATCCGGATGCTCGACGTAGCGCTGCAAGGCGGCCTCGTCGGCGAAGTCGCTGATCAGCACGATGTCGAAGTTGTCGGCGCTCAGCGCATCCACTCCCACCTCGAGCGCGAGGATCTCCGGGATGGTCGCCGGCAGCGATTCGAGCCCCGCCTTGACGGCAGCGCGCTGCTCAGCACGCTCGGACTCGTCCGAGGTCGCAAGCTTCCACGACACGACATGGCGAATGGTCATCGGACCTCCAGGAGAGCGGTGCGGAGACGAGCCGGATCGACGCGCCAATAGGTGTGGACCCTGCCGTCGACGAGCACGACGGGGATGTCCTCGACGTACCGCGCGTGCAGCTCAGGGTCCTCCAGGATGTTCTGCTCGTCGACCACGACGGTCGGCGCGCCCTGCGGCAGGTCGCCGATCACGGCGCCGATCACCTCGCGGGCGTCGTCGCAGAGATGACAGCCCGGCTTGCCGATCAGGGTGAGAGAGACGCTGGACACGCATCCAACCCTAGCCGGATGCGCGGTGGCCGACGGAGACGCGTTCGTCGCGCGGGCAGCAAAAAGCGTCGGACCCGAGGGGACCGACGCTTGAGCTGCAGACTCGAGGTCTACTTCTTGTTGCGACGCTGGTGGCGCGTCTTGCGAAGAAGCTTGCGGTGCTTCTTCTTCGCCATACGCTTGCGACGCTTCTTGATAACGGAACCCACGTAGACCTCACAAAGTTAGGGGGCAGGCCGCGGAATGCGCGGCGACACAAGGCACTAGTCTACCCGACGTCACGCGGTGTCGGCGACGTGGTTCTCCAGAGCCTGGGTGACAGCCGATTCCGGAACCCGGAACGACCGCCCGAAACGGATGGCGGGCAGTTCGCCGGAGTGCACGAGACGGTACACGGTCATGCGGGAGACACGCATCATGTCGGCCACCTCTGCGACCGTCAGGAAGCGCACATCCGAGAGATCGCGTGCCATTCTGCCTAGTCCTTCTTCTGCTGTCATGGTACTCGTGTGACACGAGTGGTGACACGAACTCTAGAACCCGGCAGGGGTCGCAGACAAGTGGACGGCGAGCGGAGGTGCCGCCGGGCTCAGTCGCGGCGCCACTTGCGCGGCGTCACCCGCTCCACCGCGGTCGTCACCCGGTGGCCGGTGTCGGCGAGCACCTTGCCGACCGTGCTCGCGAACTCACGGGTCTCCTCGGCGAGCTGATCCTCGATCGCCGCGAGGTCCACATCGGATGCCGTGAACGGAATGACCCAGTCCTCCACGGCCTCGAGCGGTGCCGCATCCAGCCGGTAGTAGCGGTGCTGGCCCTCCTCGCGCACCGAGACGAGCCCGGCCTCGCGCAGGACTTTGAGGTGTTTCGACACGGTCGGCTGGCTCAATTCCAGGGTCGACACGATCTCGGAGACGGATATCTCCCCCGAGGAATGGACATCGTCGACGTGCCGGTCGAGAAGGACTCTCAGGATGTCGCGTCGCGTCGCATCCGCGATCACGTCAAAGATGTCGGCCATCACCCCAGGCTAGTCACTCGCCCAGCGGAGTACCATGTCCCAAGCTGTCGGCGGGAGGAACGGTCATGCGAGCGACACAGATGTCCGGGCGCATCGGCCTCGGGCCGGGCGGCCGCATCCGCGACGCTGTCAACGGCTTCGCCAGCAGGAGCCCGTCGCGATTCGCGATCCTCGTCTTCACGCTGCTGATCCTGGTCTTCACCCTCCTGTTCTCGCTGCCGATCGCGACGACGGAGCGCTCGACCACCCCGCTCGCCGACGCACTCTTCACCGCGGTCTCGGTGATCTGCGTCACCGGCCTCTCCACGGTCGACATGGCCACCCACTGGAGCGTCTTCGGCCACCTGCTGGTGTTCTTCGGCGTGCAGATCGGCGCGGTCGGCGTGCTGACGATGGCGAGCATCCTCGGCCTGGTCGTGTCTCGCAAACTCGGTCTCCGCGCGAAGCTGATGGCCGCGAGCGACAGCAACCCGCTGCGCATCCACGCGGGCCCGGTCGCCGAGGGCCAGGCGGTGCGACTGGGCGAGGTGGGCAAGCTGCTCATCACGGTGGCGCTCAGCATGGTGGTGATCGAGGGCGTCGTCGCGCTGCTGCTGTTCCCGCGGATGCTGATCGCCGGGGTCCCGTTCGGCACCGCGCTGTGGGAGAGCGTCTACTACTCGGCGATGGCCTTCACGAACACCGGGTTCTCGCCCAACGCGGAGGGTCTGACGCCATACGCGGAGGACTTCTGGTTCCTCGGCGCGCTGATGATCGGCGTCTTCCTCGGAGCGATCGGCTTCCCGGTGATCCTCGCCATCGCCACGAACCTGCGCAAGAAGCGCCGCCGCTGGTCCATCCACGTCAAGCTGACGCTGCTGACCTCGGTGATCCTGCTCGTGGCCGGCGCTGCGCTCTACATCGTCCTCGAAGCCGACAACCCCAAGACGTTCGGCCATCTGGATGCTGGCCACACAGTCTTCCAGTCGCTGTTCCTGTCGACCATGGCCAGATCGGGCGGGTTCTCGACCGTGCCCATCGACGACCTGCACGGGTCGAGCCTGCTGGTGACCGACATGCTGATGTTCATCGGCGGCGGGTCCGCATCCACTGCCGGCGGCATCAAGGTGACGACGCTCGCGGTGCTGTTCCTCGCTGCGTTCGCCGAGGCGCGCGGGGTGGAGTCGATGGATGCGTTCCGTCGCCGCATCCCGATCGACGTACTGCGGCTGTCGGTGGCGGTGGCGCTGTGGGGTGCGACGATCGTGGCGGTGTCGAGCATCCTGATCCTGCAGATCACGAAGGCGCCCCTCGACCATGTGCTGTTCGACGTGATCTCCGCGTTCGCCACCTGCGGCCTCTCCACCGGGCTCACCGAGAAACTGCCGGACGCCGGCGTCTACGTGATGGCGGCCACGATGTTCTGCGGACGCGTTGGTACAGTGACTCTCGCCGCGGCGCTCGCCCAGAGCCAGCGCAAGCAGCTGTACCAGAACCCGGAGGAGAGGCCGCTCGTTGGTTGACAGGATCAAGCACAACGCCCCCGTCCTGGTGATCGGTCTCGGTCGCTTCGGCGCCGCGACCGCCGGGGAGCTCGACCGTCTCGACCGCGAAGTGCTCGCCATCGACACGGACGCAGGGCTGGTGCAGAAGTGGGCGGACAGGGTCACGCACACGGTGCAGGCCGACGCGCGCTCGATCGAGACGCTGCGCCAGATCGGCGCGGAGGACTTCTCGATCGCGGTGGTCGCCGTCGGCTCGTCGATCGAGGCGAGCGTGCTGATCACGGCCAACCTGGTCGACCTCAAGGTGCCGCAGATCTGGGCGAAGGCGATCTCTCAGTCGCACGGCAAGATCCTGGAGCGCATCGGCGCCAACCACGTGATCTACCCGGAGGCGGAGGCCGGCGAGCGCGTCGCCCACCTGGTGTCCGGGCGGATGCTCGACTTCATCGAGTTCGACGACGACTTCGCCCTCGTGAAGATGTACCCGCCGAAGCCCATCCGCGGCCTCACGCTCACCGAGTCGGGCGTGCGCACCAAGCACAAGATCACGGTCGTCGGCGTCAAATCCCCCGGCAAGCCGTTCACATACGCGACGGCGGACACCGTGGTCTCCAACCACGACCTCATCATCGTCTCCGGCTCCTCCTCCGACATCGAGCGCTTCGCCGCCCTCGACTCCTGACCCGCGCCTCCCCCGCCTCCCCCGCTCGCGCCCCCGGCCCGCCCGCGCGCGCGCAGCAATCGAGCCCAGGCTTTTTCACCGCAAACTCCCTTCCAACGGTGAAAAACCCTGGGCTCGATAGCTGGGCTGTGGATAAGTGCGAAAAGGGTTCGGGGACGCGACAAGGTGGGTGGATGCGAGAGCCGAGAGAGATACGTCACCTGGTCCCGGATGCGGGGTTCACCGTTGCGCACGCACGTTCCGCGGGGGTCTCGCGCGGGCGGCTGTACCGGGGCGACCTGCAGCGGCCGTTCCACGGGGTGCGCAGTCGGTCAGCGGACTTCGACGACCATGTGCAACTCTGCGAAGCGTTCTCAGCGCGAATGCAGCCGGGCGAACACTTCAGCCACGCCTCAGCCGCCGTGCTCCACGAACTCCCACTCCCAGCGCACGCGGCGCCCGTCGACGTGGAGGTCTCGGTCTTTCTCCCACAGCGTCCACCGAAGATGCGCGGCGTCGTGTCGCACGAGCTCGCCGCCACTGGGCATCGGGTCGTTCGCGCGCAGGGGCTTCCCTGCATTGCGCCCGAAGACGTCTGGGCGCAACTGTCCGGGCGGCTCGCCATTCCGGATCTGGTGGTGATCGGCGATCTACTCGTCACTGGCGATGAGCCGTACTCCGGCATCCCGAGCAGCCTGAGTCGCAACGACCTCGAGCGGGCGGTGCGTCACCACGGGCGGAGGCGCGGAGTCCGGAATCTTCGTCAAGCGCTCGAACTCGTACGGTTCGGCTCGCTGTCACCGCAGGAATCGCGGTTGCGGGTTGCTATCGTCCAGGCGGGGCTCCCCGAGCCAGAGCTGAATTTCCGCGTGCGCGATGGCGCAGGACGGTTCGTCGCCATGGTTGATCTGGCTTACCCGGCCAAGCGGGTCGCAATCGAGTACCTGGGCGACATCCACCGCACCGACCGAGAGCTCTACCAGTCCGACATCGCGCGCAGGGAGCGCCTCTCCGAGGCAGGCTGGACGCCCATCTTCCTTACCTCCGCCGACCTGCATCCAGTGCACCCGCGCGCCGTCGCCACCCTCCGCGCGGCGCTCTCACGCAATCGAGCCCAGGCTTTCTCACCTTAAGAGCGCGATTTGCGGTGAAAAAGCCTGGGCTCGATTGCTGCGGGCTGCGGGGCGGGGGCGGGTCAGGAGGCGGCGAGCTCGCGGGAGCGGGCGAGGGCGGCGTCGGTTGCGCGCGTGAAGAGGCCGGCGAGGTCGGCGTCGGCGAGCACGGCGATCGCGCGCTCGGTGGTGCCGCCGGGGCTCGTGACGCGGCGGCGGAGCTCGGCCGGGTCCTCGCCGGAGGAGACGAGGAGTTCGGAGGCGCCGAGGAACGTACCGTTCACCAGCGTCGCCGCCTGCTCGGGCGTGAAGCCCTTGGCGATGGCCGCGGCGGTCAGTTGCTCGATGAGGAAGAACACGTACGCGGGGCCGGAGCCGGAGATGGTGCCGAGCGCATCCAACTGCGACTCCGGCACCTCGACCACCTCGCCGACCGTCTCGAACAGGGTGCGCACCAGGGCGAGGTCTTCCTGTCGCGTGCGGTTGCCGCCGCTGATGCCGGTCACGGCCTTGCCGACGACGGCCGGTGTGTTCGGCATCGAACGCACGACGGTCACCGTCTCGGGCAGCAGCGATTCGAACGTCGCCGTCGTCACGCCGGCCGCGACGCTCACGACCACGGCGCCAGGGGTGAGGGATGCGCCGATCTCGCGCAGCAGATCGGGCACCATCGCTGGCTTCACGGCCACGATCACGATCTCGGCGCCGTCGACGGCGAGGCGGTTCGCGTCCGCCTTCTCCTCCGTGGCGTATGCGGTCACGCCCGCGGTTCCGGAGAGCTCTGCGGCGCGCGCCGCGGAACGGTTGGTCACCCGGATGCCACCGTCGACGGTGACACCGGGCGCGAGGAGGCCGCTGAGGATGGCGCGACCCATGGAGCCCGCCCCGAGCATGGCGATCGTCGGAAGCGTGACGTTCTGCGTGTCGGTCATGCCGCCATCCTAGGATGTTGCCATGAGCGCATCGGGTGGAACCAGGGCAATCGTCGCGGCCTTCGCGGCCAACCTCGGAATCGCCATCACGAAGTTCATCGCGTGGGCGTTCTCCGGCTCGTCCTCGATGCTCGCGGAGGGCGTGCACTCGGTCGCCGACTCCGGAAACCAGTTGCTCCTGCTGCTCGGCGGACGCCAGGCGAAGAAGAAGGCGGACAAGGAGCACCCGTTCGGCTACGGCCGCGAGCGCTACGTCTATGCGTTCGTCGTCTCGATCATCCTGTTCTCGGTGGGTGGCGTTTTCTCGCTCTACGAGGGCTTCGAGAAGCTGACCCACCCGCATCCCCTGGAGAACTGGTGGCTGCCGCTGCTCGTGCTCGTCATCGCGATCGGTCTCGAATCATTCTCGCTGCGCACCGCCGTGCACGAGTCCCGCCCGCACAAGAAGAACCTGTCGTGGCCGCAGTTCATCCGCCGCGCCAAGGCGCCGGAGCTGCCCGTCGTTCTCCTCGAGGACGTCGCCGCCCTCACCGGCCTGGTGTTCGCGCTGCTCGGCGTCGGGCTCACGATCATCACGGGCAACGGCGTGTGGGATGCGATCGGCACCCTCCTCATCGGCGCGCTGCTGATCGTCGTCGCGATCGTCCTCGGCATCGAGACCAAGAGCCTCCTGGTCGGCGAGGGCGCCAGCGACGAAGACACCGCGGCAATCGAGAGGGCGATCCTCGACGGCGACGAGGCGGAGCGCATCATCCACATGAAGACGCTGTACCTCGGCCCGGACGAGCTCCTGGTCGGCGTGAAGCTCGCGATCTACGGCGAGCGCAGACTGTCCGACGTCGCCGCGGCGATCGACTCCGTCGAGCGGCGAATCCGTGCGGCCGTTCCAGCGGCGCGCGTCATCTACGTCGAACCGGACGTCTGGATCGACCCCAACGAGAAGCATCCAGCCACCGACACCATCGTCATCAAAGGACTCGAGTGACCAAGCGCGCCGTCGTTCTGCAGCACGACCCGACCATCCACCTCGGCAACATCGGGCCCGTCCTGGTGGAGCACGGCTACGAGGTCCGCGTGATCGACGCCACGACCGAAGACCTGTCGGCAGTGGATGCGGACGCAGCCGACCTTCTCGTCGTCCTCGGCGGCGAGATGGGCGCGTATCAGACCCGCGAGTTCCCTCATCTGGCGCACGAGCAGGCGCTGATCAGGCAGCGGCTCGACGCCGAGCGCCCGACGCTCGGGGTGTGTCTCGGTGCGCAACTGATGGCAGGGGCCCTCGGCGAGCGCGTCTACAAGGGCGGCACGAAGCAGGTCGGCTTCCGCCGGGTGGAGCCGACCGCCGCGGGAGCAGAGTCGCCGATCCGGCACTTCGACGGCGTCCCGGTGGTCGAGTGGCACGGCGACACGTTCGACCTCCCGGAGCGGGCGACGCTGCTGGCGTCGTCGAGCGACTACTCGAACGAGGCCTTCGCGATCGGTGACTTCGCGCTCGCTGTGCAGTTCCACCCGGAGGTCACGGACGAGATGCACGAGCGCTGGGTGTCCGACGGGTACAACGAGCTCGACGAGCTCGCCATCGACCCGGACGCGATGCGCCGCGACCGAGAGCAGTATTCGAGCGCGATGCAGGCGGCGTCGACGGCGGCGTTCTCGGAGTGGCTGGCGCGGCTGCCGTAGGCGGCGTGCGCGCTGGGCGGGATGCGGGCGGCGCGGGAAACGCCGGATGCTCGCTCAGCGCTTGGCGCGGAAGAAGTCCAGCAGCAGGTCGGCGCAGTCCTCCGCCAGCACCCCGGCGAACACCTCCACCCGGTGGTTGAGCCTGCGGTCGCGCAGCACGTCGTACACCGACCCCGCCGCCCCCGCCTTCTCGTCCCACGCGCCGAACACCACAGTCGGCACCCTGGCCGCGAGCACGGCGCCCGCGCACATCACGCACGGCTCGAGGGTGACGACGAGCGTGCATCCCTCGAGGTGCCAGTCGTCCCTGGATGCGGCCGCCTCGCGCAGGGCGAGCACCTCCGCGTGCGCGGTCGGATCGTGGTGCAGCTCTCGCTCGTTGCGGCCCGTGCCGATGACGGTTCCGTGCTCGTCGACGACCAGCGCGGCGACGGGAACGTCCCCCGTGTCGAAGGCGAGCCTGGCGTCGGAGATGGCGCGACGCATCCACTGCTCGTAGTCGTCGGGGACGGCCAGGCTCACGGGGGCTCCTCGCGGGGGAATCGTCGGTTAGCCTTGAGCCTATGCGAGTGCACGTTGCCGACCACCCCCTCATCACCCACAAGCTGACGGTGTTGCGCAACAAGCACACCCCGTCTCCGGTGTTCCGCGCCCTCACGGAGGAGCTCGTCACGCTGCTCGCGTACGAGGCGACCCGCGCCGTGAAGGTGGAGCCCGTCGAGATCGAGACGCCCGTGACCACGACCGTCGGCGTCACTCTCAGCGAGCCGCGTCCGCTCGTCGTGCCCATCCTGCGTGCCGGGCTCGGGATGCTCGAGGGCATGGTCCGCCTGATGCCGACCGCCGAGGTCGGCTTTCTCGGGATGGCCCGCAACGAGGTCACCTTCGAGCCGACCACGTATGCGGAGCGCCTGCCGGACGACCTCTCCGACCGCCAGTGCTTCGTGCTCGACCCGATGCTCGCCACGGGCGGGTCGCTCGGCGCGGCCATCGAGTTCCTGTTCAAGCGCGGCGCCGTCGACGTCACCGCCATCTGCATCCTGGCAGCTCCGGAGGGCATCGCCGCGCTGGAGAAGGCGACGGAGGGCCGCGACGTGACGATCGTGCTCGGCGCCCTCGACGAGCGCCTCAACGAGAACGGCTACATCGTTCCCGGCCTCGGCGACGCCGGAGACCGCCTCTACGGCACCGTCTGATCCCACGCAATCGAGCCCAGGCTTTTTCACCGTAAGAACGCGATTTGCGGTGAAAAAAGCTGGGCTCGATTGCTTCGGCACGGGGCGGAGGGGGCGGCGGGCGCGACAGGGTCAGCGCAATATTGCGTAATGATTTGACACGAGGCGACACGGGGCGCTTTACTTCAATGCATGACTGACAACTCGCGTACCCTGACCTCCTTCGAGGCCCCTGGGGATGCCGGCATGATGATGCCCGGCCGCGACTCGGTCATGTGTTGCCGAATGTGTCGCTAATCTGACGACCCTTCGCCGAGCCAGCCAGCCGCCGACCCACTGAGTCGGGACCGCGCTGACACGCTCCCCGGATGCGCCACACGCACGCATCCGCTCACCGCCCGCTCCAGGGCCGACACACACTCGCGAATCCTCGCACCCCGCCACCTACCTGTACACGTCGAACGCATCGACGCCACCGGGGACGCCGTATCCGGCAGGGGATTCACCGCATCATCGCAAAGGACTCATCCCATGTCTCTGGCAACCATCGACTCCGCTTACGCCCCCAGCCGTCACCTCGCCGCAGCGCCCGCTCCCGCCACCGCCATCCAGGCGCAGGCCGCAGCACCCGCAGCTCCCGCCGCCCAGATCCGCGCCGTGCCGAACGGCACTGAGGCCCGAGGATTCGTCCTCTACGTCGGCATCGACGAGGCCAAGGCCGCCGCAGCGGGCACCGACCTCGGCCGCATCGTCGACGCTCTGAAGCGCCTCACCGCCGAGATCGCCCCGTCCGCCGAGACGTACGCCGCCGTCGCCCTCGCTCCGGAGGGCGCAGGCGGACGCGACGTGGATGTGGTCCGCCTCGCCCTGCAGGACCCGGCCGCCATCGCCAAGCACCGCCACCAGGCGGCGCCGGACGAGGACGAGGACCGCGCATCCGGTGGCGTCGTGGTCGACATCTCGCGCAAGCGCCTCATCCTCGACAATCAGACCGCCGCGCTCACCTACAAGGAGTTCGAGCTGCTGCAGTACCTCGTCCTGCGCGAGGGACGCACCATTGAGCGCGCCGAGCTGATCTCGTCGCTGTGGGGCTCCGCCGACGACGAGGTGCCGAACGAGCGCACCATCGACGTGCACGTCCGCCGCTTGCGCTCCAAGCTCGGCCGCTATGAGGACATCGTGCGCACGGTTCGCGGTGTCGGCTACCGCTTCGACCGGCACGCCGACGTCTCCATCCGCCACGCCTCCGCCCCGTCGCCCGACCTCTTCTAGGCCGCGAAGCCATCGAGCCGGGACTTGTGCACGGCGCCACCCGGCGTGTCGCGTGCATAAGTCCCGGCTCGATTATTTGGGTCAGGCCGAGCGCTGGTAGGCGCGGAAGGCGGAGGTCGCGAGGGCGGCCATCACGACCGTGAGCGCTGCCAGCAGGCCGACGTGACCCCAGAGCGACGACCAGTCGGGATGCGCGCTGAGCGCCTGCCGACCGACGATCACCGCCCACTCGAACGGGTTGTACGCAGCGACGTTCTGCACCCACTCCGGTGACAGCTTGGTGTTCATGATCGCCGAGCTGAGGAACATCAGCGGCAGCGTGATGAGCTGCGAGATGCCGATCAGGGCCGTCTGCTCCCGCGCCAGCAGCGCGACGGCGTTCGACAGCGAGCAGAACACCGCGGTCAGCAGCACCACCGCGAGCAGCAGCAGCACGATCCCGACGAACCCGCCCTCGAACCGCGCACCGGCCCAGAACGCGATCCCGAGCACGACGAGCGACTGCACCACGGCGAGGATCGACTGGTAGACGAGCGTCGAGACGATCATCGCCGGCCGGCTCGTGGGCGAGGTGAGGAACCGGTCCATCACGCCGCGCTGCATGTCCTGGATGTACACCGTGCCTGACCAGGCGCTGCCGAACAGCGCCATCATCATCACGATGCCCGGCGTCAGGAACTCCAGGTAGCTCTGCCCGTTGCCGAAGCCGGGGATCTGCACGACCGCCTTGAAGAGCTGTCCGAACAGCAGCAGCCAGATGATCGGCTGCACCAGGTTCATCACCAGGAAGACGGGCATCCGCCACGCCGCCCGCAGCAGCCGTGCGGTCAGCACAGCGGTGTGGGTGAAGAACGACGGCCCCGACGCCGTGCGCTCCGAGTGGATGCTGGTGGGTGCGATAGCGGTCATGATGCGTTCTCCAATGCTGCGTCCTGCGCGGTCTCCTGAGCTTTCGTGAGGGTGCGGCCGGTGTGCCGCAGGTAGACGTCGTCGAGACTCGGCCTCGCGACGGTCGCCGACGCGACGGCGACGCCGGCCGCGTCGAGCGCGGCGAGCGCGTGCGGGAGCGTCGCGGCGCCGCTGTCGGCGCGGGCGCGCAGGGTGCGGCCGTCCCCGCCGATCTCGCTGAGCGCATCCACTCGCCGGAGGGCTTCGAGGGCGGCGAACGGGTCGCCGTCGCCGGTCAGCTCGACGATGATCGCGTCGCCGCGGAGGTCGTTCTTGAGCTCCTCCGGGGTGCCGGCGGTCACCACCGTTCCCCTGTCGACGATGGCGAGGCGCTTGGCGAGCCTGTCCGCCTCCTCCAGGTAGTGCGTCGTGAGCAGCACGGTCATGTTCTCGAACGCGGTCATCCGCTCGATCTCCGCCCACAGCTCTGCGCGGGCCTCTGGGTCGAGGCCGGTGGTCGGCTCGTCGAGGAACAGCACAGCGGGCCGGTGCATGAGGCCGATCGCCACGTCCAGCTTGCGGGACATGCCGCCGGAGTACGTCTTGACCTGACGCGTCGCGTGCTCGGTCAGCGCGAACCGGTCGAGCAGCTCGGCGGCCCTGGCACGCGCATCCCGAGCGGACAGGCCCTGCAGCCTGCCCGCGAGGACCAGATTCTCCGCGCCCGTGTCCATCGGGTCTGCGACCGACATCTGCGCCACGAAACCGATCGACCTGCGCACCCTGCCCGGATGCTTGACCACGTCGATTCCGGCGACGAGCGCGCGGCCGGAGTCGGCGCGCGTCAGCGTCGAGAGGATCTTGATGGTGGTGGACTTGCCTGCGCCGTTCGGGCCGAGCAGCCCGAAGACGGTTCCGGTCTCCGCGGTGAAGCTGAGGCCGTCGACGGCGTGCACGGGCGGCTTGCCCCTGCCGCCGCTGTAGGACTTCCTGAGGTCGTCGGCGATGAGCGCCGACGGGTATTCGGTTGCCACGATGGCTTCCTTTCTGAGTGAAGCCGTTCGTGAGAGACCTGCGCGATACCATTGGAGATGGACCCTCGGTGACTGTTGACGCAGGTTCCTCACGGAACGACTGGGGTTTGGATGGCCGGAGAGTTGCCGCTCTCCGGCCATCGGTTTTCGAATGCGATGGTGCGGTACTACGTGCCCAGCAGGTCGGCCACCTCCTGCCCGAAGTCGCCTGCCGACACCCTCTGCTGGATGTCGGCCATGCTGAGTCCTTGGTGGAGGAGCGCGTGCAGCCCCACCCACATCTCCAGGCCGCTGAGCGACCGGTCCCGGATGCGCGCGGCGAGGCCGGCGATGTACGCGCGTTCCGCATCCAGTACCGCCTGCCGGTAGTGGAACTCGACCATGAACAGCTCGGGGAGGTCGTCGCCGATCTCGTCGAGCTGACGGTGGCGGGATGCGATCTCGTCGTCGAGCCGTTCGACCCGCTTGTCGAGCAGCTCGAGGGCGGTCTGCGGCGGGAGCATCGGCAGCAGTGAGAGTCCTGTCTCGATCGCCGGGTACTCCTTCACCGGCGTGTCGATGAGCTCGCGCAGCCACTCGTCCGCCTCGCGGCGGCCGGACTCGGTGATCTCGTAGACGATGCGCTCCGGGCGGTTGCCCTCCCGCTCGGTCTGCGTCGCAACGATGAAGCCGTGCTTCTCCAGCGACTTGATGACCGCGTAGAGGGAGCCGAAATTGAGGCGGATGCTGTCTTCTTTACCGCGCTCGCGCATCGAGGTGGTCATCTCGTACGGGTACATCGGCCTCTCCCACAGGCAGGACAGCACCGCCAGGGCCAGCGGGTTCGAGATCGCTCGTTTGGTCATACTCACCTCCGAATACTTTGTTTAGAGTATTCGCTTTGGAGTGATCTGTCCAGAGCGTCTCGCGCAAACAAGAAAAGCGGACCTCCCCGACGAGGATGTCGGGGAGGTCCGCTGGTGCGCGCTGGGCTCAGGCCTTGCTGTTGCGCCTGATGAAACCGATGATCGCCGTGATCACGAAGAAGACGAGGCCGAGGATCGCGAGCCAGAGGAGACCCTTGATGGCGAAGCCGAGGAAGGCCAGAACGGCCCAGACGACGAGCAGAACGATGATAAGGGCGAGCATGTTGTACGGATTCCTTCTCTGTTGGGGGTTCGGGGATCAGCGCGCGGAGGACGCGCGGAACGTCCATCCGGCACGCGGGGCAGGTTCGGGGGCCGACCAGGTCCGGTAGACGGCGAGCTGCGCCTCAGCGAGGGTGTCGAAGACGCCGAGGTCGCGGCCGGTGCTGCTCGTGGCGACGAAGCCGTCCCGGCTGTGGTCGACCATCCCGAGGTAATCGGAGGGGGTCTCGGCGACCCACAGCCCGGCGGTGGGGATGCGCCAGCTCACGCACTCTGTGCCGGTGGCCGCGAGGGCGGGCTCGTCGGCGGATACCGAGCGTGTCGCCAGGGAGGGGCCTTCTGTCGCAATCGTCATCATCTGCCCTTTCGAGCGTTCTCGTAGTGGATAACTAGATCCTCTAGCTAGTTTGCTGACGAGACAAATTCGGGCAGGGGGGTTGATTCGCGGCCGCAGATACGCTATTAGCTCCGCTCATGGATATTTCAGCATGTGGGTAGCTAGACGATCTAGTAATACGCTAGCCTCGATCACGTCGCCGATCGGGCGCACGAAAGGACGGGGAGAGTCATGGGTGTGCTGGTGTACGACGGACAGGGCTTCGAGTTCGACGACCGCGCACTCGCGCACATCCAGGCGGTCATCACGGTCAAGCTCCGCCGCAGGGAGCCCTTCCTGCTGAGCTGGTCCACCGCCCAGTCGGCTCCGGCGCGACACTCGGTCTGGATCGACAACGCCATCCCCCTCCGCTACGAGTTCAACCGGGATGCCGGCGACCGCCTCGACGACGCCTGGCTCGGCCAGTTGATGGACATGGCGAGCCGTTCGGCCGGCGTCGTCGTGCCCCAGGACCTCGCGGAAGTCACCTCGCTGCCGCAGCACAGGCGCCGCCCGACGACGTCCAGAGCTGCCGCATCCCCTGCCGCGCGGACGACTACCGCGGTCGCCGTCTGATGTCCATCGCTAGATTGTCTAGCTTGTAGTTGGTCTATCATCTAGGGCATGACGACGAACAAACCGGGTTCGACGCCTCACTACTGGTACGGACAGGAGGCGGAACGGCAGCGCGCCGTGACCGTCCTCGAAGCGATGCGGGCATACGGCGCGGCCGACGCCGCCATGCAGCGGCGCTCGGAGCACGCGATGCGGATGAGCGAGAACGACATCACGGCGCTGCGCTACCTCCTCCGCGCCAACGAGCGCGGGGTGAGCGTCGGCCCCAAGGAACTCGCCGACTACCTGGGCGTCCAGAGCTCATCGATCACGATCCTCCTCGACCGGCTCGAGAAAGCGGGCCACGTCCGGCGTGAGCCGAGCCCGTTCGACAGGCGCGCGCTGATCATCGTCCCCACCGTGCCGACCGATGAACTGCACAAGGCCATCCTCGGCGACATCAGGGAAGAGCTGATCGACGTAGCCGGAACGCTCTCGGAGAAGGACGCTGACACGATCGTCGAGTTCATCGACCGCCTGCGCGACGCGATCGACCACATCGACACCGCCGCTCCGTCGAACGCCAGGGCGAAGCGCTGACACCGTGGCGACTTCGTCACGCGGACGCCGCCGACACGCCGGGTAAACTGGCGATCGTATGCCCGAACAACCCTGGTACGAAACGGCGCCGGCCAGTTCCGTTCGCCTCCTCCGCTCACTGCGCACCTATCGCGCCGCCGAGCAGGCGATGCGTCGCCGCACCCGCGAGTCCATGAAGATGGGCGAGGCCGACCTCCGCGCGCTGCGCTTCCTGCTCAGGACCGAGGCGGAGGGGAGGCTGGCGACCCCCAACGATCTGGCCGTGCTGCTCGGCATGAAATCCTCGTCGATCACGATCATGCTCGACCGGCTCACCGCATCCGGCCACATCCGTCGCTCCGCGCATCCAACCGACAGGCGGAGCATCGTCATCACGGCGACGCCGGGAGCGGATGAAGAAGTGCGAGAGACGCTCGGCGACATGCACCGCAGACTGCTGGCCGTAGCCGCTTCCCTCGACGAGGACGACGCCGGGGTCGTGACGGCGTTCCTCGGCAGAGTCACCGCATCCCTCGACCGGATGAACGAGCCGGGTGGCTCCACTGCGGGGCACATAGAAAACTCGCAGCAAAAATAACGAACAGATAACTAGATCCCGTTACCTCTTCGTTATATAGTTCAAGAGCGTTAGTTGTTTGCTGTGGCAGCCAACGCGGAATGTGATTGCAGGACACTCTTGGTGCAAGGGAGAGGGCCGGCCGCTAGCCTCTGCGGCCGGCCCTCAATCTCTTAACGAGAGGGCACGCATCCCGTGCTGGCACGGATGGAACTGTCACCGGTTGGTGGAAGGATGCGAATGCATCGAGCATTCGTCATCGAGGAGGCAGCAGCATCATGCGTACGGACGAGCGAGTAGGCACCGACGAACGCGACCGCGCCAGACGGGCCTCCGCCCGCGTCAACGCCGTGAGCGCGTGGGAGTCGCTGTTCCGCGCCCAGGTCGCCGTGATGCGCACGCTCGCCGCGGAGTTCCCGACCAGAGACATCTCCTTCAACGAGTACGACGTGCTGTTCAACCTGTCCAGGCAGCCCGACCGTTCGCTCCGGCTGCGCGACCTGAACAAGCACGTGCTCCTCACCCAGCCGAGCGTCAGTCGCCTGGTCGACCGCCTCGTCTCGCGCGGGCTGGTCGCGAAATGCCCAGAGCCGTCGGATGCGCGCGGCACGGTCATCCGCATGACGGACTCCGGCTTCGAGATGTTCAGACGGGTGGCGGTCGAGCACATGCGCACGATCACCGAGCGCGTCGGAGGGCGCCTCGACGCCGACGAGCTCGACCGTCTGGCCGAGCTCTGCGACAAGCTCCGCGCGGAGTGACGACAGCCGATCGACGCTCTCCACATTCCGAGACTGTCCACAACCTGACGAGTGTCCCGGGGAAACCGCCAATGACGCCGCGTATCATGACGCCATGAAATCTTCGGGTCGCAGCAGATGGGGATGGGCGCCCGCGCTCCTGGGGTTCGTGGCGCTCAGCGCTGTGGCCGGCGTGCTCGGCGCCGCCGCCGTCACACCGGCCGTGGCTCTCACCGGGTCGGCCGCCGACTCCACCATCGGCGTCTTCGACGGACTCCCCGAGTACATCAAGGTGGAGCCTCTCGCGCAGGCGTCGACCATGTACGCCAAGTCCGGCGGCAAGGACGTCCCGATCGCGACCTTCTACTCGCAGAACCGCGTCGAGGTCGGCTGGGACGACATTTCGCAGAACCTCAAAGACGCCGCCATCGCCACAGAAGACCCACGGTTCTACGAGCACGGCGGCGTCGACGTCACCGGCACGATCCGTGGCGCGATGCTCACCGCGCTGCACAAAGACGTCCAGGGCGGTTCGTCGATCACCCAGCAGTACGTCAAGAACATCCTGGTGCAGCGCTGCGAGAACAAGCAGCCGGACGTGACGGCCACGGCGGCCGTGCAGAAGAAGCAGCTCACCGCATACGAGTCCTGCTACAACGACGCCACAGAAGTCGACCCCGTGCGCAAGCTCAAGGAGATGCGGTACGCGATCGGCCTCGAGAAGGAATACACCAAGAACCAGATTCTGCAGAGCTACCTGAACATCGCACTGTTCGGCGGACGGACCTACGGGGTCCAGTCCGCGTCCGAGTACTACTTCGGCGTCTCTGCGAAAGCTCTCAACCTGCAGCAGGCCGCGACGCTCATCGCGATCCTCAACAACCCGGACAACCTGCGCATCGACCAGCCGAACAACAAGGAGAACGGCGCGGCCGACGGATACAAGGCCACCCTGGAGCGCCGCAACTACGTTCTCGACCGGATGCTCGCCAACGGCAAGATCACGAAGGCGGAGCACGACGCGGCCAAGGCTTCGAAGGTCGAGCCGAAGATCTCTCCCGTGCAGAACGGTTGCATGACCGCCCAGCAGTTCAACGCGGCGTTCTTCTGCGACTACGTCGAGCGCCAGATCGAGAACAACGCCATCTTCGGCAAGACGAGCGACGACCGCACCAGCTTCCTCAACCGCGGCGGGCTCAAGATCTACACCACCCTCAACCTCGACCTGCAGGGCGCTGCGCAGGCGTCGATCGCCGCGTACATCCCCCCGGCCAGCCCCTACCTCGACCTCGGATCGTCCAACGTCTCAGTCGAGGTGGGCACGGGACGCGTCGTCACGATGGTGCAGAACAGGCCGTACGACAACACCGCCGACCCTGCGCCGTCGACCACGGCCGTCAACTACAACACCGACTATGTCGACGGAGGCTCAGAGGGGTTCCAGACGGGATCGGCGTACAAGGCGTTCGACCTGCTCGAATGGCTCCAGGAGGGGCACTCCCTCTACGAGTCCGTCAACGGAACGCAGCACCTGTTCCCGCAGTCCGCGTTCCACTCCAGCGATCCGTGCAACGACATCGGCGGAGCGCCGTGGCCGGTCTCCAACGACGAGGGGGAGTCGGTCAGCAGCACGACGGTGATGAACGCGACAGCTCAGTCGATCAACACGATCTTCGCGCAGATGGCGACCAAGCTCGACCTCTGCGGCATCAAGCAGCGCGCGCAGGATCTCCTCGTGCACGGGGCGGACGAAGAAGCCAACCGATTCATGGCCAACCCGTCGTCGGTCCTCGGCACCAACTACATCGCTCCCCTCACGATGGCGACCGCGTACGCGGGCATCGCCAACAACGGCGTTGCGTGCAGCCCCATCGCGATCGACAAGATCCTGAACGCCGACGGCACCGAACACGCCGTGCCGAAGACGCAGTGCTCGACCACCCCGATCGACCCGAGCGTCGCGGCCGCGGCGATTTTCGCCCTGCAGGGCGTTCTGCGCGGCGGAACGGCCACCTCGGCCAACCCGAATGACGGCATCCCGATCTTCGGCAAGACCGGCACGACGGACGACTCGCTCGAGAACTGGCTCGTCACCTCGACCACGAAGGTCGCACAGGCCACCTGGGTCGGCAACGTGGAGGGGGCGGTCGCGCTCCGCAGCCAATCCTTCAACGGCATCGGAGGCGGAAACGTCAAATTCGCGATCGCGAAGCCGATCCTGCTCGCGCTCAACGCCGCGTACGGCGGCACCGCGTTCCCGTCGCCAGACGCGAAGTTCACCAAGGCGCCTGTCGCACCCAAGCCCCCGACGCCCACCGCTCCGGCCAACCCCGCCCCGCCGGCGACCGGAGGCAACGGCGGCGGCGCCGGGAACGGCGGGCAGGGGAACGGCGGAGCCAATCCCCCTGGGCGCGGCTGACGCATCCCGCGCTCGGATCGTCCCGGAATGATGCCGAGGACGCGCCCCGGAACTGATATTGGAATTCCGGTTTTTATACCCTGATTTGCCTTCCGCGACCACCGGCGCCTCACCTATGGTTATCGCGTGGGACGTACACCAGACCCCAGTCGAAAGCCAGAGCTTTTGGGCCGCATCATGGAATATGTTGCGACCGAGCCGCTCTCCCGCATGACCTTCCGCAGCCTGGCGAGCGCGCTCGGCGTCAGCACGTACTCGTTCATCTACCATTTCGGTTCCCGCCAGCAGATGGTCGACGCCATCCTGGAGGAGGCGGTCCGCCAGCAGTCGGAGCCCACCGTGGGCGTCGACATCGTCGCCTTCGACCGCGAGCAGTTCGCCGACTGGTATCGGGCGGCCTTCCGCCGCTCGCTCAGCGAAAGCAACCGCACCAGCCTCCGCCTGCAGTTCGAGGCTGGAGTCCTCGAGCCGATAGACCCTGACCTCGGCACGCGCATCACCAGTTCGTTCCGCGACTGGCTCGGCGTCGTGCAGCGCTGGCTCACCGCCAACGGCGTGGAGAAGAAGCGCGCAGCGGTGCTCGCCCGCTGGCTCGCCGACACGGCGACCGGACTCCGCTTCGGCTACTTGATGACCGGCGACCGGGAGAAGACGGAGTCTGCGTTCGATGTGTTCCTTGGCGCGTACCTGCGCGAGGCCGTCGGCGCGTAGCGCTGCGAACAGCGGCCTCGTCCGGCAGTCGCGTCAGCCCTCGCGCTCCGCTACCGCCTTCACACCGGCGAGCATCGTCGTCCAGTTCTCCCTGGCGTGCGTCGCCGCCTCCACCGTCGGGTTGTTGTCCTGATCGAGAGTGACGTGCGTGCCGTTCGGCGTCTCATCCAGCTCGAACCGGAGGGTGTGGTAATTCTCCGGCACGTCCTCCGCTCCGCTGAGCGGGCTGAAGTGCGTGAGCACGATCCGGCTCGGCTCCTGCAACTCGATCACGCGCCCGTGATCCTCGAAGCTCTTCCCCTGCCATTCGCCGCGCCAGACGATGCGGCTGCCGATGCGCCAGTCCGACTCGATGTCGGCGCCGAACATGATCTCGGGATGCGCACCGTTGGACGTGAGCACCCGCCACACCGCAGACCGCGGCGCACGCACATCCACTTCGGCTCGCGCGACATAGCTGCCCATGACCGTCTCCTCGGCTCTGCTCGCCCGGAGCGCCAGCGCGCCCTGGGCCGTTGGGCAACATCAGACACCCGCGGGAGACTTCTGGCAAGCTACGCGTCGCGGGAGAGCACGAGCGCCTGCCAGGGCGCGAAGGTGCCGGTGACGCCACCCTGCGCATCCGGGAGGTTGCTCAGCACGGTCGTGGCGGCGGCCCACTCGCGTGCATCCGGAAGCTCGAACTCCGCCCGCTCGCCGGTGAGGTTGACGAGCACGAGCAACTGCCGCTGCCCGAGCGTCCTCGTGTACGCGAAGACCTGTGGATGCTCGGGCAGCACCATCTCCAGCGTCCCGTTGGACACCCGGTCGTCGTCGTGCCGCAGGGCGATGAGGCTGCGGTAGTAGTTGAACACCGAGTCAGGGTCGCGACGCTCCGCCGCCGCGTTGACCTGACGGAAATTCGGGTTGACCGGAATCCACGGGGTGCCTGTGGTGAATCCGGCGTTCGGCGCATCCGACCACTGCACCGGGGTGCGGGCGTTGTCCCTGCTGGTGGTGCGCAGCGCGGCGAGCACCTCGTCGGCCGGGGTGCCGAGCACGTCGACCGCCTCGGCGTAGTGGTTGAGCGTCTCGATGTCGCGGAAGTCGCCGATGCCGCTGAACGGCACGTTCGTCATCCCGAGCTCTTCGCCCTGGTACACGTACGGCGTGCCCCGCTGGAGGTGCAGCACGGTCGCGAGCGCCTTGGCCGACGGGATGCGCGCCGCCCCGTCATCGCCGAACCGGCTGACGACGCGCGGCTGGTCGTGGTTGTTCCAGTAGAGGCTGTTCCAGCCGCTCTCGGCCAGCCCGTCCTGCCACTTGGCGAACGACCGCTTCAGGTCGAGCACGCTGGCCGGCCGGTGATCCCATTTGCCGCCCGGCCCGTGATCGAGGTCGACGTGCTCGAACTGGAACACCATGTCGAGCTCGCCACGCGCTGGGTCGGTGAAGAGCTGGGCCTGATCGATGGTCACGCCGGGCATCTCCCCCACGGTGAGGTACCGGTCGTCGCGCCCGGCGAACACCCGCTCGTGCATCTCGTGCAGGAACTCGTGGATGCGCGGCCCCTGCCCGTAGAACGGGTAGCCGTCGCCGTACAGCGCGCCGGGCGGGACGACGCCGTCCGGCAGGTCCTGCACCTTGGAGATCAGGTTGATGACGTCCATCCGGAACCCGTCGACGCCGCGGTCGAGCCACCAGTTCATCATGTCGTAGACCGCATCCCGGACCTCGGGGTTCTCCCAGTTGAGGTCGGGCTGCTTGCGCGAGAACAGGTGCAGGTAGTACTCACCGCTCGCCGGATCGAGCTGCCAGGCCGGACCGGAGAAGAACGACCCCCAGTTGTTCGGCTCGGCGCCCCGCTCCCCCGGCGCTTTGCCGTCGCGCGGCGGCCGCCACCAGTACCAGTCCCGCTTGGGGCTGTCCGGCCCCTGGGCGGACTCGACGAACCAGGCGTGCTCGTCGGAGGTGTGATTGACGACGAGGTCCATCACGAGCTTCATGCCGCGAGCGTGCATCTCCTGAAGCAGCTCGTCGAAGTCGGCGAACGTGCCGAACGCCGGATCGATGGCGCGGTAGTCGCTGATGTCGTAGCCGTTGTCGTCGTGTGGCGACGCGTAGATCGGCGACAGCCAGACCACATCCACGCCGAGCGCATCCAGATGGTCGAGGTGGTCGATGATGCCCCGCAGGTCGCCGATGCCGTCGCCGTTGCTGTCAGCGAAACTCCGGGGATACACCTGATAGACGACGGCGGACTGCCACCATTTCTCGCTCATCTGCTCACATTAGCCGGTGGATGCGATGGGTCGGGCGATCCAGGCTAGCACGATTCGACGTCGAGAAGAATACCAGTGATGAAATGTAAAGTTACCCATGCCAATTGACATCACTTTGGGAGCACACGTGAATCGAATACTCATACGCACGGCAGCCTTCGCCGCTTCAGCGCTGCTTTTGACCGGGCTGGCGACCGCCACCGGGGCGGCGGCCGCCCCGACGGTCGAGGTCCACGCTGCCGAATACGGCAAGGGATCGACCTGCACGGCGGCGGACACCTGCAGCATCCACACTGCTCTGAGCACAGCTGTGACGCTCGCGAAGAAGGGGCAGCGCCCGACGGTGCTGCTCCACAAGGGCACCTACCGACTCACGAAGGGCATCGAGCTCGGCCCAGAAGCGGCGGGCGTCAGCATCCAGGCGGCTGGAGACGGAGAGCCCATAATCGATGGCGGCCTCAAGGTCACGAACTGGAAGCCGGCACCCGAGGTGGGCGATGGCGTGTTCAAGGCGCAGCTTCCTGCCGACACCGCCGTGTTCCGTGAGCTGTACGACTACGGCGTGCGCGGCGTTCTCGCCCGCTACCCGAACCGGACGGACGAGGTGACAGCCGGACCGTACCTGCGGCTTCCTGCGCAGCCGGAGGCGACGTCGCCCGCAGCGTGCGAGGCATCGGGCAGGTTCGCCCCGTGCGAACTGACCATGCCCGCGATTCCCTCGGACAGCGTGTCCGGCGAGTGGTGGCACGGCGCGCAGTTGGTCAAGATCGACCACTGGCGCTACAAGGAACTGAACATCGCTTCGGTCGCTCCCGCCGGCGGGAACAACACCCGCGTCGGCTTCGCCGGAGAGACCAAGGCTGCTTACGCACAGGGCGACTTCCACCGCCTCTGGGACAACACCGAACCGGTCGGCAGCCCATACTACTTCCAGGATTCCCTCGCCTTGCTGGACGATGCGCGCGAGTGGTTCTACGACCAGGAATCGCGCGTGGTCTATTACAAGTCGGCCAAGGGCATCGCACCGGACAACGGCGATGTCATCGTTCCCCAGGTCGAGAAGCTGCTCGCGGTCTCGAACACCAGCGACATCACGGTCAGCGGGATCACTTTCCAGCACTCGAACTGGGCGGCACCGAAGACAGTGGGTTACGTAGCCTCGCAGGGGGCGCAGCCGCAGTGGACGCCGAAAGCCGAGACCCCCGTCCCCGGCGCGGTGAACGTCACCAGCGGCACGGACATCACGCTCAGCGGCAACTCGATCCGCCGCACCGGAGCACACGGCATCACGGTGGAGGGCACCAGCGCCACGCTCACCATTGCGGACAATCGGATCTCCGACACATCGAGCGGCGGCATTTCGCTCTACGCCGGCATCTCCCACGAGCTGCGGACCCATGACACCCTCAACACCGCCCGAGTGACAGGGAACGTCGTCCAGGACACCGGGAAGCACTACGCCGACGGCCCCGGAATCTTCGGCTCGCACGTGTGCGACACCCGCATCGAGAACAACGATGTCAGCTATACGAAGTTCTCGGGCATCACGGTGGGTCTCCTCGGCGCGACACTGAACGAGACGAAGAAGGACGGACGCTGCATGATGCCGGGGCAGCTCAGCAGCCCCGAGCACTACAACACGGTCAGCAAGAACCGCATCTCGAACTCCATGATGCTGCTCGACGACGGCGCCGGAATCTACCTGATGGCACGGAATCCCTTCATGCGCGTCGAGGAGAACTACATCTCCGGGGTCCAGCGCAGCGTCTACGCGGGCAACAACAACCTCCCCGGAATCTATCTCGACGGAACCAGTTGGGAGATGACGGTCGCCAAGAACGTTCTCGATATCGGCGACACCAACGGTTTCTACATCAAGCCGGAGAACACCCTCGGCAACGTCATCCGGGACAACTGGCACACCGGCCCGTCTGGGAAGCTGGACCAGGACGGTCTCACGGCCTCGGACAACGAGGCCGTTCCCGATGCCGCGTGGCCGGATGCGGCCCTCGAGGTGATCGCGCAGGCCGGACTCACCGGAGGGAGCGCCCTGCCGCGTCCGCTCACCGTCACGTCTCCCGCACCCGGTTTCCCGGTGTATGAGGACAAGCCCGTCTTTGCTGGGCAGGCTCAACCAGGGAACACCATCCAGCTTCGATCGAAGACGGACTACCTTTTGGGCGAGGCAACGGCTGACGAAGATGGACGCTGGTCGATACGTGTAAACGAGGCGCTCGGCGTGAACACCGAACAACATCGCGTGATCGTGAACGAGTGGCGGCCCGGCACTGACGTGAAGACGGAACTCCCGACCGATCAGCGCGTGGTGACGTTCACCCGGCTCGCTCCCGTTGTGATCACCTCGCCGGTTGACGGCCGCAACCAGTTCGCTCAGGCCACGTTCACGGGCACGGCGGCCCCCGATGCCACCATCGAGGTGCGCGGCGCGCGCGACAACAAGGTGCTCGCCACTGCCACGGTCGACGCTGCGGGCAACTGGTCCGCCCGTGTCCCTGACGTTTCCGTCGCACCGGGTCAGCCGTACTCGTACAGTGCGCTCGAATTCGTCGGTACGGCGCGGGTCAGCACGGACACGGTGTCGTACACACGTCTCAAGGCCGACCAGTTCCAGCCGTTGGTCTTCACCTCGCCCACCTCGACAACCGACAAGCGGCCAGTGATCACCGGCACGGGCGAACCGGGCTACACCGTGAAGGTCACTGGTTCGGCCGGCGGCCATATCGGCACGACGGTGGTCGGTGCCGACGGCACCTGGGCAGTGCAACCCTCCTTCGACCTCGGGGTGGGCGGGTACGACCTCCTCGCGTACCTGTGGATCGAGCGCGTCGTTGAGCAGAAGGTGCACTTCCTGTTCTCCGTCACGAAAGGCTGATTGAGTAGCTGACCACACGAGGCGGGAGTGGGGTGCGCCTGGCGCCCGGCCCCCGCTTCGTGCTGTCAGCGGTGTCGCAGGCCCATGAGGAACCGACTCGCCGCGAGTGAGAAAATGCACCCATGCATCCCACGGCCCGCGCCGGGCTCTCCGCCCTGATCACGGTCGCGGCTGCCGCGGGCGCCTGCGCGACCATGTGGTGGATCGCCGTAGCGGTGGGCGGCGGGTACGGGACGGCGGTGCTCGCGACCGTTGTCGCGCTGACGCTGTCGCGGCGCACGTTCACTTCGCGGGCGGAGTTCGCCAGGTCGTCTGCTCTGCTTCCGGTGATCGGGCTGGTCGCGGCCGGGGTCGGGTGGCTGCTGGTCGCGGTCCCTCCGGTGGGAGCGGCGGCGTTCGTGGCAGGGATGAGCGTGCCGATCTGGATGCGGCGGTTCGGCGACAGGGTCGCGCGGCTGGGCGCTCTGCTCACCCTGCCGTTCACCGCCATCCTCGTCGCGCCGGGCGCCGCGGTGCAGACGGGGCGGTGGTGGCTGGACCTGCTGGTGCTGGTGGGCGCATCGGTCGTCGCGATCGCGTGGGTGGCGGTGGCGCGGGAGGTCGGTGTGCTGGCAGGCGTGGCGGTGGCGAGGGATGCGCTCAGCCCCGCACCCACGCCGCCCGCTCCCGCCGCTCCCTCCGCTCCCGCCGATCCCTCCGCTCCCGCCGCTCCCTCCGCTCCCGCCGCTCCCTCCGCTTCCGCGCGCCGTCGCCGACTCCCCGCCAGCACACGCATGGCACTGCAGCTGGCCGTCGCTCTCGCCGCCGCCTTCATCGCCGGATGGCTGCTATTCCCCGATCACGCGATGTGGACCGTGCTGACGGCGTTCATCGTCTGCTCCGGGAACCGCGGGCGGGGCGACGTCCTCTACAAGAGCGCGCTGCGGGTGGCCGGAGCGCTCGCCGGAACGGCGGTCGCTGTCGCTCTCTCGTTGGTGGTCGAACCGACCGGGCTGCTCGCCGTGGTCGTCATCTTCGTCGCCCTGTTCGTCGGCACCTGGCTGCGCACGTACAGCTACGCGTTCTGGGCGCTCGCCGTCACACTCGCCGTCGCCCTCCTTCAGGGTGTCCTGGGGGTCACCCCGACCGGGCCGTCCGTCGGTGCCGTCCTCGGCGAGCGCATCCTCGCGATCGTCGCTGGCGCCGTGCTCGGCATCGCGGCGAGCTGGTTCGTGCTGCCCGTGCGCTCGGAAGACGTCGCGCGCAGGAGGTTCTCCGAGATGCTCATCGCGCTCGGAGCAGTGTTCTCAGCGGACCGTGCCGACGCGCCGGTGAGCGCGCGGGTGGCCGCATTCCGCGCATCCATCGGTCGCGTGGAACAGCTCGCGCCCGCCCATCGCGCCCACCGGATGGTCGCCGGGAAGCGGACGGCGAGGGTCATCGACTGCATCGAGGCGGCACGCGAGCTTCCGGCAGCCGTGGATGCACGACTCGCGTCCGCGGGCTCGAGCTCGGGCTCGAGTCCCGCCGATCCTGCGGCGTCGTCCCGGCTACGTGCGGCGATCGGCCAGGCCAGGCGGAGCCTCGCCGCCCCGACGGACTTCGCCGTCGTGCACGCCGCGCTCCGCGACCTCACCGCCGAACTCAGCGGACAGGGCCGCACCGGCCCCGGCGAGAGCGGCCCCGGCGGGCGCAGCCCGAACGCCGGACGGTAGCCTGAACCCATGCTCACGCCGCCGATCACGCCGAAGAAGCCGACAGAACGCATCCATCACGGGGACGTGTACATCGACGAGTACGAGTGGTTGCGCGAGAAAGACGACCCGGCCGTCGTCGCTCACTTGCACGAGGAGAACGCGTACACGAACGCGCGCACCGAGCACCTGTCGCTGCTGCAGGAGCAGATCTTCGAGGAGATCAAGGGGCGCACCCGCGAGACCGACCTGAGCGTGCCGACCCGCGAGGGCGACTGGTGGTACTACACGCGCACGGTCGAGGGGAAGCAGTACGGCATCCACTGCCGGGCGCCGATCGCGGCGGCGGACGACTGGGAGCCGCCCGCGCTCGACGAGGACGCGCAGCGCAACGGGCTGCCAGGGGAGCAGATCCTGCTCGACGACAACGAGCAGGCGGAAGGGCACGAGTTCTACTCGCTCGGCAGCTTCGACGTGAGCGCCGACGGCACGCGCCTGCTGTGGGCGGTCGACACGGAAGGCGACGAACGGTACACGATCCGGGTGCGTTCGCTCGTGGACGACGGGGTCGAGTTCCCCGACGAGATCGAGGACACCGCATCCGGTGCACTGTTCGACCAGAGCGGCGAGTACATCTTCTACACGACCGTCGACGACGCGTGGCGGCCGGACACCGTGTGGCGGCACAGGGTCGGCGACGAGCCCGGCGCGGACGACGCGCAGGTGTTCCACGAACCGGACGAGCGCTACTGGATCGGGGTCGGCCTGACCCGCAGCCGCGACTTCCTCGTCATCGAGGCGGGCTCCAACATCACCAGCGAGGCGTGGCTGCTGCGGTCGAGCGACCCCACCGGCGAGTTCGCCGTGGTCTGGCCGCGGAAGGAGGGCGTCGAGTACGACGTCGAGCACGCCGTGGTCGGCGGGCGCGACCGGCTGCTCATCGTCCACAACGACGACGCCGTCAACTTCGAGCTCGTGAGCGTGTCCGCCGACGACCCGCAGGGCACGCGCCGTGTCCTGCTCCCCCACAACCCGCAGGTGCGGCTCGAAGGAGTGGATGCGTTCCGCGACTTCGTTGCGGTCGAGTACCGCCGCGAAGGGCTCACCCGCGTTGCCGTCGCGTGCGTCCCGGAGGACGGCGCGGCGGCGGCCGATGGAACCGGCGACGACACCCTGCACGAACTGCACTTCGACGAAGAGCTCTTCACCGTCGGCGCAGGCGGCAACCCGGAGTGGACCCAGCCGACGCTGCGGCTCGGCTACGGCAGCTTCGTCACGCCGTCGACCGTGTACGACTACGACGTCCGCACCCGCGAGCTCCGGATGCGCAAACAGCAGGCCGTCCTCGGAGAGTTCGACCCAGCGCTGTTCGAGCAGAAGCGCGAGTGGGCGACGGCGAAGGACGGGACGCGCATCCCGATCTCGCTGGTGTACCGGCGCGACCTGGTGACACCGGGCGAGCCGGCGCCGCTCGTGCTGTACGGCTACGGGTCGTACGAGGCGAGCATGGACCCGTCGTTCGGCATCCCGCGCCTCAGCCTCCTCGACCGCGGCATCGTCTTCGCCATCGCCCACGTCCGCGGAGGCGGCGAACTCGGACGGCTCTGGTACGAGCACGGCAAGAAGCTCCACAAGAAGAACACCTTCACCGACTTCGTCGACAGCGCGCGCCACCTCATCGACACCGGCTGGACGTCGCCGGACCGGCTCGCGGCTCAGGGCGGAAGCGCGGGCGGGCTGCTGATGGGCGCGGTCGCGAACCTGGCGCCGAAGTACTTCTCCGGCATCCTGGCCGAAGTGCCGTTCGTCGACCCGCTCACGAGCATCCTGGACCCGTCGCTGCCGCTGACCGTGATCGAGTGGGACGAGTGGGGCGACCCGCTGCACGACGAAGAGGTGTACGCGTACATGAAGTCGTACTCGCCGCTCGAGAACGTGCACGAGACGCACTACCCGCGCATCCTCGCCGTCACCAGCCTCAACGACACCCGTGTGCTGTACGTCGAGCCGGCGAAGTGGGTGGCGAAGCTGCGCGAGGTCGGCGCGGACGCTCTGCTCAAGATCGAGATGGCCGCCGGTCACGGCGGGGTCTCCGGCCGTTACTCGGCCTGGCGAGAGCGCGCCTTCGCATACGCCTGGCTCGTCGACGCGGTCGGCGCCCACCCCTCCGGCGAGTAGCGACGCCATCGAGCCCAGGGTTTTTCACCGTATTCTCGCGTTTTGCGGTGAAAAAGCCTGGGCTCGATTGCGCGGCTAGCCGAGGTCGTCGGGGTCGCGGCCGGTGCGCTCGCCCGACTCGAGGGCGGCGATGACGGCGAGGTCGTCGGCGTCGAGAGCGAACGAGAAGACGTCGAGGTTCTGCCGGATGCGGTCGGGCGTGACCGACTTCGGGATGACGACGTTGCCGAGCTGGACCTGCCAGCGGATCACCACCTGCGCGGGCGTCACCCCGTGCTTCTCGGCGATGCGCGCCAGCGGCTCGTTGCCGAGGATGCGACCGCGGGCGAGCGGCGACCACGCCTCGGTCACGATGCCGTGCGCCTCGTCGTACGCGCGCACCTCGGCCTGCGGCAGCCACGGGTGCAGCTCCACCTGATTGACGGCGGGAACGGTGCCGGTCTCGCGGGCCAGCCGTTCGAGGTGGTGGATGTGGAAGTTGGCGACGCCGATCGACCTGGCTCGTCCCTCATCCCGGATCGTCTCGAGCGCACGCCAGGTGTCGACGTACTTGTCGTGCTTCGGCGCCGGCCAGTGGATGAGGAAGAGGTCCACCGTGTCGAAACCGAGCCGTTCGAGGCTCTGGTCGAAAGAGCGAAGGGTGCTGTCGTAGCCGTTCTGGTCCCACCACACCTTCGTGGTCACGAACACGTCGTCGCGGTCGAGTCCGCTGCGGCGCACGCCGTCGCCGACGCCGCGCTCGTTCGCGTAGAACGCGGCCGTGTCGATATGCCGGTATCCGGCGTCTAGGGCGGTGAGCACCGCATCCGCCGTCTCGGCCTCCGGGATCTTGTACACGCCGAACCCGAGCTGCGGGATGCGGTTGCCGTCGTTGAGAAGGAGGTCCGGGATGCTCGCCATGGGTTCATTCTCCCGCGTCTCAGGGGTACGAGTGGTGTCGAACGAAGGAGAGAGACATGGCAATGGACGGAAAAAGGGTCGCGTTCCTGGTGGCGTCGGAAGGCATCGAGCAGGCGGAACTGGTCGAGCCGTGGAAGGCGGTCGCCGACGGCGGAGGCACGCCGACCCTGATCTCGGAGAAGGCGGGCGAGGTGCAGGCGTTCAACCACTTGACCCCGGCCGACACGTTCCCGGTCGACGTGACGCTGGCCGACGCTTCGGCAGACGATTACGACGCTCTGATGCTGCCCGGCGGGGTGGCGAACGGCGACACCGTGCGCACACAACGGGATGCGGTCGCCCTGGTCGCGGCGTTCGCAGCGGCCGGCAAGCCGGTCGGCGTGATCTGTCACGGCGGCTGGGTGCTGGTGGAAGCGGGCGTGGTCGCCGACCGAACTCTCACGAGCTGGCCGAGCTTGCAGACCGACTACCGCAACGCGGGTGCCCGCTGGGTGGACGAAGAGGTGGTGGTGGACGACGGGCCGTTCACGATCGTTTCGTCGCGGAAGCCGGACGACCTGCCCGCGTTCAACCGGGAATTCCTGGGCGTGATCGGCGGGTAGCGCGGGGGGGCTCAGGTGCCGCGGGTAGCGCGCGGCGTCGTCAGGGCGCCGCGGGCGGGGTGACGGGCGCGGTCGGCGGAGTGACGGGGGCGGTCGGCTGGACCGGCTTCCAGGCGACCAGCCAGGTTGCGGCGATCGGGCCGAGGAGTAGTCCGAGGACGAACCACGTCCAGCCGGAACGGCCCCTCGACTGGGCGAGGCCGCCCGTGATGATGGCGAGCCACAACCAGACGACCGGTATCAACGATTCCATCCGGCGATGCTAGCGGACCTCCTAGGTGAGTGTTCCCTGGCAATGGCGGCGATTCCCCTTGCAGCATTGCGGAGGGTGCGGGAGCGTGGGCGACTCCTGGAACCAAACGGAAGGAGAGCACATGCTCACCCTGACAGAGAACGCCAGCACAATCGTCAAGACGCTCACCGAGCAGGCGCCGCAGGACGACGCGGGACTGCGCATCAGCAGCAGCAACCCGCAGCACACCTCGTTCGCGGCCGCCGTGGCACCCGCGCCGGAACCGGCGGATCAGGTGGTGGAGACGGGCGGGGCGCGCCTCTTCCTCGAAGAGGAAGCAGCCGTCGCGCTCGACGACAAGATCCTCGACGCTCAGGTGGATGACCAGGGCGCCGTCAGCTTCGCGATCGGCGCGCTCGCGTAGCGAGACGACACGCGCACGTGCCGCGAACGCGGTGCGCACGAAACGGCTCCCGGTGATGATGCGCCGGGAGCCGTTTCTGTGTCAGCGTGGCCGCGCCGGTCGTCAGGGTGATGGCGGGGTCGGCGGCGCCGGAGGTGCGGGCGGCTGCGTCGGCGGCGCCGGAGGTGCGGGCGGCTGCGTCGGCGGAGCAGGCGGCTGCGTCGGCGGAGCGGGCGGCTGCGTCGGAGCGGGCGGCTGCACCGGCTGCGTCGGCGGAGCGGGCGGCTGCGTCGGCGCGGCGGGCTGCGGTGGCGCGGGCGGCGCACCGGGCTCAGGGGCGGGCGTTGGCGGCACCGGAGCGGGCGTCGAGGGGGACGCGTACAGCGGTTGGCCGCCTGCCGGGCCTGCGTACGGCATCGGGGACTGGGGCCAGCCGTAGTCGCGGGGCGGAAGCCCTGGTCCGGGCACGACGGGGACGTATCCGGGCACCTCGGCGTCCGGGCGGTCGAAGCGGGCGCCGGCCGGGTTGGGCGGCAGCAGCGTCATGACGAGGATCGCGATTCCGCCGAGGCTCGGGATGAGGAGCAGCAGCAGGAGCCAGCCGCTCAGGTTCACGTCGTGGAGACGGCGCGCGGCGAGGGCGAGGCCGGGGATGATCACGGCAAGACCCCACGCCACGAACAGGATGATTCCGATGGCGATGCCAGGGCCAGGGACGCCTCGTCCGTTCTCGTCGATGCTCGACCCGACCGCAGCGCCGAGAAGAAGGATCACATAGAGCACGAGGCCGATGACGGCGTTTGCGAGGGCCCACCACCAGTACTCGCTGCGGCTCGCCCGTCCGTCGAAGCGGGCGTACTTCTTCCAGAACCGCGTGAAGGCGACGCCGAATGGTGCGCCGTAGTACGGGGCCCAGAGTGGAACGGTCGGATTCATGATCAAACCCCCTCCGACCGGCACCGTCACAGTGCCGGTCGGGGACAGCCTAGTGCCCGGCCGAACGGTCCTCTCCTGCGAGTTCGGCCACGTTCTCCGGGTTTCCGGATTCGTCGTCCTGCGGCTCCGCCGCGGCGGCGGGAGCCCCGCCCTGCACTCCGCCCGCTTCGAGGAGTTCGGCGTCGGCCTCAGCGTCCTCTCCGCGGAACTGGGTCATGTACAGGTCGTAGTACGCCCCTCGACGGGCGAGCAGCGTGTCATGGTTGCCCTGTTCGACGATCGCGCCGTTCTCCATGACGAGGATGGTGTGCGCATCCCGGATCGTGGAGAGTCGGTGGGCGATCACGAACGACGTGCGATCGGTGCGGAGTGCGGCCATCGCCTGCTGCACCAGCAGCTCGGTGCGCGTGTCGACCGAGGACGTGGCCTCGTCGAGGATGAGCAGCGAGGGGTTGGCGATGAAGGCGCGCGCGATGGTGATGAGCTGACGCTCTCCCGCCGAGACGCTGCCGCCGTCCGCATCGAGAACCGTGTCGTAGCCTTCGGGGAGCTGGCGGACGAATCGGTCGACCATCGTGGCCTTCGCCGCGTCGATGACCTCGTCGTCTGTGGCGTCGAGGCGGCCGTACCGGATGTTGTCTCGGATCGTGCCGCCGAACAGCCACGCGTCTTGGAGGACCATACCCACCTGCTCGCGCAGCTCGGCCCTGGACAGCTCGGTGATGTCGATGCCGTCGAGCAGGATACGGCCGGAATCGAGCTCGTAGAACCGCATCACGAGATTGACCAGCGTGGTCTTGCCCGCGCCCGTCGGCCCGACGATCGCGACCGTGTGACCGGGGTCGACGGAGAGCGACAGGTCCTCGATGAGCGGCGTGGTCGACGAGTAGCTGAACGAAACGCGGTCGAACTCGACGTGACCGTCCGTGCGCTCCGGCAGTTCCGCCTTGACGTCGTCCGGCTCTTGCTCGTCCGCGTCGAGGAATTCGAACGTGCGCTCCGCCGAGGCGACACCCGACTGCAGCATGTTCGCGATGCCCGCGACCTGGCTGATCGGCTGCGTGAACTCGCGCGAGTACTGGATGAACGCGGTCGCGTCGCCGAGCGTCATCTGCCCCGTGGCGACGCGGAGGCCGCCGACGACGGCGATCATCACGTAGGACAGGTAGGAGACGAACGTCATGGCGGGCATGATCGTTCCCGACACGAACTGCGCTCCGAAGGACGCGCGATACAGCTTCTCGTTGCGGTTGTCGAACTCGGCGAGCATCACCTCGTCTCGGCCGAAGGCTCGAACCAGTTCGAGGCCGGAGTAGGACTCCTCGATGTGGCCGTTCAGCGTTCCGGTGTTCTTCCACTGCGCTGCGAACAGCTTCTGCGACCGCGAGCCGATGACACCCGCGATCACGCCGGACAGCGGGAGTGCGATGAGGGCGATCAGCGCCAACTGCCACGACACGATGAACATCATGATCGTGATGCCGAGCACGGTGAGCACCGACTGCACGAGCTGCGAGAACGCCTGCTGCAGTGCCGCCTGGATGTTGTCGACGTCGTTCGTGACCCGCGACATCAGGTCGCCGCGCTGGCGGGTGTCGAAGTAACTGAGCGGCAGGCGGTTGAGCTTGGTCTCGATGTCGGCGCGCAGCCGGTAGACCACGCGCATGACGAGCGCGTTGAGAACGTAGCCCTGCGCCCACATCAGGAACGAGGCGACCAGGTAGATGGCGAGCACGATGAAGATGAGACGGCTCAGCAGCACGAAGTCGATGCCCTCACCGGGGACCGGCTTGGTGGTGGCGAGCATGTCGGCGAGCTGATCGTTGCCCGCGGCACGCGCCTGGGCGACCTGCTGGTCCAGCGGAACGTTGGCGGGAAGGTTGGCACCGATCGCGCCGCGGAAGATCACATCCATCGCCGATCCGAGGATCTTGGGCGCGATCACCGTGAGGATCACCGAGACCACGACGAGCGCGACCACGAACGCGAACTTCACGCGCTCCGGCCGGAGCAGGCCGAGCAGGCGGCGCAGCGATGGCCAGAAGTGCTGCGCCTTCTTGGCCGGCGTTCCGCCGAACATATCGCCGTCGGCCTCGGTCGGGGTGTATTCGAAGTCCTCGACCTCGGGGGCGGTCACGTCGTCGCGTTCGAGGACGTCGTCTGCGCGCTTGTCGCGTGCCATCTCAGGCCACCTCCAGGCTCAACTGCGATTCGACGATCTCGCGGTAGGTCTCGCTCGTTTCGAGGAGATCGTCGTGGGTTCCCCGGCCGACGATGCGGCCGTCGTCGAGCACGATGATGGTGTCCGCCTCCCGGATGGTCGACACGCGCTGTGCCACCACGATCACTGCGGACTCCTTGGTGGCGTCGGCGAGCGCCGCGCGGAGGCGCGCGTCCGTCGCGACGTCGAGGGCGGAGAACGAGTCGTCGAAGAGATACACCTGCGGTCGGGACACCAGCGCTCTGGCGATGCAGAGGCGCTGGCGCTGACCCCCGGAGACGTTCGTGCCGCCCTGGGAGATGCGCGCATCCAGGCCGCCCTCCTTGGCACGCACGAAGTCGTCGGCCTGCGCGACGCGCAGGGCCTCCCACAGCTCGTCGTCCGTCGCATCCGGGCGCCCGAAGCGCAGGTTGGACGCGATCGTGCCGGAGAAGAGGTATGGGCGCTGCGGGACCAGCCCGAGGACGCCTGCGAGCTGCGCCCTGGTGAGCGCATCCACCCGCACGCCGCCGACCGTCACGGTTCCCTGCTGCGGCGTGTAGAGGTTGGGGACGAGATTCACCAGCGTGGTCTTGCCCGCTCCGGTGGAGCCCACGATCGCGGTCATGCGTCCCTGCTCGGCGACGAAGTCGATGTCGCTCAGCACCGGCTTCTCAGCGCCGGGGTAGCCGAAGGTCACTCCGCGGAACTCGACCCGGCCGGACGACGGCAGCGGCGCATCCCCGGTGGACCCGGCGTCGGACGGCTCGGTGGAGAGCACCTCGTCGATGCGCCCGGCGCAGACGACGGCACGCGGAATCATCATGACCATGAAGACGCCCATCATGACGGCGGTGAGGATCATGAGGAGGTACTGCAGGAACGCGGTGAGCGAGCCCACCTGCATCTGGCCCGCATCCACTCGCTGCCCGCCGAACCACAGGACGGCGGCCGTCGCGAGGTGCAGGATGACCATGATGATGGGGAACATCAGGACGAAGATGTTGCCGACCTTGACGGACACCCTGGTGAGCGCGAGGTTGGCCTCTGCGTAGCGCTCGGACTCGAACGGCTCGCGAACGAACGCACGAATGACGCGGATGCCGACGATCTGCTCCCGCAGCACGCCGTTGACCTTGTCGATGCGGTCCTGCATCTCGCGGAACAGTGGGAGCAGCATCACCACGAGCACGCCGACCACCAGGAACAGCACGGGCACAGACACCCAGACGAGCCAGGACAGCCCGAGGTCTTCGCGCAGCGCCATGATGATGCCGCCGATGCACATGATCGGGGTGGACACCATGAAGTTGAGGGTCATCAGCACGAGCATTTGCACCTGCTGCACGTCGTTCGTGTTTCGGGTGATGAGCGTCGCCGTTCCCCAGCGGCCCACGTCGAGTGCGCTCAGCGAGTCGACCTTGCGGTACACCTCACGGCGCAGGTCGCGCCCGACCGCCATCGACACCTTGGCGCCGAAGTAGATGCCGCCGACCGCTGTCACCACCTGGGCGAGGCACACGACCAGCATCGTCATGCCGGTGTTCCAGATGAAGTCGGTGTCGCCGCTGACGACGCCCTTATCGACGATCTGCGCATTGAGGCTCGGCAGGTAGAGCGCGGCGATCGTGGACAGCAATTGCAGCACGACCACCCCCACGATGCCCCAGACATAGGGGCGCGCGTGACGCAGGGTCAGACGGAGCAGGATCACAGTTCTCCCAGGTGGCTTATTTTCAGTACCCGAGAAGTTTGGCAGACGCCTCCGACATTCGTGACACTGGACCTGAAATTTGCGGCGTCGCATTTTTCGCCGCCGAATTGCACGTAAAACGCTGTACTGAAGAGAGGTCTACGAGCGCAGCGCCTCGATCACGCCCTGCACCCGCCGCGCCCGGGTCTCGTCGCTTTTCGCGCCCTCGATCGCCGTGGCGTGCGCGCGCTGCTTGCTGTACGAGAGGGCGGACCACGCGTTCGCCGCATCCTGGTCGTCCGCGAACGCCGCCGCGAGCTCGGCAGGGATCGCGACCGTGCGCGGGGCGTCGTCGACCTCGAGAGTGACCTCGACCTCATCCCCTGCTCCCCGGCCGGTGGCCGCCCGCGTCTCAGCATTGAACGAGATGAGGAAGCGGCCGCCCATGGACGCGATGGTGTTCCGGTAGGTGTACCCGCCGTCGATGGTGACGACGACCGGCACGCGCTTGCCGCGATCGAAGCCCAGCACGACCTCCTCCGGCACGACGATGCCGACGTTGTTGCCGCCTGCGCCCAGCAGAGTGGTTCGGAAGCTGACCACGGTCATTCCTTTCGTTGCACAGCCATCGCTTGAGCGATCTTCTGCGAGATTACACGCGCGGCGGGTGCCGCGGCTCAGCGCTCGAGGAACTGCGCCAGGCTGAGCGGCGGCGTGCCCGTGACCCTCTCCACGTCGTCCGTCACCCGCCCCAGCTCGCCTGCGGCGATCGCCGTGTATGTGGACACCCACGCGTCGTACTGCCATTGCGGCGCATCCCACTGCCTGCGCGAGGCGTACGCCTCCTCGACGGTCTCGTCGTGGAAGCGCACGGGCGTGCCCCGACGAACGAGGTGTATACGACGTGTCCGACCCCCGCATCCCGAGCTGCGTCGATGAACGCGCGATGCTCGGCCAGCCGCTCGGCGTTCTCGGCGGCGGAGACCATGAACAGGGTCTCGACGCCGTCGAGCGCGCGCAGCGACGCCTCCCTGTCCGAGTACGCGAACGGCAGCACAGTGGATGCGGGCAGCTTCGGCGCCCTGGACGGGTCGCGCACCAGAAGGCGCTGCGCCACCCCCGCATCGGCGAGCATCCCGGCGACGTAGCCGCCCAGAACGCCGGTGGACCCGGTGGTGGCGATGGTCGGGGCTTTCAGGTCGCTAGTGGCGCTGCTGGTGCTGCTGGTGCTGCTGGTGCTCATGATGCCAGCGTATGGAGGCCGCGACGGGCGCGGAAGGGCGCACTTCCCGGTGAGTGGGGTGCGGGAGGCCGGAATCGGCGTATCCTCGCGGCATGGTCACCGACGACCCGATCCGCACCGACCCGGAGAACTACCGCCTGCTCTGGGAGAACGAGTTCGTGCGCGTGCTCGACTACACGGACACGCCAGGGGTCCGCACCAACGACCACGACCACCCGAATAGCGTGCTGGTGGCGCTGACCGATTTCGACCGGCACCTGCGCACACCGGACAGGGAACGATCCGTGCACCTGGGTGCGGGCGATGCGGTCTGGCTCCCCGCGCAGCGGCACTCCGGCGAGAACGTCGGCTCGACGCCGACGCACACCATCCTGATCGAGCTCAAGGGGGATGCGGCGGGCGTCGCCGGCGGGGAGAGCGTGGGGCCGAGCGCGGCGAAGTGACGCCGCGGCGGCCCCGGTCAGTTCACGCGGCGTCCCACGCCACCGCGACGTCGAGCACCCAGACGACGCCGAACCGGTCTTTCAGCATCCCGTATGCGGGCGAGAACGCCGACGGGCCGAGGTCCTCGAGCACAGTCGAGCCCTGGGCGAGGCTTTCCCACAGGGTGGCGATCTCGTCCGCGGAATCGCCGCGCACCGAGACGAACACCGACTTCTCGCCCTGGTCGTACGAGACGCTCGCCGGCACGTCGTACGCCATGATCTGGAAGCCGTCCGCGCCGACCACCTGGCCGAACTTGATCTGATCCGCGTCCGCTGGCGTCTCGGCGGAGTGGGCGTCGGCGTTGCTGACCAGGATGAGCCGGCCGCCGAAGACCGCGTGGTAGAACTCGAGGGCCGCCTTCGCGTCGCCGCGGAAGTTGAGGTGGGGTGTGGTGATGACGGACATGTCTGCTCCTCGCTGACGGTGTTGCCCGGACCATCCGGACGCTGCCCACTCTCACAGCAGTAGAGGACAGTTGCGGTCCTCTACTCGATCTACGCTGGACCCATGACAGCGACAAGCTCCCGCCTCCTCGTGCTGCTGTCGCTGCTCCAGGCACGGCGGGACTGGCCAGGGCAGGCCCTCGCCGAACGGCTCGCCATCAGTCCCCGCACGGTGCGGCGCGACGTCGACCGGCTGCGCGGGATGGGCTACAGCATCCGCGCCACCAAGGGGCCGGACGGCGGCTACCGCCTCGCCCCCGGCACCGACCTCCCTCCCCTGCTCTTCGACGACGACCAGGCCGTTGCCGTCGCCGTCGCCCTGCAGGCGGCGACGGTCAGTGGGGTCGGCATCGAGGAGGCCGCGGTCAGAGCGCTGACCACGGTGCGGCAGGTGATGCCGTCCCGGCTGCGACACCGGCTGGATGCGCTGCAGTTCACGGCGATGCCCAACGCGCTGAACGCCGGCGTCGAGCCGGTGTCGACGGAGGTGCTGCTGGCGCTGTCCACGGCCGTCGTAGCGCGGGAGACGGTGCGGTTCGACTACCGGGTGGGGGATGCGGTGGATCGGGATGCGGTGGCGGTGGATGCTGCCGCCACAGAAGACTCGTCTCCCCACCCCACCGCCGTCGCATCCGGCCTTCCCCGCCGCGTCGAGCCGCACCACCTCGTCGTCTCCGGAGAGCGTTGGTACCTCGTCGGGTGGGATCTCGACCGCGACGACTGGCGCACCTTCCGGGTCGACCGGATCACCCCGCGCATCCCGAACGGTCCCCGGTTCTCGCCGCGGGAGCTTCCGGGAGGGGATGTGCGCGCGTTCGTGTCCGCCCGGTTCAAGGGTTCTGAGACGACGAACGACTGGCCGTGCCGTGGCAGCGCGGTGCTGCACCTGCCCGCGGCCGAGGTGCTGCCCTTCGCGGGCGACGCGGCGGTGGACGACCTCGGCGACGGGCGGTGCCGCATCCACGCGGGGTCGTGGTCGTGGGTGGCACTGGCGGCGTCGCTCGGCCGGTTCGACGCGGTGCTGGCGGATGTGCAGCCATGGGAGCTGCGGGAAGCGTTCGGGGTGTTGGCGGGGCGGTATGCGGCGGTCGCGGACTAGCGGGGCCGGCGCGCGCTGCCGGAGTTCTCCGGGCCGCGGAGCAGCCGAAGAGACGAGTTCAGGTATGCGGCGGCGACCGCGAGGCAGAACACGACCGCCAACACGTAGAGTGGCGCATCGTCGAGTGCGACGGCTGCGCTGACTCCGGTGGACATCGCCTGCAGGACGAAGACGCCCGCGAGCACGAATCCGGCGGTCGGTTTCGACGTCATACGCCACGCCTGTCGAGAGGACTCGCGGTCTTCCCCCTCGCCGCGAAACAAGCGTGCGCCGGCCGCGATCACGACGCAGAGACTCACGCAGTAGAGGAGGCCCAGAAAACGCGACCGCCGCGACCGCCCGTCAACGACAAAACCCCCGCCGAAGCGGGGGCCGTGTCTACTGTCTCAACCAGTGTGCGCCCGGAGGGATTCGAACCCCCAACCTTCTGATCCGTAGTCAGATGCTCTATCCGTTGAGCTACGGGCGCAATGCCTTCGAACATTCCTGCTCGCGGGCCGGATTAGAGCTTACATGACCTCGTCCAGTACCGCCAATTGGCGCTTCAGGGCCACCTGGCGGTAGGACGTCTCGATCAATTCTGCGACCTCTTTCCACACCGAATCGGGCGCAGCCTGGTCGATGTCGATGCCCAGCCAGCCGGATGCGCCCCAGTATTTCGGCACGAAGAAGCGCGGGTCCTCGTGGAAGGCGCGCGCCTCGTCCTGGTCGGGTTTGAAGACGAGCGAGTACGGGCGGGCGAGGCCGCTCCCGGCGAGCGCGAAGACCTTCTTGCCCGCGCGGAACGTCGGACGGCCCCACGCTGACACCTCGACCGCTTCGGGGAAGCGCAGACAGATGGCGCGCATCCGGTCGACGAAGGGGTCGCCGGGTTCGAACAGTTCCGGGTGGTCCATCAGGCGAGGGTACCGCTCAGGCGAACACCTCGTCGAGGAAGCAGACCAGCGCACGCCAGCTTCGCGCATCCGCCGTCGGCCGGTAGCGATCGGTGCCGGGGATGGTGAACGCGTGCGGTGCGCCTGAGTATGTGGTGACCTGCCAGTCGACGTGCGGGGCTCCGCGCAGCTCGTTCTCGAACGCGACGACGGCCTCCGGAGGGACGACGGGGTCGTCGCCGCCGGTGAGAACCAGGAGGGATGCGGCGATCGCCGCCGCGTCGGACGGCTCGTGCGCGATCAGCCCGCCGTGGAACGACACCACTCCCCTGGCCGGCGCGCCCGTGCGCGCGAACTCGATCGCGGCCGTCCCGCCGAAGCAGTAGCCGATCACCGCGAGGCGGGCGGGATCGACGGTGGCGTGCTGCTGCAGCACCGTGAAGCCGGCCGCGACCCTGGTGCGCAACAGCGCCAGGTCGCGGTAGTACTTCCCCGCCTCCTCCGACGCCGCGTCTCCCTGCGGGCGCACGCCGACACCGTACAGGTCGGCGGCGAACGCCACGTAGCCCAGGCGCGCGAGCATCTGGGCGCGCATCTTCACCGTGTCTCCGACGCCGTGCCAATCGTGGAGCAGCAGGACGGCCGGACGGCGTTCGTCGGCCTGCGCATCCCGCGCAAGATAGCCCTCGAGGGCGACCCCCTCGTGCTCGTAGAGGATCGTCTCCGCCTCGATCACCGTGTGGTCCCTGATCGGCACCTGAGCGAGCAGGGCTTCGTGGGCTGGCGAGAGGGGCGACGGGGAATCGAACGTCACAGCGGGCTCCAGAGTCATTCGCTACACACGCGCCGGACGTCGCCTGCGGCCTGGCCTGCTGTGGCTCGAACGCGGAAATGCGCGCGGAAGCCCGAAGGGTGCGGGTCGGGATCCCACGACGTCAGCCTACCTCGGGTTCCCTTCGCACGCGACGGACGTACGATGGGCGCATGGCCACGGAGTTCAGCAACGAGACGGATGCGAAACGGTACGCGATGCGCATCGACGGCGAGCTGGTCGGCGTGCTCGACTACAGCATCCTGGGCGGTTCGATCTCGCTGACGCGGGCGTTCACCGCGCCGGCGAAGCGGGGAAACGGGTATGCGGCACACCTGGTCGAATACGCCGTGAACGACATCGAGGCGAACACCGAACTGAAGATCGTGCCGATGTGCTGGTACGTCGCCGACTGGTTCGAGGCGCACCAGGAGCGGTCAGGGCTGCTCGCGCGCCGGGCCGGCTGAGCGCGTGCCACACAGGACGGCCGCCAGAGTCACCCGCTTCGGCGACGCCGACGTCGTAGCTCTCGTCGACGAGGAGGTGCGCCCTCCCCGCGGCACCGAGGTCGTCGTGCGCGTCACGCACTCCTCTCTCGGCGCGACCGACGTGCTCGCGCGCCGCGGCGGCTATGTCTTCCAGCCGTTCGCCGGTTTCGTCACCGGCTACGACTTCGTCGGCGTGCTCGAAACAGAGTCGGCGGTGTCCGCGGTGCTCGGGATGCGCGCGGGCGACCGCGTCGCCGGAGTCCTCGCCCGCATGGGCGCGCACGCGACCCGCATCGTGGTCCCCGCGTCGCTGCTCACTCCGGTGCCGGACGCGCTCGACTCAGCGGTCGCGGCGACGGCTCCGCTCGACCTGATCACCGCCTGGCACGCCCTGCAGCTCGCAGCGGTGGATGCGGGAGGCAGCGTCCTGGTGCAGGGCGTGACCGGGCCGGTCGGCTCGTATGCGGCGCAGCTCGCCAAACGCGACGGGCTGACCGTGTTCGGCAGCGCATCCACTCGGTCCAGGGCGGCGGCGGAGGCGCTGGGAGCGACGTTCGTCGACTACACCGACCCGCTCTGGGCAGCGCGCGTGAAGAACGCCAGCGACGGAGGCGTCGACGCCGCGATCGACCACACAGGGTCACCGGACGTGCTGGACGCCCTCGGGCCGCACGGCACCTGGGTGCACACGGCGTTCGTCGGGCGGCGCGGTCACGAGCGCGCGGACTCGCTGCTCGGGTCGCTCTCGTCGACGGCGCACCGCTGGGGCGGGCAGCGGCAGCGCGTGTGCTCGGTGCCCGGTCTGGTCCTGACCAGGCGCAACGACTACCGGCGCAGCCTCGCCTCACTGCTCGGGATGCTCGCGGCCGGCGACCTGACGGCGCAAGCGGTCGACGCCATCCCGTTCGAGCGGGTGTGGGATGCGCACAGGGCGGCGGACACGGCGGAACGCGGCCGCAAAGTGGTCGTCACGATGCCGGAATGACCAGCGGGGCGGCTCTTGCGCGCGGCGCGACGCCTCCCCCGGCGCGTGTGGGAGGGATCGCTCGCTCCCACACACGCATTCGGGTAAGTAGCCGGCGCTGCCGAAGGGCCCCTAAATTCCCCGGCGGCACGCACCAGCCGACCCCTTAAGCAAACAGCTTTCCATACCGGTCGGTCAACCCGCTCGTGCGAACCGACACCATCGAGCCCAGGCTTTTTCACCGTAAACGCGCGGAATGCGGTGAAAAAGCCTGGGCTCGAATGCGTGGATCAGGCCGCGGGAGGCGCCGGAGGCGCAGGCGGCGTCGGGGCTGCCGGTGCGGCAGCGGCCGGTGCGGCAGCACCGGGGTGCGCGAGCGCGCGGGCCTTGAGGTGCGCGAACTCCTCCTGGGTGATGACACCCTGGTCGAGGAGCTGCTTAGCCTTGGCGATCTCGTCGGCCGGGCTGGAGCTCGCGACCGTGCGGATGTAGTCGTCGGTCGCGCTCTGCACCTGCCGCGCTTCCTTCTGGCTGCGCTCGGCCATGCCGGGCCCGCGAGCGATCAGGTAGACCAGCGCGGTGAGGAACGGCACGAAGATCAGGAAGATGATCCACAGCGCCTTCCACCACCCGTTGAGCTTGTGGTCGCGGAACAGGTCACCGATGATCGCGAAGAGCGCGAACAGGTAGGCGATGAACGCGAAGCTCCAGAAGAAGAGCCAGATGATGTTCCAGAAGTTGTCCCACATGATTTCCCCACCCTCCGTAGCCCAGACCGAAGCGTGCCTGGGTATGCGCTGAGAGTAGCGCGGGGCGTTCTGTGCGTCTAGACCGTATGTCGCGCGTCTGACGGCGTCGTAGCGGCGCCGTGCCGGTCAGCGACCGGACTCGCGAGCGTCGCGTGCCGCGCTGAGGTCCGAGTACGCCCGGTCGGTCTCGCGGCCGACGCGCTGCCCGCGAGCCTGCAGCGCCGCCGGAAGCCACTCGCTGAGCACGAACCGGCGACGACGCGGGATGCGCTCGACCGCGTTCGTGGTGCGGGTCGCGCCTGCGATCCATCCGTGTTCCATTCCCTGTGTGAAGATTCCCTGAGCCATGACATTAACGTTACGGAGGAAAAGATTCGGCCACGAGATGGCTTTAGGTCTTCCTTCGCAAAGATTCGGCCACTATGCTTCTGGCATGATCCGCTCCGTCGCAGTGCCGCTCATCGACGACTTCGCCATGTTCGAATTCGGCGTGGTCTGCGAGGTCTTCGGCCTCGACCGCAGCTACGCGGGAATCACCCCGTTCGACTTCCGCATCTGCGCGATCGAGCCCGGCGTCCCCATCCCGAACCCGACAGGCGCGTCGATCATCGCACCGTACGGACTGGACGCGATGGACGACGCCGACCTGATCGCGGTGCCGGCAGCGCGCATCCGCGACGACTACCCGGAGGAACTGCTGGACGGCCTGCGGCGCGCAGCCGAACGCGGGGCCATTCTGCTGAGCGTCTGCTCCGGCGCGTTCATCCTCGGTGCCGCCGGACTGCTCGACGGACGCAAGGTCACCACGCACTGGCGCTACGCGGACGCCCTCGCCCGCCGCTTCCCGGCGGCCGACGTCGACCCCGACGTGCTGTTCGTCGACGACGGCAACCTCATCACCAGCGCTGGAACCTCGGCCGGGGTGGATGCGAGCCTGCACCTCGTTCGCCGCGAGCTCGGCAGCGCGACGGCCAACACCATCGCCCGCAACATGGTCGTGCCTCCGCAGCGCGACGGCGGCCAGCGGCAGTACATCGAGCGGCCGGTGTCCGACTGCACAGACGACACCTTCACCGAACTGCTCGACCACCTCTCCGACAACCTCGACGAGAACCACACGGTGAGCGCGCTGGCCGATCGCGTGCACATGTCGACTCGCAGCTTCTCGCGGCGCTTCGTGGCGGAGACAGGGGTGTCGCCGATGCAGTGGCTGACCACCCAGCGCATCCTGCACGCCCGGCTGCTGCTGGAAACCACCGACCTGCCGGTGGACGAGGTGGCGAGACAGTGCGGGTTCGCGAGCGCGACGCTGCTCCGCCACCACTTCGACGCCGAGGTCGGCGTCGCACCCACGCGTTACCGCGCCGCCTTCACCCAGCGCGAGTCCGTTCCGGTCGGCTGACCCCGCAGCCGCGTCCGCGGCAATCGAGCCCAGACTTATTCACGACTGACCACGGCGTGTCGCGTGAATATCTGCGGGCTCGATAGCTTCTGGCCGCGACGCACTACGGGCGCCCGGCGCGGCACCGGTGACCCTGAGTGCCCGCACCGGAGAAGAGGCGCCGGCGGGCGCGCCATAACCCCCGTGACGGCGTCGGCCCTAAACCGGCGCCTCGTGTCCAGAATCCTAGCATTAACCGGTCGTACGGTTTCTTGCCTGGGCCGGAGTCTGCGGGAGGTCGTCGCCGCGGTAATGACGGATCCTGCGCCAGTTCCGAACGGCAAGTTGGATGCAGATCGCCACCGTGAGCACACCGCACACGATCACACCCCACGCACGCGGATTCTCGCCCTGCGTCGGGATGGCGACGGCGAGCGCCGCGGTCGCGATCACCGTCACGACGGCGAGCGCGATCCCGATGCCCACTCCGCGCCAGGCCCTGACGCGATCAATACGGTCGCCCATTCACCGGAATTTACTCCCGGAACGAGGTGAACGCCAGGTGAACGCGCGGTGAAAATTCTGTGCGCACACGAAACGGCCGGACCGCGCTTCCGGTCCGGCCGTTCGCCGTGCGTTCCGAGTGCTACTCCTTGAAGGCGTCCTTGACCTTCTCGCCGGCGCCCTTGAGGTCCGCCTTGGTCTGGTCCGCTTTGCCCTCTGCTTCGAGGCGCTCGTTGTCCGTTGCCTTGCCTGCCGCTTCCTTGGCCTTGCCCCCGGCCTTCTCGGCAGCGTTCTGGATCTTGTCGTCGAGTCCCATGACGATCCTCCCTTTCTCACGCGTTCGCGTCGGCAGTACTGCCGACCTGTCTTCGACGCTCCCACGCCTTGCCGGGAGGCACTACCCCCTTGCCAGCATTCTCGGAGTATGCCAACCCCTTCCATGCACGCTCCGACGCGAAGAGGATGGCAGTCGTGAGCACCAGCAGCTATCGCCTTCAGATCTCGCCCGACTTCACCCTCCGCGACGCCGCCCAGATCCTCGGCTACCTGAGGAGGCTCGGGGTCGGCTGGGTGTACCTCTCCCCCCTGCTGGAGGCTGAGCCAGGCTCCGCCCACGGCTACGACGTCGTCGACCACTCCCGCGTCGACGCCGCACGAGGCGGGCCGGATGCGCTGCTCGCGTTCAGCGACGCCGCCCACCGGCGCGGCCTGCGCGTGCTCGTCGACATCGTGCCGAACCACATGGGCATCGCGACCCCTGCGCTGAACGCGTGGTGGTGGGATGTGCTCGGCAACGGCCAGGACTCGGCGTTCGCCGGCCATTTCGACATCGACTGGGCCGCGGGAGGCGGGCGGGTGCGCATCCCCGTGCTCGGGCAGGACGACGACACCGCCGAGCTGCGGGCGGAGGACGGTGAGCTGCGATACTACGAGCACCGGTTCCCCATCGCCGCCGGAACAGAGGGCGGGACGCCGGCCGAGGTGCACGACCGCCAGCACTACGAGCTGGTCTCCTGGCGCAGCGCCGACCACGACCTCAACTACCGCCGGTTCTTCGCGGTGAACACGCTCGCGGGCATCCGGGTGGAGGACGACGCCGTGTTCGACGCGTCGCACGCCGAAATCGGCCGGTGGATGCGCGACGGACTCGTCGACGGCCTCAGGGTCGACCACCCGGACGGTCTCGCCGACCCCGGCGGCTATCTGGAGCGCCTGGCAGCGCTGGCGGAGGGGCGGCCGGTGTGGGTGGAGAAGATCCTCGAGGGCGATGAGCGCATCCCGGACTGGCCGGTGAGCGGCACGACGGGATACGACGCGCTCGCGCTGATCGACCGCGTGTTCGTCGATCCCGCAGGCGCCGAAACGCTCACCGACCTGGCCGGGGATGCGGAGACAGTGTGGGCCGCGCTCGTGCACGACAGGAAGCGGGCGGTCGCCGACGGCATCCTGAACTCGGAGGTCCGGCGGATCGCGCGCCTGCTCGACCCGTCCGAGGCGGGAGCGCAGGACGCCACCGTCGACGCCGTCGCGGAACTCGCCGCCTGCTTCCCCGTCTACCGCAGCTACCTCCCGTTCGGCCTCGATCACCTGCACGCGGCACGGGATGCGGCACTCGCCTCCCGCCCCGACCTCGCCGATGCTCTCGCCCGCGTCGTCCAGCGCCTGGCGGACCCCGCCGATCCGGCGGCCATGCGGTTCCAGCAGACCAGCGGCATGATCATGGCCAAGGGCGTCGAAGACAACGCGTTCTACCGGTACACGAGGCTCGTCTCGCTCACCGAGGTGGGCGCAGACCCCGCCGAGTTCGCCGTGCCGGTGGCCGAGCTCCACGAGCGGCAGCACGATCGGCAGGAGCGCCTGCCGGAGTCGATGACGACGCTGAGCACGCACGACACCAAACGCGGGGAGGACACCCGCGCCCGCATCAGCGCACTGGCCGAGATTCCGGAGGCGTGGGCGCGGTTCCTGCGGGAGGTCGCGGCCCGCGCATCCATCGGAGACGCCTCTCTGGAGGACGGGCTGTGGCAGGCGGCGGTCGGCGCCTGGCCGATCTCGCGGGAGCGGCTGCGCGAGTACGCGCTGAAGGCTGCCCGCGAGGCGGGCACCGGCACGTCGTGGACGGACGGCGACCAGGAGTTCGAGGGGCGTCTGCTCTCGCTGGTCGACGCGGCGTACGACGACGACATCGTGCGCGGGGAGGTCGAGGCCATCTCCGCACGGATCGACGCGGCCGGGGCGTCGAACGGCCTGGGCGCGAAGCTCGTGCAGCTTCTCTCGCCGGGGATGCCGGACGTCTATCAGGGCAGCGAACGCTGGGAGCAGTCGCTGGTCGACCCCGACAATCGGCGGCCGGTCGGCTTCGACGTCGCGGATGCGCTGCTCGCCCGCATCGACGACGGCTGGCTGCCGGACATCGACTCGTCCGGCGCCGTCAAGGTGCTCGTCACCTCCCGCGCCCTGCGGTTGCGCCGCGACAGGACCGAGCTGTTCACCACGTACCGTCCTGTCGCAGCGACGGGCGCGCGCGCCGACCATGTGATCGCGTTCGACCGCGGAGGCGCGATCGCCCTCGCCACCCGCCTGCCGATCGGCCTCGCCGCCGCGGGAGGCTGGAACGACACCGCCATCGACCTCGGAGGGCGACGTATGCGTGACGAACTGACGGGTGCAGAGCACGCGGGCACGGCCCGGCTGGCGACGATCCTCGAGCGCTACCCCGTGGCGCTGCTGGTGGCGCTGTGAACCGCCGGTTCCCGGTGTGGGCGCCGGACGCATCCACGGTCACGCTGGTGGTCGAGGGCGCGGACGACCGGCCGCTCGCCCTCGGAGAAGACGGCTGGTGGTGGCTGGACCAACCGCTCCCCGCCGTTCGCGGACCGCTCGACTACGGCTTCGTGGTCGACGGCGACGGGCCGCATCCCGACCCCAGGTCGCTCAGGCAGCCGCGCGGCGTGCACGCGCTCAGCCGCGAGTTCGATCCGTCGGAGTACGTGTGGGAGGACGCGGAGTGGCGCGGGCGCGACCTGCTCGGAGCGGTGATCTACGAACTGCACATCGGCACCTTCACGCCGGACGGCACGCTCGACTCCGCCATCGACCGGCTCGACCACCTCGTGACGCTGGGGGTGGATGCGGTGGAGCTGCTGCCCGTCAACGCCTTCAACGGCGAGCACGGCTGGGGCTACGACGGCGTGCTCTGGTTCGCGGTGCACGAGCCGTACGGCGGACCGGCCGCGTACCAGCGGTTCGTGGACGCCTGCCACGCGCGCGGACTCGCCGTGATCCAGGACGTGGTCTACAACCACCTCGGCCCGAGCGGCAACTACCTGCCGGTGTTCGGGCCGTACCTCGGCGACGGCCACAGCACCTGGGGCGCGTCCGTCAACCTCGACGGGCCCCAGTCCGACGAGGTGCGGCGCTACATCGTCGACAACGCGCTGTACTGGCTGCGCGAGATGCACGTCGACGGGCTCCGGCTGGATGCGGTCCACGCCCTCCACGACGAACGCGCCGTGCACATCCTGGAAGAGCTGGCGACGCAGGTGGACGAGCTGAGCTCCGAGCTCGGGCGACCGCTCGGCCTGATCGCCGAGAGCGACCTCAACGACCCGAGGGTGATCCGCGACCGCGCGCGCGGCGGGTACGGCATCACGGCGCAGTGGGACGACGACGTGCACCACGCCATCCACAGCAACCTCACCGGGGAGACGACGGGCTACTACGCCGACTTCGCAGGACCTGGCTCGCTCGCCACGGTGTTCGAGCGCGGGTTCTTCCACGACGGCACCTGGTCGAGCTTCCGCGAGCGCCACCACGGGCGGCCACTGGATGCGGACATCCCGCACTCCCGGCTGGTCGCGTTCAGCCAGGATCACGACCAGATCGGCAACCGCGCGGTCGGCGACAGGCTCACGGCCACGCTGAACCAGGGGCAGCTCGCCGTCGCGGCCACGCTGACGCTGCTCGGGCCGTTCACGCCGATGCTGTTCATGGGAGAGGAGTGGGGAGCGACGACGCCGTGGCAGTTCTTCACGTCGCATCCGGAGAAGGAGCTCGGAGAAGCGACGGCACGCGGCAGGATCGCGGAGTTCGCCAAGATGGGCTGGGACCCCTCCACCGTGCCGGACCCGCAGGATCCGGAGACGTTCGAGCGCTCCCACCTCGACTGGGCGGAACCGGAGCGGGCGGAGCACGCCCGGCTGCTCGCGTTCTACCGCGACCTGATCGCGCTCCGCCGCGACCTGCCGGTGGATGCGCGCGCGACCGCCATCACGGCCGACGGCGACGTCTTCGGGTTCAGCAGGGGCGGGATGCGCGTGCGGGTGAGCCTGAGCGGCACCAGCCTCGGCGCCGCCGTCGGCTTCGGCGCCGCAGAGCCGGACGCGGTGCTGGCGTTCGACGACGCAGTGCGGGTGACGAGAGCGGATAGCTGACGGCGGGGCGCCTGTCAACGGGTGGTGACGGCCGCGAATGTCTAGATAATCTAGCTATTCACCACGATGGGCGAGGCGGGCATGAGCACAACCGAACACCGAGCAGGACGCGCGTGACCGAGTACACCTCCCGGCGGTATCCGCTCGGAGTCACCCTGGTCGACGGGGGCGCGAACGTCGCCGTCTACAGCGAGCACGCCGACGCCGTCACCGTCTGCATCTTCGCCGAAGACGGCACGGAGACCAGGACAGAGCTCACCAAGCGCACCGCGCACGTCTTCCACGGCATCGTCCCTGGCCTCACGCCAGGCACCAGGTACGGGCTCCGGGTCTCCGGCCCGTGGGACCCGGCGTCCGGCCTCCGCTTCAACGACGCCAAGGTGCTCCTCGACCCGCACGCCCGCGCCGTCACCGGCGCGTTCGACTCCGGGCAGGCGGTCTTCGGGCACGACCTGAACGAGCCGGAGCAGCTCGACAGGACAGACGGTGCGGGCCACGTCGCCCTCTCCGTCGTGGTCGATCCGCACTCGTTCGACTGGGGCGACGACCGGCCGCCCGCGACCCCGCTGGCCGAGACGATCGTCTACGAGACCCACGTCAAGGGCTTCACCAAGCAGCTCGACGCGGTTCCGGAGGAGGTGCGAGGCACCTATGCAGGACTCGCGCATCCCGCGGCCATCGAGAAGCTCACCTCGCTCGGCGTCACCGCCGTCGAACTGATGCCCGTGCACCAGTTCCTGCAGGATGCGCACCTCGAGGAGAAAGGGCTGCGCAACTACTGGGGCTACAACACCATCGGCTTCTTCGCCCCGCACAACGAGTACTCTGCCTCCGGCGACGCCGGTGAGCAGGTGGACGAGTTCAAGAGCATGGTGAAGGCGCTGCACGCCGCTGGGCTCGAAGTGATCCTCGACGTCGTCTACAACCACACCGCGGAGGGCAACGATCTCGGCCCGACGCTGAGCCTCAAGGGCATCGACAACCCGTCGTACTACCGGCTCGTCGAGGACGACCCCGAGCACTACTTCGACACCACGGGTACGGGCAACAGCGTCAACGTCAGCCACCCGGCCGCACTGCAGCTCATCATGGACTCGTTGCGATACTGGGTCACCGAGATGCACGTCGACGGTTTCCGGTTCGACCTCGCCACCACCCTCACCAGGCAGGGCGGCGACGCGAGCGTGCACAGTGCCTTCCTCGCCCTCGTGCAACAGGACCCGACCCTCGCGCAGGTCAAGCTGATCGCCGAGCCGTGGGACACCGCGGGCTACCAGGTCGGCGGCTTTCCCGCGGGATGGTCGGAGTGGAACGGGAAGTTCCGCGACGACGTGCGCGACTTCTGGCGCGGCACCGACGGGATGCTCGCCACGCTCTCGCAGCGCGTGCTCGGCAGCCCGGACGTGTACGAGGACTCCCGCCGCTCCCCGCTGTCGAGCGTCAACTTCGTCACGGCGCACGACGGCTTCACCCTCGCCGACCTGACCAGCTACGACGAGAAGCACAACGAGGCCAACGGCGAAGACAACGCGGACGGCGAATCCGACAACCGGTCGAACAACAACGGCGTCGAGGGCCCGACCGACGATCCGGCGATCCTCGCGCGACGCACCAGGCAGCGGAAGAACTTCCTCGCCACCGTGCTGCTCTCCGCTGGCGTCCCGATGGTCCTCGGCGGGGATGAGATGGGCCGCACCCAGCAGGGCAACAACAACGCGTACTGCCAGGACGACGAGATCTCCTGGTTCGACTGGGCGAACCAGGACACGGAGCTGCGCGACTTCACCACCGCCCTCATCCGGTTGCGTCGTGCCGAACCCGCGCTGCGGCCGGACTGGTACCGGCAGGGTCCGGAGACGGATGCGCCGGACACCGTGCACATCGTGCGCGCCGACGGGGAGCTCTTCGCCGACGAGGACTGGGACGTCGCCGATGCGAAATCCATCGCATTCCAGTTGCGGCATACGGGAGCGGACAGCTTCCTGCTGTTGCTCAACGCGTCGGAGAACGGGGTCGAGTTCGCGCTGCCGGAGACGGACGGCGCCGCATGGGAGCTGGAACTGTCGAGCGACCCCGAACTGTCGCTCGAGCATCCGGAGACCCTGATCGTCGGCCACACCGCGTTCGCGCTGCTGCGCTCGAAGGTGGAGTGATGACCGAGCTTGAGGTCCCTGCGCTCCTCGGCCGGTACAGACCGCACACCCTGATCGGGCGAGGCGGGGAGGCGCGCGTGTTCCGCGCGACGGACGAGATCCTCGACCGCGAGGTGGCCATCAAGGTCTACCGCGCCGGCGGCGAGGAGGAGATGCAGCAGTACCGCAGGGAGCAGGGCGCCCTCGCGCGCCTCAGCCACCACGGGATCGTGTCCCTCATCGACGCCGGCGTCGACTACTCATCGCTCGACGACCCGCGGCCGTTCCTGGTGATGGAGCTCGTCGCGGGGACGGACCTGCAGACCGCCATCGTGCAGCGCACCCTCACGGTCAGGGAGATCTCCGAGATCGCCTACGACGTGTCCGAGGCGCTGGAGTACGTGCACGCGAACGGCGTGGTCCACCGCGACATCAAGCCGTCCAACATCATGCTCGTGTCCTACGGCACCACCAGCTTCCGGGCGCGGGCGCGGATCACCGACTTCGGCATCGCCAGTGGGATCTCGGGACCGGAGCCGGAGGAGTCAGGGGCCACGACGGGAACCGCCGCGTACCTCAGCCCCGAGCAGGCGTCCAGGGAGCACGCGACGCCCGCGAGCGACGTCTACTCCCTCGGGCTCGTGCTCCTGGAGTGCTTCACCCGCACAGTGACGTTCCCCGGCACGGCGGTCGAGTCTGCGCTCGCGCGGCTGGGCGTCGACCCGCCCATCCCGAGCGACCTCCCGGGGGACTGGACGGCACTGCTGACCGCGATGACCGCGCGCGACCCTGCGGCGCGGCCCGGTTTCGCCGCGCTCACCGCCGCCTTCCGCGACGCCGTCATCTCCTCCGACCCCGTCCCCGCCTCCGCTCCCGTCCCCGCCTCCCCGGTCATCGAGCCGGGGGTTGTGCACGCCGACAGCGGCGTGTCGCGTGCATAACTTCAGGCTCGATCGCTGAGCAGGCCGCGGATCGTCTCGGGGACGGTCTCGTCCTGGAGGGACGTGGTGTCGCCGAGGGGGCGGGCGTCGAACAGGTCGACGAGGAGACGGCGCATGATCTTGCCGGAGCGCGTCTTGGGCAGGTCGGGAACGATGACGATGTGGCGCGGCTTCGCGATGGCGCCGATCTCGCGCGTCACCTGATCCCGCAGCACCTGCTCCGATGGCGCATCCCCGCTCGGCACCACGAACGCGGCGACGGCCTGCCCGGTGGTCGCGTCGTCAACGCCGACCACCGCCGCCTCGCCGACCTGTGGATGCGCGACCAGCGCCGACTCGATCTCGATCGTCGACAGGCGGTGCCCCGACACGTTGATCACGTCGTCCAGCCGTCCGAGTAGCCAGATGTAGCCGTCGTCGTCCACGGCCGCGCCGTCTCCGGCGAGGAAGTAGCCCTGCGCGGCGAACGCCCTCCAATACGAGTCGCGGTAGCGCTCCGGGTTGCCCCAGACGGTCCTCGCCATCGACGGCCAGGTGCCGTCGATCACGATCGAGCCGCCGGAGCCCCGCGGCACATCCACGCCGTTCTCGTCGACGACGCGCACGGTCACGCCCGGCACAGCGTTGGTCGCCGACCCCGGCTTCAGCGCGGTGACGCCGGGAAGCGGTGCGACGATGGCCGAGCCGGACTCCGACTGCCACCAGGTGTCCACCACGGGAGCGCTGCCGGCGCCCAACTGCTCGCGGAACCAGACCCACGCCTCCGGGTTGATGGCCTCGCCGACCGTGCCGAGCAACCGGATGCTCGACAGATCCCAGCCGTCGCCCAGCCCGTCGGGGAACCAGGTCATGAAGGTGCGGATCAGGGTCGGGGCCGTGTAATACGTCGTGACGCCGTAGCGCTCGATGATCTCGAAGTGCCGTCCGGCGTGCGGCGTGTTCGGCGTGCCCTCGTAGATGACGGAGGTGGCGCCGTTGGAGAACGGGCCGTAGAGCACGTAGGTGTGGGCCGTCACCCAGGCGAGGTCGGCCGTGCACCAGTACACGTCCGTCTCTTTCGCGTCGAACAGCGCCCAGTGGCTCCACGACGCCTGCGTGAGGTAGCCGCCCGTGCTGTGCACGACGCCCTTCGGCGTGCCGGTCGTGCCGGAGGTGTAGATGATGAAGAGCGGCGCCTCCGCGTCGAAGTACTCCGGCTCGTGCGTGTCCGGCGCCGCATCCACCACGTCGTGCCACCAGACGTCGCGGCCGTCCTGCCAGGGGATGCCCGGGGTCAGATCGCCGGTTCGGCGCACCACCAGCACGTGCTCGATGGCGTTGTCGCCCTCCACGGCGGCGTCGGCGTTCGCCTTCACCGGCACCGCGGTGCCGCGGCGGAACTGGCCGTCGGAGGTGACAAGCAGCTTCGCGCCGGTGTCCTCCACCCGGAAGCGCAGCGCCTCGGCGGAGAACCCGCCGAACACCAGCGAGTGGATCGCCCCGACCCGGGCGATGGCGAGAGTGATGACGATCGTCTCCGGGATGACGGGGAGGTAGACGACGACGCGGTCACCCTTCCCGATTCCGAGCGCTGTGAGCGCGTTCGCCGCCTTCGCCACGCGGCGCTGCAGCTCGGCGTATGTGATCGTCTCCGTGTCTCCCGGCTCGCCGACGAAGTCGATGGCGACCCTCTCGCCGTTGCCAGCATCCACGTGTCTGTCGACGCAGTTGACGGCGGCGTTCAGCCTGCCGCCGGCGAACCACTCGGCGCGCGGGATGCTCAGCTCGCCGTCCGCCCGCACGGTCGCCGGCTCCCAGGTGTGCGCCGTGTGCCAGGGTTCCGCCCAGTCCAGTCGTGCGGCCTGCCGCTCCCAGAACGCGACGGCGTCGCGGGCGTCGTCGAAGGCTTCCGCCCCGACGTTGGCCTGCGCGGCGAAGGCCTCGGACGGCGGGTACAGCCGAGACTCCCGGCCCAGATTCTCGATGGTGGAGGTCACCTCTCCGACGCTAGCGGGGTGCGGCGACGGCGACGGCGGTGGGCGTAAGCGGGCGTAACGCTTGACCATCCGGAGAGAGTGAGTGTACAGTCACTCACATGACACCCAGCTCGCGCTCCACCCTCTCGACCGCTGAAGAGCGGCGCGAGACCGTGATCGCCAGCGCCATCGAGGTCTTCGGCGCCTCCGGATACAGCAGCACGCCGATCTCGGCAGTCGCCGAGCACGCACGCATCTCCACGGCGTACGTGTTCAAGCTGTTCCCCGGCAAGGAGACCCTGTTCGTCGCAGCCCTCGACCGGTGCTTCGACCGGATCGAAGAGGCACTGGAGCACGGCGCGGCGGCGAGCGCTGGCCCGTCGCCCGCAGAGATCCTCTACGCGATGGGCGACGCGTACGCCGACCTCATCGCCGACCGCTCGCTCCTCATGCTGCAGGTGCACGCGCAATCGGCCGCCTCAGTGCCGGAGATCGGAGCGGCGCTGCGACGCGGCCTCGCCAGGGTCACCCGCTTCGCCAAGACGCGCTCCGGCGCGCCGGACGACGAGGTGCAGCGTTTCATCGCCTTCGGGCAGCTCTGCCACCTCATCGTCACCACAGGCATCGACGGCGACTCGTCCGACTGGGCGCGCATCGTCACCGCCGGCATCCGCCACCCGTAGCCACCCGCCCCATCCGGCCCGTATCCCCTTTTACCCACAAGAGTGATTGATCAGTCACTCACCATCGAAAGGCACTGCTCATGTCCATCGCAACCGCATCCGCCCCCGCCCCGACCCGCAGCCCGCACCGCTGGTGGGCGCTCAGCGTGCTCGCCCTCGCCCAGTTCCTCGTCGTGCTCGACGCCTCCATCGTGAACATCGCGCTCCCCGCGCTCGGCGCCCAGCTCCAGCTCGGCACGGCGGCGCTCGCGTGGGTCATCACGGCATACGTGCTCCCGTTCGGCGGGCTCCTGCTGCTCGGCGGACGCCTCGCCGACCGGTTCGGCCATCGCCGCATGTTCCTGGTCGGCGTCGCCGGATTCGTGGCAGCGTCGGCGATGGCGGGGCTCTCCGTCAGCGGCGGGATGCTCCTCACCGCCCGAGCACTCCAAGGCGCTTCCGCTGCGCTCCTCGCCCCGGCGTCGCTCGCACTGGTCACCCAGCTCTTCGTGACAGGCGCCGACCGCGTGAAAGCCCTCGGCGTCTGGGGAGCCGTCGCCGGCATCGGGAGCGCCGCGGGCGTACTGCTCGGCGGAGTCCTCACCGCGCTTCTCGGCTGGCAGGCCGTGTTCTTCGTCAACGTGCCCGTCGGCATCGTCGTGCTCGCCGTCCTGCCGTCGCTCGTCTCCCGCGACCCGTCCGGCGAGCGTCGGCGCATGGACGTCGCCGGCGCCGCCACGATCACCGCGGGACTCACCGCCCTCGTCGCCGCCCTGAGCTTCGCCGGGCAGCTCGGCTGGGCCAGCCCGGTGACCATCGGCGTCTCCGCCGCCGCCCTGGTGCTCCTCGCCGCGTTCGTGCTGGTCGAGCGCCGGGCCGCGCATCCACTCGTGCCGTTCCGCTTCTTCCGGAATCGCGACGCCGCGACCGGCAACATCGTGATGCTCCTCGCCGGAGGCGCGACCACGGCCCTGTTCTTCGCCCTCTCCGTCTACCTGCAGGACGTGCTCGGCTACGACGCCCTCACCGCGGGGATCAGCCAGCTCCCGCTCGCCGGGGCCCTTGTGGTGGTCGCCGCCGTCGTGCCGTCCGTGGTCGCCGGAGTCGGCGTGCGGCCGACGCTGGTCACGGCACTCGCCGTGTTCGCCGCGGGGATGCTCTGGCTCGCCGCGGCCGGACCGCACGCGTCGTTCGTCGGCGGCCTGCTCGGCCCGAGCATCCTGATCGGCGTCGGCCTCGGCGCGGGATTCGTCACCGCCACCCAGCTCGCGGTGGACGGCGCATCCGCAGACGACTCCGGCCTCGCGAGCGGCCTGGTCAACACCAGCCAGCAGATCGGCGGCGCGCTCGGTCTCGCCGTCCTCGGCACCATCGCGGCCGGCCGCACGGCCACCGGGCTCGCGGCGGGCGCGTCCACGGCCACCGCGCTCTCCGACGGCTTCTCCTGGCTGTTCGTCGGAGCCGCCGCCCTCGCCGCGACCGGGGCGGCCGCGACCGTCCTGCTCCGACGCCGCTGAACAGGAGCATGATGGGCTCCATGGATGCTGTCGACGCCCTCAACGAGATCGCCTTCTGGCTGGAACGGGAACTCGCCCCGACATTCAAGGTGCAGGCGTTCCGCAGGGCGGCAGGCACCATCGCTCCGCTCAGCCAGGACGAACTGCGCGAGCGGGTCGCAGACGGCCGGTTGAAGCGCACCAAAGGCATCGGCGACCGCACCTTCCAGGTGATCTCGCAGGCGGTGGACGGGCTGGTGCCCGACTACCTGGCCGACTTGCGGGAGCGGAACGCGCATCCACTGGCCGAGGGAGGGGATGCGTTGCGAGCCGCCCTGCGCGGCGACCTGCACGCCCACACCGACTGGTCGGACGGCACCACCCCCATCGAGGCCATGGCAGCAGCGGCGGCGACCCTCGGCCGCGAGTACCAGGCGATCACCGACCACTCCCCCAACCTCACGGTCGCCAACGGGCTGAGCGCCGAACGCCTCACCGAACAGCTCGACATCATCGCGGCGCTCGACACAGGACCCGTTACGCTGCTCACCGGGATCGAGGTGGACATCCTGGAGAGCGGCGAGCTCGACCAGACGCCTGAGCTGCTCGGGCGGCTCGACGTGGTGGTGGCGAGCGTGCACTCCAAGCTGCGCTCCGACCGGGCCACGATGACGGCCAGGATGCTCGGCGGCATCCGCGACCCGCACACCAACGTGCTCGGGCACTGCACCGGGCGGCTGGTCAGCGGCTCGCGCGGCACGCGGCCGCCGTCCGAGTTCGACGCAGAACGGGTGTTCGCGGCGTGCGCGGAGAACAGCGTGGCGGTGGAGATCAACTCACGGCCGGAGCGGCAGGACCCGCCGGACGACCTCATCCAGGTGGCCTTGGCAGCGGGATGCCTGTTCAGCATCGACACCGACGCTCACGCCCCCGGCCAGCTCGACTTCCTCGCATACGGCGCAGCCCGCGCCGCCGCCAACAACGTGCCCCTCGACCGCATCATCACCACCTGGCCCCTCCCCCCGCCTCCGCGACTGGCTCGCCCCCGCATGATCGAGCCGGGACTTGTGTACACCTGACACCGGCGTGTCGCGTGCACAAGTCCCGGCTCGATGGCTGGGCGGCAGGGGCGGGGCCTGGGGCCGGGCGGGGCGGGGGCAGAAGGGGGTCAGTTGCCCCAGGCGGAGGCGGGGGCCTTGACGAGCTGGACGGGGGCGGTGCTCCAGTGGGAGCCGTTGCCGTAGTGGCTGGTGGCCCACGGGGACGCCCAGATGGCGGCGGCCGTGGCGTCGGCGGACGTGCCGGCGGTGAGACCGGCGACGATGCCCGGGTATCCACGCTGCAGGTTCTTAGCCGCGTACTCGGCCGCGGTGGTGAGGTCGGGGTAGCTGCCGAGGCCGGCGCCACCGCCGGAGCCGTAGCCGTTGTTGAGCGGGTTGTTGCGGTTCCACCAGTCGGGCGGCCCGTTCTCCTGGCGCATCCAGCGCAGCATCACCTGCACGTTCGCATCGGTCTGCGGCCAGCCGCCGAACATCAGCACCAGCTTGGCCCAGTCGGCGTTCGTGCCGTTGTTGCTCAGGGTCTGCACGCCGTCCGTCGCCGAGAGCTGGTCGCGGGAGACGACGGGGGCGGCGATGGTCGCATCCACGTCGATGCGCTGCTGCGGGGTGTGCGCCGGCGCATCCTGGCCGGGCGCGAGCATGGTGGCAGGGGCGGCCAGCGTCGCCGCGAGCGCGGCGTCCGTCGGCACGATCGAGAAGCCGGTGACCAGCGCGATGACCGCCAGCGCGACGCCGATCCTGTGGTGGACGGGCGACCTCAGCTCGGAGACCGGAACGGCAGCACGACGGACCGCCGAGCGGCGGCCATGACTGCGGGAGCTGGTGGATGCGGACTGCATACCCGTTCGAGGGTAGCAAAGGCCCGTGGAAAGGTCACCGGAAAACGGGATTCGCGGTGTGCACCGGCCTGAGAGAACGGCGAGATCGATCTCTCAGCCGCGAAAGTACACGGCGGTCTTCCGTCCGGCGACCTCGTGCACCTCCACCGGTGTGTCGAACAGTCCGCTGAGCAGTTCCGAATCCATCATGCCCTCCGCTGTGCCGGATGCGACGATCGAGCCGTCGCGCATCGCGACGATGTCGTCCGACCAAGCGGCCGCGAAGTTGATGTCGTGCACGACGATGACGACGGTGCGCCCCAGGTCGGTCGCCACTCTGCGCAGTTCGGCCATCATCAGCACCGCGTGCTTGATGTCGAGGTTGTTCAGCGGTTCGTCGAGCAGGATGTATTCGGTCTCCTGGGCGAGGACCATCGCCACGAACGCGCGCTGCCGCTGGCCACCGGAGAGCTGATCGATGAAGCGCTCGGCGTAGGGTTCGAGGCCGAGGAAGCCGATGGCACGGTCGACCGCCTCATGGTCGGCCGCCGACAGCCTTCCCGCAGAGTGCGGGTACCGGCCGAACCGCACGAGCTCCCGCACCCGCAGCCGAGCGGTGAGATGGTTCTCCTGTCGCAGAATCGCCACGGTTCTGGCGACGGCCCGGGGATGCGCGGAGTGCACATCCAGGCCGCCGACCGTCACCCGGCCGGTGTCGGGAGACGTCAGGCGCCCGATGACCGTCAGAAGAGTGGACTTGCCTGCGCCGTTCGGCCCGACGATGGAGGTGACGCGGCCCGCCGCGATGCGGCCGTCGACAGGTCCGAGGACCTGCTGCTTGTCGTACGACACGGTGACGTCGCTGAATTCGATCACAGGCGACCCTTCTTCAGGAGCATGACGAGGAACAGGGTGCCGCCGACGAACTCCAGCACGAGCGTCACGTAACCGGCCGTCCGGAACAGGTGCTGCAGCACGAATTGCGCCGAGACCAGCGCGAGGATTCCGATCAGCACGGTCATCGGGAGCACGAACCGATGCTCGTGGCTGCCCGTGAACTGGTAGGCGAGGAGAGCGACGAGGAAGCCGAAGAACGTCATCGGCCCCACCAGCGCGGTGGAGAATGCGGTGAGAACGGCCACGGCGACGAGGATGCCGGTGAGCTCGCGGCGGTGGTTCATCCCGAGGCCTGTCGCGAGGTCGCGCCCGAGCAGCAGAACGTCGAGACGACGACGCCTCAGCCAGACGACGACGCCGACGGCGGCGCAGACGACGAACGCGACGGGAAGATGCGCGGGGCTGACGCTGCTGAGCTGGCCGAACAGCCTCGTCTCCAGCTTGTCGAAGTCCGCGGGAGCCAGCATCCGCTGCAGGAAGGACGAGACGCTCTCGAACGCCATCCCCAGCACGATGCCGACGAGCAACAGCAGGGGAAGGTTCGCGAACCGCCCGCCGAACAGCCAGCGGAACAGGACGACGGCGAACGTCACCATCAGCGCAGACTGCACGAGGATGCGAGGCAGGCCGTCCGTCCTCGCGAGCGCCTCGCCGCCGAAGACGAAGGCGAGCGAGGTCTGCATCAGGACGTAGAGCGCATCGAGTCCCATGATCGACGGCGTCAGAATGCGGTTGTCGGTCGCGGTGTGGAACAGCACGGTCGCCACGCCCTGTGCGAATGCGACCACGACGATGGCGCCGAGCACTGTCGCCCTGCGCTCAACGGCGAAGGCGAAGCCGCCACGGATGAAGAGGAAGAGATAGGCGGCGGACACCAGCACGACGAGGACCGAGCACAGCACGATCCTCCCGCCGGGCGAGAGGCGGATGCGCGACCGTCCGCTGCGAGCACGTCGGCCGGGTGCGCCGCGGCGAAGCGCGGGGCGACTAGGCGAGAGCACGGCGTCGCATCCTGAGCACGAGAAGGATGAAGACCGCGGAGCCGACGACGCCGAGCACGAGGGAGACGGGCACCTCCAAGGGAGCAACCACCACGCGACCGACCGTGTCGCAGGCAAGGATCAGGATGGCGCCGAGCACGGCCACCCACGGCAGGTTGCGGCGCAGGTCGTCCCCGAGGCCGATCCGGACGATGTTGGGGACGACCAGACCGAGAAACGGCAAGAAGCCGACGACGACCGAGGTCACCCCCGTGGCCGCGGCGACCAGCGCGCAGCCAAGGAACACGACGCGCTCGTAGCGGAGCCCCACGTTGGTCGCGACGTCCTTGCCGAGACCGGCGACCGTGAAACGGTCGGCGAGCAGATAGGCCACCACGGCGACGGCCGCGACCGCCCACAGCGGTTCGTACTGGCCGCGCACGATGCCGCTGAACCCGCCCGAGCGCCACGCCGTGAGCGTCTGCAGAAGGTTCGCCGAGATCGCGACATAGCTCGTCACCGAGCCGACGACGGCCCCGAGCATGATCCCGACGATCGGGACGATGACGGTCGTGCGGAGCGACAGCCGCCTGACCACGAGAAGGAACAACAGCGTCCCTGCGAGGGCGAACGCGGTCGCGGTCGACATCTTCACGAGCACCGGCGCGCTCGGGAAGACGATGAGCGAGACGAGGAAACCGAGGCCAGCCCACGCGCTGGTTCCCACCGTTGTCGGTTCGACGAACGCGTTCTGGGTGATGAGCTGCATGATCACCCCCGAGAACGACATCGCGACCGCCGCCAGAACGAGCGCGGCCGTGCGCGGCACGCGCGAGATGAAGAACATGTTCCACGCTTCGGCCGCGGCGCCGGTGTCCACGCCGGAGCCGGAGACGAGCTTGGCGACCGTGATGTCGTAGCCGCCGACCGAGAGAGACAAGACGATCAGACCGCCGAGGATCACCACCGCGGTGGGACCCGCAGCACCCCGGAGGAGGCGGCGGCGGACACGTCCCACGCCGCCGCTCTCCGCGGAGGGAGGTCCGCTCACGAATCGAGAGCGGCCGCGAGCTGCGTGAATGCGGTGGTGTACGCCTGGATGCCTTCGTCGAGGTAGAAGCTCGACGCCAGGTAGACCACGTTGCCCCGCGTGAGGAAGGTGGTGTTCGCGAAGGCTTCGTTGCTCTCGATGAGCTCTTTCGCCGGCGTCGCGTCGTCGGCGGTCGCCGCATCCCGGTCGAGCACGATGACCCACTCCGGGTCGAGCTGGGCAATCGTCTCCGGCGCGAGCCCCGAGTCGTTGTGCACGGCGGTCGATGACTGGTTGTCGGCGGAGAGGACGTTGACGAGGTCGACACCGTCGAGGAGCCTTCCGATTCGGCTCGCACCGTTGTCGATGTGGCCACCGCTGACCACGGCGAGGAACACGGACTGACCCGTCGCGCTCGCGGCCGCCTTTGTGTGAGCGGCCTCGAACGCGGCGATGATCTTCTTCGCCTTCTCCTGCTGCCCGAAGATCGCTCCCAGAGTGGCCGTCTGCTTCGTGAGCCCGGCGAGGTAGCCGTCCTTCGCGGTGTCGCTCGGAGCGATGTCGATCGTCGGCGCGATCTTCTCGAGGTCCTTCTGGTGGCTCTCGAACCGGCTGCCGCCGATGATGAGGTCGGGTGCTGCTTCGCTCACCGCTTCGAGGTCCGGCTCGCGGTGGGAGCCCGCATCCAGGATCGGGTCGGCCGACCACGACTCGAAGCCGCTCGCCGGAAGCAGCGGCTTCGGCACGGCGACCGGGGTCACGCCCAGTGCTTTGAGGGTGACGAACGACGTGTTGTCGAGTGCCGCCACGCGCGTCGGCGTGGCGGGAACCTCCACGGTGCCGGTGTTGGTCTCGACGGAGATCGTGCTCGCCCCGGCCTCGGCGGCGGGCGTGGCGGCCGCGCATCCGGCCAATCCGACAGCCACGGTGGACAGGATGACGGCGGCGAGGACTCGACGGCGAGCGCCGGAGAGAACGGAGGGGACGTGAGACATAACACTCTTTCGCGTCGTATTTCTTTAGGTTAGCCTTGCCTAAAGTAATGACGGACGACGTGGTCGTCAAGGCGCGAACGCGCAATGAGTGAATAACATTTCAGAATGCGTGTCGAGTTGAACCCACCCTGTTCGACGTAGAGGTAGGAGAACGAGTGCCGAGGAGGCGACGATGAAGTATCTGCTGACGATCTACAACACCGATGAGTTCGTGACCAGGATGGAGACCGACCTGAAGGACGAGTTCGAGGCGGCGCATCAGGACCTGCAGCGCGAGCTCACCGCGAGCGGGGAACTGGTCGACACCGCCGAACTGAGCGTGACAGACGCACGCGTGGTGCGCACGGACAGCGACGGCGGCAGGAACGTCACGGACGGACCGTTCACCGAGAGCAAGGAGTTCGTCGGCGGATACTACCTGGTCGACGTCGCGTCGATCGAGCGGGCGGTGGACCTGGCGGCACGATTCGTCGAGGCGCGCTTCGCGCCCGTCGAGGTGCGCAAGCTCGGGGCGTAGCTAGCGCATCGAGGCGGCGGCCGGGCAGTCGAACGGGTCGCGAGCGGACAGGCCGACGCGGTTCAGGTACTCGATCACGATGCCGTAGGAGTTCATCAGGGTCGTCTCGGTGTACGGGATGTTCTCGGTGTGGCAGTGCTCGCGGACGATCGCGGCGGCCTTGCGCAGGTGCGGCCTGGCCATGCTCGGGAACAGGTGGTGCTCGACCTGGTAGTTGAGCCCGCCGAGCAGGCCGGTCATTCCGAAGCCCACGACGTTGCGGGAGGTGAGGACCTGGCGACTCAGGAAGTCGACCTTGACGCCCCGGCCGATCAGCGGCATCCCCTTGTGGTTCGGGGCGAAGCTCGCACCCATGTAGAGGCCGAAGACCGCGAGCTGCACGCCGATGAACGCGAACGCCATCCCGAGCGGAAGCAGCCAGAAGATGGCGCCGAAGTAGAGGCTGAACCGGATGGCGAGGAAGGTGAACTCCTTGGCGCGGCCGTCCACCTTGCCGCGCTGGAACAGCGTGCCGAACGAACGGCCGTGCAGGTTGAAGCCTTCGAGCAGCAGCAGCGGGAAGAAGAGGTAACCCTGCTTGCGCGTGATCGCGGCGATCAAGCCCTTCGCCTTGGCGGCGTCCTCCTCGACGAACGAGATGGTGTCTGTCTCGATGTCCGGGTCTTTGCCGATGGTGTTCGGGTTGGCGTGGTGCCTGGTGTGCTTCGTCATCCACCACGAGTAGCTGATGCCGACGACCAGGGTCGCGAGCATCCGGCCGAGGCGGTCGTTCATCGGGCCCGAGTTGGCGATCTGGCGGTGCGACGCCTCATGGGCGAGGAACGCGAACTGGGTGAAGATGAGGCCGAGGGCCGCGGCGATGAGGAGCTGGAACCAGCTGTCGCCGAGCAGGATCATGCCGGCGACGGCGCCGCCGAGAGCCAGCACGAGACCGGCAGCCACCAGCGCGTAGAACAGGCGAGCCCTGCGCAGCAGACCCTGGTCGCGCACGGTGTTCAACAGGATCTTGAAGCTCTGCGTGACCGGAGGCGCCGCGTCGATGCGGGGCCCGGTGCGACGGATGGGGCCGAGCGTGGAGGCCGAGGGTGCGGACGTAGGGGCGAGCGTAACCATGGGCAGGCCGTTCGGTCGGATCGACTTCCCAGCCAATATGGTGGTGGGCTGCACGCCCGGATGGCCTAACCATATCCCGGGGCGCCTGAGAGCCGCGGTCGCCCCAGGCGAATCCCCAGCCTTCGCGGCGGGGGTTGATTCTTCAGGCCGATTCCCTGCGCACCAGCTCGGTCGGAACCGTGATGGCGGCGAAGTCCCCTCCGTCGATCTGCTCGAGCAGCATCCGCACCATCTCGCGGCTGATGCGGCCGAAGGGCTGCCGCATCGTGGTGATCGTCGGCGAGGACTGGACCGCAGCCGGCGAGTCGTCGAAGCCGGCGACGGCGACGTCCTCAGGGACGCGCCTGCCGCTGTCCTCGATGACGGCGATGGCGGCCGCGGCCATGCGGTCGTTGGCCGCGAAGACCGCATCCACGTCTGGCCGGCGTTCGAGGAGCGTGCGCATCGCCGCGGCCCCGCTCGCCCGGCCGTAGTCGCCCTCGACGATGAGCGATTCGTCCACGTCGTCCCCGAGCGCAGCCCGATAGCCGGCCAGCCGGAGCTGGCCGCCGGAGGTGTCCTGCGGTCCGGCGATCGTCGCGACGACCCTCCTGCCCTTGTCGCGCAGATACTCCACCATCGTGCGCGCGCCGTGCTCGTCGTCCGCGGTGACGTAGCCCATCTTGCGCTCGAACCCGAGCGGGATGCCGCAGGCGACCGCTGGAAGTCCGAGCTTGTTGATCGCGGAGACGAACGCCTGCCCTCCGCTGTGCGACGACACCAGGAGCACCCCGTCCACCGAGCCTGCCGCGATGAAGTCGAGCGCTCTGCGCTGCTCGTCCTCCGCCGCGGCCATGATCAGCACGAGCGACACGTCGCGTTCGGCGAGCGCGTCCGCCGCCCCGCGCATCAGGATGGAGAAGTTGGGGTCCTCGAACAGCAGGTCGTGCGGCTCGGTCAGCAGGAACGCGATCGAGTGCGCGCGATTCGTGGCGAGGCTCCTGGCCGCCGCGTTGATGCGGTAGCCCGTCTTCTTGATCGCCGCGGTGACGGCGGCGTGCGCATCCGGGCTCACCCAGTGGCCCCCGTTCAGCACCCGGGAGACGGTTCCGCGCGACACCCCTGCCGCGTCTGCGACGTCGTTGATCGTCGGGCGCCTCTTGGGCGGGTCGGTGGCCATGACTGAATTCTAGGGATGCGCGGGCGCGGTCAGGCCTTCACCGCACCCGCGGCGAGGTCCACTCTCCAGAACCGCTGCAGCAGCAGGAACAGGATCACCAGCGGAACGATCGACAGCAGCGCGCCGGTGATGACCAGCGTGTACAGCGCGGGGACGGTCGCGCCCTGGTTGAGCAGGCCGGACAGGCCGACGGTGATCGGGAACAACTGGTCGTTGCCGAGCATGATGTACGGCAGCATGAAGTTGTTCCAGATGGCGACGAACTGGAACAGGAAGATCGTCACCAGCCCTGGCGCCATCATCGGCAGCGCGATCCTGGTGAAGATCCGCATCTCGCCTGCGCCCTCGGTACGTGCGGCCTCGACCACGTCCGTCGGCACGGCCGCCGCCGCGTAGATGCGGGCGAGGTAGATGCCGTACGGGCTGATGAGCTGCGGGAGGAGCACCGACCAGTACGTGTTGGTGAGCCCGATCTGCGCCAGCAGGAAGTACTGCGGGATGGCGAGGATCACACCGGGCACGAGCACGCCCATCAGCAGGATGGCGAACACCTTGCCCTTGCCGGGGAAGTCGAACTTCGCCAGCACGTAGCCGCTCAGCGCGGAGATGTAGCTGGAGACGAGCGCGCCGACACCGGCGTAGAGCGCGGTGTTGAGCATCCACCGCCAGAACAGTCCGTCGCGGTACTGCGTGAGGGCGACGATGTTGTCCCAGAGGTGCGTGCTCGGCGCGAAGGTGAACGTGGAGAACAGCTCGGAGCCGTCCTTGGTGGATGCGGTGATCACCCAGAGCACCGGCAGCAGGCAGTAGACCGCACCGAGCAGCAGCACGGCGGTGCCGAACGCGCTGGGGCGCTCCGCTGCGCTGCGGTCGCGGCCTCTGCCCCGACCGCCTGGCGGGGCGAGCGACGGAACGGCCTGCGGTGTGATGGTGGCGGTCATGTCAGTCCTCCTGACCGAAGGCGCGCCGCTGAACGACCCGCAGGAAAAGGAACGAGAGGGCGAAGGTGCCCAGCGCGATCAGCACGCTGGTCGCCGCCGCGGAGTAGATGTCGCCGCGGACGAACGCGTCGCGGTAGACCTTCATCAGCGGGGTCCAGCTCGACGAGATGGAGTTGGTGAGCGGTTTGAGGGTGGTCGGCTCCGCGAACACCTGCAGTGTCGCGATGATCGAGAACAGGCCGGTCATGATGAGCGACGGCAGTACGATCGGCACCTTAATGCGCCAGGCGATCTGCACCTCGGACGCCCCGTCGATCCGTGCGGCCTCGTAGATGTCGCTCGGGATGGCGCGAAGCGCCGTGTAGATGACGATCATGTTGAAGCCGACACCGCCCCACAGCGCGATGTTCGCGACGGCGAAGATCACGAGGCCCGAGCTCAGGATGTCCGGCGGCGTCATGCCGACCGCCTTCAGCACGTAGGCGAACGGGCTGACCGACGGGAGGTAGAGGAAACCCCAGAGCAGGGAGCTGATCACCGCGGGCACTGCGTATGGCAGGAAGATCGACACCCGGCTGAACCGCACGGCGCGAGAGCGGCGGGAGTCGAGCAGCAGGGCGAACACGAGTGCGAGCCCCAGCATGACCGGGATGAGGATGGCGCCGTAGAGGAGGACGCGGAGGACGCTGGCCAGGAACTCGGGGTCGGTGACCGCATCCACGTAGTTGTCGAGCCAGGCGAACTGCAGCTTCTTGCTGCCGGAGCCGAGCCCGAGGCCTTCGACCTTGACCGTCTGGAACGACATCACGACGGTGTACAGGATGGGGGCGGCCATGAACAGGGCGAAGAGCACGATGGCCGGGGTGAGCATCGCGTACGGGATGGCGACGCGTTTGGCGCGGGTGATGGTGGTGGTCACGGTTGGTCCTTTGCTGTGCGAGGTCAGGCGGACGGGAGGGCGAGCCGCCCTCCCGTCCGCCGACGACTCATTTGACGGTGAAGCCCGACTTGACCAGGTCGTTCTTCGTGGTGGCCTGCATCGTGTTCAGCGCGGCCTCGAACTGGGCGGGATCCTTCGACTCAGCGGCCTTGGCGAACGCGTCGGTGTACGCGCTGTATGCGACGTTGACGTTCGGGCCGTAGGTGAACGACGCCACGTCCTTCGACGACTGCGCCGCGATCGACCAGAAGTCGGCCTGATCGGCGAAGAACGCCGGAGGGGTGCTGAGAGCTGCGGACGAGTTCACGTCGGCCGGGTAGATGTTCGCGACCTGCGCGAGCGCCTTGACGGCCTCGGGGTCGGTGTTGAGCCAGGTGATGAATTCCATCGCCTGCTTGGGGTGCTTCGACTGCGCAGTGACCGCCGTCGACGATCCGCCCCAGTTGCCGCTGGACGGCTTCGACGCATCCCAGTCGGGGAGGGGCGCTGCCGCCCACTTGCCCTTGGTGTCCGCCGCGTTGCCCTCGAGGACGCCTGGACCCCAGACGGAGCTGACCCAGCCGACCTGCGTGCCGTCGTTGAGAGCGGTGTTCCAGGCGGGGGTGTACATCGGGTTGTTGTCGATCACGCCCTCGTGCACGAGGCCGCCCCAGAAGTCGGCGACCTTCTTCGTCGCCGCCGAGTCGATGTCGACGCTCCAAGCCTTGCCGTCGATGCCCCACCAGGATGCGCCGGCCTGCTGCGAGAGCCCGGCGAACCATCCGGGGTCGCCGGAGGAGAACGTGCCGAGGAACTTGGTGGGGTCGGCCTGGTGGATGGTGCGCGCATCCTGTGCGTACTCGTCCCAGGTCTTCGGAGCGCTGAGCCCGTACTGGTCGAAGATGTCCTTGCGGTAGTAGAACATCATCGGGCCGGAGTCCTGCGGGACCGCGTACACCGAGTCGCCGCCGAGGGTGACGGCATTCCAGGTGCCGTCGGTGAAGTCTTTCTTGAGGTCGCCTGCTCCCTGGTCCTTGAGGTCGACGAGCGCGTCGGCGGAGACCAGGGTGGGGATCTTCTGGTACTCGGCCTGCATGATGTCCGGCGCTCCGCTGCCCGCCTTGATCGCGGTGAGGAGCTTGGTCACGGCGGCGTCTCCGCCGTCCTGCTTGTTGACGGTGATCTGGATGTCCGGGTGGGACTTGTTCCAGATCGCGGCCACCTTGTCCATGTTGGGCGCCCAGGCCCAGTAGGTGAGTTTGACGGGTCCGGAGCTGTCGCCCCCGCTTCCGCTGGAACTGCAGGCTGCTGTGGTCAAGGCCAGGGCTGCTGCCAGGGCGACAGCGCCGACCCTCAGTGATGTTCGCAAGATCTCTCCTCGTTGAGTGCGGCTGTGAGCGGTTACAGTAACGCACATACATTTGCACCTTGTCAATTCTTCTTGCCCATAACACGCGTGAGTATTCCGGTGTGCTATACCTGGGAGCGCACACAGTCAGGAGAAGCAATGACGCTGTCACCACAGCCCACCACCACGCCAGCCCCGCACACCGCCCGCCTCGGTTGGCCGCGGGGAACCGCCGACCTCCGCTACGGCGGCGACTACAACCCTGAGCAGTGGACCAGAGAGACCTGGCTCGAAGACATCGAGCTGATGAAACAGGCGCGGGTGAACCTGGTGAGCGTCGGCATCTTCAACTGGGGTCTGATCGAGCCCCGCGAGGGCGAGTACGACTTCGCACAGCTCGACGAGATCATGGACCTCCTGGCCGGAGCGGGCATCGACGTGGACCTCGGCACGCCCACCGCATCCCCGCCCGCCTGGTTCTGGAAGACGTACCCCGACTCCCGTCCCGTCACCCGCGACGGCGTGCCGCTCGGCTTCGGCTCCCGCGGGATGGCGTCGCCCAGCTCGCCGCACTACCGCAGAGCGGCCGCCGCCGTCACCGAGCAGCTTGCGCGCCGCTACGCCGACCACCCGGCGCTCGCCATGTGGCACGTGCACAACGAGTACGGCGCACCGGTCGGCGAGTCGTACGACGAGCACTCCGTCTCCGCGTTCCGAGGCTGGCTTGCTGCGCGCTACGGCACGATCGACGCCGTGAACAGCGCGTGGGGCACCGCCTTCTGGGGTCAGCGCTACCAGGACTGGTCGGAGATCGACGCGCCGCGCCTGGCCGCCACGGTCACCAACCCCGCCCAGCGACTCGACTTCGCCCGCTTCACCTCCGACGCGCTGCTCGAGTGCTTCGTCGCCGAGCGCGACATCATCCGGGCACACACCCCGCAGCTCGCGGTCACCACGAACTTCATGGCGTCGAGCTGCCCGTCGATGGACTACTGGAAGTGGGCACGCGAGGTCGACGTCGTCTCAAACGACCACTACCTCACGGCCGAGCGCGAGGACAGCCACATACTGCTGGCGATGGATGCGGACCTCACCCGCTCCCTCGCAGGCGGACGGCCGTGGATGCTCATGGAGCACTCCACCTCCGCCGTCAACTGGCAGCCCCGCAACCTGGCCAAGCGGCCGGGCGAGCTCGCGCTGAACAGCCTGAGCCACTTCGCGCGCGGGGCGGACGCGATCATGTTCTTCCAGTTCCGCGCATCCCGGTCGGGGGCGGAGAAGTTCCACTCGGCGATGCTTCCGCACGCCGGCACGGACTCTCGCGTCTGGCGAGAGGTGACGGCACTCGGCGACGACCTCGCCTCCCTCGCCACGATGCGCGGCAGCACCGTGGATGCACGTGTCGCCATTCTCTGGGACTGGGAGTCGTTCTGGGCGCAGGACCTGGAGTGGCGGCCATCGGTCGACCTCCGGCACCGCGAGCGCATCGAGGCGTACTACACGGCGCTCTGGCAGCTCGGCGTGACCGTCGACTTCGTGCATCCGGAGGGCGACCTGTCCGGGTACGACGCCGTGATCGCGCCGAGCCTGTACGCGGTCACCTCGCGCGGCGGGCGTGCGCTGACCGACTACGTGCGCGGCGGAGGGCACCTGCTGGTGTCTTTCGGAAGCGGGCTGGTCGACGAGTTCGACGCCGTGCATCCCGGTGGCTTCCCCGGACCGCTCAGCGAGCCGCTCGGGCTCACGATCGAGGAGCTGCTGCCGTTCCGCTCCGGTGAGACGGCCGGGCTCGACACCGGAGGGACCGCGACCGTGTGGGCGGACGACATCCGCATCGACGGCGCCGACGTCATCACGCGGTTCGCCGACGGGCGCGCCGCCGGCGAACCGGCCGTGACGCGGAACGCGTTCGGCGCTGGGGTCGGCTGGTACGTGTCGACGCGCCCGGACGCCGACACGCTGCGCGCTCTCGTCGCTCGCGTGCTCGGCGAAGCGGGCGTGGAGGTTCCCGGCACGCCGGAGGGGATGGAGGTCGTCGAGCGGTCAGCGGGGAACGCCGGCTACCGCGTGTACCTGAACCACACCGACGCCGACATCACGGTCGCCGCCTCCGGTCGCGACCTCCTCAGCGGCGACGCCGTCACCGGCTCGCTCACCGTCCCGGGGCGCTCCCCGCGCATCCTCGCGCTCTAGCCGCCATCGAGCCCAGGCTTTTTCACCCTAAGACGCGCTCTTAAGGGGAGAAACCCTGGGCTCGATTGCTTGGGAGTTGCGGAGGAAGAGGATGATCCAGGAGAAGATGAGGATCGCGGCGACGAGCTCGACGGCCGTGAGGTTGTAGTAACCGGTGGCGAAGAAGACGGCGAGCACGACGACGACGCCCACGTAGACGTAGCCGAGCAGGATGAAGACCCGCGGCATCGCCGGCACCCACCAGCGCAGCCCGACGACGAGGGCCGCGAACACCACGGCCATCCCGGTGGCGACACTGTTGTGCACGACGAAGAACCGGTCGACGGGGAACACGCCGACGCAACCGAGGAACACGCCGATCAGCACGAACGCCCAGCGCACCAGATCCCTGCCGCGTCTGCTCGCCGCATCCGGGGTCGCGATGCCCGCCGTCGCCACGCGCGCGATGATGACGACGATCGCGCCGCCGACGATCAGTGTCAGGTTGAACGCGAACGCGGACAGGTCGTCCGTCATCCCGAGCGCTGACAGGTTCTTCTGCCACCACAGCGGGTCGGATGAGCTCAACATGCTCGTGAAGACGCCGACGACGAGGAACACGGCGAGCACCAGCGAGAGCAGCATCGACGTGAGCTGAACGGCCGTCAGGAAGACGACGTATGCGGTGAGCGCCAGGGCAACGCCCGCCAGCACCGCCCCCGGCAGCGTGAACACGACGGCGCCGAGGAAACTGCGCTCGACCACGTCCGAGATGGCCGTCCAGCCGAGCAGCGCGATCAGTCCGACCGCGACGGAGAGCGCGGCCACATCGAACACGGCTAGGTGCAGCGGCGGATGGGCGCCCGCATCCCGTTGCGGGAGGACCCCGACCAGGATGCGCCCGAGCGCGAACACGACCGCCGCCGTGACAGCGCCGCCGATCGCGGCGTACTCGCCGATCGAGCCGCGGCCCGAAATCGGAAGATCCCTGTTCCAGAACACGAACAGGGCCACGACCCCGCCGAGCACGAAGACGGCGGCGCCGACGAGCAGCGCGGACGACTCGATCGACTCGACGGTGCCGATCGGCCGCCGCAGGATGCGCGACAGGGGATGCGCACGCTGGCGCTGGTCGTGCGCTCGCGGGGCGCCGAGAAGCGGTTCCCGAATCGACGACGGGGTGGACAACGGCTCCTGGGTCGACAACGGGTCCCCTCTCGGCTCGCTCTGAGCGTCTTGGATGCGAACTTAGGGCGCGGGCGACCGGAGGGGAACGCGCACATCCGCGCCGCCCTCCTCGGTGAGCCTGTCGCGCACCTTCACGAGCATGGGCGCCGGCACGAACCCACCGGCCAGGAGCGCTTCGCCCTGGCGGAAGCCCGGCGCGTGCGCGAGCAGCGACGGGGGCGCGAACCCGAAGATCGTGCCGAGCTCCTCCAGGTCGAGCGGGGAGCTCATCCGCATGAGGGCGAGGTTGTCGCACTGGGAGATGATGTTCGGGTGCACTTTCGACGGCCGTTGCGTCGACAGCAGCAGCCACAGGCCGAACTTGCGTCCCTCGGCGGCGATCTGGATGATCCGCTCCCGAACCGCACGCTGCAGCGGCCGGTCGTCGTCGGGCGAGCAGAGGTTGTGCGCCTCGTCGATGACGATGAGCAGCGGACGCCTGGACTCGCGTTTGGCCCACAGGTCGTCGAGCACGGCGAGCGCGATCACCAGGTGCTCGTCCGGGTATGCGAACCCGCCGAGGTCGAGCACGGTCGCATCCGGTCGTTCGTCGAGGACGTCGGTGACCGCATCCCTGCCCTCGGCCCAGACATCCCAGTCGATGAGCCGCAGGTTCTCGATGCGCCGTCCGAGCTCTTCCGCCGCAGGGTCATTGGAGGCGAGCAGCGCCGGGACGATGCCCTCCGGCCGTTGCGCCTCGGTCTTGACGTCGAGGTGGACGAGCGCGTTGTACTCGGCGCGGTCGTCGATCGGGTCGAGCCGCAGCACGGCCGCCTTCGACCGCATCGGGAAGTCGATGAACCTCGCCAGCAGGGGATTCTCGGCGTCACCCGGCCGCAGCACCCTGATGTCCTTCGTCGCCAGCTCCCGCTCGTCGTCGGTGTCGACGGCGGTGCGCAGTTCGCGGAGCCGGACGAAGTCGCCGTTCGGGTCGAAGATGACCATCGGAAGCTCGGTGTCGACAAGCAGTTGCTCGAGCAGCACACCGAGCGCGTACGTCTTGCCGGAGCCACTCTGCCCGCACCAGAAGGTGTGCCGGTTGAACCGGTGCGCCAGCAGGCGCGCACGCACATCCCCGACCCCGATCAGCGAGCCGACGTCGAGCGTGGCCTTGGCCGCACGGAAGATGAGTTCGACCGCGTCGTCGTCGGCGGTGTCGACGCTCGCCCAGGCGAAAGGATGCGTGGAGCCGGTGTCGAGAGAGCCGTCCGGTCGGCGCTCCCCCAGGAGTTTGCCCGTGCCGGCGAGGGCGTCGTCTCCGTCGAAGTCGAGGTCGTCCACCTGGCCGAGCTGCTCGCCGCCCGCGGCGGCCGCGGGGACGGAGCCGCCTCCGTCAGCGGCGGCCACGCCCGCGCCGTCGCGCAGCGTCACGAACCCGCCGGGCACGAACGGCGTGCCCACCGGACTGCGGAAGCGGAACTGCCTGCCGTCGAGCGAGGTGGCGACACCTTCTGGCGCTGTGGTCACGCCCTGAGCGTATGGCCGCGCATCCCCCACCGGCAAGACCCTCCGACGCGATCGAGCCCAGGCTTTTTCACCGTGAAAACGCGTTTTGCGGTGAAAAAGCCTGGGCTCGATTGTGTGGAGCGGTGGGGCTAGACGGTGCGGGGGGCCTTGGCGAGGTTGGCCTCGAGCTCCTCGCGGTTCTGGCGCACGACGTATGCGGGGCGGTCGCGCTCGACGCGCCAGCTCTCCGACAGCGGCCCCACGTTGACGGCGTCGTAGCCGAACTCCTCGTAGATGGAGGCGACGAGGGCTGCCGCATCGTCGAAGTCGCTCGCGGTGGCGAGCGCACGCCGGTTCGGGGTGCCCGCGGGCGACCCGGTGGTCTGGATGTCGCCTGCGCCGATGTGGTTGAAACCCTTGGCGACCTTGGACTCCGGCAGGTGCGCCTGCAGCAGCCCGCTGACGGTGGCGGTGCCGTCATCGAGCTCGGCGATGTGCCCGTCGCGCTCGAAGTAGTAGTTGTCGGTGTCGATCACGATCTTGCCGGCGAGCGGCTCGACGGGAATGTCCCCGAGCGCCCTGAGCGGCACGGTCACGACGACGAAGTCCCCGGCGGCCCCCGCCTCCGCAGCGGTCGCCGCCGTGGCGGACGGCCCGAGATCGGCGACGAGGTCGGCGAGCGTCTCGGGCCCGCGCGAGTTCGCGATGGTGACGGTGTATCCGTGCTCGATGAACGTGCGTGCGAGAGCGGTGCCGATGTGGCCCGCTCCGATGATTCCTACGTTGGTCATGCCGGGTGCAACGTGGATGGTGCGCGGGAATTCCGGGCTGTCAGGAACCTGGACGTTCTCTCACGGATGGGTCACGGACCGTCGGGCAGGTTCTCGCAGACGATCCGGCTTTCACACCACCGGCTAGGCTCCGTGCTGTGATCCCCCGCACGTCCCACACCTCCGCCGCCGCATGATCGACGGCGAGGCGCTGGCGATTCTGCTGCTGATCGCGCACGGGGTGCTGGTGATCCTCGCCGCCGTCGTCGTGTCTGCGAACCGGCGGCCGTCCGCGGCCATCGCCTGGCTGCTCGCCGTTGTGTTCCTGCCCGTGCTCGCTCTGATCGCGTTTCTGCTGGTCGGGCGCACGCGGCTGCCGGCGCGAAGGCGTGCGGATCAGGCGTTCGTCACCGGTCGGATGCGCGAGCGCGTGCCGAGCCTGGCAGCGGTCGGCCATCGAGAACAGTGGCCGGCGTGGCTGCCCGGCGTCGTCGCCATGACGGAACGGCTCGGCGCGCTGCCGATGGTCGGAGGGAACACGGTCGAGTTCATCGAGGACTACACCGGGTCGTTCGATGCGATGATCGCCGACATCGACGCCGCGGAGCGGTTCGTGCACGTCGAGTTCTACATCCTCGTCCGCGACGACACGACCGCGCCGTTCTTCGACGCGCTCGCTCGCGCGGCAGCGCGCGGCGTGGACGTGCGCGTGCTGTCCGACCACCTCGCGGGGTTCCTCAACCCCGGCAGGAAGACGACCATGCGGTTCCTGGCCGCCCACCGCATCCACTGGCACGGGATGCTCCCCCTCCGTCCCCTGCGCGGACAGTGGCAGCGTCCCGACCTCCGCAACCATCGCAAGCTCGTCGTCGTGGACGGGCGAGTCGGGTTCACCGGTTCGCAGAACCTGGTCGACGCCAGCTACAACAAGAGGAAGAACGTCGCGCGTGGGCTGCACTGGCTTGAGCTCATGGTCCGGCTGGACGGCCCGGCCGTGCGGGAGCTCGACGCCGTGTTCGTCACCGACTGGTTCAGCGAGAGCGGGGAACTGCTGCCGCTCGACGAGTCACCGGTGACCGTCGCATCCGGAGCCGACCGCTTCGACGTGCAAGTGCTGCCGAGCGGGCCCAGCTTCGACGCCGAGAACAACCTCAAGCTGTTCGCCGCCCTGCTGCACAAGGCGGAGCGGCGCATCAGCATCACAAGCCCGTACTTCGTGCCGGAGGAGTCCATCATGCTCGCGCTCGCCACAGCGGTGGCACGCGGCGTGCAGGTGGAGCTGTTCGCGTCGGAGGTCGGCGACCAGGCGCTCGTCTACCACGCGCAGCGCTCGTACTATGAGGCGCTGCTGCGCGCAGGCGTCCGGGTGTTCCTCTACCGCACCCCCACCGTGCTGCACTCGAAGCACTTCTCCATCGACGACGACGTGGCCATCGTCGGATCGAGCAACATGGACATCCGCTCGTTCAGCCTCAACATGGAGGTGTCGGTGCTCATCCACGGGAGGGATGCGGTGGACAGGCTGCGCGAGGTCGAAGACCACTACCGCACACAGAGCCGCGAGCTCACGCTGGCCGAGTGGCGGGCCCGACCCGTGCTCGAACGCGTCGCGGACAACGCGGCGCGGCTGACGTCGGCGCTCCAGTAGCCGACCCCGCCCGGATGCCGTGCCCGTGCATCCATTGGGGAGCGGCCCAGCTCGGCGTACGCTGCTTGCATGGCAACACTCGAGGACACCAGAGACGTTTTGCACCGCCTCATCTCCGGGGAGACCGGGCTGGAGGCGATGCTCGAGGCACGACCGAGCTGGTATGGACGGCTGCTCACCGGGCTGACACTCGCCATCGGCGACGACCAGATCGTCTACCTCGGCGCCGCTCTCGAACAGTCGGAACTGGGGTTCACCTTCCGGGTCGGCGCGTTCACACCGGACACGATCGCGGTCGGCGAAGCACGAGGAGGCGCGGTCGGCGAGGCGTCGGTGTCGACGAAACTGCAGCGCAGGGCCGATCTGGTGCGCCTCGAGATCGGCGGTGGAATCCCGGCGTTCGACCCGACCGAGTTCAGCGAGTGGCCCGGCAAGTTCCGGCTGAAGGCCACCTACGGGTCAGGACTGGAGCTGACCATCCCGTCGAGCGTGGTCGACACCGATCAGAAACGTGCGTCGCTCGACCACATCCTGGACGGGCTGCGCAACGACCTGAAGCACTGACCGCCGCCGACGGTTGTTGCCAGGGGCGAGGACGCACCCGCCGTTCCGTCCAAGGCGCGGACCGCAGCAGAACCGTCCGAGCCGATCGTCGCAGGTGCCGATGAAGAACGTTGTGTCTCGCGCGATATGGCGCAACGAGAGGAGTCTGCGGATGGCGCACAACGCGAGCGGCGCTCGGGGCGTGCTCGACCGACTGCAGCAACTAGCCCACATCACCGAGGATCTCTGTCTCGGTTCCCAGCTCGCTGGGGGCCGGAACAACAGCGTCTTCGACGTTCTCGGTGCCGCGGAGCCTTTGTGCATCAAGCTCTACAGTCCCCAGCGAATCGAGAACTTCTCTCGCGAGGCCGCAATGCTCGCTGTCCTGCAGAACTGGATGCCCCACAATGCTCCTCGTCTGTTGGCTGCGTCAAAATCCGACGCCGGTTTGCTGATGTCGAAGCTCCCCGGCAAACCGCTCGTCGGGCCGGACGTGAACGACGGCGTTGCGACTCAGATCCTCGAGGTGCTTGACACGCTGTACTCGGTGGACGTTCGAAGCGCTGGACTCCTTGAGGTGCCCTGGTCGGCTCAGAGCATGTACGAACGCGTCAACCTGATGATCCTCGATTCGGTCGGGGCGGATATCGCATCCGTATGGCGCAGAGGCGCCGAACGATTGGGGATCGTCGACCTCCTTTCGCCGGACTTTCGTCGCCCGTGCATTGGCAGGGGCGACCCGGCGCTCGACAACATTTTGTGGGACGGAGTCACAGTAGCTCTCGTCGATTTCGAGTACGGCGGAGCCACTGACGTTTCACACGAGGTGGCCGAATTCCTTGAGCACCCGCAGCAACGATCGCTGCCTACAAACTTCGGACCGAAATTGGTCAGCGAACTATTGAGCTCGGATGACGTTCCGGCTTTGATTGCATCGCGTTGGTTGCTTCGATCCTTTTGGACCGTTCGCTTGCAGGGTGCCGGTAGTGGCCCCCTCCTTCAACGGCTCGCGGAACTCGAACCGATCCTTGGTCGGCAACCAGGTTGAGCTTGAACCGCAAGACCTGGAGAGCGGCCTCCGCCGCGTCGGTGGGCGCGGTCGGCGACAATAGGGTGTGCACAATCTCGGACTCCTCTTCGACGTCGACGGGCCCATCGCCAGCCCGATCACCAGGACCATCAACATCCGGAGCATCGTCACCGACCTCGTCGCGATGACCGCCGCCGGGGTGCCGATCGCGTTCATCACGGGTCGCTCCGGGGACTTCATCCGGCACCAGGTGGTCAGGCCGCTGCGGGAGGCCGGTCTCGGTGACGCCCTGGAGGAGCACGGCGCGCGGATGTTCGGCGTATTCGAGAAGGGCGGCGCGTGGGCCGCCATCACCGGGGACGGGATGGGCGAGGTCACCGTCGACGAGTCCGTGGCGTTCGCGGCGGACGCGGTGGATGGCATCCGGAATCTGGTGCGCGAACGCTACGCAGACACCATGTTCTTCGACGAGACGAAGCGCGCCATGATCTCCGTCGAGCAGCGCACCGACGTGGATGCGGACACATACGCCGACGCGCAGGCCCGCTTCCAGGACGACGCGTTCGAGCTGCTCACCGGCCTCGGCATCGGCCTCAGCTATGGCGAGCGCACGGCGCAGGATGCGCAGGGCGAGCTGCCGTTCCGCATCGACCAGACGATCATCTCCACCGACATCGAGTCGGTGCTGCTCGACAAGGACCGCGGCGCCCAGCGCGCCATCGACTACTTCGCAGGGCTCGGCCCGCTGCCCCGCCGCTGGCGGTCGATCGGCGACTCCCGCAGCGACTACAAGATGGCCGACTACGTGCACGACGCCGGCTTCGACGTTGCCCACGTGGATGTTCGGCCGGCCGACGGCATCCTGGACCGGCCGTACGACGTGATCACCATCGGCGACGCGATCCACGACGACGCGGGGGCGGAGTTCCTGGCGCACTGGCGGCGGGAGCTGGGGCTCGCTTCGTCGTGAGGCACGGGCACGAAGGATCTCCGCCGGCTAGGTGATGCTGTTCACTCCGTGCGTGTAATCGAGGTCCGAGGTGATGCGCGTGATTCCGCGTTCGACCTGTTCGGCGACCAAACCTGCGAGGGTGGTGTTGCTGACGGTGGCTCCGCCCAAATTGAGAGCGAGCTCGACAGTGGTCGCTTCTGTGGCGACCCATCGGGTGGACCGCGTGACGGCGTTGTTTCCGTGAACGATCGGCGGGAGCATCGCGTTCAAGAGCTGGACCGCTGCCTCGTGCACGAAAGCGTCGATGTAGCTCATGGCGTCGTCCGTCGCGTCCTCGAACCCTTTGCCGACCCCTTCGATCAGCTCTGCCAGGTTCCGGTACGCGAGGTCGGCGTGGTTCGAGACGTAGTCGGGCACGCGTCATTTCCCTTTCATGGAGGTTTGGCCGTAGATCGACGCCCACTGCTCGTCCTGGTCGGCGGCGTTGAGAACGGCTGCGCTGATACCTTCGAAGAGTTTGTGCACGGTGTCGATGTGGTCGTCGATTCGCCGGTTCACGGCGTCGACGGCGTCCTCGTCGATGTTCTCGTACACACCGAGCCGGTGGGTTGCCACGCAGTTCTCGATGTCCGCCTCGGTGATGTACGGGAGGTCGAGTGCTGTGCGCTTGGCCTCGTCGAGGTCAAGCTGCATGCGCGGAATCAGCCCGCTGTTCGTCTCCTTCACCTTCGTCAGCAGTTCGTCCGTTCTGAGGATCGTGGCCGCAAGTGCCGTCGCCGCCATCGTGTCCACCGCCACCAGGAGGGCGGACACGGACCGCCCGACCGATGCGCCGACAGCCGGATTCTGCACCACCGTCAGGAGTCCTGCGAGTGCGGCGGCGGGGGCCGCGCGTACGCTCTCCGGAAGCGCACCCAACAGGTTCTCTGTGATCTCGAACGTGGAGCGTCCGTCGACGCCCGCGCCGGTGATGGCGCCGTCCGCGTCGAAGTGGAAACCCGTTTCAAGGTTGTGATAGTCCATGGCGGCCAGTCCGCGTTCGCCCGACACGTAGCTGGCCGCACCAGTCCCGTTGCCACGGACGTTGCCGATCACATCCCACTCATTCACGAAGTTGCGGAACGGGTTGGTGCCCGCGGCAATCTGTTCCCGCAGCCAGTTCTGCGATTCGCGGGACATCGCGTCCCACGGATCGGGTGCGTTGAACGTCGTCGCTGACCAGTGCAGTTCTCCCGCGACGTACAGTGCGAGATAACCGCCCAGCGAGTGCCCGACCGTGGAGAACGTCGCATCGGGATACTGCTCCCGCACCTCTGCTCGGATGCTCTCGGCGTAGGCCAGAGCCTGACCTGCCTGCGTCGCGGTGGCGGTCTCCCCACCGATCACAATCTGCGCATCCGCGCTGATGTCCGCATGGTGCCCCGGATTCGTCCCCGCGAACGACACACACACGTGCGAGAAGTCGGGAAGCCCATCGACAAGCGGCGCGACGGCGATGGCCTGGAGACCGGTCACTGGATCACTGACCGGATCAGAGATCACCACGTACCGCGGATCTCCGGCAGGAAATTCTGCTCCCTTCGCTGCCGGAGGTTTCCTCCACAAGGGGTCTACGTCATATGCGGCCTTTGCGATGCGCGCGAAGTCTTCCTCTGTAGTCACTGGAACACCTCTGACGTGCCATCGCTGTAAATCACAGTCACCCCTGTCGCGCCAGGCGCATCCGGTGCTATCGAAGGCAAGCCGTCTCCGATTGACATGAAAGTCCCGAGGATTTCGTTGTACTTTCTTCCCGCAACGGTGACGATCGCATTCGCTCCCCACGAACCAGAGCCGTCGACGCTCCCCCTGTCGGTGTACTCGATCACCTCCAGTGCGGGATTGGGATATTCCTCCACGAACTTCACCGCGACTTTTCGCTGATTCGCCAAATCGGTCTGCATCTGTTTCGCCTTACCTACTCCGAACAGCGAGCAACCACTGAGGCCGACGCTGACGCCGACGGCAATCGCGATGGCGGTGAGCAGCGCTGTGACTCTACGATTTGCCCGTTGCACCATTCGCTAAACGCTATCGGTCAGGGCTCTGAAATTACAATGTCGAATTTCAACGACGCGCCCGGCGACGCAGGCCGCTACTCTTCCTGCCGCCTGCGGAACGCGACCATGTTCATCCGGTTGCCGCAGCGCACACTGCAGAAGCGCTTCGAGCCGTTGCGGGACAGGTCGAGCAGCAGGCCGGTGCAGTCGTCGGCGGCGCAGACGCGGAGGCGGCCCGTCTCGCCGGAGCGGATGACGTCGACGAGGGCGAGCGCGACCTCGACCCTGATGCGTTCAGCGAGGGGCGCATCCTGTGCGGTGGCGTGCAGGTGCCAGTCGAAGCCGTCGTGGCGCATCAGGTACGGGCGCGCGTTCGCGTCGGCGAGCATGGCGTTGACCTCGGCCGCCGCGTCGTCGCGGGAGAGCGACCAGGTGCGGCGGAGGCGCTCGCGGGTCTCGTGGACCTCGCGCAGTTCGGCGGCGTTCCTGTCGATGCGGCCGGAGTACTGCTGGGCGATCACGAAGTCGGCGACCTGGTCGGCGGTCGCCAGCTCGTCCTCTCCGCTGCGGGATGCGCTCGGCACCGTGTTGCAGAGGGCGACGGCGAAGACCAGAGCATCCTCGGTGTCAGGGGCAAAATGCAAGTTGACTCCTTATTCGCGACAAGACTAGCGTCAGGAGCATCATCCATCTAGACCCTGACCAGGATTCGCCATGAAGCGCAGCCAGACCTCGCTCGGACTTCTCATCGCCGTCATCTCCGCGGCCACCTTCGGACTGTCCGGCGCGTTCGTGAAACCGCTGCTCGAGTCCGGCTGGAGCCCGGCCGCCGCCGTCACGGTGCGCGCACTGACCGGTGGCATCGTGCTCGCGCCCGTCGCGGTCCTGCTGCTGCGCGGGCGCTGGTCCGCACTCTGGCGCGGACGCTGGCGGGTGCTCGGGATGGGGCTGGTGGGCGTGGCCGCGACGCAACTGCTCTACTTCGCCGCCATCCAGCGCATCCCGGTCAGCACCGCGATCCTGATCGAGTACATCGCGCCCCTCCTGCTGGTCGCTCTCGCCTGGGCGCGGACCAGGCGGGCGCCGAAAGCGGTGGTCATCATCGGCTCGATCGTGGCCGTCAGCGGACTTGTCATGGTGGTCTCGCCGGACGGCTCCGGCGGCATCGACCCTCTCGGCCTGGCGCTCGCCATCGCCGCGATGGTCGGCTGCGCGGCCTTCTACCTGATCGCCGCGCGTCCGAGCGACGGGCTTCCGCCTGTGGCCCTCGCATCGACCGGGCTGCTGATCGGCGGCGTCGCCCTCGGGGCTGTCGGCGCGACGGGCCTCGTGCCGTTCCAGGTGAGCTTCTCCCCCGTGCAGTTGTTCGGCCAGCAGACGCCGTGGTGGATCCCCATCCTGGTGATCGGGGTCTTCGCCACGGCCATCGCGTACGCCGCCAGCATCACGGCCACCGAGATTCTCGGTTCCCGTCTGGCGTCGTTCACCGGCCTGCTCGAAGTGGTGGCGGCGACGTTCTACGCCTGGCTGCTGCTCGGCGAGAGCCTGGGACTGCTGCAGTTCATCGGTGGCGCACTGATCCTGGTGGGGATCGGGTTCGTGCGCTCGGAGAGGACGGAGGCCGAGCAGGTGGCGGTCGCTGAGGCGCCGACCCACCCGCTCGGCCAGACGATTCAGGTGGCCCAGACGACTCAGGTGGCCCGGCCGACTCAGGTGGCCCAGCCGACTCAGCCGGCGGCGAGCTCCAGCGCCGTATCCGCCCGCTCTGCGCTGCCGTCGGAGAGGCCGCGGTCGATCGAGCGACGGTAGGCCAGCCAGAGCACGATCCCGACGAGGAACACGATGCCCTCGGTGACCGTCAGCGCCCAGATGATCCCAGGCAGGCCGAACCAGAGGTTGCCGAGCAGCACGATCGGGATGAACAGCACGCCCTGCGTCACGGACATCACGGTCGCAGCCAGCGCCTTGCCCGTCGCCTGGAAAAGCGAGGTGATCAGACCGGCGAAGCCGTTCGCGATCATCGCCACGAGCTGCGCCGTGAGGATGCTCACCCCGATCGCCAGGACCGCGCGGTCGGGCACGAACGCTGTGAACACCTGGTCGCGGAAGACGAAGACGAGCACCGAGAACAGCACCCCGACGCCGCCGACCACGACCCCGGATGCGCGGAGCGCCGAGAACAGGCGCGCCCTGTCGCCCTTGCCGTACGCATAGGCGAGCAGCGGGAGAACGCCGAGCGTGACGCCCATCAGGAGGAACTCGGGAACCTGCGCGATCCGCACCGCGACGCCCATCGCGGCCAGCGGGCCGTCGCCGTACGCCGCGGCCAGGTTGTTGAGCACCAGCGAGGTCACGATCAGGAACGACGCCTGCAGCAGTTCGCCGACACCGACACCGAAGACCGGCTTCAGCACGGACGGCGACAGGGTGAACCAGCGCGGCGCGAGGCTGACGTTCTCACTGTTGCGCTGCAGCCAGACGACGAAGTAGATCACGACGCCGAGGTTCGACAGGCCCATCGCGAGCGCGGCGCCCGCGACGCCCCAGTGCAGCATCAGGATGAACAGCACATCGAAGAGGAGGTTCGCGATCGTGGAGCCGATGAGGCCGATCATGACCTGACGGGATGCGCCCTCCGCCCTGACCAGTTGCTCAAGACAGAACGCCGCGGCGAGCACGGGCACGAAGGCGAGCATGACGGCGACGTATGCGCTGGTCGCGGGGACCGCTGACGCATCCGCGCCGAGCAGGGTCACCAGCGGGTTCAGCAGGAGCAGGCCGACGGCGCCGAGGACCACCCCGGCGATCACGGCGCCCCAGACGGCGAACGACGAGACGTGCTTGATCTGGGCCGCCTTCTCCGGCTCGTGCTCTGCCGCGCCGAGCAGCCGCGAGATGAGGGCACCGCCGCCGACGCCGAACACGCCGCCGACCGCCATGACGAGACCCAGGATGGGCGTGCCGAAGGTGACGGCGGCGAGGAGCGCGTTGTCGTGGAGCGAGCCGATGAAGCCCGCGTTGATGACGTTGTAGACGGCGCCGACGATCATCGCCGCCGCCATCGGCACGCACAGGTGCACGAGGGCGCGGACGATGGGCGCCGAGGAGAGGTACCAGCGGTTGCTGCCGACAGCGTCGGCGGTGGTTTCGGGAGTCGTGGTGTTCATGACTGCTCCTTTCCGGGCAGGGTGGAGCGCGCGCCGACGAGACGTCGGAGCGACGGTGGGAAGAGGGGATGCTGCCGGGCGGCGTGCCGGGGTTACCGGGTGGGGCGGGGCAGGACGGAGGTGATCTTGGTGAGCAGGGCGAACAGCGTTGCCCGCTCGTCCTCGTCCAGCGGGGCGAGGATGGTCTCGTCGGCGGCGGCCATGGCCTCCTCGAAACCGGCGATGAGGGCGGCGCCCTCTGCCGTGGCGTAGACGCGCTTGCTGCGCTCATTGCCGTTCTCGGTGCGGCGCTCGATGAGACCACGCTTCTCGAGCCCCTGCAGAAGGCTCGAGACGCTTGCCGCACTCGTGCGGGTCAACTGCGCGATGTCGCGCTGGATGGCACCGGGGTTCTGTTCGAGAAAGCCGAGCGCGAAGGCCTGCTCGTGGGTGAGCTCGCGTGCGCGAATCCACTCATCGCCGGCCTGACGCTGCGCCCAGCCGATCCACCTGACCAACTGGAGGCTGCTCTCGAACATGCTGTCTGGTGCTTCCATGATCAGAACTCTAACTGTTTGAGTTCTAACTGTCAAGCATCAAAGTGTTTGGTGTTGCGATCCCGAGTAGCGTCGTGCCATGACTGTCCCCACCGACGACGAAATCGTCGTCACCGACGGCCGGGCGTCCACGACGAGCCGTCTCTACCACTGGTTCCTCGACCACCTCGCGAAGTTCCCCGGCCGCGTGACGGCCGTGACGTTCGCCGCGGGAGCGGTGGTGACCGTGGCTGTCGTCCTGATCGACGGAGACGGCGACGCGACCACGATCGTCTCCCTCATCGCGACGCTGTGGGCGCTGTTCTTCGCGGTCATGATCTACCTGCTGACAGCCCGCGACACCGACAAGGTCCTCGACCAGATCGCCGACCTCCACGAGCAGCTCGCCACCGCGCTCGCTGCGCCGGAGGAGGAGGAAGAGGAGAGGCCGGAGGAGGAGGCGCCGCAGGAAACGGACGCGGAGACGACGGAGGAGCCCTCGCTCCCGGAGCCGCCAGGGCACGAGCGCCCGGCGGCCCCGGCAGCACGCCCCGTCCGGCCCGGCCAGCGCGCGCATCCACAGCCCCGGCTGCTCGAAGGCGAGGCCGCGATCGTGGCTGCGGTGCCAGGCGAACTCCTCGCGGCCTGGACCTCCGCCACCGGAAAGGCCCGCGACGCCCTCTCCCGCGCCTGGACCCGCGACCCGCGCTCCGGTCAGCAGTGGGTGCTGGAGACCGCGGACCACCAGCGCTGGGTCGTCTTCTCACGAGGCGCACGAGGCGTCGGCGTCATCCCCCTCGATGCGACCAGTCGCGCTCGCCTGCGCCGCTCACGCGGGGCCTGAGCTCTGCCCGCCCGATCAACCACAGCACGTCGCGACCGAACGACTCCAGCAACAGGAGCAGCGACGCCCCGACGAGCACCGCATCCACTCCCGGCAGCAGCCCGGAGGCGGCGAGCGCCAGGGCGATCCCCGCCGCCGCTGTCACCACCTTGCGCCAGTAGCGGTATGGAAGCTGCCTGCGCATCCACGGGACGGCCCAGCCGACCATCACGAAGAGGTAGCGCATGGCGCCGATCGCGAGCACCCAGAGCCCCAGGCTTCCCGCGACGTATGCGCTGAGCACCAGCAGGAGGAACGCATCCACCTCCATGTCGAAGCGGGCGCCGAGTTCGCTCGCCGATCCCGTGCTGCGGGCGACCCAGCCGTCCACAGCGTCGAGCGCGAGAGCGGGCACCACCAGCGCGATGAGCAGCCAGACGGGGATTGCGGCGAAGGCCGACGCGACGACGAGGCCGGTGACCGCGCCGACGAGCGACGAGCGGAGCGAGGTGACGATGTTCGCCTCGCCGAAGCGGGAGGCGCCGCGCCGCCGGAGCCCGGCGATGAGCAGCGCGTTCGAGACGACCAGGTAGGTCGCGGTGGCGATCCATCCCAGCGCCGGGAGCGGCGTGATCGCGTCGGCGACGGCGCAGGCGACGAGCGCGAGCACCGCGCCGAGCACGGCCCATCCGGCTGCTACCCATCCGGCTGCGACTCGTTGAACCCTTTTCACGTGCGCCTCGTGTCTTCCCTGTATGGCACCTGTTCGTTAACACGCCACGCGCGCACAGATGGTTCATCGAGGAGGGGACGTGGTGGAGGCAACCGCATTCTGGACCGAACGTCCTGGCTCCGGGTCGCTGCGGAGCGAGCCCGTCGCAGAGCCAGGCGACGGCGACGTGCTCGTGCGCACGCTGCACACCGCCGTGAGCAAGGGCACCGAGTCGACGGTGTTCGGCGGCCACGTGCCGGTGAGTGAGTACGACAGGATGCGCGCCCCGCTCCAGGACGGCGACTTCCCGTGGCCGGTGAAGTACGGCTACCTGAACGTCGGCACCGTGGAGCACGGACCGTCCGGCCTCCGGGGCCGCCTGGTGTTCACGCTGTTCCCGCACCAGTCGGCGTTCGTGGTGCCGGCCGATGCGGTCGTGCCCGTACCCGAGGGCGTGCCCGCCAGGAGGGCGGTGCTCGCCGGCGCCGTCGAGACCGCGGTGAACGTGCTGTGGGATGCGGCGCCGCTGCTGGGCGACAGGATCACGGTGGTGGGCGCCGGAATGATCGGCTGCAGCGTCGCCAGGCTCGCCCAGCGCATCCCCGGCGTCGAGGTCGTGCTGGTGGACGCCGACCCGTCGCGGCGCGCCGTCGCAGAACGGCTCGGAGTCGGCTTCGCCCTGCCGGAGGACGCTCCGCGCGACCGCGACCTGGTCGTCAACGCGAGCGGGTCGGAGGCGGGGCTGCGGCTCGCCCTGGAGACCGTCGTCGACGACGGCGAGGTGATCGAGGCGAGCTGGTACGGAGACCGCCCGGTCACCCTCACACTCGGCGCCGACTTCCACGTCAGGCGCCTCACCATCCGGTCGAGCCAGGTGGGAGCGGTCGCCCTTCGACGGCGAGCCAGGCGAACCACCCGCGACCGGCTGACGCTCGCCCTCGACCTCCTGCGCGACCCGGCGTTCGACGCACTGCTCACCTCCGCATCGTCGTGGCGGGAGCTCCCCCAGGTGCTGGCCGCGCTCGCCGAGGGTCGCACCGCCGACATCTGCCACACCATCGACTGGACGGACGCCTGATGCCATACACCGTGACCGTGCGGGACCACCTGATGATCGCGCACAGCTTCACCGGCGAGGTGTTCGGCCCCGCCCAGCGGCTGCACGGCGCCACGTTCGTCGTGGACGCCACGTTCGGCGCCGACGACGTGGATGCGGACGGCATCGTGGTCGACATCGGCCTGGCGACCGCTGCGCTCGGCGAGATCACCGGCTCGCTCACCTACCGCAACCTCGACGACGAGCCGGAGTTCGCCGGGACGAACACCACCACGGAGGTACTCTGCCGCGTCATCGCCGACCGGCTCGCCGCCCGCGCGGCCGACGGCGGGCTCGGCACGAACAGCATCGCCTCCGTCTCCGTCACCCTGCACGAGTCCCACATCGCGTGGGCGAGCTATTCGAGGCCGCTGTGAGCGCGCCCGCATTCTTCGCGGTCCCTGACGCTCTCGACGACCCGGAGCGCGTGAGCGGAGGGAACGTCTACGACAGGCGCGTCCGCGATGCGCTGCTCGCAGATGGCTGGGACATCAGAACCCTCCCGGTCGCGCAGACCGACGGCAGCCTGGCGCACACGCTCGGGCGGCTCCCTGACGACGCCGCGGTACTGATCGACGGCCTGCTCGTCGGCCGCGAACCGGCCGCGATCGTCGCGCACCGCCACCGCCTCCGGATGCTCGTGCTCGCCCACATGGTCGCTGCAGAGCTCGGCGACGACGAACGCGACGCCCTGCGATCGGCGGTGTGCATCATCGCGACGAGCAGGTGGACGCGCGCCGAACTCATCGCGCAGGACGCGGCCGACCCGCGGAGGATCGTGGTCGCCCACCCGGGAACCGACGCCGCGGACGCCACCGTGCCGTCCGCATCCGGCTCCCGGCTGCTCTGCGTCGCCGCCGTCGCAGCGCACAAGGGACAGGACCTGCTGGTGACGGCGCTCGCCGGTGCGGCCGACATCGACGGCTGGTCGTGCACGTTCGCCGGGTCGCTCGCGACGGAGCCGGAGTTCGCTGCCGCCGTGCGGGCTGTGGCCGTCGCGGGCGGGATCGCCGACCGGGTCGCGTTCCGCGGCGTGCTCACCGGCCGCGCGCTCAGGGAGACGTACGCCGCGGCCGACCTGGCGGTGCTGCCGTCCCGCAGCGAGAGCTACGGGATGGCGGTGGCCGATGCCCTGGCACACGGCATCCCGGTGCTGACGACCGGGGTCGGAGGCATCTCCGAGGCCGTCGGGGACGGCCGTGCCGCGATGATCGTGCCGCCGGACGACCCGTGGGCGCTGGGGCTCGTGCTGCGCCAGTGGTGGGCGGACCCTGCGCGACGACAGGGGTTGCGCGCGGCTGCGATGGATGCGCGGGGCTCGCAACCGAGCTGGGCCGCCGCCACGCAGGCGGTGGCGGCTGCGCTCTCGGCGGCGGCCCATGCTCCTGTGCCGCCCGCGAGGACAGGAGCGGAGGTGCGATCGTGAGCGACATCCTCGACGTCAGCAGCGACTGGCTGGCACTCCGCGAGGCCGAGGACGGGCGGGCGCGTTCCGGAGACCTCGCACTGGCCATCCCTCCGCTGCTCGGCGACGGCCCGCACACGGTGCACGATCTCGGCAGCGGCACCGGCTCGATGATGCGCTGGCTCGCTCCCCTGCTGCCCGGCGGCCAGACCTGGGTGCTCCACGACTGGAACGCGAACCTCACCGACCGCGCGCTCGACGCGCCTCCCCCGCTCGACCGCGACGACCGCCCCGTGCGCATCCGCACCAGGGTCGGGGAGCTCGACCGCCTCGGCGCCGACGACCTCCGCGGGGCCTCCCTGGTGACGGCCTCCGCGCTGCTCGACGTGCTCACCGCGGCGGAGGCGCACGCCATCGTGGATGCGTGCATCCGGGTGGGAGCGCCGGCGTTCGTCTCGCTCAGCGTGACCGGCGAGGTCGAGCTGCGGCCCTGGGATGCGCTGGACAAGCGCGCGAGCGACGCCTTCAATGCGCACCAGCGCCGGGAGGTGCACGGCAGGAGGCTCCTCGGACGCTACGGCGGTCCGATCGTGCGCGGCCTGTTCGAGCAGGCGGGCTGGAACGTGCGGCAGGCCCGCACGAGCTGGCGCCTCGACGACAGCGAGCCGCAGCTCCTGCGCGAGTGGTTCGACGGCTGGGTCGACGCTGCGGCGGAGCAGTCCCCCGAACTCGGCGACGCGCTGGCCGGTTACCGGGCGTCGCGGCACGAGCAGCTCGACCGCGGCGAGCTCTCCGCCGTGGTCTACCACCTCGATGTGCTGGCGTGGCCACGCTGATGGCTGAGATCGTCGCATCCGCGGTCGCGCCCGCATCCGCGCCAGCGCCACGGCGTCGCCCGGTCGGCGGACGGTGGCGCGCGCCCGTGCCGGCCGTCGTGCGCTCGCGGTGGTTCGGCGTGACCACCCGCGCGATCGTGGGAGCGGGCGTGCTCGCCGCCATCGTCGCGCACGTCGGCACCGGACCGTTCCTGCACGGCCTGCAGAGCCTCGACGTGGCAACGGTGGGGGCGGCGATCGTGCTCGCCGCCGTGGCGACGGCGGCGGCGGCCTGGCGGTGGGTTGTGATCGCGCGCCGCCTGGGCGTCGGCCTGCCGTGGACGCGTGCCGTCGGAATGTACTATCGGTCGCAGTTCCTCAACACCGTGCTGCCCGGCGGGGTGGTCGGCGACGTGCACAGGGCCGTCGACCACGGCCGCAGCGCGGAGAGCCTCGGCATGGCGGCACGCGCCGTCGCGGTGGAGCGCACGGTCGGTCAGGCGGTGCAGGTCGTGATCACCCTGCTGGTGATCGTCGCCGGGGGCGCGGGATTCGGCGGCGCGGCGTTCGGCGGCGCGGCGTTCGGCGGCGTCGTCCTGCCCGCGCTCGGCATCGGAGCCGCCGTGCTCCTGATGGCCGCCGCCATCGCTGCCGTCGCGAGCGCCAGAGTGCGGAATGTGCTCCGGCGGGAAGCGGCGGAGCTTCGTGTCGGCCTCGGGTCGCCGTGGGCAGCCGCGCAGGCGGTGGGCGCATCCATCGTCGTCTGCTGCTGCCACATCATCACGTTCGCCATCGCCACAGCGGCGGTCGGCGCCGATGTGCCTCCGCTGCGGATGCTCACGCTCGCGGTCGTCGTGCTGCTCGCGGCGGCCATCCCGCTCAACCTCGGCGGATGGGGTCCCCGCGAGGGGGCCGCGGGCTGGGCGTTCGCCGTCGCCGGATTCGGCACAGCGGCCGGGGTCTCCGCGGCCACGCTGTTCGGCGTGCTCGCGATCGTCTCGCTGGTGCCCGGCGTGTTCGCGGTCGCGCTCGCCGCCATCGTCCAGAGGAGGAAACGACCGTGACAGCCACCCCGTACGTCACTCTGAGCTGCGCCGTCTCTCTCGACGGGTACCTCGACACGGCGCGTCCACCGAGGCTCGCCCTCTCCAACGCGGAGGACTTCGACCGGGTCGACCAGGTGCGGGCGGACAGCGACGCGATCCTGGTCGGCGCGCGCACGATCCGCCTCGACAACCCGCGGCTGCTCGTCCGCAGTGCGGCGCGCCAGGGTCGGCGCACGGAGTCGGGGCTCTGGCATTCGCCGTGGAAGGTGACCGTCACCGCCTCCGGCGACCTCGACCCCCGCTCGGCCTTCTTCACCGAAGGAGACACGACCAAGCTCGTCTACTGCCCGCGCGGGGAGGAGCGGCGCATCCGGAGACGGCTGGGCAGCGCGGCCCACGTCGTCGCCCTGGGCGACGAGGTGCGGATGGCCGACCTGCTGTCCGACCTCCGCGACCGCGGCGTGCTGCGGCTCATGGTCGAAGGCGGGGGGACGACGCTCACGCAGTTCCTCGCTGACGAGCTGGCCGACGAACTGCAGCTCGCGATCGCACCCGTCTTCGTCGGCGACAGGCGCGCGCCGCGGTTCGTCGGCGACGCCCTGTTCCCGTGGACCGGAGAGCGCAGAGCGGCCCTGGCGGAGACGCGCACGATCGGGGACGTGGTGCTGCTGCGGTATGCGCTGTCCAGCCGGTTCGAGCAATCCGCGCGGGCGGACCGGGCGGCCGAGGTCGTGTCTGCAACTCCGGGGAGGCGATGATGCCCCGCCCGCGCCGTCGCACCGCGACGACCAGGACGGTCCTCTCCGCCATCACCCTGTTCATCGCATCCCTCGCTCCCGGGCTGATCGCATCCTGGTCGCCGCTCGCGCTCCTGCGCATCCCCCTCGATGCCGTGGTCGCCCTGGTGGTGCTCGTCCTCCTCCCCTGGCGCGCTGCCCGCCGGATCGTCGCCGTGCTCACCGCGACACTCGTCGTGCTCTCGATCCTCGGCGCCGCCCTCGACCGCGCGTTCACCACCACGGTCGGCCGCACGTTCGACGTGGTGACCGGCTGGCCGGAGCTGTCCGACGGCTACGGGGTGGTGAGCGACTCCACCGGTCCCGTCCTCGCTGTGCTCCTGGTCGTGCTGTTCGGCATCGCCGCCATCGCAGCGACCGTCGCCGTCGCGGCGTCGCTCCTGCACCTGGCCGCCGTCCTCGGACGGCGTCGAGCGCCCACCCTGATCGGCGCCTCCGCCGTCGCCGCGGGCTGGCTCGCGCTCGCGCTCGTCGGCGCCCAGCTCGTGCCCGGCCAGCCGGTGGCCGCAGCCGACACACTCTCCGAGACCGCCGCGAAGGTCGACCAGGCCGCCGCCGCGGAGCGCGACCAGGCCGCGTTCGACCGGGCGGGCGCGACGGACCCGTATGCGCAACTCCCCGCATCCGATCTGCTCACCGGGCTGAAAGGGAAGGACGTCATCATCGCGTTCGTGGAGAGCTACGGGCAGGTGGCGGTGCAGGGCACACCGTTCTCCTCCGGGGTGGATGCGGTGCTCCGCCACGGCGACACGCAACTCGCGTCGCACGGGTACTCCGAACGCAGCGCCTTCCTCACCTCGTCGACGTTCGGCGGCATCAGTTGGCTCGCGCACGCGACCCTGCAGACCGGCCTGTGGGTCGACTCGCAGCAGAAGTACGATCAGGTCACCTCCGGTCAGCGGCTCACCCTCAGCGACGCCTTCCGCCGCGCAGGCTGGCGCACCATCAGCGACGTCCCCTCCGACACCAAGCCATGGCCGGTCGGCAGCTCGTTCTACCACTACGGCACGCAGCTCAACGCGACCAACGTGGGATACAAGGGACCGAAGTTCAGCTATGCCAGGGTGCCGGACCAGTACACGCTCGCCTACTTCCAGCAGCACGAACTCGCCCGGCCGCACGCCCCGCTGATGGCCGAGATCGACTTCGTCTCGTCGCACACCCCGTGGACACCGCTCCCGCATCCGGTGCCGTGGGACGCCATCGGCGACGGCTCGATCTACGACCCCCAGCCCGCGCAGGGCCTCCCGCCGAGCACCGTCTGGCAGAGCCAGCAGCACGTGCAGGAGCTCTACGGCCAGTCGATCCAATACACGATGGGCTCGCTGGTCTCGTTCCTCACCACATTCGACGACCCCAACCTCGTGATGGTCGTCCTCGGCGACCACCAGCCCGCGAGCGTCGTCAGCGGCGCCGGCGCCAACCACGAGGTGCCCGTGAGCATCATCGCCAAAGACCCCGCCGTCACCCAGCGCATCTCCTCGTGGGGCTGGCAGCCGTCCATGCTTCCGTCGCCCACGGCGCCGGTCTGGCGGATGGATGCGTTCCGCAACCGGTTCCTCTCGGCATACGGGGGATGAACGCGTGAACCTCCGGCGCATCCACTTCGTGTTCTCCCCGTGGTCCCCATCCACCAGCACCCACCGGAAGCAGGTACACCCATGAACGACAGCGGCTCGGCCCTCAGGGTCCTGCGCATCATCAGCGCGATCGTGCTCCTCGTGATCGCCGCCATCCACATCTTCCTGATCTTCGACGGCGTCGGCGGCCTGCTCGGCGTGCTCTTCGTGCTGAACGGCATCGCCGGCATCGTCCTGGCACTCGGGATGCTCTTCTTCCGCGGCAGACTCCTCACGCTCGCGACCGTGCTCAGCCTGCTCTTCGTGATCGCGAGCCTCGCCGCGCTGCTGCTCGCGCTGACCGTGGGGCTGTTCGGCATCACCGAGTCGTGGGACTTCACGCTCGTGCCGGAGACGGTGATCGTGGAGGCGATCGGGGTGGTGGTGCTCGCGCTGACGACCGCGAGCGCACTGCGCCCACTGCGCCGCTAGGCGGGCGCACGAGTCGTGCACATCGCGCGGTGCGGCGGTCGGGCACCGCACGATTCGCACGAGCTGACGGGGGCCTCCACCGATCGGCGCCCGGTTCCAGCCGACTGGTTGATCCGCGGCGCGCTCCCGCTCGCGACGCTGGAGACATGACAAACGCACACACCGTCACCTCGTCCACCGTCCCTCCGGAGGCCGCGGCAGCCCGCCGCGCGGCCTTCCTTCCCGTCCTCGTTCTCCTGGCCGCGTTCACCGCGGTCAGCCTGGCGATGCTCGGCGTGCTCATCGCGCAGAGCGCCATGGGGATCGCCGTCGACACCGCCGTCTGGATCCGCTGCTCGCTGGTGTTCGCCAGCGGAGTCGTGATGCTGCTGATCGCACGCAGCGCATCGCGCGGGTCGCGTGCCGCGTGGGTGCGCATCCGCATCATCAGCCCGATCGTGCTGGTCGCCGTGATCGTCATCGTGTCGATCCCCGGCTTCCTGCCGGACTGGGTGCGGATCGAGCAGGCGCTGTGCGGACTGCTCGTGCTGCCTGCGGCGATCCTGCTCAACCGGCCGCGCATGGGGCGGCACTTCCCGCAGAGCGCGTAGGGTCTGCCTATGATCGATCCGCGCTGGCGGACCGTGCTCGCGGTCGCCCCGTATCTGGTGCTCGCGATGCTCGTCGCGTTCGCACTCGGGATGCAGTGGCCCGACCCTCGGCACCTCGTCCCGGAGCTCGCGCTCTGCGTCCTCTATGCGGCGCTGGTGCTTGTGCTGCGCGACCTGCCGACGCCGTGGCGCGGACGCCCGGCGGCGATCGCGGTGCTGATGCCGTGCCTCATCCTGATCAACCTGGCGCTCGTGCTGTACCAGGGCTGGTTCGCGTTCCTCACGATCTCCACGTTCTCGATCGCGTACTCGCTCGTGCCGTGGCCGTGGGAACTCGTCGCGGTCGGTGCCACCGCTGTCGTCGCGGGGCTGGCGCAGGCGTCGAGCTTCAGCGAGAACGCGGCGGGCACGATCGGCCGGGTGCTCGTGGTGGCGCTCAACGTCGTGGCGATGTGCGGGCTCTCCTGGGGGCTGCGGCTGTCGCAGCAGCAGCTCGAGGTGACGGCCACCGAAGCGGAACGGGCACGCCTCGCGCGGGAGATCCACGACACGCTCGCGCAGGGTTTCGCCGGGATCGTGACCCAACTGCAAGCCGCAGAGCACGCCGCAGACGACGCGGCCCGCGGCCGGCACACCGACGCCGCCCTCGCGCTCGCCCGCGACGGCCTCGCCGAGGCACGACGCTCTGTGCAGGCTCTGCGGCCCGCCGCCCTCGACGCCGCTGGGCTGCCGGAAGCCATCCGCGAGACGGCACGGCGCTGGTCGCGGCGCACGGGCATCCCGGTGGATGTGCGCACGACGGGTGCCGCCCGCCCGCTGGCAGTGGATGCGGAGGTCGCGCTCCTGCGCACAGCCCAGGAAGCCCTCGCCAACGTCGAACGCCACGCGGATGCGCAGAGCGTCGCGCTCACCCTCGCGCACGACCAGCGCGGGGTGCGGCTGGAAGTGCGCGACGACGGCCGCGGGTTCGACGCGGAGCCGCGGCTCGGCGGGGCTGGGAGCGCGGGCGCGGGGAGCGCGGGCGACGCGAGCGCGGGCGACGCGGGCGCGGCAGAGACCGCAGACCCCGGCGGCGGCTACGGCCTCATCGCCATGCGGGAGCGCATCACCGCCGTCGCGGGCGAACTGATCGTCGACTCGCATCCCGGCCGCGGCACCTCCATCCGAGCAGAGGTGCCCCGATGACCCCCGTGCGGCTGCTCGTGGTTGACGACCATCCCGTGGTGAGGGATGGCATCGTCGGCATGGTGTCCTCCGACCAGGACATCGAGGTCGTGGGCGAGGCGTCGGACGGCGCAGAGGCGGTCCGCCTCGCCCGCTCGCTGCAGCCGGACGTCGTGCTCATGGATCTCCGAATGCCGGGAACGGACGGCGTCAGCGCGATCCGCGAGCTCCGGCGCCTCGGCGTGCCCAGCCGGATCGTCGTCCTCACCACCTACGACTCGGACGCGGACGTGCTTCCGGCGATCGAGGCCGGAGCAACCGGCTACCTGCTCAAAGACGTGCCGCGCGACGACCTGGTCCGCGCCGTCCACGCCGCAGCGAACGGTCACTCGTCGCTGGCGCCGTCCGTCGCATCCCGGCTGGTCGACCGCGTGCGCACCCCGGAGGCGAGCCTGCTCACCCCGCGCGAGCTGCAGGTGCTCGCCCTGGTGGCCGACGGCGCCACCAACCGCGAGGCGGGCGTGGGGATGCACGTGAGCGAGGCGACCGTGAAGACCCACCTCCTCAGCGTCTACGGCAAGCTCGGCGTCGGCGACAGGGCGGCGGCGGTGGCGGAAGGGTTCAGGCGGGGGCTGCTGTAGCCCCTAACCGTCCGACGCACACCGGAACCCGATGTGCGTCGTCGCCGAGTCCTCCGACTCCGGGGAGCGCGCCGCGGGGCGGTAGCGGAGGCAGTAGTCGGGCGAGCACAGGTGGGAGCCGCCTTTCAGCACCCGGCGCGGGATGCCGGAGCCCGGTTCTGCGCTGCCCGGGGCGAGGAGGCTCGGGCGGGCGCCCGCATCCACTGCTGCCGCGGCCGAATCGGGCGGAAGGTGACGGGGCGTGTAGTAGTCGGTGGTCCACTCCCAGACGTTGCCTGTCGTGTCGAAGAGGCCGTAGCCGTTGGCGGGGAACGTCATCACCGGGGAGGTTCCCACAAAACCGGATGCTCCCGTGTTGCTGTACGGGAAGCTGCCCTGCCAGCGGTTGACCATCAGCGCGCCGCCAGGCCGTTCGTCGTCTCCCCAGGAGAAGCGCGCCCCGTCGAGGCCGCCGCGGGCGGCGTACTCGAACTCGGCCTCGGTCGGCAGGCGGCGGCCTGCCCAGGCCGCGTATGCGGACGCGTCCTCAAAGCTCACCTGAACCACGGGATGCGCGGGGCGGGAGACGACGGCGTCGAACTCCCCCGGGCCGAACGGGAAGCGCCAGTACGCCCCTGCGCCCCAGCGCCACCACTGCCGCCAGTCCCGCAGGTCCACCGGGCCTGAGGTCGGCGTGAACACCATCCCGCCCGGCACGAGGTCGGCGGGGTCGGCTCCGGGGAAATCGGCGGGGTCGAGCGGGCGCTCGGCCACCGTGACGTAACCGGTGTCCGCGACGAACGCGGCGAACTGCTCGTTCGTCACCGGGTGCGCGTCGAGGAGGAACGCGTCCACCGTGCGCAAGTGCACCGGCTGCTCGTCCGGGTAGAACTCGGCGGAGCCCATCCGGAACGAGCCGGCGGGGATCGGCACCATCGTCGTCGGATGCGCGCTCACCGTCGGTTCGGGCATCCGGATGGGCTCCGTCCTGTTCAGTCGCGTGCCATCGCAGCCGCGTAGTGCGACTCGACGTCGATGTATGCGTCGTCCGCGATGTCGAAGACGACTTTCGTGATGGTACCGCCCTCGAACTCGAACCGGGAGCCGGTGTACTGGCTCGACACCGCATCCCCGCTGTCGTAGCCGATGCACAGGCCCTCTCCGCAGAGCGAGAAGTGACCGAGCACCGTGCGGATCTCCTGTTCGCCCACCTTCTGGTCGTCGATGTACAGCGCCAGCGGGCCGATGCCCTCGCGATGTTCGCCCATCCTCTGCTTCGTGAACTCCACGCCGATGATGTGCTTGCCCGGCCCGGGGACCGGCGCCGAGATCACATCCTCCGGCGGGATGCCGAGGAAGTTGTAGACGTAGTTCACCCGGCCGTCCTTGATGAACATGGCGTGGCCGCCGAACCGGGAGCCGTGGGCGAAGATGACGCCCTGGCTGTCCGGCGTGAGGTCGACCTCGGCGAGCACCTTGTACGAGACGCCGTGCGTGTTCGCCGCGGAGCGCTCCGGCACCTCCGACGTGTCGGGGTAGTACGTGTACTGCCCACTCGGCGGCACAGGCACCTTGAACTCCATGCCGACGAACGTCTCGAAGTCCTTGGCGTTGCCGATGATCTGGAGGTCGTTCAGCGGAAGGACGAAGTTGCGCTTCGCCTCCTCCAGCCACAGCGCCTTCAGCTCCTCCAGCCTGGCCGGGTCCTCTGCAGCGAGATCGTGCGCCTCCGACCGGTCGACGTCGGTGTGGAAGAGCTGCCAGGTGTCGTTCGCGAAACCGCTCATCCCACTGGTCGGGCCGTGCTCGGCGACAGCCTTCCATCCCTTGTGCCAGATGCCGCGGCTGCCGAGCATCTCGTAGTACTGCGTCTCCTTCGTCGTCGGCCCGTCGACCTCGGCGTTGAATGTGTACGTCATCGGCACGCCGTCCAGCGGGCGCTGCTCGACCCCGGCGTACGTGTCCGGCATCTCGACGCCGCAGACGTCCAGGATGGTCGCGACGATGTCGGTCGAGTGGTGGTACTGGTTGCGCACCTCCCCCTTCGCCGTGATCCCGGCAGGCCAGTGGATGACCAGGGGATCGCAGACACCGCCCTGGTACGTGTAGCGCTTGAACATCCGGTACGGGGTCGAGAACGCGGTCGCCCACCCGGTCGGATAGTGGTTGTAGGTGTTCGGCGAGCCGAGCTCGTCCACCATCGTCAGGTTCTGCTGCTCGTCGTCCGGGTAGCCGCCGAAGATCTTGCCCTCGTTGACCGACCCGTTCGGGCTGCCCTCACCGGATGCGCCGTTGTCCGCGCAGTAGATGATGAGCGTGTTCTCGAGCTGGCCGCTCTCCTCCAGGTAGTCGACGATGCGGCCCACCTGCGCGTCCGTGTACTCGGAGAACCCCGCGTACACCTCCGCCATCCGGGAGAACATCGCCTTCTCCTCGGCGTCGAGCTCCGCCCACGGCCGCACCTCGTCGGTCTGGGTGTACGTTCCGGGCGGCATCGGGTTGATCTCCGTCAGCTCGGTGCCCTCCGGCAGCAGGCCGCGCTCGATCATCCGGGGCAGCACCCACTCGCGGTAGGCCTCGTAGCCGTCGTCGAACACGCCCTTGTACTTGTCGATGTACTCCTGCGGAGCGTGGTGCGGTGCGTGGTTCGCGCCAGGGCAGAACCACAGGTACCAGGGCTTGTCCGGCTCGGTCTGCTTCACGTCGCGCAGCATCCGGAGCGCCTGGTCGGCGAGGTCCTTCGACAGGTGGTAGCCCTGCTCGGGAAGGTAGGGCTGGTCGATGTAGTGGTTGTCCTCGGCGAGGGACGGGAACCAGTTGTTGGTCTCTCCACCGATGAAGCCGTAGAAGCGGTCGAAGCCCTGCGCCAACGGCCAGTTCTTCTTGGATGCGCCCGCCGTCCACTCGTCGATCGGCACGTTGTGGTTCTTGCCGACCCAGAAGGTGGCCCAACCCGCATCCCTGAGCACGTTCGCCATCGTCGCGTTCGACGGCGGGATGTGCGAGTTGTAGCCGGGGAATCCGGTGCTCGACTCTGAGATGGTCGCGAAGCCGTTCGCGTGGTGGTTGCGCCCGGTGAGCAGAGTGGAACGCGTCGGAGAGCACAGGGCCGTCGTGTGCCACTGGGAGTATGTCAGGCCGCCCGCGGCGAGCCTGTCCATCGTCGGCATCTGGATGCGCCCTCCGTACGGCGACCACGCCGCCTGCCCGGTGTCGTCGTAGAGCACCAGCAGCACGTTCGGAGACCCCTCTCTGGCCTTCGGCGGGAGGAACGCCTCCCAGTCCGCCTCCGAGTCGCGCACATCGAGTTCGATCTTGCCTTGGAATTCTCTTGCCACAGCCGTACCCCTGTCTTCGTACCCCACGATTCAGCCGGATTCAGGTCGAATCTAGCGCCGCGTGTTCGTCCGCGTATAGGGGTGTGAACAGCGACTCCCCGCACCACTGAATCCGAGTCGATATCCGGCAAACGGATGCGGTTTCCACTGCAGAAGCACCCGAACTGCTCCGTAATCCTCCGTCACCGATTCGGATTTCGTCGCGGATGGGCTTACGATGACACGTCTTGCCTGCAGCAAAGGAGCTCGCGTGTCATCCACTTCAGCACCCACCGCGTTGCGACGATCGCTCGGCCTGTGGGCGATCGTCGGTCTCGGCCTCGGCTACATGACTCCGATGACCGTGTTCGACACCTTCGGCATCGTGACCGGCGAGACGAACGGCGTCGTCCCCTCCGCCTACCTGTTCGCGCTCGTCGCAATGGTCTTCACCGCCGTGAGCTACGGCCGGATGACCAGGGTATTCCCCTCGGCGGGGTCCGCGTACACCTACGCGTCGGAGACCATCCACCCGAACGTCGGCTTCCTGGTGGGCTGGTCGTCGCTGCTCGACTACCTGCTGCTTCCGCTCGTGAACGCCCTCATCGTTCGTCTCTACCTGGAGTCGTTCTTCCCACAGGTGCCCGGCTGGATCTGGGTGGTCGGCTATGTCGCCGCCATCACGGCGATGAACCTGTTCAGCATGTCGTCCACTTCGCGCGTCAACGGCATCCTCGTGGTCTTCCAGATCGTCCTGATCGGGGTGTTCGTGGCGCTCACCTGGACCGCGCTGAACTCGGGCGCCGGAAACGGGACCGCGTTCAGCCTGACGCCGCTGTTCCACTCCGGCGTGCACCTGGCCGCGGTGATCGGCGGCGCCACGGTCGTCTGCTTCTCGTTCATCGGCTTCGACGCCATCACCATGTACACCGAGGAGGCCAAGGACGCCAGAACGGTTCCGAGGGCGATCGTGCTGGCGCTGATGATCGGCGGCGCGATCTTCTTCACCGCCGCCTGGTTCGCGCAGTCGCGCTTCCCCACCCTCGCCGGCTTCCACTTCACCGACGACACGCTCCCCGAGATCGCGCTCAAGACCGGCGGCCTGCTCTTCCAGATCCTGTTCATCTCGGCCGCGGTCGCCGCAGCGGTCGCCTCCAGCCTGGCGTCGCACGCGAGCGTGTCGCGCATGATCTACGTGATGGCGAGGAACGGCAACGGACGACTCTCGCGGGGTCTGTCGTACATCCACCCCCGCTTCCGCACCCCGGCGACCGCCGTGTTGCTGGTCGGCGCGGTGTCGCTGCTCGCGGCGGCGTTCACGCTGGAGTTCGTGTCGTCGATGATCAACTTCGGCGCGCTGATCGCGTTCACGGTCGTGAACGCGACCGTGATCATCCACTTCGCGATCCGGCGCGGCGAGCGGCACGGCGCCAGGCAGATCCTGCGCAACATCGTGCTCCCGGCGATCGGGATGGTGCTCACCGGCGTGCTCTGGGCCAATCTCCACGTGGATGCGCTGACGTACGGCCTGATCTGGCTGACGGTCGGGATCATCACGCTGCTCGTCGTCACCCGCGCCTTCCGGAGGCGCCTCGGCGTGAAGCTGGAGGAGGACGGCGAAGCGGCCATCATCACCCGCGAGGGCGCACCGCACCCCTAGACGCGCATCGCCGGGGATGGTTAGCCTTCGAGCACACTCGCCGTGTTGCGTGGTGTATTGGAGGGGATCGACATGGCAACACGACCGCTCGCCGGGCTCACCGGACGCAACGCGGTGCGCGAGATCGTCTCCGGCGTCACGCTGCTGGCCATCGCGGTCCCCCTGAACATCGGATACGCGCAGATCGCGGGGCTGCCGGCGACGGCCGGGCTGTACGCGCTGGTGCTCCCCGGCATCGTGTGGGCGCTCCTCGTGTCATCCCGTCAGCTCGTCGCGTCTCCGGATGCCGCTGCCGCCGCCCTGGTCGCATCCTCCATCGGCGGGCTCGCCGTCGCCGGGAGCGCCGACTACATCACGCTCGCGCTCGCGCAGGCCCTCATCTGCGGCGTCATGTTCCTGCTGTGCTCGTTCTTCAAGCTCGGCTTCCTCGCCGACTTCCTGTCGAAGCCGATCCTCGTGGGGTTCGTCGGCGGTCTCGCACTCGACATCCTGGTGTCGCAGGTGGCGAAGATGCTCGGGGTGAAGATCGACTCCGGCGGCGAGTTCGTGGACAAACTGGTCGGCCTGTTCACCGGGCTCGGCCACCTCAACCCGTGGTCGCTGCTCATCTCGCTCGGCGCACTGGTCATCCTGCTGGCCGGGCGGGTGCTGGCGCGTGCGGTCCCGTGGGCGCTGGTGGTCCTGGTCGTCGCGACCGTCGTCGTCGTGCTCAGCGGCGCGGAAAAGGCGGGCGTCTCCGTGCTCGGTCCCGTCGACGCCGGGCCGCCGAAGCTGACCTGGCCGGTGATCGACTGGTCGATGTGGCTGGCCCTCATCCCGTCCGCCATCGCCCTGACCGTCGTGACGATGGGCGAGGGCCTGCTGGTCTCACGGTCGTACGGCGAGAAGCGCGGATACCCGACGAAGCCGGACAGGGAGCTGTTCGCGTTCGGTGCCGCCAACCTCGCCGCCGGCGTGGCAGGCGGCTTCGCCGTCGGCTCCTCCACCTCCCGCACGGCCGCAATGGACCAGGCAGGGTCGCGCACGCAGCTTCCGACCATCGTCACCGCGATCGGCACGCTCGCCCTGCTGATCTTCGGCACGGCACTGCTGGAGCACATCCCGTCTCCGGCCATCGGCGCGATCGTCGCGGTCGCCGTCGTTCCGCTGCTCGGGATCGCGGACTTCACGAAACTGTGGCGGCAGGACAGGTTCGAGTTCACCATCGGCGCCGTCTGCTTCCTGGTGACGCTGTTCGTCGGGTCCATCGCGGGAATCGTGGTCGCGTTCGTGCTCGCGGTGATCAACGTGACCCGCCGAGCGGCGGCCCCTGCCATCGACACGCTCGCCGCCGACGGCGACCAGCAGAGCTCCCTCCTCGACGCCGCGGAGCCTGGAACGGCGACCGCGCCCGGCATCGTCGTGGTCCGGCTGGCGGCGCCCCTGTTCTTCGCCAACGCTGAGACGTTCGGCAAGGCTGTGCGACGCGCGGTGCTCTCCGTCGACGGCGTCGAGCATGTCGTCCTCGACATGGAGGCCGTGACGGACGTGGATGTGACGGGCGCGGAGGCATTCACCGGCCTGCACGAGTGGCTGACCGCACGACATCTCGATCTCGGGCTGACCAGGCTCCGGCCCGGCCTCGGCGACCGGATGCGGCACCTCGGTCTGCTCGACGGCGTCACCGTCTACGACACCAACCGGGATGCGCTCGCCCAGCTTCCGCCTCCGCGAGAGCAGGGAGGCGCCCGTCGTGCAGACGCCTGACAGAAGGAGACGGCCATGCCCCAGGTAATCGGAGCGATCCTCCCGCTGGCGATCGGCATCGCGATCAGCCCCATCCCGATCATCGCGGCCATCCTGATGCTGCTCTCGCCGCGCGCGAAGAGCACGGGCGTCGGCTTCCTGCTCGGCTGGGTCGTCGGCATCCTGGTGGCCGTGACCCTGTTCGTCCTGCTCTCGGCGGTCCTGCCGGAGAAGGACCCGGACGCGTCGCAGCCCATCGTCGGAACCATCCAGCTCGTGCTCGGCGTGCTGCTGCTCCTGCTCGCGATCCGGCAGTGGCGGTCGCGGCCGAAGCACGGCGAGGAGCCCGCGCTGCCGAAGTGGATGAGCGCCATCGACTCGATGAACACCGGCCGGGGGTTCGCCCTCGGCTTCATTCTGGCGGCGGTCAACCCGAAGAACCTCCTGCTGGCCGTCAGCGCCGGCGTCACCATCGGCTCCGCCGCACTGTCGGTCGGCCTGACGATCCTGGCCGTCGCGATCTTCACGGTGATCGCGGCCGTCTCCGTGGCCGCCCCGGTGATCGCCTACCTCGTCGCCTCCGACCGGATGCGCGGCCCGCTCGACGCTCTGCGCGGCTGGCTGGTGCACAACAACGCGACTGTCATGGCCGTCCTGCTGCTCGTCATCGGCGTCGCGGTGGTCGGCAAGGGCATCGGAAGCTTCTAGGCGCGCCGGATGACCGCCACCCCGACAAGGAGATCGCGGCTCTGGCTGCTGCCGACGCTCTCCGGCTACCAGAGGTCGTGGATCGGCCGCGACGTGCTCGCCGGGATCTCCGCGGGGGCCGTCGTCGTGCCGCAGGCGATGGCGTACGCGACCATCGCGAACCTCCCCGTGCAGGCGGGCCTCTACACCTGCATCGTGCCGATGATCGTGTATGCGCTGCTCGGCGGGTCCCGCGCCATGAGCGTCTCCACCACCTCCACGATCGCCACGCTCACCGCGACCACCCTCGTCTCGGCCGGGGTGGTCTCCGGTTCGGACGACATCCCGCGCGACCTGGTCACGCTGACCCTGCTCGTCGGCGCGATCCTCGCGGTGGCGAGGCTGCTGCGACTCGGATCGCTTGTGGAGATCATCAACAAGCCGACCCTGCTCGGCATCCAGGTGGGCGTCGGGGCGACGGTCGCGCTCGGCCAGCTTCCGAAGCTGCTCGGCGTCTCGGAGACGACGACCGGCAGCGGGTTCATCCGCTCGTTCATCGCCGTCGTCGAGGCGGTGCCGCAGGCCAACCTCGCCACCGTGCTCCTGTCCACCGGCTCCGTCGCGACCCTGTTCATCGTCAAGCGCTTCGCCCCGCGCGTGCCCGGCCCGCTGATCGTCGTGGTGGCGGGGATCCTGCTCAGCGCGTTCGCCGGGCTGCCGGAGGCGGGCGTCGACCGCATCGCGCCCGTCACGCAGGGCATCCCGCTCCCGGCGTTTCCGTCGTTCCAGCACATCCTCGCCCTCATCCCGGGAGCGTTCGCCATCGCCGTGATGGCGTTCCTCGAGACAACGGCCGTCGCCAGGGGCATCCGCGACGCGGGCGACAGGGCGATCGACAACAACCAGGAACTCCTGGCCGACGCGGCGGCCAACCTGGTCGGCGGCTTCTTCCAGACGCTGCCCGCCGCCGGCGGCTTCTCGCAGAGCGCGGTCAACCGGGCCGCGGGAGCGCGCTCCCAGATCAGCGGTCTGGTGACGGCGGCGCTCGCCCTCCTGGTCGGGCTGTGGCTCGGCCCCGTGGTCAGCCTCCTCCCCCAGGCGACCCTCGCCTCCCTGGTGTTCGTGGCCGTGTTCGGCCTGATCGACGTGCGCAGCCTCGCCCTGCTGTGGCGGATCAGCCGCCGCGACTTCGCCGTCGCCATCGTGACGATGGCCGTGGGGCTCGTCGCCGGGCTGCTGCAAGCCGTGGTGGTCGGGGTGGTGCTGACTCTCATCCTGCTGCTGTCCGCGCTGAACAAGCCGCGCATCCGGGTGGTGTCGCCGACGGAGGAGCAGCTCGACGTCACGCTGCTCGCCCCGCTATACACGGGGAGCACGCTGGGCACGGAGCAGGCGATCCTGCAGGCAGTGGATGCGGCCCCCGGCACGCGCCGTGTGACGCTCGACTGCTCCGTCCTGCGGGATATCTCGGCGACCGTCATCGACGGCCTCCGCGACCTCGACCGCGAGCTGGCCGGTCGCGGCATCGCACTCACACTGACCGGCTTCGCCCCCGCAGTGCTCACGGTGCTGGAGCGCACGGACTGGTTCCGGACGCTCCGCGAGGCCGGCCGCGCCGACTGAGCGGCGAGGTCAGGCGGTCGCCGTGCCCGCGATCTGCGTGTTGAACGGCAGGAACGGCGTGTGCAGCCGGTACCGGTCCACCTCCACGGTCGCGAACCCGGCCGCACGGACCGACCGCTCCAGATCGCGCTCGCACGAGCATCCCTCGAACGTCCAGCCCCACGGGCGCCGGAACAGCCGCTGTGCCGCTCTCGTCGGGGTGCCGTCCTCGGCTGCGACATGCTCGACGAACCGGAACGTGCCGCCCGGCCGCAGGATTCGCCGCACCTCGGCGAGCGCCGCATCCGGATCGTGCACGGAGCACAGGACGAGCGACGAGATCACGGTGTCGACGCTGCCGTCAGGGAAGCCCGTCGACTCGGCGGTGCGCTCGCGCAGGTCGAGGCGCACGCCCCGGCGACGCGCCGCCTCCCGCAGCCTGCCGTGCATGGCGCGGTTCGGCTCGACCGCGACCAGAGTGGCGCCCTCCGGAAGGTACGGGAGGTTCGCGCCGACTCCCGAGCCGAGCTCGACCACCTCGGCGGGCAGGTCGGAGAAGACGCGCAGCTTGCGGTCGCGGAGGCTGCGCTCCAGGTACGGCCCCATGACCTGGAAGAAGGCTGCGTTGAAGCGGCCGCGACCGGCGTGCTGCTCGAACGGGGTGGGCGTCGTGGTGTTCGTTTCCGTCATGCCTCCAGCGTGCGCGGCGCGGAGGCGGCGGTCAGGCGTGGAAGTACCCCAGTTCGTGTGCCCGAGCACGACGTTCGCACGATGTTCGCGCGCCGCTCAGTCCGCCGCGCGGTCGTGCGCGGCGGCGTACCACGCCGCGATCTGCGCCCTCGACCGGAAGCCGAGCCGCAGCCGGATGCGCTCCACGTGGCCCTCCGCCGACCGTTCGCCGATGCCGAGTCGCTCGCCGATCTCGCGGTTCGTGCATCCTGCGCTGATGAGGGCGGCGACCTCGGTCTGTCTGGCGGTCAACCGGCCGGCGCCCGTCCGGGATGCACGCAGCCCGAGGAAGCGCCGGACCGACGTCACGATTGCGTGCGCGTCCCCCGCCCACGGCAGGTGCGATCGCCCAGGCAGGACCACGAGCTGTGCTCCGGCGATCCCGTCCGCGAGCGCCGCCGCCTGCGCGACGGGCGCCGCCCTGTCGTGCTCCCTGTGCACGACCAGCGTGGGGGCGCGCACCCCGGCGAGCACGTCGGAGACGTCGAGCCCGTAGCTGAGCTCGAGGAGCGAGCGGGCGGTCACGGCGTCCGACGACGCGCGCTGATACCGGCCGAACGCCGCCCGGGTGGTGGCGGGCGCGTCCGGCGCGAAGATATCGGTGAGCACGTCGGAGCCGAGCCCCCAGTGCGACTCGACCAGCCCGAGCACGCCGTCGCGCACCTCCGGCGTCGCGATGGCCGAACCGGACACCCAGCCCCCGTAGAGCACCAGCCTGCGCACGGACTCCGGATGCGCGGCCGCCCACGCCGCCGCGACCGGCGCGCCCAGGGAGACGCCCATCAGGTCGAACGGCTCCTGTCCGAGGGTCGCGGCGAGAGCCGTCACCTGCTCCAGCTCGCGTTCCAGCGACGGCGGACGGTCTGCGGGGGCGGACAGCCCGCATCCCACCCGGTCGTAGCGGACAAGCCTGCACCCCTCGGCGAGCGCTTCGTAGAAGGCCCGTTCCTCCTGCAGCTCCCAGCTCAGCTCGAGCTGGCTGAGCCAGCCGGAGACGTACAGCAGCGGCCGCCCGGAGCCCACCGACGCGAACGCCACGGTGGCGCCGTCGCTCGTGGTCAGCCTTCCAATGCGTTGCTGCATGGCACCATTGTGGTCCTCGTCACTTTTCCCTCGCTCGCGCGTGCTCTCGCGGCGGTTCGCCGGCGCTCGTGTTCACCAGCTTCCAGCGCTCGAACTCGTCGAGCTGCCGATGGATCTCGACATATTCCCCGCCCGGCAGCTTCACGATACGGCCGGTCTCGACGCCGTGCAGCAGGAGTCCGGCGTCCTTCTTCTGCAGGGCGAGGCAGACCCTGCGGGTGACCGCGAACGCGGCGAGCGGTGCGAGCACCACGGCGAGCTGGAAGGCGAGGACGACCGTTTCGACGCCCACGTGGAACTGGATCGCGATCAGATCCGCGCTCGCCGCACCCCACAGCACGCCGTAGAACACGATCCCGGCGACCCCGATGCCGGTGCGCGTCCGGGTGTTGCGCGGGCGATCCAGGATGTGGTGCTCCCTCCTGTCACCCGTGATCCGTTCCTCCACGAACGGGTAGAGCAGCACCGCGACGAGATACCCGCCGATGACGGCGAGCGGCACCAGGATGGCCAACGTCCAGGTGCGGCCGAGCCAGACGAACTCCCAGCCGGAAGGAACGAGGCGGAGCGCCCCGTCGAGGAAACCGGTGTACCAGTCCGGCTGGCTGCCCGCAGACGCATCGCCGGCCGACGACGGACCGTAGAGCCAGATCGGGCTCACGGTCACGGTCGCCGCGATCAGGAACAGCAGGGCGGCGACGATCGCGAACAGCCCGCCGGCTCGGACGGCGGCGTTCGGCAGCACGGGCACCCCCGCCACCTTCCGCTCGGTCGCGCCGGGCGCCGCGAACTGCGCCGGGCGCTGCAGGTAACCGATCCGGATGCGCCACACCAGCAGCGCGACGATGGCCGCCGGCACGATCAGCACGTGGACGGGATACAGGTGCTCGATGATCTGCCCGGGGAACTCGCCGCCGAACAGCAGCGCGGAAACCCACGTCCCGATCACGGGGATACCGAGCACGATGCCCTCCACGATGCGCAGCCCCGTGCCGGAGAGCATGTCGTCCGGCAGGGCGTACCCGCTCCACCCGCCGACCAGCGACACGATGAGGAGGAGGAACAGCAGCACCCAGCTCAGCCGCCGCGGCCGCCGGAATGCGCCGGTGAAGAACGTGGTCAGCAGTTGCAGGATGAGCGACGCCGGCAGCAGCAGCGCCGCCCAGTGGTGCACCTGACGCATCAGCAGTCCGCCAGGCACCTCGAACGAGATGTCCATGGTCGACCGCATGGCCTTCGACATCGTCGCCCCGTCGAGCGGCGCGTATGCGCCCGCGTAGACCACCTGCGTGCTCGATGGCGCGTAGAAGAACATCAGGAAGACCCCGCTGACGAACACCACGACCACGCAGGCGAGCGACACGACGCCGAACAGGTTCGTCCAGTGCAGCGTGATGTGCCGCTGCCTGAGCTCCGCGGCGAGCGCCGTGAGCCGACGGCCGAGCGCGCTCCTGGTCGCAATGGCCGTCGCTGCACGGTCGGTCAGCGACTCTTTCGTCCTGGCGGCGGAACCGCCACCCACTCCGGGAATCCTTCGCACGACGACCTCCAGTCTCACTCGTAAGACAGTGGAGACGGCGGGAATGTGACAGTCGGGCGGAAACGGGCGCGACGTGCACGCCTGGTCACTCCGCGGTGGGCCCGGCGTCCTTCGCGCGCTTCGCGCTCTTCCGCTGCTCGGCGTCCGCCTTCATCAGTTGGCGGGTCTCGCCCAGGTCGCCGATGGCCGCCCGCCAGATGCGTGCGCGCGGATCGGCGTCGACCAGCACGGCGCGACCGAGCAGGGTGAGCGGGATGGCGAGGATGGCACCGATCGGCCCGAGGACCACCGCCCAGAACAGCACAGAGAAGAAGGTCAGCGTCTGGCTGAGCGCGACCGCGTTCCCGACGACCTTCGGCTGCACGACCGACTGGACGACGGCGTTGATCACCCCGTAGATGACCACGATCGCGATCACCGTGCCCCAGCCGCCCGTGAGGTAGCCGAACAGCAGCGGCGGCACGATGGCGATGAAGTAGCCGACGTTCGGGATGTAGCTGCACAGGAAGGCGAGGATCGCCCACAGCAGGGCGGCCGGCACCCCCAGGAGCCACAGCGCGATGCCGTTGATGACGCCCTGCACGATGCCGAGCACTGTCGTCACCACCATGTAGCGGCGCACGTTCCGCGCGAACGCGGACAGCGCATACACGAGGTTGGGCTTCTTCGGCTGGAGCTGACGGAGCAGGGTCGGCGCGTACGCAGCGTCGGCGGGCATGAGGATGAGCATCGTCAGTACGACCACCCCGAACGACACGAGGCCGAACGCTCCGCCGAGCAGCCCGGTGAAGAAGTCGAGGAAGTGGGCGGGGTCGAACCCGGCCGTCACCGCCTTCACCTCGTCCGGCCCGATCCCGATGCTCTGCAGCCATGCACCGAACTGCGCGCCGAACTCCGCGAGCTGGGCCTGATACGCCGGCAGCATCCCGATGAAGTCGGCGAGCGCGAGGAGCAGCAGCCCGGCGAAACCGGCGAGCAGTGCGAATGTGGTCAGCGCGACGGCCCCTGTCGCGACGCCGGCAGGGGTTCCGTGCCTGGTGAGCCATACCCGCACAGGCTGAGCGCAGATCACGAGCACGAGCGCCAGGAGCGCCGGGGCGAGGATGCTGCCGATGGCGTGCATCCCGACCGCGATCACCACGGCGCAGGCAAGTCCGAGCAGGATGCGCACCCCGCGTCCTGCTGGATTGTCCTGCTGGTCTGCGTCGGCGTCGGCGGGCGGGGCCGCTTCCGGAGCGCGCGGACGCCGGTGGAACGGCCACCAGGCGCGACGTTCGCTCATCGGACTCTCCCTCCCGGCATTGGCGGTGAAGAAAGCTGCGTGGTTGGAGGCTATTGCGGTGTGGTCCGGGTGTCTAGGAGCGGACGGCCGCCGCCCCCTAGTAGCTGAGCAGTTCGGAGAGACCCTTCTGCAGTTGCAGCACCGCGATCACCAGGAGGAGCGCCGCGTTGAGCACGTGCGTGTTCCCCGCCACCCAGGTGCGAACGCGGGCGAGCAGCGGCTCGACCGCCTTCCCTCGCACGAGCACGAGCACGGCGGGAACGACGATCGGCAGCGCTCCGACGACCCCGAAGATCGCGAGTGTCCAGATCGACTCCGGCGCTGTCAGCGCCAACCGGATGTCGAGCCCCGCGATGATCGCGCACGAGGCGTCGACCGGGTTCAGGATGAACAGCCCGAGACCGAGGACGAACGCGCGCGGGACGGTGAAGTTCTCCACCGTGCGCAGCCAGCCGGGCAACTGCGGGGCGGCCCTGGTCACATCGGCCGGGGTGCGCGCCGCCGCCATCGCCACGATGTGCGCTTTGCCTCGCCGGTACACCCAGATCGCGCTGAGCAGCAGGATGACCGCGAGCAGGATGCGCACCACGGGAACCCAGAGCGGCGGCACCGACTTCTCGTGGACTTCGAGCGCACCGAACACGAGGTAGCTGATCGCGAGCACTAGGCCGATGCCCACCGCCCAGCCGAGCGCGAACACGACGCCGTTGATCCGCGCGCGACGCGAGACGAGGATCGCGATGAGCGCCATGATCGCGAGCGGACTGAGCAGGATTCCGAAGCCGAGCGGCACGAGGGAGAGCAGGAGCTGGCCCACGTCACAGCTCCCCTGGTGGCATCAGCGGCGTGTCCGGCAGCGCGGACGTGATCACGACGCGTCTGTCCGCGAACGCCGCTGCGAGCGCGTCGATGACCGCTGATCGCACCTGCGGCCCGTGCGACGGATGGTGCCAGAACCGCACGGCGTACACCGTCCTGCTCGGCTCGACGGCCGTGGTGAGCACCTGCACGGTCTCACGGCGGTGCACACCGTCCGCGTCGTGACAGACCGTTCGGATGCGCTGCGCCGTCTCGTCGTCGCCGCTCGCCTTCCCGGCCGCTCTCGCGATCCTGACCTGCAGTTCGCTCCGCTGCTCTCCCGTCTCCGACTCGTTGACGAACGGGCCGCTGAGCACCACGCTGTTCGGGATGTGCACGGTCCGGCCGTCGAGGGTGCGCACGGTCACCGACCGGCCGTTCAGCTCGTGGACAGTGCCGGTGTATCCCTGGATCGTCACCCGGTCGCCGACGACGAACGGGCGCCGCGTCTGCAGGATGACCCCGGCGGCGAAGTTCTCCGACACTCCCCGCAGCGCGAGCACAGCGATCACCGCGACGATGATCGCCAGCGCGATCACGGGCTGGATGGGGGCGCCGAGGAACGCGATCGCCACCCCGACGCCGAGCAGGATGATCGCGAGCCTGACCGACCGGGCGATCCTGGCGCGCACATCGTCCGTGACCCCGGGCAGCTTCCGCAGGAGCACCGCCGTGCCCCGTTTGGCGACGATTCCGAGCACGACGCCCGCGACGACCGAGATCAGCGCGAAGACGATGTCCCAGGTGTCCAGGCCGGAAAGGAATCCCGCCGCATCCGCACCGCTGGGGGCCGCCGCCGTCATGGACATGAACCTAGCCCGCGTCTGCCGCGACCGTCTAGTGTCCTCGAAAACCCCCACTAGAGGAGATAGAACGCGCCCTCTACCATGCAATCAAGCGCAGTAGCGAAACGACCCGAACTGATCGGACGGAGCACTGATGGCCACATTCGAGATCCCGCTCGGCAACACGCCGAAAAAGGGCGAAGACATCCATCTCGTGCGCTGGGCCCAGACGGATGAGGGCTGGTGCCCGGAGACCGTGCTCGCGACGTATGTGGCCAGCACACACGACGAGTGGATCGTCGACACGTCCGGTGAGCAGCGCAGGCTGCGCCGGGACCAGTGGTTGCAGTTCGCCATGTGGCGCTAGCTGTCCGCCATGGAACCGTCAGAGTCCGCCCATCCCGCCGACACGATCGTCGCGATGACGATAGCGGACTACGTCAACATCGACGCGAACGGCAAAGCCAACCTCGTCGGGGCGGGAATCCGCGTGCTCAGCCACGAGTCCGGCACCTCCGCGTCGTCCCCGTTCGCCGTGTGGGTGACGCTCAGCCTCGCGGACGCGCCGGCGCATCCGGTGATCGTCGAGCTGGTGCTCGCCGCGCCTGACGGCACCAGCGTGCGTCTCGACGACACGGCGGGACGGCCGAGCGAGATCCGGATCACCCAGTCGGCCACCTTCGCCACGATGACACCCCTCGACCTCCCCGACGCCCACCTGCCGCCGATGCACGTCCTCGCGGCGAACTTCCCCAACGGCCTGCACTTCGCGCCCGGCCGTCTCTACCGCTGGCAGGTGGAGGCCGACGGGGTGATCGCCGGGACGTATCCGTTCTATGTCGCCGGGGACGAGTGACCTCGGCTCCGCCGTGCGTCAGAGACCGGTGAGCTGGAGCAGGATCGCCTGCTGGGCGTCCAGGGTGGGCAGGGGCAGCCCCGCCTCGACCAGCACCCGGCCACTGACGGCGAAGCCGTCGCCTGTCGCCTGGACGAGCCACGCGGGCGGGTTCTCGTGGAGTGAGGCGCTTCCGATCTCGTCGCGGACCAGGATGCGGTAGCTGCGGTCGGTGTCGAGACCGGGGAGCCGGACGCGGCCGGACTGCACAGGAGCGGAGGTGCCGAGTCTGGCCCAGGAGTAGACGGCCTGCGAGCGGTCGGAGGAGACCACGCCGGTGAGGACGCTCTCCTGGTCCGCCACGTCGCCGCGCACGAGGTCGCCGCTGTGGAGGAGAGGACGCAGTTCCTTGTAGAGGGCGGCGAACGCTGTGACCGTGTCGAACTCCTCCGGCGTGAGGCGCGTCAGGTCGGTCTCGATCCCGGCGTGGCCGAACAGCGCCGTCGCGAGCCGGAACGAGAGGCTCGTCGCGCGGTGGGTCGTGTGCGCGTGCTCGGCGCCGACGTGACTTCCGATCAGTTCCAGCGGGATGAGCTGCGCCGTCCAGCGCTGGATGTTCTGGCGCTCGACAGGGTCGTTGCAGTCCGAGGCCCACACGCGGTCCGTGCGTTCCAGGATGCCGAGGTCGATGCGGCCGCCGCCGGACGCGCATGACTCGATCTCCAACGCGGGGTGCCGCCGCTTCAGCTCGTCGAGCATCCGGTAGAGGGCCAGCGTCTGCTCGTGCACGCCGGCGCGGTCGCGGTCGTTGCGGAGGGCGGCTTCGTGCAGCTCGCGGTTGTGGTCCCACTTGATGTAGTCGATGCCGTACTCGCCGACGAGGGCGTCGATCCTGCCCAGGATGTGCTCCCAGGCATCCGGGTGCGCGAGGTTCAGCACGTACTGGTGCCTGATCGCCGCGCCGACGCCGTCGGAGGGTGCGAGGATCCAGTCGGGATGCTCGTGGGCCAGCCGGGAGCCGAGGTTGATCATTTCCGGTTCGAACCAGAGGCCGAACTGCATCCCGTGCTCGCGCACCGCATCCACCAGCGGCCAGAGCCCGTTCGGCCACACCTCCGCGTCCACGGTCCAGTCGCCGAGCCCGTTCGTGTCGTCGCGGCGTCCGGCGAACCAGCCGTCGTCGAGGACGATGCGCTCCACGCCCACGCGCGACGCGGCCTGGACGAGCCGTTCGAGCGTCTCGATGTCGTGGTCGAAGTAGACGGCCTCCCACGTGTTCAGCGTCAGGGCGCGCGGCGAACGGGGATGCGTGTCCCGCGCACGCAGGGTCTTGTGCAGCGCGCTCGCGACCCCGTCGAGCCCGTCGGCCGACCAGAGGAACGACACGACGGGCGAGCGGTACTCGTCGCCGGCGCGCAGCGTGACCTCTCCCGGCAGCAGCAGCTCACCGGCGCCGAGGACGGAGCGGAAGGCGCCTGCGCCCTCCGGAAGCTGCTCCACCAGGTAGCGCTGGTTGCCCGACCATCCGGCGTGCACCGCCCAGACCTCACCGGAACGGAAGTCGAAGCCGCTCGTGCCTGCGAGCAGGAGGTACGGCGAGTCGAGGCTCGACCGGCCGCGGCGGCTCTCGCGCAGGCGCGTCCCGACGTCGATGGCGCCGCGCTGCGGGCTGCGCTCGCGCGACCACTTGCCGGTGAAGTCCAGGTATTCGGTCGCGCGGTCCGGCAGGGGCAGCAGGGCGGTGACGGCCGCGAGGTCGTAGACGATCTCGGCGCCCGACTCGTTGGCGATGGCCGTGGTGACCCCGAGCACACCGAACGGGTTGAGCCGGTAGCCCACTGTGGCGACGAGCCCCGTCCGTCCGTCCCGAAGCGTGATGTCGAGTTCGCCCGCGGCCTCGTCGGCGCGGTAGGAGTCGAGGACGAACCGGGCGTACGGACTGCCGTCGCGGATGACGCCCTCGATCGCGGGCGTCCCCGACCAGGCGTCCGCCTCGGTCGGGACGATCGTGAGGTCGCGCGGCTCATCCGTCGAGTTGTGCGTCGCGGACGGGCTGGCGCTCATCGCCAGCGCGGCGAGGTCGTCGAGGCCGAGTTCGCCCAGGTCGGCGCCCCAGTGCAGCACTCTCGGACGCGGCCGCGCGAGCTCGACGATGAGCGCGGCGCCGCCGCCGCGGAGGGAGATGGTCGGATTCGTCATGTTCATGGGGACTCTATGTTCTCACCTGACGACAACCTCACAACCGGTCCGGAATCACCCTGTCGGCGCGAACACCACCCGCCGCCCGCTCTGCACCGCGAGGTCCAGCGTCGCCGCATCCGCCCCCGCCGTGGTGACCACCGTGTCGAAGTCGGCGATGGATGCGATGCGATACGAGCCGCTGCCGGGGAACTTGGTCGCGGTCGCGACCAGGATCGCGCGGTCGGCGGCCTGACGCATCCTGCCCTTGATGCTCGCCTCCTGGGTGAGGTCGGTGACGACGGAGCCGTCCGGCTTGACCCCTGTGCTGCTGATCACGGCGACGTCGGCGCGCACGAGCGCGAGCGACTCCTCGGTGAGCGGGCCGACGAGGGTGCGGGGCTTCGAGCCGACCATCCCGCCGAGCAGCACGAGGGAGACGGTGTCGTCGTCGCGCAGGGCGTCGAGCACGGCCAGGCTGTTCGTGATCACGGTAACCGGACGTCCGCGCAGGTGCCTGGCAAGTCGCAGAGTGGTGATGCCGATGTCCAGCAGCACGACGTCGCCGTCCGCGATGAGTGCGGCGGTCGCGACGGCGATCGCCTCTTTCTCGCGGGTGTCGTCGTCGAGCTCGCCGCCTGTCGTCGGCTCCTCGCTGGGCGGGACGGTCGCGCCACCGTGCACGCGCCGGAGGCGCCCGGCGAGTTCCAGGCGCTCGAGGTCGCGCCGGATGGTCGTGCCGCTGACCACGAGCAGCCGCGCGAGCTCTTCGACGGTGACGCTGCCCACGGCGTGGAGCCGTTCGACGATCGCAGCCTCTCGCTGATGTGTCAGCATTCTCGACCCTTTCGCGGATGTGAACACCCACAGTCTCGCGGTGCTCATTTGCGCTCATATTAACGCCAAATGAACAGTCTCTAGCGCTCATTTGAAACCTAACGCGCAGCTATCGCCAGGAACGCTCAGCCCGGTTAGCGTGAAACCGTTCGCTCCGATCACCGGCGCGAACGCTCCCCCGACACCCTTCCCTCCAGGAGTGCTCCGTGAAATCCCCTCGCCTGATCGCCTCCGTCGCAGCCATCGCTGCCGTCGGACTCGCCCTCACCGGCTGCGCGCAGAGCAGTTCGGCCGCGTCGTCCACCGACGGTGCAGACAAGAAGCTCACCGTCTTCCTCAGCGCGGACACCAACATCCAGGATCTCTGGCAGAAGACGCTCATCCCGGCGTTCGAGAAGGCCAACCCCGGATACACCGTCTCCGTCGACTTCGACCTGCACGGCCTGCACGACCAGCAGACCGTCGCCAAGCTCACCGCCGCGACCATCCAGAAGAAGGACCCAGGCTACGACCTCGTCGACGCCGGCTTCGTGTCGCAGGTGGCCGCATCCGGTCTGCTCGAGAAGGTCTCCGGCACCGAGGTCCCCGGCCTGAAGGACGTGCCGAAGGACCTCGTCGCAGGCGGCGGCAATGGCGGCATCCCCTACCGAGGCTCCAGTGTCGTCCTCGCATACGACACCAAGACCGTCGCCACCCCGCCGAAGACGCTGGACGACCTGCTCGCCTGGATCAAGGCCAACCCCGGCAAGTTCACCTACAACTCGCCGGACACCGGCGGCAGCGGCCAGTCGTTCGTCACGACCGTGCTCGACCAGAACGTCTCCGCCACCGACCGCACCAAGCTGGTCACCGGCTCCGCGCCGGAGGTCGAAGGAGACTGGGACAAGGGATTCGCGACCCTCGCCAGTCTCAACCCGTACGTGTACCAGAAGGGCGTGTACCCGAACGGGAACAACCAGGTGCTCGACCTCCTCTCCAGCGGCCAGATCTCGATCGCCCCTGTCTGGAGCGACCAGTTCGTCACCGGCCACAAGAACGGCCAGATCCCCGCGAACATCGCGTACACCCAGATCTCCGACCCATCGCTGACCGGCGGGGCGAGCTACCTCGGCATCCCCTCCGCCTCCCCGCGCAAGGCGGGAGCGGAGAAGCTGGTCTCCTGGCTGCTCACCCCCGACGCCCAGGCGCTGGTGGCCGACAGCATCTCCGGCTACCCGGTGATCGCGCTCGACAAGCTCCCCGCCACCGTGCAGGACCTGTTCAAGGACGCCGACATCGCGAACCTGCGCCCGGCGTACTTCGCCACCACCGCCGCCGACCTGAACAAGGCGTGGGCACAGAAGGTCCCAGGCAAGTAATGGCCACCGCCACCGCCGACCGGGCGGCCACCACCGCGGTTCGCAGCGCCCGCCGGGCGCCGCGGACCGCGGTGACCGGCTTCCTGCTCGCCCTCCCTCCCGTCGTCGTGATTGCGCTGTTCGTCGGCGTGCCCGTCGTGCTCGCCCTGGCATTCAGCGTCGGCTTCACGGGCGGCCTCAACTCCGTGATCGCCGCGGTCGGCCAGAACGTGCACCACGCCGACGGCGCCCTGCCGACCTTCGCCGCATACGGCGACGTGTTCGCCACGGAGGCGTTCTGGCAGGACCTCGGGCTGACGCTCGGGGTGACCGTCGCCAGCACGGCCATCGTGGTCGTGCTCGCCGGAGGGATCGGCCTGTCCCTGCGCCTGCACGGCGGCCGGCTCGCCAGGCTGCTGTCCGCGGTCGCGATCGTGCCGCTGTTCATCCCGGTGGTCATCGCCTCCTGGGCGATCCTCACCTTCTACTCCGCCGACGGCTTCCTGCGCAGCCTGCTCGCGCAGGTCGGCATCGACGGACCGGTCTGGGCGTACTCGGCCACGGCGATCGTGATCGGCTCGGCATGGACCTCCCTGCCGTTCGCCGTGCTCATGATCGTCTCTGGGCTGCAGTCGGTGCCGGATGCGCTGATCGAAGCAGCACGGGATGCGGGCGCGGGCACCGTGCGGATCGTGCGCACCATCCTGCTTCCGATGAGCGCCGTGCCGATCGTCATCGCGGTCACCTTCACCGCCATCGGCGTGATCGGCTCGTACACGGTGCCGTACTTCACCGGGCCGAACGCGCCCACCATGCTCGGCGTCGCGCTCGCCAGCTACTTCACCTCGTACAACCAGCCGCAGCAGTCGCTGGTCATGGCGTTCGTGGTGTTCATCGCCGCCGCGGGCATCGGTGCGCTCTACGTGTGGGCCAACTTCCGCAGCGCCCGCCGCGAGGGGAGGATCTGATGCCGCGTTCGTTCTCCGCCGTGCTCCGCGCATCCGGTGCCTGGCTGTTCGCGATCGTGCTGCTGGTGTTCGTGCTCGGCCCGCTCGTCTGGCTGGGAGCGCACGCGTTCGCGGACACCTGGACGTACCCGCACCTGTTGCCGGACTCGTGGACGCTGCGCTGGTGGGCGACCGTGTTCGGCGATCCGTCGCTCGGCGCGTCCATCCAGAACTCTCTGCTCATCACGCCGATCGTCGTGCTGTTCTCCGCGGTCGTGTGCCTTCCGGCCGCGTACGCGTTCGCCCGGTTCGAGTTCCCCGGGCGCCGCCTGTTCCTGATCGGTCTCTTCGCGACCAACGCGTTCCCGCGCATGGGCCTGTTCGCAACGCTCGCGTCCCTCTATTACGCGCTCGGTCTGATGAACACGATCGCCGGGGTAGTCGTGGTGCAGTTGCTCGGCACGATCGTGTTCATGACCTGGATCCCCGCCGCGGCGTTCTCGGCCGTGCCGCGGTCGCTGGAGGAGGCGGCGCGCGACGCCGGCGCATCCAGGACTCGCGTGTTCTTCACCGTGACGCTGCGGCTGGCTCTCCCCGGCATCCTGGTCGGCGCGGTGATGGCGTTCCTCGCGGCGTTCGACGAGGCGCAGGGCACCTACCTCGTCGGCGCGCCAGACATCCTGACCATGCCGACCGAGATGTACAGCCTGGTCCTCAACTTCCCCAAGCAGGTCGCTGCCGTGTTCTCGATCCTGCTCGCCATCCCCTCGGTGGTGCTGCTGCTCGCCGTGCGCAAGCACGTGATGGGCGGCCAGTTGGCCGAGGGCTTCCAACTCAAATGAAGGAGCACTCCGTGACCTCCCCCTCCCCCGCCGCGACCGACGGCCTGCGCCTCACCGGGCTCAGCAAGACGCTCGGCGGCCGCACCATCATCGACAGCCTCGACCTCGCCGTGCAGCGCGGCGAGCTGGTCTCCCTGCTCGGGCCGTCCGGCTGCGGCAAGACCACGACGCTGCGGATGATCGCCGGGTTCCTCGGGCCGGACGCCGGGAGCATCGCGATGGCCGGCCGCGACGTCACCCGCCTCGGTCCGGACAAGCGCCCGAGCGCGATGGTGTTCCAGAATTACGCGCTCTGGCCGCACATGACTGTGGCCAAGAACGTCGCGTACCCGCTGCGCCTGCGCCGCCTGTCGCGCTCGGAGGTCGCCGACCGGGTGGATGCGATGCTCGCCCTGGTCAACCTCCTCCACCACCGCGACTCCCGTCCCCCGCGCATTTCGGGCGGCGAGCAGCAGCGCGTCGCCCTCGCCCGCGCCCTGGTGCAGGAACCGGACGTGCTGCTGTTGGACGAGCCCCTCAGCAACCTGGATGCGAAGCTGCGCGTGAAGGTGCGCGAGGACATCCGCGACCTGCAGCAGCGTCTCGGGATCACCACCGTGATCGTCACGCACGACCAGGAGGAGGCGCTTTCGATCTCCGATCGCGTCGCGGTGATGAACGCCGGCCGCATCGAGCAGTTCAGCACGCCGACAGAGCTGTATGCCCGCCCGGCGACGGAGTTCGTGGCGACCTTCATCGGCGCGCTCAACCGCTTCGACGGGTCGTTCGACGGAACACGCGTTGTCGACGGCCAGGGCGTGGTCGGCATCCGGCCGGAGGACGTGGTGTTCTCCCAGGCTCCGCGCCCGGGTGGGATGCGTGCCGTGGTCGAGCGGGTGGTGCCGCACGGGCACTTCCACGAGCTGCGGCTGCGCCGCGACGATGTCACGCTGAACGCGTATGTGTCCGGCCTGCCGCCGCGCCTCGGAAGCGTGGGGTTCGCCACCATCGAGTCCGCGCTCCTCTACCGCGATGGTCGTCTGGTCGAGCGCGCAGAGGCGGTCGTGGCATGACCCCGCACGCGTCCGCGCACCGCGGCGACTCGTCCGTCTTCCGCGAGAACACCCTCCCCGCCGTTCGGTCGGCGATCGCCAAGGGCGCCGAGGTCGTGGAGATCGATGTGCGGATCACGGCGGACGGCGACGTGGTGGTGCTGCACGACCCGACCCTCGAGCGGCTGTGGAACGACCGCCGGCCGATCGACGCGGTGCCGACGGCCGACCTCGCCTCCTTCGGCGGCGCCGACGACCGGCCGCCCCTGCTCGCCGAGGTGCTGCCGCTCTTCTCCGTGACGGCGAGCCGGCTGGTGATCGACATGGACGACGCCCGCTTCGCAGCCCCCGCACACGCGGTCGCAGCCGCGGCATCCGGGGTCACGGTCGACTGGTGCGGCGACCTCGACGGGATGCGCGTGATCCGCTCACTCGACGAGCAGGCGCGGATCTGGCTGCCCTGGCGAGCGTTGCGGGTTCCGACAGCGGCCGAGCTCGCCGAGCTGGCGCCGGTGACGGTCAACGTTCCCTTCCCCATCGCCGACGCCGCCTTCGTCCGCGGCGTGCACGATCTCGGCCTGCCCGTCACCGTGTGGACGCTGGACGATCCGGACGACATCGCCCGCGCCTTCGAGCTCGGCGTCGACTCCATCACCACGAACAGGCTGGACCAGCTGCAGGCGATGATCGCGACCCACTCGACGGCCTCCCGGATGCCGGAGCTGCTTCGATGAGCCGAAACGAAATGAGCCCCGCCGAACTGCTCGCTGCCCGATCGCTGGCGCTCGACCTCGGCGCCTGGGCCGCCGCCGAGACACGCTCGCACCGGGTCACCTCGATCTCCACAAAGGCCGACCCTGCGGACCTCGTCACCGAGCTGGACCGTTCCATCGAGCTCCGGGTGCGCGAACAGGTGCTCGCCCGCTTTCCCGACCACGCGTTCGTCGGAGAAGAGTACGGTGGCGCCGCCGTCGCAGCACACCCCACCTGGTACCTCGACCCGGTGGACGGCACGACGAACCTCGCCAACGGCATCCCGTGGACGGCGTTCTCGCTCGCCATGGCCATCGACGACAGCCCGTTGGTCGGCGTGGTCGCCGACCCGTGGCACCACGTCGTCTTCGATGCGATCGCCGGACAGGGCGCGCGCCGCAACGGTGAGGCGCTCCGGGTGGCCAGCGGCGCATCCACCGGTCCTGCCCCCGCCGGACCCTCACCGCTCGGCGGCGGTGTGGTCGGCAGTGAGCTCGCCGGGCACCGGGCGTGGCCGGGGATGCGCGAGCTCGCGCACCGTCTGACCGACGCGTACTGCACGCTGCGCGTGATGGGCTCCGGCACCCTCACCCTGCTCGGCCCGGCTGCCGGACGCGGAACAGGGGCGATCATCCACCGCTTCAGCCCGATCGACCACCTCGCCGCGACCCTCATCGCGCACGAGGCGGGCGCCGTCGTGCTCGGGCAGGACGGCCGCAGCACGCTGTTCCCGGCCGACGGTGGCGTGCTGGTAGGGGCTCCGGCTGCGGCGGAGGAGTTGTACGGGATGTGGGAGGCGGCGCTGCAGGCGGCGGCTGTGACGGCCTGACCGGCTGACCGCCCGACAGCGCAGCCGCTCCCCTCTCCGTCCTGCGGGTGCGTCACTCCGCCCCGACGAGCCTCCCCATCAGGTGCGCATCCAACGGGCGGTCGGTGCCGAGGACCACGCGGACGTGCGCTCCCGGCTGGTCGACAGGGCCGAGGCGCTGGCCGCGGAGGTCGCAGATCGTCTGGCCGCGGCCGGGGCCGTGGGTCGTATCCACCATCACGTCGACCAGCGGTGCGTTGGTGGCCGTGATGCCGCCGACCGCGATCGCGGCGGCGAGCGGGTCGTGCAGCGCGCTGCTGCGCCGGCCGTAGAGCTCGACGTAGAAGTCGAAGTAGAAGTCGAGCATCTCGCCGACGGCGCGGGCGACGGGGCGGTCGGAGTCGAGGAGCTGTGTGCGGTGCGTCTCCTCCAGCGTGTTCTCGACCGTGACGTCGAGCGGCACCAGCACGACCGGCCATGGCGCGGCGAACAGCTCGGCCGCCGCCTCCGGGTCGTTCCAGATGTTGGCCTCGGCGACCGGGGTGACGTTGCCAGACGCGTACGCCGCGCCGCCCATGGCGGTCACCTCGACCACGCGTGACGGGAGCGTCGGGTCGAGGCGCAGGGCCAGGGCGATGTTCGTCGTCGGTCCGACCGTGATGACCTCGAGGCGGCCCTCGTACTCGTGCGAGAGGCGCACGAGCAGGTGGGCGGCGTCCTCGTCGATCGCGGTGAGTCCGGACTCCGGAAGCTCGACGTCGCCGATCCCGTTCGCGCCGTGCACGTGGGGCGCGCCGCCCTCGAAGGCGCGCGTCAGGGCGTCGTGGGCGCCGACGGCGACGGGGATGTCGTGGCGACCGGCGAGCGCGAGGATGCGCAGCGTGTTCTCTGCGGCCTGAGCCGCGCTCACGTTGCCGCTCACCGTGCCGATTCCGACGAGGTCGATCTCCGGCGACGCGAGAAGGTACGCGAGGGCGAGCGAGTCGTCGATGCCGGTGTCGCAGTCGAAGTAGACGGGACGGCGTGGGGTGTCGGTGGTGGTCATGCGTGGTGCTCCGTGTTTCTGGTGTGGTGCGGGGTATCCGGCCGAGCCGGACACCCCGCGACGGTGGTGCGACGAGGACGGCGGTGCGACTAGACGGTCTGCCCGCGGCGCGGCGCGATGAACAGGCTGGCGATCAGGGCGAGGACGGTGATCCCCACGCTGATCCAGAGCGCGATTCCGTACCCGGCGATCGTGCCCTGGGCCACGAAGGGGGCCACGATGCCGATGCCGAGGCTCGCTCCGATGCCGAAGCCGGCACCGTTCAGGCCGGGCAGCGCGGCCGGGGCGTCCGGAGGGGACAGCAGCACGCCGAGCCCGTTGATCGTGGTGAGCACGAGGCCGTTGTACGTGAGGCCGAGCAGCGCGATCATCGCGAGGACGACGCCCTGGTTCTGCGGCAGCAGGCTGATCACGACGAGGGCGACGATGCAGAGCACCATGCCGATGCGCAGGATGCGGATCCAGCCCTGCCTGCCCGCCAGCCAACCGGAGAGCGGTGCGGCGAACACGCCGATCAGCGCGGGCGGCGCGAGGAACAGCAGTGCGGAGGTCGCGGCGTCGAGACCGAAGCCGACCTTCGCGTCCTGGCTGAGCAGCACCACCGTGAAGTTGATCACCGCGAACACGCCGGACAGGGTCAGGATGGTCGTGGCGATCACCGGCCAGACCTGACGGGAGCGCAGGTGCTCGACGGCGATCAGCGGCGTGGTGCGCTTCTTCTCGACGAACCAGAACGCCACGAGCGAGACGACGGTGCCCGCCAGGTAGAGCAGCGTGATCGGCGCCGTCCAGCCCGCGGACGACCCCTGCGAGACGAAGAACGTGACGCAGACGAGCGCGATCGAGAGCACGGCTGCGCCCCACCAGTCCATGCGTCCCGCTGAGACCGGCTTGGAGGTCTTGGGCACGACGAGGAGCACGCAGGCCAGGGCGACCAGGCCGACGAGGAAGATCACCACGAAGATCGATCGGAAGCCGAAGTTGTCGGCGAGCAGGCCGCCGAAGTAGCCGTCGACACCGCCGACGCCGCCGTTCACCGCCGTGATGATGCCGAGTGTCGTGCCGAAGACCTTGGCGCTCATCCGCTCGCTCAGGATCACGTAGGAGAGCTGGAACGCCGCGCTCGACGCACCCTGCAGCGCGCGGCCGACGAGCAGCACGGGGAGGCTCGGCGCGAACATGCAGAGCAGCGTTCCCGCCGCCAGCACCACGAGCACGAGCACGAGCGCCTGCTTGCGGCCGATGAAGTCGCTCCAGCGCGACAGCACGACGCCGCCGATGGCTCCGGCGAGGAAGAACAGCGACGACACCTGCGACACCGCGCCGACATCCTCGTGCAGGTCGCGGGCGATGTCGGGCAGCGCCGGGGTGATCATGCTGGCGTTGAGCTGGAACGACAGCACACCGAGGATGAGCGTGGCGACGAGCGCGACGGCCTTTCCTCCGCGCAACGGCGGAGCCGATGGATGTGCGGCTGCCGTGGCAGCGCTGTCGAGCGTGGGGGAACTCACGGGGCGACTCCTTTGTCTGACTGTTCGGGGTACAGGGCCGTGTGGAGCACGGCGGGTACGATGTTATACCTCTCCGGTGCGACATGCGAACCACTGGTGATTTTCGTGGTTGAATATGGGAGACCTGACGAGCGAGGGAGCCTGCGAAATGACTATGACCGTCGACCAGTTCCTGGAACGGAACCTCACCACCACGGTCGGTCAGCCGCTGCGCGTGGCCGTCTACTCGCGTATCGCAGAGGGCATCCGCGGGCACGTCTTCCCGCTCGGCTCCGCACTCCCCCGAGAGACGGAGCTCGGCGCATCCCTCGGGGTCAGCCGCACGGTCGTGCGCGAAGCGCTCATGCTCCTGGAGGAGGACGGGCTGATCGTCACGCGGCGCGGGGTCGGGCGGTTCGTCGCCACGAGCATCCCGAGGGTCGGCCTGGAGGAGCTGCGCCCGTTCGAGCAGGCGCTCTCGGACGGAGACGGCCGCGTCGTCGTGCGCCCGGTCGAGTTCGCGATGCAGCCGACCACCGACTTCGTCTCCAACAAGCTCGCCATCGACCTCGCAGCGAACACCTGGTTTCGCGAGAGCGTGATCGAACGCGACGGCGAGCCCATCGCCATCGTGCAGGAGCACTTCCCCGCCGGCCGCTACCTGAGCGATGTCAGCCCGGCGATCGCCGAGCACCTGGATGCGGCCGCCGCGGCCCCCGCGACGCTCCTCGCCGAGCTGATCGAGCGCGTCGGCCCGGTGTTCGGCTCCGGCGTGTGCCAGATCGCCGTGAACGTGGCGGGAGCGTCCCGAGCGAAGCTCCTCGACCTGGGAGCCAACGACCCCGTGCTCATCCTCACGCAAACCGCCGAGATCGATGGGACGCCCATCTACCTCGCCAAGTGCATCGTGTCGTCGCGGGTCGCCCACCTTTCCGTGGTGCAGGCCTCGCAGGCCTGACCGCCCGCATCCCCGCCGTCCCCCGCATCCCCGCCGTCCCCCGCATCCCCCGCAGCAGAGAGACCCCACCAGCGTGCAGAAACTCACCGTCGTCGGCAGCGTCAATGTCGACCTCACCGCCATCACCAGCCGCCTGCCGGAGCCGGGCGAGACCATCGGCGGCGGCCGCCTGCGCCGCGACGCTGGCGGTAAGGGCGCCAACCAGGCAGCAGCCGCAGCCCGCCTGGGCGCCGAGGTGCGCATGGTCGGAGCGGTGGGTGACGACGCCGACGGCCAGTGGATGCGCACAGCGCTCGCGGACGCCGGGGTCGACACCACGCACATCGCCTCGGTGAGCGAGGCGACCGGCACCGCCCTCATCGTGGTGGACGCCGCCGGCGAGAACCAGATCGCCGTGTGCGAGGGCGCCAACGCGCTGGTCGAGCTCGACGGCGTCTCCTTCGCCGACGACGAGACGGTGCTCGCCCAGCTCGAGATCTCGATGGAGCTCGTCACCCGCCTGGCCGAGACGGTGCCGGGCTACCTGGCGCTGAACGCCGCCCCGGCGCAGCCGCTGCCCCGCGCCGTCCTCGACCGCGTCGACCTGTTCATCGTCAACGAGACCGAGTACGCGCTGATGCCGGAGCTCAGGGATGCTCCCCTCGTCGCGGTCACCTACGGCGCGAAGGGCGCCGCGCTGCTCGAACGCGGCGAGACGATCGCCTCCGTGCCCGCCGTCGCGACGACCCCGGTGAACTCGGTCGGCGCCGGCGACGCGTTCTGCGCAGCCCTGACGCTCGCCCTGCGCGAAGGGTTCAGCCCTGTCGACGCGCTCACCACCGCCTGCGCGGTCGGCGCAGCAGCGGTCGCCGACCCGTCGTCGCAACCCGCCCTCGCGCCGCTGGCCGCGTACGCAGCCTGAGCTAGAGGTCGCTCGGCCCGTGCAGCGGCGGCGGGCTCACCCGGAAGAAGCGGGTGCGCCACAGCAGGTACGCCACACCGATCGCCACCCACACCCCGCCGACGATCATCGCGCTCGGCTCCAGGCTGAACCAGAGGGCCACGTTGATCGCCACGCCGAGGCCGGGGAGCACCAGGTAGCCGATGGCCGCACGCCAGCCGCGCTTCTTCACGAACCGGAGGTAGGTGAAGATCACCGACAGGTTCACGAAGATGAACGCGACGAACGCGCCGAAGTTGATGAGGGATGCTGCGCGGCCGAGGTCGAGGAACACGGCAGAGCAGGCCAGCGCGGCGATCAGCAGCACGTTCGCCGCCGGAACGCCCGCGCGGTTCAGCGAGCCGAAGAAGCGCTTGGGGAGCGCGCCGTCCCTGCCCATCGCATACAGCAGCCGCGCAGCGCTCATCTGCTGGGTGATGCCGCAGCCGAGCACGGCGACCATGTAGCCGCCGATGAAGACGGCCTGGAACGCGGCGCCGCCGATGTACTTCGCGATCTCCGGCGACGCCCCGACGATGTTTCCGACCTTCGCCACATCCGGGAACAGCGTCTGCATCGCGTAGGTGACCGAGACGAAGAACACCCCGGCGACGGCGACGATGATGAGGATCGCCCTGGGGATGTCCCTCCGCGGCTTCTCCGCCTCCTCCGCCAGCGTGCTGACCGCGTCGAATCCCAGGAACGACAGCGCGAGGATGGCCGCTCCCGATGCGACGGCCGGGAGGTCGAGGCCCGGCGAGAAGAACGGCGTCATCGAGAACGATGCGCCGTTCGCACCCTCCACGATGTTCTTGATCGTCAGCGCGACGAACGCCACGGCGACGACCACCTGGATCACCACCAGGATCACGTTCACCTTCGCCGCGATCTGCACCCCGATCAGATTCAGGACGGTGCAGATGACGATGGTGGACAGGATCCACACCCACGACGGGATGCCGGGGAACGCCGCTGACATGTAGATCGCCGACAGCAGCGCGTTGATCATCGGCAGCAGCAGGTAGTCGAGGGTCGCCGCCCAGCCCACCAGGAAGCCGATGTGCGGGTTGATCGCCTCCCTGGTGTACGTGTACGCCGAGCCGGCGAACGGGAACACCTTGACCATCCTGGAGTAGCTGAGCGCCGTGATCAGCACGGCGACGAGCACCACGAGATAGGCGAGAGGGACGTGCCCGTGGGTGACGTCGGCCACGATCCCGAACGTGTCGAAGACCGCGAGCGGCGCCATGTACGCCAGCCCGAGGAACACGATGTGCCGGAGCTTGAGGGTTCTGCGGAGGCCGGGAGCACCCGCTGCCGGAGGCGCTTCTGCGGTGCGGGAGGGGGCGATGGCCGGGTCGAGCTGGGACATGGGGTTTCCTTCGCGACGGTGGGAGGAACGGATCAGTGGGCGGCGGTCGCCGTCTCGGCGGCGGTCGCCTGGGCGTGGGTCGCCGAGCAGTGCGCGAGTCCGCCGTAGACGGACGGGACAGTGGATGCGGTGGCCGCGTCGTGCACGACCTCACCGCCCACGATGGTGAGGTCCGCCCGCTGATCGAGCAGGCCGGACGGGTCGCCTTCGTGCGTGTACAGGTCGTCGGACCAGGCGACGACGTCGGCTTTCGCGCCGACGCGGATCACCCCGAGGTCGTGCTCGGAGTGCCAGGCCCACGCACCCTCGCGGGTGTAGCCGCGGATGGTGTCGTCGAGGGAGACGCGCTCGTGCGGCGTCCACGCATCCCGGCCGTCGAGACCGGCGCGGGTGAGGGCGGAGTAGAAGCCGACGAGCGGGTCCATCTCCCCCACCTGCCAGTCGCTGGACAGGGCGACGTGCGCGCCGGACGCCATCAGGGAGCGGATGCGCCACGCCCTGTCCCAGCGCTGCTCGCCGACGTTCTCCATCCAGGTGCCGGCGACGAGGTCCGGCGAGCAGTGCCGCGGCTGCATCGCCGCGGTGATGCCGAGGGCCGCGAAGCGCGGGAGGTCGTCCGGGTGCAGGCATTCGACGTGCACGATGCCGTGGCGGCGGTCGACCGTGCCGTTGGCGCGCGCGGCGTGCTCGATCGCATCCAGGGCCAGCCGGATGCCGCCGTCGCCTGTCGCGTGCGTGTGGGTCTGGAAGCCGAGCCGGTCGAGTTCGGTGACGATCCTGGTCAGCTCTCCGAGCGGCGCGCTGGGGTGGCCGCGGTGACCTGGCCGGTCGGCGTAGTCGTCGAGCATCCAGGCGGTGTGCGGTTCGATCACGTCGTCGGCGTAGAGCTTGACGGGGCCGAAGCGGAGGAGGTCGTTCTGCGGGGCGGAGTCGACCGCGTCCCGGAGTTCTCGCCGGAAGGCACCGTCGGCGTCGATCGGGTGGAACAGCGCGGCGATCACGCGCGAGCTCAGGCGGCCCTCTGCCTGCGCGCGGTAGAGCAGGTCGATCTCGGCGAGCGGAACCTGCGGCTCGACCACAGTGGTGATGCCGCTCGCGGTCGCGAGCCCGAGGCTGCCGATGAGCTTGCGGTAGCGGCGCTCAGGAGAGTACATCGGGATGTCGCGCTGCAGCCCGGCGAGCCCGGCCGCGGTCATGGCGCTGGTGTAGAAGTCGGTCACCCACCCCGTGGCCGTGCCGTCGCCGCGGCGCTCTGGACGACCCCAGGGGATGTCGCCGCCGTCCGCGATCCCGAGGATGCGCATGGCCTTCTCGTCCAGCCACACCGAGTGCTGGTCGTAGGTGGTGACGAAGATCGGGCGGTCGGTGAGCCCGGCGAGGTCGTCGGCGTTCGGGCGGCGGCCGGAGACGATCGAGTAGACGGCGTTCTCGGCACAGATCCAGTCGAGGTCGGGGCGGCGCTCCGCCAGCTCGCGGATGCGGCGGCGCACCTCGTCGAGCGTGTCTGCGCCTTCGAGGCTGACCGCATCCTGATCGAAGCCGAGCAGCAGGTGGTTGTGACTGTCGATGATGCCCGGCGTGACGGACGCGCCGCCGAGGTCGCGGGTCTCCGCGGCGGCAGGCGCGTCCTCGACGGTGCCGACGTAGCTGATCCGCCCACCGGTGATCCCGACGGCCTCTGCCCAGGGATGGGCGTCGTCGAACGTGCGGACGGACGCGTTGGTGAGGAGCAGGTCGGTCACGGATATCCCTCTCGGCGGTGAACTGGATCTATTCTTTGACGTTTGTGTCAAATAATTCCGAAAGTGTGTCACGCCGATCGGATAGTGTCAAGGAATGGCCAGACCGCGCAGGCAGGAGGAACGCCGCGCCGACCTCGTGGAGGCGGCGCTCACCGCCGTCTCCGAGCACGGCCTCCGCTCCCTCTCGCTCGCGGACGTGGCCGAGAAGGCGGGCCTCACCCGCGGCGCGATCCTCTACTACTACGAAGACCTCGACGCCCTCCTGGTCGAAGCGCACCGCGCCGGACTCGAACGCTTCTGCGACCACCGCGACGCCGTGGTCGCCGCCATCGCGGAGCCCCAGCTCCAGCTCGCCGCCGCCATCCGCGAGGGCCTTCCCAGCGGCCCGGACGACGCCCTGATGCGCCTCCTCTACGAGTTCGACGTGCTCGCGGGAACGTCGAAGCTGCACGACGACCTGGTCGAGAAGATGTACCTGCGCCAGCTCGCCACATACACCGCCATCCTGGAGCGCGGGACCGCATCCGGAGCATTCGCCCCCCGCCTCGACGTGGCGACGCTGGCGATGAACCTGGTGGCGCTGGAGGATGCGTACGGGCTGCACATCGTGGCGGGGAACAGCCTGATCACGGTGGAATCGGCGGAGGCGGCGATGACCGCGGCTGCCGCGGGGCTGGGAGCGCCGACGCAGGTGTGAGCCGGGCGCAGGCGGCGCGACCCTATCCGCGATCCGGCAGTACCGTCGTGCGCATCACCGTCTTGCTCTTGCCGATGTGCCGCTCGAACGTGAAACCCGCCTTCTCGAACATGGCGCGTGTGCCGTTGTGGAGGAACGAGGACGACGTCCTCGTGCCGGGCGCGAGTTCGTTTGGGAACGAGACGACCTCACCGCCGCCCGCCCGCGCGATCAGTTCGAGCGCGCCATCCAGAGCCTCCCTGGCCACCCCGGAACGCCGGTGGTCGCGGTCGACGAAGAAGCAGGTGATCCGCCACGGCGCCGGTCTGCTTTCTCCTGCGTCGTACTCCTTGCGGTGGTAGATGTGCGGCAGTTCGGCCGGGCTCCCGTACTCGCACCACGCGATGGCGTCGTCGCCGTCGAAGACCAGTGCGGCGTGCGCGACACCCTCCTCCACGAGGCGCCGCTTGAACGCGGGGCCGTCGTACTCGCTCTTGACCGTCTGCTCGGTGTCGCCATGGAACCACGAGCAGTAGCATCCGCCCCACACCCCGTTGTGCTTCTGGGCGAGCGCCAGCCACGCCGGGAAGGTCTCGGGCGTCAGCGGTTTGATCACGTGGGATGTCGGCACCCGATCACACCTTCCTTCGAGGCTGCGCGGGCTCCTACCGGTCGGCGGATGCGAGCAGGAGCAGTCTCAAAGTACTCCTGCGCCGTCGCACATTCGAGGCTCAGGTGCGGTGAGGACCGCGCATCCCACTGTGCGCGCTCTACGGGCCGGTGAGGTCGAGCTGCGGAGGGTGGGTCATGATGGGGAATTCGGGAGGCGGCGGCCAGATGGTGGGTCTCGAGCCACTCCCAGACTCGCCGGAGGATTTGCTCGCGGACCGAGCCGCTGCGCGAGCCGCCTCTTCCGCCGCAGCTCGCGCAGCGGCTTCGGCAGCGGCGCGATCGGCAGCCTCCTGCGATGCGGCGAGGTCGTGCGCGCGTGCGACGAAGGCCAGCAGCTCCGCCTCGACGGTGGCCCCGGCGTCCGCGGCCGTCCGTGCCACACCCGCGGCGGCCGTCAGCGCCGCGCGGGCGGCGGCGTCCGCTCGCGGATATGTCGTGAGAAGTGCCGTACCGGCGGTCTCGAGCGGGTCGATGGCGGGACGGTCGCCGGACTTCTCCGCACCCGTAACGAGCTGGGCCAGCAGCGCCTTCGTCGCGTCGCGCTGGCTGTCCGCCTTCCGGAGGGCGGCGCGTGTGGCGTCGAGCCAGGCCGTCTCTCGTCGCGTCTGCCTCTCCACCGTGATGGCCGCCGCAGTGAGTTCGTCCGTCGCAGCGTCGGTGGACGCCGTGGCCTCCTGCTCACCTGGCGCCTCACCCGGTCTCTGTGCCAGGGCTCGCCCAATGTCGACCGCGACCGCATCCAAGACGGCGTGATGCGAGGTCGGCAGGACACCGGCGGGACTGGATCGCAGGGTCTCCACTGTTCGGGAAAGGCCGACGAGGACCTCTGTCGCATCCGCGAATCGGAGCTTCACGGCGGAGAGCTGATCTGTCAGCCGATCCAAGCGCGAGCCGGCGGCCTCGTAGCGGTCCACCGCAGCACCGTGCGCGGAAGCCGCCGATATGGGCACCGCGACCGCTGCTGCAACAAGAACGAGAGCCACGACGATGGTCGAGGTCACCCGGATGGGCGAGCCGAGAAGGCGCTTGACGGAAACGCTCAGCGCATCCCGTATCGCGAACGATGCCACCTACGCCTCCCGGTAGACGGACCAAACCGTCCTCGCTACTCTGGCAGATCCCTCAGGCGACAGCAAAGCCCCCGATCACGCAGCCGCGGTGGGGCCCCCGACCGAGGCGCACTCGCGCTGGACGATGTAACCCCCACCCTCTCGAGCCTGTCCCCCAAAGTGCCCACTTGTCGGCGAAGCGAGGCGGCCGAGAGCATGTCCACCGGGGGAACAGGGGGTTCCTCCATGACCAATGGGGGTTTGAATGAGTTCATCGACTGTCGGCAGTTCCCGAGCCACGGGCCTGTCTCGACCACGGATCATCGCCGCGTTTGCAGCGGCATTCGTCGCTGCGTTCCTATTCGGCTTCGTACCGAGCGCCGCCAACGCTGGTACAGCGAACAGCGCGACCGGGACGTTCACGACCAACGGCGTCGGCTACCAGAACTACGCGAGCGTGCGCACCTCCGCAGGGTCCGCACTGGCGTACACGTATACCGGCCCGCGCACGACATCGGTCGCGTCGGGGTGGGTCGGCTCCCGCGGGCGGCTGTTCACCGGAGGCGGCGCTCTGAGCTGTGAAGGCTCGAACAGCTTCAGCAGCGTCACGCTCGGTGCAGGCGCCTACTGGTCGGGCACCTCGTGCACCCGGGGCGGCGCAGGGAACTGGTACAGCTATGGCGTCTCGTCGACGTACACCGGCAGCGGGTACGCCACCACGTACACCTTCCAGAGCCCGCAGCAGAGCTCCTAGACACGAGAGGAAAAGAACACTATGAACACGATCAAGTCCACTCTCGTCGTCCTTGGAGCCGCCGCCTTCGCGACGGTGGGGCTCGCTGCCGGTGCCGCGTTCGCGGACGGAATTCCTGCGGTGCCCGCACCGCGCGGCCTGGTCGCCGCCGACGGCACACCGACAACGCCGAAGGCAGAACCGAAATTCACAGCCAACGCTCGCGGCTTGACTTTCGGATCGGCGATGAGCGCAACGTCTCCGGCGAACGAGCCCGACCTCATTCTCGTGGTCGCCACGAACGGGCTCGAGGGGTACGTCCTCAAGTCGGACCTCCACAAAGCGGAAGGAACCGGATTCGCCAGCCCTGCTGAGGCTTTGGCCTGGCAAGCTTCCGTTCAGGGGAAGGACCAAACCCTTGCCGTTTACACATCCGACGGCAGCACCGTGATCGGGGAGTTCGTCGTCACGGCCACCTCGGGGGCGGTCGTCCAGAAGTAGCGAGAGACGGAGGAGGGGCACGCAGCCGGATCGTCGGTCGCGTGCCCCTTCTGCGGTGCTTGGAACCAACACGGAACTGCTGGACATTACAGGGTATGAACGCCGAACCGACCGACCTCGACCTGCTCAGGCAGGCCAGTGCCGGCGATGGCGATGCGTTCGCCCGACTCTTCCGCCGTCACCGCGACCGGGTGTTTCGACACACGCTGAGGTTGGCCAGCACTCCCTCGGACGCGGAGGACCTGGTCGCGCTGACGTTCGCCGAAGTCTGGCGCAAGCGAAACCGCATCAGTTCGGACGACGCATCCATCCTCCCGTGGCTGCTCGTCACCGCGTCGAACCTGGCACGAAACAACGTGCGAGCGTTCCGACGGCACCAGGCACTCCTCGCCAAGATGCCAGCTCCGGAGCCGATCGCCGACCACAGCAGCGACGTCTTGGATCGCCTCCAACACGACGACATCGCCGCCAGGGTCCGGGAATCGTTCGAACGCCTCAACGACCGGGACCGCGAGATCTTGAGTCTGTGCGTCCTGGAGGAGCTGAGCACCCAACAGGTCGCCAACCTTCTCCGCGTGCCGCCCGGCACCGTGAAGTCCCGGCTCTCGCGCGCACGGAGCCGTCTCGCGGACATCGTCTCGATCGACCTCTCCACCGAAGAGATCAGGAGCATGCAATGACCATCGTCTTCGATCCCAAGCGCAGCGAAGCCCTCGAAGCAGCCCTCGCCGCAAAGGTCCGTTTCGACACGAATCCGGCACAAGTACGCCGGGTCCACCGGCAGCGATGGGCGCTCGGCGGAGCCGTCACCGCGGGAGCGGCACTCAGCGTCGCCGCGTCGGCGGTCGTCATCGGCCTTCCCGGATGGACCGCCCTTCCCAGCACCGACCCGAGCGCGTCGCCCTCGTACGCGCCGGTCCCCGACTGGCCGAAGAACGCCAACGGGCAAACCTACGGCGCACAGGGGTCAAGTCCCGTCGCGCCCGACCTCATCGAAGTCCAGGGCGAAGACGCGAACGGCAAACCGGTAGACGGCTACGTTTTCAGCCGGGACCTCACGCGCGCGGAGAACGGCGGTCCGGAACCGACATCGCCAGCTCAAGCGCTGAAACAACAACAGGAGCGTCTGAAGAACTATCCGAACGGGCAATGGCTTCCGGTCTACAAGAGCGACGGCGAAACCCAGATCGGTCGCTTCCTCGTCGGGCCAGGGAACTGAGATGGCCGGGCGGACATCAGAGCGAGCTGTCGCTGCGAGGCACGACTACCTCTCCAGATTCCAACCGGCGCCACCGTTGGTCGCGTCCGGCTCGATACTCCGCGCGCATGACAAGGGGCATTTCGGCGCGGATTGAGGACGGTGCCCGCCGCCCGGTGCCTGGGGGTAGGCGGCGGCGGGCACCTACCGACCCGATGGAGTTCAACAACGGGAACGGCTGCACAAAAGTGTGGCACCCACGAAAGAGAAGGGCATCTCATGTTCGCAACTCGAATGATCGATCCGGCGGCGCTGGAACTGCCGCCAACCCAACCGATCGACATGACGCAACTCATCGACCAGGCACTCACCCAGCGCAATTAGGAGAGGCCCCGCCTGAGCGGAGCCGTTCCTTGAGGCCGGAGACCTGAGATCAATACTGAGACCACGTGAGATGGCCCCCGAGTGCGGAGACGGTGGGATTTGAACCCACGGTGCCCTGTAAAGGGCACTCCACCTTAGCAGGGTGGTGCACTAGGCCGAACTATGCGACGTCTCCTGAGCGCCCGTATGACGGACGCACGACAGCCATCATAACGGACGATTCAGGCCGGGTCGGACACCGGGTTCTCAGGGTGCGGGAGGCGCATCCCCGATCAGGCGCCGAGGTTCTGCATGTTCGGGATGCTGTGCATCATCGACGAGACGAGGGAGATGCCCCACGCGAACGAGATGATGAGCGACAGGATGTAGAGGCCGATCGTGACCCAGATCGGGGCGAGGCCGCGGCCGGGGGCGACGCGGCGGACGATGACGCTGCGACCGATCACGTAGACGAGGCCGCTGAGGAACGTCCACGCCCAGTGGAACGGGCGGACGACGCCGGCGCGCTCCAGCTCGCGGTAGTCGAGCCAGGAGAAGACCACGCTGAGGGCGTATGCCAGGAAGCCGACGCCGACGAGGACGAAGTACATGGGGCCGAACATCCCGAGCGGGCTGCCGTTGTAGACGTAGCTGCCGTCGGAGCTGGTGACGAAGTCGAAGTGCGGCTGGTAGAACGGCAGCAGCACCACGCTCAGGAACGGGAGAGCGACGACCAGCCAGATGTAGACGTTGTAGACGCGTGCACCGTCGGCCAGGCGCGGCCGAGTGGGCGCGTAGGTCTGGCCGTACGCGGGCTGCTGCGCGTAGACCGGCTGCTGCCCGTATGCGGGTTGCTGCGCGTACGCGGGCTGCTGCACCGGCTGCTGCGCCGCTCCGGTCAGCGGCGCATAGTGCGCCGTCCACTGGGCTCCGTCCCACCAGCGCAGTTGCTGTGCGCCGGTCGGGTCCGGATACCACCCGGCCGGGACGGGTGCGTTGGTGTTGCTCATGCGTGCGGCTCCGCTTCTGCGGCTCGTCCGGCCGCCCGGCTCGTATGCTACCGCCGCGACCTATGGATGCGCGCACGAGTCGTGCGAAACGCGCGGTCCGGCGGCCGCGCACCGCACGTTCCGCACGAAGCGACCCCTCGGCGACCGGGCGGCGGCCGGGCACGAGTCGTGCGAAACGCGCGGTCCGGCGGCCGCGCACCGCACGTTCCGCACGAGGCGACCCCTCGGCGACGCGCACGAGTCGTGCGCAACGTGCGGTCGGGCGGGCGCGTCAGCGCCCGCTCGCCGCGGCCGCGGCGCGCGCGAGCACGGCGTCGACGGGCGCGTCGATGTCGATCGTCGCGCCGCGCTCGTCTGCGGCGAGCGGTTCGAGCGTCGCGAGCTGCGAGTCGAGGAGCGCGGCGGGCATGAAGTGGTCGGTGCGGCCCTCCATGCGGGCTGCGAGCACGGCGCGCGATCCGGCGAGGTGGATGAACACCGCGCCGGGCGCCTCGCTCGCGATGAGATCGCGGTACGCCCTCTTCAAGGCGGAGCAGGCGATCACCAGGCCGCCGTCCGCCTCCGCCAGAGCACGGCCGACGGCGCGGAGCCACGGAGCGCGGTCGGCGTCGTCCAGCGGGGTGCCACCTGCCATCTTCCGCACGTTCTCGATCGGATGCAGCGCATCCCCGTCCACGAACGGCACCCCCAGCTCGTGCGCGATGAGGGCGCCGATCGTGCTCTTGCCGGAGCCGGACACCCCCATCACGACGACGCGCACCGGCGCCGCGGCCTCTGCGGTCACCAGTCGTGCATGGAACCGTCGAGGAGACGGTTCACCGGCAGGTAGGCCGCCTCGTACGGGAACGACTGGGCGACGACGTCGTCGTAGTCCACGCCGAGCCCGGGCGCATCGCTGGGCGCGAGCATCCCGTTCTCGAAGCTGTACGTGGTGCGGAAGACCTCGTGGGTGGTCGGACTGTGCTTCATGTACTCCTGGATGCCGAAGTTCGGGATGGCGATGCCGAGATGGATGGCGGCGGCCAGGCCGACCGGCGAGACGTCGGTGGGGCCGTGGACCCCGGACTTGATCTGGTACACCGAAGCGTAATCGAAGATCCGGCGCAGCCCGGTGACGCCGCCCGCGTGCGTGATGGGCGAGCGCACGTAGTCGATGAGCTGCTCCTCGAACAGTTCGCGGTAGTCCCAGATCGTGTTGAACACCTCGCCGATGGCGAGCGGCGTCGTGGTGTGCTCGCGCACCCGCCTCAGCACGGCCTGGTTCTCCGCCGGCGTCACGTCTTCGAGCCAGAACAGGTCGTACGGCTCCAGCGACTTGCCGAGCTTCGCCGCCTGGATGGGCGTGAGCCTGTGGTGGGCGTCGTGCAGCAGCGGCAGCTCGGGGCCGAACTCGTTCCGGACCGCCTCGAACACCGTCGGCGCGTGCCGCAGGTATGCGCGGGTGTCCCACGACTCCTCCACGGGCACGGCGCTCCGCCGCGCCGGTTCGTAGTCGTAGCGCGCGTCGGACCCCGACCCTGCTCCCGCCGCGGCGTTCTGGCTCGACGCGACCCCGTACACGGACGGCAGCCCCGGGATGCCCGTCTGCACGCGCACGGCACGGTAGCCCTCCTCCAGGTGCTCGGTGATCGAGTCGAACAGCTCGGGCAGCTCTGCGCCGGATGCGTGACCGTAGACCAGCAGGCCCTCCCTGCTCCGCCCGCCGAGCAGTTGGTAGAGCGGCAGCCCAGCCGCCTTCGCCTTGATGTCCCAGAGCGCGGTGTCGACGGCGGCGATCGACGCCATGGTCACCGGGCCGCGACGCCAGTACGCGCCGCGGTACAGGTACTGCCAGGTGTCCTCGATCTGGTGCGCGTCCCTGCCGATCAGCAGCGGCACCACGTGCTCGCTCAGGTAGGCGGCGACCGCGAGCTCCCGGCCGTTGAGGGTGGCGTCGCCGAGACCGGTGAACCCGTCGTCGGTGGTGATCCTCAGTGTCACGAAGTTGCGGCCGGGGCTCGAGACGAGAACCTCGGCGGAGGTGATGCGCATGTCAGTGTGCTCCTGTCGGTAGCGGTGGTTCGGTGGTGGCGCCGGTGCGCAGGTGCGCGATCCGGCTCTGGATGAGGTCGGTGACCGTTGCGTCGCCCGCGAGGTCGGGCGCCAGCTCGGTGAGGACAGCGGCGGCGAGCGCCGCGTCGTCTGTCGGGTTCGCGCTGAGCCGCGCGGCGAGCTGTGCCGCGGCAGGGTCGCGCACGTCGCCGGCGAGCAGGTGCAGCGCCCAGGCGGCGAGCACCCCGGCCTGCGCATCACCCGGCGCGCGCCCTGCCGCCAGCCGCGCCCGCAACGGGTCCAGGATGCGCGGCCCGAGCTTCTGCGAGCCGTCCGACGCGATCTGCGCCAGCCGGTGCTCGATGCGCGCGTTGCCGAAGCGGTCGCGGAGGGCGGAGAGGGCCGCATCCACGGTGTGCGCGTCGAACGGAAGCTCGGTGCGCGCCTCGGCCCAGAGCGCTTCGAGGTCGGCGACGATGGCGTCGTCGCCCATCGCCTCCGCGATGGTGGCGTGGCCGCGCAGCAGTCCGCGGTATGCGAGCAGGGAGTGACCGGCGTTGAGCAGCCAGAGCTTGCGGCGCTCGTACGGCTCGATGTCGTCGACGAACTGCGCGCCGACCGCATCCCAGTCCGGACGCCCCGCGGGGAACGCGCCGCTCAGCACCCACTCGCTGAACGGCTCGGTGACGACCGGGGCCGCGTCGTCGTAGCCGGTGAGGCGAGCTGCGGTCTCGCGGTCGGCGTCCGTGGTGGCCGGGGTGATCCTGTCGACCATCGACGACACGAACGAGACCGATGCCTCGATCCACGCCGCCAGCTCTGCGTCGACATCGCGCGCGAGGCCGAGCACCGCATCCCGTGCCACCTCGCCGTTGCCGGGCAGGTTGTCGCAGCTCACCACGGCGATGCTGCCGGCGCCCGCCGCGCGACGAGCACGCAGCCCGTCCACCAGCCGGCCGGGGGCAGTGGATGCGCCCTCCCCCGCGGCGAGCGACGCCCGGTCGGCGTCGAGCGCCTCCGCGGGCGGACGGTAGCCGGCCTCCGTGACAGTGAGCGTCAGCACCGCGACAGCGTGGTCGGCGACGGCCGCACGCCAGCGCGCGGTGTCTCCTCCGTCCGCCACGGTGCTCAGCGCATCCACGATGGTCGCAGAGTCGGTGTCGGGACCGCGCTCGATCAGCGTGTAGACCGCGTCCTGCGCCGCGAGCACGCGCGCGGCTTCCGGACTCCGGCCGGTGAACGCCGCGATCCCCCAGCCGGCCTCGCCCGCACGGTCGCCGCGCTCGTTCGCCCGCTGGGTGTACCAGGCCTGGTGGGCACGGTGGAACGCGCCGAGGCCGAGGTGCACGATGCGGACGGGGTGACGCTCGGAGCGCGGCGGCGGTGTCATGCGCGCGCCGCGACCAGCGAACGCGTGCTGGCCTCGACCTCGCGCAGGTACGCCAGGTTGTCGCGCGTGCGCTCGGCGAGCGGGAGCTCGGTGGAGAAGTCCTCCGCCGTGACCCAGCCGTCGTAGCCGAAGGCGTGCAGCGCCTCGAAGTACGCCTCGACGTCTCCGGCGCCCGTGCGCAGAGGAGCCCACTCGTGGTGCCAGCGCACCGTGCCGTCCGCCTCCGGCTCGCCCGGCAGCCACGCGACGTTCTTCACGTGCACGTGCGCGAGGTACGGGCCGAGCAACTGGAATGCGGCGAGAGTCGCCTCCTGCCCTTCGATCACGAGGTTCCCGAGGTCGTGGATCACGCCGACCGTCTGCGGGTCGATGCCGCCGACCAGCCGGAACGCGGCGGAGGCCGACGGCGTGATGGTCTCGTGGTGCAGCTCGATCAGCGCCTTCACGCCGAGCTCGCCCGCACGGGCCGCTGCCCGCTCGACGTCGCGGCGGGCGGAGGCGAACAGCTCGCGGTAGTCATCGCCGGAGTCGGTGCGCGGCACGGTGACGCGCACCTGCCGTGCGCCGAGAGCGGCGGTGGCGGCGAGCATCCTGTCCACGTTCTCGTGGTCGTCGCAGCGGGCGTAGCCGCCGATGCCGGAGAACTCCAGGCCGGACTCAGCGGTCAGTCGCGCGATCTCCGGCACGGACTCTTCGAGCCCCGTCAGCGGCCAGGTGGAGCGGTTGCCCGCCCAGAAGCCGGGCGGGGTGGCGTCGTCCTGGTCGATGACGCGCCACTCGATGCCGTCCCAGCCCTGCGCTGCGAGCGTCTGCGCCGCCTCCGTGGGGGTCCAGTCGGGGGTGGATGCGGTGAACACCGAGAACTTCATCGGTCAGGCTCCTGTCGTGACGGTGATGTCGTCGAGCGCCCCGGAGAGCACCTCGTCGAACGCGATCGGCCGGCCGAGGGTGGCCGACAGGTAGATGGCGCGCACGACGGCGAGGGACACGAACGCGTCCTCGACCGTCACGCCGGGCGCGCGGTGCTGCTGGATCGCATCCACCACGTCTTCGTACTGGCGCAGGTGGCCCACGATGAAGCGGTCGGCGCCGCGGTCTCCCCCGCGCACCTCGCCCGCCTCGACGAGCTCGGCCGCACGGTTCACCACGCTGGCGCCGCTCGCGTCGAACGCCGCGGCATCCGCGGTGCCGAAGTACTCGAGCTGGTCGTCCTCGATGATGGCCGAGCCGCGGTCGCCGTGCACATGGATGCGCACCGAGCCCCCCGGGTACGCGGCGGTCGTCGCGTGCACCACGGCGAGCGCGCCGGACTCGAACCGCACGGTCGCGACCGCGATGTCCTCGACCTCGACGCGCTCGTGCGCGAGGAGCGCCGTCTGCGCGACGACCTCGACCGGCCTGCCGAGGAACCAGACGAGCAGGTCGACGGTGTGCACGCCCTGGTTCATCACGGCCCCTCCGCCGTCGAGCTCCCAGGTGCCGCGCCACTGGCCGGAGTCGTAGTAGTCCTGGCTGCGCCACCAGGCGACGGATGCGATCCCGCTGGTCACCCGGCCGAACGCACCGCTGTGGGCCGCGTCTGCGACGACCACGGAGGCGGGGTCGAACCGGTGCTGGCTGATCACGGAGACCACCAGACCGCGGCCCTCCGCCTCCCTGGACAGCTCCAGGATGCGCCTGGCTCGCGCCATCGAGACGTCGAGCGGCTTCTCGATCACCACGTGCTTGCCCGCGGCGAGCGCTTCTTCCGCGAGCTGCACGTGCAGTCCGCTTGGGGTGCAGATGACGACGATGTCGACATCGGCGGCGGCGACAGCGGCGGGAAGGGTCTCGAACTCCGCGGGGCGCTCCCCGCCGAACTCGGACACGATCTGGTCGGCGAGGGCGCTGGCGGCGGCGGGGACCGCATCCACCAGGGCGGTGATCGCCAGGTCGGGGTGCCTGGCGATGGCCCTGGCGTGGTTGAGTCCGATGATGCCGCAGCCGACGATGGCCACGTTCAGGCGAGAGCTCATACGAGCGTCACTCCAATCTGGTCGGTGAGACGGCGGAGCGCGCGGCCCGCGCGGCCGAACGCCTCCGGGCCGGAGAAGCCGCCCATGTTGTTCACGTCGGCGAGGTGGGGTTCCAGGGACGCGAAGCCGGTGTATCCGTCGTCGCGGAGCGCGGTGAGGGTGGCGAGCACCTGCCCGTCTCCCTCCCCTGCCGGGGTGACCTCGCCGGTGGCGCTGACGGCGTCCTTCACCTGCAGGTACTCCAGGTGCGGACGGAGGGCGGCGTAGCCGTCGTCGAACGGGAAGGCGACGCCGACCTGCACGAAGTTGGCGCTGTCCCAGGCGAGCCGCAGATTCGGCGAGCCGACCGTCTCGACGATGTCGAGGCAGCGCTCGGGCGTGTCGCCGTAGATGTCCTTCTCGTTCTCGTGCAGCAGCACGACATCGGCGGCCTCCGCCGCATCGGCGAGGGCGCGCATCCGGAGCATCACGTCGTCGCGGATGCTCTCGACGGCGACATCGTCCCCGCGATAGTAGGAGAACAGCCGGATGTAGCGCGCGCCGAGACGCTTGGCCGCTGCGATGGCGCGGCCGAGTCGTTCCACCTCGTGCTCGACGGGGAGGGACACATCCACTTTGCCGATGGGCGATGCGATGGCGGAGACGCCCATCCCCCGCTCGGTGAAGATCCCGGCGAGCCGGTCGAGCTGTTCGTCGTCGAGGTCGACGATGTTCACGCCCCAGGCGCTGCGCACCTCGATGTGGTTCGCACCGAGGGCCTGCAGCACCGCGACCTGGACCACAGGGTCCTGGTCGATCTCGTCGCCGAAGCCCGACAGGGCCCAGCTCACCGAATCTTGAGCGTTCTGGCTCACTTCACTCCTCCAGAGGTCAGGCCACCGACGAGGTAGCGCTGGAACACGAGGTACAGAACGACCACGGGCACGGCGCAGATGAGGGACGCCGCCATCATCTGCCCGTAGAGCGGGATCGCGCCACCCTCTTGCGTCGCCCCGAACACCTGCAGCGCCACGGCGGCGGTGCGGGTCTCGGGGTTGGTCAGCACGGATGCGAACAGCACGTCGTTCCAGCCGAGCAGGAACGCGAAGATGCCGGAGACGACGATGCCCGGCCAGCTCAGCGGCACCACGATGCGGGTCAGGATGCGCCACGACGACGCTCCGTCGATGCGCGCCGCCTCTTCGAGCGCCTTGGGCAGGCCGCGCAGGTAGGTGACCATGACCCAGGTCGAGAACGGGAGGGCGAACGTCAGGTAGGTGATGAACACCGCCCAGCGCGTCCCGATGATCTGAACCCCGAGCAGGCTCGCGGTCGACGAGAACAGCACGAACACCGGCAGCAGCATGAGCGTGCCGGGGATCGACTGCAGGCCGAGCAGGCCGCGCAGGAAGGTCAGGCGCCCGCGGAAGTCGTAGCGGACCAGCACGTACGCGGTCGCGACGGCGAGGAACGCACAGACGATGGCGACTGCGACGCAGACGATCACGCTGTTCATCAGCCCGGTGCCGAGGTCGACCGTCGTCCACACCTTGAGGTAGTTGTCGAGGTGCAGCTCGGTCGGGAAGAACGCGCCGCCGGCGACGGCGACGTCGGAGTTGATCGAGGCGAACAGCATGTAGAGCACAGGGCCGAGCACGATCACCAGCAGCACCGCGATGACCGCGATGAGCAGCGGGCGCGGCAGCAGCCGGGTGATGTCGGCCGAGGACGGCTTGACGGCGGTCATCGCTGCTCCTCTTCTCCCGAGTCGAGTTTCACGGCCCGCAGGTAGATGAACAGCGGGATGGCGATGAGCACCAGCGAGCAGATCGCCATCGCGGCGCTCAGCCCGAACCGGAAGCTCTGGAAGCTGGTGACGTACGTCAGCACCGGCAGCACGTCGACGTCCTGCGGCGCTGGCACCCCGAACAGCACGAACGGCAGCGTGAACGCGTTGATGTTGTGCAGGAACGCGATGATGAGCGCCAGCAGGATCGGACCGCGCAGGTACGGCAGGATCACCGAGCGCAGCTTGATCCACCAGGTGGCTCCGTCGATGGCCGCCGCCTCGTGCACCTCGTGGTCCACCGACTGCAGTCCGGCGAGGACGAGCAGGTAGAAGAACGGCCACGACGTCCAGATCTGCACGACGATGAGCGACCAGTAGCTGAGCGGGCCGTTGAGGAACAGCCCGGTGTGGATGCCCATCGCGCCGAGCGTCGAGTCGACGACGCCGCCCGGCTGCAGCATGGTGCGCCAGAGCGTGCCGACCACGAACGCGGGGAGCACGTACGGGATGAGGAACAGCGAGCGGACCAGCGCCCGGCCGCGGAACTTGTTCTGGGTGGCGAGGGCGGCGGCGAGACCGATCGGCATGGTGACGACCGCCGCGATCAGCGCGAAGGAGACGCTGATGCCGATGGAGCGCAGCAGCGACGACGAGACGATGGCCTCGACGTAGTTCTGCAGGCCGATGAACGGAGCCTGCAGCCAGCTCTGCAGCGTGTACTGGTCGAGGTCGAGCGTGGACATGATCGCCGCGACGATGAGCGGCACCACGATGATGACCAGCATGAGGATGCCGCCGGGGAGCAGCATCCAGAGCGGCCGGTTGCGCTCGTACTTCCGCTTGCGGCGCGGTGTGGCGTGCTGGTCGTTCCGGCCGGGGCGGCCGCCCGCGGGGGTGTTCCCCGCGGGCGAGCCGCTCTCGTGGCCGGTCGCGCCTTCCGGCGCGGCCAGGGTGGGGTTGGACATGATCGGTTCCGGCTACTTGGCCTTGTTCAGCGAGCTCTGCGCGGTGTCCTGCGCCGTCTTGAGCTTGGCCTCGAGATCGGAGGACGACACCGACCCGCTCGACAGCGACGGGATGGACTGGACCACCACGTTCACCAGGGCGAGCTGGGTGTCGCCCCACGCGCCGCTGAACGGAGTGCCGTACGCCTTGGTGCCCGCGTCGAGGATCGGCGCGATGAGCTCGTTGCCGTTCTCGATCTGCTTGGCCGCATCGGCGTTGGTCGGCAGATCGCCGAACGTCTTGGTGTACTTCACCTGGTTGTCCGTGCTGGTGAGCATCTTGACGAGGGCGAAGGCGAGGTCCTGGTTCTTGGAGTACTTCGCCACCACCATGTTGTCGCCGGAGATGATCGTCGCTGCGGCCTTCCCGTCGCTCGGGAGCGTGGTCGCCCCCGGCGGGATGGTCGGCATCACGGCGTACGCGTACTTGCCGGCGACGCTCGACTTGTCGAGCGAGACCTGCGACGACGAGGAGACCATCGGCAGGAACGCGGCCTTGCCGTCCGCGAAGGCCGCGACGGCGTTGGCGTTCTTCCAGCCGATCGCGGCGGGGTCGACGACCTTGTCGTCGGTGAGCCAGCCGAAGTACGTCTCGTACGCCTTCTTCACGGCGTCGTCGTCGATCGTGGCCTTCTTGCTCTTCAGGTCGAGGATGGTGTTGCCCTGCTGCATCGACATCGCCCAGACGAACTTCCACGGGTCGAAGCTGTCCGCGTACGCGACGGCCATGCCGTGCACGTCGCCGGAGGTGAGCTTCTTCGCCTGGTCGGCGAGCCCATCCCAGGTGTCCGCCGGCTTGTCGATGCCTGCCGCCTTCAGGAGGTCCTTGTTGTATGCCATCACGAACGGGCGGCTGAGGAACGGGATGCCCACCTCGTTCTTCTCGTCCGGCCCGGAGATGCCGAGCGTGGCCGGCACGAACCGGTCGCGGCCGCCGACCTTCTTCCAGTCGTCGTCGGTGAGCTTGACGAACGCGCCCGTGGAGTATGCGGTGGGGGTGAACGTGGTGCCGAGGTCGTAGATGTCCGGGCCCTGGCCGCTGAGCACCGAGGTCTGGATCTTGGTCAGCTCGTCGTTCGCGGACGCGAAGGTCTCGAACTTGACGGTGGCTCCCGTCTCCTTCTCGAACTGGGCGGAGACATCCTTGAACCACTGCTGCTGTTCGGTCGGGTAGAGCGAGTTGGCCGCGATCATGACGTCGAGGGTCTTGCCCTTGCCGTCGACCTTCCCGGAGGTGGAGGAGCCGGTGCTCCCCGACGAGGAGCAGCCGCTCAGTGCCAGGCCGATGACGGCCAGGCCGGCGACCGCGCCGAGCGCGATGCGAGATCTCATTCGTGACTCTCCTTTGAGACAGGGACGTGAGTGTCAGCACCCTCTGCTGGTGCAGGGAGGATGGTTGCTGAGGACTCTAAACAGCGCGGCAAGGTTGCTGCAACCGATTGCCATAATTTGCCATCGTGTGCTGAGATGTCGTCATGCAACCTCTCGCCGGAGCGGGGTCGGATCGCCCAGCCACCCTCGCAGACGTGGCGGCGGCCAGCGGCGTCGCCACCTCGACGGTCTCGCGCGCCCTCTCCAATCCCGGCCGGGTGAACGCCATCACCCGCGAGCGCATCGAGCAGGCAGCACGCGAGCTCAACTACGTGCCAAACTCGCAGGCCAGGGCACTCACCAGCGGCAAGACCCGCGCCATCGCCGTGCTCGTCTCCGACGTGACCAACCCGTTCTACTTCGGCATCATCCGGGGAACGCAGCAGCAGTTGAAGGCCGCCGGGTACACCCAGATCCTGGTCGACACCGAGGAGTCGGACGAGCTGGAGGACGGGATGCTGCACAAGCTCCGCCGCTCCTTCGACGGCGCGATCCTGGCCGCATCCCGCCTCACCGACAGGCGGCTGACCACGCTGGCGCAGGAGATCCCCCTGGTCGCGATCAACCGGCAGACCCGCGCCGTCCCGCACATCTTCATCGACACCCCGAGCGGCATCGAGCAGGCCGTCGGCCACCTCGTCTCCCTCGGCCACACCCAGCTCTGCTACGCCTCAGGACCAGAGACGTCGTGGTCGAACGAGGGTCGCTGGCGGGCCATGGTCAGGGCGGCGGAGCGCTACGGCGTCACGGCAACCAGGCTCGGCCCGTTCTCCCCGCGCCAGTACGCGGGCGCCGCTGCCGCCGACGCCGTCCTGCACGCGGGCGTCACCGCCTGCATCGCGTTCAACGACCTGCTGGCCATCGGGATGCTCGCCCGCTTCCGCGAGCGCGGCGTCGACGTGCCTGGCGACGTGAGCATCGTCGGCTGCGACGACATCTTCGGCGCCGACTTCTGCAACCCGCCGCTCACCACGCTCACCGCTCCGATCGAGCAGGCGGGGCGCACGGCGGTGTCCATGCTGCTCGCCAGGCTCGACGAGCAGAGCACGCTCGGGACGCGCCAGGGCGCCACCCTCCCCACCCACCTCACCGTGCGGTCCTCCACCGGGCCGGCGCGGAACTGAAAGGACGCCGATGACCACGCTCGCCCCGCATCCAGACCGCCTGTTCCCCGCCGACCCGGCGGAGCGCGACCTGGCCAGGCGCCTGCACGCGGCGGTCGCCGACGCACCCATCGTGTCGCCGCACGGGCACGTGCCGGCGGCGATGCTCGCCGACGACGAGCCGTTCGGAGACCCGTCTGCGCTCCTCATCACGCCCGACCACTACGTGACCAGGATGCTGCACGCGGTCGGCGTTCCCCTGGACGAGCTCGGCCTGTCCCGCGACGGCGCAGCACCGACCGCCTCCGGGAGGGAGATCTGGCGTCGCCTCTGCGAGAACTGGGACGTCTTCCTCGGAACCCCGGTCCGGTTCTGGTTCGAGTCGGAGTTCAGCGAGGTGTTCGGACTCACCGAGCAGCCGTCTGCGGCGAGCGCGGACGCCCTCTACGACCAGCTCTCCGAGACGCTGACCCGCCCGGAGTTCCGTCCGCGGGCGCTGTTCGACCGGTTCCGCATCTCGGTGCTCGCGACCACGGACGACCCGGCAGACGACCTGGCCGCCCACCAGCGCCTCCGCGACGACCCGACCTTCACCGGCCGCGTCGTCCCCACCTTCCGCGCCGACCGCTACATGCACCCGGACGAGCCGACCTGGCGCGGCAGACTGGATGCGCTGGCCGACCGCGCGGACATCGACACCTCCACATACCCCGGCCTCCTCGCCGCCCTGCGTGCGCGCCGCCAGGCGTTCATCGCCGCGGGAGGCACCGCGACGGACACCGGCGTGATCGACGCGGGGAGCGAGCCGCTCTCGGAGGCGGAGGCGTCACGCATCCACCTGGCCGCCATCGCCGGCAGCCTGACCGCCGCGGAGGCCGTGGCCTACCGACGCAACATGCTCTACCGGCTGGCCGAGATGGCGGCCGACGACGGCCTGGTGATGCAGTTGCACCCGGGCGTCATCCGCAACCACCACCGGCCGACGTTCGACGCGTTCGGGCCGGACACCGGCCACGACCTGCCGGCCGTGGGCGGTTTCACGGTGCCGCTCACGCCCATCCTGCGCGACTTCGGCACCAGCTCGACCTTCCGGATCGTGCTGTTCACGGTGGACGAGACGACGTTCTCGCGCGAGATCGCGCCGCTGGCGGGCTTCTACCCGAGCGTGTACGCGGGTGCGCCATGGTGGTTCATCGACACCCCCGCCGCGATCCTGCGCTACCGCCAGGCCATCACGGACAGCGCTGGTTTCACGAAGACCAGCGGCTTCATCGACGACACGCGGGCGTTCTGCTCCATCCCGGCCAGGCACGACATGTCACGCCGAGTGGATGCGTCGTTCCTCTCCTCCCTCGTGGTCACCCACCAGCTCGCGGAGGAGGACGCGTTCGCCATCGCACACCGCCTCGTCGACGACATCCCCCGCTCCACCTTCCGCCTCGGCTAGGCGTCGAGGAGTTCCAGCAGGCGGGTGGTGGTGCGCCAGGTGCGCACGGTCATCTGCTTGAAGACCGGCATCGCCATCAGACGCTGGATGCGGGTCTTGGTCGCGAGCGCCTTGGTGCGCGAGAAGTAGAGCGCGCCTGGCCCCGCGGTCATGCGGTCGACGCCGTCGCGCAGCTCGGGGAGCTGCGCCATCACCTCGTCGGCGGTGAGCGGGTGTTTCAGGAAGAACACCTCGCTGCGGAGTTCGTCAGACCCGTGGTCTGCTGGGGCGGCAGCGACCGTCGCCGCCAGTTCGTCCCTCGACCGGGCGATCACGGTGATCGGCGCATCCAGCCGGTGTCGCAGCATCGCCTCGACCGCGGCCTCCAGGCGTTGGCCGCTCTGCGGCTGCGCCTCGAACAGCACGTTGCCGCTCTGGCTGTGGGTGCGGACGCTCTCGTACCCCGCCGCGCGGAAGTCCTCCGCGAGTGCGGCCATCCCGATCAGGTTCGTGCCGCCCACATTGATGCCGCGCAGCAGGGCGACGTATCCGGCCATGCGCTCATGATCGCACCGACGACCGGCTCTGCGCGAGCCTCTGCGGCTCCCGCAGGAACTCCTCCCACGTCCGCTCGCCGCGCAGCGCCCCCTCCTCCGCCAGGTTCTCGCCTGCGCGGTATGCGCGTCCGACGCCCCCGGGGATGCGGACGGGCAGGCTCGGGCGCAGTCGCCGCCCGTCGGCCTCGGCGTACGCCGCCGCCAGCTCCCGGATTCCGAGCACGTCCGGTCCCGCGATGTCGGCGACGCGCCCTGCCGGGTCTCCGAGCGCGAGTTCGGCGAGCCTGGCAGCGACCTCGTCGCCGTGCACCGGCTCGAACCGCAGCCCGCCGGGTGTCGGCAGCAGCGGCAGCTTCGCCATCCCCGCCACGATCGGGAGCACGAAATCGTGGAGCTGGGCGGCGCGCAGCACGGTCCACGGCACGCCGGATTCCGCGATGATCCGCTCAGCCTCCGCCTTGGCGCGGAAGTACCCGATCGGCATCCTGTCGGCCCCGACCACCGAGATCAGGACGAGGTGCCGCACCCCGGCGGTCCGCGCCGCGGCGGAGAGCACGCGGGCGGCGACATCGTCGCCTTTCGCCCCTCCCGCGAGGTGCAGCACGACTCCGACCCCGTCGAGTGCTGCGGTGAGTCCCGCGCCGGTCACGGTGTCCCCTTGGACATGCTGGATGCCCGGCTCATCCGGGTGCGCGTGCCTGGAGAGGATGCGGAGGTCGCGGCCCGCCGCGCGCAGCAGCGGCACCACACGACCGCCGATGTTGCCTGTGCCGCCGGTCACCAGCAGTGGAGCATTCATGAGTGGTTGCCTTCCCTGTCACAGTCGAGGGTGTTCCCTCGTCGACATTCCGACGATCATGAACGAGGAGATGTGACATGAGCGACCAGAAATCCTTGGCGAGACGCTTCGAGACCGAGCGGCCGAGACTGCGCGCCATCGCGGCCCGCCTGCTCGGTTCGACGGCGGACGCGGACGACGCGGTCCAAGAGACCTGGCTCCGGCTCGAACGCACGGACGTCGCGAGCATCCAGAACCTCGAAGCCTGGCTGACCACGGTCGTCTCCCGGGTGAGCCTGGACGTTCTCCGCGCCCCGCGCCGCGCCCGCGAGCACTCGTGGCAGGTCGAGCCCTGGCGGGACGAGCCGGTCTCCGCCGACCTCGACCCCGCCGACCTGGTGGAGAAGGGCGATCGCATCAGCACTGCCCTGCTCGTCCTCCTGGAGACGCTGAACCCAGCCGAACGCATCGCCCTCGTGCTGCACGACGTCTTCGGCCAGCCGTTCGACGAGGTCGCGACCGTACTCGACACGTCACCAGCGGCCGCACGCCAGCTCGCGTCGCGCGCGAGACGCCGGGTGCGCGGAGCATCCCCCCCTCCGCCCTCGGAGCGCCGCAGCACCAGACGGATCGTGGATGCGTGGCTCGCCGCCGCGCAGGACGGCGACCTGACCGCGCTCCTCTCCCTGCTCGACGCCGACGCCGTGCTCCACGCCGACTACGGCGCATCCACCCAGCTCGTCGACGGCGCGCGGTCGATCGCGGAGCAGGCCGTGCTCTCCGGCCGGCTGGCCGCCCACTCCACCCCCATCCTGATCGGCGGCCGCCCCGGCGTCGCCGCCGTGCTGAACGGCACCGTCGCGTCGATCATGGCGTTCGACATCGTCGGAGGCCGCATCGTCGCGCTGGACGTGCTGGCGGACCCGGCGCGGCTGCGGGAGCTGGGGGTGGAGGCGGTGCTCGCCGGCTGACCTCAGGATGCACTCCGTCCTCAAAAGTGCAAGAATGCACTCTATGCCAGAAAGTGCAATCTCCCAGCGCGAGCGCCGCAAGGCGGAGACCGCGCGCGGGCTCAAGGATGCATCGCGCCGCCTCACCATCGAGCGGGGGCTCAGCGGGTTCACCATCGAGGAGTTGTGCGAGGAGGTCGGCGTCTCGCGGCGCACCTTCTTCAACTACTTCGCGTCCAAAGAGAACGCCGTCATGGGCGTGCCCGTCGACGTGGACGAGTCCGGCGCTGCCGAGAGGTTCGCCGCCGCCGGGGCGCGCGGCTACGGCAGCCTGGTCGACGACCTGCTCGAACTGCATCTCGACCGGTGGGCGTTCGGCGGCATCACCGCGGAGGAGGTCCACCAGCTCTTCGCGGCGTTCGAGCGCGAGCCGCGTCTGCTTCATCACATGCTCGAGCTGGCGAGCAGAGGCGAGCGCGACGACATCGAGCTCGTCGAGCGCAGGGAGGGACTGCCGGCCGGAGACCTCCGTGCCGCCGCCGCCGTGCAGCTCGTCGGCGCTGTGCTGCGCGCGAGCGCGGAGGAGTTCTTCCGCACAGACGACGCAAGCGACTTCCCCACCCTCATGCGGCGGCGCCTCGACGCCGTCCGCGACCTGTTCGCCTGACCTGGCCCCACGACCCACCCCGCGCGACCCACCTCACCCCACCCAGATCTCACCCCACCCAGACCTCCCCCACACCGAACGGACCACATGACCGCCATCGCTCCCGCGCCGATGCTGCTGACCAAGCGGCGCATCTGGATCATCTTCAGCGCCCTCATCGCCGGGATGCTGCTCTCCAGCCTCGACCAGACCATCGTGTCGACCGCCATGCCGACCATCGTCGGCGACCTGGGCGGCGTCGAGAACCAGGTCTGGATCACCACCGCGTACATTCTCGCCACCACCATCGTGATGCCCGTCTACGGCAAGCTCGGCGACGTCATCGGGCGGCGCTGGCTGTTCATCATCGCCATCGCGGTCTTCACCGCCGCCTCCATCGGCTGCGCGTTCGCCTCCGACTTCTGGATGTTCGTCGTGTTCCGCGCGATGCAGGGCCTGGGCGGCGGCGGGCTGATGATCCTCTCGCAGGCGATCATCGCCGACATCGTCCCCGCCAACGAACGCGGCAAGTACCTCGGACCGCTCGGCGCCATCTTCGGCCTCTCCGCCGTCGCGGGTCCGCTGCTCGGCGGCTTCTTCGTCGACCACCTCACCTGGCAGTGGGCGTTCTACATCAACATCCCGGTCGGAATCGCCGCGTTCGTGATCGCGCTGCTCGCCCTCAGACTGCCGAGCAAGCGGGCGACACAGCCGATCGACATCCTCGGCATCCTGTTCCTGTCGATCGCCACGACCTGCCTGATCTTCTTCACCGACTTCGGCGGCGACAAGACGCACGGCTGGGGTTCGCTCGCGACGTGGGCGTGGGGCATCGGGATGCTGCTGGCGGCCGTCGCGTTCGTCATCACCGAGGCGAGGGCGAAAGATCCGATCATCCCGCTCAGCCTGTTCAAGAACCCGATCTTCATCAACGCCACCGCGATCGGGCTCGCGCTCGGCATCGGGATGTTCGCGGCCATCGGCTTCGTTCCCACCTTCCTGCAGATGTCGTCCGGCACGTCGGCGGCCGCATCCGGTCTGCTGATGATCCCGATGATGGTCGGCCTGATCGGCACCTCGATCCTGTCCGGCGCCGCGATCACCAAGACGGGGCGCTACCGGCTCTACCCGATCCTCGGCACGATCATCACCGGAATCGCCATGGTGTGCATGACGACGCTCGCCGCATCCACGCCGATCTGGCTGATCTGCGTGTACCTGTTCGTCTTCGGCGCGGGTCTCGGCCTGATCATGCAGGTGGTCGTTCTCGTGGTGCAGAACGCGGTTCCCGCCGCGCAGATCGGCACCGCCACCTCCACGAACAACTACTTCCGCGAGGTGGGAGCCGCGCTCGGCACGGCCGTGTTCGGCACCCTGTTCACCACGCGCCTCACCGAGAACCTGACCGACGTGTTCACCAAGGCGGGCGCCTCGGCCACCGACGCGGCCGGCGCGACGGCGACGCTCAGCCCCGAAGCGCTCAACAAACTGCCGGAGGCGGTGCACACCGGCGTCGTGAACGCGTACGCCGACGCGCTCGCCCCGGTGTTCTGGTATCTCATCCCATTCATCGCGGCCGCCTTCCTGCTCGCACTGTTCCTCAAGCAGATCCCGCTCTCCGACCAGGCCGGACTCGTCGCGCGCGGCGAGGCCATCTCCGGCGAGGAGGCGGAACGGCTCGAAGCGGAGCAGCGCGGACGGGTGCAGCCGGAGAGCGAGCGCCTGACTCCCTAGCGCACGCCGCGCATCCTGTTATCGTCGGTGCATCCGGCGAAGGGCGGGCAGGTGTCAGGAGTGGGGAACGAGCGGCGGTCGCGCATCCCGATCGAGCTCACGATCAGCGTGATCCTGAGCTATCTGGTCGGCGTGCTGCAGATCCTGGCCGGGATCGCGCTGATCTTCGTGCGCTACGCGGACGGGCTCACGGCGGTGGAGCGAACGGTCGTCACCATCGTCGGCGCGTGCACGATCCTGCTCGGGCTGCTGGTGTGCGCACTCGCGTCAGGGCTCACGCGCGCCAGACGGGATGCGCGACTGTTCCTGACCATCCTGATCTCGATCACGATCGCCCTCGGGATCGTCGTGCTGGTCTCCGACGGAGAGGTGACCACGTTCCGCATCGTCGACCTGGTGATCTCGGCCGCGGTGATCATCGTGCTGTGGACAGGGCGCGTCGCTCGCTCCTTCGCACATACCGCCGATGAGCGAACCGGATGATCTCGATCAGCCCGACGCTCACCGCGGAGAAGAACAGCACCAGCGCGGCCGTCACGATCGACGGGTCGACCAGCACGAGGAAGTCCCTGGCGATCGGCACGGAGTAGACCAGGATCAGCCCGGCCATCATCGCGCCGATGATGAGGATCTTCCAGCCGTCGATGGGCCGGGACAGCACCACGAGCACCCACAGCCCGACGATGGTCAGGATGAGCGTCGAACCGGTGCGCAGCTCCGCCTCCGGGATGCCCGCCTGCGTCGCCGACCACGAGTACGCGAGCAGCATCAGCGCGATCACCGCGCCAGCGGGGGCGGCGAACGAGAGCGAGCGCGCGAGGAAGCCGGGGATGTAGCGCCGCTTGTTCGGCATCAGCGCGAGGAAGAAGGCGGGCAGGCCGATCGTCAGGCCGTCGATGACGGAGAGCTGGCGCGGCAGGAACGGGAACTGCAGCAGGAACACCCCGAACAGCGCGGCGAGCGCCGTCGCATACGCGGTCTTCGTGAGGAACAGCATCGACACGCGCTCGATGTTCGCGATCACCTGCCGCCCCTCCGCCACCACGCTCGGCAGGTGGGAGAACCGGCCGTCGAGCAGCACGATCCGGGCAACGGCCTTCGTCGCTGCCGCGCCGGACTCCATAGCGATGCCTATATCCGCCTCTTTGATGGCGAGGGCGTCGTTGACCCCGTCCCCTGTCATCGCGACCGTGTGACCTGCCGCTTTGAGGGCGACGACGATGGCCTTCTTCTGGTCGGGCGTGACGCGGCCGAAGACGATGTGCTCCTCGAGCACCCTGGTGAGCTCGGCCTGGTCGTCGGGCAGCGAGCGGGCGTCGTAGCCGTCCGGCGCATCCAGCCCCACCTGCCTGGCGATGGCGGCGACGGTCTGCGGGTTGTCCCCGGAGATCACCCGCACGCCGACGCCCTGCTCGGCGAAGTAGCGCAGGGTCTCGGCGGCGTCCGGCCGGATGCGCTCCCGGAAGGTGAGCAGCGCCACAGGGACCAGCTCGCCCGGCAGGCGCTCGTCGTCTCCCAGCGGCTGCGTGCTGTGCGCGAGCACGAGGGTGCGGCGACCGGATGCGGCGAGCTCGGCCGAACGGCTGCGGAGCCGGTCGTCGGGGAACACCATCTCGGGGCCGCCGAGCACCCAGCTCCCCGGCGCATCCGCGGTGCCGGGGCCGCCCGCATCCCCGAACGACACAGCACTCCACTTCCGCGCCGACGAGAACGGGATGCGCCCGGTCGGCCCCCCGTCGACCGGATGCGCGTACTCCGCGACCAGACAGCGCGCGGTCGCGTTCGCATCCGGTTCCGTGCCGTACCAGGCGAGCACCGACCGCCAGCCGTGCGGTTGCGTGTCGGACAGCAGGTGCTCGGCGTCGAACTCGATGTCGCCCTCGGTCAGCGTTCCGGTCTTGTCGAGGCAGATCAGGTCGACGCGGGCGAGGCCCTCCACCGCCGCCAGCTCCTGCACCAGCACCTGACGCCGCGCGAGCTTCACCGCGCCGACCGCGAATGCGATGCTCGTCATCAGCACCAGCCCGAGCGGGATCATGGCGACCACGGCCGCGATCGTGTTGACGGCCGCCTGGCGCCAGGCGCCCGTCGAGAACGTCTCCGACCAGCCGCCGAGCGCGATCACCTGCGCGTTGAAGACCAGCAGCGCGATCGGGCCGACCACCCAGGTCACCCAGCGGAGCACCCTGTCGATCGAGGAGCGCAGCTCGCTCGCGACGAGGGAGAACTTCTTGGCCTGCGCCGACAGCTTGTTGGCGAACGAGTCGGCGCCGACCTTGTCGACCAGCGCCGTCCCCTCCCCCGCCACGACCACCGAGCCGGACAGCACCTCGTCGCCCTGCGCCTTGTCGATCGGGTCGGACTCGCCGGTCAGCAGCGACTCGTCGAGCTGGAAGTGCCCTGCCTCCACCACCCGCGCATCCGCGGGGACCTGGTCTCCTGCCCGCAGCACCAGCAGGTCGTCGAGCACGACGTCCGAGACGGCGATCGACGCCTCCTCACCGTCGCGGCGCACCCGCGCGTTCGGCGCGTGCAGCACGGCCAGCTTGTCGAGCGCCGCCTTGGCCCGGAACTCCTGCACCGACCCGATGACGGTGTTGGCGATAGCGCTCAGGCCGAACAGCGCGTCCTGCCAGCGGCCGAGCACCAGCAGCACGAGGAAACAGGCCGCGATGATGCCGTTGAACAGGGTGAGCACGTTCGCCCTGACGATGCTGCCGACGCTGCGGCTCGCGTCCTGCCGGAACGCGTTCGTGCGCCCGTCGGCGACCCGCTCCGCCACCTCGGCCGAGGTCAGGCCGAGGCGTTCGTCTGTCGCGATCCCGTCCGGCATTGCTCCCCCTCACCGAGCGAATCGGGCGCGCCCCGTGTGCAGAATGCTAATCGTTCGGCTACGGGCCTCCAAGATCCGCCGGCCGGATGTGCCCTCGCGGGTCTAGGGTGAGGCCATGAAGCGCAGTTGGCCGTTCATCGTCCCCGGCGTGGTCCTCGGCCTCGTCGGCCTGGTGTGGACCCTGCAGGGCCTCAACGTGCTGCGCGGCTCTGCGATGAGCGGGTCCTCGCTGTGGGGAACCATCGGCCCGATCGTACTGGTGGTCGGGCTCGCGCTGATCGTGGTCGGCGTCGTCCGAAGCCGCCGCACGCAGTGACCGGCTAGAGCCGTCGTCCCGTTCCGGCCACGACGCGCCGGTGCAGCACCACAAGTCCCGCCGACGCGAGCAGGGCGAGGACGGCCGGGATGACGAACACCAACGGCAGCCCGATCGTGCCGGCCCCGATGCCGCCGGCGAGGCCGCCGAGCGCCGAGCTGAGCGCGGGGGCCGTGATGAAGATCGCGGACGCCGTCGCGATGGCGCTGGGGAGCAGCCTCTGCGCCACGATGATCCCGAGCCCGGCGAACACACCCCAGACGCCGCCCATCAGAATCTGACCGGCGAAGAGTCCGGCCGCCGACGCGGTCGTTGCGAACAGCAGATTGGCGCCGACGCCGAAGAGCGCCCCGACGACCATGAGCGGCAACATCCCGGTGCGGCGAGCGACGACGACGGCCAGCGGCATGAGCGCGAGCTCGACCAGGGGCTGGATGCCGATGATCGCTCCGCTGAGCGCGCCGGGGAAATGGAGCTGGTCGTTCATGTAGATCGGCAGGTAGGCGTACTTGATCGGTTCCCCGGCGTAGACGAGCACGTACAGGCCGGTGAATGCGAGGAGCGGCAGCATCGCCCGAACCGGCACGTGCGACCGCACCACGGTCGCGGCGGACTCGTGCGTGTCGGTGGTGGGGACCGCATCCACTCGTTCGCGCAGCGTTCCGATGGGCAGGAGCTGCGCGACGGTGCAGACCGCCGTCGCGATCAGCGTCACCCGCAGACTCGTCTGCGCGGCGAGGTACGACCCGGCGACGGGGCCGATCACCCAGCCGAACGTCAGCGCCATCCGCACGATGGAGACCACGCCGTCGCCGACCGGTGTGGGGTCGGCGGCGAGCTCGTCGTGGATGGCGGCGAACAACTGCGATGCCGCCGCCCCCGCGAAGCCGAGGACGACGGCGCTGACGACGAACGGCATCCAGAGCTGGCCGGAGAACGCGATGGCGAGCCAGCCGACGCCGCCTGCCACCGCGCACAGCCGGAAGAGGCCGAGTCTCCGGCCGGTGCGGTCGGAGCGCCGTCCGATCAGGTAGCCGGCGACGGGGGCGGTGAGATTGGTGAGGTAGTACAGGCCGGCGACGGTGAGCGAGCTGCCCAGGTCGTTGACGAGGAACTGCGCGATCTGCGGTGCGGCGGCCGACGTCCCGAGACCGGAGAGGAAGAGGGCGAGCGTCGCGCCGCGATACAGGGGGCTCTGCAGCACGACCCGCACGGCGGACGGGCTGCGGGTGAGCTGGTCGGTCATCGAGGCGCGTCTCCGTTGGCGTGGGCAAAAACCATTAAGTGAATGGTTTTCTGCGATGCTATGCGCTCGGGCCGGATGGCGCAACCGCGTGCGGGTGCAGGCGAGCGTGGGCGTGGGCGTGGGCGTGGGCTAGAGCTTGCTTCCTCAGTGTTCTGGCCAACCCGCGTAGAACGACTCCACGGCCGCATCGAAGCCGGTCCCGCTCGAAACGGAGTCGCGCCCGCGGAGGCGATGCGGTCGAACCCGAGGATGTCGATCTTGTTCGCAATCGCAGACGCACTGAGAGTCGAGCCGGAGGAACTGCTCCGTCGTTAGTGCCCGAGTTGCGCCCCTTCCTCGACCAATTTGAACAGCCCAGGTCAGGCGCGCAGGGCGACTCCGCCTTCCTTTGCGACATGTTTCCGTTGAGAATGTTTCACTCTGCTATGGTTTGCCTACTCAGTTTCTGATTTCAGATTCAGGACTGGCTCAACGGAGAGGAAGTGCCATGGCACGTTGGATGACAGTCGCTGCCGGGGTGGCGGTCGCATGCATCGTCGGAGCTACCCTGACGGGCTTCGCACCTACCGAGGAATCGGGGATCGAAGAGGTTCCAACCGACCTCCAGGGTTTTGTCTTCGTCGCAAACGAGACGGTTTATGACCCCGAAACCCTCGAAGAAGTCGCCACGATGGACGAGTATGTCGAGGCTTATGAGGATGCCGGGATCGAGGTCGATTCGAGCAACGCTGAGGCAACCGACACCTCGAAAGCGAACCTCGGCTTCGCTCCTCGACTCACGACGACGCAGTTTGTGACGGCTTCTGTTCGGACACCTCGGGTCAAGATGGAGGCTCCCGGGTGTTCGGGGCAGGACCAGAACCGGAGTCTTCAGCGATACTCCAGGGGTGCCAAAGGTGGCGCAGCCCGCGGCGTCGCGGACTTGCGGTGCGGAAACAACTCCTGGGGTTGGCGTCACGTCGACTACCAGCACCGCACGCACTGGGCGAACAAGGTCGCCGGGTCCGGGGCAAGCTGGAACGACTTCGCTCGATGGGCGATGGGGTCCGCTCTCAACGCTCCCGCCTCAGCGCCCTACGACTCCAGTCGGCGCACCTACGCATACACGGCTCCCATCCAGGTGTGGGTCAATGGCAAACTGAAGACCCAGTTCAACACCGTCGTCCCAGTGACCAACGGCGACGGATGGCGGATCATCACGGCATACCCGGCAGGATAGCGATGGCACAAGCAGAAGCGGAACGACTCCTCGCCTGGGTGAAGGAGAACAACCCGCAGATTGTTGACGTTCATCTACCGACGCTGCACGTCACGGTGCGAGCGGGCGATGGGAAAGCTGTCGTCTTCCGGCTCAGCCCGGAGATCGTCGCACGCGCAAAGAAGGATGCCCCTCACGCGGACTTGCAAGGGTACGGCGGACTTCTGCTCATCCAGATGGACGAAGCGATAGCGACCGCGCCGCACAGCGCACGCTTCGTGCAGACCGAATCGGGTTTCGTTCCTGCTGACCGCTGATCGGAATCCACGAACGGCGACACGAGCCCCGGATTACCTTCAGGTAGTCCGGGGCTCGTCGCCTTCTTCGAGAGGATCGTCGCTGGCCCATAAGAAGCGTTGAGCGCGCACTGGATGACGTGACAACGAGACGATTCAGCGCGCCCCGAAAACGGCCAGAGACGGGCATCAGCGATGACTATTTCAACTTGCTTTCGGGGTGCATGAACCAACCTGCACTGCCTAAAGAGGGTGCCGTCGCGGAGTTTTGGCGTTCGCTCTAACCTTGTACATGAAAAACATGGCCCTAGACGCCTACGTTCACGTCCTCAGCATCCCGCCCATCGGCGGGATGCTTTGTTTAGCGCGATGGCGCAACCGCACCCACCGGCTTCTCGTCCGTCCCCTTGATCACCCAGTACACGACCGCCAGCGCGAGCACCCCGACCACGGGAGCGAGGACGTTCGCGACGGCGGGACCGACGGACGCGTGGCCGACGGCGAACACCGAGACGTCCCACAGGCCGTGGAGGAGCATCGCCCAGATCAGCGAGCCGGTGACACGCCGCACGATGTAGAACGCGGTGCCGGATGCGAACGCCATCAGCACCTGGATGAGGGTGCCGCCGAGAGGCGCCCCGAGCGCGGTGTTGACGAGGTGCATCGCGCCGAACAGGACACTGGAGAGTGCCCACACCCAGCCTTCCGGCAGCCGCGAACGGAATGCCGTGAGCACGAGACCCCGCGCCATAAGCTCCTCGTTGAAGCCGACCAGGACACCCAGGGCCACCAGCGCGATGATGAACGAACCGTCGAACTTCGACCAGTCCGTGTTGACGAGGTTCGCGAGAGCGACCAGCAGCATCAGGATCGGCACGAAGATGGGCCACTTGTGGTGCGACCGCTTCCGCTCGAAGATCGCGGGCCGCCACCAGCCGAGCAGCGACGTGGTGATCGCGAGCAGCACAGCGGCGACCGCGAGGTCGACCACCGCGCCCTTCCAGGTCTCCTCCGCCGAGGCGCCGATCCGGGTGTACGGAACGCCCATCAGCTTCGTGACCAGGAAGATCACGACGACGTAACCGGCCCAGATGGCGAAACCGATCCAGAGTCGGGGGTGGATGCGCATGGCGGGCCTTCCTGGTCTGCTAGCCGAACACCAGGTACGTCCCTGACTTTCCGGGCTCGGTCAGAGTGAACATCGGCGTGAGGTCGGTGCGTCGCACGAGCTCCAACTGCTGGGTGAACAGCTCGCTCGTGACGAACACGACCATATCGGCCTCCCACTCGCGAGCGAACCAGGCGCGCAGTGCGGCGAGGAGCCGCTCATCCATCCGCGTGGCCATTCGCGTCCGCCGCACCCAGAAGTAGACGACGAGGTCGACCTCCGCCCACGGTTCGCCGCCGAGGGGTGTCACCGTGGCCTTCGCCAGGAAGGACGCCCCGGTGGGGAAGATGTAGACGCAGCCCAGACATTCGTCCCCGGCCGGGTCGATCACGGTGTACGTGAGGGCGCGCCGGTCGTTGTGGCGCTCCTCGAGACCGGCGAGGTCCGCGCGGTTCGCCTCGACGGTGAAGTCGTCCTCCGGCCAGGTCGACTGCTCCCACAGCCTCAGGTCGTCCCGCGTCTCCATCAGCGCGGCATGGTCGCTCGCCGCGTCGTCCGCCACGATCGGGCGGAGGACGAACTCCGCTGTCGTCAGGCCCGCAGGGATGGGGCCTGCCACATGGGTGTCGGGCGCTCCGCTCTGCTCACTGGTCCCCGTCTCACTGGTCCCCGTCTCACTGGTCACCGTCGAATTGCACCATCAGACCCGGGCAGGCGCAACCATGCCACGCGTCGGGAGCCTCCGGCTCACGCCGCCGAGCGTTCGGCGGCTGGACGGCGACGCAGCGACGGGTCGCCGACCTCCGGCCCGCGGTAGACCATGTCCAGCGCGCCGATGCTCTCGCCGGGCGGCACGATCGCGTCGATCCGGTCGAGCACGTCGTCGGAGAGCGAGACCTCCGTGCCGGCGAGCGTGTCCTCCAACTGCTCCATCGTCCGCGGCCCGGCGATCGCGGAGGTGACCCCGGGATGCGCGATGGCGAACGCCATGGCGAGGTGCGTCAGCTTCACGCCGGACTCGTCTGCGAGCTTCACGAGCTCCTCGACGGCCGCCAGCCGCCGTTCGTCGCGGAAGTGGCGCATCCCCGTCCTGGTGGAGCGGAAGTTGTCGTTCTCCTGACCTGCCCGGTATCTGCCCGTCAGCGTGCCGCCCGCGAGCGGGCTGTAGACGAGCGTCCCCATCCCGTAGCGTTCGGCGACCGGCAGGATCTCGCGCTCGATCTCGCGGTCGAGGATCGAGTAGTTCGGCTGCTCCGTGCGGAAGCGTTCGAACCCGCGGCGTTCCGCCATCCACTGCGCCTCCACGATCTCCGATCCGCGCATCGAGGAGGAGCCGATCGCGCGCACTTTACCCTGGCGGACCAGGTCGGTGAGCGCGGAGAGCGTCTCGTCGATGTCCGTCTCCGGGTCTGGCCGGTGGAGCTGGTAGAGGTCGATGTGGTCCGTCTGCAGGCGCCGGAGCGAGCGCTCGACCGCCTGCATGATCCAGCGACGGGATGCGCCGCGGTGGTTGAGGTCGTCGTCGACCGGCCCCCAGAACTTGGTGGCGAGCACGACGTCGTCGCGGCGGCCCTTGAGCGCTTCGCCGACGACCTCCTCGGAGTCCCCGTAGCGGTCGGCGGTGTCGACGAAGTTGATCCCAGCGTCGAGCGCACGGTGGATGATGGCGATCCCCTGCTGGCGGTCGGGATTGCCGAGGGAACCCAGCATCATCGCGCCGAGCGCGTACGGGGTGACTTTGATGCCGGTGCGGCCGAGAGTGCGGTACTGCATGATGCCTGCTCCTTGCGTTGGGGGATGCTCGTGGTGCCGGAGGCGGCAGTGCTCTAGAATCGAGCAACCGGAACATCACTCCGGTTAGTATCCGATCATAAACGGAACATGGTTCCGTTTAGCTCACTCTACGCGGAACAGTGTTCCGATCACAAGAGAGACCCTGTATGCCGACCCGCGAGACCCCCGCCGCGCTGCCCGAGCGGCCCCGGATGCGCGCCGACGCCCGCCACAACATCGACGCCCTCGTGCTCGCAGCGAAGGCGGTGTTCGCCGAATCGGGCGTGGATGCGCCCGTGCGGTCGATCGCCGAGCGCGCCGGTGTCGGCGTCGGCACGCTGTACCGGCACTTCCCCCTGCGCTCCGATCTCATCTCCGCCGTGTTCCGACGCGAGATGGACGCGTGCGTCGACGCGGCCGCCGAGATCGAGGCCGGCTTCCCGCCCGGCGAAGCGCTCGACCACTGGATCATGCGCTACACCGAGTTCGTCGCCACGAAACGCGGTCTCGCCGCCGCCCTGCACTCCGGCGACACCGCGTACGAACCGCTCGCGGAGTACTTCTCGACGCGCCTCACGCCCACGCTGGCGCGCCTGCTGGCCGCTGCGACCGCATCCGGGGATGTGCTGCAGCGCGTCGAGCCTGCCGAGTTCCTCGGCGCGGTGGCGAACCTCTGCCACGGTGCCGGTCCCGCCTCCACTAGCGGCTCTGGTCAGGCCGAGCGGATGGTGCGGCTGCTGCTCGCGGGGTTGCGGACGAGCGGCGACTGACCGCCGTCGTCCACAACGGAACGACCTTCATCGGCGGGATCTCTTCTTCTCCGGGGAAATCGCAAAGTTGAGTACGGCCTTCACACGGAGAGGCCGGCGCATCCTGTCGCGGTGCGCGCGTAGCCCAGGATGAGTTCCCGAGCGCGGCGCGGGCTGGCCGAACGGTTGCCGCTGATGATGTGCAGTTCGTAGGCGTCTTCCAGGGCGACGAGGTTCTGCGCGATGTCGATGATGGGGCCGGCGAGCACGAAGTGGCCCTGGGCCACTCCCAACTGGAGGGTCGCGAAATACAGAGCCACCTGTCGCTCGTACAGCGCCTGAAGCAGAGGACCGGCTGTGGGCCGGCCACGCCGGAACAGGTCGATGTCGTGCATCGCGATGACGAGGGCGTCGTCCTCACTCCGCGGGACGCCGGCGTCGACCATCGCCACGAGCTGCTCACGGGCGTCGGCGATGTCAGCGAGAGCCTGCAGGCGCGTCGTGTAGAAGCGGTCGCAGGCCCACGTGTACACGTCGTCGATCAGTTGGTCGAGGTCGTTGAAGTGATAGTGGACGGTGCCCGTCGAAACACCGGCCCGCTCCGCCACATCCTGAACGCGCAGGTTGGCGATGCCGCGATCGCGGATCGCGTCGAGAGTCGCGAGGATGAGCTGGTCGCGACGCTGCACCGTCTTCTTCGCGTTGGCCATACGCTCATCCTCGCAGGCGGCGGTCACGGCGCAAACTGTGCGACGCGGCCTTCCGCGATCAGACGGGACACCCGCTCCACCGGCAGCCCCTTCACGTCCTGCCGATGGCCGACCATGTCCTCGCCTGCGACGAGGACATTGAGCACCGCCTCCTCTGTCGCCTCGACGACGCCGGTGTAGAGCGGGTCGATCCGGCCCCAGGGCACCGAGTGCAGCCGGTCGAGCTCGACGGCCTCGCCCTCGGCGGGGAAGCGGCTGGCGAGAGCACCCCGGTTCGCCGTCGAGAACGCGAGAAAGACATCGCCGGAGAAGTGCGATCCGGCCGTGCCGGTGCGCGCGAGCCCCAGGGAGACCCGGCGTGCGAGCGCCGTGCACTGTCCCGGCAGGAGCGGCGCGTCCGTCGCGACCACGACGATCACGCTGCCGGCACCCTGCGGGGGCCGGTCGGAGGTGAGGCCTGCGCCGGTCTCCCGTGCAGCCTCCGTTGTCAGGGTCTGCCCGACAGGAACGCCGCGTACGGTCAACTCGCTCATCTCGCCGAAGTTGGCCTGCAGGAAGACGCCGACCGTGTATTCGGCGTCGCCGATCTCGACGCGGCGAGACGCCGTGCCCGAGCCCCCCTTGAAGCCGTAGCAGATCATGCCGGTGCCTCCGCCGACCGCGCCCTCGGCGATCGGCCCGCCGTGCGCGTCGTTCAGCGCGTCGACGGCGTGGTGAGGGCGGACATGCAGCCCGTTGATGTCGTTCAACCGTCCGTCCCAGGTCTCGGCGACCACAGGGAGCAGCCACTGATCGGCAGCGCCAGGAACCGTGTCGAGCATCCACCGGATGGCACCTTCGTGTGCCGCTCCGACGGAGTGGGTGTTCGTAATCAGCACGGGGGTGCCCAGGCTGCCGGACTCGGCGATCCACACCGATCCGGTCATTTCTCCGTTGCCGTTCAGCGAGTGCACTCCGGCAGCGACCGGGTCCGCCGCGCCAGACCGCCCGCGCGGCAAGATCGCCGTGACCCCGGTGCGGACGATCACGCCGTCGCGCTCGTCGCTGAGCGTGCTGTATCCGACCTCCACGCCGGGCACATCGGTGATGGCGTTGTTCCCGCCGGGGCGCCCGCTGTCGACGAGTCCGTTTTCGCGTGCGCGGGTCATGCGTCCTCCAGTTCCTCATCGGCTGCAGCCGGGAGCGTCCAGCGGTCGGGCTTGCCGCGCAAATACACGAGGTAGTAAACCACTCCGACGACGAATATGCCGAGGGCGACCAGGACAGGCACCCAGTCCGCGATGACGGACATCACCAGGATGACCACGGTGGCGACCGTCATCAGGATGGGCGCGACCGGCCACAGAGGCATACGGTACTCGGCACTGTCGGTCGAGTGGTTGATGCGGCCCACCAGGGCTGCGAGACCGACGAGCGCATAGAGGATGACAATGCCGGCGCTCGTGGCGACGAGCAGCACCGGGAAGGGCACGAGCCACAGGCAGAGGGCAGCGACGACGCCGACGATGATCGTCGCGACGACCGGCGTCTTCAGCTTCGGATGGATTCTGCCGAGTGGCCGGTTGATCGCGTCCGGCCACGAGCGATCCCGTGCCGAGGAGAACAGTGTGCGGCCGAACTGCAGGATGATCGCAAGCACCGCGTTGATGACGGCGATCGCAATGCCGACGCTGACGAGCGTGTTGACGACGGAACCCGCGCGGTCCGTGAGGAACTCCGTCATCGGCGAGGGCGAAGCCACGAGCTTTGCCATGTCGTCCGTTCCAAGCAGCACCGCGATGAGCGGCACCAGCTCCGCGATCACCGCGATGGCGAGCGACCAGAGAATCGCCCGGCCGATCGTCGAGCGCGCGTTCTTCGTCTCTTCTGCGTAGTAGACCGCGGCACCGTACCCGTTGAACGCGAACAGCGCGGTCGAGGTGTATGAAACGATCAGCCCGGCTGCCGCCGGGACGAGAATGCCGCCCGGTCCGCTCGTCGTCGCGGTCCAGAGCACCGAGATCGGCTGGCTGACATGGAGGAATCCGACGAGGGTCAACACGACCAGTGCGGCGATTTCGAGCAGCAGGAAGATGCCGGTCACGAGCGCGTTCGTGCGGATACCGAAGCAGGCGATCACGGTGGTGGCGAGGATCACGACGATCCCGACCCATCCACCGCCGAGCGCGCTGGAGAGCACGCCCAAGTACTGGCCGGCGCCCGAGGCGATGACGCCGATGATGAGGATGCCGCTGACGAGGTTCATCAGGAACAGTCCGAAGCCCCACGGCTTGCCGAGTGCCCGCGCGACGAACGCGTACTCGCCGCCCGTGATCGGGAACGCGCTGGAGAGTTCGGCGTAGCAGAGAGCGACGAACATCCCGACGATGCCGGCGATCACGAACGCGAGCGCCGACGCCCCGCCGATCCCGTTGATCACGGCTGGCACGATGATGAACACACTGGATGCGGGTGTGACCGCCGACAGGGTGATCAGGATGTTCTCCTTGAACGTCAGCCCTCGCGAGAGTTGCTGTTCGTACTTCGCCGCGTCGGGAACCGTGCCGGGTGCCTTGGCTCCCATCGCCTCGGCCGCTTCGCCGAGGTCGCCCTGCAGTGCTTCGCTCATCGTCGAGCCTTCCAGTCGGTGGGTAACTGACTGCCGAGTCAACTCTTTCCAGCCCGTTAAGTCAATGATTAAATGCTCACCGCGACGAAATCTGACCAGTGCGTCAAGCTTCGCATTGGAAAAGCCGTCCCCACCACTCCGGCTGGCAGGGGATCTCCGACGCGCGCTACACTCGCGACATGCGGATCGTCGTGGCGGGCACGCACGCCAGCGGGAAGAGCACGCTCATCTCTGATTTCGTCCTCAGGCATCCGGAGTTCGCGGTCCTGCCCGATCCGTTCGAGCTCGTGGACGAGGCGTGGGACGCCCCGGGCGCTGGCATGTTCGCTGCCCAACTGCGCATCGCCGCAGACCGCCTCCTCGACGACGATCTCGGCAAGGACGTCATCGCGGAACGCGGACCCGTCGACTTCCTGGCGTACCTCCTCGCACTGGCCGAGTTGTCGGGGGTTCCGGCCATGGACGATCTCGTCGAACGGGCGACGGCCCTGACCACCGCAGCGCTCGACCGGGTCGACGTGCTGGTGGTCCTCCCCCTCACCGCGAGCGACCCCATCCACGTCACCGCCGACGAAGACCCCGAGCTTCGGGCCGCGATGAACGACATCCTGCTGGAGCTCGTTGACGACCCGGCCGTCATCGGCGACCGGGTGACGGCGGCCGAGATCACCGGCGACCCCGCCGCGCGGCTGGCCGCGCTGGAGGCGGTCGCCGGCCTGGCACCGCGCGACCGGCGCTTCTAGAGACATCCGGCGAAGCTCGGGCTAGGACTCGCGTCTGACGGCGTAGTCCGACTACTCGACTTTCACCGTACGACCCGGCCGTGTTGTTCAGTCGAAGATGACCGTGACTTTCTCGGCTGCGCCGGGGGTCGCTGCCAGGGTCAGGGCGTCGAGGGCGCGGTCGAAGGGGATGCGGTCGCTGACGATGAGCTCGTATTTCTGCCAGTTCTCGACGATGTCGTCAGTGACCTCGAAGATCTCGGTGGGGTATCCCATCGCGAACACGACAGTGAGTTCGGTGGCGAGGATCGCACCGAAGTCGAGTTCGACCGGCTTCTTGTGCACGGCGACGATCGCGAGCGTTGCGCCGCTCTTGGCGCTGGCCGCGACGGTCTGCGGCACCACCGCAACGCCCGCCGCGTCGAGGTAGATGTCTGTACCGGGCCGGGAACCGCGCACCATCGGCGTCGAGGCGTCACCGTGGAGTTCGACCAGACGGGCGGCGACGTCCTCGGTCGCCGAGTTGATGACCGCGTCCGCGCCGACCTGCAACGCCTTCTCCAACCGCTCGGGCAGCACGTCGATCACGACGATGTGTCGCGCGCCTTTGCGTCGGTAGCCGAGTAGTGCGCCCAGGCCGATCGGCCCTGCACCGAAGATCGCGACAGTGTCGCCGGCCTTGACACCACTGCGGTTGACCGCGTGCAGCGCGACAGCCATCGGCTCGTTGAGCGCCGCGACCTCCCACGGCACGTGGGCCGGAATCGTCTTGAGCTGAACACCGGGCCGATAGTCGCGGACCACGACGTAGGGGCTGAGAGCACCTTGCGCTCCCCCGGAACCGAGCAGGCCGTCACTGAACTTCATGGTGTCGATGACCACATGGTCTCCGACCGCGACGCCGGTGACGCCCTCGCCGATTGCGACGACTTCAGCGGCCGGCTCGTGCCCGAGGGGTGTCGCCCCTTGGCGGGGCGGGATGCCACCGATCTGCGTGTAGAACGCGTCGGAACCGCAGATTCCGCACGCCTTGACCTTCAGAAGCACCTCGCCCGCACCTGCGGTCGGCTGGTCGATCTCGACCCACTCCGCGCGGTTGGGACCGGTCACGTTGACAGATTTCACGGGGAATCCTCTTTCGTCGGGACGGCTTGTCGGGCTGGTCGCCGAAGGCCATGGCTATTAAACTAACACTGTTCGGAAAATAGCTGAGAAGGGGTTCGATGCCGAAACGCGGACGCGGCAGGCCGAAGAGCACGTCGCACGACGATATCCGTGACATCGCTTTCACCCTCTTCGCCGCCAAGGGCTATGCCGCAACCTCGCTGTCCGAAATCGCGGAAGCAGCGGATGTGAGCCGTACGACCCTGTTCGCCTACTTTCCAGCGAAGCGCGACCTTGTGTGGGATGAGGTCGACGAGCGACTCGTCCTGGCGCGGGAGTCGCTGGGGACCAACCGAGCACGCTCCGTTGTCGACGCGGTCGTGGACGCGATGGTTTCCGTCGCATCCCATGCTGCCGACGAGCACGCCGCCCTCGCCAGGCGTTACCGCGTCGTTCGCGACGACGCAGAACTGCGCGCGGTCGCGGCGCTGCGTTGGGAGGAGCTCGCAGAACTGCTCGCTGAGGGAGCCGCCCAATCGGCGCCCCCCGCGGATCGAAGACTCGTCGACCATGTCGTGCGAGCCCTCATGGCCGTCGCCGCCCGCTGCACCGACGAATGGTCAGCGCTCCCAACAGCGACCGAGAGCCTGGATGAATACACGGCGCGCCATCTTCGGCCGTTCGCCGACGCGCTGCGACCCCTTCTCGCGTAACTCGAAGGACTCATCGACGAGAAGCAGGTGCGCAAGTATTCGTGCTCGATCTGTGCGCAACACATGCGCAACCTGTGCGTAAAAATACGCCTACGATCAGCTATTTAATGCTGCGGAGGGCGTGGGATTCGAACCCACGAGACATTTCTGCCCACCAGTTTTCAAGACTGGCTCCATCGGCCGCTCGGACAGCCCTCCTGGCGCCGGCGCAAACCGGCGTCGCCCGATTCTAACGGACGGGGGGAAGCGCGCCGGGCACGGCCCCGCGCATCCCGTTCCGCTCGCCTAGTCGGAGAACGGCTTGGAGCAGGTGCGCTGGTCGGCGGTCTGGCCGTGGACGTCCGACGGCAGGTCGACCGCGCCGGACGAGGACTGCGTCGGAGCGTCCGTCGACGGCGTGCCGGTGGCCGGGGTGCCCGTTGCAGGAGCGCCGGTGGCGGGAGCGCCCGTGGCAGGCGCGTTCGGGTCGGCCTCGGAGCCGACGCCGGTGTCGCCGGTGAGCGTGATCGGCTGGTCGTTCTTGAGCGCTGTCATCAGCGTGTCCGCCGCGTCGGTGCTCGGCGCGACGCCGTCGCCCTCGTAGTGGTTGGGGTACTGCACGAACACCATCTGGGTGAGGTCGATGTTCTTCAGCGCCGCGGCCATCGAAGCGATGGTGGTCACGTTGTTCAGGCTCTCGGAGAGCTCGATGTTGGTGGTCGCCGCCTTCGCGAGGCCGTAGACCTTCACCGGGTTGGAGAGGGTGTCCGCGCTCTTGATCGTGCGCACGAGAGACGAGAGGAAGACCTGCTGGTTGCTGATGCGGCCGAGGTCGGAGCCGTCGCCGACGCCGTGGCGGGTGCGGAGGAAGGCGAGCGCCTGCTGGCCCTCGAGCGTGTTCTGGCCGGCCTTGACATCCAGGCCCGTGTACGGGTCGTTGATGTCGCCCGCCACGCAGACGGGAACACCGCCCACCGCGTTGGACATCTCGATCACGCCGTCGAACTCGATGACGCCCGCGTACGGGATGTCGAGCCCGGTCAGCTTCTGCACCGTGAGAACCGTGCAGGCGAGACCGCCGTAGCTCAGGGTGTTGTTGATCTTCTGCTTGCTCATCGCGTCGAAGCTGCCGCCCTTGGGGTCCGGGCAGGACGGGATGGAGACGTACATGTCGCGGGGGAAGCTGATGACCGTGGCCGTCTTGTGGTCGGCGGAGACGTGCAGCAGCATCGTCACGTCGTTGAGCACCTCGCCGCGCTCACCGTACGCCGCATTGCCTCCACCGCTGTCGCTTCCGGCGAGGAGCACGTTGAACGCGCCATTCATCGCGCCGACCTGCGGCACGACCTCTTTGCCCTTGGCGTCGACGAGCTTCACCGACGGCTTGAGGCCGGCAGCCACATCCCACACCGCGTATGCGGCGACGGATGCGGTGCTCACGCCGACGACGGCGACGATCGCTGCGAGCATCCCGAGCAGGAAGCGGAGCGGGTGGCGCTGCGTGAGCCGACCGTGGCGTGCGATGCTCGGACCAGCCGACACTTCTTTCGCACGCGCCTGGGCGCGGGTGGGCAACTCGCTCATTCACTTCCTTCGATGAAATCAGGGGTTTTACGCGCTCAGAGTCGGCGCGCACTGCCCTCCAGATTTACAGATCAGCCTGGCAAACCTCTGGACAGCCACGCCGGAAATGCTGATCAGAACCACGTTGAGTGGGATCAGAGCGAGTCGAGCAGCCGCGCGAGACCGTCTTCGACCACCGGCTCCGTCACCCGGTTCGCGACGGCTTTGACGTCGTCCGGAGCCTGGCCCATCGCGACGCCGAGGCCCTCCTGCGCCGCCCAGGTGAGCATGTCGATGTCGTTCCTGCCGTCGCCGACCGCCACCACCCGCGACAGCGGGATCCCGAGCTGCTGACGCACCCGCTCCAGTGCGGTCGCCTTGTTGACGCCGTCCGGTGCGATGTCCAGCCACGCGGTCCAGCCGATCGAATAGCTCACCTTGTGCAGCCCCATCCGCTCCACGATGTCGAGGAACTCGTCCTCGTCGTGCTGCGGCGAGACGACGACGACACGGGTGGCGGGATGCGCGGACAGCTCCTCGAAGGAGACCTGCACAGCGTTCACCAGCTCCCAGTCGGTCATGCCCTCGGTGTAGCGGCGGAACCCTGTCGCGTCCTCCACCATGAAACTGCCGCTCGGAAGATACGGCCGGATGGTCTCCAGCACCTCCGTCGGGTCGAACACCTCGACGAACTCGCGCCGGTAACCCTCATCGACGGTGTCGTCGCGCTGCATCGTGAGAGCGCCGTTCGCGCAGACGACGTATTCGCTGGTCAGCCCGAATGTCGCATGGATGCCCATCGCCGTCTCCCAGCTCCGGCCGGTGGCGAGCATGACTTCGTGCCCGGCGTCGCGGACGCGGGCGACAGCATCCCGGACGGCGGCGCCGATCGTCTCGTCCTCGTGGATCAGGGTGCCGTCGACGTCGAGTGCGATCAGCAGGCGGCCGTCGGCGGCCTGGTCGGTGGCGCTCACCGTGCGATCGGCTCCAGGATCTCGAGCCCGCCCAGGTATGGGCGCAGCGCCTCCGGCACGACAACGGAGCCGTCGGCGCGCTGGTGCGTCTCCAGCAGAGCGACGATCCAGCGTGTGGTGGCGAGAGTGCCGTTCAGGGTGGCGACCGGGCTGGTCTTGCCGCTCTCGGTGCGGTACCGGATGTCGAGGCGGCGGGCCTGGAACGTGGTGCAGTTGGAGGTGGACGTGAGCTCGCGGTACGCATCCTGCGTCGGCACCCACGCCTCGACGTCGAACTTGCGGGCGGCGCTCGACCCCAGGTCGCCTGCGGCCGTGTCGATCACGCGGTAGCTGAGCCCGAGGGCCTGCAGCATCTCCTCCTGATGCTGCAGCAGGCGGGCGTGCTCGGCCTCGGCCTCCTCCGGGAGCGTGTAGACGAACATCTCCAGCTTGTTGAACTGGTGCACCCGGATGATGCCGCGGGTGTCCTTGCCCGCCGAGCCCGCCTCACGGCGGTAGCAGGTGGACCAGCCCGCGTAGCGCAGCGGCTCCGTCACATCCACGATCTCGTCGGCGTGGTATCCGGCGAGCGCCACCTCGCTCGTGCCGGTGAGGTAGAGGTCGTCGGCCGGGAGGTAGTAGATCTCGTCGGCGTGCGCGCCGAGGAAGCCGGTGCCCTGCATGATCTCCGGCTTGACCAGCGTCGGCGTGATCATCGGGATGAACCCGGCGCCGACCGCTTTGTCGAGCGCCATGTTCATGATGGCGAGCTCGAGGCGGGCGCCGACGCCGCGCAGGTAGGAGAAGCGCGCGCCGGAGACCTTGGCTCCGCGGGCCATGTCGATCGCGCCGAGCAGTTCGCCGAGTTCCAGGTGGTCGCGCGGCTCGAAGTCGAACGTCGGTTTCTCGCCGACCGTCTTGAGGAGCACGAAGTCGTCCTCGCCGCCGGACGGGACGCCGTCGATGATCGGGTTGCCGATGCGGCGGAGCACATCGTCGAAGCGCTTCTCCGCCTCGTTCGCTGCGGCCTGCGCCTCCTTCACCCTCCCGGCGAGGCTCTGCGCCTGCGCGACCAGTTCCTTCTTCTCCTCCTTGGGAGCGGCGGCCACCTTCTTGCCGAAGGCGTTCTGCTCAGCGCGCAGCTCCTCGAACGCCGAAATGGATGCGCGGCGCTCCTTGTCGGCCTGCAGCGCCTCGTCGACGACCTCGACGGAGTCGCCCCTGGCCTCCTGCGAACGCTTGATGACGTCGGGGTGCTCACGGAGAAGAACTGGATCGATCACGGGTTCAGCTTATCGAGGCGGCGCTGGAGGTTCGGGGCGTTCGCCGTGGAAACAGGTAGCGTGAGCTTCGTGAACGATCGGGGAGCGGGGACGGCGGCAAAAGCAGCCGTCGTCTACAACCCCATCAAGGTGGACGTCGCCCGGCTGAGATCGGCCGTCGACGCGGCCGCGACGAGCGCTGGCGTGCGCGACGTCCTCTGGCTCGAGACAACAGCGGACGAGGGCGGTCAGCAGCAGACACGGGATGCGCTGGCGGACGGGGCGACGCTGGTCCTGGCCGCGGGAGGCGACGGCACGGTGCGCGCCGTCGCAGAGGCGCTGCGCGACAGGGACGCCGACCTGGCGATCATCCCGTCCGGCACTGGCAACCTGCTGGCCCGCAACGTCGGCATCCCGTTCGCGCGCCTGGAGGACGCCTGCGCGGTCGCATTCGGGGGTGCGACCAGGCGGATCGACCTGGGTGTCGCATCGATCACGGCGAAAGACGGCGGCATTCACGAACACGTGTTCCTCGTGATGGCCGGGCTCGGCATCGACGCGACGATGATCGCCAACACCCGCCCCCGCCTGAAACGCCGCCTCGGCTGGCTGGCATACGTGGATGCGGGCTTCCGCGCCCTCCCGAAGGCGCAGAAGGTCCGCGTCAGGTACACGCTCGATGGCGGGACCACCCGCACCGCGCGGGTGAGCACGATCCTGGTCGCCAACTGCGGCAGCCTGCCGGGCAACATCGAACTCATCCCCGACGCGGCTGTCGACGACGGCGCCCTCGACATCGCGGTTCTGCAGCCGAAGTCGCTGTTCGGCTGGCTGCTGATCTGGCGCAAGGTCACCTGGGAGAACCGCGTCCTGCGCCGCAGCGCCGTCGGTCAGAAGATCATCCGCTTCACCGATCGTGCGATCCGCACCGAGCTGACCTATCTGCGCGGCGCGTCCGTGCGCCTCACCGTCGAGCGCCCCGAGCCGTTCGAACTCGACGGCGACGGCTTCGGCGACGTGATGGCCGTCGGCCTCACCGTCGACCACAAGGCCCTGCGGGTCCGGGTCCCCGCCTAGCCAGCCGTCGAGTCCGAGCGCGTTCACACCACCGGACGGCGCGTCGCGGGATCTTCTTCGGACTCGATGGATGCGGGCGGGCGGCGCGACGACAGGAGGGTCAGCCCCAGCAGCACCACGAGTGTGGCGAGGCCGACCGTGATGAGGGGACCGGCGAGCATCCACCCCAGTTGGCTGAAGACGAGGCCGGTCACGTCGGCGCCGGACGTCGGGTTCGTGTACGAGGTGAAGACCGACATCACGTAGAGCAGGATGCCGAGCGCGACCAGGCCGGCACCGACCAGCCACAGCGTGAGCACGGCGCGGTTGCGGCGCGGGGAGAAGTCGGTCGTCTCGAGGATGCCGCCCCTGCGCACGGGGAGCACGTCGGGCGTCGCTGGACCGTACGCGGCGAGTTCGGCGTCCGCGCGCTCGCGTTCGACCTCGATCTCCCAGGAGTCGGGGGCGACGACGGCACGGGATGCGGGCGCCTCCGTGACCGGGGATGCCGGCGCTGGCGCCGCGGCAGCCGAGAATGCGGGCGAGGTCGCGGCCCTCTGCGAGCTCGGCGGGATCGGTGGCCAGACCGGCGCGGGGTCCGCCACCGTCGCTGCGGCTGCTCCTGCCGTCGCGGGGGCTGGGCGCTCCGCGCCGCGCTGTCCCGGCCGCTCGAACGGCGTCGGAGCCGCTGGGGCGTTCTGGCCGGTCGCGGCGGCGCTCGCGGTGGCGCTCGCCCCCGCATCCCGCACCCGGGTGCGCGGCCGCTCCCCCGGCTTCGGCTGATACCCGCGCTGAAACGCCGGGTCGTAGCGCGGGTCGAAGTCGCCGCGCTCTGCGGTGTCCCGGTTCGCGTCGTCCACGGCCATCGTGCCTGCTCCTCGCTCGGAACTCACAACTCTTCTGGCTCGCAGCCTACCCCTGGGCGGGCGCGCTGTCCGGGGTGGTGAGCGACGCGAGCCAGTCCCGCGCCTCGGTGAAGACCTCGTCGCGGTAGCGGCGGTCGTAGTCGACGGAGACCTTGTCCGCGCGCGGGTACGAGCCGAGGAAGATCACGGCCGGGCTGAACCGGCGGAGGCCCAGCAGCGCATCCGCCACCCGTTCGTCGTGGATGTGGCCGTCCGCATCGATCACGAACCGGTAGCGGCCGAGGGCGTCGCCGATCGGGCGGGACTCGATGAGGCTCAGGTTGATGCCCCTGGTCGAGAACTGCTCCAGCAGGTCGAGGAGGGAGCCGGGCCGGTCGTCTGGGAGCTCGGCGATGAGGCTGGTCTTGTCCGCCCCGGTCGGCGCTGGGACGCTCCGCTCCGTGCTGACGAGCACGAACCGCGTGACCGCGTTCGGGTTGTCGCCGATGTTCTCGGCGAGCACGGTGACGTCGTGGTGGTCGACGATTCCGGGCGGTGCGATGGCGGCGTCCGCCGTGCTGCCCTCGAACAGGGATGCGGCGGCCGCGACGTTGCTCGACGCCGGCAGGTGCCCGTGCGCCGGCAGGTGCTCGTCCAGCCACAGGTGGCACTGGGCGTACGCGACGGGATGCGCGTTGATCGTCTTCACGTCGGCGAGCGTGGTGCCCGGCCTGGCGACCAGCACGAAGTTGACGGGGACGAGGTACTCGCCCACGATGCGGAGCCCAGGGACCGTGGCCAAGGCATCCTGAGCCACGGACACGCCGCCCTCGATGGAGTTCTCGATCGCGATCATCGCGGCGACGCTGCGGCCGGAGACCACGTCGGCGAGAGCCTCGCCAACGTTGTTGACCGAGCGCCAGTGCTTGCCCCGAGCCTCTGGCACCTGCGCCAGCGCCGCCTCGGTGAACGTGCCGGACGGGCCGAGGAAGCTGTAGACCTCGTCGACGGACGCTGGCAGTTCGGCGGTGGGCTCGGCGGGATCGACGGCGTCTGGCATGGCGATCAGCTTAGCCAACCCCATTCCTCACAGAACGAAGTTCTCCACAACCTTGCGCAACCCGCTGGCGCAACGCATCCCGAGTGGAAGGATGGGTGCCATGAACGAACGAGCTGGCACCCCCGCACAGGCCTCCGACCTGGTCGACGTCGATGCGCTCCGGCGCGCGTACTACGAGCTGAAGCCGGATGTGAGCATCCCGGAGCAGAGGGTGGTGTTCGGCACGTCCGGCCACCGCGGCAGCTCCCTGAACACGGCGTTCAACGAGAACCACATCGCCGCCACCACGCAGGCCATCGTGGAGTACCGCGCATCCAAGGGCATCACGGGGCCGCTGTTCCTCGGCGCGGACACGCACGCGCTGAGCGAGTTCGCGACGACCACGGCCCTCGCCGTCCTGGTCGGCAACGAGGTGCGCGTGCTGGTCGACGAGTTCGACGACTGGGTGCCGACGCCGGCGCTGTCGCACGCCATCCTGCGCTACAACAGGGCCGGCCACTCCGATCAGGCGGACGGCATCGTGGTCACTCCGAGCCACAATCCGCCCGCGGACGGCGGCTTCAAGTACAACCCGCCGCACGGCGGACCAGCAGACACGGATGCGACGAGCTGGATCGCCAACCGCGCCAACGAGCTCATCGCCGACGAGATGCGCGGCGTTCGCATGAGCGAGCCGAGCGCGGTGGAGACGTACGACTTCCGCGGAACGTACGTCGACGACCTCAAGAACATCATCGATGTGAAGGCGATCCGCGACAGCGGCATCCACATCGGGGCCGACCCGCTCGGCGGGGCGAGCGTCAACTACTGGGCGGCCATCGCCGAGCGCTACGACCTCGACCTCACGGTCGTGAATCCGACGGTCGACCCCACCTGGAGCTTCATGACGCTCGACTGGGACTCCAAGATCCGCATGGACCCGTCCAGCCCGTCCGCCATGGCGTCGGTGCTCGCGCACAAAGACGACTACGACATCCTCACCGGCAACGACGCCGACGCCGACCGGCACGGCATCGTCACGCCGGACGGCGGCCTGATGAACCCCAACCACTACCTCGCGGTCGCCATCGACTACCTCTACCGCACGCGCACAGAGTGGCGGAAGGACGCAGCGGTCGGCAAGACCCTCGTCTCCTCCTCGATCATCGACAGGGTGGCCGAGTCGCTCGGTCGCCGCCTGTGGGAGGTGCCGGTGGGCTTCAAGTGGTTCGTCCCCGGCCTGATCGACGGCTCGGTGGGCTTCGGTGGCGAGGAGAGCGCCGGCGCCAGCTTCCTCCGCTTCGACGGCTCGGTCTGGACCACAGACAAAGACGGCATCCTCCTGGCCCTGCTCGCCAGCGAGATCCGCGCGGTGACCGGCAAGACGCCGTCCCAGCTCTACGCGGAGCTCACCGAGAAGTTCGGCGACCCCGTCTACGAACGAGTGGATGCGCCCGCCAGCCCCGCAGAGAAGTCCGCCCTCTCCAAGCTCGACGGCGAAGCGATCACCGCCACCGAGCTCGCGGGCGAGCCGATCACCGCCAAGCTCAGCCGCGCACCCGGCAACGACGCAGCCCTCGGCGGCGTCAAGGTCGAAACCGCGAAGGCCTGGTTCGCCGCCCGCCCGAGCGGCACGGAGAACGTCTACAAGATCTACGCGGAATCCTTCGACGGCGGCGACAACCTGCGCGAGGTGCAGGAGGAGGCCAAGCGCATCGTCTCGGAGGCGCTGGCGGGAGCGTAGCCGAGCCGCGTAGGTCCGTCCGGCTCAGCGCCCGCCCAGCGGCACCGAGGCGGTCGGGCCCACGCGGCCGTCGCCCGCGTAGCGGACCTGCACGGTCCACCGGCCGATCCCTGCCCACCAGGGGAGGTCGCCCTCCCAGTGGCCGCTGGCGTCGAGGGTGAGCGTTGACCACGAGCCGGAGGCGGCGAGACGTCCTTCGACCTGGGCTCCTGGGAGGCCGGTGATCGTGAGCCTGGTGCCGTCAGCGCGGCCGTCGAGCGTGAGGTCGGGTGCGTCGAGGTCGACCGTCACGGGTGCGGCCGGGGAGAGCTGACCCTGGGCGTCGGTCTGGGTGACCGACAGCGCGGTCGTCCCGGTCCCGAGGTCGGTGAGCGGCGGCGCCGTCCAGGCGCCGCTCGCGTCCGCCGTGGCCGTGACCGTGACTGCGCCTCCGGCCGCCGTGATCGCCACCGTCACCCCAGGCGCGGCCGTGCCTGACAGGATCGGGAAGTAGCGGCCGCCCGCGGTGTCCACGTTCGAGACGACCGGCGCAACGGGCGGCGCGGGACGCCTGTCGATCAGCAGCGTGAGGGTCGCCGCTGTCGATGTGCCGTCCGCCGTGGACTGGACGACGGAGAGCGTGTGCGTGCCGTCCTCGAACGCGCCGAGCGGGATCGTGAGCGTCCACGCTCCCGACGCGTCCGCCGCCGAGGTCGCTGCCGCGGTGCCGTCGAGCGAAGCGGTCAGCGTGGCGTGCGACGCGCCCTTTCCTCTCACGTCCAGCGTTGCGGCCGAGGTCTTCACGGCCGCCGTGGGCGACGGGGAGACGATGACCGGCGCATCCGGAACCTGGGGTGTCGGAGTCGAGGTGGGCGACGGCGTCGAGGTCGGAGTCGGAGTCGACGACGGTGACGACGACGGTGACGGCGACGGGGTCGGGGTCGCTGTCGGCGCGGGTGAACGCGTCGGCGTCGGCGCCTCCGGACCACTGCTCGCGGGGGCGGGTTGTGACCCGTCAGCGATCGGCTGGTCTGCCGGTGCCGGATCTGCCGGTGCCGGGTCGACGGGCGCCGGAACCGCGGGAACCGGGGTCGGCGTCGGCAGCGCGCCCGGAGATGCGGCTGGCGTCACCGTCGCGGGCGACACGGGCGACGATGGATGCGCGGAGCTCTCCGCTGCGGCCGGCGCCTCCGCCGGTGCGTTCGCGACAGCGGCGAAGACAGCGACTCCGGCCACGACGATGGCACCGACCACGAGGCCGGCACCGACCAGAACGGCCGTGCCGGACACCGCACCCGCGCTGCCACCGACCCCGGCCACTCCCGCGCCACCGCTCGCCGCACCGCCGCTCGCCGCACTCCCACCAGACGCACTCCCACCGGACGCACTCCCACCGGCCGCACTCCCACCGGACGCACTTCCACTCGCCGAAGCACTCCCCGACGCCCCGGCACCGCCACCAAGCGTCCCGACCCCGCCAAGGGTCGCTGCCGTCGCCGCGCCGCCTGCGCCGCTCGTCGACAGCCACGCCGTGTACGCCACCGCGCCGCCGACTCCCGCGGCCAGCGGTAGCAGCGCGAGCCCCACCTGACGGTTGGCCTCGCCGGCGTCGCGGGCGGCCGTCGTGCAGTCCGCGCATCCATCGAGGTGCTGCTGGATGCGGGCGCTCGTGCGTTTGGCGGCCTTGCCGCGCAGGTGGGCGCCCAGGTGGTCGATCGTCCACCGGCACTCCGAGTCGGCGGGGACAGACGCCAGGTGGGCCTGGATCCAGGCCTGGCGGAGACCTTCGCGCGCCCGGTAGGCGAGGGCGGCCGCCGAGTTGGCGCTGATGCCGAGCAGGGGGGCGAGTTCGCGCGGGGCCAGTCCCTCCACCTCCGTGTACCAGAGCACCTCCTGCCACTCTGCGGAGAGGGTGCGGAACGCCGTCATCGCCAGCGAGCCGTCGAGGGCGGCGAGTTGCGCATCCTCGCTGAAGCGAGGGTCCTCGATGAGGTCGGCGTCGTCGACGGGGATCTCGCGGCGCGCCCGTCCCCAGCCGGCGGCGGTGTTCCTGATCGTCGTGAACAGGTACGGCCGGAACGCGGCCGTTGGCCCGCCGCCCGACTCGATCGCCTTGAAGATGCGCGCGAACGACTCGGAGACCAGGTCGTCGGCGTCGAGGGACGGACTGTGCGAGCGCGCGACCGCCAGCCCTGCGGAGGCGTGGCGGCGCCACAGTTCCCCGTAGGCGTCGCGGTCGCCAGAGCGCGCCTGCTCGACGAGCTCCCCATCTGAACGGCCTGCGACGTCTCGTCGCGCGCCGAAGAGCGCTCTCGCCATGTGTTTCAACCTCCGGGTACAGGTGATGCAGCGAACCGCGCCCCTTCGGGAGGGCGAACGGTCCCAACGGAGGAGAGACGGACCGAACCCGCGATCATGATGCGATCTCGGCGAATTCTCAGAAATGCGCCTCGCGGGATGCTCCGTCCCGGCTCGTACGGCCTCCGGCTGCTACTGCCCGTTCTCCCTGCGCACCAGGTCGTCCAGCGCCTCGAAAGCCCGCGCAACTCCGGCGCACCGCTGCACGTCGCCGGACATGGCGAGTTCCGCGGCGATCAGCGAGACCCTGCTGCGCGCATCCACGAGCCCGCGCAGGTAGGCGTCACGCTCTGCGGCGGTTCGCACATCGTTGACGAGCTCGCCGCTGCGAGCAGCGCCCGCGAGCCTGCACTCGATCGCCGGCACCACCACGCTCAGGTCGCGAAGCGACTCGGAGAGCAGCACGATGCCGTCGCAGTCGTCCACGTATCCGCCCGCCAGCCCGACGAGCACGTTTCCGTGACGAGACCAGCGGACCAGTTCTCCGACAAGGGGATGATCGACGGCCGGCACGATTACACCGTCGCGCTGGCGAGCGCGGCCATCAGGCTGAGCAGGGCGATGACAGCGACGGCGACACCGGCGCCGACGACGATGGATGCGCGCCAGCGCTCGACAGCGGACACGGACGCCAGCTCGGCCGCCTCCAGGCGCGCGTCATCGAGTTCGGCTCTGAGCTCGGCGAGCGTCTTGCGCTGCTGGCCGAGCACGTACGGAGCATCGCCGTCCGGGATGGTCATCGGGTACCTTCATCGCTTCTGGGGTCATCCGACGGCCACCGGCCGCCGTCACACGAAGAGACGCAGAATCGTCGCGCCGATGACGCGGCACTCCGAAGAAATACCGCTATGACGAAATACAGTTACGGCGAAATGCAGTTACGGCGAAATGCAGTTACGGCCAAACCGCTACGGCCCGTAGCTCGTGCCGCCCGGCACACCGAAGAACTCCTCCAGCGTGGTCACACCGGTCTGGTGGAGCTGGGTGGCCAGCGGCACGCCGATGTAGCGGAAGTGCCACGGCTCGAACGTGAAGCCGGTCACCGGCACCTTGTCGGCCGGGTAGCGCAGCAGGAAGCCGAACCGCCACGCGTTCGCGGCGAGCCACTCCCCCTGCGGCGTCTGCGCGAAGCACGCGGAGAGCGAGCACTTCGCCGGGACGGCGCTGATGTCGACCGCCAGGCCGGTCTGGTGCTCGCTGCGCCCAGGCCGCGCCGTGTCGGTGTCGGCGAACGCCTGACCGTTTCTCGCGACGTCGTCGTTGTACACCCGCACCTGCGAGTCATACGAGCGGTATGCACTCTGCACGGAGAAATCGAGACCGGCTTCCGTCTTGCCCGCCGCGAACAGGGAGACCAGTGCGGTGGCCACCTCCTGTCGCATCGGCTGGCGGTTCACGTACTGCACCTCTGGGTACACGAGGTCGGCCGGCACGTACTCCTGCGGTTTCAGAGCGCGAGCCTTGTTGACGACGACCCAGGTGCTCGCCGGGTCGTCGATCGACTGCGCGGTCTTGTCGAAGCCGACGATCAGCGGAGTCGGCGTCTCCGACGGCGTCGGGCGGGACGGCGCCGGGGACTGTGTCTGGCGCGGCGGCTTCGCGTGCGGGGAGCCAGAGCGACGTGGATGTTCGGCCGCCGTCGCCCCGCCTGTCGCGCATCCACTGAGGGTCGCGGCGACGATCAGCGCGCCACCGAGCAGTGCGGCAGCGGTCGCAGGCGCTCTGCGTGTCCGAAGGTCCCCCAGGTTCACGCGCTGAGCCTAACCCGTCGCTGCGTCGGAGTACGGGCACGAACGGCCGAATCGCAGCACTCGCCCAGCACCTGTGCAGGTGAGGCAGAGCGCTGGCGGAGCCGCAGCGGAACCGCTCAGCAGGCTACTTGGAGAGGCTCCAGAAGTGGCCGACGGCTCCCGGGTGCTCGACCGTGATCGTGTTGTCGAGGTCGCGGTAGTCGGTGTCCTCGTTGTGGCCGACCATCTTGATCACGATCTTGCCGTCGACGTGCTCGACTGCGGAGACGATCTGCACGTGGTCGAGGGAGTCGTTGTCGTTCCAGTCGAACATCACGATGTCGCCGACCTTGATGTTCTGGCGCTGGTCGAGCGGGTACTCGGTGAGTCCGAGGGATGCGGCGTTGGCCTGGAAGTACGAATCCATCGCCGGCACGTAGCCCCAGGCGGGGCTCCAGTCTGCCGCGGCGTTCTTGTTGTACCACTCGTCGTTCATCTGCCAGCCGCGAGCGATGAGCGTCTGGCTGACGAAGTTGGCGCAGTCGCCGCCGACCGGGTTGAGGTCGCCCCACTCGGCGGTGTTGTAGTTCTTCCAGTACGTCATCGCGTACGCGAGCTGCTTGTCGACCGGCGTTGCCACTCGGTAGTCGTAGGCCTTGTCACTGGATGCGATGGCTTTGCCGTTCTTGCCGGTGAGCGCCACATCCACTGACCCCGCCTGGAAGTTGGCGGCGGGAGGAACCACGGCGACGACCTTGCTGTCGCTGGTGTGGGTGACGGTGGCCTGCTGGCCGCCGATCTGGACGCTCTTCACCTCGTCGAGGTTGCTGCCGGAGATGGTGACCGTGCCGGAGCCGGAGACGCTTCCCGCGGCGGGCTTGATGGTCGAAATGCTGGTTCCCTGCGTGGTCGGGGTCGCTGCGCCCGCGACGGCTTTCGTGACGGGCGAGGGCTCGCCCGCGCATCCGGTGAGGATGAGCGCGGTGGCCGCGGCGAAGCCTGCCACTGCGAGGAGGCGGCGGGAGGAGGAGGAAGGGGACTGGCGGTGCATAGGACCTTCAGATCGATGGGGGCGTCGGATTCGGGTCTCCGTCCACGGTACGCCTCATTCTTAGGCGTGACCTGTGCGGGGGTCAGGTGTTCGCCGAATCCGTTCTATACATCCGCATGAACGTGCGGCAGGGCGGCCGGCGTTCGCCCGTGGCGAACGTTTACCGATGACAAGTACTTCACGTTGCTGAAACACTCGCACTGGGTGTAACTTTGCACTCTCCGCAAATTTCTTTTGTGCCCCCACACCGGTGTGACTCCCGTGGCTCGGGCGTCCCCACTCAGACTCTCGACTCGGAGATTCATGTCAAGCCAAGCATCCGCGGCCCCGGCCGCACCGAGGAACGCGATCATGACGCACCGTCAGATCCTGTTCGTCATTTTCGGCCTCATGGCCGGTATGTTCCTGTCAGCACTCGACCAGACCGTCGTCGGAACCGCCATCCGCACGATCGGTGACGACCTGCACGGCCTCAGCCAGCAGGCCTGGGTCACCACGGCCTACCTGATCGTCTCCACGATCGCCACACCGATCTACGGCAAGCTCTCCGACATCTTCGGTCGGCGCCCGCTGTTCATCCTCGCCATCGTGATCTTCGTCGTCGGCTCGTTCGCCGCGTCGTTCTCCACCTCGATGATCGAGCTCGCGGTGTTCCGCGCCATCCAGGGCCTCGGCGCCGGTGGCCTGATGTCGATGCCTCTCGCGATCATGGGCGACATGCTCGCCCCGCGCGAGCGCGCCAAGTACCAGGGCTACTTCCTCGCCGTCTTCGGCATCTCCAGCCTCATCGGCCCGCTCGTCGGCGGCCTGTTCGCCGGCGCGAACGAGATCCTCTGGATCGCCGGATGGCGCTGGGTGTTCCTCATCAACGTGCCGATCGGCGTCGTCGCGCTCATCATCGTGCTGCGGTTCCTGCACCTGCCGAAGCGGGACCGCGGCTCCGCCCGCATCGACTGGTGGGGCGCGACAGCGGTCGTCGTCGCGCTCGTCCCGCTGCTGCTCGTGGCGGAAGAGGGCCGCGACTGGGGCTGGGGCAGCGCAGGCGCCATCGCCTGCTACGTGATCGGCGCCATCGGCATCCTGGCCTTCATCTTCATCGAGATGGCCATGAAGGACGACGCGCTCATCCCGCTCAAGCTGTTCCGCTCCTCCACCTTCTCGATGGCCACCATCATCGGTGTGTTCGTCGGCTTCGGGATGTTCGGCGCCATGCTGACCCTGCCGCTCTACCTGCAGCTCGTGCTCGGCGCGACGCCCACGGAGTCCGGCCTGCAGATGCTCCCGATGATCCTCGGTCTCATGATCTCCTCGATCGCGTCCGGCCAGATCATCTCGCGCACCGGCCACTACCGGCAGTTCCCGATCATCGGGACGGCGCTGCTGTCCGGCGGCTTCTTCTACCTGACGTTCCTCAAGTTCGACAGCTCGTACTGGTTCATCGCCGGCGCCATGCTGCTCATCGGCCTCGGCCTCGGCCAGCTCATGCAGACGCTGACCATCGCCAGCCAGAACTCGGTCGGCCTGAAGGACATGGGTGTGGCGACCAGCGCATCCACGTTCTTCCGTCAGATCGGTGGAACGCTGGGCACGGCCGTGCTGCTGTCGCTGCTGTTCACGGTGATGCCAGGGAACATCCAGACGTCGCTGAGCGACAAGCAGACGCTGACCAACGCTCTGGATGCGGCGCTCACCCCCTCGGTGGCGAGCGCTCCGGAGAACAAGCAGATCATGGACACGATCTACACGAAGATCGTGACCCCGCTCGAGGCCAACGCACAGAAGGCCGCGCACGACGCGGGCGTCGCTCAGCTCGTCGCCAAGGGCGTTCCCGCCGATGTCGCCGCTGCGCAGGTCCCCGCGGCGCCGATCGACTTCTCGAACGCCGACCAGCGTTCGCAGGTCGTCGACCAGGCACTGCCTGCCGTTCAGGCGAACCTGAAGAAGTCCAGTTCGGCCGGTGGCGCGAGCCTCGACGACACGTCGTTCCTGAACGGCGCCGACAAGCGGCTCGCGAAGCCGTTCCTCGTCGGATTCAACCAGTCGGCCATCGAGGTCTACTGGGTGGCGCTGATCGTGGTCCTGATCGCGTTCGTGCTCACCTGGTTCTTCAAGACGCCGCCGCTGCGGGCCAAGTCGGCTCTGCAGGAGGCAGCGGACAACGCGGCGGACGCCGCCGATGCCGACGCCAAGGCCGACCGCGAGCGCGTGCTCGCGGGGACCACGGCGTCGGAGGCCGACGAGGAGCTCGACACGGGCATCCTCGCCCACCGCGCGGCCGACGACTTCGGCGCCCTGATCGAGCCGGGAGCCGACACGGCCTCCCTGCGCGCGCAGCGGCCGAATCCGGCGACGGACTAGGTCGTGTCGGTGGCCGCGGAAGCGGCCACGCAGGCATCGCGTCAGCAGCGGCCGTCGCCCTTTCGGGCGGCGGCCGCTCTGCGTTATGGTGCCGGGATGGGCGGCCGAGGCGACATGAGCGGTGACTCGGGTCGCACATCCGGAGTGCCCCGCATCACGCAGGCGGAGCTGACCTCCCTGCAGGCGACGCTGGTCGCCTCACTGACCGGTCGCGTGCTCGAGATCGGTGCAGGAAGAGGCGCGAACTTCGACGCCCTCTCCCCCGAGGTCGACTGGACCGGTCTCGAACCGGTAGGTCGATTCCGCACTACACTGGCCGAGCGCGCAGCCGGCCACGGCAGGCATCGTCCGCCAGCGGATGCCTGCGCCGAGCGCCTGCCCGTCGACGATGGCAGCGTGGATGCGGTGCTCGCCACGTTCGCGCTCTGCTCGGTAAGCGACCTTGGCGCCGCCCTGAGCGAGGCCCGTAGAGTGCTGCGGACAGGAGGGCGCCTCGTGTTCGTGGAGCACGTGGCGAGCCTGTCCGGCCCCGTGCGCGGGATGCAGTCGCTCGCGTCCCCGATCAGCGCCGCGCTCGACCACGGCTGCCACTGGAACCGCGATCCCGTGGCCGCTGCCGCGAAGGGCTTCGTCGCAGACGAAGTCCGCCGGGTGCACGTGTCAACCGGCGTGCTCGGCCTCGCGGTGTCCTGCGTCCTCTACGACGGCCACCGCACGTAGCCGACTCCGTTCGGACGGAAGTCGCGGCCGCCACGCCGCGCGGAACTCCGTTCGGACGGAACTTCCGGCCGCCGCCGCGCGGAACTCCGTTCGGACGGAAGTCACCACCGCGCCGCGCAGAACTCCGTTCGGACGGAAGATCCGGCTGCCGCCGCGGGGAACTCCGTTCGGACGGAGTCGCGACGGCCATGCCGCGCGGAACTCCGTTCGGACGGAAGGTCCGGCCGCCGCCGCGGGCGGTCCGGCTGGTAACGATTCGGTCACGACCGACGAGCTCCGAGCACCGCCGCGGGCGGGCGCGGAGGTGGCTCCCGCGCATCCCGAGGCCGCGGAATTGTTGGGCGAGACGCGGAATCGGGGCGCGACCGGCCGCCGGGATCGCATTTCCCCGGAAAGACGCGGATGAGAGCGCGACCACGGTTGCGCTTGACAGCCGCCGCAATGCCTGCATATTCTCTCTGTCAACCCGTGAGAGCGCTCTCACAACACCAGGTGAGAGCGCTCTCATCGGCACCACACCAGACCACGCACACAAGGGAGTGACCGTGAAGTTCTCACGACGCACCAAGGTTGTCGCCGCCGTTGCAGGCGCCGCATCCTTCGCCCTCCTCGCCGCAGGATGTTCATCCAGCGGTGGAGACGGCGGCAGCAGCTCGAACCCGATCACGTTGACCGTCACCACGTTCGGCACGATGGGATTCGACAAGCTCTACTCGCAGTACGAGAAGGAGCACCCGAACATCAAGATCAAGGCGACCAACATCGACACCGGTGACAACGCCCTGACCGACTGGCAGACCAAGGAGGCGGCCGGAAGCGGCCTCCCCGACGTCCAGGCCGTCGAAGAAGGCTGGCTCAGCAAGGTCATGCAGGTCTCCACCGACTTCAACGATCTCAAAGACTACGGAGCCGACAAGATCAAGGACCGCTGGGTCGACTGGAAGCTCAAGCAGGCCACCGACAAAGACGGCCGCATCATCGGCTACGGCACCGACATCGGGCCGGAGGGCCTCTGCTACAACGGCAAGCTGTTCGCAGCGGCCGGACTGCCGAGCGACCGCGACTCCGTCGCCAAGCTGTTCGGCGGCGACAGCGCCACCTGGGCGGACTACTTCAAGGTCGGCGAGCAGTACAAGGCCGCCACAGGCAAGCCGTTCTACGACCAGTCCGGCTTCCTCTGGAACGCCATGGTGAACCAGCAGCCGGAGGGCTACTACACCAAGGACGGCAAGCTCAACATCGAGGACAACTCCACGCTCAAGGGCCTGTGGAGCCAGCTCGCCGGTGGAGCTGCTGCCGGCCTCTCCTCCAACCAGACCCAGTGGGACTGGGGCAAGGGTAAGGCGTTCACCGACGGCTCGTTCGCCACGTTCGTCTGCCCGGGCTGGATGCTCGGTGTCGTGCAGGGACAGGTCAAGGCAGGCGGCGGAGACGCATCCACCGGCTGGGACTTCGCCAACGTCTTCCCCGGCGGCGCAGCCAACTGGGGCGGATCGTTCTTGACGGTCCCGAAGCAGTCGAAGCACCCCAAGGAGGCCGCTGACCTCGCCGCGTGGCTCACCACCGCCAAGACGCAGGTCGCCACCTTCCAGGCGGCAGGCACCTTCCCGTCGGTGACCGCGGCGCAGTCCGACCCCGGCGTGACCGGTGAGAGCGACCTGACGAAGTTCTTCAACAACGCACCCGTCGGCCAGATCCTCGCCGAGCGCGCGAAGGGCGTCGTCGCCCAGTACAAGGGACCGGACGACTCGGTCATCCAGTCGCAGGTCTTCGGCCCGTCCGTGCAGGAGCTCGACTCCGGCAAGGCCAACGGCGACCAGGCCTGGGCCAACGCGATGAAGCTCCTCAACCAGCTCGTCGTCAACAAGTAACCACCAGCACCGATCGGGCCCCTGCCGCGCAGGCGGTGGGGGCCCGCACCTGGGGAGAACCAGCGCATGACCTCCGTGACAACACCGCCGGCCGCCACAGACGGCACGAACCGGCGCGACAGCAAGACCAGCGGCAGCGACCGCCGCCGCCAGGATCGGGATGCGCGCCGCGCCCTGACCTTCGGCCAGAAGGTGAGCCGCTTCGACGTCAAGGCGTCCCCCTACCTCTACATCGCACCGTTCTTCATCCTGTTCGGCCTGGTCGGACTGTTCCCGCTCGGCTACACGTTCGTCGTGTCGCTGAACAAGTGGAACCTCCTCACCGGTCCGGGCGAGTGGGTCGGCTTCGGCAACTACATCGCCGAGCTGAACGACCCGTTCTTCTGGAACTCGCTGTTCAACACCATCAGCATCTTCCTGCTGTCCGCCATCCCGCAGCTCATCGGCGCCGTGCTGATCGCCGCGATCCTCGACCAGAACATCCGGGCCAAGACCTTCTGGCGGATGAGCGTCCTCATCCCGTACGTGGTCACCCCGGTCGCGGTCACCCTCATCTTCTCCAGCGCGTTCGACGAGAAGTACGGCCTCATCAACAACCTGCTGCAGTCCGTGCACCTGTCGCCGATCAACTGGAAGACCGAGACGTTCCCCGCTCACATCGCCATCGCCTCGATGGTCAACTGGCGCTGGACCGGCTACAACGCCCTCATCCTCCTCGCCGCCATGCAGGCCGTGCCGCGCGACATCCACGAGTCGGCCGCCCTCGACGGCGCCGGGGCGTTCCGCCGCTTCTTCTCGATCACGCTGCCGAGCATCCGGCCCACGATGATCTTCGTCATCATCACGGCGACCATCGGCGGTCTGCAGATCTTCACGGAGCCCAAGCTGTTCAACCCGTCGAGCGCCGTGCCCGGAGGCCCGCAGCGGCAGTACCAGACCACCGTGCTCTACCTGTGGGACATGGCTTTCAACCGGCAGAACTTCGGCAAGGCGTCCGCCATCGCGTGGCTGCTGTTCATCATCATCGTGCTGTTCGGGGTGCTGAACTTCCTCATCTCGCGGCGCATCGCATCCACCGAGTCCCGGATGAGCGCCAAGCGCACCAGACGTCGGCTGGCCGCTCAGCGCGCCACGGCAGGGGCGGGTGACGCGGGAAGCGGGTACCGAAACGACTCGGCCACCGAGGGCGATCTCGCCCTGGTCGCCGCCAGCGAGGAGAAGAGATCATGACCGCCACCGTCGACCGCGACAGCTCCGCCGAGCAGCGCTCACCACGGGCGGCCGCAGCGAAGACACGCGCCCCCAAGCCCCGGCAGAACAAGCGTCGTGCGCTCGGCATCGACCGTCGGCCCGGCTTCCTCACCTACGGTCTGCTGATCGTCGTCTTCATCGGCGGGGTCTACCCGCTCTGGTGGTCGGTGGTCGCCGGGTCCAGCCCGAGCAGCGTGCTCACCTCCACCTATCCCCCGCTGCTTCCCGGCGGCCAGTTCTGGACGAACGTCGCGCAGGTGCTCGACACCGTGCCGTTCTGGCTGGCGCTCGGGAACTCGCTCATCGTCTCGAGCATCATCACGATCTCGGTCGTCGGGTTCTCGACGCTCGCCGGGTACGCGTTCGCGAAGCTCAGATTCCGCGGCCGCGAGGGCCTGATGGTGTTCGTCATCGCCACGCTCGCCGTGCCGACCCAGCTCGGCATCATCCCGCTGTTCATGGTGATGAAGCAGTTCGGCTGGACGGGCACCCTGGGTGCGGTCATCATCCCGACCCTGGTGACCGCGTTCGGCGTGTTCTTCATGCGGCAGTACCTGGTCGACGTGATTCCGGAGGAGCTGATCGAGGCTGCGCGCGTCGACGGCGCCAACATGATCCGCACCTTCTGGCACGTCGGCGTCCCCGCCGCCCGGCCCGCGATGGCGATCCTCGGCCTGTTCACGTTCATGACGGCGTGGACCGACTACCTCTGGCCACTGCTGGTCGTACCGCAGAACCCCACCCTTCAAGTGGCGCTGAGCCAGCTGCAGTCGGCGAAGTACGTCGACTACTCGATCGTGCTCGCCGGTGCCGTCATGGCGACCATCCCTCTGCTCATCCTTTTCGTGCTCGCCGGAAAGCAACTGGTCTCCGGCATCATGGCCGGCGCGGTGAAAGGCTAAGAATGACGTTTCAGACCAGCGACTGGCCTGACGGTTTCCTCTGGGGGTCGGCGACCGCCGCTGCCCAGATCGAGGGCGCGGCGCACGAAGACGGCAAAGAGGACTCCATCTGGGATCACTTCGCGCGCATCCCGAATGCCGTCGCGGGCGGAGACACCCCGGAGATGGCCGTCGATCACTACCACCGGATGCCGGCCGACGTCGCCCTGATGAAGGAGCTCGGCCTGCAGTCGTACCGGTTCTCGATCTCCTGGGCGCGCGTGAAGCCGGGCGACCGCTTCGTGAACCAGGCCGGCATCGACTTCTACAGCCGCCTGGTGGACGAACTGCTGGATGCGGACATCCTGCCCTGGCTGACGCTCTACCACTGGGATCTCCCGCAGGCGCTCGAGGACGCGGGCGGCTGGGCGAACCGCGACACCGCATACCGGTTCCGCGACTATGCCGCAGCGGTCTACGACGCGCTCGGAGACAGGGTGAGCCACTGGACGACGTTCAACGAGCCGCTCTGCTCCTCGCTGATCGCGTACGCGGCGGGCGAGCACGCCCCTGGCAGGCGGGAGCCGCGTGCCGCCCTGGCCGCGCTGCATCACCAGCACCTCGCGCACGGGCTGGCGACGCAGACGCTGCGCGAGAAGGCTGGCGCGACCGCTGGCGCGTCCGCGGGTGCGTCCGCGGGTGCGTCCGCGGGTGCGTCTGCTCTCCGCGTCGGGATCACGCTCAACCTCACGAATGCCGTTCCGAACGACCCGGCCGATGCGGCAGACCGCGAGGCGGCACGCAGGATCGACGGTCTCTGGAACCGGATGTTCCTGGAGCCCCTGCTGCTCGGCAGCTACCCGGACGATGTCCTCGACGACGTGCGCGAGCACCGCTTCGACGAGCTCGTGCAGGACGGCGACCTGGCCACCATCGCACAGCCGCTCGACTTCCTCGGCGTGAACCACTACCACGACGACAACGTCTCCGGGCATCCCCTGCCGGTGGATGCGCCGCAGGGCCTCACCCCGACCGACCGGCCGAAGTCGTCGCCGTTCGTCGGCAGCGAATACGTGACGTTCCCGTCGCGCCACCTGCGGCAGACCGCGATGGGCTGGGAGGTCAACCCCGACGGCTTGCGCACCCTGCTCGTGCGGCTGGGCCGCGAGTATCCGACCCTTCCCCCGCTCTACATCACGGAGAACGGTGCAGCGTACGACGACACTCTCGACGCGGACGGCCGCATCCGCGACACCGAGCGCGAGGCGTACATCCTCTCCCACGTGGATGCGGTGCGCGCCGCCATCGCGGAGGGCGCCGATGTGCGCGGCTACTTCGTGTGGTCGTTCCTCGACAACTTCGAGTGGGCGTGGGGCTATGAGAAGCGGTTCGGCATCGTGCGGGTGGACTACGAGACGCAGGAGCGTACCGTGAAGGACTCTGGCCACGCGTTCGCGAGGCTGATCGCGGAGACCAGGGGGCGCGTCGGCTCTAGCATGGGTCTTGCGGTAGAAAGGTGACCCGATGACGTCGGAGCAGGTGGACGGTCGGCCTGTGCCCACCCTCGAAGCGGTGGCGGCGCGCGCCGGTGTCTCGCGCGCGACCGTGTCCCGCGTGGTGAACGGCTCGACCAAGGTCACTCCCGAGGTCACGGAGGCGGTCACCAAGGCCATCGCCGACCTCAACTACGTGCCCAACCGCGCCGCCCGCTCCCTCGCCTCCCGCCGCACCCAGGTGATCGCCCTGGTCGTGCCGGAGTCGACGGCCAAGGTCTTCGCCGACCCGTTCTTCGCATCCATCGTCCAGGGTGTCGCGCTGCACCTGGCGGACACCGAGTACACGCTCAACATGGTGATCTCGTCCGAGCTGAACCCGGACAAGACCCGGCGCTACCTGATGGGCGGCAACGTCGACGGCGCGCTCGTCGTCTCCCACCACTCCGGCGACCATTCATACGCCCAGCTCGGCTCCACGCTGCCGATCGTCTACGGCGGCCGCCCGGTGAGCGAGACGGAGCACAATGCCTCCTTCGTCGACGTGGACAACGTGGCGGGCGCGGCAGGCGCGACCGAGCACCTGATCGGCCGCGGCCGCCGCAGCATCGCCCTCATCACCGGCCCCCAGGACATGCCGGCCGGCGTCGACCGCTACACCGGCTGGCGGCGGGCAATGGATGCGCACGGCCTCGACACCACGCTCGTCGAGTACGGCGACTTCTCGCCCGTCTCCGGCATGGAGGCGATGCGCCGTCTGCTCGCCCGCAACGTGAAGATCGACGGCCTGTTCGCCGCCAACGACCAGATGGCGGCTGGCGCATACTCGGCGATCCACGACGCCGGGCTGAGCATCCCCGGCGACATCGCGGTCGTCGGCTACGACGACGACTACTTCGGCCTCACGGCGACGCCCCCGCTGACCACCGTGCACCAGCCATCCATCGGCCTCGGAGAGACGATGGCGAGGGTGCTCGTGCGGCGGATCGAGGGCGAGCCTGTGGACAGGGTGACCCTGCTGCCGACGGAGCTGGTGGTGCGGCAGAGCTCGTAGGGGGGCTTTAGCCGCATCCCCACGAGGCGTCTCACTCGGAAGTGAGCGCGCTCTCTGGCCTATGGCCTGTCCGAACACGGTGACGGTGCACGAGCACCGCGGCTCCGCCCCCGATGGCGACGCTGGCCAGAGCGGCGACAGTGGCGATGGGCGGCGCTCCCGTGGCCGCCAACTCATCTGTGACTCCAGCCGTCGCCAGCGCGGGCTCTTGAACCTCCTCTACGGGAGGTGGCACGGGCGGAAGGACGGCGGGCGTCTGCGTTGATGAATCGGTTGGTTCCGAGGTCGGGGGCGCAGTGCCGGGGTCGAGAACAGTAAAGGTCACTCCCTCGACCTCCGTCGCGAACATCATGTCGAGGTACCTGCTATGCATGACCACCCCGTAATCCCCGGGCGTTGCGTCCACGGGAACGACGATGTCGACGTCGAAACGCCCCGTGGCTTTGTCGAAGGGTATGTCGATCGAAAATCCACCCAGCCATGCCGTTGCGACCGGACGAAAGTCGAGACTGATACCCATTGACCTCGTGCTTTCTCCGACCACATGCAGCCGGCCGCCCGGCAGCGCCTCGAGCGGGCTCACCGTGATCTCCTCGACGTATTCGATCCCCTCCCACGAGCCGGGGACCTCCTCCGGCGGAGCGCCCGGAACCTGATCGGCGTGCGCGGGCATCGCCACAAATGCAGCGGTTATGGATGCTGCTGCGACCGCACCGCAGATCGCAAGTCGAGCGGTCCCGTTCCGCAACAATGTCTGGACATCCACATACCAAACATTTTTCACATTAATGTTGTACACCTAGCGAGCATATCCACGGCCGCACGCCCGAACAACGGAGTCACATGAAATCCAGCGCCCTCGCTCGGACAGCTTTGGGTACCAGCGCCCTCCTCATCGCGGGGTTCGTCACCCTTCCCGCGCCGAGCGCGACCGCGGTTCCCGGCGACGAACGCGGAGATTGGTTCGTCGAGGACGCTCAGCTGAGACGAGACGTCGGCGCCCCAAAGCCGCCCGGCACCACGCAGAGCCGAGCGGTCACACTCGACGCAGACGCCGCCGTGCGCGCGGTGGTGGCAACCTCCTCGCTCGCTCGTGCGGAGCCAGGCGAGCGACTGATCGTGCCGAAAAGGGGTGACCTCTCACTGACGCTGTTCGACGGGGAGCGGCTGACGGTCGAGGTGTCCGAAGTCGCTGTGACGCTCGACGTCGCGAGCACGGAGTCGGTTCCGACAGTGGAGGTGATCGGCACCGAGAAGCGCGCCGGCACCATTGCGTCGACGGTCGCGTTCACCTTCATCCCCGATGCGTCAGGGGACTATGTGCTTCACGGAGGAATCGAACGCGACAGCCAACCGCGAGTGGAGCTCGACCAACCCAGCCGAGGAGTGGTCCGCCTCAATGAGATCGGTGATCCCCCGGCGCGCCCGATCGACACCGACGACGCCATTCTTGCCCCAGAGTCCGGCGACGCGGCCATGGCAACCCCGAAAGAGGGGGGCAGCCGAGCAACACCCGCCATCACGATCATTGACCTCCTCGTCGGGTACTCCAGCTCGTTGGACGCGTCGATGAACTCGCGAGCGGAGATCACCCAACGCATCGCGGAAACGAACACCGCTCTCGCCACCTCCGGGGCAAACGTGCGCGTGAACCTCATGTCCATTGCTCCCGTTCCCTACGTACAACATCCCAGCGATATGCACGTAGACCTTGATCGTTTGCAAAAGAAATCAGGGAGTCTCGACCTGCTTCACGCGCAACGCGATGCGATCGGCGCGGACCTGGTTGCCTTAGTCGTGCCAAACACCACAGCCTCGGCCTGCGGGATCGCCTGGGTGCCGCGCGCTGGTGGAGCAGCGGATTATGGCCTCAGCGTGACGGCACAAGAGTGTTTCCACCAGCACTCCCTCGCTCACGAGCTCGGTCACAATCTCGGCAGCCAGCACGACCACAACAACGCCACGACAAAGGGCGACCCCTACCTGTTCAGTCACGGCTACCAGGTCCCGGGCGTGGCCAGGGACATCATGTCCTATGCGTGCCCGAAAAACGATTGCAAGCGCTTCCTCCAGTACTCCAACCCCAGCGTGAACTTCCTCGGCACCACCGTCCCGTCCGGGACCGCCACCGCCGATGCCGCGCGCAGCTTCAACCTCATGGCCCCTGTCATCGCCAACTACCGCACCAAGACGAAGGTGACCCGCCTCTCCGGCGCCGACCGTTACGACACGGCCGCCGCCATTTCGCGGCACGGCTTCACGGACCCCGCCAAGGTTTCCACCCTCGTCGTCGCGACCGGCACCGACTTCCCCGACGCGCTCTCCGCCGCGCCGCTCGCCGCGAAACTGGGCGGCCCGCTCCTGCTCACGCACCCGAGCGGCCTGCCTGCCGCGACCGTCACCGAGATCAAACGGTTGAAGCCGTCGAAGGTCGTCGTGATCGGGGGCGCGACCGCCGTTCCGGCCGCCGTCGAGAGCGCACTCAAGGGGCTCGTCGCCGCGGGAGGCAGCGTGCAGCGGATCTCCGGCGATGACCGGTACAGCACCTCGGTCGCGATCGGGAAGTACGGCTGGGGTTCGTCCGCGACCGCGTTCGTGGCGACGGGCCTCGACTACCCGGATGCGCTGTCCGCCGGGGCCGCGGCCGGGAAACTCGGCGCTCCCGTTGTGCTCGTGCCCGGAACGTTCGCCGCAGCCCCCGCCGTCACCACCAGCTATCTCACCGGGATCGGCGTGAAGACCGCATACATTGCCGGGGGGATGACCGTGGTGTCCGCGGGCATCGAGAACGCACTGAAAGCCAAGCACACCGTCGTCCGTTACGCGGGCACGGACCGGTTCAACACATCCACCCTGATCGCCAAAGCCCACAACACCCCGGGCGGCAGCATGTATCTCGCCAGCGGACTGAACTTCCCCGACGCACTCGCGGGCGCTGTCATCGCCGGACGGCAGAAGGCACCGCTCGCGCTGTCGCCGCAGAACTGCGTACTGAGAACCCTCAACGACGTGCAGCGTGACATCAAACCGTCCGAGGTCGTGCTCCTCGGTGGGGCAACACTGCTCTCCGAAGCGGTGCAGCAGGGCAACATCTGCTGACACAGGGTGTTCGGCGGTGGGCACGCGCGGCCAGGAATACAGCGGCCCTGCGACGCCGCCCTGCGACGCGACGTATTCAAACGCCCCTGAGGGCCGCCCTACGCCAGCGCCCGGAACACCCGGTTCCCCAGCACCGCGAGCACGAATCCCGTGGCCACGATCGCAGCCACTCCCCCGGCGTACGCCACGAACAGGTGCTGGCCCGTGCCGTCCTGCGCGGAGAAGTAGGTGACGAGCAGCGCGACGATCGCCCCGGCGACGCACACCACCGCGATCCAGAGCAGCGGCCACAGCTTGGTGCGCACAGGGCGTTCGGCGGTGGGCACGCGCAGCCAGGAGTACAGCAGCCCGGCGACGCAGCCCCAGAACGCGACCACGAGCATCCCCGCCACCACGTCGCTCGGCCGGTGCCACTGCTCCACCAGTGTGGATGCGCCGGCCGCGATCGTGAAGACAGAGCCGATCACCGCCGCGAGCGGGCGGAAGCGCGGGGACGCGACCAGGAAGACGACGAGGGCCGCCGACGCCGCCACGGTGGTGTGGCCGGACGGCAGCGAGTTGGCGAGGCCGACATCCACGCCCTTCGACGGGCGGCTCAGCACGGTGTACTTGAGGAGCTGGGTGCTGCCGTTGGCGAGCGCTGCCGCCGCGACCGCCACGAAGAAGACCGCCCAGTTGCGGCGGAACGCCACGATCGCGAGGGCCGCGATGCAGCCGAGGATCACCGAGGCGGCAGGCAGGGCGTTGAGGAAGGTGTGGGCGAACTCGATCAGGTCGCCCTTCCACACGTCGGCCCCGGCGAACGCCCGCTCGTCGATGACCTGGCCCATGTAGCTCTGCACGAACACCAGGTAGACGAGCGCGAACACCACCGCCGTGCCGAGCGCGCCCCAGAGGAAGGGCAAGGGGCGGAGCGCGGTTCGCATAGTGCCCCAGCCTCCCATACCGTTCTTGGTGTTCTCCGGACGGCGGCTCCGGGGTGTCTGGAATCCGTATCCAGTGGATGCGCGTGCGCGCCCTTACGCCTCCACGAACCGCACCGCGGGCTCCGCCGCCGCGAACCGCGACCGCATCACGCCGATGGCGTCCGGGTTGCTGTCGACCAGCAGGAAGCGGCGGCCGAGGGCCGACGCGACCGCGCCGGTCGTGCCGCTGCCGGCGAAGAAGTCGAGCACCCAGTCGCCCTCGCGGCTCGACGCCTGCACGATGCGGCGCAGGATGCCTTCCGGCTTCTGGGTGGGGTAGCCGGTCTTCTCCCGGCCGGTGGGCGAGACGATGGTGTGCCACCAGACATCGGTCGGCAGTTTGCCCAGCTCGGCCTTCTCGGCGGTGACCAGGCCGGGCGCCATGTACGGCTCGCGGTCGACGGCGGAGGAGTCGAAGAAGTAGCCTGCGGGGTTCTTCACGTAGACCAGGATCGTGTCGTGCTTGGTCGGCCACTTGTTCTTCGACTTGGCGCCGTAGTCGTATGCCCAGACGATCTCGTTGAGGAACGACTCCCGGCCGAACAGCGCATCCAGCAGCACCTTGGCGTAGTGGGCCTCGCGGTAGTCGAGGTGCAGGTAGAGCGTTCCGTGGTCGGCGAGGATGCGCCACGCCTCGATCAGGCGCGGCTCGAGGAACGACCAGTAGTCGTCGAACCGGTCGTCGTAGCGCAGCAGGTCGCCCTTGATGCGCTCGTAGCTTCGGCCCTTGAACCCGGTGACGCTGCCAGCGCCGCCGGACGAGCGCACCGAGGTGGTGCTCCGCCTGGTCTGCGACCGGCCGGTGTTGAACGGCGGGTCGAGATAGATGAGGGTGAACGACTCGTCGGGGAGCCCCGCCACGACGTCGAGGTTGTCGGCGTGCACGACGGTGCTCGGCGCATCCGGATGCCAGGCGCCGACCGCATCCGCGCCGACCGCATCCGCAGCGACCGCATCTGCAGCGACCGCGTCCGCAGGGGCCGCATCCGCGGTGGAGTCGTCCAGCATTCCACCATTCTCGCAGTCTGTGCGTCGCGACGCTGCCGGGTTACCCTGGCGGCATGAGTCTCACCGTGGTGAAGCAACCGGAATCGTCCCGCTACGCCCTCCTCACGGACGGCGAACAGATCGGCGTGGCCGAGTACGAACTGCGCGACGACGCGATCGTGTTCACGCACACCGTCGTCGACGAGGAGAAGCGGGAGAAGGGGATGGCGTCAACGCTGGTGCAGGAGGCGCTTGACGACGTGCGCGCCAACACCGACCTGCGCGTGGTCGCCACCTGCCCGTACGTGCGGCACTGGCTCAGGGAGCATCCCGAGTATCAGGACCTGCAGTCCCGCTAGGCGCCACGTCGATCCGGATGCGCCCTCCCTCCCAGATGCCCTTGTCGCCGTCGCCGGGCAGCGGGGCCGGGGCCGGCAGCATCGACTGCCGGTCGAGTTCGACCTGAGCCTCGTGACGGGTGGGGGCGAAGACCTCGTCGCCGATGCCGACGATGCTGCTCGACGAGCCGCCCGTCTTGCGCGTCTTGTCGGAGAAGTCGATCCAGCCCAGCTTCGACGCGATGACCACGAGCACCACTGCAGCGACGATTCCGCCGACGATCCACCAGTTCACGCGGGTCAGGGTACCCGAACGCGCTGGGAATGTCCCCCTTTCGAGGGTGAACCGGCCCCGGATGCTCGCACAGGCAGCACGAGCAGGGCACCGGTGACGGGGTGGTCGATGGTCTCCACCGGATGCCCGTAGACGGCGCTGAGGCGTTCGCCGGTCAGCACGTCGCGCGGGCTTCCGTCCGCGACCACGGCGCCGTCGGCGAGCAGCACGATCCGGTCGGCATACGCGGCTGCGAGGTTCAGATCGTGCAGCACAGCGAGCACGGCGGCCCCGTCTGCGGCGAGGCCGGAGGCGAGCGCGAGCACCTGCTCCTGATGGCCGATGTCGAGCGCGTCGGTCGGTTCGTCGAGGAGGACGATGCGACAGCGCTGCGCGAGCACTCTGGCGAGCGAGACGCGGGCGAGCTCTCCACCGGAGAGGGTGGTCACATCGCGGTCGGCGAGGTGGGTGGTGTCTGTGCGGGCGAGGGCGTCGGCGACGATGGCGTCGTCGTCGCTGTCGCCGTCGTCGTCCTCATCCTCCGGCGGCCGGACGCGCGCCCACGGCATCCGCCCCATCGCCACCACGTCGCGCACCGGGTAGGAGAACGACACGCCCTTCTGCTGCAGCAGCACGCTGCGCAGCCGGCCGAGCTCCTGCACCCGGATGCGCGCCACGGGTCGATCGTCGATAGTCACCGTGCCGGAGTCCGGCGTGACATCCCCGGCCAGCACCGAGAGCGCCGTCGACTTACCCGCGCCGTTCGGGCCGATCAGGGCGACGAGCTCGCCGGGGCGCACGGCCAGGTCGACCTCGGACAGCAGCGCGCGGCCGTCGACGGTGAGGGTGACGCCGCGCAGCTCGGCGCTCATGCCGCACCCTCCTTCGCCGCGATCGTGCGGCGCAGAAGCACGAAGAACACCGGGCCGCCGACGAGGGCGGTGAACATCCCGATCGGAAGGTCGGCGAACGGGACCACAGTGCGCGCCGCCAGGTCGGCCGCGCTGATCAGGAGCGCCCCGCCGAGCGCGCTGGCCGGGATGAGCGCCGCGTGCGCTGGGCCGATCAGCAGCCGCAGCAGGTGCGGGATTATCAGGCCGACGAACGCGATGATGCCCGCGAACGACACGGCGACGGCGGTGAGCAGGGCCACGAGCAGGATCGCGACCAGCCGCACCCGTTCGACGGGGACGCCGAGGTGCCTGGCGCTCCGCTCCCCCAGGGCGAGCGCATCCAGTCGCTTGGCGAGTAGCCACGCGCATCCCACGCCGACGATCAGCAGCGGGAAGGTGACGGCCACCGCCTGCCAGGTGGCGCCGTTGAGGGAGCCGAGCTGCCAGAACATGATCTGCTCACGGCTGGCGGTGTCCGCCTGGAACACGAGAAACGCGATGACGGCGTTCGCGACGGCGTTGATCGCGATGCCGGTCAGCACCAGCATCAGCACTTGGGTGCGCCCGCGGGCGCGCGACAGCACGTAGACGAGCACGGTCGTCAGCACACCCATGATGAAGGCGGCGGCGGGGATGCTCGCCGGACCGAACTGCTGCACATCGAAGACGATCACGGCGCACGCGCCGACCGCGCAGCCGGCAGAGACGCCGACCACGGCAGGCTCGGCGAGCGGGTTGGCGAAGACGCCCTGCATCAGGGCGCCGGCGACGCCGAGGGCAGCGCCGACGACGATGCCGAGCGCGACGCGCGGGAACCGGATGTTCCAGAGGGCGCCGTCCGCATACGTCGCCGCGCCGGTCGCCGCCTGCCCGATCCCGATGCGGCGGCCGATGGATGCGACGATGTCGGCGGGCGAGAGGGCGAACTGCCCCACGGAGGAGGAGACCAGCACGGCGAGCAGCAGCAGCACGAGCAGCCCCGCGATCACCGGGACGCGGCGGCGGCGAGCGCGGGCGACGGCGCTGACGCGCACGCCCTCGCGCACGCCCTCGCGCACGCTCACGCCCGCGCCCGCGCGCGGCGGCGCCTCCGCCCGCGTCACTTCCCGGCCCCCGGCCGGTACAGCGCGTCGGCGAGCGACAGCAGCACGGCGGGCGTCGTCGGCCCGAACGACATGAGCTGCCCGTCGTTCATGTCCACGATCCTGCGGTGCTGCCCCGCGGCGGTGTCCGCGACGCCCGGCCGCTGCAGCAGGCCGTCGACGCCGCCCGTGGAGGCGAGGCCGTCGGTCATCATGAGGAACACATCCGGGTTGGTCGCCAGCAGAGCTTCGCTGTTCGCGGGCTTCGCGCCCGCGATGCCCGCTTCGGTGGCCACGTCGACGGCGCCGAGCGCCCCGATGAGGTCGTCGGCGCCCATCCCCTTGCCGAAGAGGAAGAACACGCCGGCACGGCCGCGCACGTAGAGCAGGGCGGCGCGCAGTCTGTCGTCTCCGGTCGGCGCCATCGCGGCGATGGTCTTCTTCGCCGCAGCGAGGTCGCCGGCGACGCGCTGCGCCAAGCGTTTGCCGTCCGCGTCGAGCCCGACCGCGTGCGCGACCGTCTCGATCTGCGACCCGATGGTCGCGATGCTGCGCTCCGGGTCGAAGAACACCACGGAGACGCCGGATGCGCGGAGCTGGTCCTGCACGTCGCGCGGCCCGAGCGTCGTGTCGGTGAGCACCAGCGTCGGGTGCAGGGCGAGGATCGCCTCGCCGTTCAGCTCGTGGCCGTTCTGGGTCACCAGCGGGAGCTTGCTCATCACGCTGAGCGTGTTCGACGCCCCACGGCCGACGAGCCTGTCGCCCATCCCGAGGCCGACGACCGTCTCGGCGAGCGTGCCGTAGACGTCGAGCGCCAGAATGCGGCTGGTGTCGGAGACCGTGACCCTCGTGCCGGACGCGTCCTCGACCGTCACGGGCAGTTTCGGCTTCGGGGTCTTCGTGACGGGGACCACATCGGCGACGGTGGCCGCGGTCGACGGGCCGGTGATGGTGCGCGGGTCGGAGAGACCGGCGCGCGCATCCGTCGCCGGTGCTCCTGTCGTTGCGGCTGGTGCGGGGGTCGACGCCGATGTCGCGGCCGTCGTGCCGCATCCCGAGAGTGTCGTCACCACCGCGACCACGGCCGCAAGCCGCAGCAGCCGGGCGGAACGCCCCGCTCGCCGACGCCCGCGGGCGGAGCCGGCGGCCCCGCCCACGAGTGCTCCAGTGCGAGAGGTCACGCCTGAGCCGCCGCCCGAGTGGATGCGCGACGGCGAACGGCCACGACAGCCGCGACGCCGACGAGGATCATCAGCCCTCCGAGCAGCGGCCAGTTGCCCGCGTCTCCGCCTCCTGTGGTGGCGAGGTTGGCCGCGGTCGCGCTGTCGCACGGGACGGTTGCCCCGAGCGGCAGGCTGAACGACACCGGGTCGAGCGCTGTGCCGGCATCGTAGAACCCGGCGAACGCGGTGGCGCCCGCCGCGGTGAGAGTGGCAGGGGCGTCCGTCGCCGTGACACGCGAGCCGGATGCGCCGCCGCTCAGCGCGACGGACGCGAACGCGATGCCGGAGTGGTCGCTGGCCGCGCCGCCCATGTCGGTCGAGTGGACGTCCGCGACGATGGTGGCCGTGTTCGGGCCTGTCACCTTCACGGCGACGTTGGACAGCACCAGGTTGAGGACGCCGTTGTGGCCCGAGAACGCGACACTGCCGGGGAAGCGGGCGATCCCCTTGTCGTCCGCGGTGTTGTAGCTGCCGGAGCCGTTGCTCCAGCCGTACTTCCCGTCGGCGTACGTCACGCCGGACAGGCTCCACGAGCCGTTCGCGATGCCGCCGGAGATGTAGTTGCGGAAGCTCGACTTGAGGCCCCAGCTCAGCGTCGCGTCACTGATGGAGCGGGCGACGCAGACGGGCTCGGCCGGGGCTGTCGGCGTTGCGACGACGACAGGGTCCGGGACGGTCGGGACGGTCACGATCGGCGGTGCCGTCACGGTGTGGCTGACCGGCGCGGCCGTCGAGGGGGCGAACGCGGAGGGGTCGGCGGGCGTGAACGTCGCGGTCAGCGAGCGGGAGCCCTGCGGCAGGGTGGAGATGCGGGTGGTCGCCGCGCCGTCGCGCAGCACGAGGTTGCGTGCGACGACGGTGCTGCCGTCCAGGATGCTCACGGTTCCGTCGGCCTTCGGGGAGACGGCGACCGTCACATCCACGCCGGAGCCTGAGGTCGAGCTGGCCGACGACGTGGTGATGGTCAGAGTGGTCGCGACCGGTGTCACGGCGGGGACGGCGAACGCGATGGGCGTGTACGTGTCCTGCGTGCGGTCGGCCGAGCCGTGCGCAGCGAACGTGTAGACGCCGCACTCCTCGGTGGAGCAGTCGACCTGGCGGCCGTTCGAGGTGAAGACCTGGGCGATGCCGGTCAGGGTGCTGGTGAAGGCGCCGTCCGCGCCGATGGTGCGGACCCAGGCGACACCCTGGAAGAGCGAGGCGGTGAGGTTCCACGACGGCTCGCCGACGGCCGACTTCGGGCCGACGCCCACGTACACGCCGGGAACGGCGCCGCCCGTCTGGGCGAAGTTCGCGCCGGTGACCGTGATGGAGGCGCCGGCCGGGTCGAGCCCTGTCGCCGGGGCGACGGTGACGGAGGCGGGGGTCGGAGCGCCGACCGCGGTGACAGTGACGGTGACGGCGGACGCGGTGGATGCGGCGAAGGCACTGCTGTCGGCCGGGGCGAACGCCGCGGTGATCGCGTGCGCGCCAACGGCGAGGCCGCTGGTGCTGAAGGTCGCGGCCGAACCGGAGACCGTGCCGGTGCCGAGCGTGGCCGACCCTTCGCGGAAGGTGACCGTTCCCGCGGCGGCCGGGCTGACCGTCGCCGTGAGGGTGACCGGCGAGCCGTCCGTGACGCTCGCCGCGCTCGACGCCAGCGCGAGCGTGGTGGTGGCGGGCGGAACGGGTGCGTATGCCAGCGGGGTGATCGAGTTCTGGCTGGTGTCGCTCATCCCCTGGCCGTGGCCCTTGGACGTGTAGACCGCATACGTCGGGATGGATGCGCTGGCCGCCGGGACGGTGACGGTCACGGAGAACGTGCCGTCCGCGTTCATCGGCGCAGTGCGGCCCGACGGGCTGGTGCCGTCGACGTTGCCCGGTGCGATCCAGATAGTCTCGCTGCTGATGAGGCTGCTGGCGCCGAGGTAGAAGCCGGGAAGTCCCGTCGGGCCGACGCCCAGGTAGATGCCCTGGGTGCTGGGGGTGAAGCCGCTGCCGGTCAGGGTGATCGTGCCGCCTGCTGCGGGGATCTCCTGAGCGGACACGGTCGGGCCCGCCGCGTGCGCCGGGGTGGCGACGGCGGTGACGCCGAGGGTGGCGATGGCGGTCGCGACCAGCGCCGCGAGCAGACGCGCGCCGCGTCTCTTCGCCGGTGCTTGCGCAGGGGTGGACGGGGAACTCATCGATCTCATGGCGCTCCTGTGAGCGGAACGGCGCGGCCGTTCCGCTGGACTCGGGACTGGTGTGGTTAGGTAAGGCTCAGCTAACTAAGCTTTGCCTAACCTAACAACGATCCCGCCTCACACGCAATCGAGCCCAGGCTTTTTCACCGCAAATGCGCGTTTTAAGGTGAAGAAGCCTGGGCTCGATGGATGCGCGGGAGGGGCGGGAGGAGCGGGAGGGGCGCGGGGCTAGGGGACGCGGTAGAGCCAGCCGGGGGTGCCGAACTTCTCGGCGACGAGCTTTTCGGCGGCGGCGTACTCCTCGGGGGTGATGTCGCCAGGGGTCGCGCCGTAGAGCTGGGTGAAGGTCTGCTTCATGCGGTCGATGATCTCGGCGCGGGTCATGCCGGTCTGGCTGCGCAGCGGGTCGACGCGCTTCGCCGCGCTGGTGATGCCTTTGTCGCTGATCTTCTCCCGGCCGATGCGCAGCACCTCGGTCATCTTCTGGCCGTCCATGTCGTAGCTCATGGTCACGTGATGCAGAACGGCGCCGGAGCCGAGACGCTTCTGCGCAGCCCCGCCGATCTTGCCTTTCGGGCTCGTGATGTCGTTGAGCGGCTGGTAGAACGCGTCGATGCCGAGCGACTTGAGGGCGACGATCGCCCACTCGTCGAGGAAGGCGTAGCTGTCGGCGAAGCTCATCCCCTGCACCAGATCGGCCGGAGCGTAGATCGAGTACGTGACGACCGAACCGGCCTCCATGAACATCGCGCCGCCGCCGGAGATGCGCCGCACTACGTCGAAGCCGTACTTCTGGGCGTTCTCCGCATCCACTTCGTTCTTGACCGACTGGAAGCTGCCGATGACCACGGCGGGCTCGTCCCACTCCCAGATGCGCAGGGTCGGTCCGCGACGTCCATCGCCGACCTCGGTGGCGAGCACCTCGTCGAGCGCCATCTGCATCACGGGCGGCACCGCCTTGGAGTGCACGATCTGCCAGTCGTAGTCGCGCCAGCTCGTCGCGCGGGCGAGCGAGCGTCGCACGGCGACGGCGACGGCCTCCGGCGAGAAGCCAAGCAGCGTCGCCCCCTCGGGCAGCGCCCCGCGGACGGCGGCGGCGATGGTCGCGGCGTCCGCCTCGGCCGGGAGGCCGTTCACCGAGCGGTCGATCGCCTCCAGGGCGGTGTCCGGCTCGAGGAAGAAGTCGCCGGCAAGGCGGAAGTTCGCGAGTCTGCCGTCGATCACCTCCAGGTCGACGACGACGAGCTTGCCACCAGGAACCTTGTATTCACCGTGCATGGCTACAGCCTAGATCGCCAGGGCGCGCTCCGGTTCGAACGGCTACACCCGCGACGGGATGCGCGCATCCAGCCAGGCGGTCAGGTCGGCCATGACCTCGGCCTTGTTGGTCTCGTTGTAGATCTCGTGGCGCGCGCCGGGGTAGACGATCGTGGTCACGTCGGTGAGCCCGGACCGCTGCCGGTACGCCTTCTCCAGCCTGCGGGCGCTGGCCTCGCCGCCGAGCGGGTCGTCTCCTCCCACCTGGATGAGCAGCGGCAGGTCGCGTGCGAGCGAGCGGGCGGGACGACCGAGCAGCCGGGAAGCATCCGCAAGCCCGAACAGCTTCGCGATCGGGGTGAGCGTGGTGAGCGGGTCGTCGACGAACGCCTGGGCGACGGCGGGGTCGCGGCTCAGCCATTCGGCGCCCGTGGTGCCGAGGTGGGCGTGCCGCTTGTTCAGGTCGCCGCTGTTCATCGAGCCGAGCACGCGGTACGCGGTTCCGGAGAGCACCGCGGCGTCGTAGTCGCTGCTGTGCTCGTTGAGGATCATCTGGCCCATCAGCGAGCCCCAACTGTGGCCGAAGAACACCAGCGGGAGGTCGGGGTTCTCGTCGCGGATGAGGCGCGAGAAGGCGCGCAGCGCATCCACTGTGGCCCGCAGGCCGCCGACGCCGAGCCTGCCGAGCCGGGTGGCGTCGCCTTTCCACTGGGCCATGCCGGTGCGGCCGTGACCGCGGTGGTCGTCGGCGTAGACGGTGTAGCCGTTCGCGTTGAGGTGCTCGGCCAGCAGCCGGTAGCGGCCGGCGTGCTCGCCGACGCCGTGCGCGACCTGCACCACCGCCCGCGGCGTCTCGACCGGGTACACGTCGTAGGTGATCTCGACGCCGTGAGCATCTTCGTAGCTGGGCACGTCGTCATTCTGGCGCACGCCGGCGGCGAACGGGATTTATTTAGCAAGACTAATTTGTTAGGCTAACGATATATGGCTCAACGACTCTCCACCCACGACCTCAGCACCGCCGTCCGCATCGCGGTGGCGCGGCTGTCCCGTCGGCTCAGGGCGGAGAAGGCCGACGACGAGCTCAGCGACACCCAGACCTCGGCGCTGGCGTTCCTGGTGCGAGAGGGCTCCGGCACGATCGGTCAGCTCAGCGAGCACGAGCGCGTCAAGCCTCCGTCGATGAACCGCACGATCAACTGCCTCGAAGAAGCCGGGTATGTGCGGCGCACCCCGGACGCCGACGACGGCCGCAAGGTGGTCGTCGTTCCCACCGAGGAGGGTCGTGCGCTCATCGCCGAGACCAGGCGGAGGCGTGACGCCTGGCTGCACAAACGGCTTCGTGAGCTGACTCCCGGGCAGCGGGCCACGCTGGCCGATGCGGCGGCCATCCTGCGAGAGCTGGCCGACTCGTGAGTGCCATGTTCCGTTCCCTGTCCGGCGTGAACTACCGCATCTGGGCGGCCGGGGCGATCGTCTCCAACGTCGGCACCTGGATGCAGCGCACGGCCCAGGACTGGATCGTCCTCACCCAGCTCACCCACAACAACGCGGCGGCCGTCGGCTTCGTGATGGCGTTGCAGTTCGGGCCGCAGTTGCTGCTGCTCCCCGTCACGGGATGGGCGGCCGACCACCTGGACCGCCGCAAACTGCTCATGGCCACGCAGGGGGCGATGGGCGCGCTGGGTCTCGGGCTGGGCATCCTGACCGTCACCGGGGTCGTGCAGCTCTGGCACGTGTATGTGTTCGCGCTGCTTCTCGGCTGCGTCGCGGCGTTCGACGCCCCTGCGAGGCAGACGTTCGTCTCCGAGCTGGTGGCCGGGCCGAACCTGTCCAACGCCGTCGCGCTCAACTCGGCGTCGTTCAACATGGCGCGCCTGCTCGGACCCGCTGTCGCCGGCCTGCTGGTCGCGGTCGTCGGCGCCGGCTGGGTGTTCCTGATCAACGCGGCGACGTTCGGCGCCGTGCTGCTGTCGCTCAAGTTCCTGCGGGTCGAGAAGCTGTACCGGTCGGAGCGCGCGAAGAAGCAGCGCGGCGGCCTGGTCGAGGGCTTCCGGTATGTGCGGCGGCGTCCGGACATCATGGTGATCCTCGTGATGGTCTTCCTGATCGGCACCTTCGGCCTCAACTTCCCGATCTTCATCTCCACGATGTCGGTGTCGGTCTTCCACGCGGGCGCCGGCGAATACGGCCTGCTGTCGTCGATCATGGCGATCGGCTCGGTGGTCGGCGCGCTGCTGTCCGCCCGCCGCGAGCGGCCGCGCGTCGCGCTCTTGTTCGCCGGCGCAGCCTTCTTCGGCTTCGGCTGCGCGCTGGCCGCCGTGATGCCGGACTTCTGGCTCTTCGCACTGGCGCTGATCGTGATCGGCGTCTCGTCGCAGACCCTGATGACCACGGCGAACGGTGTCGTCCAGATGACGACGGACCCGCAGCTCCGCGGTCGGGTGATGGCGATCTACATGGCGATCTTCATGGGCGGAACCCCCGTGGGTGCCCCGATCGTCGGCTGGGTCGCCGACACGTTCGGCCCGCGCTGGGCGATGGGAGTGGGCGCCGCGTCCGGTTTCGCCGCGGCGATCGTCGGCGTCTTCTACCTGATCAAGTACCGCAGCCTGCGCCTCCGCTTCACCTCGTGGCGCCCGCGCTTCACGCTCTCGCCGCGCGAGGCAGCGCGCAAAGACCTCGCCGACACCGAGGCGACCGCCGCCCGCGCCTCCTGACCGACGCAATCGAGCCCAGCCTTTTTCACCGCAATCGCCCGTTTTGCGGTGAGAAACCCTGGGCTCGATTGCGTCGGTCAGGCGGGGTTGGGCGCGTAGGCGACGGGCGGGTGCGTGGCGAGCACCAGGGCGCGCAGCGCCTCGAGGTCGCCGCGCACCAGGCCGTGCGCACGCGCCTGCACCAGCACGTTGCCGATCGCCGTCGCCTCGACCGGACCGGCGAGCACCGGCACCCCGCAGCGGTCGGCGACGAGCTGGCAGAGCAGGCGGTTGCGCGCTCCGCCGCCAACGATGTGCACGGTGTCCACGGGCCGCCCGGACAGCGCCGACGCGGTTCGCACTGCGTGTGCGAACGCCTCGGCGAGGCTCTCCACGATGCTCCGCACGTACTCGACCGGCCCGTTCGGCGCCGCCATCCCGCGCTCAGCGCACCACGACGCGATCCGTGACGGCATGTCGCCCGGAGCCAGGAAGCGCTGGTCGTTCGCGTCGAACACCGGCACCGGCGTTGTCAGCGCCTCCGCCCGTTCCAGCAGTTCCACCAGGTCGGCATCGATCCCCGCCCCGCGCCAGCTCCGGATGCACTCGCTCAGCAACCACAGCCCCATCACGTTGTGCAGGAATCTGACCCGCCCATCCACCCCGCCCTCGTTCGTGAAGTTCGCCTCCCGCGCGGCCTCGCTGAGCACCGGCCGGTCCAGTTCGAGGCCGACCAGCCCCCACGTCCCGCAGGAGATGTACGCCGCGTTCTCCGACTGCAGCGGCACGGCGACGACCGCCGACGCGGTGTCGTGCGAGCCGACCGCCGTCACCACCGGCCCTCCCCCGCCGCTCGCGAGACCATCCGTGCCCACGCTCGGGATGCGCAACTCGCCACGCACACTCGGCAGCAGCGGCCCGAGGACGGTCCCCGCATCCACCACCGGCCGGAACAGCCCGCGCGGCAGGCGCAGCGCATCCATCAGCGCCGTGTTCCACGCTCCGTCCGCGCCGAGCAGCCCCGTCGTGGACGCGTTCGTGCGCTCCGCGACGCGCTCGCCGCTCAGCCAGTACGCGATCAGGTCCGGGATGAGCAGCATCGAGTCGACGCCGTCGAGCCGTCCGGCCGCGCGGTCGACCGCGAGCTGGTAGAGCGAGTTGAACGGGAGATACTGCAGCCCGTTCTGCCGGTACAGCTCGTCGGCGGGCACGCGCGCGTGCACCAGCGGCGTCCCGGCCGCCGCCCGCTCGTCGCGGTAGTGGTACGGGATGCCCTGGAGCACCCCGCTGCGCAGCAGCCCGTAGTCGACGGCCCACGCATCCACCCCGACGCTCACGATCCCCGGCTCGGCGCGCAGCGCATCCCCCAGCCCGTCGACGACGTTGCGGTACAGCTCCGCGATGTTCCAGTGCAGGCCGGGACGGTCGCCCTCCCAGAGGGTTACGGGCGTGTTCGGGAACCGGGCGGCCTCGGTCAGGTCGAGGGTGTCCGGCCCGACCCTCCCGATCATCACGCGCCCGCTCGTCGCTCCGAGGTCGACGGCGGCAACGGCACCCGCCGCACCCGCACCCGCACCCGCACCCGCACCCGCGCTCATCGCAAGAACGCCGCCGCCACGCCAGCATCCACCGGGATGTGCAGCCCTGTCGTGTGGTCGAGGTCGGACGAGCACAGCACGAACACCGCATTCGCGACGTGCTCCGGCAACACCTCGCGCTTGAGCAGCGTGCGCTGCGCGTAGTACTGGCCGAGCTCCTCCTCCGGCACCCCGTAGACCGCGGCGCGCTTCGCCCCCCAGCCGCCCGCGAAGATCCCGGAGCCGCGCACGACGCCGTCCGGGTTGATCCCGTTGACGCGCACGCCGTGCTCGCCGAGCTCGGCCGCGAGCAGCCGCACCTGGTGCGCCTGGTCGGCCTTGGTCGCCGAGTACGCGATGTTGTTCGGCCCGGCGAAGATCGAGTTCTTCGACGAGATGTAGACGATGTCGCCGCCGAGCTTCTGGTCGATCAGCACTCTGGCCGCGGCGCGCGAGACGAGGAAGGACCCCTTCGCCATCACGTCGTGCTGCAGGTCCCAATCGGCCACCGTCGTCTCCAGCAGCGACTTCGACAGCGACAGCCCGGCGTTGTTGACCACCAGGTCGAGGCCGCCGAACGCCAGCAGGGACGCATCCACTGCCGACTGCACAGCGCGCTCGTCCGTGACGTTCGCCTGCACGCCGACGGCGACGTCCGTCCCGCCGATGGATGCGGCCGCGTCCTGCGCCTTCGCGAGGTCGAGGTCGGCGATGACGACGCACGCACCCTCGGCCGCGAGCCTCGTCGCGATGGCCTTGCCGATGCCGGATGCGGCGCCCGTCACGAGCGCGACCCGACCGGCGAGCGGCTTGGGCTTCGGCATCCGCTGGAGCTTCGCCTCCTCCAGCGCCCAGTACTCGATGCGGAACTTCTCCGACTCGTCGATCGGCGCGTATGTCGACAGGGCCTCGGCCCCGCGCATCACGTTGATGGCGTTGATGTAGAACTCTCCGGCCACGCGCGCGGTCTGCTTGTTCGCGCCGTAGCTGAACATCCCGACGCCCGGGATGAGCACGATCGCCGGGTCGGCTCCGCGGATCGCGGGCGACTCGTCCGTCGCGTAGCGGTCGTAGTACGCCTGGTAGTCGGCGCGGTACGCCGCGTGCAGCTCCTCCAGGCGGGCCACCGAATCCTCCACGGAGGCGTCCGCCGGCAGGTCGAGGACCAGCGGTTTCACCTTCGTGCGCAGGAAGTGGTCAGGACAGGACGTGCCGAGGGCCGCCAGCCGTGGATGCTCGGACCGCGCCAGGAAGTCGAGCACCACCTCGGCGTCGCTGAAGTGCCCCACCTGCACGCGGTCGGTCGACGCGAGCGCCCGCAGGTGCGGCGCGAGCGCCGCCGCCTTCGCGTGCCGCTCCGCCTCCGGCAGTGCCGCGTAACCGTCCAACACGGTTCCGAACGGCTCGTCCCGCCCGTGCGCAGCGATGTACGCCGCGGCTGTCTCGATGATCCAGAGCGAGTTCGCCTCTGCCTCGTCGCTCGTGCCGCCCCACGCGGTGATGCCGTGGCCGCCCAGGATGCAGCCGATCGCATCCGGATGAGCCTCCTTCACCGCAGCGATGTCGAGCCCGAGCTGGAAGCCGGGACGCCGCCACGGCACCCACACCACGCGACCGCCGAAGGCCTCCGCCGTCAACCGCTCACCGTCGGCCGCTGTCGCGAACGCGATGCCGGAGTCCGGATGCAGGTGGTCGACATGCGCCGCATCCACCAGCCCGTGCATGGCCGTGTCGATCGACGGCGCGGCACCGCCCTTGCCGTGGAGCGTGTAGTCGAACGCGGCGACCATCTCGTCCTCGCGGTCGACTCCCGGATACACGCCGGTCAGGGCGCGCAACCGGTCGAGCCGCAGCACCGCCAGCCCCGCCTCGGTCAGCGTGCCGAGGTCGCCGCCGGAGCCCTTCACCCAGAGCAGTTCCACCGGCTCGCCGGTCACCGGATCGGTCTCGATCCCCTTGGCCGACGTGTTGCCTCCGGCGTAGTTGGTGTTGCGCGGGTCGGCGCCGAGGCGGTTCGACCGTGCGATGAGCGCTTCCGCCGCTTCGTTGGCCATCAGGCGCCCCACCCTGCCTGGGTGCCGCCGACCCGGTCGGCCTCGATCTTCTCCTGGTACCCGGATGCGGCGTATGCGGCCATCGGGTCCGCGGGGAGTCCGCGGGACTCGCGCCACTCGGCGAGCGCGGGGCGCACATCCGTGTAGAACGCATCCATCAGGATGCCGTTGCCGCCGAGCACATCGCCCGCCGCCTGGGCGGCGGAGAGCGCATCCCGGTCGATCAGCAGGGCGCGCGCCGTCATCTCCTGCACGTTGAGCACCGACCGGATCTGGCCGGGGATCTTCTTCTCGATGTTGTGGCACTGGTCGAGCATGAACGCCACGTCCGGGTTGTTGAGCCCGCCGCCGCGCACGACCTCCGCGATGATCCGGAAAAGTTGGAACGGGTCCGCGGCGCCGACGATCAGGTCGTCGTCGGCGTAGAACCGCGAGTTGAAGTCGAACGAGCCGAGCTTCCCGAGACGGAGGAGCTGGGCGACGATGAACTCGATGTTCGTGCCGGGAGCGTGGTGTCCGGTGTCGAGGCAGACGTACGCCTTCTCGCCGAGCGCGACGGTGTGCGCGTAGCTGGTCCCCCAGTCCGGGACGTCCGTGTGATAGAACGCCGGTTCGAAGAACTTGTACTCGAGCACCATCCGCTGGTCGTCGCCGAGCCGTGCGTAGATCGCGGCGAGCGACTCGGCCAGCCTGTCCTGCCTGGCCCGGATGTCGTCCTGGCCTGGGTAGTTGGTGCCGTCAGCCAGCCAGATCTTGAGGTCGCGCGAACCGGTCTCGTCCATCACGTCGATGCAGCGGAAGTGGTGGTCGATCGCCTTCTGCCGGACGGCCGGGTCGCTGTGGGTCACCGATCCCAGCTTGTACGCGTCGTCCTGGAACGTGTTCGAGTTGACCGTGCCGAGCGAGACCCCGTGATCCTCGGCGTGCTTGCGCAGATCCGAGTACGAGTCCACCACATCCCACGGGATGTGCAGCGCCACCGTCGGGGCGAGACCGGTGTGCTTGTGCACCTGCGCGGCGTCCGCGATCTTCTCGAACGGATCGCGCGGCGTGCCGGGCGATCCGAACACCTTGAAACGGGTGCCCGAGTTGCCGAACGCCCACGAGGGCAGCTCGATCGCCTGGGCGGCGAGGTCCGCTGAGATGGCGGTGAGGTCAGTCATGGTGCCTGTTCATTTCTCTGATGCGCTGGCGGCCGCGGCGAGCGCCGGAGCAGCGAAGGGGACGGTCGCCGAGACGGGGCCGCCGGTGAGCGGCCGGTCGTCCTGGCCGGGAAGTCTGAGCACGCCGCCGACACCGGCCGGCAGCTCGGCGTCGACGGTCAGCTCGTCGCCTGTCACGCTCCAGCGGACGGCGACGCGGCCGTGCGGGGTCTCCAGCGTGGTCTCCGCTTCGGTGATGCCCCCGCCCGGCTGCGGGGCGACGAGCACCTGCGCGTATCCGGGGGCGAGCGGCGCGAGCCCGCCGACGACCCTGTGCATCCAGTCGGCCACGGCGCCGAGCGCGTAGTGGTTGAAGGAGGTCATCTCGCCCGGGTTGATGGTGCCGTCCGGCAGCATCGAGTCCCAGCGCTCCCAGACGGTGGTCGCGCCCATGGTCACCGGGTAGAGCCAGGACGGGCACTCGCGCTCGAGCAGGAGCCGGTACGCCGCATCCAGGTGGCCGGTCTTCGTGAGGGCGTCCGTGATGAACGGCGTGCCGGCGAAGCCCGTCGAGATGCGGTAGCCGGCCGCGGCGCTCAGCTCCGCGAGCCGTTCGCCCGCGACGACCTCATCGGATGCGTCGAGCAGCCCGAACACGATGGCCAGCGCGTAGACGGTGGTGCAGTCGCTCTTCACGACGCCGCCGTTCACGTACTCCCTGTTGAAGGCAGCGCGCAGCTCGGAGGCGATCGTCTCGAACTCCGCCTGCTCTGCTGTGAGGCCGAGCAGCGCCGCCGACTCGGCCACGATCCGCGCCGAGTGATACGCGCACGCGGTCGCCACCACGCCCTTGTCCGCCTTGGCCTTGGCCGGGTCCTCCGGCGGCGCGTCGGGGTCGAGCCAGTCGCCGAACTGGAAGTTGCCGTCCCAGACCCCGGCGGGCGAGAGCAGCGAGTGCACCCGGCGGACGTGGCTGGACATGGAGCCGAACTGGCGACCCAGCACCTCCTGGTCGCCGTACGCCTGGTAGAGCGTCCACGGCACCCAGACCGCCGCGTCGCTCCAGATCGCGGTCGAGTCGACCGGCCCGAACTCGGTGGGGGCGTCGCTGTCGAGGTACTTGAGCACATCGGGGATGACGAAGCCGACGATGCCGTCGTGGTGCTGCTGCTCTGCGTCCAGGTCGATCAGCCAGTCGGAGAGGAACGCATCCACGTCGTAGAGGAATGCCGCGGTCGGCGCGAAGGCGGCGATGTCGCCCGTCCAGCCGAGTCGTTCGTCGCGCTGCGGGCAGTCGGTCGGCACGTCGACGAAGTTGCCGCGCATCCCCCAGACCACGTTCTCATGGAACTGGTTGAGCATCGGGTCGGAGCTGCGGAAGGTGCCGATGCGCTCCAGGTCCGAGCCGATGGCGACGGCTGTGAGGTCCTCCGGCTTCAGCTCGCCCGGCCATCCCGTGACTTCGGCATAGCGGAAGCCGTGGAACGTGAACGTCGGCTCGAACACGTCGTCGCCGCCGCTCAGGATGTAGCGGTCGGTGGCGAGCGCCGTGCGAAGCGGCCTGGTGCCCAGCTCGCCGTGCTCCAGCACTTCCGCGTGCTTGATCGTGACCTCTGCGCCCGACTCGCCGCGCACCGAGACGCGCACCCAGCCGACGAGGTTCTGACCGAAGTCGACCAGCGTCTTGCCGGACGGCGAGGTGGTGATCTCCGCCACAGGCAGCGCGTTCCAGCGGTGGACGCGCGGTCCGACGTACGGGGTCAGGATCGCGGTGTCGAAGTCCAGCGCGTGCACGCCCACCCAGCCGTCCCCCGCGAAACCGGAGGAGAGCCAGGCGTCGTCGCGGAGGCGGGCGTCTATGGTCTCGCCGTCGTAGAGGTCGTTGGCGAGCACCGGACTCGGTCCTGCGGTCCAGGAGCCGTCCGCATCCGTCGCGATGGTCTGGGTCGACCCGTCTGCGAAGGTCAGCACCAACTGGGCGAACGCGCCGAGCTCGGAACCGTAGAAGGCCGAGCGTCCCGACCAGCCGAGGCGGCCGCGGAACCAGCCGTTGCCGAGAGCGAGGCCGAGCACGGCGCCCTGACCTGCATCGTCGCCCTGACCTGTGCCGCCCTGACCGATCAGGTCGGTCACGTCGTAGCTCGCGTAGCGGAGTCGCCACTCGTAGCTGCTCCACCCCGGCGTGAGCAGGTCGTCGGAGACCGCGCGCCCGTTGAGCCACGCCTCCACAACGCCGAGTGCGCTCAGCGTGAGGGTCGCGTCGGTCACGGCGCCGTGGCCGCCGTCGACGGTGAATTCGCGGCGGAGCAGCGGCGCTCCGTCGAAGTCGTTGTCGGCTGCGATCATGCGAGCTTGCCAGTTCATTGATTTCTCTCCAGAGGTTTCGTTCGTTGTCACGGTGGTGTCAGCCCTTGACGGCGCCGCTGGTGATGCCGGCGACGATCTGTCGGTTGAAGAAGATGTATGCGATGAGCGGTGGGATGGTGATGAGGAAGATGGCCATGAAGAGCAGGTTGTAGAAGCTCAGGTTCTGGCCGGAGAAGGTGTAGAGCGCGAGCTGGACGGTCACGTTCTGGTCGCCGGGGAGGAAGTACAGCGGCCCGGCGAAGTCGTTGAAGACGAACACCGACTGCACCACGATCACCGTCACGACCACCGGCCGCAGCAGCGGCAGCACCACCCGGAAGAACAGCCGGATCGGGCCGGACCCGTCGAGCACGGCGGCCTCATCCAGCTCGCGCGGGATGTTGCCCACGAACGCCCGGAACAGCAGGATGCAGAACGAGAGCCCGAAGGTGGCCTCGACCAGGATCATCCCCGGCATCGTGCCGAAGAGCTGGAGGCCCTGCAGCACCCAGATCGTCGGGACGACGGCCGGGGGGACGATCAGCCCTGCCAGCACGAAGAAGTTGACCACCGGCCCCCACTTGCTCTTCTTGCGGGCGAGCACGTACCCGGCCATCGCCGACAGCACGACCATGATCGCGACCGACCCGACGGTGAGCACCGCGCTGTTGATGATCGCGCGCCAGATCACGCCGTCGTTGGAGATCAGCGTCTCCCAGAAGTTCTGGAAGAACAGGAACTGGGACGGCCAGGAGAAGGCGAGGTTCGAGGCCTCGGCCGGGGACTTCGCCGCCTGCAGCAGCACGAAGATGAACGGGACGAGGAAGACGACGACGGAGACGACGATCGCGACGACGCCGACGATCCAGGCCCTGGTGCGCTCGCGGGTCACAGCTCCACCTGCTTTCTGTTCAGGAAGTACGACAGCGGCACCATGATCACGGTGACGACGAGGAAGAGCACCACGTTGCCCGCGGTCGACAGCCCGTAGAAACCCGCCTGGTACTGCTTGTAGATGACGGATGCGATTACATCGCTGGTGAAGCCCGGCCCGCCTCCCGTGGTGGCCCAGATGATGTCGAACGACCTCAGACCGCCGATCAGCGACAGGATGATGACGGTCGCCGTCGCGCCCCTGCTGAGCGGGATCGTGATCTGGCGCAGGATCTTCCAGGAGCTCGCGCCGTCGATCTTGGCCGCCTCGAAGTATTCGTTCGGGATGGCGACGATGCCCGCCATGAAGATCAGCGTTGCGATGCCGACGCCCTTCCAGATGTCGACGCCCGCGATGGAGTACAGCGCGAGGTTCGGGTCGGTGAACCAGCCGGGCTGGGGAAGCCCGAAGAAGCCGAGGACGGCGTTGACCATCCCGTGGAACGGGTCGAGGAGCGACTTCCACATGATGCCGACGCCGATGGTCGAGAGCAGCACGGGAAAGAAGACGACGGCGCGGAGGTAGCCGCGGCCGACGATCGGGCCGGTGAGCAGGATCGCGAGGAAGAAGCCGATGATGACCTTGGCGCCCGAGGTGATGACCGCGTAGATCAGGGTGTGGATGAAGCTCGTGTACAACTGCGGGTCGCGGAAGAACTGGACGAAGTTGTCGAAGCCGATGAACTGCGAGTCGAAGAGCGACCAGCGGGTCAGCGAGAAGTAGAACGACGAGAACGTCGGGATGGCGAAGAACACAACGTAGAGCGCGACCGCCGGGATGAAGAACCAGGTCGGGTAGTACGACTTGATCGGTCGCCGCTTCTTCTGCGGCGGATGAAGCTCCGTGATGATGTCGGCCGCTTGTATCGCGGTCGCCGGATTGGCCGTCGACATGTTTTACTCCTCGTCGAGTTCAGTGCGGTGGTGCTGTGGTGCTGTGGTGCGTTGCGGGGCCGACGGCTGTGCGGCCATCGGCCCCGCGTCACGACGCTGTCAGGTGCGTCGCTCGTGGTCCAGGGCTACCAGCCTTTGAGCCCGAGCTGCTGCGCCTGCGCCTTCACGTCGTTGTCGTAGAGCGCAGCGCCCGCCTTGGCATCGGTGATGCCGGAGCCGACCTGGATGAGGATCTTCTCCAGGTTCGGTCCCTTGATCGGGGAGAGGAACTCCAGCGCCAGGCCGGTCTGCTTGGCGTCCTGGTACTTCAGCTCATCGGCTACCAGCGCCGGAGCGTCGGACGGGAGCTTGCAGGTGCTGATCGCGAACGGACCGGCCGGAACGCCTGCCGAGTTCTGCACGTCGCATCCCTTCGGTGAGTTGATGAACGCCACCAGCTTCTTCGCGGCGGTCAGCTTGTCGCCCGTCGTCGACTTCGGGATGTACGCCCCACCCGGCTCCCAGACGGTCGCCTGCGGCTCGCCGGCGTCGGACGGCATCGCGAAGTAGCCGATGTCGTTGACCTGGTCCGGGTTGCTCTGCAGCACGTTGCTGATCACGGCGGTGATCATCGGGTACTGGGCGCCCTCGCCTGTCGCGAGCATCTTGAGCGCGTTCACGTTGGTGAGCGACGCATAGTCCTTGTTGAGCAGACCCTTGTCGAAGACCTCCTGCGTGTGCGTGAAGCCCGCGAGCGCCGGCGGGTTGACGTACTTCGCCTTGTTCTCGGTGTACTTCGTCGCCCACTCAGGGTCGGCCTTGCTGACGTTCGCGAAGTCGGCCAGCACGAAGAGCTGGCTGGTCCAGGTGTCGCCGTACGACTGGATGACGGGGACGATGCCCGCGGCCTTGATCTTCTCGCTGTTGCTGATGAAGTCTGCCCAGGTCTTGGGGACGCTCAGCCCGAGCTTCTCGTAGACCTTCTTGTTGTACATGACGCCGCCGTTGAAGGTCGTCCCCGTCGGAGCGCCGTACGTCCCCTTCGACGTGCTGACGGTCTTCTTGAAGTCGTCGGTGATGTTCTTCACCCAGGCCTCGTCGGTGAGGGGCTGGAGCTGCGTGTCCGGGTTGAGCGCCTGGAACAGCGACCCGGAGTTGTAGAGGAAGACGTCGTCCATGGTTCGCGTCGACAGGCGCGTCTTGATCAGGTTGTCCCCGTCCGTGCCTGCCGGGCGGGTGTTCACCTTGACCTTGATCGACGGGTTCTCTTTCATGAACCCGTCTGCGATGGCCTTGGCGAACTTGGTGGCGGCCGGGTCGTTTCCTCCGGCCATGAGGGTGATGGACGATCCGCCGCCGCCGCTTGACGAGCAAGCGACGAGGGTGGCGGCCAGCACGGCCGCGCTGGCGACGGTGGCGGCAATGCGAGATGCCGTCCTTCGAGAGAACATGAATACCTCCTTGTATTGGCGTTGCAGGTCCCAGGAGTGCGCGCTGGGTTCGCATTGAAACGCTTCATTTGAAGATAGGTGCACTCGGCCGGGTCGTCAATGACGACTTGTAACGATTCAGTAACGCCGGATGCGGGCGTCCGGTTCCCAGCGCTGGCGCGGAACTCGCCGAGCGGCTAACGTTCAACGAATCGGACACGCGTGCGGAAAGCGGTTCCACCCGCTGAACCGCACGGATATTCGATTCAATGTCCTAAACTGCGATCGGGAGGGCGATCATGGTGTCTGCGAGCGTCAAGGATGTGGCGGCGCTGGCCCGCGTATCCATCGGAACCGTCTCGAACGTGCTGAACCGCCCGGAGATCGTCTCCCCTGAGACGGTCGAGCGCGTCACGCTGGCGATGGAGAAGCTGTCGTACGTGCGCAACGAGGCGGCCAGGCAGCTCCGCGTCGGCCACAGTCACGCGCTGGGCCTGATCACCCTCAGTGGCGGGAACCCGTTCTTCACCGAGCTGACCACCGCGGCGGAGGACAGCGCGGCAGAAGCGGGGTTCTCGGTCATCGCAGGCAACAGTGACGAGAAGAAGGAACGCGAGTCCGGCTATCTCACCCTGTTCGAGGAGCTGCGGGTGCGCGGAGTGCTCATCTCCCCGGTGGGGAACGTCGCACCGAGGCTGCGCCGGATGCGCGAGCGGGGCATCCCCTCTGTGCTGGTCGACCGGGTGAGCAAAGACCTGTCGATCAGCTCGGTCTCCGTCGACGACGTCGCGGGCGGCACGCTCGCCGTCCAGCACCTGCTCGAGACGGGGCGACGCCGCATCGCTTTCGTCGGCGGGCCGCAGGAGATCCGCCAGGTCAGCGACCGCCTCCAGGGTGCCCGCCAGGCCGTCGCGGCGCATCCAGGTGCCGCCATCGAGGTGATCGCGCTGCCTGCGCTCACTGTGCAGGAGGGCCGCCGGGCCGGCGAGGCCATCGTCGAGCGGTCGCCGGGCGAGCGGCCGGATGCGATCTTCGCCGCCAACGACCTGCTGGCCATCGGCCTGCTGCAGGCCCTGTCCATCCAGGGCAACATCGCGATCCCGAACGAGATCGCCCTCGTCGGCTACGACGACATCCTCTTCGCGAGCGCGTCGGTCGTACCCCTCACCTCGATCCGGCAGCCGAGCCGGCTGATCGGAGAGACGGCGGTCCAGATCCTGCTCGAAGAGGCCGACGACCCAGACCTCGAGCCGCGCCAAATCCTCTACCAGCCCGAACTCGTCGTCCGAGCAAGCAGCGCGCTCTAGCCTCACACCCTCCCAGCCCCACCCCTGCCCCCGCCCCTGGCCTGCTTCCCCAACCCCAAAACTCCGTCCGGAAGGACATCTCGCCCCACCTCGCCTCGATCTCCGTTCGGACGGAGTTCTCGGCGGCGTGTCGCGCGCACCCTCCTGCCGGATGCGCGCCTGCCGATTCTCGCCTCGTTTCATTGAAGCGATTCAAATATCGGCGGATCTGGGTTATGGTGAGCCCGCAAAGACGCATCGACCGAGAGGGACGCCGTGACCGCGCCACCGTTACGAACGCCACTGAATGCTTTCACTGCCGCGAGCGGCACAGGGAGGCGTGGCGATGCTGCACCATGACCAGGCCGTCGAACGCTACCTCGCCCGCGAGAGCGCCCGGCCGGACACCCTCGGGATCGTCGTCACCGGATCCGTCGCGCGAGGCACAGAGCGGCCAGACTCCGACGTCGACCTCTACCTGATCGTCACGGAGGACCGCTGGGCGGAGGCGTACGCGGCGGAGCGGCTGATGTACACCGAGCAGGAGGGCATCGACTACGACGGCGGCTACTTCGACGTGAAGCTCGCCACCCTCTCCTACCTCGACGACGCCGCCGAGCGCGGCGACGATCCCGTGCGCGACTCGTTCGCCGCATCCCGGATCGTCTTCAGCCGTGTCGACGACCTGGATGCGCGGATCGCCCGCATCCGACCCGCCGACGACGAGTGGGATGCACGGGTCGCCTCGTTCCTCGCCCAGGCACGGTTGCACGGCGGCTACTTCCTGCAGCAGGCGCACGCGAGCGGCGACCAGTTGCTCCTTCGGCACGCGTCCGTTCACTTGGCGACGTCGGCCGCGCGTGCGCTGCTCGCCGCCAACCGCGTCGTGTTCCCCGGCCCCAAGTACCTGTCGGCGCTGGTCGCCGGTCTCGAACGCAAGCCGAGCGACTTCGATGCGCTCCTGACGGCCGTGATCGCCGACCCGACCCCGGAGACCGCGGATGCGCTGCTCGCCTCCCTCGAATCGTTCGCCGGGAGCCTCCTTCCGCGCGACAAGACGCTCTCCCGTTTCGTCCTCGACAACGAGCTCGCGTGGCGCTACCGCACCAAACCTCCCGAGTACTCCTGACCGCCTCTCCCGTTCCGCGGGCACGAGTCGTGCGAAACCCGCGGTCCCCGCGGCCGCGACCGCACCCTTCGCACGAGCCACCGCGCACCAACCGACGACGATCGCGACGACGCGATCGGAAAGCAGGTAGACGATGACGACCACCACGACCACGACCACCACCACCACCGCCACACGCGACGACCGCGCTGTCACCTCCTCCCCGCCGAGCGCCTTCGGCGGCATCGGCTGGCGCGCCCACTGGATCGGATCGGAACCGCTCGGCGACCTCAGCACCGCGGCGTTCGGCGCAGACGGCCCCCGCGCCCCGTTCCACCGCACGATCTTCCGCCGCACCGTCGAGCTCGCGTCCGCGCCGGCGGAAGCCCCGGCGCGACTCACCGCCGACTCCCGGTATGTGCTCCTGGTGAACGGCGCAGAGGTGGGGCGCGGCCCTGCCAGGTCGCAGCCGCGGCGGCAGCGTTTCGACGAGTACGACCTGGCCCCGCACCTCGTGCCGGGCAGCAACACCATCGCCGTGCTCGTGACCTTCTACGGCAACGCCACCGCGTTCTGGCAGCCCGCCGTCGCGAACGGCGGCCTCGGTCTGGATGCGGTCCTCGCGTTCGAGGCCAGGCTCGGCGACGCCTGGCTGGTCAGCGACGGCGACTGGCGCGTGCACCGGTCGACCGCGTGGACGTCGCCCGACCTCGACGGCCTCGACGGCGTCCCCGTCGAACGGGTGGATGCGCGCGAGCTCCCGACCGGCTGGGCCGGGCCGCGCTTCGACGACAGCGCCTGGGGTGCCGCGCAGCTCCGCCCCGCCGCGCACATCGGCGGTTTCGGCCGCACCCAGCCGCCGACCGACCCGTACGGCGCACTGCTCCCCCGCGGCACGGCGCCGGTCGGCGGCGTGACCGTCGGCCCGGCCGAGCTGCGCGTGAGCGGCCCGCTCAGCACCGCGACCCGTCCCGAACCTGTGGCTGCGCGTCCCGTGGATGCGCATCCCGTGGATGCGCATCCCGTGTCCCGCGTGCGCTCCGCCCTCGACGGGCACGACGTCTCCGCAGACCCGCTCGCCGCCTTCCCGGTGTCGGTGCCCGCCGGCGGGGTGCTGTCGCTGGACTTCGGCCGCGTCGTGGTGGGCACCGTGCACGTGCGGCTGGCCGCCGCATCCGGAACCGTCGTCGACCTGCTCTATCGCGAGCGCCGCCACCGCAACGACGAGCTGGAGAGCTTCTCCATCCCCAAGACCGGCGCGAGCTACACCGCCCGCGGCGAGGCCGACGTGTTCGACGCGGTCGAGGTCAACGGGATGCGCTTCGTCCACCTCCTGGTGTCGGCCGACACGGTCGTGGAGGACATCGAGGTGCGCGAGCGCGTGTACCCGCACAGCGGCGACGCCTTCTTCCGCTCCGACGACCCGGAGATCGACGCGCTGTACACCGCGGGCATCCGCACCGTGCAGGCGAACGCGCAGGACGCCTTCACCGACTGCCCCACCCGGGAGCAGCGCGCCTGGGTCGGCGACGGCGTCGTGCACCAGCTCGTGCACCTCACCACCAACGCCGACTGGCGGATGGCCCGCAACTATGTCGCGCTCGGCGACTCGCCTCGGCCGGACGGCATCCTGCCGATGAGTGTGGTGGGCGAGATCGAGTCGTCCGGTGGGTACACCATCCCGGACTGGTCGCTGCACTGGGTGCACGGCGTGCACAACCTGTACCGCTACCTCGGCGACGCCGACGAGGTCCGCGCGCTGCTGCCGACTGTCGAGCGCATCCTGCGCTGGTACCTGCCGTATGTGGACGAGCGCGGGACCATCGCCGACGTGCCCGAGTGGAACCTGGTGGACTGGTCGAGTGTGTTCGTCACCGGTCGCAGCAGCATCCTCACCGCCCTGTGGGCGCGTGGGCTGCGCGAGTTCGCCGAGCTGAGCTGGTTCGTCGGCAACCAGGGCTCCGCGATGTGGGCGGACGACATGCACGCGCGGGCCGCCGCCGGTTTCGAGGACTTCTGGGACGCATCCCGTAGCACATACCGAGACCACATCGTCGACGGTGAGCTGCTTCCCGCCGCATCGCAGGCGGCAGGGGCCACGGCGATCGTGTCCGGCCTCGCGCCGCGCTCGCGCTGGAACGCCATCGTGGATGCGATCACCGACCAGGACACCCTGGTGGTGCGCTCGTGGATCGGCGGCGACGACGGTTCGTACGACCAGCAGAAGATCGCCGACCAGATGCGCGGGGTGCAGCGCATCGACTGGGATGCGGAGCGCGAGGTGGTCATCGCCGAACCGTTCTACAGCTATCTCGTGCACGACGCCGTCGCGGCGGCCGGCCGCTCGGGCGACCTCGTGACGTTGATCCGCCGCTGGACGACGTTCCTCACCGACGGCTACGACACCTTCGGCGAGTGCTGGGGCTGGGGGACGCCGGTGCACGGCTGGAGCAGCACGCCCACGAAGGACCTCGTGCAGTACGTCCTCGGCGTCACCCCGGAGACACCGGGCTTCGCGACGGTGAGCGTCGCACCGGCGCTCGGCCCGCTGCGCTCGGTGGAGGGGTCCGTCCCGACACCGCACGGCTCCGTCCGCGTCTCCGTCGCGGACGGCGCGGTCACCGTCGCCACTCCCGTCCCCGGCACCCTCCACCACCCGGACGGCCGCACCACAGCGCTCCCCGCAGGCACCACCACCCTCCCCCTCTGACCCCCGCCATCGAGCCCAGGCTTTTTCACCGTATTCCGCGGTTTTGCGGTGAAGAACCCTGGGCTCGATGGCTGAGAATGAGGGAGTGAGCGAAGAGTGGGCCGCGCGGGCGGAAGAGGTGCTGCGCGCGGCGCGCGGTGGCCGGGTGCTCCTGGGCATCGCGGGCAGCCCGGGGTCGGGCAAGACGACGCTGGCGCGCGCGGTGGTGGAGCGCGTGAACGCGCGAGCGGGCGCGGCGCAGCAGGGCGCGCAGGGCGGCGGGCAGGGCGGCGGGCAGCACGGCGCGCATCCCGTTGCCGCTTCCCTGCCGATGGACGGCTTCCACCTCGCGAATGCGACCCTGGATGCGCTCGGTCGCCACGACCGCAAGGGCGCGATCGACACGTTCGACGCCTGGGGTTTCGTCGCGCTGCTCGAACGCGTGGCGACGGACCGGGAGCACACGGTCTACGCCCCCGGCTTCGACCGCACCGTGGACGAGCCGGTCGCCGCCGGCATCGCCATCGCACCGGAGACGAGGCTGGTGGTGGTGGAGGGAAACTACCTGCTGGTCGACGCTGAGCCGTGGTCGCGCATCCCGGGCCTGCTGGCGGAGAGCTGGTTCGTCTCCACCCCGGAGCCCGTGCGGCTCGCCCGCCTGATCGACCGGCACACCCGCCACGGCCGCACCCCGGAGGCGGCAGAGGGGTGGGCGCGCGACGTCGACGGCGCGAACGCCACGCTCATCGAGGCCACCCGGATGCGCGCGACCCGCATGGTGGACGGCTCGCGCGTAGACGCCTCTCAGCCTGCTGCGTTTAGGCTCGAATCATGACTTCCGCTGAAAAGTTCGACAAAGTGACCATGTTCGGTGCCGACTGGTGCCGCGACTGCATCCGCTCCAAGGCCCTCCTCGACCGCCTCGGCGCCGACTACGACTATGTCGACCTCGTGGCGACCCCCGAGAAGGCCGACGTCGCCCAGTCGATCAGCGGCCGCACGAACATCCCTGTCATCGTCTTCCCGGACGGCTCCCACCTCGTCGAGCCGACCGACCCGGAGCTCGAGGCGGCGCTGAGCCGCTGACGCTCAGCGGAGCGAGCGGCGAAGGCCGAGCAGCGAAGGCCGAGCAGCCGCGCGCCCTTCACCCATCGATCCGCCCCGGCGCCCCGTGCCCTGGGCAGACCAGGCGCGGGCGACGGGATGCGATCAGGTCGGCCGTCGCCAGCGCCTTCTCCTTGTCGCTGATGAGGAACCACGGCATCTGCACCAGCCGGCCTTTCGACACGCGCACAGCATCCCCGGCGAAGATCACGCCGCGCGCTTCGACCACCACGTGTCCGTCCGTGTGCCCCGGGGCCGGGATCGCTACGAGCCCGGGCACGATCTCCGTCTCGCCTGTCCCCGGGATCTCGTGCAGGTCGGCAGGAACGGGTGTGCCGGGGTAGACGCGACCGAGGAAGCGTCGGAAGCGCGTCGGCGCCGGGGCCTCGCCGCGCAGCACGGCCGCGTCCGCCTGCCCGATCCACACGCGCGCGCCGGTCTCGTTCTGGAGCACGGCCGCCGAGCCGGCGTGGTCGGGGTCGTAGTGCGTGAGGACGATGTCGGTCACCGGTGACAGGTCGCGCGCATCCCGCAGCTCGGCCAGCAGTTTCGTCGCGCCGCCTGGCGTTCCGGTGTCGACGATCACCGAAGCGCTGCCGGTGTCGACGAGGTAGGCGTTCGCGCCCGTGGCATTCTGCAGGCGGTAGACGCCGTCGGTGAGGAGCTGCATACGCTCAGCTTCGCACCGCAGCACTGGGTGCCGCATCCATTCATTCGCCAGCCTGCACAATCCCATCCACATCTCCTGTTGGACAGCTCACTCGCGCGGGCGGATGCTGGCGATATGGAGTACACACACCTGGGCCGGTCCGGCCTGAAAGTCTCTCGGCTCGCTCTCGGCACCATGAACTTCGGGCCGCAGACCAGCGAGGAAGACTCGTTCGCGATCATGGATGCCGCGCACGAGTACGGCATCAACTACTTCGACACCGCCAACGTCTACGGCCAGCACCGCGGCAAGGGCGCGACGGAGACCATCATCGGCGACTGGTTCGCTCAGGGCGACGGCCGCCGCGAGCGCACCGTGCTCGCCACCAAGCTGTACGGCGACATGGGCGACTGGCCCAACGACGGCAAGCTGTCCGCGCTCAACATCCGCCGCGCGCTCGACGCCAGCCTCAGCAGGCTGAAGACCGACCACATTGACATCTACCAGTTCCACCACGTCGACAGGGACACCCCGTGGGACGAGATCTGGCAGGCCATGGAGGTCGCCGTCGCGCAGGGCAAGATCCTCTACGCGGGGTCGAGCAACTTCGCCGGGTGGCACATCGCGACCGCGCAGGCCGAGGCCCGCAGGCGCAACTACACCGGGCTGGTCAGCGAGCAGTCGATCTACAACCTGCTCACCCGCCAGGTGGAGCTGGAGGTGCTGCCCGCCGCGCAGGCGAACGGCGTCGGCGTCATCGCCTGGTCGCCGCTGCACGGTGGCCTGCTCGGCGGCGTGCTGCGCAAGCAGAACGAGGGCAAGCGCCGCCTCGAAGGGCGCGCAGCGGAAACGCTGGAGAAGCACCGGGATGCGGTGGAAGCGTACGAGGCGTTCGCCGAGGAACTCGGCCACGAGCCGGGCGACATCGCGCTGGCCTGGCTGCTCGCCCAGCCCGCGGTGACCGCGCCGATCATCGGCCCGCGCACCAGCGAACAACTGGATGCGGCCGTCCGCGCCCTCGACGTCACCCTCGACGAGGCGGCTCTCGCCCGGTTGGACGAGATCTTCCCCGGCCACAAGACAGCACCGGAGGACTACGCCTGGTGAAGACACGCACAATCGCCGACGTCCAGGTGAGCGCGATCGGCCTGGGCGGAATGCCCATGTCGATCGAGGGCCGACCGGACGATGACCGCTCCATCGCGACCATCCACGCCGCCCTGGATGCGGGCATCACCTTCTTCGACACCGCCGACGCCTACCACCTGCACGCCGGGGAGGTCGGGCACAACGAGTCGCTGATCGCCGGGGCGGTGCGCAGTTGGGGCGGGGACGCATCCAGTGTCCTCATCGCCACGAAGGGCGGTCACCTCCGCCCTGGCGACGGGAGCTGGTACGTCGACGGGCGCCCCGAGTACCTCAAGGAGGCGGCCAAGGCGTCGCTGGCACGGCTCGGCGGCGACGCGATCGGGCTGTACCAGTTCCACCGGCCCGACCCCGAGGTGCCGTACGAGGATTCGGTCGGAGCGATCCGCGACCTCCTCGACGACGGCGTGATCCGCCTTGCGGGGATCTCGAACGCCAACCCGGAGCAGATCCGTCAGGCGCAGGAGATCCTGGGCGGTCGGCTCGCTTCGGTGCAGAACCAGTTCTCGCCGGCCTTCCGGTCGAGCGAACCGGAACTGGAGCTCGCCGACCAGCTCGGCATCGCGTTCCTGCCGTGGAGCCCGCTCGGCGGCATCTCGTCCGCCGCCGGACTCGGCGAACGGTTCGCGCCGTTCCAGCGGGTCGCGGATGCGCGTGGGGTGAGCCCGCAGGTCGTGGCGCTCGCCTGGCACCTGGCCAAGAGCCCGCACGTCATCCCGATCCCCGGAGCGTCCCGCCCCGAGTCCATCCGCGACTCCGCCACCGCCGTCGACCTCGCCCTCACCCCCGACGAGCTCGCCGCCCTCGACGCCGCCTAGCCCCGCCCGCTCCCCGCTCCCTGCTCCCTGCCTCCCCCGATAATCGAGCCCAGGGTTCTTCACGCTATTCCGCGCGAATACGGTGAAAAACCCTGGGCTCGATTGCGTCGGTCAGGGGGTGGGGGCGATGTTGGCGGTGAGGGCGGCGACAGTGGCCGCGCGGGCGGCCCGCGTGTCGATGCGGCCGGGGACGCCCGGCCTGGCCTGCCAGGGCAGCGGGCCGTCGGCGCGCCGGTACTCGACGCCGAGCGCGTCGAGCCGCGCGAGGTGCGCATCCAGCCGGGATGCGAACGCGTCGTAGTCGCGGTCGCCCGCCGTCCACAGCGCCTCGGCGAGCGCGCACAGCCGCGGGAACGCGAAGTAGTCGAGCGTCCGCGGCGAGTCGATGTACTCGGTCCACAGGTTGGCCTGGCCGCCGAGCACGTGCGCCCGCTCGCTCTCGGTGAGCCCCGCCGGAACGGGGTCGAACGCGTACACGTCGCGCACGGTGATCACGACCACCAACGGGATGGGCTCATCCGGATGCTCGGACTGGCGGTAGTTGAGATAGACCGTCTCGTCCGGGCACAGCACCACGTCGTGCCCCGCCCGCGCCGCCGCGACGGCCCCGGTCGATCCGCGCCACGACGCGACGGTCGCACCGGGGGCGAGGCCGCCCTCCAGGATCTCGTCCCAGCCGAACAGCCGTCGCCCGCGCGCGGTGAGGTGGTCGTCGAGCTGCCGCACGAACCAGCTCTGCAGTTCGTCCTCGCTCCGCACGCCGAGCTCGCGCATCCGCTCCTGCGTGCGCGCATCCGCCCGCCACTGGTCTTTGACGCACTCGTCGCCGCCCACACCGATGAACGCCGACGGGAACACGTCGAGCACTTCGTCGAGCACGTTCCGGAAGAACTCGACCGTGCTGTCCTCCATGTTGAGCACGTTGGGGATGATCCCCCACCGCGTCCCGACCTCCAGCGGCTCGCCCGTCACACCCAGCTCCGGGTACGCGGCTATGGCCGCCTGCACGTGCCCGGGCGATTCGATCTCCGGCACCACCGTGATCCCGCGCTGCTCGGCGTATGCGACGATCTCGCGCAGGTCGTCCTGCGTGTAGTAGCCGCCGTGCGGGCGGCCGTCGCCCGGCGCATCGGCCCCGTAGCCGACCTGCGACTCCCGCCGCCACGCCCCCACCTCGGTGAGCCGCGGATACCGGTGGATCTGGATGCGCCACCCCTGATCGTCGGTGATGTGCAGGTGCAGCACATTGAGGCGGTGCATCGCCATCAGGTCCAGGAAGCGGAGCACGTCGTGTTTCGGCAGGAAATGCCTGGCCACGTCGAGCATGACACCACGCCAGCGGAAGGCAGGCTCGTCGGCGACCTCGCAGGCGGGCGCGACCCAGCGCATCCCGTGTACGGCCGCACGCCGGTAGACCTGCGGCGGCAGCAGTTGCAGGAACGCGTGCACGCCGTTGCCGACCCCGGATGCGCTGCCGCCGGTGATGCGGACGCCGCCCGCCGCGACCGACAGCCGGTAGCCCTCCCGCGCGAGCGACGGGTCGACGGCGAGGGCGATCGCCTGCTCGCCGCGACCGTCGAACGCCCAGCCCGTGGATGCGCTCAGTGTCGCCCGCAGAAGCGCCGCCTGTCCAGCGGTGGGCTCGTCGGCCACGATGCGCGTGGAGGCGTCGAGCACGAACTCTCCCGAGCGGTCCTCGACGTGTCGCGGGCGGGGAAGGAGTCGGTCTGCGGCGCTCACGGACGCCAGCCTAACGGTGGGTGCGAGGATGGCCGCTCGGCGCTCGTTACGCCGCCGCCCCCACCGGCTGGAGCTGCCGCAGGAACGCGCCGGCCGCGGGGCTCGGCTCTTCCGCGACGGCGACCGCGACGTTCCACGCTGGCACGTCGCCGCGCAACTCCACGGCCCGCAACTGGTCCGGCCGTTTGCGTGCGAAGCTCGTCGGCACGATGGCGACCCCGAGGTTGTATCCGACCAGGTCGAGCAGGGGATGCACGTCGTTGACCTCCATCGCCGCCCGGTAGTCGAACCCGGCCGCCGCGAAAGCCCGCCGCGCGAGCGCCTGCGCACCCCAGCCCTCCTGGAAACCGATCAGCGCTTCGCCGCGCAGACTCTCCAGCGGGATGCTCGTCTCGGCCGCGAACCGGTGGTCGGGGTGGCAGAGCACCAGCATCTGCTGCGTGCTCAGCCGCCGCAACTGCACCCCGGCGGGCGTGTGGCCGGTGTCGACGACCAGGGCGACGTCCACGCGTCCGCCTGCGACCGCATCCACCAGTTCGACGGAGCCCGAGTAGCGCAGCCGCACCTCCACGCCGGGGTTGGCCGTGCGGAACGAGGCCAGCTCGGCGGGCAGGTCGACCGAGCCGAGGCACGGTTCCGCTCCGATCGTGAGGCGACCGCGCACCAGGCCGCGCACGGCCGCGACGGCGTTCCTGGCGGCGGCGGCGCTGGCGAGCGTGCGGACGGAGTCGGCGAGCAGGGCCTGACCGGCCGTCGTCAGCTCGACCCTGCGTGTGCTGCGGATGAACAGCGAGGTCCCGAGCTCCTGTTCAAGGGAGCGAATGGATGCGGAGAGTCCCGACTGCGAAATCTGCAGCAGTTCTGCCGCGCGGGTGAAGTGTCGCTCCTCCGCCACGGTGACGAAGTGCTCAAGCTGCCGGAGTTCCATTCAGCAATGGTACGACTGAATGGATGGTGGCTTGACCGCATCCACTGATGGTTGCGTTCCGTTCCCTGCAGCGCGGTCGGCTTCGCGATCGCCGAACGCGCCCACGGCCCCCGGTGTCGCAATCGAGCCCAGCCTTTTTCACCGCATTTTGCCCCATTGCGGTGAAAAAGGCTGGGCTCGATCGCGACGGTCAGGGATGCGCGGCGTGCAGGAGGGCGGCGAACGCGGCGATGTCGTCGGCGCGAGCGGCGTCGTAAAAGACACTGAGACGCCCACCGTGAGTGGGCGTGATCGACACCAGCTTCTTGCCGACGGTGATCGTCGGGCGGAACGTGATGTGCATCCGGTGCACGTCGGTGAGGCCGAACACCTCCAGGATGCGCCCGTCGAAGCTCAGCAGAATCGACTCGCTCACCCACGCCTCCACGACGGCGACGTCGCCGGCGACGTCAGCCCCGCCCGCACCGCCAGCCCCGCCCGCACCGCGCGCGTCGGTCACGCGCTCACCCGCGCCGCGATCTTGCGCATCGCGTGCGCGAGCTCGGGCACGATCGCCACGGTGCCTGCGCGCTCGGCGGCTTCCAGCGCATCCACTTGCCGGGCGTCTGGCGAGGTGAACCACGATGCGACGGTGACGCCGTGCCCCGGCCGTGACACCACCTCGATGCTGTCTCCCGCCCCGATGGTGCCCGCCTTGACGATGCCGAGATATGCTCCGGGCAGCCCGGCCTCGGTGAAGCGCTTGACCCACTGCCGCTCCCCCATGCGCCGCTGGAACGTCGCGCACGGTTCGCGCGGGCAGGTGACCTCGACCACGAGCTCGTCGCCGATCCGCCAGCGCTCACCGATCTCGGCCCCGTTGACGTCGAGCCCTGCCGTCCGCAGATTCTCCCCGAACAGGCCTGCCGGGATGTCGCGCCCGAGCTGACCGGCCCAGAACTCGGCATCCTCCTGCGCGTACGCATACAGCGCCTTGCTCAGCCCGCCGTGATGCTTGCGGTCGGCTTGCACGTCCCCGTACAGCCCATACGGTCGCACCCGCAACGGCTCCGCGACGGGCCGCTTGTCGATCGCGGTCACCCCCACGCTCCCCGCATCCGGGATCAGCTTGTCGACGCGGCACAGCTCCAGCAACTCAGCCATGCGTCCAGTCTGCCTCACGCACCATCGAGTGGTCCCGAATTGCCGTGCTGACGCGTGCGCCCACGGCAATTCGGGACCACTCGATGATCACCGCACCCCGCGCATCAGCTTCAGCACCCACGGGCTGAGCAGCGCGAGCACCACGCCGATCGCGATCGCGACGCCGCCGATCACGCCGAAGTAGATGCCTTCCGTCGCCGGTTCGTACAGCTTCGCGAGCTGGCCGGCCATCGCCGTGCCGAGCGCCACAGACAGGAAGTACAGCGCCACCATCTGCGCGCCGAAAGCGTGCGGCGCGAGCTTGGTGGAGGCGGACAGCCCGACGGGCGAGATGAGCAGTTCCGCGATCGTGAACACCAGCAGGATGCCCACCACCGCCAGCAGCGGCGTGCTGTTCTCGCCTCCGCCTGCCCAGAACAGGAACATCAGGAACGCGAGGCCCATCACCACCGTGCCCGCCGCGAATTTGAGCGGGGTCGACGGCTGCTTCGCTCCCCACTTCGTCCAGATCGCGGCGAAGACGCCGGAAAGGATGATGATGAAGATCGGGTTGATCGACTGCACCCAGGAGACCGGGAACTCCCAGCCGAAAAGGTCGCGGTCGAGGCGTTTGTCCGAGTAGATCGTCACCACCGTGAACTGCTGCTGGTAGAGCGACCAGAATGCCGCGTTCGTTATGAACAGGGGGATGAACGCCAGGATCCTGCTGCGCTCGTCCGCACTCAGCAGCTTCGACCTCAGGATGACCACGAAGTACGCGATCGCCGCCACGATCACCAGCCCGATCACGATGAGGGCGAGGTTCTGTGCCGTGATCACCCCGGTGAGCACCAGCGCGACCACCACGATCACCCCGGCGATGGCGATGCCGATCACCAGAGGGCGACGGGATGCGGGCAGCGGGTTCGGGATCTCGTGCGACTCCTCCGGCAGGCGCTTGCGTCCGAACGAGTACTGGATGAGACCGATCGCCATGCCCACCGCCGCCAGTGCGAAGCCCCAGTGGAACCCGAGCGTCGTCTGCAGCAGGCCCGTGAGCAGCGGCCCGAAGAATGCGCCGAGGTTGATGCCCAGGTAGAAGATCGAGAACCCGGCGTCGCGCCGCGGGTCCTTCTCCGAATACAGGGTGCCGACGATGCGGGTCGCGTTCGCCTTCAGGCCGCCGCTGCCGAGCGCGACCAGCATCAGACCGGCGATCACGCCGGAGACTCCCGGCAGGATGGCCAGGCAGATGTGCCCGGCCATGATGACGACAGCGCTCCAGAACAGCACGCGCTCCGACCCGAACATCCGGTCGGCGAGCCACGCTCCGAGGATCGTCGACAGGTACACGGCCCCGCCGTACGCCCCGACGATGCCGGCAGCGGTCGCCTGGTCGATGCCCAGGCCGCCGTCAGCCGCGGAGTAGTAGAGGTAGATGAGGAGGATGCCCTGCATCCCGTAGAAGGAGAACCGCTCCCACATCTCCACGCCGAAGATGTTGGCGAGAGACCGCGGTTGCCCGAAGAACGTCTTGCCGCCGTCGCGCCGTTCAGGCGCCGTTGCCTGTGTGCTCGGATCACTCATGGCGCCCATGCTTCCACTCGGACGCATCCGGCGCGACGGTAATCGAGAAGCTGTGGATAACTTTCGGCCGCCGACAAACGCGAACTACCGCCCGGACAACTCCCGCAGCACGGCCTCGAGCTGATCGACGGCCCAGTCCAGGTCGGCCGGGTCCACCACGATCGGCGGGGCCAGCCGGATGGTCGACCCGTGCGTGTCCTTCGCCAGCAGTCCGCGCTCCATCAGCAGCTCGCACACCTCGCGCCCGGTCGCCAGCGCAGGGTCGATGTCGATCCCCGCCCACAGCCCCGCCCCGCGCACCGCGAGCACGCCGTGCCCGATCAGCCGGGTGAGTCCTGCGTGCAGCCGCGCTCCGAGCAGGGCGGCGCGTTCCTGGGGCTCGCCCGACGCGAGCATCCCGACCACCGCTCGCCCGACGGCGGCAGCGAGCGGGTTCCCACCGAAAGTCGAACCGTGTTCGCCGGGGTTCAGCACCCCGAGCACATCACGGTTGCCGACCACGGCAGAGACCGGCACGATGCCGCCGCCGAGCGCCTTGCCCAGCAGGTAGAGGTCGGGTACCACTCCCACCAGGTCGCACGCGAACGTCGCCCCGGTGCGGCCGAGGCCGGACTGGATCTCGTCCGCGATCAGGAGCACGCGTCGCTCGTCGCAGAGCGCGCGCAGTTCGGGCAGGAAGCCGGCGGGCGGCACGACGATGCCCGCCTCTCCCTGGATGGGTTCGACGAGCACGGCCACCGTGTCGTCGTCGATGGCAGCGGCGACCGCGGCGGCGTCTCCGTACGGAACCGGGCGGAAGCCGGGCGTGTACGGACCGAAGCCGTCACGCGCATCCGGATCGTCGGAGAAGCTGATGATCGTGGTCGTGCGGCCGTGGAAGTTCCCGGCCATCACGATGATGTTCGCGCGACCGTCCGGCACGCCCTTCACGCGGTATCCCCACGCGCGCGCCACCTTGATGCCGGACTCGACGGCCTCGGCGCCCGTGTTCATCGGCAGCACCATGTCTTTGCCTGCCAGCGCGGCGAGCGCCTCCACGAACGGCCCGAGCTGGTCGTTGTGGAACGCGCGGCTCGTCAGGGTGATGCGGTCGAGCTGCGCACGCGCCGCATCCAGCAGCACCGGGTTGGAGTGACCGAAGTTGACCGCCGAGTACGCGGCGAGGCAGTCCAGGTAGCGCCGGCCGTCCACATCCGTGACCCAGGCGCCGTCCCCCTCGGCGACCACGACGGGCAGTGGATGGTAGTTGTGCGCTGTGTGCTCCTCCTCCCGCTCGATCGCCTCGGCCTGGCGCACGCTCGGCGCGGCGGTGCTGGGGTGGATGCGGTGGGCTGCGGTGTCTGCACCCGCCCGGTCGACCGTGTCGGTGTCGTTCGTCATGCGCTGTCCTTTCAGCGTCGCAGTTCGAGGGTGCAGCACTTGACGCCGCCGCCGCCGAGCAGCAGCTCGGAGAGGTCGACGCCGATCGGGTTGTAGCCGTGCGCGCGCAACTGCCGCTCGAAGTCGACGGCTCGGGATGCGATCACCACGTTGCACCCGTCGGAGAAGGAGTTGAGTCCGAGCACCGAGGCGTCCTCGTCGTTGACGACGATCGCATCCGGGTACCGTTCGGCGATGATGGCCCTGCTCGCGTCGTCGAACGCGGACGGCAGATAGGCGATGTGCTCCTGCCCCGGCGTCCCGTCGAGCACGGCGAGCGCGGTGTCGAGGTGGTAGAAGTTCGGGTCGACCAGCCGCAGCGAGACGACCTCGCGGCCGTAGATGGCGGCCAGCTCCTCGTGGCTCGCGCCCGTGCTGCGGAAGCCCGATCCCGCGAGGATGGTCTCGCCGACGAGCAGGAAGTCGCCCTCGCCCTCGTTCACGTTCCGCGGCTCGGCGACCTCATAGCCGTTGGCGCGGAACCACTCCATGTACGCGGGGCCTTCCGGCTGCCGCTCCGGGTAGGTGAAGCTCGCGCCGTATGCGATGTTGTCGATCACGAATCCGCCGTTGGCCGCGTAGACCATGTCGGGCAGCCCGTCGATCGGGTCGATGAGCTGCACGTCGTATCCGAGGTCGACGTACGTGCGGTGCAGGGTGTCCCACTGCTGCACCGCGAGGGAGGTGTCGGTCGGCAGGGCGGGGTCCATCCACGGATTGATCCGGTAGACGACCACGAAGTGCTGCGGCCTGCACATGAGCACCGAGCGGCGCGTCGGGGTGCGCGTCGGCCGGTCTGTCCGCGGCTCGGCGTCTTCGTGCGTGATCGACATGGGGATAGTGTCACACACGATTGTCGGCGAATGGATGCGTTGTGACGCATGTAATCGTCGTTATCGCCCGCGTTCGCGCCAGTTCCGTGCATTTGCCTGTAGCGAGAGCGAATCGTTACACACCCCGCGCAACTTTTCCGCGTAACACCGGGCGGCGACGCAACGATCCACCGTATGCTTGCGCTCGTGGACAACCTCGATCGCAGCATCCTCGACCTGCTCCGCCAGAATGCCCGTGCGGGGTACGGGGACATCGGCTCCGTCGTCGGCCTGTCCGCGTCCGCCGTGAAGCGCCGCGTCGACCGTCTCGTCTCGGACGGCGTCATCCGCGGTTTCACCATCCAGGTCGACCCGGCGATCGACGGCATGAGCACCGAGGCGTACGTCGAGCTGTTCTGCCGAGGGACCGTCGCGCCCGACGAGCTGCTGCGCATCCTCTCCGCTGTGCCTGAGGTAGTGGATGCGGGCACGGTCACGGGCAGCGCCGACGCGATCGTGCACATCCGCTCGCGCGACATCCCGAGCCTGGAGGCGGCCCTGGAGAAGGTGCGTCTCGCGCCGAACGTCGACCACACGCGCTCCGCCATCGTGCTCTCCCGCCTCATCAGTCGCGGCAACGCCTGAGCCAGGCGGGCTCTGCCCGTCGCATTTCTTCAAGCCAGAGCCGCCGAACGCGCGCACGATGGTGAGATGACAGAGACAGCAGAGGCCTCCATCCTCATCGACGCCGCCCCGGACGCCGTCTGGCGTGCCATCACCGACCCGGAGATCATCGCGCGCTACCTCTACGGCACGCGCGTGGAGTCGGAGTGGCGGGTCGGCAGCCCCATCGTCTACCGCGGCGAGTGGGAGGGGAAACCGTACGAGGATCACGGCACGATCCTCGAGTTCGTGCCGGGCGAGCGCCTGGTGAGCAGCTATTACAGCCCGCTCAGCGGCAAGCCGGACGTGCCGGAGAGCTACCAGGACGTCGCGTATGCGCTCAGCCCGGAGGACGGCGGCACCCGTGTCACCGTCACCCAGAGCGGATGCGCCGACCGTGCAGAAGCCGACCGGATGAGCAGCAACTGGGCCACGACCCTGGAGGGCCTGCGCACGGCCGTCGAGGGCTGAAAACCCAGGATGATCTGCGAGAACCTACAGGAAACGCCCTGCCGGATCAAAGCCGATCCGAGCGCGGCCACGGGAATCGGTGGCACGATGTTGCCATGAAGCTCCTCGTTGTCGAAGACGATCCCGACATGGGAGGCCTCGTCGAGCGCGGCCTCACGGCCGAAGGCTACGACGTGACCCTGGTCACCAACGGCGTCGACGCGCTCATCGCGCTGCGCACGGACACGTATTCGGCGGCCGCGATCGACGTCATGCTGCCGGGCATGAGCGGCTTCGAACTGTGCCGCCACATCCGCGAGGCGGCCAACCCGATGCCCATCCTGCTGCTCACCGCCCGTGACGCGATCGAGGACCGCGTGCACGGCCTGGACTCCGGCGCAGACGACTACCTCACCAAGCCGTTCGCGTTCGCCGAGCTGGCCGCGCGCGTCCGGGCGCTGCTGCGCCGCGAACCGTCCGGGATGCGCCCCCAGGTCACGGTCGGCCGTCTCACCATCGACTCGCACGAGCACCGCGCCCTCGTCTCCGGGCACGAGATGCCGCTGAGCCGCCGCGAGTTCACGCTGCTGCGCCTGTTCGCCACGAACCCGGACAAGACACTCGCCCGCTCCGACATCCTGGAGACGGTGTGGGGCACCACCGAGAACATCGGCACGAACGTCATCGACCAGTACGTGTCGTACCTGCGCAAGAAGCTGGAGCTGGCAGGCGCCGGTCTCGCGATCGTCACCGAGCGTGGCCGCGGCTACCGACTGGACGCCAAGAACGCCGAGGTCGCGACCTCGTGAGTCGCCCCGCGCTCGCCAACGCTCTTCCCGGCCGCTCGGGATGCGCGGAACCGGCGTGACGCGACCGTGAACCGTCTCCGGCGCCTGTCGATCACCGCCCGCATCACGATCGGCAGCCTGATCGTGGCAACACTGTTCGGCCTGGTCGCCGTCGAAGTGGTGCGGTTCGGCGTCGCGTCGATCCTGCACAACGCCACGGTGACGCTGCTCGACAACGACGTCGCCGCGCCCGCCGCCGCTCTCGGCAACAACCCGGACGGGCCGTTCGATCTGCCGGGCGGCGGGCAGGAGCTCGCGATCGTGGATGCGTCCGGCACGGTGCTCGCATCCACGTTGCCCGGCGCGCTGGAGGAGGACATCGGCGGCCTGCTGAAACTGGGCGACCAGGCCACGAGCGTGAAGATCGGCGACGACCAGTACCTCGTGCTGGTGCGCGAGGTAATCACGCCGAACGGGGTGATGCACGTCGTCGCCGCCAGGAACAACGAGACGACGGACCTCATCCTGGACCGGCTGACCGGCGCTCTCGCGATCGGTGCGGTGCTGCTGGTGATCGGGTTCGGCGCCGCGTCGTGGCTGCTGACCCGCGCCGCTCTGCGCCCGGTGAGCAGGATGCGCGAGCAGGCAGAGCGCATCGCAGATGTGCAGTCGACGGGGCTGCTGACCGTCAGCCCGGCGCGTGACGAGCTCGCGGAGCTGGCAGGCACCCTCAATGACCTGATCAGGAGGCTGCGGGCGTCGGCGGAGCGCGAACGGCAGATGGTGTCGGATGCGAGTCACGAGCTGCGCACGCCGCTGGCCGTCCTCCGCGGCCAGCTCGAGCTGGCGGAGCTGGACGCCGGCGACGCGAACGCGCTGCTCGCGGACATCCGCTCGTCCCGCAGCACGGCTCTTCGTCTCGGCCAGCTCGCGAACAACCTGCTGGAGCTGTCCCGCATCGAGGCCGGCCCTGCAAGCGGTCGCACAGACTGGCGAACCCTGACCGACGAACTGGCCGACGCCATCGACCGCGCCCGCCTTCTCGCCGCCAGCCCGGAGGAGACCACCCCGCCGATCTCGATCGACTTCGACTACAACCCGCGCAAGACGCCCTCCGGCGAGCGGCTGGTCGGTCTCTCCCCCACGGATTTCGGCCGCATCCTGGACAACCTCATCGGCAACGCGATCACCGCCATAGCGGCGGCGGAGGAGGAGGATGCGACGGTCACCGCCGACCTCACGGCCACCGACGCGGAGGTCATCCTGACGGTGAGGGACACCGGCCCGGGGATGCCGGACGAGTTCATCCCGGTGGCGCTCGACCGGTTCACGCGCGCGGATGGTGCTCGCACGGCGCACTCCGGAGGCGGGCTGGGTCTGGCGATCGTGGGCGCGCTCGCTGGTTCTGCAGGCGGTAGCGTCGTGTTGGCGAACGCGCCAGGAGGCGGGCTCGTCGTCACCGTGGTGCTTCCGCTCGTCGACAGCGCACCGATCTCAGGGAAGGCGGACCAGCCGTGACCGACTCCAGCACGCCGGGTTTCCTCGCCGGCGCTATCGACCCGTCGGCGACCGCGCCGCCGTTCGAGCAGTTGAAGTCGCACATCCTCTCGGCGGTTGCTTCGGGCGCCGCCGCTGTCGGGACGCGTCTCCCGCCTGTCCGCGCCTTGGCCGACGCGCTCGGGCTCGCCCCCAACACGATCGCGCGCGCCTACCGCGAGCTGGAGCACGTCGGCGTCTTGGAGACGCGCGGCCGCGCGGGGACGTTCGTGGCGGCCCCGGACGCCGCCCAGCGTGAGGCCGCCGCAGCAGCAGCGGCCTTCGCCGACCGCGCAGCGGACCTGGGCCTCACCGTGGATGCGGCCCTCACCCTCGCCCGCGCCGCCCTGGAGTCGCGCCAGCCCTACTGACCGGCGCGAGGCCAACGCGACCCCAACGCGACGCCTCTGGTCAGTGCCCGCTGCGGTCCGAGTCCACTCCCGCGTCCGGTCCCTCGTCGAGCGTGTCGATGTCGGCCAGGTCGGCGGCGTCGAGCTCGAACCCGAACACGTCGAAGTTCTCCGCGAGCCGCTGGGCGTTGCTGGACTTCGGGATGACAACGAGCCCGTTCTGGATGTGCCAGCGCAGCACCACCTGCCCCGGTGTCTTCTCGTGCTTGCCGGCGATCCGGGCGAGGACCGGCGAGCGCAGGAGGTCGCCGCCGGCGCCGAGCGGGCTCCACGACTCGGTGACGATCCCGTGTTCGGCGTCGTACGCGCGCTGTTCGCGTCGCTGGATCGCCGGGCTGAGCTGGATCTGGTTCACCGCGGGCGTCACGCCGGTCTCGGCGATCAGCCGTTCGATGTGCGCCGGCTTGAAGTTGGAGACGCCGATGGCGCGCGCCTTGCCTGCCTCACGCAGACGGATGAACGTCTCCCAGGTGGACACGTACTCGTCGCGCCCCGGCAGCGGCCAGTGGATGAGCAGCAGGTCGACGTAGTCGAGCCCCAGCCTGGCGAGGGAACCGTCCAGCCCGTCGACCGCACGGTCGTCGCCCTGGTACGTGCCGTCGAGCTTGGTGGTGACGAACAGCTCTTCCCTGGCGATGCCGCTGTTCTTCACCCCGGCGCCGACCCCGGCCTCGTTGCCGTACTTGACCGCGGTGTCGACGTGGCGATACCCGATGGCCGCCGCCTCGATGATCGCGCGCTCGACCTCCCTGTCGTCGAGCGGCCAGGTGCCGAGACCGAGCTGCGGGATGGACGTTCCTGAGTTGAGGGGAAGGGTGGGTGTCGTCATGCTTTCAGGCTACGCGGGCCCGTCTCCGATCAGATGACTGTTTCGGAAAGCTGCGTGGGGTTTCCGAACCGGTGGTTGGTGATCGAGATCGCCTGCTCGTGGAGGAAAGGCAGCACCTCGATGCGCCCGGACGGCGTGACCTGGTTGGCGTACACGGCCACGTCCGGGGTGCCCCCGAGCGCAGCGGCCAGCTCGGACGCGTCTCCGCCGATGAGCCGGATGCGGTGCGGCCGCGTCGCGTGGGACCGGATGCGCGACAGCCAGTGCGCATCGGACTCCACGACGACCTCGATCTCGCGCTCGCGCAGGAGCTGGTGCATCGTCCTGGGCAGCTTGACCGCCGTGCTCACCGTGAACGGCGAGTTCGCGACGGTCCCCGCCGCCATCACACGCAGCAGCTCGGGAAGCCCCGCGCCTTCGGAGAGCCGGATGGTCACCGGCACCGGCCGGTAGCGGAACAGGTTCCGCTCGACCCCGATGGCCGAGACGTCTTTGACGGCGTGGTACTCGGTGGCCGCCGCGATGGCGTCGCTGAGCGCCGACCGTCGTACGACGTCGAACGCCGCGTAGTCCATCGACGACTGTCCGGACTCGATGAGATCGGACACCCGCTTGTCGAGGCCGCGCAGGTGCAGGCTGGCGCTGGAGCTGCCCGCGTCAGGCACCCACGAACCGAGCCCGATCAGGTAGTTCGGCCCACCGGCCTTCGTGCCCGCGCCGACGGACGACCGCTTCCACCCACCGAACGGCTGCCGCTGCACGATGGCGCCCGTGATCCCGCGGTTGACGTAGAGGTTTCCCGCCTCCACGCTCTCGAGCCAGAGCGCCAGCTCCTCGGAGTCCAGCGAGTGCAGTCCTGCGGTGAGCCCGTACTCGATGGCGTTCTGGTAGCGGATCGCCTCGTCCAGGTTCTTCGCCGTCATGATCCCGAGCACCGGGCCGAAGAACTCGGTGAGGTGGAAGTACGAGCCCGGCTGCACTCCCGCGCGGATGCCCGGCGACCACAGCCGGCCGGTGCCGTCCAGTTGCTTCGGCTTCACCAGCCATTCCTCGGATGCGCCGAGCGTGGTGAGCGCGTGCAGCAGCTTGCCGGACGCCGGCTCGATCAGCGGCCCCATCTGGCTCGTCGGGTCTTGCGGGTAGCCGATGCGCATACTGGTGGCCGCGTCGATGAGCTGGTTGCGGAAGCGATCCGACGTGGCGACCGAGCCGACCAGGATGACGAGGCTCGCCGCCGAGCATTTCTGGCCGGCGTGGCCGAAAGCGCTCTTCACGATGTCGGAGACGGCGAGGTCGTAGTCGGCGCTCGGCGTCACGATGATGGCGTTCTTGCCGCTCGTCTCGGCCAGCAGCGGCAGATCGGGACGCCACGATCTGAACAGCTTGGCCGTCTCGTACGCGCCGGTCAGGATCACGCGGTCGACGCGCGGATCGGAGACGAGGGACTGTCCGAGCTCGTTCTCCGCCACATCCACGAGCGCCAGCAGTTCGCGCGGGATGCCCGCCTCCCAGAGCGCCTCGACCATCACGGCGCCGGATCGCTTGGCCTGAGGAGCCGGCTTGATGATGACCCCGCTTCCCGCGGCGAGCGCGGAGAGGACGGAACCGGCGGGGATGGCGACAGGGAAGTTCCACGGAGGCGTGACGACGGTGACCTTCGACGGCACGAAGCGTGCTCCCTGGACCGCATCCAGCTCGCGCGCCCTGCTGGCGTAGTAGTGGGCGAAGTCGATCGCCTCGCTCACCTCCGGGTCGGCCTCCGCGATGGTCTTGCCCGTCTCGGATGCCATCACCTCGATGAGCCTGTCGCGGTTCGCGGCGAGCGCGATCCCCGCGCGGTCGAGGACGGCAGCGCGGTCGAAACCGCTGCGCGCGCCCCAGGCCTCGCCGTTGATCTTCACCGTCTGGAGGAGCGCGTCGAGCTGTCCGGCGTCGGTGACCGCTGCGGACGCGATGGTCTCGACTCCCAGCTCCGACGCCGCCGACCTGGCGAGGATCTTCCGTCCCCACGATCGGTTCGCGGCGAGCGAGGGGTCGGTGTCGGCGGCGTTGTGGAAGCCGCGCATCACGTCGACGGTCATCGGCTCTCCGACGACCCCGTCGCCGCTCGACCCGCGCCGCAGTCCGAGCACGACACTCGTCAGCCCTTCGTCGCCGCCGGCGGCCGGCTCTGGAGCTGATGGCCGGGTGAACGCCTCCGCGCTCGCCTCGTCCCACTCTCGCGAGCGGTCCTGCTGCCGGTTGGGCAGCGGCGCGACGCCCCAGGGCTGCGTGTCGGCTTCGAGCTCGGCGATCGAGGCGAGGAACCGCTGCTTCTCCCGCTCGAACAGGCCGGCGTCCGAGTCGAGCTCGAACACGGCCGACATGAAGTTCTCCTGGCTCGCGTTCTCTTCGAGACGACGGATCAGGTAAGAGATGGCCACGTCGAACTCGGCCGGGTTCACGACGGGTGTGTAGAGCAGCAGGCTGCCGACGGTCTTCTTGACCGCTTCCGCCTGTGCCGTCGCCATCCCGAGCAGCATCTCGAAGTCGATGCCGTCCGTCACCCCGCGGCGGGAGGCAAGCAGCCAGGCGTACGCGACGTCGAACAGGTTGTGCCCGGCGACGCCGATCTTCACGGCGTCGGTGTGCTCCGGCGTGAGCGCCCAGTCGAGCACGCGCTTGTAGTTGGTGTCTGCGGCCTGCTTGCTGCCGTAGGTGGCGAGCGGCCAGTCGTGGATGGCAGCATCCACCCGCTCCATCGCCAGGTTCGCTCCCTTGACCACGCGCACCTTGATCGGGGCGCCGCCCGCCGCACGCCGCTGGCTGGACCACTCCGTGAGGGTCTGCAGCGCATCCAGCGCGTCGGGCAGATAGGCCTGCAGCACGATGCCGGCTTCGAGCTTCGCGAACTCCGGCTTGCTCAGGATGCCCGTGAAGACCGCCATCGTCAGGTTGAGGTCGCGGTACTCCTCCATGTCGAGGTTGATGAACTTCGGCTTCGGCGACGACGCAGCCAACTGGTACAGCGGGGTGAGCCGTTCCACCACCCGCTCGACCGTCTCGTCGAACGACCACATCGAGAGCTGCGAGGCGATCGACGACACCTTGATCGAGACGTAGTCGACGTCGTCGCGCGCGAGCAGCTCACGCGTGCCGTCCAGACGCCGCGCTGCCTCCTTCTCTCCGAGCACGGCTTCGCCGAGCAGGTTGAGGTTCAGCCGCGCTCCGTGCCCGTGCGGATCGTTGGGCGTGCGCAGGTGGGCGATGGCGGGACCGAGTTTCTGCGGCGTCGCGTCGACCACCAAGTGGCCGACCATCCCGCGCAGGACGCGGCGCGCGATCGGGATGACGATCCACGGCAGCACCGGTCCGAACACGCCTCCCAGCCAGATGGCGAAACGCATGTACCAGGGCAGGAACGACGGGATGCGCTTGGCCACCTTCTGCAGGTTGTATCCGGCCACGAACAGGTCTTGCGGGCGGGCGACGCCGTCCACGAATCCGACCGCGAAGTCGAGTCCGTGCGGGTCTTTCAGCACACCCGCGAGACGCTCCGCCGCCGGGTCTTGGGCCGGTGCGGCGCCGTCGGCCGTCGCGGAGCTCTGAGCGAGCCAGGTGCGCACGAGTTCGACCGCCTCGTCCGCGATCTGCGACGGGCGCGTCTCGTTGCCATCCGTGTGATTGACCATGTCCACGACTGTATTCCTCGCTGCTCGGGGGATCGCTGAGGCCCGCGAAATCTGTTCAGAACCGACCCCTGTGGAAACAGTGTGCATCCTCGGTATCATCAGCAAAAGCGAATGTTTATGAACGATATCGTTCACCTCAACCGAATGAAGGCATCGGATGCTCGATGTGCGCAAACTCCGCCTCCTGCGCGAACTCAACGTGCGCGGCACCATCACCGGCGTCGCGGAGGCGCTGTCGTACTCTCCGTCCTCCGTCTCGCAGCAGCTCTCCGCTCTGGAGAAGGAGTCCGGCGTCGTCCTGCTCGAGAAGGTGGGCCGCCGCGTGCAGCTCACTGCCCAGGCCGAGATCCTGGTGCGGCACACGGCAGACATCCTCGACCTGCTCGACCGGGCGGAGGCCGAGCTGACCGCATCCCGCACCACGGTCGCCGGCGTGGTGCGGATCGCGGTCTTCCAGTCTGCGGCGCACGCCATCATCCCGCGTGCCCTCTCCACGCTCGCCGCCGAATACCCCGAGCTGCGCGTCGAAGTCACCGAGCGCGAGCCGGAGCAGGGTCTGTTCGAGGTGTCTGCGCGCGACTTCGACCTGGTGATCGCCGAGCAGTACCCCGGCAGCACGCGCGGTCTCCGCGCAGACCTCGACCGGGTCGAGCTCGCCTCGGACGCCATCCACCTGGCGAGCAGCTCCAGCGTGGATGCGCGGGTCGCGACCACGAGCCTGGCGGGTGCCGCCATCCTCCCCTGGGTGATGGAACCGCAGGGAACGGCCGCCCGCACCTGGGCCGTCCAGCTCTGCCGTGCGGCCGGATTCGAGCCGGACGTCCGCTACGAGACCGCCGACCTGATCGCGCACATCCGCCTGATCCGTTCCGGGAACGCGGTCGGCATCCTGCCCGATCTGGTCTGGGCGGGCGAAACCCCGAGCGTCCGCCTGATCGACCTGCCGGGGTTGCCGCAGCGCACCGTCTTCACCTCGGCGAGGCGGTCGTCTGCAGAGCGTCCTGGTGTGGTCGCGTGCCGTGACGCGCTCGCACGCGCCGTCCCGTCCTGACGCTGGCCCGTCGCGTAGACACCGATTGCGTTGATGCCGGATCGGCGCTCCGCATAGGCTCGGACGCATGACCGCCACTTCAGCTTCCTCCGCCGCGCCAGAGCAGGCATCGACGCAGGCATCGACGCCAGCACCGACGCCAGCACCGACGCACGATGTCGTGATCGTCGGCGGCGGCCACAACGGCCTCACCGCGGCCGCATACCTCGCCCGCGCCGGCAAGAGCGTGATCCTCCTGGAACGCCTCGAATCCGTCGGCGGCGCTGCGGTCAGCGCGCAGGCGTTCACCGGCGTCGACGCCTGGCTGTCGCGATACTCCTACCTCGTGAGCCTGCTGCCGCAGCGCATCGTCGACGACCTCGGGCTGCGCATCCAGCTCGCTCGCCGCCGCTACTCCTCGTACACGCCCGTCCCCGGCGACGAGTCCGGCGCCGCCCTCCTCATCGACAACACGGATGCGGACGCCACCGCCGCCTCCTTCGCCCGCATCGGCGCCGCGGACGACGCTGACGCATTCCACCACTTCTACGAGACGACCGGCGCCCTCGCGCAGTCCCTGTGGCCGACGGTCACCGAACCGCTCCTGACGCGCAGCGAGGCGAAGGCTCTCGTCGGCGACGACGAGCTGTGGGAGTCGGTCTTCGAGCGGCCGATCGGCGAGCTCATCGAGTCCCGCATCTCCAACGACCTCGTGCGCGGAGTGGTGGCGACGGATGCGCTGATCGGCACCTTCGCCAGCGTGTCCGACCCCTCGCTCGCCCAGAACCGCTGCTTCCTCTACCACGTCATCGGACAGGCCACAGGGCAGTGGGACGTCCCCGTCGGCGGCATGGGAACGGTCACCGGCGAACTCGCCAGAGCCGCCCGCGAGGCCGGCGCCCGCATCGTGACGGATGCGGAGGTCACCTCGATCAGCGCGGACGGCGTCGTCGAGTACGACCGCCACGGTCACGGGCGCCGCGTGGTCGGCAGGCACGTGCTCGTCAACGTCGCGCCGGATGTTCTCGACCAGCTCCTCGTCGAACAGACCGGCACCGCGGCCACGGACGATGCCGCCCCGTCCCGCCCCCGAGCGGAGGGCGCACAGGTCAAGGTCAACCTCCTCCTCGAACGCCTCCCCCGGCTGCGCGACGAAGCCGTCGACCCCGCGGCGGCGTTCGGCGGAACGTTCCACATCAACGAGACGTACACACAGCTCGAAGACGCGTTCGCCGGAGCGGTCCGCGGCGTCATGCCCGACCTCATCCCGTGCGAGATCTACTGCCACTCGCTCACCGACCCGAGCATCCTGGACCCGGAGCTCGCCGCATCCGGAGCCCAGACCATCACGGTCTTCGGCCTGCACACCCCGGACCGCTGGCTCACCGACGACAACAACGACGCCACCAGGCAACGGCTCCAGGATGCGGTCATCGCGTCCCTGAACTCCGTCCTGGCCGAGCCCATCGAGAGCCTGCTCCTCACCGACGCCGACGGCAATCCGTGCATCGAGACGAAGACCACGCGCGACATCGAGCATGCCCTCAACATGCCGGGCGGCAACATCTTCCACGGTCCGCTGTCCTGGCCGTTCGCCGAGGACGACGACCCGCTCGACACCCCCGCCCGACGGTGGGGTGTGGCGACCGAGCACCCGCGCATCCTGCTGTGCGGCTCCGGTGCGCGCCGCGGAGGCGCGGTCAGCGGTCTCGGCGGGCACAACGCGGCGATGGCCGTGCTGGAGGGCTGAGGCTGGCGGGAGCCGAGCGTGTGAGGACTCACACCGCATCCACTGCCGGAAACCGCGCAACGTGACTAGTGTGAGGGTTTAGCGGGAGGTGCACCATGATGCCGCAACCAACGGGTCGACTCGTACGCAAAGACGACGGGGTCTACGTGGTCCTGGACAGGATCTTCAAGGCTCCGATCGAGGACGTCTGGTCCTATTTCTCACGATCTCCGCGCCTCGCCGAGTGGATCGGCGAGCTCACGGGCACCCCGTCCACCGGAGCCGCGCGCTTCCGGATGAACGCCGAGGGCAACGAGGCGGAGTGGGAGAACGTCACCATTCTGGAGTGTGACGCCCCGCACCGGTTCGCGGCCGACATCGGGCCGTCCGGAACCTCGCGGCGCGTGTACGTCCACCTCACCGAGGCCAGCGGGCACACGACGGTGACGCTCGGTCAGCGCCTCCGCTCGCTCACGGACGAAGCCGTGATCGGGGTCGGCTGGGACTATTACTTCGACCGCCTGATCGCTGCGCGCAGCGGCAAGCCGATGCCGGCGTGGAACGACTACTACCCGCTGTTTCTCGAGCACTACGAGAACCTGTGCCGCGAGCTCAACCAGGACATCAAGGCCGAGAACGCCACCCTGCACGCGGTCGGCAGGGCCAACGGCACCACCGGCTGACACCCGCCTGCCGGCCCGCCCGCCTGTCGGCCCGCCCACACGTCAGCCCGCCCACGCCATCGAGTGGTCCCGAATTGCCGCGCCCCCACCTGTGCACGCGGCAATTCGGGACCACTAGATAGACCGACGACGCGACGCACGACGCGACGCACTCAGTGCCAGCGGTGGTCCTGCAGCGTGATGCGCGGTCCGCGCCGCTCGAACCGGTGGCCGCTGGCGAGGATGAGCCGGATCACACGCTGCCGGTGCCCCGCCCACGGCGCCAGCAGTTCGAGCATCCCGTCGTCGTCGACGCGCTGTCCGGTGAGAGCTTCGCCGACGTAGTGCGCCAGGTGGTAGTCGCCGACGCTGACGATGTCCGGGTCGCCGGTGGCCCGCTGCAGCGCCTCGGCCGCCGTCCACGGCCCGATGCCGGGAATCGTCTGCAGCGCCCTGGCGGCAGCATCCGGCGCGGCCGCATCCCGCGCGGCCGCATCCCGCGCAGCCGCATCCCCCGCAGCCCCACCCCGCGCGGCGCCATCCCCCGCGTCCGCCTGCCCGGCCGCGCGTGCCACAGCGCGCTCGAGCGACGCCGCGACGGCGAGCGCCGCCTGCGCCGTGCGCGCCCTGCCCGGGTCGACACCGGCGCGATGCCAGTCCCACGAAGGTATGCCGCGCCACTGCGCGACGGTCGGCACAACGCGCATCCCCTCCGGTGCCGGCCCCGGCGCCGGCTCGCCGAACCAGCGCAGCAGCCGCGCCCAGGAGCGGTAGGCCTCCAGGCTGGTGACACGCTGCTCGATGATGGCGGGAAGGAGTGCCTCGAGCAGACGATTCGTGCTCGACAGTTTCAGCCCGACGTTGCGGCGGCGGCTGTCGTGCAGCAGCGGCGTCCTGCTCACGTCGAGGCCGTCCCAGTCGTCGTCGCGCCCGAGCAGAGCGGGAACCGCGTCGATCGCCCACTCCGCGCCCGGCCCCCACGCCGTGGCTCGAACGCTGCCGTCCGCCCCCGGATAGTGGATGCGCACGGTCGCCGCCCCCGCGGGCGTGCGGAAGGTGCGCCACACGCCTCCCGCGTCCCACCGGGTGGTCGGGTCGTGCGGGCCGCGGCCGAGCACGGAGAGCGTGCTTCGCACATCCACGGGCGCCGCTGGACGGTAGACCGTCTCGACCGCGCCACCGGCCGCGGCCGGCGCTGCGGGAAGGACGGTGCTCATGCAGGGAATGGTACGTCAGAGCGCTGACACCATACCGGCTGTGATTCCCAGTGTCGGCCGTCTCCTCTACATTCTCCCCATGGGAATCGAAATCAACGACGATGCCGTCGCGCGCCTGCGCGGCGCCATCGCAGGAACTGTCTACCTCCGGGGGGAGGAGGGGCTCGCGGCCGAGGTCGCCTGCTTCAACCCGGTGATCGTCCACGATCCAGACATCGTGGTCGCCGTCACCAGTGAGCACGACGTCGCGGAGGCGCTCCGCTTCGCGCGCGACGAGGGCATCCCCGTGCGCGTGCAGGCGACCGGGCACGGCTCCGAGTCGCCCATCGTCGGCGGCATGATCATCGCCACGCAGGCGCTCGACACCATCGCCATCGATCCGGATGCACGGCTCGCCACTCTCGGCGCAGGCGTGCGCTGGGCGCCGGTCGTCGTCGCGACCGCGGAGCACGGACTCATGCCGGTCACCGGTTCGTCCACCAGCGTCGGCGCGGTCGGCTACACGCTCGGCGGCGGTGTCGGCCCGCTCGCGAGAAGCCACGGCTTCACCTCCGATTGGGCACGCGGGTTCCGCGTCGTCACCGCCGACGGCGACATCGTCACGGCCGACGCCGACTCGAACCCCGACCTCTTCTGGGCGCTGCGCGGCGGCAAGGGCGGGCTGGGCATCGTGACCGAGATGACGCTCGAACTCGTGCCGCTGCGCACGCTCTACGCCGGCAGCGTGTTCTTCGAGGGCGACGCCATTGCAGACGCGTTCGGAGCCTGGGCCGACTGGTCGTCACAGCTCTCCGAGGAGGCGACGACATCGGTCGTCTTCCTGCAGATCCCGGACATGGAGGGGCCACCGCCCCCTCTGCGCGGCCGATCGCTGCTCAGCGTGCGCTTCGCGTTCCCCGGCGACGCAGCGGAGGGCGAGCGACTGTTCGCACCGATGCGCGCGGCGGCGCCGGTGTATCTCGACATGGTCGGCGAGATGCCCACCACCGCGGTCGCGACGATCCACAACGATCCTGAGCAGGGTGCGCCGAGCTGGATCCGCGGTCTGATGCTTGACTCGTTCGACCGGCAGACAGGCGAAGCGCTGCTGGAGGTTGCCGGGCCAGGAACCGGGTCGCCGTTCCTCGCCCTCGAGATCCGTCAGCTCGGCGGCGCGACAGCACGGGATGTCCCTGAGGGCTCGGCGGTCGGCGGCCGCGACAGCAGATACACGGTCTCGACGCTCGCGGCCGACCCGTCGACGTTCGCCGAACTCGCCCCTGCTCGCGCTGCCGCCGTCGCCGAGGTGCTCGCCGACCGCGTCTCGGAGATCACGAACGTCAACTGGTCGGCGGGGCTCAGCGACGCCGAGGCGTTCGAGCACACCTGGCCGCCCGCGATCTTCGACCGCCTGGCCACCGTCCGCGCCACCTGGGACCCGCACGGCGTCTTCGCCTTCGGCCCCGCTCCCGTCCCGCGTTAGCGCCCCAGCAATCGACTCCGAACCTGTTCATGCGCCACGCCGATCCTCAGCGTGAACAGGTTCGGACTCGACGCGGTCCGCCCCGCTACTCTGCCCAGACGCTCGGCGCTGCGGCCTTGGTGGACGGAAGGGCTGCATCCGCGCCCCACTGCAGCAGCCACTCGGGAACCGTGACGTCGGAGGGCGCGACGCCCACCGCATCCAGCAGCTCCTCGTTGGTCACGATTCCGCCGCCGCGCTTGAGGAAGCGACCCCGGATGAACGCCTGCGTGTAGATCTCGCCGTTCACGGTGAACCGCTGCTCCACGTACACGGCCCGCTCGTCGAAGCCCAGGATGCGCGACTCCACCACGAACGGCTGCCACAGCTCCAGCGACTTCCGGAACGAGATCGTCTCCGACGCGACCACCGGGTACCACCCGCGCTTCTTGAAGATCGCCCACACGCCGTTCCGGCTGAGCAGGTCGAACCGCCCGATGTCGGCGATCGACAGATACACGCCGTTGTTCATGTGCTTCAGGATGTCCAGGTCGGTGGGCAGCACGCGGAACCTGGTGCGGGCCACATCCCAGTGCCCCAGCCGAGGGCCGAAGCGCGAGATCAGGAAATGAAGCATCGTCCGAAAGATCATGTGCACCCGGTCATGCTAGCCAGCAGCCAACGATCTCTCACTTCCGTTGTCGACGGCCTCCAAACCGTGGGGGCCCGCCCCGGCGGCCGGTTGTGCGATCCGCGATCCGCGATCCGCGAGCCGCGAGCCGCGAGCCGCGAGCCGCGAGCCGCGAGCCGGCACCGCCACCGCCGAACCTCAGATCTCGACGTCACTCCCCATCGTGACGGTCCGGAGTGCAGGGAGCCCGAAGCGCGCAGCGGGATCCGCGGCGTTGTGGGCGAGCGCGATGAACAGCGAACGGCGCCACCTGACCATCTTCGTCGTCCGGGTGGTCCGGATCGCTCCGCGGGAGATGAAGTACGAGGCGTCATTGAAGTCGCGGGCGTGGAGCGGCAGCACTCCCGCGTAGCAGGCGGCTCGCAGCGCCCGCGGGAGGTCGGGCTTATCCGAGAAGCCGAAGCGGATCGTCAGATGCTCGATGCCGTCGTCGGTGTAGCCGAGCTCGTCGTACGAGAACGCCTCCATCCGCGGAACGTGCGGCACCTGGGCCGTGGTCACCGACACGATGATGACCGTCTCGTGCAGTACGTGGTTGTGGTCCACGTTGGCGCGCAGCGCGAGCGGGGTGCTGTCTTTGTTCGGATGCGGGAAGATCGCGATCCCCGGCACGCGCGGCAGGTTCTTCGTGCGCACATCCTCGATGAACTCGGCGAGCGAACCTTCCTTCTTCTTCCTGTCCTCCTGCACCAGGAGCCGTCCCCGGCGCCAGGTGGTCATGACGAGGATGACGGCGGCGGCGATCAGCAGGGGAACCCAGCCGCCGTTCACGATCTTCGAGAGGTTGCCCGCGAGGAACGCCAGCTCGAGGCCGCCGAAGACGATTGCTGCGGCCGCCATCTTCCACGGCCCCCATCCCCACAGCGGTCGGGCGACCAGCACCAGGAGGAGAGTGTCGACGACCAGCGCCCCTGTGACCGAGATCCCGTACGCGGTGGACAGCCGGTCGGAGGAGCCGAAGGAGAGCATAACGGCCATCACGCCGATGAAGAGCAGTGCGTTGATCGCGGGCATGTAGATCTGGCCGCCCTCGCGCTTGGAGGTCTGCCGCACGGTGAGCGGCGGCAGCAACCCGAGCTGCACGGCCTGCCTGGAGAGCGAGAACGCTCCGGAGATGACGGCCTGGCTGGCGATCACGGTCGCGGCCGTCGCCAGGATGACGACGGGCAGTCGTCCCCAGTCCGGGATCAGCAGGAAGAACGGGTTGGCCTTCGCTGCGGGATTATGCAGGATCAGCGCGGCCTGGCCGAGGTAGTTGATCGTGAGCGCGGGGAACACCAGGAAGAACCAGGCTCGGCGGATCGGCGAACGACCGAAGTGCCCCATGTCGGCGTACAGCGCCTCGGCGCCGGTGATCACCAGGACGACCGCGCCCAGCGCGATGAACGAGATCGATGGATGCGCGACGATGAAGACCACCGCGTAGGTCGGCGACAGCCCGAGCAGCACCGACGGGTACTGGATGACCATGCCGAGTCCGGCCGCGGCGAGCACGACGAACCAGAGCACCATGATCGGGCCGAACAGCACGCCGACCTTGCCCGTTCCGAATCGTTGCACGATGAACAGGCCGATCAGGATCACGGCCGCTATCGGAATCACGAGGTGCGAGATCGAGGGGATTGTGACGTGCAGACCTTCGACGGCCGACAGCACACTGATCGCGGGAGTGATGATCGAGTCGCCGTAGAACAGTGAGACGCCGACGATGCCGATAACGAGAAGGATCCCGGCCTTGCCTGCCTTCTTCTTGTACAGGCGTTGCGCCAGTGCGGCGAGCGCCATCACGCCGCCTTCGCCATCGTTGTCGGCGCGCATCAGGATGCCGAGGTACTTGATGGAGACGACGATCGTGATGCTCCAGAACATCAGCGAGATGACGCCGAAGACGTCGCTCTCGTTGGCGCGCACAGCGCCGCCGTCGAGGAGGAAGACCGTTTTCAGCGCGTAGAGCGGGCTGGTGCCGATGTCGCCGAAGACGACGCCCAGGGCGGCGATGGCGACGGCCACCAGCGGCCCCCGGCGGTGGCCGTGGCCACGGTCGGGAGAAGGTCGATTCGTGCGTCCTGCCTCGGCGCTACCCGGCCGAGGGGAGACTGACCGAGTCATTCGGCTCCACGACACCGTGAGCGACGAAACCAGCTACCTTGCATTTTCGTCACGTTACCCCTCCGCGGGCACCGGAGAACCCGACCCGCGCAAGTACACGGCGAGTTGGCGGGATCCGCAGACTGTCACCGCCCCAGCGGAACTTCGACGATGCTCACGCCCGCTGGCGGAGCGGACAGCGCCTGGTCGAGTTCGCCTTTCGTGCGGACCACCTGGTGCGCCCATCCATAGGCCTGCGCGAGCACTGCAAGCTCGACGCGTTGGGGCGTGTACAGCACGCGGTCGAACGCGCTGGCTGGCGCGCTCGTCGCCACCTCGAGGCCGTCGAAGATCGTGCCGCCGCCGTCGTTGCCGACGATCACCTGCAGGTGCGGGCGCCGCTCTCCCTCGCCGAACAGCAGCGACCCGACATCGTGCAGCATGGCGATGTCTCCGAGCAGCAGCCGGGTCACGCCGGTCGGCGCGCCGGCCGCTTCCGCCGCCGCCTGGCTCTCCAGCGCGATCCCGATGGCCGTCGCGATCGTCCCGTCGATCCCGGCGAGACCGCGGTTCGCGTGCACCCGAAGCTTCTTCCCCGGAACGATCCTGTCCGCATTCCGCACCAGTCGTGAAGCACCGAACAGCAGGCGGTCGTGCGGCCAGGTGTAACGCCACAGCGCCTCGGCGAGCAGCGGCCGCGTGATCGGGGCGCGGACGGCGGCCAGCTCGGCCTTGGCGAAGGCGAGCGCATCGGCCGGGTCGTAGGAACGAGCCTTGTCCACGTCCGGGGCCGTGGCTGCTGGGTCGGCGGCGCGCTCAGCGTCCTCGATCAGGCGGCGGCTGCCGAACACCCAACTGCCCACCCACGCGCGCACGTCTGGAGACCGCAGGTCGATGGATGCGGGCGGCAGCACCCCACCGACGATCCGCGCCCGATGCCCTGGGTTGTACGCCTGGGTGCCGCGGGGCGCGACGACGACGACCTCGACGTCCTCCCTGGTGAGCAGCACAGGCACTTCGCGGCTGAGCGTCGGGTGCCCGAAGACGACGGCGCGCTCGACGCGACCGCCGAAGTCCTCCTCGTGCAGCAGTTCCCGGTATGCGACGACCAGGTTCGGCCCGAACCGCGACCCGCTCGACACCTCAGCCAGCAACGGTGCTCCGGATGCGCGGGCGAACTCCTCAGCGTCCGGCCCGGCGTCCGCGCCCGCGATCACCACGGTGCGCGGCCCGTCCGAGAGTTCGATGGTCTCGCGCCCGAGCGCCTCCGGCCCCGCCGTGGCCGGTCGTTCGCCGGGTTCGATGCGAGCGAGTTCGGGGACGGCGACGGACAGCGGCTCGCGGAACGCGATGTTCAGGTGGACGGGACCCGGGTCGCCGGTGTCCGCGCCGACGGCCTCGCGCACGGCGGAGCGCGCGAGCGCAGCAGCGTCGTCCTGCTCGTCGGCTGCGCCGGTCGGTGCGGCGACGTCGCGCGTGAGGCGCACCGCGACGCCGTAGAGGCCGTCCTGGTGGGTGGTCTGGTTGGCGCGGATGCCGCGGAGCTCGTCCGGTCGGTCGGCGGTGAGGACGATCAGCGGGATGCCGGACTCGTGCGCTTCGAGCACGGCCGGGTGCAGGTTAGCGGTGGCTGTGCCGCTCGTGGTGATGACCACGGCGGGCGTTCCGCCTTCGCGAGCCAGGCCGAGCGCGAGGAAGCCGGACACGCGCTCGTCGATGCGCACGTGGAGGCGCGCGGAGCCGGAGCGTTCGAGTTCGGCTGCTACGAGCGCGAGCGCTTGGGAGCGCGAGCCGGGACTGACGATGAGGTCGCGCACGCCAGCGCGCACGAGCGCGGTGAGGAGTGCGATGGAGTAGTCGGTGGCGGGGTTTCCCGTGCGGGCGGGCTGTGCGGTGGGTTCACCCATCCCGGCGGCCGGTTTGGTCGTTGTCTGGTCCGTTGTCATCGAGTTCGGCGAGTTCCTTCTCCAGTTGCCGGATGCGCTCTTCCTGGTCATGGTCGACGCGGAGGCGCTTCAGGAATTCGGGGTCGTCGTCCGGTGCGACGGTGCGTCGGCCGATGCCGTTCTTGCGTCGACCGCGTCCGATGAGGAACCAGAGCACCCCGCCGATGACCGGGAACAGGATGATGACGAGAAGCCACACGGGCTTGGGAAGGCCGCGCACCCGGGAACGGTCGAAGAAGGCGCAGTCTGCCACGGAATAGATGTAGAAAACCGCGGCAGCGACGCCGAGGACTATCCAGAGGCGAACCATGTGTCAATCGTAACTCTCAGAGAGTGTCTCTAAGCTGGGAGGGTGAAACGCATTCCCTCCTGGGTCACTTATTCGGTGCTCCGCCTCCTGTTGTTCGCGATCCCGCTCGCGATTCTGCTGGTGCTGCGCATCGACTGGTGGATCGCGGTCATCGCGGCGGCACTCATCGGGCTCTGCCTTTCGTACATCTTCCTCAGCAAGCCGCGCAACGCCGTTTCCACGGACCTCTACGCCGCTCGCCACCGCGACAAGCCGGCCACGACCGTCGACGACGACGCCGAAGACGCGGTCGTCGACGCCGCCGAGCACCCGGAACGCACCGACAAGGCCTCCTGAGCCCGCAACTCCGAGCTCCGCTCCCCTGACGCCTTCCCCCTGACGCCTTCCCCCTGGCGCCTTCCCGCTGACGCCTTCCCGTGTCAGAACGCGTATGCGGCTCCCAGTGCCAGCGCGACCAGCAGCCCGGTGAAGCTGGTCAGTTGCAGCGCGGTGACCAGCTCGCGCGGCGTCTTGGCGAACAGCGTGATGACGCAGGCGGGCAGCGCTGCCAGCAGGGCGAACATCCCGAACCAGGCGAACGGGTAGAGCAGGGCGAGCACCGCCAGGATGACGAACGGCACCAGCAGCAGCACGCAGAAGACGATGCGGGATGCGACGTTGCCGAGCAGAACGGCGAGCGTCCGCTTGCCCGCCTGCTTGTCCGGCCCGATGTCGCGGATGTTGTTCACCATGAGAACCGCGCAGGCGATCAGTCCGGCGATGACGGCGCCGAACCACGCCTCCTGGTTCACGATGCCCGCCAGCATGTACGTGGTCCCGGCCGTGGCGACCAGCCCGAAGAACAGGAACACGAACACCTCGCCGAGCCCGAAGTATCCGTACGGCCGCTTGCCTCCCGTGTAGAACCAAGCCGCGACGATGGCAGCGGCTCCGACGATGAGCACCCACCAGTGCTGGGTGAGCAGCACGAGCGCCAGCCCGGCGACCGCGCCGAGCGCGAAGAAGACCAGCGCGACCGTGAGAACACGCCTGGGCGCCGCCTTGCCCGAGCCGGTCAGTCTGCTGGGCCCGACACGGAACTGGTCGGTTCCGCGGATGCCGTCGGAGTAGTCGTTCGCGTAGTTGACGCCGATCTGCAGGAACACCGCCACCGCGAGGCACAGCAGCGCACGCACGGGGTGCCAGATGCCTGCGCCGTCCGCCACCTTCGCCGCGCCGACACCGATGATGACCGGAGCGATCGCCAGCGGAAGGGTGCGCAGCCGGGCCCCGGCGATCCAGTCGGATGCGGTCGCCGGTTTGACCTTGACCTTCGCTGCCCCGGGACGTCCAGGCTTGCCGCCGTTGCGGCGCTGCGCCGGCGTCATCCGTTGCATTCGTGGCTTGTTCTGACTCATCACAGAGCGAATCGTAACAACAACGGCTATGCCGTTTCGTCCGCGGCGATCTGCCGCGCCGCCACCCGGTCCGGCTTGCCGCTGCTGAGGTGAGGGAGCGCATCCACCTGCACGATGGCCGCCGGGGCGGCGGCCCGCCCGACCTTCTCGGATACGCTGGCGCGCACCGCGGCGAGCGCGGTCGACGCTGCGACGCTGTTGCGTTCGACGACCACGACCGGCACCTGCCCCCACTCCGCATCGTCCACGGCGACCACGACCGCCCCGCCGAACCCGTCCAGCGCCCGCACCGCACCCTCGACGGCGTCGAGCAGCACCTTCTCTCCGCCGGAGGTGATGACATTGTCCGCGCGTCCGAGCACGGTCACCAGTCCTTCGTCGTCCACCCGCCCGAGGTCGCCGGTGCGATACCACCGCTGTCCGTCGGCCTCGTGGAACATCGCCGCTGTCCTCTCCTGGTCGCCCAGGTAGCCCTCCGCGAGCACAGGACCGGCGATCTCGAGCATCCCGTCGATCGCCCGCACGCTGGTCGTCCCGATCGGACGCCCGTCATACACGCACCCGCCCGCCGTCTCACTCGACCCATAGGTGCTCAGGATGCGCACCCCCGCCGCCAGCGCGCGCTCCCGCAGTTCCGAGGTCAGCGCCTGGCCGCCGACCAGGATTCCGTCGAACCTCTGCAGTGCGTCCCCCACCGATCTGTCGTCGGCTTCGTGCGCCGCCACCAGTCTCGCGAGCTGCACGGGCACCAGGGACACGAACCGTAGATCGTGCTGCAGCCGACCGGCCGCCTCCGCGAACCGCACAGGGTCGAAGTGTCCGTCGCCGTAGTACACCGGCTCCGTTCCTGCCGCGAGCGAGCGCACGAGCACTTGCGCACCGGCCACATAGTGGGCGGGCAACGCGAGCATCCACTGTCCCTGTCCGCCCATCGCCCCGGCCGATGCGGCAGCACTCGCGAGCAGAGCATCGGCCGACAGCGCCACACGCTTCGGCACCCCCGTCGATCCCGACGTCTCGATCACCAGCGCCACGTTCTGCGCCACCCGTTCATCCGCGCCCGGCCACGCGCCCACGCCGCCACCGCCGCCCTCGCGCGGCACGACGGCTGCTCCGCCACCGCCAAGCGCCTCATTCAGCGCTTCGTACACCTCCTCCGGACGCCCGGAGTCCACCACCCGCAGCGCCCGCGTCACCGCATCCTCCCCGCGGCCATCATCACCCGCACACCCGTCTGCACCAGAGCCCGCACCACGCCCCGCTCAGAACTGCCAGGGGAACGGCGACCAGTCCGGGTCCCGCTTCTCCAGGAACGAGTCGCGCCCCTCGACCGCCTCGTCCGTGCCGTACGCCAGCCGCGTCGCCTCCCCGGCGAACACCTGCTGCCCCACCAGCCCGTCATCCACCGCGTTGAACGCGAACTTCAGCATCCGAATGGCCGTCGGCGACTTGGTTAGGATCTCGTTGGCCCACTCCAGCGCCGTGCGCTCCAGCTCCGTGTGCGGCACGACCGCGTTCACCGCGCCCATCTCGTACGCGCGCTGCGCCGAGTACTCCCTTGCCAGGAAGAACACCTCCCGAGCGTTTTTCTGACCGATCTGCCTGGCGAAGTACGCGCTGCCGTACCCGGCGTCGAACGAGCCGACATCCGCGTCCGTCTGCTTGAATCGCCCGTGCTCCGCACTCGCGATGGTCAGGTCGCAGACCACGTGCAGCGAGTGGCCGCCGCCCGCCGCCCATCCGGGAACGACCGCGATGACGACCTTCGGCATGAACCGGATGAGCCGCTGCACCTCCAGGATGTGCAGTCGCCCGCTGCGCGCAGCGTCGATGCCGGACGCCGTCTCCCCCTCCGCATACTTGTACCCGTCGCGACCCCGGATGCGCTGGTCGCCTCCCGAGCAGAACGCCCACCCACCGTCTTTCGCACTTGGCCCGTTTCCCGTCAGCATCACGACGCCGATCCGCGGGTTGGTGCGTGCGTCCTCCAGCGCTGCATAGAGCTCGTCTACCGTGTGCGGCCGGAACGCGTTGCGCACCTCTGGCCTGTTGAACGCCACGCGTGCCACCCGCCCGGCGACGTCGTGATGGTACGTGATGTCGGTCAGCTCCTCGAAGCCGGCGACCTCGTTCCACGCGCTCTGGTCGAAGATCTCTGAGACTGCTTTTGCCATGCCCCCAGCCTACGGTTCACCGTCGCGGCGCGGATCGGCCGTGCAAGACTTGTGGAATGTTGCCCGAGCTCGCCGACCTGTTGAAAACTGCTCGTGTCGTCGCGCTGCCGATGACCTCGAAGTTCCGCGGAATCACCATCCGCGAAGCGGTGCTGTTCGAGGGTCAAGAGGGCTGGACCGAGTTCTCCCCCTTCGTCGAGTACGGGGACGCTGAGGCAGCCCACTGGCTGCACGCCGCCATCGACTTCGGCTGGCGCGCCACCCCTCCCGCGCTGCGCGATCGCATCCCGGTCAATGCGACCGTCCCAGCCGTCGCTGCCGACCAGGTTGCAGGGGTCCTCGACCGCTACCCCGGCGCGAGGACGGCCAAGGTCAAGGTCGCCGAGCCCGGCCAGACGCTCACGGACGACATCGCACGCGTTCGTGCCGTTCGCGACCACCTCGGCCCTGAGGGGCGCATCCGCATCGACGCGAACACCCTCTGGAACGTCGACGAGGCCGAGCACGCGATCCACGCGCTCGCCCCCTTCGACCTCGAGTACGTGGAGCAGCCGTGCGCCTCCGTCGAGGAGCTGGCCGAGATCCGTCGCCGAACCGCATACATGGATGTTCCGATCGCCGCAGACGAGAGCGTGCGAAAGGCCAGCGATCCTCTCGCCGTCGCTCGCGCGGGCGCCGCGGACGTTCTGGTCGTCAAGGCACAACCGCTCGGCGGCATCCACTCGGCGCTGCGCATCGTCGCGGAGGCCGGTCTGCCTGTCGTCGTCTCCAGCGCGATCGATACCTCCGTGGGCATCGCAATGGGCGCGCATCTCGCCGCCGCAATCCCCCAGCTCGAATTCGACTGCGGTCTCGGCACGGCCGCGATGTTCGTCGACGACGTCACCGACGAACCGCTCCGCCCGGTCGGCGGGAGCATCCCCGTGGTCCGCCCGACCGTCTCCGCTGCGCGTCTCGACGCTCTCGCGGCCGACGACGACCGTCGCGACTGGTGGCTCGACCGCGTCCGCCGCTGCTACCGCCTCGTCGAGAGGGCGACAGCGCTCTGACACCTCAGCTGTACAGCCGCTCCGGAACCTCGAGCCCGTAGATCGCGCGACCGGAACCCCAGATCGCTGCGCACGCAGCGCGCAGCAGGTTCAGCTCGTCATCGCCCTCGCTCTGGATGCGCACATCGTTGCCGTCGATCGACACGGATGCTTTCCCCACGGTGGCGGTGCGACCGTCTTTGCTGAACTCGGTCGCCGGGTACGGCTCGCTCAGCCCGCGCAGGTCGCCGAGGATGTACGTTGGTCGAGAGTTCGCATCCGCTGCGATCAACTGCTTGGCGCGATCGACCCCGGTCAGCACCAAGACCGAGTCGATTCCCGCGCGATTGGCGCCGAGGATGTCGGTGTCGAGCCGGTCGCCGATGAACAGGGCTTTCGACGCACCGAAGCGCGTGACCGCCTCCTCGAAGATCGCGACCTCCGGCTTGCCCGCCACGATCGGGAGCCGTCCCGCCGCGGTGTGCACGGCCGAGACCAGAGTGCCGTTGCCCGGGGCGATCCCGCGGGCGACGGGGATGGTCCAATCGGTGTTCGTGGCGACCCAGGGCCGCTCCTCGTCCGACCTGCCCTGCAGCGCGAACGCCGCTTCGGCGAGCTGCGTCCAACCGACCTCGGGCGCGAAGCCCTGGATCACGGCTGCCGGCTCGTCATCGGCTGATCGCGTCACCGCGAATCCGCCCTTCTGCACCTCGTCGACCAGGCCGTCGCCGCCGATGACCAGGATGGTCGCTCCGGCTGGCACGTGCTGTGCAAGCAGCCGCACGGCCGCCTGCGGCGAGGTCACCACATCCGCCGGCTGCACGTTCAGGCCGAGATCGGTGAGGTGCCCGGCAACGGATGCGTCAGTGCGGGATGCGTTGTTGGTGATGTAACCGACTCGCACGGTTTCGGCGACCCGGTTGAGGCTTTCCACCGCGTGCGGGATCGCATCGGGGCCCTTGTACACAACTCCGTCGAGATCGGCCAACACCAGATCGACTCCGTCGAGGGGGGTCACGGTCTTAGCGCTCCGGCGAAACATGGCCATCGGTCGTGTCGTCCTCCGCGTCGTCCTGGTCAGTGTCGTCAGCCGGCCCCGCGTCGCCGCCCTCGGCGGCAGGCTCGGCGCCGTCGAGTTCCACGTCGTCTTCGTCGGCAGGCTCGGCGACTTCGAGTTCCACATCGTCTTCGTCGGCAGGCTCGGCGACTTCGAGTTCCGCGTCGTCCTCGAGTTCAAGCACGATGTCCGCGTCCTCGTCCACGGAACCTGCGTCGCCGATCGCGATGCTGTCCTCGCCGTCGACGTCGAACTCGTACTCTTCCTCGATGACATCCACGGTCTCGTGCTCGTCCATCGACAGCGCGTCGCCGATCGCCTCTTCCGCCCGGGTGGCGCGCTCACGCCATACCTCGGAATCTTCGGCGCGCCCGAGTTCGCCGAGCACGTCGGCGTATGCGTGGAACAGGTCGGGGCTCCAGCTAAACGCCCTGTTCGGGTCGAGCTGGGGAATCTCGAGTTCGGCCAGCGCTGCTTCCGGCTGCTCGAGGTCGAGGCGGGCTCCGGACATCGCGATAGCGAGCGACACCTGCACATCGTTCGGCAGCGTGGACCTGTCGACGGAACGTCCGAGTTCGAGCGCCCGATCCGGACGCCCGACCCCGCGTTCACTGTCCACCATCAGCGGAAGCTGGTCGTTGGAACCGGAGATGCGCCGGTACGTGCGCAGTTCCCTCAGGGCCAGGGCGTAGTCACCCGTCGCGTATGCGGTGATGGCGAGCGTCTCGCGAACGACCGCGATGCGCCCCGCCCTCCGCGCTGCGGAGAGCGCGTGCGTGTGAGCCTGCTCCGGATCTTCCTCGATCAGCTGCGCGGCCATCACCAGGTGACGCGCCACCCAGTCGGCGTTGTCCTTGCTCAGTGTCTTCAGCTCAACGCGCGCACCCTTGTCGAGGTCGCGCGCCTGCACCGACTCGGGAATCTCCGGGTCGTCATGCCGCGGGCGAACCGACCGCAGCTCGCGCGCCATGCGCTCTTCTTCGGTGAGCTCCCGCTCGTAGTCCCTCGCGTCACGGTCGCCGCGTGCTGGTCGACCGTCCCTGGTCCACAGCTTGTCGCCGCGACCTCCGTCCCGTCCATCGCGACTGTCGCGACCATTGCCGCGTCCGCCGCCGTCCCGGTCGTAGCCACGGGATGCGCCCCCACGCCCACCAGAAGGAGCACCGCCCCGCTGCCCGTCCCGCGAACTCGCTCCACGGTATCCGTCGCGCGAACCACCCTCACGCGGAGCACCCTCGCGCGGAGCGCGGTCACCCCGATACCCATCGCGCGAACCACCAGTGCGGGGAGCGCCGGCACCGCTGTTGCCGCGGTAGCCCCCGGAACGCTCGCCGTCACGCGGCGCACGGTCACCGCGGTATCCGTCACGCGGAGCACCCTCACGCGGAGCGCGGTCACGGTCACGGTCACCCCGATACCCATCGCGCGAACCACCAGTGCGGGGAGCACCGGCACCACTGTTGCCGCGGTAGCCCCCGGAACGCTCGCCGTCACGCGGCGCGCCCCCACGGTTCCCGCCCTCGCGCGGAGCGCGGTCACCGCGGTATCCGTCGCGCGGAGCCCCGTCCCGCTGAGCACGGTCACCCTGATAGCCACCACGCGAACCACCCTCGCGCGGAGCGCGGTCACCCCGGTAACCGTCACGCGGGGCGCGGTCGCCGCGATAGCCATCACGCGAACCTGCATCCCTGCCACCGCGCTCAGCACCATTCGAGCCACCGTCACGACCGCGATATCCGTCACGCGGCGCCGAGTCTCGGTTGCCCCGATAGCCATCGCGCTGCGCTCCGTCGCGGGCCGCCCCATCGCGTGGAGAGCGGTCGCCACGGTATCCGCCAGAGCGCTCGCCGTTCCGGCCACCGTCGCGCGGTGCACGGTCGCCGCTGTATCCGCCGCCCGATCGCTGACCATCGCGCGAGCTGGAGCCACGGTAACCGTCCGCCCCTCCGCGGCCACCCTGGTTCGGGCGCCCGGTCCCATTGTCGGAGCGGCGCGGTCCGTCACCTCGCGAACCACCCGAGCGCGCACCGGATGCGCCGCCTCGATTGTCGGCGCTGCGCGCGTCTCGCTGGTCGTCTGCCGGTGTGTCGCTCACGACTTCTCCTGTTGGGTGGCGGGATCGTTGCCCAGCCTACGTCGTTGGTGGGGTTG
>NZ_BAAGWT010000011.1:0-5472 GCF_054780215.1 Leifsonia lichenia
AGAGTCTTAGCTTCCGGGTTCGGAATGTGACCGGGCGTTTCCCTCTCGCTATGGCCGCCGAAACACTATTGATGTATCAAAGTGAACGGACCAATCTGCTGATTGGTTCGGTTCTCGACCGTACATCGAGAACCACATAGTGGACGCAAGCAATCTTTGGCCTCACACACCAGCCTTACAACATGTGTGTGAGTAGTGATTATCAAGTTATCGGCTTATTAGTACCGGTCAGCTCCATGGGTCTTTAGTCCCCACTTCCACATCCGGCCTATCAACCCAGTAGTCTAGCTGGGAGCCTCTCGCCCGAAGGCATGGAAATCTCATCTCAAGGCCGGCTTCCCGCTTAGATGCTTTCAGCGGTTATCCATCCCGAACGTAGCTAATCAGCGGTGCTCCTGGCGGAACAACTGACACACCAGAGGTTCGTCCAACCCGGTCCTCTCGTACTAGGGTCAGATCCTTTCAAATTTCCTACGCGCGCAGCGGATAGGGACCGAACTGTCTCACGACGTTCTAAACCCAGCTCGCGTACCGCTTTAATGGGCGAACAGCCCAACCCTTGGGACCTACTCCAGCCCCAGGATGCGACGAGCCGACATCGAGGTGCCAAACCATGCCGTCGATATGGACTCTTGGGCAAGATCAGCCTGTTATCCCCGAGGTACCTTTTATCCGTTGAGCGACAGCGCTTCCACAAGCCACTGCCGGATCACTAGTCCCGACTTTCGTCCCTGCTCGACTTGTCAGTCTCACAGTCAAGCTCCCTTGTGCACTTACACTCGACACCTGATTGCCAACCAGGTTGAGGGAACCTTTGGGCGCCTCCGTTACTTTTTGGGAGGCAACCGCCCCAGTTAAACTACCCACCAGGCACTGTCCCTGAACCGGATTACGGTTCGAAGTTAGATATCCAGAGTGACCAGAGTGGTATTTCAACAATGACTCCACGAACACTAGCGTGCCCGCTTCACAGTCTCCCACCTATCCTACACAAGCCACACCGAACACCAATACCAAGCTGTAGTAAAGGTCACGGGGTCTTTCCGTCCTGCTGCGCGTAACGAGCATCTTTACTCGTAGTGCAATTTCGCCGAGTTCGCGGTTGAGACAGCTGGGAAGTCGTTACGCCATTCGTGCAGGTCGGAACTTACCCGACAAGGAATTTCGCTACCTTAGGATGGTTATAGTTACCACCGCCGTTTACTGGGGCTTAAATTCTCAGCTTCGCCTTGCGGCTAACCGTTCCTCTTAACCTTCCAGCACCGGGCAGGCGTCAGTCCGTATACATCGTCTTGCGACTTAGCACGGACCTGTGTTTTTAGTAAACAGTCGCTTCCCACTGGTCTCTGCGGCCGTCAAACGCTCCCGGAGCAAGTCCGTTCACGCCTCAGGCCCCCCTTCTCCCGAAGTTACGGGGGCATTTTGCCGAGTTCCTTAACCACGATTCTCTCGATCTCCTTGGTATTCTCTACCTGACCACCTGAGTCGGTTTGGGGTACGGGCGGCTGGAACCTCGCGTCGATGCTTTTCTTGGCAGCATAGGATCACCGATTTCGTCACTTAAGACTACCCATCGTGCCTGGCCCTGTATGAGAGACGGATTTGCCTATCTCTCGGGTTACACACTTAGACCGGGACAACCATCGCCCGGCTCGGCTACCTTCCTGCGTCACACCTGTTAATACGCTAGCCGCACCAGCATAGGGTCGTGTGCTAGGCCCACACGTCTCAGCCCGAAGGCCTCGATCACGGGGATTCAGACACTTAGCATTACTGGATTAGCTTGGGCGGTTCTTCGCCGGTACGGGAATATCAACCCGTTGTCCATCGACTACGCCTGTCGGCCTCGCCTTAGGTCCCGACTTACCCAGGGCGGATTAGCCTGGCCCTGGAACCCTTGGTCTTTCGGAGGACGGGTTTCTCACCCGTCTTTCGCTACTCATGCCTGCATTCTCACTCGTGTAGCGTCCACGGCTGGTTCACACCGCCGCTTCACTCGCCACACGACGCTCTCCTACCCATCAACACGGCTGGACCACGAAGGCCTACCACTAATGTCAATGCCACAACTTCGGTGGCGTGCTTGAGCCCCGTTACATTGTCGGCGCGGAATCACTTGACCAGTGAGCTATTACGCACTCTTTCAAGGGTGGCTGCTTCTAAGCCAACCTCCTGGTTGTCTGTGCAACTCCACATCCTTTCCCACTTAGCACGCGCTTAGGGACCTTAGTTGGTGGTCTGGGTTGTTTCCCTCTCGACGATGAAGCTTATCCCCCACCGTCTCACTGCTGCGCTCTCACTTACCGGCATTCGGAGTTTGGCTGACGTCAGTAACCTTTTGGGGCCCATCGGCCATCCAGTAGCTCTACCTCCGGCAAGAAACACGCAACGCTGCACCTAAATGCATTTCGGAGAGAACCAGCTATCACGAAGTTTGATTGGCCTTTCACCCCTATCCACAGCTCATCCCCTCAGTTTTCAACCTAAGTGGGTTCGGTCCTCCACGACGTCTTACCGTCGCTTCAACCTGGCCATGGATAGATCACTTCGCTTCGGGTCTAGGACATGCGACTGAATCGCCCTATTCAGACTCGCTTTCGCTACGGCTACCCCTCACGGGTTAACCTCGCCACATATCGCTAACTCGCAGGCTCATTCTTCAAAAGGCACGCTGTCACCCCTACAAGGAGGCTCCAACGGTTTGTAAGCAAACGGTTTCAGGTACTATTTCACTCCCCTCCCGGGGTACTTTTCACCTTTCCCTCACGGTACTTGTCCGCTATCGGTCATCTGGGAGTATTTAGGCTTATCAGGTGGTCCTGACAGATTCACACGGGATTTCTCGGGCCCCGTGCTACTTGGGATACTCTTCACGCCATCAGAACATTTCGGCTACGGGGTTGGCACCCTCTATGACTGGCCTTTCAAAACCATTCGCCTATATTCCTCTGTAACGTTCGCTGTTCGGCAGAAGCAGCAGAAAAGTCCCACAACCCCGACCATGCAACGCCTGCCGGCTATCACACATGATCGGTTTAGCCTGATCCGGTTTCGCTCGCCACTACTAACGGAATCGCTTTTGCTTTCTCTTCCTGTGGGTACTGAGATGTTTCACTTCCCCACGTTCCCTCTACCCGCCCTATATATTCAGGCGGGAGTCACTGGGTCACCCAAAGGGCCCAGCGGGGTTTCCCCATTCGGAAATCCTCGGATCAAAGTTCGTTTATCAACTCCCCGAGGCTTATCGCAGATTACTACGTCCTTCTTCGGCTCCAGATGCCAAGGCATCCACCGTTTGCTCTTAGAAACTTGAAATCACATGAGTTTTAGAATCGATCGACTCACCCTCAAAGGGTGAGCAGATTGACCAATGATCTACCAGCACTCCCCGAAAGGAATGCTGTTTGATCTTGTGATCCGAGACCCGAAAGTCTCGAATCTAAGATGCTCGCGTCCACTGTGTAGTTCTCAAAGTACGGGCGGTACCCTCTCCGCCAGGCAAGTCATGCCCAACAAGAAAAGGTCCAGAGGTTCGTTTCCCGCTCCGAACGAAGCGAGGCCCGGTCCCTCAGGACCCAACAGCGTGCCTGTGCAGAACCTCCCAGTCCGAACCGTTCCTATCTCCAAAAGAGACGTACTGAGTTCGAGCCATTCAGCTCCACACCAATGTCAATGTTCCACCCATGAGCTAACCGGCTGAGACATTCGCTCAGATCCGGCGCCTGGACACCCGAGAGTGCCAGATGCTCCTTAGAAAGGAGGTGATCCAGCCGCACCTTCCGGTACGGCTACCTTGTTACGACTTAGTCCTAATCACCGATCCCACCTTCGACGGCTCCTTCCACAAGGGTTAGGCCACCGGCTTCGGGTGTTACCGACTTTCATGACTTGACGGGCGGTGTGTACAAGGCCCGGGAACGTATTCACCGCAGCGTTGCTGATCTGCGATTACTAGCGACTCCGACTTCATGAGGTCGAGTTGCAGACCTCAATCCGAACTGAGACCGGCTTTTTGGGATTCGCTCCACCTTACGGTATTGCAGCCCTTTGTACCGGCCATTGTAGCATGCGTGAAGCCCAAGACATAAGGGGCATGATGATTTGACGTCATCCCCACCTTCCTCCGAGTTGACCCCGGCAGTCTCCTATGAGTTCCCACCATTACGTGCTGGCAACATAGAACGAGGGTTGCGCTCGTTGCGGGACTTAACCCAACATCTCACGACACGAGCTGACGACAACCATGCACCACCTGTTTACGAGTGTCCAAAGAGTTGACCATTTCTGGCCCGTTCTCGTATATGTCAAGCCTTGGTAAGGTTCTTCGCGTTGCATCGAATTAATCCGCATGCTCCGCCGCTTGTGCGGGCCCCCGTCAATTCCTTTGAGTTTTAGCCTTGCGGCCGTACTCCCCAGGCGGGGCGCTTAATGCGTTAGCTGCGACACGGAAACCGTGGAATGGTCCCCACATCTAGCGCCCAACGTTTACGGCGTGGACTACCAGGGTATCTAATCCTGTTCGCTCCCCACGCTTTCGCTCCTCAGCGTCAGTTACGGCCCAGAGAACTGCCTTCGCCATCGGTGTTCCTCCTGATATCTGCGCATTCCACCGCTACACCAGGAATTCCATTCTCCCCTACCGCACTCTAGTCTGCCCGTACCCACTGCAGGCCCGAGGTTGAGCCTCGGGTTTTCACAGCAGACGCGACAAACCGCCTACGAGCTCTTTACGCCCAATAATTCCGGACAACGCTTGCACCCTACGTATTACCGCGGCTGCTGGCACGTAGTTAGCCGGTGCTTTTTCTGCAGGTACCGTCACTTTCGCTTCTTCCCTACTAAAAGAGGTTTACAACCCGAAGGCCGTCGTCCCTCACGCGGCGTTGCTGCATCAGGCTTGCGCCCATTGTGCAATATTCCCCACTGCTGCCTCCCGTAGGAGTCTGGGCCGTGTCTCAGTCCCAGTGTGGCCGGTCACCCTCTCAGGCCGGCTACCCGTCGTAGGCTTGGTGAGCCGTTACCTCACCAACTACCTGATAGGCCGCGAGTCCATCCTTGACCGAAATTCTTTCCACGCACAGGAGATGCCTCCGTACGTCATATCCGGTATTAGCTTCCGTTTCCGGAGGTTATCCCAGAGTCAAGGGCAGGTTACTCACGTGTTACTCACCCGTTCGCCACTAATCCCCCAGAGCAAGCTCCAGGTTCATCGTTCGACTTGCATGTGTTAAGCACGCCGCCAGCGTTCGTCCTGAGCCAGGATCAAACTCTCCGTAAATGTTTAGCTCCACGGCCGCAAGCGACCGGGAAACATTGTGCGAGAAGCGGACCGGAATAGGCCTGTTCTCCCCGCGAGTTGATCTGACTAGTTTCGAATATCTACTGACATTCTGTATCTAATCCAAAGGAATCTCTTGCCCAGCCGAAGCTGAACACGAGGTTTTTGGCATTTGACATTGTGCACGCTGTTGA
>NZ_BAAGWT010000012.1:0-1670 GCF_054780215.1 Leifsonia lichenia
AGACCACCGACGCGACACCTTCCCATCCGCCACCGCCACAGCCAAATCCCGCGAACCGTTCGCATCCCCCGACAAACCGGCGCATCGCTTTTCACAGTGTTCTCGAAATTCATCGTTCAGCGGTCAAGCTACTAGTCACCCCAGTACCAATTGTCCCGGCTAACCTTTGTTTCGCGACGCCCGGAGAGCGTCGAAAGAGGATGAAAGAACAGTTGGGTGATGTAGCCGGGCCTGATGAGCGATACCGCCAACCAAACCTGGAAAAGGCCGCCGAATACCGCCGCGACTACGAAGGCCACGAATCCGATTGCTCTCGAGTACGCCTCATACTGCCCAACGGTGGCCGCCTGCCGCGCACCCCCGTCGGTCCATGACCAAAAATTAGTCCCATCGGAGAACACTTCGTGCCCTGCGGTTTCCGAGAACTTCAAAGCAAACAACAAACTCACCGCGAAGACGAAAAGTACTCCTGCGACTGCCGCGGCAACAAGCCAAGACCGCACGAATCTGCTCCACATCGGTGGCTGTTCGACCGAGGTCCCCGTAAACAGCCACCAAACCAAACGAGTTGCAGCGTACGCCGCGACCATCGCAAGGGATGCGACAACGTAGCCGAATTGCGACGCTGAATCGGAGGCGAATACATGAATCACGGCGTGCGTCGCGATAATCAAGTTGAAGATCACCGAAATGGCGAGGAATAAGAGGTCGCGAAGGGGTCCGCGGAGAGCGACATTCATGGCGACACCACCGTATAACCATGTCCGTCGGTCACACCGAAGCCCAGCCCTGGATACCAGCCGACCGTGCGAACCCAAATCTCTTCTCCATCGTCATTTGATGAGGTCGAGGTTTGCATACCGATACCGATCTTTCCAACGCCTGCTGATATGTCGACGACCCGCGCGGGACCGGCCAAATCTGATATTTTTGTCGCGTTGGACAGGCCTATCGAAACGTTCACGTTCGCACCGATCTTGTTGGCTTTTGTTGGGCCCGAGGTAGTCGCCCCCATTTCGCCGTCAACAGTTGCCGTGAACTTGAAGCTGTCTAACGGATCAGGTCCGGGGACGTACACGACACACGCCGACACCCCAGCGGCTCCAACCAGCATGCCGACGCTTCCGCCAATGCACGCCATGACTGTTGGCAACGGCGTTGAGACGATGAGGTTCGACAGTCGCGAGCCCTTACATCCCGCAACTCCGGCAACGCACAGCGACTGCTGCACTTTGCTAGCCGTCGGGGTACCTCCGCAGTATCCGACCATCATCTGGCATACGGCCTGCTTGGCAGCCGGGCTATTCGATGAAGCGGGCTTACCCTTGCCGCCCTTTGCTGAGCTCGACGGAGCAGGCGGGTACCAGCCACCCCCTGGACTGGGCAGAGTACCCGCCTCGCGATCCTTCAAACTCTGCTGGGGGATATTCATGAATCCTGGAGTGTAGCCAGGCGTATAGGGAATGTACCCACTCGGATCACTTTGCGTGACCGGATTGTTGTGCGCATACGAGTACCCGTTGTTCTGCTGCGGATTGTCCGGCGCGAGCACCGGATCCACCGACACGAACCGGCCCAACACCGGGTCGTACGCGCGAGCCCCTAACTGCGTCAAACCCGTCAGCCCCGACACCGGCGCATTCAAGTACCCGTGCGCACTCGACCACACC